>CAVXZE010000005.1:0-25968 GCA_963766175.1 uncultured delta proteobacterium
TGTCTTCTCTCCTTGTGCTGCTTCGGCCTTGCCACTCTCAGCCAAGTGAGCCTCCTCCCTCTTCTCTGGGCATGACGCGAAAAGACCGGGCACGGCACCGGCATTTCGCTTGGGGATGAATTGCCAGTGGTGTCGACCCAGTTCGCGGCGCCCGTGGATTTGTCGCTGTCTACCACGATTTCTGGCCTCAGGTCAAGGCGAGGCGCCGCGGGCTCGGCTTCGGCGCGCACGGGAAGCCGGAGGTTTCTCGAGGTTCGAGTGATGGAGGCGTCTGGATCCCTCGGGGGAGGCTCCAAGACGGATGCGATCTCGGCCGGCCTTCTCGCGCTTCGGTGATTTGTTGCCTCCCGGTCGCCCGAAACGCAGACTGCGGCAAGGGTGGCGAGCGGTGCCGCTCGACATGCCAGAGCCCGAGGTCTCGAATGGCTCCGAAACCAGGACGAAAGGAAGGGCGATGGAACTGAAGGAAGTCATCGGTCGCAGGCGCAGTATCCGTGTCTTCGCGCCGTATCGGCCCGTCGAGCGCGCCAAAGTCCAGAAGATGCTGGAAGCGGCCCGTCGCTCTTCCTGCGCCGGAAATGTGATGAACATCCGCGGCGTGGTGATCTGGCGGGACAAGGCTTCGAAGAAGCTGGTCGACAGCATCAAGCTGCCGCTCAGCTATCAGCAGATGCAGACCGCGCCCGTGTTCATCCTCTGGTACAACGAGTGCATGGCCTACCGGGGCGAGCACTGGGTGGCTTCGGTGATGGAGCTGGCCGAGACGCGGCGTCTCGGTGCAGACCTCGAGCGAACCCGGGAGGAGATCGAGAAGATGCTGGCCCCCGCGTTCATGGCGATGGATCCCGTCCAGACCGGCTCCAGCCCCGGCGCCTTCATGGACTGTGGCCTGGCCATCGCCCAGGCGACGCTGGTCGCCTACGAGGAAGGTCTGGGTTCGTGCCTGATGGGTGGCCCGGTGCTCGCCCGGGTGGCCAAGCGGCTGAAGGTTCCGGACACGGGAATCCCGCTCTGCCTGCAGGCACTGGGCTATCCGGCCGAGTCCTGGGAGGCCGGGGGACAGACCAACAAGCCCGAGCTGGGCGAGCTGTTCTACGAGATGGAGTGCGGCAAGCCCTTCGAGTCGGATCCTGCCGTGGTGGAGGAGCTGAAAGCGGCGAAGATGATCCAGCGTCCCCCGCCGCTTCCCTGGCGGGAGGCGGAGCTGCAGTACCTGATCAAAGCGGTAGATCTGGAGACGCGGCTGGTGCGGCTCGACTCCCTGGTGCCCGACGAGGACGAAAAGTCCGGCTGGTAGCTCCCACGAGCCGGGAACTCGCGACTCTCATTCGCCTCCGTCTTGAAATATGTACCGGGTGCCGACGCTGCCCGGGATGAACGCATTGGGAAAGGCGGCTGCCAGAGCGTGGGTGGCGCGCCACCCGGTGCAGTGGGTGGGGGCGACCACCTGCGGGTCGAACTCCCGCAGCGCTTCCACGGTGGGTGGGATCCGGGGCTCGAAGACCGGCGTCGCCAGGTGGAAGCCGCCCACCACCGCGTACACCCGGTCGATCCCGGTGAGCTTGCGGGCGTGGCGCACGGTATTGATCAATCCGGCGTGTCCGCAGCCGGTGATGACGACCAGACCCCGGTCGCGGAGGTGGACGACCAGCGCCTGATCGTCGTGCATCAGGGGGTCGGGCTGCCATTCCCCTTCACGAAAGGCCTGTTGGACGGGCAGCCCCTGCTCGAATTCCGTGGTCCGCTCGATCTCTCCGGTCACCAGCAGGGCACCGTCCAGCAGGGAAGACGGCTTCCGTTCCTCGGTCACCTGGAAGCCGGCAGCGCGGACTTTCTCCCGACTGGTCGTGGGCAGCTCGAAGGGTTCCCGCCCGGGGATGGCGACCCTTCGCCTCAGCCACACGTCGGGATGAACGAACAGTGGGGGGAGGGGCTCGAGTTGGCCTGCCAGCCCGTTGAGACCGATCGTGTGATCGAAGTGACCGTGGCTGAGGACGATGGCCTCGATTTTTCCCGGGTCCACGCCCAGCGCGCGGAGATTGTGCACCAATCCTCCGACGCTCGAGCCGGTGTCGAAGAGCACCGTTCGGCAGCTCTCTCCTGAAGTGACGGAGACCAGGAAGGAGAGGCCGTGTTCGGCCACCGGCGCGTCGTCAGCGTGGCCCGACTCCAGCAGTGGCGCATCGACCACGGGCGCCCGCTGCCCCTCCGGCCCGGCCGGGCCCATCCGCTTGGCCACATCCGTACTTATGAGAAGGAGATCCAGCACATTGTCGACGACAGTCAGGATCTCTACGCGGTCAACGGGGTTCGGGAGAATCTGTGCGGCCATCTGAAGCCTCCTGGGTTGCGGGTGAGTCTTCCCGTCGCGAGGCTGGCTCGCCATCGAGGGACTTCACGCGTGCTTCGCTCCGGTCTTTCGCTCCATCGTGAGCAGACGGATGCCTCGAATCTGGCGGAAGGTGGCTCCTTCGCCGGCGGAGCGCAGTGCCAGCTCCGGATCGACCACCCGGGTGCCTGACACCACGTCCGCCCCGTAGTCGAAGAGGACCGGCGAGAGCGGCGTGGTCGGGCCCAGCACGACGATGAAGGCATTCGCTCGGCACAGACCCAGAAGGGTCTCCAGGCTCTTGTTGATGAAGGCGCTCCCGGTGATCGCGACGACGTCCGCCTCTGGCACGATGGCGCCTGCCTCCTCGGCGCCTGCGTCGCCTGGCTGGGGGCGAAGCTCGAGCACCCAGAGGTGCTCAGCCGCCTCGCGAAGGGCCGGCACGAAGGGGAAATGGCCGATCAGTGCCACCCTCTTGCTCCGGCCCCGCTCGACCAGCAGGTCGCCCGCGTTCCGCTCGACGCAGCGCCCCTCGTCGATCTCGAGCAGGGAGTTGATGGCGGCCATGCCGATGCCCGCCTCGAGGGAGCTGTTCGAGTGGGCCAGCCTCGCCAGCTCGAGAGCGCTCCGTCCGGCAAGGCTCCCCGCGTGCTCCACGAACCTGGCACCGTGTTTGTGCTCCCCGGGCCCCGTGGTCGAGGCCAGGCCACAATGTCGGCTCCAGACGGCGGTCCAGAAGTGGCCGACCCGCACCTCTCGGGCCGGGGCGTCCCCGGCCAGGCTTCCGATCAGGTCATTCAGGATCGTCACGGATCTTGCCCTCGCTACGCGACCCGGTGAGAAATGCGGGCTAGAAGATTATCGTTCCGAGCCTGTGGAGACGAGCTTGTCAGAGAGAGCCCAAAGCGGAATTGCCGATCAACTGAGGCGCTTGCCGGGGCAGAGCGAGCGCTCTTCGGGGGAAGGCGCGCGTCTGGTCCGGCTGATGAACCTCTTCGCAGAGCTGCCCGATCCGCCTGACCCGTTCGGTTTGTACCCGCGGTACGCCGAGCTCAAGGACCGGTTTCTGGCATCCATCCGGGGCCCGAACGGCGAGGCGATCGAGGAGACGTTTCTCCTGCTCTACGCCCAGATTCACGGATACGAGGTGCCCTACACGCCTGACGAACGACGCCGCGTGGCCGAGACCGGTGGCTATCTGAGCCACGTGGGAGGGCTCTCCCCCATCCTCAAGGCGGCGCCCTTCATCGGGCCGGACACGGTGTCCGGGGACTTCGGCGCTGGAAACGGGCTCCAGGGCTTACTGATCCAGAAGCTGACCCCACATCCGAAAACGGTGCAGATCGAGATCTCGAGCCGGATGGTCGAGGCGGGAAAGCTCCTGCAGGCGTGGCTCGCCATTCCGGAAGAGCGGGTGGATTGGGTCGTGGCGGACGTCTCGGACGTTTCGCCAATCGGGATGGACTTCATCTACCTGTATCGACCGCTGCGGCCCACCGGACCGGGCGAGGAGTTCTACCGGAGCTTTGCAGGGCAGCTCGGGGCGTCCCGGAAGCCGGTCGTAATCTTCAGCATCGCCGACTGCCTGCGAGCATACCTTTCCTCCGATTTCGAGATCTTCTACTCGGATGGACACCTCACCTGCTTCCGGCGTAGCGAAGTCCCGGCGAGGTCGAGTGCGGCATGAAGGTCCTGTTGATCGATCTCAGTCCCTTTACGGAAGCGGTGACGCCCGTTTCACTGGGCTACATCGGCGCCGCACTGGCCGGGTCTGGGCACGAGGTCAAGGTCATCAGCATCGGCCAGTCCAGCACGGTCAGCCTTTCGGGGCTCGAACGATTCCTCGGGGAATTCCAGCCCGCGCTGGTGGGATTCAGCACCTATCAGCGGAATCTCCCCCATATCATTGCGCTGGCTCGGCTGATCAAGCAGAAGCTTCCCCGAGCGTCGATCGTGCTCGGAGGGCCTCACGCGAGTCTGATGCCCGACGAGGGCCTCGCTGCGCTGCCGGACGTCGATTTTCTGTCTCGCGGCGAAGGCGAGGCCGCGATCGAGGCCGTCGCCGAGGCGGTTCTCTCGGGTGACGCAAGCCAGGCCGTGCCCGGTGCCACCCGGCGCACCTCGGACGGCGGGATCGTGACCGGCCCTGCGATCGAGCCGGCCAGGGATCTGGATCGATACCCCTCACCCTGGCTCTCGGGGATTCTGGATCCCGCCACCATGAGCGAGTCGATCATGCTGGCCTCGCGCGGCTGTCCCCACAGCTGCGTGTTCTGCTACACGCCGACCGCCTTCGACAGAAGGATCCAATACAACTCGATCGACCGGGTGCTCGAAGAGATCGCCTACGTGGCCGAGCGCGGAACCGGGCGCCTCTGGTTCGCGGATCCCAACTTCTCCTTCAGCGAAAAGCGAGTAGTCGGCATCCTCGAGGGGATCCTGAGCCGGAACCTCGAGGTGGAGATGTGGGTCGAAACCCGGGCTGACATGCTGACCCCCGAGTTGATTCACCTGATGAAACGGGCGGGGGTGTACCTGGTGGCGATGGGCCTGGAGAGCGCTTCTCCGAACGTCTACCCCGGCCTGAACAAGAACCTTCAGCCGGAAGAGATCCGCGAGGCGGCCCGGTTGGCGCTGGAGGCCGGCCTGGACGTGGAGCTCTTCTCCCAGTTCGCCCTGCCCAACGAGAAGCTGGAAGACGCCATGGCGACACTGCAGTTCGTCAAGGACTGTGGCGTCAAGATCCAGGGGAACAGCAATGCTCAGCAGATGCAGCTCTACTTCGGCTCCGAAATCTGTGCAGACTACGCGCGATACGGGGTGATTCCCTTGCGTGAGAGCTTTCCCCCCTACCTCTCGATCGGCACCGAGTTCGAAACCCGGTGGATGCCGAAACAGGAGATCGACGAGGTCAAGGGGGCCTGGAGGGCCGAGTCTCTCGACGGCGGCAAGAGGGTGGTGTCGTGAGCGGCAGCATGCAGATGGTCGACTGCCGGATCCCCGAAACGGTAGTCGTTCGGATCGACCACGCGGCGAGCCCGGAGCGCAGGAAGACCTTCATCGAGCGGCTCGAACCGATCCTTCCCCAGCTCAACTGGCGCACGCATCTCTTCATCGTCGGAGAGGACCCGCCCGACGAGATGAAATTCGTCCGGGAGATCATCCAGGCCCTGGCCCGGTTCCTGGTGGAAAAGCCTTTCGTCAGCTTCTACGTGCACCCGGTGCTTCGGACCGGCCCGCCCGACGGCACCGACTCCGCCCGTTGGGTGGAGATGCTCGACGAGGTGCGACCATTCCAGCAACAGGCCTACGAGCAGCAGACCGAGGCGCGGCTGTTGATCCTGCCGATCCTCGACCCCGCAGCCGGCACCGCCGATCGGGACTGGGTTCGAGCGGCGCAGTTCTTCCTCGAGAGGGTGGCCAAGCCCGCGGTCGTGCTCCGGGGATGGGCCGCGTCCGAGAGGGTGCGAGCAGCCGCCGGGCAGGAGATCCGCTTCTACATCGAGCCCGAGGAGAGAACAGGCGCGAAGGGTTTGATTCGCCAGCTGTGGATGAACAGCGTCTTCGAGGATCTTCTCGAGCGGGCTAGGGCGGGAGGAGAGGGCGCGGATCTGGTCTCGCCGTGCCGCACCCACAGAGTGATCGATCAGCGCAGTGACAAGGTGTACTCCTGTTTTCATGATTGGAGCATCGACCGGCCCCTTGGCACCCTGGAAGACATCTCCCGGTCGCCTGCCGCGATTGCGGGAGCATGCCGACCGGAGGCGTGCGCCGGGTGCATCAGCCGATCCCTGTGCGCCATGACGGAGAACCTGGTCGCCAACGACCGCAGGGCCGAAGGGCGAAAGGTGCATTTCGAGCTGGCGCTGGCGTTCTCGGGGCAGGGGCAGCACCGCGAGGGAATCGAGCACGCAGCCCGGGCGCGCGACCTCGCCTCGGTCGACTCGGACCGCGCTGGCGCATCGATCATCAAGGGTCTCTGCCATCTCGACCTGCGGGAGTTCGAAGAGGCCGAACGGGCGCTCCAGGAGGCGGCCGGCGGAGCCGAGGACCCTGGGCTGGTGTCGTTTCACCGGGGCAGGGTGCAGTTCGAGTGGCGCGACTACATCGAAGGGCTGGAGCGCTTCGAAGAGGCCCTGTCCTCCGGCTCGGAAGCCGTGCCCCGAGCCGATCTCTACTACTACATGGCGGTCAGCCACGTCCACATCCTCGAGTATCGCGAGGCGAGGCCGTATCTGGAGCGGTGGAGTCAAACCGGGAAGCTTCGATCCACCATGCTGTATTACAGGGGGCTCTGCGACATCGGCGAGGAGAAATTCGAGTCCGGCCTGGCCGAGCTGCAGGCGTCGGAGAGTGAGGGTCCTGCCCAGCAGGAGATGGGGAATGTCCTCTTCTACAGCGGGTTTTGTCTGAAGGAGCTGAGCCGCTACGACGAGGCGATCCCCGTGTTGAAGCGTGCGGCAGAATTCGATCCGGGCGAAATCGCCGTCTTCAACCTGCTCGGCTTCTGCTTCTACAAGACCGGCAGGCACGCCGAAGCGGCCGGTTGCTTCGAGCGGGCCATCGAAATCGATCCCCGCTCGGCAATCGACTACGCGAACCTGGCCCGGAACCTGCGGGAGCTCGGCAGGACCGAGCAGGCGATTGCGATGTACCGGAAGGCCCTGTCGCTGGACCCGAATATCGGGTTCGCCAGGGATCAGCTCCAGATACTGACGGAAAGCCGGGACTAGCCGAAACCCTCAGTAGGCGTGCGTGCCGAGCACCACCTCGATGCCGAACTTGTTCTCGAGAATCGGCTTCAGGTGATCGAAATCGATCGGGCACTTCGCCGTCTCCATCGCCAGCTTGACGCAGGTGCCCAGGTGCAGCGTCTCGATTTCGCGGCCGAGGTTCTTGGCGGTTTCGCTGATCAGCTTCACCCGGGGTACGACCAGCCCGGGGCAGTCGCCGCAGTCGGTCATCGCCACCAGCTCGATCTCGTCGTGGCGCCCGTACTCGCCGTTCTTCTCGGACATCCCCTTGTAGCACTTGGCACAGGCGATGCAGGAATGGTCCTTGACCTTCTTGCAGTAGAGCACAGCGATCTTTGCCATGTCGTTCTCCCCTCCAAAGACGGACTTCGGATCGGGGCCCGGGAGGTGCTACGAGGCTTCATCCTCCATCAGGGCCTCGGTGGGAAGCATTGCAAAGATTCTCAGACCGAGCACGAAGGCGATCGCGACAATCGCAGCGACTCCCAGGGCCTGGACCACCTCGAGGAACGTGATCGAGTAGCTCACGACCGCCCCATCGAGCGCCACGCTTTCCACGTTCATGTTGGGCAGGATGTCGGCCGGATGCAACTGGCCAGGTATGACGATGATATACCGCTCGCAGAGGACCCCAATGACGTGAAGGATCGCCGCGACGTTGATCATCTTGATCGAGTTCTTGGTGGCAGGGGTGAACAGGATCAAGGCCGGAACGACGACCCCCAGGCCGACGAGTCCGACCCAGAAGACCAGGCTGTGGGACCCGCCGAAGAGGAAGAACCAGGCGGACTCTCGATGGCCAATATTGTATGCCCGGAAGGCGTTCTCGACGAACAGGAAGTACGCGACGACGAGGATGAACACAGCGAGGAGCCGGGAGAGCTCCGTCACGTACCTTTGATCGAAGGGGCGTTCGGTGTACCTGAAGAGCAGCTGCAAGAGGAGGATCATCAGGGCGGTGCCGGACGAGAGGGCCGCTGTGATGAAGCTCGGTGGAAGCAGAGGCGACTCGTAGAGCTCTCTGGAAACGAAGCCGAAGATGGCGCCGGTACCGCTGTGCACGCCGATCGCCCAGATCACCGCGATCAACGCGATCACGCCCACCAACTTCTCTTTTTCGGCGAACATGGCCAGCAGGTAGACGAAGCAGATCGCGATGTATGTCGAATACAGGATTCCGTTGATCGAGAACATCGATACGAAATTGAAATACATGAACGGAACGAAGACCCTGTCAGGCTTTCCCCAGTCGAAGATCATCGACATCAGCGCTCCCACCAGGAGAAGCATGGCGAGGAGCGCGGCGATCCTCGCGAAGGGCTTGAACTCCTTCCGGCCAAAGAGCGCAGACATTGCCGAGAGCACCAGAGAGCCGGCACTCAGTCCGATGTAGTAGATGAGCATCACGATCGAGATGCCCCAAGGCACCCGGTTGGACATCCCCGTGATGTGAAGGCCCTGTGTATACATCAGATAGGTGGCGAACATTCCTGCTCCGGCCACGGCGAAGAGGACGAGCATGAACAGATAGAACTGCGGTGACTTTCCTTCGAGTGGGGCAAATTCGATCTTCATCATTCCGCCTCACAATCCGATGTAGAAGACTTTGGGGTGAGTCCCCAGGTCTTCGCGAAGAGCGCGAACCCTGCGGCCTGCCACGACTTTGGCGACCTCGCTCGAGGAATCGTTGAGGTCGCCGAAAACCATCGCGCCTCCGCCCGCGTTCTTGCATGCGTCGACACAGGCAGGCTGCAGTCCCTGGTCCAGCCTGTGGCTGCAGAAGTGGCAGGATTCCGAGACGCCGTGCGCCCGGGTGGGGTAGGTATCGTTGTCTGGTGCGTGATTCGATTTGAAGTTGAACATTCTCATGTTGTAGGGGCATGCGATCAGGCAGTATCTGCAACCGATGCACCTGTGCTTGTCACAGATCACGATTCCATCCTTGCGCTGGTAGGTGGCCTTGACGGGACAGACCAGGGCGCAGGGGGGATTGTCACAGTGGTTGCAGAGGAGGGGCACGCTGAACTCACTGGCATTCTCGACTCTGCGGCTGATCTTCGCCTTTCGAATCCAGTGGATGTCGGTCTTGGGGTCACCGTGTAGTGCGACGTTGTTCTCCTTCCTGCACGCGTCCACGCAGGCGGTGCAGCCGTCCGGGCACTTGGTGACGTCGATGACCATCCCCCATCTCACTCCGGAGAGATCGGCAACTTCTCCGGTTGCGGACGCTCTGTAGAGAGGAAGCAGGGGCAGTCCGAGTCCGACAGCGGTTCCCGCGGTCACCAGACCGCCGATCTTGACGAACTCTCTCCTGTCCAATTCTTTCTTCATTCTCGTGCGGTCTCCGATACGTGTTCAGACCAACAATGGTATTCAGACCCACAATGCGCGCGGCATCCATCACCGAATTGCTCGCGATTGCTGTGAAAATTCGCACAGTTCTTAACCCAATAGGTCCTCTTCTTCAACGCTCGAAGGGGGCGCGGCGGCCTCCGCTTCTCTCGGGCCGGACCCGACGCGAGATGTGGTCGTCAGGCGATCTTCCGGGCTCCTGTTGGCAAGGCCCTCGCGGGCACACCACCCGTCGGTGCTGATCGAGCTTTCCGGCAACGCTACCTCCGGGCGGAAGTCCCTGAGGCCCGAAGGCGACAGCCCGAGCGCGCAGCGGAGTCTGGCTCTGCCGATTCTTCCGTGATTCATTTCTGCGGCGCTCGCTGCGATCGCCGTCTTCGAGGTTTGCGGGCGGCAGACACAGTCGCCCTGGTCAGGACTGGGGGACACGACGATGCCGGTGGGGTGTCGAGTCCGATCAAGTGGAGCGGTTACCACTGGATGCAGGGCGATGGGGGGAGTCAGCGCAAGGACACTTACTTAGGTTAAGGGGACCTTGGGGAAGTGAGCGGCCAGTGCCAGGTGCGATGGGCGCTCGTTTTCGGCCAGACCGACCTGGACGCGCTGACCGGACGGTGAGTCAGATTTGACCAGCACCGACATTCTGACTGTGGGTCACTCGTGGACCACCTGGTGAGAGACGTCTTGCCTCAGGCTCACGGTCGATGTTGGCTCTTCGAGCCAGCTGCCGCGTCGAATTGCGAGCTCGGGACGGTCTCGTAAGGCCGGACCTCACTTGACAGAATTCTTAGGAATCGGAAGACTCGCCGCGAATTTCGGGTCGAACTGCCCCACTGGGGTAAGGAGGAACTGCGGAGCTGTGGAACTGGTTCTCCTCCCCAAGTGAGGCGAACTTGAACACAGTGAATGCCCGCGGAGATTCCGGCGGCCCGGTCCTGGTTCAGCAAGTCCTTGCCATACCGCGGTTTTTCATTTCGAGAGCCTGCGGATGAGAAATGGCACGCGCCTTGCGAGCTTCAGGCACCACTTGACTGGTCTGAGCTGGCCACGCAAGAGAAGAACCGGTGAGACGTCTCAATTCTGACAAGGATTCCCACTTCCCAAGGAGATGCCATGGCTGACGAACTACCCAAGACTCCCCTACTCGACGAGCTCGAAAAGGGGGCGTGGCCCAGCTTCGTCACAGAGATCAAGATGGCCGCGAAGAAGAGCCCGATGAGCAAGGATCTTCTCGGCCAGCTCGAGCAGTCCTATCGAGAGAAGATCGGCTATTGGAAGCACGGTGGGATCGTAGGCGTGATGGGTTACGGCGGCGGCGTGATCGGGCGCTACTCCGATCTCCCGGAAAAGTACCCGGCGATCTCGCACTTCCACACGATGCGCATCAACCAGCCGGCCGGCTGGTACTACAACACCAAGGCTCTGCGAAAGATCTGTGACATCTGGGAGGAGCACGGCTCCGGCCTCACCAACATGCACGGCTCCACCGGCGACATCATTCTTCTGGGAACCGTCACCGATGAGCTGGAGCCGGTCTTCGAAGAGCTGCAAAAGATCGATTTCGACATCGGCGGCTCCGGCTCGGACATGAGGACGCCCAGTTGCTGCCTCGGAATGTCCAGATGCGAGTGGGCCTGCTACGACACCATGGCGGCCTGCCATGATTTCACTCACAGCTTCCAGGACGAGATCCACCGTCCCGCTTTCCCCTACAAGTACAAGTTCAAATTCTCGGGCTGCCCGAATGACTGCGTGGCGTCCATTGCCAGGGCCGACATGTCCATCATCGGCACCTGGCGCGACGAGATCCAGGTCGACAAGGATGCGGTCACCGAGTACGCCAAGGACGGCATGGACATCCAGTCGGACGTCGTCTCCAATTGTCCCGCCAAGTGCATGGAGTGGGACGGCAAGGAGCTCGAGATCGACAACAGCTATTGCCGCCGCTGCATGCACTGCATCAACGCCATGCCCAAGGCGCTGCGACCGGGCAAGGATCGGGGGGCGACCGTGCTTCTCGGGTCCAAGGCGCCGATCGTCGAGGGAGCGCTTCTCTCCTCGGTGCTGATTCCGTTCTACAAGATGGAGCCCCCGTACCAGGAGCTCAAGGACATCGTGGAAAGGATCTGGGACGTCTGGTCCGAGGAAGGCAAGAACCGCGAGCGGGTGGGTGAGTTCATCCAACGTGTCGGTATGGGAAACTTCCTCGAGGCCATCGAGTTGGAGCCGGTGGCGGAGATGGTGGCCCATCCTCGTGAGAACCCGTACGTCTTCTACGAAGAGTACTTCGAGGAAGACGATGACGAGGAAGAAGAGGAGTCCTGAGGCTAGCGCCGACTGACCCCGGTCAAGAACCGTATCTACCAAATCGAGGTAAAGAGAAGAGATGGCTGAAGCGACGCACGAAAGACGGACCGACTATGGCCCTCCGCATTACGACCAGTTCCTGCCGCCGGTGATCAAGAAGAACTACGGGAAGTGGAAGTACCACGAAATCGTCAAACCCGGTGTGATGGTCCACGTGTCGGAGACCGGCGACAAGGTCTACACGGTGCGCGCCGCATCGGGGAGACTTCTGAGCGTCGACAAGATCCGGATGTACTGCGACCTGGCGGACAAGTACTGCGACGGCCATCTCAGGTTCACCAGCCGTCACAGCGTGGAGTTCATGAGCCCGAAATTGGAGGTCGTCGACCCGCTGATCGCGGATCTCCGGGCAATGGGGCACCCGGTGGGCGGCATCGGCAATTCCATCTCCAGCATCGTACACACCCAGGGTTGGGTTCACTGTCACTCGGCGGCGACCGATGCCTCGGGTGTCGTCAAGGCGGTGATGGACGACCTGATCGAGCACTTCGAGGAGACCAAGCTTCCGGGCAAGCTCCGCATCGCCCTGGCCTGCTGTCTCAACATGTGCGGCGCGGTGCACTGCTCCGACATCGCCATCCTGGGGATCCACCGGCGTCCGCCGAAGACGGATCACACGAAGGTCGCAAAGATGTGCGAGATCCCGAACGTCTCGGCGTCCTGTCCGACCGCGGCCATTCGGCCGGCCACGGTGAACGGGGCCCAGTCGGTCGAGGTGATCGAAGAGCTTTGCATGTTCTGCGCCAACTGCTTCACAGTGTGTCCCGCGATGCCGATGGCCGATCCGTTGAACGACGGCATCTCCCTCTGGGTGGGCGGCAAGGTCTCCAATGCCCGTACCGAACCGAAATTCTCGAAGCTGGCGATTCCCTACCTCCCCAACAACCCGCCTCGCTGGCCGGAGACGGTGGAGGCGATCCGAAACCTGGTGGAGGTCTGGGCGGCAAACGCCAAGAAGTACGAGAGGATGGGCGAGTGGATCGAGCGGATCGGCTGGCCCAGGTTCTTCAAGTTGACCGGCATTCCTTTCGAGAAGACGCACATCGATGACTTCAAGCATGCCGGGTTGACGTTTAAGCGTTCGACACACTTGAGCTTCTAGGGAGTCTTATATGGCGAAGTCGGCCGACGAAGTAGCTGACGCCATGTTCCAGCTGGTGGAGCAGGCACAGGGCGTAAAGAAGCTGAAGGCCATGGATCTCACCAAGTCGATGATAGAGATGTTTGGGGATGAGGTTGACAAGAAACTGTGCAAGCTTGCCATCAAGCAGCTCGTTGACTCCGGAAAATGCGTGTACACGTACTTCGGGGGCAGCTACATCGAGCTTCCGCACAGAGAGGCTTCTGCCAACGACTAGGGCAGCTCGCGCGGTTTTCAGACAATGACAACGAGTTCATCGAGGCTTGTGATCGCCGGCCTGTCTGGTGATTCGGGCAAGACGATTGCGAGCTTGAGCATCCTGACGGCCCTGAGACAGCGGGGATTCTCGGTGTCCGTGTTCAAGAAGGGGCCGGACTACATCGACCCTGCCTGGCTCTCATTGGTGGCGAACACGGTCTGCCGGAGCCTGGACACCTTCATGGTGGATCCGGAGGTCGTGGTCAGGAACTTCGTCACTCACGCGGAGGAGTCGGACATCTCGGTGATCGAAGGCAACCGCGGCATCTTCGATGGCAGGGACGTGTCGGGGACGCACAGCACCGCGCGGCTGGCGAAGCTGATCCAGGCACCTGTGGTGCTGGTCGTCAATGCGGCGAAATCGACCCGGACGGTTGCGGCGGTCGTGAAGGGGTGTGTCGATTTCGATCCCGATCTGAACATCTCGGGTGTCATTCTCAATCGCGTAGCCGGGGAACGGCATCTCAAGATCTTGAGCGCTTCGATCGGGGAGTACAGCGGGTTGCCGGTGCTGGGAGCGATTCCGAACCTGGGCGACGACTCGGCGCTGATTCCGGGACGCCACCTGGGTCTGATCACCCCGTCCGAGTACCGAGACGGGACGGACCTCCAACCGAGGCTTCGCGAGATCGCCGGGAGGTTTCTCGACATCGACAGAATCATCGAGATTGCCGGATCGGCCGGGCCGGTGAGCTGTGTTCCTGCGGATTCGCAGAGTGTGACTCCGGTTCCGGTGAAGATCGGCTATTTCAAGGATTCCGTCTTCACGTTCTATTACCCCGAGAACCTGGAGGCGCTGGAGGCCAGCGGAGCGGAGCTGGTTCCCGTGTCGTCCCTGGCCGATCAGAGTCTGCCGGAGGTGGATTCTCTCTACATCGGCGGGGGCTTTCCGGAAACCCATGCCGAGCAGTTGGTGCGGAACCGGTCGATGATGAAGGCGGTGAAGGAGAAGGCGCTGGAGGGCCTGCCCATCTACGCTGAATGCGGCGGCCTGATCTACCTGTCCAGGTCGCTGCGCTGCGGGGACGTCGTCTACCCGATGGCGGGCCTCTTCCCGATCGATCTGGTGATGCATCCGAAGCCGGTGGGACACGGTTACACGTCGGTGCGGGTGGACGCGCCGAATCCGTTCTATGCAGTCGGTACTTCGCTTCGCGGTCATGAGTTCCACTACTCGGGTTTGCCCGAGGGGCCGCAAGGCGAGGAGACCTGCATGAGAGTCGAATCCGGTGTGGGTCTGGGCAGCGCGCGGGACGGACTGGTTCGCTCCAATACGCTGGCGTGTTACACGCACGTTCACGCAGATGGCGTGGAGAGCTGGGCTTCGGCAATGCTGGCGAACGCCGCCGACCACGCTACGAGACACAGGAACACAAGGACCGAGAGCAACGGGACGAACGGCTGGTTTGGATCGGAAGCGATTTGACCCACCCAGAAAGCTAGATCATGGCAAAAGTTACAAAGAAGAAGAAGAAGGGGCTGGGAGGGCTGCGAAGTAGCGGCGGTGGGTCCAGTTCGCTGGATTCCGGCCTGCGACCGAAGTTCGTCGAATCCCTGCCGCCGTGCATGAACGGGTGCCCCAACCACAACGCCATCCGCGAGATGCTGATGACGATCTCGAAGGCGGAGGACTTCAAGAAGTCCTACGAACAGGCCTTCGAGGAGGCTTTCTACATCTTCCTCGAGACGACGCCGTTTCCCTCCACCTGTGGGCGGGTCTGCCCGCATCCCTGCGAGAGCGCCTGCAACCGCAAGGAGAAGGAGGGTGCAGTCAGCATCAACAACGTCGAGAGGTTCATCGGGGATTTTGGCCTCGAGAAGGGTCTGAAGCCGTCCAAGCTCAAGGGCGAGGCCCGATCCGAGAAGATCGCCGTGGTCGGCTCGGGACCGGGCGGATTGACCGCCGCGTACCAGCTGGCTCGAAGGGGATATCCGGTCACCGTGTTCGAGGCCTTCCCCCATGCTGGAGGCATGCTCCGATACGGGATTCCCGACTACCGTCTGCCCACGGACGTTCTGGACGCGGAGATCAACCGGATTCTGGAGCTCGGGGTGGAGCTGCGGCTGAACACGGCCGTCGGCACCGAAATCTCGCTCGACGATCTGCGCAAGGAATACAAGGCGATCTTCGTGGCGCTGGGTGCGCACCAGGGTATCGAGCTCCGGATCGCGGGGGAAGACGCGCCCAACGTCTTTACCGGAACCGACTTCCTCCACCGGGTGAACTCCGGTGAGAAAGTCGATGTCGGCGACAAGGTGCTGGTGATCGGCGGTGGTGATACCGCTATCGACGCAGCACGCGTCTCCCGCCGTCTGGGGGCCGAGGTCGCGATTGTCTATCGGCGGACCCGAAAGGAGATGCCGGCCATCGACGAGGAGATCGAGGGTGCCGATCTGGAGGACGTCAAGATCGACTACCTGGCGGCACCGATGGAGATCTACACGGAGAACGGCAAGGCGGTCGGCATGAAGTGCCAGCGCATGGAGCTGGGCGAGCCGGATTCCTCTGGCCGGCGCCGGCCGGTCCCAGTCGAAGGCGACACCTTTGACATGGACTTCACCTGTCTGATCGCCGCGGTCAGCCAGGCTCCGGACTTCGAGGGGTTCGGCGAGCTGATCGAAGGAAAGGATTGGATCAAGATCGACGAGAAGTGCAAGACCAAGCTCGACGGAGTCTACTCCGGAGGGGACAACGTCAATCTCGGCCTGGCGATCGACGCCATTGGACATGGAAACGCGGCCGCCGTCGCGATCGACGAGATGATCGCAGGCGCGCAAGCTGCGTCGTCGGACTCGCCCAAGCTCGGTGTGGTCCTCGCCGAGAGGATGCAGCTCGCCTATTACAAGGAGAGTCAGCGGGTTCCTCGAACGGAACTGCCCGTCGAGGAGCGGCTCAAGGACATGGCCGCGGAGATCGCCAGCACCTACACGGCGGACGAGGCGGTCGCTGAAGCCCAGCGGTGTATGAGCTGCGGCAAGTGCTTCGACTGCAGCACCTGTTGGAGCTTCTGCCAGGATAATGCGATCGTCAAGCCTCTCACCAGGGGAGACCCCTACAAAATCAAGTTGGATTTCTGCACGGGCTGCAAGAAGTGCTCTGAAGTCTGTCCGTGCGGATATATTGAGATGAACTAACAGAGTGGGTGGATACGATCCACCGACTCGCAACCAGATTCCGAGGAACTCCAAATGGCACAGTTCGAACATGGTGATATCTCGATCGAAGTCGATGAAGACGGTTTCATGGCGGAGCCGGACCAGTGGACCGAGGAGATTGCCGCGGCGCTCGCCACCACCGAGGGCGTCGAGGCGATGACCGACGATCATTGGAAGGTCGTCAACTACATTCGCGACTACTTCGCAGAATTCGGGACGGCCCCGATGATCCGGAAGCTTTGCAAGGGCACCGTTCCGCTCAAGCAGATCTACGAGCTGTTCCCGTCGGGTCCGGCGAAGGGCGCCTGCAAGGTTGCGGGACTGGCCAAGCCGACTGGCTGCGTGTAGGTACCACTTCTGTTGGTGGTGGCAGGGGATCCGGGCGGATTTCGTTCGCTCGGATCATGTGCCGCGTGCGTCGGGAGAGAAGCGTCATCAATAGGTTCACGGTGAGGCATGGAGCTGTCAGCTCTCTTGAAAAGGAACCGTGAGGCCATTCTCGAGAAGTGGTTCGAGCGGATCATCGGAACCTATCCCGACGTCACCTCCAGGTTCCTGGCGAAGCAGAAAGACCGGTTTCAAAATCCGGTGGGGTATGCGATCACCCAAAGCATCGGACCCATCTACGACCAGGTTGCGTCGGCGATGGACACCGTCCAACTTCTGGAGGCCCTCGACGGAATCGTCCGGATCAGGTCGGTCCAGGATTTCACGCCTACCGAGACGATCGGATTCGTCTTTGAGCTGAAAGCCGTGATTCGGGCCGAGATCGGCGATCGAATTCGTGGCCCCGAGAGTTGGAACGAGCTGGTAGAGCTGGAATCGAGAATCGACCGCCTCGCTCTCCTCGCCTTCGAGAAATACACGGAATGCCGGGAGAACCTTCACCAGGTCAGGAACAGAGAGGTCGAGAACAGGGCGGCGAGGGTGCTGGGCAGAGTGAAGGCGGGGTCTGCGAATTCACAGCATGAGGAAGAACCCATCGATGATGACGTCTGATATGCGCATGGCGCGAGGTGTTGGCAGATGAACGCCGTAATCGCTGCTCTCGCAGTTGCAGTTCTTCTCCTGGTCGTGTCTCTTGGGGTTGCTGGGGCGAATCTGGAATTCGTGTTCGGGGTCATCGTCCCGTACGGCGCCGTGGCCCTGTTCCTCTTGGGGTTCAGCTATCGCATCCTCAAGTGGGCCGGTTCGGCGGTTCCCTTCCGGATCACCACGACCTGTGGCCAGCAGAAGAGCCTGGCGTTCATCAAGGAAGAGAATCTCGAGAACCCCCACAACCTGATGGGCGTTCTGGGGAGGATGGCGCTGGAGGTCCTCTTCTTCCGTTCCCTGTTCAGAAACACCAAGGCGAAGCTGAAGGAAGACGGGAATCTCGCCTACGGTCGAGATAAGTGGCTATGGGCCGGAGCGATTGGCCTTCACTGGTCGTTCCTGATCGTGCTGCTCCGGCATTTCAGGTTCTTCGCCGAACCGGTCCCTTCGTTCGTGTGGGGCCTGCAAACCCTCGACGGCTTCTTCAAGATTGGCGTTCCAGTCCTGTACTTTACCGGCGCGATCCTGCTGGTCAGTGTGATCTATCTCTTCCTTCGAAGAGTCGTGATTCCGCAACTCAGCTACATTTCCCTGGTGGCGGATTACTTCCCGCTCTTCCTGATCATGGCGATCGCCGGCTCCGGCATCTTGATGCGGCACTTCTACAAGGTGGATGTGGTGGCGGTAAAGGAGCTGACCATGGGCCTGGTCAGCTTCCAGCCGGCCGTTCCAGAGGGGATCGGGCTCCTCTTCTTTGCCCATCTCTTCTTCGTGAGCGCGCTGTTTGCCTATTTCCCCTTCAGCAAGCTGATGCACCTGGGCGGCGTCTTCATGAGCCCCACCCGAAACCTGGTCAACAACAGTCGCAGGGTACGACACATCAACCCCTGGAATTACGATGTCAAGACCCACACCTACGAAGAATACGAGGATGAGTTCAGGGAAGTGATGAAGAACGCTGGACTACCGCTAGAGAAGGCCGAGTGATGTCGGACCATATCGCCAAACCGGAAGAGCTCTCGAAGATCGATTACAGGCCCGGAGATGTCGTTTGGACGGATCCGACGGTCGACTTCCGCAAGGGGACCTACAGCTACGGATCCAACCCCGCGAGCGTCAAGCATTTGGGGTTGCCCTTCGCGCGGGTGTTCGATGCGGCAGACGAGGATTGGCAGCTGCCGGAGAACTGGAAGGAGATCATCTACCAAGGCCTGAGAGACCGGCTCAAGAAGTACCGTTCTCTGCAGGTGTTCATGGATATTTGCGTCCGATGTGGTGCTTGCGCGGACAAGTGCCATTTCTTCCTGGGATCGGGTGACCCCAAGAACATGCCGGTGCTTCGCGCGGAGCTGCTCCGATCCGTGTACAGGAAGGATTTCACGGCGGCGGGGAAGCTGCTTGGCAAGCTGGCGGGTGGCCGGGAGCTGACTCCGGCGGTGATCAAGGAGTGGTTCTACTACTTCTATCAGTGCACCGAGTGCCGGCGCTGCTCCGTCTTCTGCCCGTATGGCATCGACACGGCCGAGATCACCATGATGGGGCGGGAGCTGCTTCACCTGCTTGGCATTGGCATCGATTGGGTGACGACGCCGGCGGCGAATTGCTTCAGGACGGGCAACCATCTCGGGATCCAGCCCCACGGCTTCAAGGACAGTGTCGACTTCGCGGTGGACGACCTCGAGGACCTGACGGGGGTGCGTGTCGAGGCGCCGGTCAACAAGAAGGGGGCGGAGGTGCTTCTGGTGGTGCCCTCCGCCGACTACTTCGGTGATCCGCACTATTTCGGTTTTCTCGGGTACCTGGCGCTGTTTCACGAGGTGGGCCTGGACTACACCCTCAGCACCTATGCCTCGGAGGGCGGGAACTTCGGTCTCTTCCACTCGTCCGAGATGATGAAGCGGCTGAACGCCAAGATCTACGCCGAGGCCAAGAGACTGGGCGTGAAGTGGATCATCGGTGCCGAGTGCGGGCACATGTGGCGCGTGCTGCACCAGTACATGGATACCATGAACGGACCGGCAGATTTTCTGGAGCAACCGGTTTCACCGATCACGGGAACCAAATTCGAGAACGCCGCGTCGACGAAGATGGTGCATATCTGTGAGTTCACCGCCGATCTGATCCACAACGGCAAGATCAAGCTCGATCCGAGCCGCAACGATCACTGGAAGGTGACCTTTCACGATTCCTGCAACACGGCTCGGGGGATGGGGATCCTCGAGGAGCCGCGGTACATCCTGCGGAACGTGTGCAATCACTTCTACGAGATGCCGGAAAACACCATCAAGGAACAGACGTTCTGCTGCGGCAGCGGGTCGGGTCTCGGTAACGACGAGAACATCGAGGCGAGGATGAGGGGTGGATTCCCCAGGGCCAACGCGGTGAAGTACGTCCACGAGAAGCACGACGTCAACCTGCTCTGCTGCATCTGCGCCATCGACAAGGCGACCCTTCCTCCGCTGATGGAGTACTGGGTCCCAGGCGTCGAGGTCGGTGCTCTTCACGAGCTGGTGGCGAACGCTCTGGTGATGGAAGGGGAAACCCGGACCACTGATCTGCGGCAGCAGCCCTTCGCGAATCAGGAGGACACCGAAGATGCATGATGCCGGGAAAGTCATCGCCGGGCTCGTGATCTTTCTCGCGCTGGTGACATTGCCCATGTGGTACCAGGTGGCGAGGGGCGCGGAGACGAAGCCGCCGGAGCTCGCACTCGTCGCCGATGGCAAGGACTGCGTCGCCCCCGCCGAATACATGCGCGCCCTTCACATGGATCTGCTCAATGTCTGGAGGGACGAGGCCGTCCGCGATGGCGACAGAATCTATGTGGGTTTCGATGGGAGAGAGCACGAGAAGAGCCTCACTGGCACCTGCCTCGGTTGCCACTCCAGCAAGGAGGCGTTCTGCAACCGCTGCCATGAATACGTGGGAGCAGATCCATATTGCTGGGACTGCCACATCGACCCGGGCGAGAGGCACTGATCGGAGCGGCCTCGAGCGGCCCGGATAGCGGGCCGGACGGACGGACATGCGGCACAAATTCATGCCGATCAGTGTTTCGCTGAGAGACCGGCCTTGTCTGGTCGTGGGCGGCGGTCTGGTAGCGCTGCGGAAGGTCGAGAGCCTGCTGGACTACGACACTGCGATTACTGTCGTTGCGCCGGAAGCCCACGAAAAGCTGGAGTATCACGCCAAGCGTGGGAGAATCACGCTGGAGAGGCGCGAGTATCAATCTCCCGAGGCCGCGCGCTATGGCCTCGTCATCTCGGCCACGGATGACGCCGCTCTGAACGGGAGAGTGCACGAGGATGCCAGAGGAGCGGGAGCGCTGGTCAACGTCGTCGACGACCCGCCGCATTGTGATTTCATCTTTCCCGCGGTCATCCGACGTGACTGCCTGACGGCGGCGATCTCGACGGATGGCAAGGCGCCGTTCATGTCCGGTCACCTGAGGCTGGTGCTGGATAACATCTTTCCGCAGCACTGGGGGCGCCTGATGAGGCTAGCGGCGTCTTTCCGGAATCGGGTACGGGGCCAGTGGGCGGACAACCCGGCCAAGAAGGATGCCTGCTACGCCGAGTTCCTGGAGGCAGACTGGAAGACCATGCTGAAGGAGTCGAGCGAGGAGGAGATCGAGGAAGAGCTCACGCGGATGCTGATGATTCCCGAATGACTCTTCTCGCTGAGCGCGCCTGGAGGGTCAGGTGCGGGAGCGCAGGGCGGATTTCGAAGCTCGGAAAAGAGTGTTATAACTGATCCGTCTGGGACCTGCTGATCCCTCTCGTTGCGAAGTGCGGATTGTCCACCCGGCCTCGGTGACGGTAGGGCGCCCCGGCGGCGGTCAGAGGTGACGAGGCCAGGTTGAGTTGAGTGAATTCCCCCTTTTGGGGAGGCCTGTCCTGAGTCCCGGACCGGGGTACCCCTTGGGGCAAGGAGGAACTGGCGCGGCTCCACAAGTGAGGCGAAGTTCAACACCGCGAGTGCCAGGCAAAGAGCTTGGCGTCCCCCCTCTGGCTGAGCAACCCCTTGTCACTGTGCGGTTTTTCCCTTCGAGGGCCCGTGGACGAGAAATGGCACGCAGCTTGCGTGCCTTGAGTGGAACTTGACTGGTCTGATTCGGCCACACCTGAGAGAAGCGAGCGAGTGCTGGATGATTCGATTCGGCGCCGCGATGCGGCCCGGCTTCGTCCGGCTCGCCGCTCGCGCCGAAGTCATGGGCGATGGCCAATGACCGGTCGGGACGTGCTGGAGTCCGAAGCAGAAGATCGGTGTGGCCTGCCACACGTCGCAGCACGCCAGGAGCGATTCTTCCGGCGCGGTCCTTCGGTGCAGCCGAGATAGGACTGGCTGGAGTTTTGAGAAACACCAACGGAGATCAAGCGAATGATATCCCCGCACGGCAGCAAGACGCTGAAGGCGCTTCTCCTCGAGGGTCAGGAGAAGAACGAGGAACTCAAGAAGGCGGAGTCTCTGCCCCAGTTGCAGGTGTCGTCACGCGAGACCGGCGACCTGATCATGATGGGCATTGGCGGCTTCACGCCACTCGATGGCTTCATGGGGCACGACGATTGGAAGGGCGTCTGCGAAGGGATGAAGATGACGAACGGCATCTTCTGGCCGATTCCGATCACCATGTCGCAGGATGAGAAGCTGGCCGCCGGAACGGAGGTCGCCCTGCTTTCGGAAGAGACGAAAGAAATCATGGCCACCATGAAGGTGACCGAGTGCTACCAGATCGACAAAGAGCTCGAGTGCAAGAACGTCTTCACCACCACCGATGCCGAGCACCCCGGTGTTCAGATGGTGCAGGAACAGAAGCAATGGAACATCGCCGGCCCGGTCAAGGTCCTCTCGGAGAGCTACTTCCCGACGGATTTCGCTGGTATCTACCAGCGTCCGGCGGAGAGCCGAAAGATCTTCGAGGAGAAGGGCTGGAAGACGATCGCGGCGTTGCAGCTTCGGAATCCCATGCACCGCTCGCACGAGTTTCTCGCCAAGATCGCGGTCGAGGTCAGCGACGGTATCTACATCCATCAGCTGGTGGGCAAGCTGAAGCCGGGCGACATCCCCGCCGAGGTTCGCGTCAAGTGCATCGACACCCTCGTCGAGAAATACTTCGTCAAGGAAAAAGTCGTCACGGGAGGCTACCCGCTCGACATGCGCTACGCCGGACCGCGTGAAGGCCTGCTCCACGGCGTCTTCCGCCAGAATTTCGGTTGTACCCACATGATCATCGGGCGTGACCACGCCGGAGTGGGAGACTACTACGGGCCCTTCGATGCCCAGGAGTCCTATCACCAGCTCTGGGAGGGCGCCCTGGAGTGCAAGATGCTGCCGATCGACTGGACGTTCTACTGCCGCGCGTGCGATGGCATGGCGTCCATGAAGACCTGTCCCCATTCCAAGGAAGATCGGGTCATGCTGAGCGGGACAGCGCTGCGCAAGGCGCTTTCCGAGGGTGGCGATGTCCCGTCCGAATTCAGTCGGAAGGAGGTTCTCGACATTCTCCGCGAGTACTACTCGGGTTTGGAGGAGAAGGTCGAGATCAAGCTGCACGGTCACGCGACCGGGAAAGCTGGAGAGAAGAAGTAGGAAACCCAGGCTTGGGACTCATCAACAGTAGGCTGAGCAAAGGAGGCTTTTTTCATGCCTAGTTACGTAATCGCAGAGAAGTGCGACGGGTGCAAAGCACTCGACAAGACGGCTTGTCAGTACGTTTGCCCGAATGATCTGATGGTCCTGGACGAGGGGCAGATGAAGGCCTTCAACCAGGAACCGGACATGTGCTGGGAGTGCTATTGCTGCGTCAAGATCTGCCCCGTCCAGGCGATCGAGGTGCGCGGCTACGCCGATTTCGTCCCGATGGGCGCCCTGGTGACGCCGCTGCGGGCGACGGATTCGATCATGTGGACCTTGAAGTTCCGCAACGGGATGCTGAAGCGGTTCAAGTTCCCGATTCGCACCACTGAAGAGGGCAAGGCGCAGCCGTTCGATCAGTACCCGACCGGCGACGACGACCTGAAGAGCCCGACGCTGATGTCTGAGCCGGCCGGCCTCAACACCGAGAAGGGACCGGTCAAGATGGACAAGGTGCAGACGCTCTAGTCGGGCGTGGCGTATTTGACAACGGACTGATTTCTTCGCCAGAAGAACTCGAAGGAGATAGACGAAGATGGCGAATTTTGAAACGGTCACGGTAGAGACCGACCTGCTGCTCGCGGGCGGCGGGATGGCCTGCTGCGGTGCAGCCGTCGAAGCGTCCTACTGGGCCAAGAAGAATGGACTCAAGGTCACGCTGGTGGACAAGGCGGCAATGGAGCGCTCCGGCGCGGTGGCGATGGGCCTCTCGGCCATCAACCAGTACGTGGACCTCAACAGCGGAAACAATACGCTGAAGGACTACTGCGACTACGTGCGCAACGACCTGATGGGGATCACCCGCGAGGACGTGGTGGCCAACATCGCGCGTCACGTGGACTCGACGGTCCACCTGTTCGAGAAGTGGGGTCTGCCGATCTGGAAGGACCAGGAAGGCAACTACGTCCACGAGGGTCGTTGGCAGCTGATGATCAACGGCGAGTCCTACAAGATCATCGTGGCCGAGGCCGCCAAGAACGCGTTGGCTGACGCCGGCGGCGAGTACTTCGAGCGTGTGTTCCTGACCCATCCGCTGATGGACGGAAACAAGTGCGTGGGGGCGATCGGCTTCAGCGTTCGCGAGAAAAAGGTGTATGTGTTCAAGGCCAAGGCGGTCGTCTGCGCCATGGGCGGCGCGGTCCACGTGTTCAAGCCGCGTTCGACCGGTGAGGGCTTCGGCCGCTCCTGGTATCCGCCGTTCAACTCGGGCGCCAGCGCCTTCTTCACTCTCTACGCAGGTGCCGAGATGACCTGTCAGGAGGTGCGCTTCATCCCGGTCCGATTCAAGGACGCGTACGGCCCGGTGGGCGCCTGGTTCCTGCTGTTCAAGTCGGTGGCGACCAACGCGCAGGGCGGCAACTACATGCAGCTCAACGCCGCGGAGCTCGAGAAGTGGGAGTCCTACGGCAAGGTGAAGCCGTGTCCGGCCAACCTTCGGAACTGGCTGATGATGCTGGATGTGATGGAAGGCAAGTCTCCCATCTACATGCAGACCGCCGAGGCGATCCAGAGGATCGCCGACGAGGCACCCGACGAGAAGGCCGCGAAGCGGAAGCTCAAGGAGCTCGAGGCCGAAGCGTGGGAGGACTTCCTGGACATGACGATCTCGCAGGCCATCCTCTGGGCTGCGTCGAACGTCGAGCCCGAGAAGATGCCCTCCGAGATCATGGCATGCGATCCGTACTTCATCGGCTCGCACTCCGGCGCGTCCGGTGCCTGGGTCTCCGGACCGGAGGATCTCCAGAACGCCAACACCAAGGGTGAGTACTTCTGGGGCTACCCGCAGATGACGACGGTCGACGGACTGTTCGCTGCGGGCGACGCCTCCGGCGCATCGAGCCACAAGTTCTCGTCAGGCTCGCACGCCGAGGGACGCATCGCCGGGAAGGCGGCGATCGCCTACATCGTCGACAACAACGCCGCTCCCAACGTGGACCAGGGGCAGATCGACGCGCTCACAGTGGAGATCCTGAAGCCCCTCGATACCTTCGAGGCGCACAAGGGCGTCACCACGGCGGTGGACATCAACCCGAACTACATCCGTTCCAAGCAGTTCATGTATCGACTCCAGAAGATCATGGACGAGTACGCGGGTGGGGTGTCGAGCCAGTTCAAGACCAGCGACAAACTCCTCGAGAAGGGTCTGGAGCTGATGGCCTTCCTCAAGGAGGACGCTGCGAACCTCGCCGCGGATGGCCTGCACGACCTGATGCGGTGCTGGGAGGCTTACCACCGGATGTTCCAGGGCGAGGCTCACATGCGTTCCATCCTCTTCCGGGAGGAGACGCGGTGGCCGGGCTACTACTTCCGGGCCGACAAGCCGAGCATCGACCAGGCCAACTGGCTTGCCTTCTGCAACTGCAAGTACGACAGGAACACGGGTGAGTGGGAGATGATGAAGAAGCCCGTGAAGTACCTCACACAGTAGGAGTTCGCGAATTATCGGGATCTCCGGGCGTCGCTTGCGGCGCCCGGAGGTTCTGATTTCGACGTCTTCTGCCGCAGTATTTCCGAGGGCGCACTTGCCTTCAAGCTGGTGCGCACGGAGGGTTCCTGGACCGACTCGCAGAAAGATGATCGACTGAGGAGCCTGATGGCAGACATCTCGAACCTGCCGGCACTGTGGATCCCACCTCGAGAAGTGGCGTGTACCCGAGGACGCCACCTGGAGCGAGAAGTTCTTCTTCGTCTGCTTCAACGACGACTGTTCCTACTACCAGCAGGGATGGGACTGGATGAAGCAGCAATACAATCAGCGCGCCTCGTACCGCCATGCGGTCAATCCCACCAGCGGCGGCTCAATGCCGCTTCCGGTGTGGTCGGACTCCGCGACTCGGGACATGATCGTGGATGACGCCGAAGGAGAAGGGGAATGAGCGACGAAGAGCACTCCTCGTTGCCGCTGGACGCGCGCCAGGAGTTGGTGGAGAAGATACTGAAGG
>CAVXZE010000006.1:0-136726 GCA_963766175.1 uncultured delta proteobacterium
CGCGAGGTGTTGGCAGATGAACGCCGTAATCGCTGCTCTCGCAGTTGCAGTTCTTCTCCTGGTCGTGTCTCTTGGGGTTGCTGGGGCGAATCTGGAATTCGTGTTCGGGGTCATCGTCCCGTACGGCGCCGTGGCCCTGTTCCTCTTGGGGTTCAGCTATCGCATCCTCAAGTGGGCCGGTTCGGCGGTTCCCTTCCGGATCACCACGACCTGTGGCCAGCAGAAGAGCCTGGCGTTCATCAAGGAAGAGAATCTCGAGAACCCCCACAACCTGATGGGCGTTCTGGGGAGGATGGCGCTGGAGGTCCTCTTCTTCCGTTCCCTGTTCAGAAACACCAAGGCGAAGCTGAAGGAAGACGGGAATCTCGCCTACGGTCGAGATAAGTGGCTATGGGCCGGAGCGATTGGCCTTCACTGGTCGTTCCTGATCGTGCTGCTCCGGCATTTAGGTTACTTCGCCGAACCGGTCCCTTCGTTCGTGTGGGGCCTGCAAACCCTCGACGGCTTCTTCAAGATTGGCGTTCCAGTCCTGTACTTTACCGGCGCGATCCTGCTGGTCAGTGTGATCTATCTCTTCCTTCGAAGAGTCGTGATTCCGCAACTCAGCTACATTTCCCTGGTGGCGGATTACTTCCCGCTCTTCCTGATCATGGCGATCGCCGGCTCCGGCATCTTGATGCGGCACTTCTACAAGGTGGATGTGGTGGCGGTAAAGGAGCTGACCATGGGCCTGGTCAGCTTCCAGCCGGCCGTTCCGAGGGGATCGGGCTCATCTTCTTTGCCCATCTCTTCTTCGTGAGCGCGCTGTTTGCCTATTTCCCCCTTCAGCAAGCTGATGCACCTGGGCGGCGTCTCATGAGCCCCACCCGAAACCTGGTCAACAACAGTCGCAGGGTACGACACATCAACCCCTGGAATTACGATGTCAAGACCCACACCTACGAAGAATACGAGGATGAGTTCAGGGAAGTGATGAAGAACGCTGGACTACCGCTAGAGAAGGCCGAGTGATGTCGGACCATATCGCCAAACCGGAAGAGCTCTCGAAGATCGATTACAGGCCCGGAGATGTCGTTTGGACGGATCCGACGGTCGACTTCCGCAAGGGGACCTACAGCTACGGATCCAACCCCGCGAGCGTCAAGCATTTGGGGTTGCCCTTCGCGCGGGTGTTCGATGCGGCAGACGAGGATTGGCAGCTGCCGGAGAACTGGAAGGAGATCATCTACGAAGGCCTGAGAGACCGGCTCAAGAAGTACCGTTCTCTGCAGGTGTTCATGGATATTTGCGTCCGATGTGGTGCTTGCGCGGACAAGTGCCATTTCTTCCTGGGATCGGGTGACCCCAAGAACATGCCGGTGCTCCGCGCGGAGCTGCTCCGATCCGTGTACAGGAAGGATTTCACGGCGGCGGGGAAGCTGCTTGGCAAGCTGGCGGGTGGCCGGGAGCTGACTCCGGCGGTGATCAAGGAGTGGTTCTACTACTTCTATCAGTGCACCGAGTGCCGGCGCTGCTCCGTCTTCTGCCCGTATGGCATCGACACGGCCGAGATCACCATGATGGGGCGGGAACTGCTCCACCTGCTCGGCATCGGAATCGATTGGGTCACCACACCGGCGTGCGAATTGCTTCAGGACGGGCAACCATCTCGGGATCCAGCCCCACGGCTTCAAGGACAGTGTCGACTTCGCGGTCGACGACCTCGAGGATCTGACGGGGGTGCGTGTCGAGGCGCCGGTCAACAAGAAGGGGGCGGAGGTGCTTCTCGTGGTGCCCTCCGCCGACTACTTCGCGTCGATCCGCACTACTACGGTCTTCTGGGCTACCTGGCGCTGTTTCACGAGGTCGGCCTGGATTACACCTTCAGCACCTACGCCTCGGAGGGCGGCAACTTCGGTCTCTTCCACTCGTCCGAGATGATGAAGCGGCTGAACGCCAAGATCTACGCCGAGGCCAAGAGACTGGGCGTCAAGTGGATCATCGGTGGCGAGTGCGGGCACATGTGGCGCGTGCTGCACCAGTACATGGATACCATGAACGGACCGGCGGATTTCCTGGAGCAACCGGTTTCACCGATCACGGGAACCAAATTCGAGAACGCCGCGTCGACGAAGATGGTGCATATCTGTGAGTTCACCGCCGATCTGATCCACAACGGCAAGATCAAGCTCGATCCGAGCCGCAACGATCACTGGAAGGTGACCTTTCACGATTCCTGCAACACAGCGCGGGCGATGGGGATCCTCGAGGAGCCGCGGTACATCCTGCGGAACGTGTGCAATCACTTTCCACGAGATGCCGGAGAACACGATCAGGGAGCAGACCTTCTGCTGCGGCAGCGGGTCCGGTCTCGGTAACGACGAGAACATCGAGGCGAGGATGAGGGGTGGCTTCCCCAGGGCCAACGCGGTGAAGTACGTCCACGAGAAGCACGACGTCAACCTGCTCTGCTGCATCTGCGCCATCGACAAGGCGACCCTTCCTCCGCTGATGGAGTACTGGGTCCCAGGCGTCGAGGTCGGTGCTCTTCACGAGCTGGTGGCGAACGCTCTGGTGATGGAAGGGGAAACCCGGACCACGGATCTGCGGCAGCAGCCCTTCGCGAATCAGGAGGACACGGAAGATGCATGATGCCGGGAAAGTCATCGCCGGGCTCGTGATCTTTCTCGCGCTGGTGACATTGCCCATGTGGTACCAGGTGGCGAGGGGCGCGGAGACGAAGCCGCCGGAGCTCGCACTCGTCGCCGATGGCAAGGACTGCGTCGCCCCCGCCGAATACATGCGCGCCCTTCACATGGATCTGCTCAATGTCTGGAGGGACGAGGCCGTCCGCGATGGCGACAGAATCTATGTGGGTTTCGATGGGAGAGAGCACGAGAAGAGCCTCACTGGCACCTGCCTCGGTTGCCACTCCAGCAAGGAGGCGTTCTGCAACCGCTGCCATGAATACGTGGGAGCAGATCCATATTGCTGGGACTGCCACATCGACCCGGGCGAGAGGCACTGATCGGAGCGGCCTCGAGCGGCCCGGATAGCGGGCCGGACGGACGGACATGCGGCACAAATTCATGCCGATCAGTGTTTCGCTGAGAGACCGGCCTTGTCTGGTCGTGGGCGGCGGTCTGGTAGCGCTGCGGAAGGTCGAGAGCCTGCTGGACTACGACACTGCGATTACTGTCGTTGCGCCGGAAGCCCACGAAAAGCTGGAGTATCACGCCAAGCGTGGGAGAATCACGCTGGAGAGGCGCGAGTATCAATCTCCCGAGGCCGCGCGCTATGGCCTCGTCATCTCGGCCACGGATGACGCCGCTCTGAACGGGAGAGTGCACGAGGATGCCAGAGGAGCGGGAGCGCTGGTCAACGTCGTCGACGACCCGCCGCATTGTGATTTCATCTTTCCCGCGGTCATCCGACGTGACTGCCTGACGGCGGCGATCTCGACGGATGGCAAGGCGCCGTTCATGTCCGGTCACCTGAGGCTGGTGCTGGATAACATCTTTCCGCAGCACTGGGGGCGCCTGATGAGGCTAGCGGCGTCTTTCCGGAATCGGGTACGGGGCCAGTGGGCGGACAACCCGGCCAAGAAGGATGCCTGCTACGCCGAGTTCCTGGAGGCAGACTGGAAGACCATGCTGAAGGAGTCGAGCGAGGAGGAGATCGAGGAAGAGCTCACGCGGATGCTGATGATTCCCGAATGACTCTTCTCGCTGAGCGCGCCTGGAGGGTCAGGTGCGGGAGCGCAGGGCGGATTTCGAAGCTCGGAAAAGAGTGTTATAACTGATCCGTCTGGGACCTGCTGATCCCTCTCGTTGCGAAGTGCGGATTGTCCACCCGGCCTCGGTGACGGTAGGGCGCCCCGGCGGCGGTCAGAGGTGACGAGGCCAGGTTGAGTTGAGTGAATTCCCCCTTTTGGGGAGGCCTGTCCTGAGTCCCGGACCGGGGTACCCCTTGGGGCAAGGAGGAACTGGCGCGGCTCCACAAGTGAGGCGAAGTTCAACACCGCGAGTGCCAGGCAAAGAGCTTGGCGTCCCCCCTCTGGCTGAGCAACCCCTTGTCACTGTGCGGTTTTTCCCTTCGAGGGCCCGTGGACGAGAAATGGCACGCAGCTTGCGTGCCTTGAGTGGAACTTGACTGGTCTGATTCGGCCACACCTGAGAGAAGCGAGCGAGTGCTGGATGATTCGATTCGGCGCCGCGATGCGGCCCGGCTTCGTCCGGCTCGCCGCTCGCGCCGAAGTCATGGGCGATGGCCAATGACCGGTCGGGACGTGCTGGAGTCCGAAGCAGAAGATCGGTGTGGCCTGCCACACGTCGCAGCACGCCAGGAGCGATTCTTCCGGCGCGGTCCTTCGGTGCAGCCGAGATAGGACTGGCTGGAGTTTTGAGAAACACCAACGGAGATCAAGCGAATGATATCCCCGCACGGCAGCAAGACGCTGAAGGCGCTTCTCCTCGAGGGTCAGGAGAAGAACGAGGAACTCAAGAAGGCGGAGTCTCTGCCCCAGTTGCAGGTGTCGTCACGCGAGACCGGCGACCTGATCATGATGGGCATTGGCGGCTTCACGCCACTCGATGGCTTCATGGGGCACGACGATTGGAAGGGCGTCTGCGAAGGGATGAAGATGACGAACGGCATCTTCTGGCCGATTCCGATCACCATGTCGCAGGATGAGAAGCTGGCCGCCGGAACGGAGGTCGCCCTGCTTTCGGAAGAGACGAAAGAAATCATGGCCACCATGAAGGTGACCGAGTGCTACCAGATCGACAAAGAGCTCGAGTGCAAGAACGTCTTCACCACCACCGATGCCGAGCACCCCGGTGTTCAGATGGTGCAGGAACAGAAGCAATGGAACATCGCCGGCCCGGTCAAGGTCCTCTCGGAGAGCTACTTCCCGACGGATTTCGCTGGTATCTACCAGCGTCCGGCGGAGAGCCGAAAGATCTTCGAGGAGAAGGGCTGGAAGACGATCGCGGCGTTGCAGCTTCGGAATCCCATGCACCGCTCGCACGAGTTTCTCGCCAAGATCGCGGTCGAGGTCAGCGACGGTATCTACATCCATCAGCTGGTGGGCAAGCTGAAGCCGGGCGACATCCCCGCCGAGGTTCGCGTCAAGTGCATCGACACCCTCGTCGAGAAATACTTCGTCAAGGAAAAAGTCGTCACGGGAGGCTACCCGCTCGACATGCGCTACGCCGGACCGCGTGAAGGCCTGCTCCACGGCGTCTTCCGCCAGAATTTCGGTTGTACCCACATGATCATCGGGCGTGACCACGCCGGAGTGGGAGACTACTACGGGCCCTTCGATGCCCAGGAGTCCTATCACCAGCTCTGGGAGGGCGCCCTGGAGTGCAAGATGCTGCCGATCGACTGGACGTTCTACTGCCGCGCGTGCGATGGCATGGCGTCCATGAAGACCTGTCCCCATTCCAAGGAAGATCGGGTCATGCTGAGCGGGACAGCGCTGCGCAAGGCGCTTTCCGAGGGTGGCGATGTCCCGTCCGAATTCAGTCGGAAGGAGGTTCTCGACATTCTCCGCGAGTACTACTCGGGTTTGGAGGAGAAGGTCGAGATCAAGCTGCACGGTCACGCGACCGGGAAAGCTGGAGAGAAGAAGTAGGAAACCCAGGCTTGGGACTCATCAACAGTAGGCTGAGCAAAGGAGGCTTTTTTCATGCCTAGTTACGTAATCGCAGAGAAGTGCGACGGGTGCAAAGCACTCGACAAGACGGCTTGTCAGTACGTTTGCCCGAATGATCTGATGGTCCTGGACGAGGGGCAGATGAAGGCCTTCAACCAGGAACCGGACATGTGCTGGGAGTGCTATTGCTGCGTCAAGATCTGCCCCGTCCAGGCGATCGAGGTGCGCGGCTACGCCGATTTCGTCCCGATGGGCGCCCTGGTGACGCCGCTGCGGGCGACGGATTCGATCATGTGGACCTTGAAGTTCCGCAACGGGATGCTGAAGCGGTTCAAGTTCCCGATTCGCACCACTGAAGAGGGCAAGGCGCAGCCGTTCGATCAGTACCCGACCGGCGACGACGACCTGAAGAGCCCGACGCTGATGTCTGAGCCGGCCGGCCTCAACACCGAGAAGGGACCGGTCAAGATGGACAAGGTGCAGACGCTCTAGTCGGGCGTGGCGTATTTGACAACGGACTGATTTCTTCGCCAGAAGAACTCGAAGGAGATAGACGAAGATGGCGAATTTTGAAACGGTCACGGTAGAGACCGACCTGCTGCTCGCGGGCGGCGGGATGGCCTGCTGCGGTGCAGCCGTCGAAGCGTCCTACTGGGCCAAGAAGAATGGACTCAAGGTCACGCTGGTGGACAAGGCGGCAATGGAGCGCTCCGGCGCGGTGGCGATGGGCCTCTCGGCCATCAACCAGTACGTGGACCTCAACAGCGGAAACAATACGCTGAAGGACTACTGCGACTACGTGCGCAACGACCTGATGGGGATCACCCGCGAGGACGTGGTGGCCAACATCGCGCGTCACGTGGACTCGACGGTCCACCTGTTCGAGAAGTGGGGTCTGCCGATCTGGAAGGACCAGGAAGGCAACTACGTCCACGAGGGTCGTTGGCAGCTGATGATCAACGGCGAGTCCTACAAGATCATCGTGGCCGAGGCCGCCAAGAACGCGTTGGCTGACGCCGGCGGCGAGTACTTCGAGCGCGTGTTCCTGACCCATCCGCTGATGGACGGAAACAAGTGCGTGGGGGCGATCGGCTTCAGCGTTCGCGAGAAAAAGGTGTATGTGTTCAAGGCCAAGGCGGTCGTCTGCGCCATGGGCGGCGCGGTCCACGTGTTCAAGCCGCGTTCGACCGGTGAGGGCTTCGGCCGCTCCTGGTATCCGCCGTTCAACTCGGGCGCCAGCGCCTTCTTCACTCTCTACGCAGGTGCCGAGATGACCTGTCAGGAGGTGCGCTTCATCCCGGTCCGATTCAAGGACGCGTACGGCCCGGTGGGCGCCTGGTTCCTGCTGTTCAAGTCGGTGGCGACCAACGCGCAGGGCGGCAACTACATGCAGCTCAACGCCGCGGAGCTCGAGAAGTGGGAGTCCTACGGCAAGGTGAAGCCGTGTCCGGCCAACCTTCGGAACTGGCTGATGATGCTGGATGTGATGGAAGGCAAGTCTCCCATCTACATGCAGACCGCCGAGGCGATCCAGAGGATCGCCGACGAGGCACCCGACGAGAAGGCCGCGAAGCGGAAGCTGAAGGAGCTCGAGGCCGAAGCGTGGGAGGACTTCCTGGATATGACGATCTCGCAGGCCATCCTCTGGGCTGCGTCGAACGTCGAGCCCGAGAAGAAGCCCTCCGAGATCATGGCATGCGATCCGTACTTCATCGGCTCGCACTCCGGCGCGTCCGGTGCCTGGGTCTCCGGACCGGAGGATCTCCAGAACGCCAACACCAAGGGTGAGTACTTCTGGGGCTACCCGCAGATGACGACGGTCGACGGACTGTTCGCTGCGGGCGACGCCTCCGGCGCATCGAGCCACAAGTTCTCGTCAGGCTCGCACGCCGAGGGACGCATCGCCGGGAAGGCGGCGATCGCCTACATCGTCGACAACAACGCCGCTCCCAACGTGGACCAGGGGCAGATCGACGCGCTCACAGTGGAGATCCTGAAGCCCCTCGATACCTTCGAGGCGCACAAGGGCGTCACCACGGCGGTGGACATCAACCCGAACTACATCCGTTCCAAGCAGTTCATGTATCGACTCCAGAAGATCATGGACGAGTACGCGGGTGGGGTGTCGAGCCAGTTCAAGACCAGCGACAAGCTCCTCGAGAAGGGTCTGGAGCTGATGGCCTTCCTCAAGGAGGACGCTGCGAACCTCGCCGCGGATGGCCTGCACGACCTGATGCGGTGCTGGGAGGCTTACCACCGGATGTTCCAGGGCGAGGCTCACATGCGTTCCATCCTCTTCCGGGAGGAGACGCGGTGGCCGGGCTACTACTTCCGGGCCGACAAGCCGAGCATCGACCAGGCCAACTGGCTTGCCTTCTGCAACTGCAAGTACGACAGGAACACGGGTGAGTGGGAGATGATGAAGAAGCCCGTGAAGTACCTCACACAGTAGGAGTTCGCGAATTATCGGGATCTCCGGGCGTCGCTTGCGGCGCCCGGAGGTTCTGATTTCGACGTCTTCTGCCGCAGTATTTCCGAGGGCGCACTTGCCTTCAAGCTGGTGCGCACGGAGGGTTCCTGGACCGACTCGCAGAAAGATGATCGACTGAGGAGCCTGATGGCAGACATCTCTCGAACCTGCCCGCACTGTGGATCCCACCTCGAGAAGTGGCGTGTACCCGAGGACGCCACCTGGAGCGAGAAGTTCTTCTTCGTCTGCTTCAACGACGACTGTTCCTACTACCAGCAGGGATGGGACTGGATGAAGCAGCAATACAATCAGCGCGCCTCGTACCGCCATGCGGTCAATCCCACCAGCGGCGGCTCAATGCCGCTTCCGGTGTGGTCGGACTCCGCGACTCGGGACATGATCGTGGATGACGCCGAAGGAGAAGGGGAATGAGCGACGAAGAGCACTCCTCGTTGCCGCTGGACGCGCGCCAGGAGTTGGTGGAGAAGATACTGAAGGACTATCCGCGGCTCGGTCCGGACGACCACTTCAAGTTCGCCTGTCATCCCGGTGTTTCGTGTTTCAATAGGTGCTGCGGGGACGTCAACATCTTCCTATCCCCCTACGACGTGCTCCGCATGAAGAAGCGGCTGGGGATGAAGTCGGGCGACTTCCTCGACCAACACGCGCTTCTCCCGGTCCAGAAGGACATGAAGACGCCCGTGGTCGTGCTGCGCATGAACGACGACGAGGGCAAGACCTGTCCATTCCTGACGCAAGAGGGGTGCGGGATCTACTCCGACAGGCCCTGGCCGTGCCGCATGTACCCGTTGGGGCAGGCGGCGCAGAAGGACACCCCGGACGGCTGGCGCGGCGATCGGTTCTACTTCCTGATGCAGGAAGAGATGTGCAAGGGGTTCGAGGAAGCGCGGGAGTGGTCGGTCCAGGAGTGGCTCGACAGCCAGGGGATCGACGAATACGACTTCTGGGGCGAAGGCTTCAAGGAGCTGGCGCTCCACCAGTACTTCGAGGACGGCGGGGTCCTCTCTCCCGAGAAGATGCACATGTTGTACACCGCGTGCTACGACCTCGACAAGTTCCGCGAGTTCGTGTTCGAGAGCACGCTCCTGGAGCGATTCGAGGTGGATGAGGACTTCGTCGAAGAGATGCGCAAAGACGACGAGGCACTGCTGCGCTTTGCGTTCCTCTGGCTGCGTTTCAGTCTCTTCGGCGAGCCGACAATGAAGGCGAGAGCCGATGTCGTCGAGGCTTTCAAAGGGAAGCTCGACAAGCAGGAGGTGTTCCAGAGAGGTTCGGCAGAAGACACCCCTGCCGAGCACGGTCACGGCGGGCGAGTTCGATGAGGGATTGGGCTGGCTGGAAAGGGTTGCCGACGCTGATGCGCGCTGGACCGCTCTTTGCGGTGAAGCTGGCCGCCCCGCTCCTGATGCTCTCGATCCTGCTCGCGCCGCTCGCGGTGCTGGCCGCCAATGAAGCGCCGGCTGCCAATGAGGTATTGACCAGCGCCGCAGCCGAGGCGGTGGACTGGTGGGTCTGGCCCCTCGTGTTGTTGGGGGTGACCTTCTTGATGGGGATCGTGGCCGTGCTCGGAGGAGTGGGCGGAGGCGTGCTCTTCGTGCCGATCATCAGCGGCTTCTTTCCCTTTCACCTGGACTTCGTTCGGGGATGCGGCCTTCTGGTGGCGCTCAGCGGAGCGCTGGCTGCCGGGCCAGGGCTGCTGAAGGCGAACCTGGCCAGCCTTCGCCTCGCCATACCCAGCGCCCTGATCGCCTCGACCTGCGCCATCGCCGGAGCCATGGTGGGCCTGGCGCTTCCGACTCACATCATCCAGACCGCGTTGGGCGCCACCATTCTGGGCATCGTGGTGCTGATGCTGATGGCCAAGAAATCCGAGATGCCCGAGGTCCGCCGGGGTGACAATCTTTCCTCCGCTCTGCGAATATGCGGCGTGTACACGGAGGAGAGCACGGGCGAGCAGATCAACTGGAAGATCCATCGCACACCGATCGGCATGACGCTGTTCATCGCCGTGGGCGTCATGGCAGGCATGTTCGGCCTGGGCGCCGGCTGGGCCAACGTTCCGGTGCTGAACCTGCTGATGGGGGCGCCGCTCAAGATCAGCGTGGCCACCAGCAAGTTCCTCCTGTCCATCACGGATACATCGGCCGCCTGGATCTACCTCAATCAGGGCTGCGTGATCCCGATGATGGTGGTTCCCTCGCTGGTCGGCATCATGCTCGGCTCCTTCATTGGCGTCAGGATACTGAGGGTTGCGAAGCCGGCGTTCGTACGCTGGATCGTCATCGTCCTGCTCCTCTTTGCCGGGGCCAAGGCACTCACAAAGGGCCTCGGTCTTCCCTTCATCGTGTGAAACCGGATGGTCCAAGAAACCGATGGAATGACAATCCAATGAGTTTTGAAACGCTGACCCAGGATGCCCAGAGTGAACAGATCCTCTACGCGAGGGTGCTGGAGATCGGGATGTACATCGGCCTGGTGATTCTCTTCATCACCTTCGGCGTCTACGTCTCCGGCATCATGGCTCCGGCAGTTCCCCTCGACCAGGTATCCAACTACTGGCACCTCGGAGTTCACGATTATCTCGAGACGGTGAACCAGAACCATTTGCAGCTGGCCCATCCACCGACGGGATGGGCTTGGTTGACGATGCTGGGGAAGGGCGATTTCCTCAATTTCATTGGAATCGCGATCCTGGGTGGCGTCACCATCATCTGCTACCTGGCGATCATCCCCACGCTGCTGCGCAAGAAGGACAGCGCTTACGTGGCAATGGCTTCCATCGAGGTAATCGTGCTCACACTGGCGGCCAGTGGCATTCTGGCTGTCGGTCACTGATCGTCCCGGAAGCTGATCGGAGTCTGGACCGCAGGGGAATTCGGTGAGGAGACCCTGCCGGAGATTTCTGAACAACCCGTAGAAATGAAAGGCGGGCACCGCGGCGAGGGGCCACGGCGCCTGAAACGAATATGGCTGCCGCCGTCGATATCGAAAAGGGAAAACCTGAGCTGGTCGAGCCGGACCTCGAGTTGATCGAGGAGCTTGCCCACTTTGGAGCTGAGACCTTCCACAAGTGTTATCAGTGCGCCACCTGTTCGGTGGCGTGTGCCCTTTCCCCAGATGAGAATCCGTTCCCGCGCAAGGAGATGCTGTGGGCGAAGTGGGGACTCAAGGACCGGCTGCTGAAGGACGTGGATATCTGGACTTGTTACTACTGCGGCGATTGCTCGACCCGCTGCCCGCGCAAGGCGGAGCCCGGCGAGACGATGATGGCGCTGCGCCGATACCTGACCTCGCAATACGACTGGACGGGGATCTCCAGACTCCTCTACACCTCTCGGCTACGGGAGATCGGTGCAGTCGTCGGGCTGGGCCTGCTCGTGGTTCTGGTCTTCGCCTTGTCCGGTGCGTTCAGCCCGGAGCGAATGCCCACCGACCACGTCTCCGTGGGTACCTTCGCACCCGTCCATTGGGTGCACTTCTTCGACCTGCTGATGGCCGCAGTCCTGACCTTCTTCCTCCTGACCAACACCTACCGGATGTGGCGAATGGTGATGGAGGGCGTGGACGCGCCGCTCTCGGCCTACGTTTCCGGCCTGAAGACCTTCGTGGTGCAGGCGGTGACCCAGAAGCGATGGCGCGATTGCGAGCAGGAGGATCAGTCTCGCTGGCTGAAGCACGTCATCTTCGTTCCGGCCTACGTCGCCATGTTCACTCTGGTGATTTTCTTCCTGGAGGACCTGCAGGTCGACACCTCGGAGTTCACCGCGGTGAGCATTCTGGGATACGCGATCGCGGGCATCCTGCTCTACGTGAGTGGCGACGCGATCCTCAGCCGTCTCCGAAAGACGGAGGAGATCCACAAGCACTCCCACGACTCCGACTGGATGTTCCTGATCCTTCTCTTCTTCACGTCTCTTACCGGCATCCTGATGCACTTTTTCAGGATCTCGGACTGGGCGCTGCCCACGTACTACATGTACGTGGTTCACATGGCCTTCGTGGTGCCTCTGTTGGTGCTGGAGGTGCCGTTCATGAAGTGGGCGCACCTGATGTACCGGCCGCTCGCGCTCTATCTGAAAGAGGTGCAGGAGAGCCCCGGGGTGAGGAAGGCCGCCTAGCGTAGCCGAAACGCCGTGGCCGGATGAGGCGATGACTCGCCTGCGGCCGCAGGAACGAGTCGGTGAACCAGGTGGGCTCAGGCGCCCGAGGAGCGGCTCATGTCCGCCTTGAACTCGCCGAGCTGCTCGAGCAGACTGTCGTGCAGGGACTCGCTGCGGAGCAGGTACTCGAGAAGCAGCTTGTGCACGGGAGTCCAGGCATCCTTCTTGAGCTGCTCGGCCAGCTTGATGGTCCGCTTTTCGAGTTCGTCGTGCTCCTCGATGCTGTCCCAGATCGCTGCGACGTCCTCGCGCGTGACTGTAACCGATTCCTTGGTGACGCTGTCGATCAGGAACTGCTGCACGCGGTGATGCATGTGCGAGTCGTGCCGGATGATATCCATGATGATGCGAATCAGCGTGCTCTCGGTCTTCTCGGAAATCTCCGCCGTGAAGCTCATCGCCTGACGCTCGAGCCCCTGCCAGTCTCGGAGCACCTTGACCATGTTGTCGACTTTGTTCGCCATCGTCCTCTCCTGTTTATGAAGGGTATTTCTGAAGGTTGCTTCGCAAGGCGCTAGGCGGCTGGCGCGGCGCCACTCGATTTCTGGATGGAGACGGGCGTGCGGCGCCTGCCTCGGTGTGAATGGAACATACCTGCTCCTGACCGGTTGTCCATGAAAACGCGGCCGCAGATTGTCGCGCCGGGCGCGAGGAAGTTGGACACTCCGCCCGAAACCCGCTAGAGACCCGCGGGGAAGCGAAGCGAGTGGAGAGGCACCCATGGAAGTCGAGTTGGAAGAGGCCGGTCCCCTCGAGAGGAAGCTCTCGATCACGGTGCCGGCGAAGCAGGTCGAAGACCGCTTTGCCATCGCGTACCGCGATTTGCGCCGGGTGGTCGATCTCCCCGGCTTCCGCAAGGGCAAGGTGCCGCGCAAGCTGCTCGAGAAGCGCTTCGGCGAGCAGGTTGGCGCCGAGGTCGCCCCGGAGCTCGCTGCCAAGGCCCTCGAAGATGCCGTGTCCCAGCACGAGCTCGATACGGTCGGGAAGGCCGAGTTCGAGCTGGGAGAGGCGCGGCCAGGCGAGCCGTTTCGCTTCAGCGCCACGGTGGCACTTCGTCCTCATCCCGCGGTTTCCGACTACCACGGGGTTCGGGTGCTGCGCGAGGCGCCTTTACTCAGCGACGAAGAGCTGGAAGGGCACCTCGATTCAATGCGCCAGCAGAGCGGCGTGCTCGAGACGGTCGACGAAGACCGGCCCGTCGCCGACGGGGATGTCGTCGACGTCACGCTCACCTTCCAGGACGCGGAGTACGGTGATCTCGTCCGCGATCACCAGCTGGTCAGACTACCCGACGACCCGAATCACCTGTTCGTGCTCGACCTGGTTCGGGGCCTGCGCTGCGGGGAGATGAACGCGGCCGAGGTGACCATCCCGGGCGACTACATCGTGCCCGATTGGGCGGGGAGAAGCTGCCGGGCCGCGGTGCTGGTCCACGAGATCAAGGCGTTGCGCCCGCCTCCGCTCGACGCCGCCTTCGCCCAGCGGGTCGGCCACGACACGGTGGAAGAGCTGCGGGAGGCCCTTCGCAGCGAGCTTCTGGAGATGATGGCCCAGCGTGGCCGCGACCGTGAGATGCGGAGTCTCATCGAGGCGCTCATCGAGCGGAATCCCTTCGAGGTTCCCGGGCCGATGGTGGCCGACCGCGCTCAGACGTTGGTGGAGAGCATTTCCGCCCAGTTGGTGGATGGCATGAGCCAGGCGATGTTCGTCACGCTCGACGACCTCGACGAGGAGAAGCGCGAGCAGGTCCTGGAGGAGGCGGAGTTCTCGGTCCGGCGCGAGGTGATCCTCGAGGCGATCGGCCAGCAGGAGGAGATTCGCCTGGAGGAAGGGGAGCGCGACGCGGGGATCGAACGGGTGGCGGCTCAGGCCGGCCAGCCGGGTGAGGCCCTGCGAAGCGCGCTGCTCCAGGGCGGCATGGACACGTTCGAGGCCAAGCTCCTCGAGGACAAGATCATCGCCTGGCTGCTCGATCGGGCCGAGATCGTCGCAACGGATTGACGCTCCCTTACAAGCCGGGTCAGGCGCCGGATCGGAGTTCGAAGGGCCAGCCGACCAGTCCTCCTTCGATGAAGGAGACGTTCTGGAAGCCCTTCCCGTCGAGAATGCGCTGGGCTTCGTAGCCTCGCAGGCTGACTTTGCAGAACGCGAGGACCTCCCTGTCCCTCGGTATGGAGTCGCACTTGCTCCTGAGCGCGCCCAGGGGAATGTGGACGACGTCGTAGGGAAGCCCCATCTCCTCGAACTCCTGGGGACTCCTTACGTCCAGAAGGGTGACCTCTCCGGCCTCGATCTTGCTCTTCGCCACGAGGGGCGAAATCCCCCGGCCGATCTCGTCGAGCTTGTTCTGCAGGACATGGACGGCTGTGAGGAGGGGATCGATTGGCGGCGCGTACGGGGGTGCATAGGCAAGGTCGAGGTGGGCGATCTGGTCCAGAGTGGCGCCAAGACTGATGGCGGTGACGGCTACATCGAGCCGCTTCGCGCCATCGCCAGGGCCCACCACTTGCGCTCCCAGGAGCCTGCGGTTCTTTCGCTCGGCCACCAGCTTGATCGTCAGCGGGGCAGCTCCCTCCATGTAATGCGGGCGGTCGGGTCCGGTCCAGAGTGCGGTCTCGACGTCCAGATCGAGGTCGCGGGCCCACCTTTCGCTCAGGCCGGCTCTTCCGACGGTAAAGTCGAAGACCTTGCAGATGACGGTTCCGAGCACACCCGGGAAGGACTCGACTTTGCCGGCGATATGGTTCGCGATGACTCTTCCCTGCTTGTTCGAGGTAGATCCTTGAGGGGTGAAGAGCGGCTTTCCCATGACCGGGTGGAGATAGGGGCTGGCGACACAGTCTCCGCCCGCGTAAATGTCCGGATCGGATGTCTGGCAGTACTCGTTGATGACGATCCCGCCGTTGGCGGCGATCGCAAGGCCCGCTTCGGCAGCGAGCTCATTGTTGGGTCGAACCCCGATCGCGACCAGGGCCAGGTCTGCTGGATATTCACCCTCACCGGTTCTCACCGCGGTGAGAATGTCATCGCCATCCTTCACGAACTCCGTTACCGCTGATCCCATCGCGAGCTTCACGCCCTTGGCGCGGAGATGCTTTCCGGCAAGTCGGCCCATTTCCTCGTCGAGAAGCGCCGGCATGATCCAGTCGCACATCTCGATCATCGTGACCTTCAGCCCTCTCTCGATCAGAGCCTCGGCCATCTCGATTCCAATCAGTCCCGCCCCGACAAGGACCACGTTCTCGACCTTGCCGGCACCCAGAACCGTGTCCAGCTGATCGGCGTCTCGCAAGGAATGAAACGACTGGACACCCCTGGCATCGATCCCCGGAATCGGCGGCGTCACGGGGCGGCCCCCGGTGGCCAGCACCAGCTTGTCGTAGGAAAAGGTGCTCTCCGTCCCAGCGTCCGTGTCCCTGACGCGCACCGTCTTCTCGCTGCGATCGATGCCCACCGCTTCCCTTTGGCAGAGTATCTCGAAGCCCTTGACTTTCTCGAAGAAGCCGGCGTCCCGGAGTACGCCCACCGGTGTTTCACTGAGTGCTTCGATTCTGTCCACCATTCCCGAGATGAAATAGGGCATGCCACATGCACCGTAGGATATGTCGCGGCCCCTCTCGAGAACGGTGATGCTGGCCGAGGGATCGAGGCGCCTCAAGCGGCAGGCCACTTTCGGTCCGCAGGCCACGCTACCGACGATGAGAACCTGCAATGCCTGATCCATTCTTCGTGCCTCCCGCCGAACGTCATGAACCATCCGGGTTAGACCACAGAATCAGTCAAAGCATCAGCACGCGCAAGCGGGCGGGTGATGCTCCCCGACAGCAGGGCCGTGATTCTTCCCCACGCGTCGGTCAGCGGGGCGGCGACTGCTTCGACTGCCAAAGGCAGCTCCCCGCGAGCGAGCGCGCGCGGGACTTCGGGACTGAAGGGAAGTCTCCCGACGACCTGAACGCCTGCGCGACTCGCCAGTGTCTCGATTCGGGCGGTGAAGTCCGGCGACAGGTCGTGCTTGTTGATCAGTATCGCTGCGGGCACCCGAAAGTGATCGAGCAGCTCCAGCACCCGTTCGAGATCGTGCTCTCCGGAGGGCGTCGGCTCGGTGACCAGAAGTGCGAGGTCACATCCGGTGAGGCTGGCGTGGACTGGACAACCGATGCCCGGCGGGCCGTCCACGAGAATCAGGTCGGTCTCTTCGCGCTCGGCGATGGTGCGCGCCTCTTCGCGAACCTGGGCAACCAGCTTTCCGGAGTTGTCCTGCGCGATGCCGAGCGCAGCGTGGATCAAGGGCCCGAAGGCTGTTCGCCGTTCCATCCATACCCCGGCCTGGTTGTCGACGAAGGATACGGCCCCCTCGGGGCAGACCAGTGCACAGACACCACATCCTTCGCAGGCAAGAGGATCCACCACGGTGAAATCTTCGATCCGGATGGCACCCGCTCTGCATTGCTCGGCGCAAAGGGCACAGCTCGAGCAGGTGCCCGGGTCGATGGTCGCGCGGCGACCGGAAAAGAAAGGCTCGGTCCGGGTCTCCTGGCCCGGCAGAAGCAGGGCCAGATTGGCCGCCTCCACATCGCAGTCGGCAGTGGTCACCGGGGCCTCGAATGCGGCGAGGTAGGCCAGACTGGCCACGACGGATGTCTTGCCGGTGCCGCCCTTGCCGCTGATCACCACCAGCTGCTTCATGACGATGCCCCCGCGATCAGGCGACTTTCGAGTGGCAGCAGCAGGCTGCAGAGCTCGGGGCTCGCCGCCGTGGCGATCTTCCCGTGTGCATAGGCCTCGGCCAGCTCCGGGCGGAACGGGATCTCGGCCGCCACCTCGATTTGTTCCGCCTCGAGGTATCGTTGTGTGTTGTCGTCACCGAGGTCCGAACGGTTGACCACTGCGGTCACCGGCTTTCCGAGAGCTCGGGTCATCTCCACTGCCAGCACCAGATCGTGGAGGCCAAACGGTGTGGGCTCGGTCACCAGCACCACCAGGTCGACCTCTCTGACGATTTCCATGACGCTGCAGGAAGTGCCCGGTGGAGCGTCGATCAGCACGATTCCCGGGTCTTCGATCCGATCGAGCAGTCCGCCGATCAGTGGAGTGGCTCGCGCCTCTCCCACGTCGAGAGTCGCTGCCAGAAAGAGGATCGGATGCCCCGTCTCGGCGCAGGCCGTACCCGTTTCGATGCGACCGATCTCCCGTGGCTTCTCGCCCAGCGCCATCTCGCGGCAGGCCAGAACGCAGCCCCCGCAGCTGCTGCAGAGCTCGGGGAAGAGCATGACGCGGTCGGGGAGGGCGATGATGGCGTTGAACTGGCAGAAGCGTTGGCACTCGCCGCAGCCGGAGCAGGTCTTCTGGATCAGCTCGGGAATCGGTCTGGCATACCGCTGGCAGTCGCTCAGCTCGGGTTGGAGGAAGAGGTGACCGTTTGGCTCCTCGACGTCCGCGTCCACGTAGGCAATGGGATGACCATCCCGTGCCAGAAGCCAGGCCAGACTGGTGGAGACGAGGGTCTTGCCGGTTCCGCCCTTGCCGCTGGCAATGGCGATTTTGCTCATGGCGTTTCCACCTACCGCCCGTGCTCTCCGCAGCTGTCCGGGTGGTCACGGGCGCAGGGCACTACCCCTCGGTGCTTCCCACGCAGGTAGGCTCCGAGCACCGTCGCAACGTCTCCGGTGGCTCCAGTCGCCACGTCGATGCCAAAGCCGTGGAACATCTCGATGGCCTTTGGTCCCATTCCGCCGGCGATGATCACGTTGGTGCCCAGATCCCGAATGAACCGGGGCATCACGCCGGGGCGGTGCATGTCGAAGTATGGATTGGCGACGACCCGCGATCCCGTGACGGTTTGATCATCTGCCTCCACCAGCACATAGTAGGGGCACCGTCCAAAGTGCCCGGCGACTTCTCCTTCGAGCCCGCGGTCATCCTCCGCCGCAACGGCGATGAGCCTTTCTTCGCTCATGTCTCCTCCTTGCAGTTGAAAGCAGGCCCCGCCTTCGCCAAGCTGACACCGGGAGCGGAAGATCGCCCCTGCGCTGCTCTTCTGGCCAGGTCAGGTCGGGAAGCATCCCAGCGCGTGGCACCCGCTCCGATTCCTCATCCTGGGCGCCGCCTTCCACGTATTTTCACAACGGTTCTTCAGCCTATCCAGCGCTGTCGTTCATGGCGCTCGATTCAGGAGGTGAGGCAGGCTCCCTGCCGGTGCCACACGCTGGTGGGTCACACTCATCGCGGGGGAGACGACTCCATCCGCTCCAGACGACCCCCTTCGAACATCAGCAATGCAAGCCCCGCGTTGATTCCCGGGGGTGCGATCCAGGCCTCGATACCGAAAGCCCTCAGCGCATCTAGGGCGTTGGGTCCGAAGCGTCCGGAGACGACGGCGTCGACCCGTGCAGAGCTCAATAGATTCGCCGCAGCGGTGCCCGCTCCGTGCGAAGCGCCTCCCGAGGCGTTGTCGATGGTTTCGAGGGGCTTTCCGGTCTTCTTGTCGATCACCAGAAAGGCCTTGGCGCGCCCGAATCGCTCATCCATGGATGCGCACAAGCCGTTGTAGTCGCGCAGGACACTGATGGCGACTCTATCCATGGCTACCTCCGATTCGCTGCCCACATTTGCCGCAGTCACCGCGGTCGTCATGAGCGCACGGCTCCACCCCTCGGTGTTCCCCGCGCAGGTAGGATCCGAGCACCGTTGTCACGGCTCCGGTGGCGCCGGTCGCTACGTCGATGCCAAAGGCGTGGAACATCTCGATGGCCCCAGGCCCCATTTCACCGGCGATGATCACGTCGGCTCCGATGTCGCGGATGAATCGGGGCACTGCGCCCGGCTGGTGCCCGGCGCGATATGGGTTGGGTACGACCTCCGATACGGTCGCCGTGGTGCCGTCTGCCTCCGCCAAGAGAAAGAATGGGCAGCGTCCGAAATGGGCGCTGACCTCTCCGTCGAATCCGCATGCATCTTCCGCTGCGATGACGATGAGTGTTTCTTCCGACATGTCTGTTTCTCTCCATCAGAGGGGTGAGTCGTCTCCAGGCGAGTCGTCCGAGAGCGGTCGATTCACCCCATCGAGCTGTGCGGTCAGCTCTCGGATCCGTCGCCGGAGCAAGGCCTGCCTTCGACGCGGTGTGACATCGCTCGAGGGAAGGTCCCGGCTCGCCCTCCAGCCCATTCCGAAGCCGCGACGGCGACCCCGTCCGCCATTGCCGGACCCGCGGCCACGGCCGCCGGCCCAGGGTTGCACGTCCTCCCGCGCGTCTTCGCCCTGATAGCGGTCTTCTACGGATCTCGTCTTTTCGGACGCTCGGCGGCAACGGCCCACGCCTCGTCCCGTGCGCGGTCCGGCTCCCACCGGACCGGTCCTGTCGTATCCCGGCATCGATCCACTCCCTTCCTTCCTCGAAGCCCTCGCTCATCGCCCCGGCGCGGCTCCCCCCCGCCAGGACGTCCCCTGCGCTTTCCCGGGCGTGGAAGAAACCGGTATTGCTCGATCTCGTCCCGGAGAAAGGCATCGATCAACTGTTCCGCCTCGCCGGCGAGTCCGGAGATCACTCGGATCTCCAGGCTCTCGGCGAGGGGCAAGAAGCTGCGGTTGAAGCCGCCGCACAGCAGCACGCGGACTCCGGCGGCCGAGAGGCGCTCCAGGCGCTGTGACCAGGTCACTTCGGAGATGGTCAACTGGCTGACGCGGTGCGCGTGGTCCCCGTCCAACTCGGCGATCAGGAACCGGTCCGCCGAGCAGAATCTGGGAGCCACATCATCGCCGTGAAGCGGCACGGCCAACATCGCTCAGTCCTCCTGGGACGAGCTGTTGCAGCACTCGTGCCAGCCTGAAAAAGCTCCTCAAGACGAGAACTTAGAGAGATGTGGCGAAACTGGATGGAGGCTTCTGAAACGAAATGTGTCGACTATGCAGCCAGATCGTTCATCGTGTTTCAGAATGTCCTATGTCGCGGTGGACACGGCTGGAGGGGGCGAGAAGTGCTCCTTCAGGGTGCGGATCAGGACTCGCAACGCTTCGGGATCGTCGACCTCCCAGAGGAGCACGGCTTCGCCCTCTTTCAGAGGCGTCTTCCACCCGGCTCCTCGGACGCGGATTCTCTTTCCCCACTCGCGGTTGAGCTCTTGAGCGGCCTCGTAGGGCAGCCCGCTACTGACCCGAACAGACCAGCATTCGCTTCTTCGCCTGAGATTGGCTGTGCATTTTCCCAGATCGATGTTGGCCACGTATTCTCTGGTGAGGTCTTCGTGAGTCAGTCCGGCATCCAGCAGCTCCTGGTGGGCCTCATCGACACCTTCGATCTCTTTGAAGCCAGCCATCGGTCGTGCTCCTCCGCTTCCCTGCGATAGCTTACCGTGTGTTTGCCGGCGGGCCCATCAGGAGCTGCCCGTCGCGATGCCGTACCTCTTCATCTTGCGCCACAGCGTGTTGCGCGAGATTCCCAGCTCGGCGGCGGTCCGAGTCCTGTTGTACTCGTTTCTTTCCAGGCAGGAGACGATTGCGTGCGTCTCCGCATCCTCGAGGGGAGGCTTGACGGCGGGCGTCTTCTGCCCCTGATCGGTCAGGAAGCCGAGAATATGCTGGGGCAGGTCATCCATCTGGATGGTGGTGTCGATGCAGACGACGAAGGCGTGCTCGATCGCGTTTTCCAGCTCGCGGATATTTCCCGGAAAGGGGTACCTCATCAGCGCCGAGAGAACCCGCTCGGAGCAGCCGGTGATTCGTCGACCCTGAAGAGTGTTGAAGCGGTCGATGAAGTGCTGGATCAGAAGCGGGATGTCTTCGTTTCGCGTTCGTAGAGGTGGCAGCTCCAGCCGGACGACGTTGAGTCGGTAGTAGAGGTCCTGGCGGAACTTGCGACTGGTGACCTCCTGGGCGAGATTGCGATTGGTCGACGCGATCACCCGGACGTCTGCGCTGACCGTCTCCGTGGATCCGAGCGGTTCATACTGTTTTTCCTGCAGGACGCGGAGCAGCTTGACCTGCATCTGCTTGGAGAGGTCTCCAATCTCGTCCAGGAGCAGCGTGCCGCCCTCGGCCAGCGCGAAGCGCCCTGGCTTGTCTTCCTTGGCGTCGGTGAATGCGCCCTTCTTGTAGCCGAAGAGCTCGGACTCGATCAGGCTGTCGGGAACGGCGGCGCAGTTGATCGCGATGAAGGGAGCGTCCCGGCGAGGACCGAGGTTGTGTATCGCGCGGGCGATCAGCTCTTTGCCCGTACCGGATTCGCCCTCGATCAGGACCGTGCTCTGGCTGCCTGCGATCAAGGGCAACGTCTCGAACAGTCGCTTCATGTGGTGGCTCTTCGAGACGATGTCCTCGAACACGTAGCTCTTCTCCACCTGCTTCCTGAGCTCGGTCACCAGGCGAAGATCGCGGAACATCTCGACGCCTCCCACGATCCCTACCCCGTCCTCGATCAGGGCGGCCGTGGAGATGGAGATCGGCAGGGATTGGCCGGACTTGGTGATGATGGTCGCCTCTTCGTTGTGGGCTCTCTCGCCGGTGTGGATGCTCGTCTTGAGAGGGCAGGTCGTCTCACAGCGGTCGGACCTGAAGATCGCCGAGCAGGCCCTGCCGATCACCTCGTCGCGCGAATAACCGGTCAGCTCCTCCGCAGCGCGGTTGAAGGAGGTGATCGTTCCACCGGAGTCGGTGGTGAAGATGGCGTGGGAGATGGAATCGAAGATCAGGGGGAAGAATCTCTGGGTGACTTCCCGGCCGATGACGCAGACCCCGTCCACGTTCTCCTGGTAGTCCATGAGCGGGTACCGGGTGACGTCCAGGTAGTACTCATGACCGTCGATGACGAAGCGTTCAGTGAAGCGACCATGGGTCCGCTTCTCGATGACTTCCTGGTCGTGGGTCCCGATGATCCGGGCGACCTCGGCATCGTAAAGCTCGGCGGGGGTGCGTCCGAGGAGCTGGCCCGGCTCCATCCCAAAGAGGGCGGCGGTGGCCGGGTTGACCACCACGTAGCGCCCCTCCGAGTCCTTGATGGCGATCACTTCGTTGGCCGAGTCGATGAACTGGCGGAAGCGCTTCTCCAGATTGGCCCGGTTCTGCAGCTCCTCTCGCAGGGAATGCTCCAGGCGGATCAGATCCCAGAAGACCCGGGCCGAGTCGTGATCGATGATGCGAACGCCGTGGTGGATCTCGTTGTAGAGGTCGGTCAGGACCTGCTTGTCTCCCGTGAGCTCGAGGATCAGCTCCACGTTCGGCAGGGAGAGCGCCTCCCGATACTCCGTCATGGTCTGGATGCCCTGCTGGCTGGCAAAGACCAGGCCGGGCGCATCGGCCCGCGTGTCCGCCACGCAGACGACCTCGATATTCAGCTCGCGCAGCTGTCGGGCGCCCAGGAATTCGAGAAAGGCCAGGCATCTCTTGCCGCCTCCGACGATGACAGTCTTCATGAATCGAGCCTCTGGGTGCACAGCAGTTCCATCTCAGTCAGCCCTTCGAGTGTTCCATATCTGTGACATGGATCAGGTGACATGTTCCACGGTTGAGGCAGGTGCCCGCTAGTCCGGTCTTCGCCCAGGGGCCCGCCATCATCACCCCATCCCAGAAATCTACCGGATTTCCGAGTTTTTACAAGTACTTGAGATAGGACTGGATGGACCCGGCCCAGTCCGGATGCCGACTCGGTGGACGGCGGCGATGTCTCATCGGGTCTCTGGCATGACATTTGCAAAAATACACCTCTGGAAACTTGGAACACCCTATCGAGGACCCGGGCACCCATGACGGCAGAGCAGAAGTTGAGCTACCAGGTCGAGCCTTTCCAGACAGAAGACCGGCCGCGCAGATTCCTGGAGGCATTCAGCGCGATCCTGAAGCACTCCAACTACGGGGCGGCACTCGACTTCTACACCCGCGTGACGGCGAAGTGCTCCCGCTGCACGGCGGCATGCCAGGTCTACCAGGCCAGTGGCGATCCCCGGGACATCCCTTGCCACCGTTCCGAGCTCCTGTTCCGGGTCTACCGCCGCTACTTCACCCTGGCCGGGGAAGTGAAGGCCCGGCTCTACGACTCCTTCGTCTTGACCGACGAGTACATCGACGAGATGGCCGAGGAGTACTGGCGCTGCACGGCCTGCAAGCGCTGCAAGTCCACCTGCCCGATGGGTATCGATCACGCCATGATCACCCATCTCGCCCGCTGGATCCTCGCCGAGATCGACGTCGTCCCCAAGGCGATGGTGGTGTCCGTCCGGGAACAGCTCGAGGGCGACACCAAGAACACCTCTGCGATTCCCGCCATCGCGATGAAGGACACCTGCGAGTTCCTGGAGGAGGAGATCGAGGAGGAGTATCCGGGCGCGGGGGTCAAGTTCCCGATGGACGTGGAGGATGCGGAGTACGTGTTCTTCCCGGCCGTCTCCGACTACTTGATGGAGGCGGAAACCCTGATGGGCAACGCGGCGATGCTCCACGTCACGAATACTTCGTGGACCATCGGCACGACCAACTTCGACGGCATCGACTACGGCCTGTTCTACTCGGACCGGATGTGGGAGCGGATCATCAAGGAGCAGGTCGCCGAGATCAAACGCCTCGGAGGCAAGAAGATGCTGATCGGCGAATGTGGCCACGCGACCCGCGCCGCGGTGGAGGGCATGCAGAGCTTCATCCCCCCGGAGGATCGGGTTCCCGTGGTTCACATCATGCAGCTCGCGTACGACAAATTCATCTCCGGGGAGCTGAAGCTTAAGGAGAATGCGATCAAGGAGCGCACCACGTACCACGATCCCTGCAACATCGTCCGCAAGGGATGGATCATCGAACAGCCCCGCGTCATTCTCCGCCACATCTGCGAGGACTTCGTCGAGATGACCCCGCGCGGCATGGACAACTACTGCTGCGGTGGCGGCGGGGGCACCGTCTCCATCGACGAGATCAAGGAGTTCAGGATGGCGATCGGCGGAAAGACCAAAGCCGATCAGCTCAGGAGGACGGGCGCCTATTACGTGGTGACCCCGTGCGCCAACTGCAAGAAGCAGACGGACGAAATCATCGAGGCCCACGGGCTGGAGATGCAGAAGGTCGGCCTCCACGACCTCATGCTGAAGGCGATCGAGTTCGAACCCGCTGGAACAGGAGGAGGTTGAATCGAATGGAACAATGGCTGGAATGGGCACGAGGTCCGGCCTTCAGGGCCTGTTTCGTGATCATGCTCCTCGGTCTGGTGCGGGTGGTGGTGCTCAACACGGTGAGCATCGGCTCCCTCATCTACGCAAGCAAGAAGAACGGACGGGCGGTGCCCTGGGGCCCGGTCTTGACCGCCACGCTGCAATGGATGTTTCCGGTCAAGAAGGGCTTCGAGGCACGCGCCGTCTTCAGCGCCACCTCGATGCTGTTCCACGTCTGCATCATCGTCACTCCCATCTTCCTGGGCGCGCACATTCTTCTCTGGAAGAGAGGTCTGGGGATCAGCTGGCCGGCGATCAGCAACCTCGCCGCGGACTATCTCACGCTGCTGGCGATCCTCACCGGAGTGGCGCTCCTCGCACAGCGGGTGGGTGCCAGTGCCAGTAGGGCTATCAGCCGCCCGCAGGACTACTTCCTTCCGCTGTTGATCATCACGCCCTTTGTCACCGGCTACCTGGGAATGCATCCGAATCTGAACCCGTTTGGCTACAACGGCACCATGTTCGTCCACGTGATGAGCGCGAATCTGATCTTTCTGCTCATGCCCTTCACCAAGATGAGTCACGTGGCGCTGTTTCCTGGTACCCAGCTGATCTCCGAGATGGGATGGCACCTGAAGCCGGGAGCCGGCGAGCAGGTGGCCATCGCCCTTGGCAAAGAGAACGAGTCGATATGACCTTCCAGAATATGTCGATACTGACGGATGTGACCAAGTGCATCGGCTGCGAGAAGTGCGTCGAAGCCTGCCGGGAGACGAATCATCTCCCGCCCGACAAGCCCTGGCGCTGGCTCAGAAACATCACCGATCTCTCCACCTCGCGCTGGACGACCATCGAGCGCGTGGAGAGCGATCTGGGAGATCGATTCGCGCGGCGGCAGTGCAGGCACTGCCTCGAGCCCGCTTGCGTCGAGGCCTGCATCGTCGGTGCGCTCCAGAAAACCCCCGAAGGGCCGGTCATCTACGACCGCGACATCTGCATCGGCTGCCGCTACTGCATGATCGCGTGCCCCTTCGAAATCCCGAGATATAGCTGGGAAGACAGGGTTCCCTACGTCCAAAAATGCAACCTCTGCTACGAGCGCGTGAAGGACGAGGGGAAGGTGCCTGCCTGTGTGGAGGCCTGCCCGACCGAGGCGACCATCTTCGGAGAGAGGGATGACCTGCTCACGGAGGCGCGCCGGCGACTGGCCGCAGAACCCGGCAAATACCTCCAGCGGATCTGGGGAGAGCGCGAGGTCGGGGGCACTTCGGTGCTTCTGATCTCGGACGTCGAACTCGAGTTGACGGACCTGGAGACGGCGGTCCGGGACGAGGCACCGATGCCCGAGCGCACCTTCAAGGTGCTGCACCACATGCCGACGGTGTTCGTCCAGATGGCTGTGGTGATGGGCGGCATCTACTGGGTGATCGAAAGGCGCGAGAAGCTGTCTGCCGAGAGGGCCGCCCAGGCCCGGGAGGATGGGGGTGTCGCGTCGCCAGACCAAGAGGAAACGGATGCCGACGCAGCGGAACCTGGAACGACAAACGGACCGAAAAGCAGTTAGCGGGCGAAGCAATCATGAACGTTAGAACGGCAAAGACGATCTTGTGGTTCCTGCTCGGAGCGGGACTGACGGTGATTCTGCTCCGCATCATCCACGGCCCCGGATCCGTGGTCGCGCTGACCGATCTGATGCCCTGGGGCCTCTGGAAGGGCGGCGGTGTCGTGGCCCTGGTGCCGATCGGTGGCGCCGGCTTCACGCTCGCCGCCTTCGTGAGCGTCTTTCACTGGAAGCGCTACAGGCCGCTCTACCTCGGCGCAGTACTGCTCGGGCTGATGTGTTACTCGAGCGTCGGTGCCGGCCTCACCTTCGATATCGGTATCTGGTGGCGGATCGTCTTCCCCATCTGGAACTGGCAGTTCCACTCGACGCTCTTCGAGATCTCCTGGTGCATCATGCTCTACCTGGGCGTGCTGGTGGTGGAGTTCAGCCATCCGGTCCTGGAGAAGTTCAACTTCCACCGTGCGGCTCAGCTGCTCGACAGGTTCGGCATCATATTCGTGATCGCGGGGATCTGCCTCTCGACCCTGCACCAGTCGTCGCTCGGCACGCTCTTCCTCGCCACCCCCTTCCGCCTCCACCCGCTCTGGCACACCGATCTCCTGCCGTTTCTCTTCTTCGTCACGGCGATCGGAGTGGGCTGCCTGACCATCAGCTGGGTCGCCATCTTGGTGCACCGGATCTACCGGGCCGAGCAGCCGATGAACGCAATCTCCGGCCTGGCCCGGATCGCGGCGTACGTCCTGGGCTTCTACCTGGTGGTCAGATTCGCGGGGATCATCGCCAGCGGAAAGGGTGGCCTGCTCTTCGCGCCCTCCTGGGATACCGCGAACTTCTGGCTCGAGATCCTGTTGAGTGCGGCGATTCCGGTGGCGCTGCTGATGAATCAACGCTTCCGCGAAAGCCCCGCGGCGATGTTCTGGATCAGCTCTTCGGCAATCCTGGGAGTGTCGCTGAATCGGATCAACGTGGCGGGCCTCGCCACGGTGAGTACGACCAATCAGTTCTATGTACCCGCCTGGACGGAGTGGGCTGTCACCTTCGGGATCCTGGCCGGGGCGGCGTTGGTGTTCCTCTTCTGCGTGGAAACCTTCAACGTCTTCCCCGCAATCGACAGCCAGCGCCTGGACGGCGTCTACACGCCCCGGAAGGTCGACGCTGGGGACTGGAGGACGATCTTCTTCCAGAATCCTCTGGCGGACGCCCGAGTCTACTCGGTGGTCCTGGTGCTCGCCGTCGGGCTGACGCTGGTCCTGGTGCCCAGGGAGGCGGTCTTCGGCCTGCAACCCGAGGAGACCCCGGCCCATGGACCGCGGATCGTCGAGATCTCCAACAGTGAGACGCCGGATGTCGTCGGCGTGAGGTTCTCCGTGCCGTTGTTGGGACAAGAGCAGAACGGGGGCCCGGACACGGTCCTCGCCCTGATGATCGACGGCAATCGGGACGGCGACTACGTGCTCTTCGATCACGACAAGCACGTCACCAAGCAGGGCGGAGGCGAGGATACCTGCGTTCTCTGCCACCACATGCAGAAGCCCTACGAGGAAGTGAGCGAGTGCACGGGCTGCCACTCGGACATGTACCTCGCGGTCGATATCTTCGACCACGCCACCCACGTGGAGCACACGAAGGGCAATGCGGGCTGCATCGAGTGTCATACGGATCCGGCCGCGGAAAAGGTGAGAGAGACCGCGAAGGACTGCCGCGAATGCCACGAGACGATGCGTCCTGAAGGGACCCGTGTCGACATCGCCAGGGAACAGCAAACCACGGTGGCCCCCGGATACATGGATGCAATGCACGAGGCCTGCATCAGCTGTCACGAAGAAGAAATGGCGACTCGCGACGAGACGGATGGCGAGCTCGCCGCTGACCTCACCCTCTGTACCAATTGCCACCGGGATCTGCCGCGGCTCGAGGACGACGAGTGGAAGGCGCGGCTATGAGCCGCATTCAGCGCTCATCCGCGAAGGACCCTCAGTAGTGGATCAAGTCGAAAAAGAACTCCCCGCCGAGATCCGGACCTGGATCGGAAGGCAGCTGTTCGAGCACGTGCCGAACAACATCGCCGTGATTGACAGAGACTTCAAGGTGGTCGTTGCCAACAGCAACTTCAAGGCGGTGTTTGGTGATGCCGTCGGGAAGCGCTGTTACGAGGTCTACAAGGGGAGGAAATCCGTCTGCGAACACTGCATGGCGGCTCGCACCTTCGAAGATGGCAAGATCCGCGTAAACGACGAGGACGGCATCGACAAAGAGGGGCGTCTGGCCCACTACGTCGTCCACATCGCGCCCGTCTACGACGAGGTCGGCGAGATCCCCTATGTCATCGAGATGTCCTACGACCTGACGGAGACCAAGTCGCTCCAGCGGGAGTACAATGTTCTCTTCGAGCGGGTCCCCTGCTACGTCGCGGTGATCAATCGCGAGCTTCGCGTCGTAAGGGCCAATGCCCTGCTCCGAGAGACCTTCGGGGAGTGTGTGGGCGAGCACTGCTACGAGGTATACAAGCACCGCACCACCAAGTGCCCCGATTGCCCGGCGCTGAAGACGTTCGGCGACGGGGGATCGTACCAGGCGCAGCACGTGGGTATCGACAAGCAGGGTGAGCCGACGCACTACGTCGTGTCGACCTGCCCGCTCTCCAGGAGCGACCAGAAATCGAGCCACGTGATCGAGATGATGGTGGACGTGACCGACGTACACAAGCTCTCGAGGGAGCTGATGAAGCAGAGCTCGTTTCGAGACATCCTGATCGAGAATACGCTCGACGGGCTGGTGGCGGTCGACGAAACCGGTGTGGTCAACATCTTCAACCCGGCGGCAGAGTCGCTCTTCAAGGTTGCCTCGGAAGCGGTGAAGAACACATCCCAGGGAGAGAGATTCCTTCCGAGTGAGTTCCGTGCGGCAATCGCGAACGGGAGAGCGAATCTCTCCCTCGCGGAGACCAATGTCGTCGACCTGGAGGGCGAGGAGATTCCGGTCCGCTTCTCCGGGTCGATCCTGAAGGACGGCGAGACGAAGATCGGCGCAGCGGCCTTCTTTCAGGACTTGAGAGAGATCAAGCGGCTGGAGGCAGAGAAGCTGGAGAGCGAACGGTTGGCGGCGGTCGGCCAGACCGTCGCTCAGCTGGCCCACGGGATCAAGAACATCCTCACCGGGCTCCGGGGAGGCATGTACGCGATCAAGTCCGGTATGAAGTCCGGCTCCGCGGAACGCACGACCAAGGGGTGGGAGATGCTCGACCGGAACGTGGAGCGGATCACGACCCTGGTCAAGGGCTTCCTGAGCTATTCCAAGAAGCATGTCCCCGTCATGGAGATGGTCGATCCGCAGGAGATCGCCCGCGAGATCTACTCGCTGTACCACGCCGCGGCGAGGCGCGACGGGGTGAGCCTTCTCTTCGAGGCGGACGAGGATATCCCCGCGACGAACATGGAGACATCGGGAATCCACACCTGTCTGGCGAACCTCGTCTCCAACGCGATCGATGCCTGCAAGACGTCCAAGAAGGAGCGGTGTACGGTGATGCTGCGGGTCAAGCGGGGCGATGGCACCACCATCTTCGAGGTGGAGGATACGGGCTGTGGGATGGACGCGGAGGTAAGGGATAAGGTCTTTACCAGCTTCTTTACCACCAAGGGCTTGGGAGGTACCGGATTGGGCCTCCTGGTGACGAAGAAGATCGTGCGAGAGCATGGTGGCCGGATAGAGGTGGAATCGGAACCGGACGAGGGTTCCTGTTTCCGCATGGAGCTTCCATGCAACAATCTGATGAAGGCTGTCTGAGGAATCTCAAGGTGAGGCTCGGGTAGCTGGGTCGTACAACGGAAGTAGGGAGACTCGGACCATGGCGAAACCGGAGGACAAGACAGTACTGGTCGTAGACGACGAGGAAGACGTCCGCGAGTACTTCGCAATGGCGCTCGAGGACGCGGGCTTCGATGTCCAGAGGGCGGAGAATGGAAACGAAGCCCTGGAAAGAATCAGGGAGAAGGCCCCGGACTTCATCTCGCTGGACCTGGTGATGCCAGAGAAATCGGGGATCAAGCTTCTCTATGAGCTGCGTCAAAACAGGGAATGGAGGAAGATCCCATTCGTGGTGGTCACGGCCCACGCGCGCGACGAAGCGGGCAGGGGTGATCTGGAGGAGATTCTGTCCGCCCGGACCTTCTCGGGTCCAAAGATGTACCTGGAGAAGCCGGTCGAGGCGGAGCAGTACGTGAGTTTCATCTGCGAGCAACTCGGGGTGGAACACGAAGGTGAGCCGGCGGTCAAGGATGCGACCAAGCTGCGAAGCGAGCTGCAGGAGCTGATGAAATCGGTCGATCCAGAGAAGTTGGCCGAAGCCGTACGTCTACTCAAGAAGGGCTGAACCAAAGGCCAGCAGACGTGCGTTAGCGATGGAGGAGTGACAGCAATGACGAAACAACACATTCTAGTCGTGGATGATGAGAAGGACATCGTGGAATTTCTGACGCAGCTGCTCGAGGACAACGGCTATCGCGTGAGCTCCGCGAATGACGGCGTCGAGGCGATGAAAATGGTCTCCAAGGAGACGCCGGACCTGATTCTGCTGGATCTTCAGATGCCGGAAGAAACGGGAACCGGCCTGTATCGAAAGCTCCACAACAAGAAAGAGTACAAGGACATCCCCGTCATCGTGATCAGCGGACTGGCGGGGAGCTATCTGGCGGTCAGCAAGTCGGTACCGGTGATCGACAAGCCGCCCGAGGAAGAGAATGTCCTCGAGGAGGTCCGCAAGGCTCTGGGGGCGTAGCCCTCTCAGGAGCGGATCTCCGGGTTGGAATCGGGTTCTCAGCGAGCAGGGGTCCGATCCTGGCGGTGGTTCGATTCGCCGGCGTACGACTCCAGCGGGATCTGGTAGGATGCCGAGGTGCCTCCCGAGCACAGGCGGCACACCGATTCCCATGAATGACCGCCGTACCACCCCCCCGCACGATCGCTCGACCACCCCGATCCCCTCGCCCGGGCTGTCTGGCTCTCCAACTCCGCCTGCTTCTGGGGGGAGGTGGCGGAGGGTTGCTGCGCGGCTGACGCGGCCCGAGATCGAGCCTGCCGCTCTCCAGAGCTACCGGCACGAGCAGCGAACCCAGCTGGTGCTTCCCATCGTGTCCGCCCTGACCGAAGGTGGCTTCATCGGGGTGATCGCGGACAAGGTGTACCACGTGCACCCGGGCGTGCTGGCCCTGATCACGGCGGCGCCGATGTTCGGGCTGCTCTCGAGCTTCGTCTGGGCGCAGCTCGCACTGGGGCGGCGGAAGGTCCCCTTTGCCACTTCGCTGATGCTTCTGTTCGTGGGAGCCGCCGCCGCAGTGGCAATGCTCCCGGAGGGCTCAATTGGCGGTTGGCTGCTGGCGACCTGCATGATCGCCGCACGCCTCATGCTGGGAGGCATCATCACGATCCGCAGCCTGGTCTGGACCTTCAACTACCCAAGGGAGGCGCGCGCTCGAGTCACCAGCCGGCTCCAGTTTCTCACCATTTCGGTGATGACTGTTACCTCGCTGGCGGGTGGTGTCTTCCTGGATGCACACTCAGAGAGCTTTCGGATCGTCTACGGCGTCGGGGCCGTGCTCGCGGCCCTGGGGGTCCTGTCTTTCTCCCGGGTGCGAATCATCGACGAGCCGGCGCAGCTCGCCCGGGAAAGAATGGAGCCGAAGCAGCCGGGAAACGTGGCCGCGCCTCTCCTGAGCGCGTGGCGTGTGCTTCGCGAGGATCGACCCTACGCCAACTACCAGGCCTGCCAGTTCCTGCTGGGCGTCTCCAACATGATGATCGAGGCGCCGCTCATCTATCTGGTCTCCCACGAGCTCCAGGCCAGCTACACCACCAGCATCGCCCTCACGCTCGCGATTCCGCTGGGATTCTCACTGCTCACCCTGCCTCTCTGGGCCGGCTATCTGGATCGGGTCCACATCTCGGAGTTTCGGGCTCGACACAGCTGGATCTGGGTGGTGGCGCAGGCCGTCACCTGGTACGGAGCGATCCGGGGCTCCCTGGTCTGGATCGGTGTGGGGCGTCTGCTGCTCGGGATGGGTCGCGGCGGAGGCGCCCTCGCCTGGCAGCTCGGTCACAACGACTTCGCCAGGCCCGAAAACGTGGGGCTCTACATGGGGGTCCACGTGACGCTGACCGGAGTCCGGGGCGCATTCGCGCCCTTCCTGGGGATGCTTCTCTACGTGGGCTGGGCTCCGGTCGAGCTGCCTGGTCTGGGGCTCGGGATACCGGGCTTCGAGGGTCTCGGCGGGCAGACGATCGGAGTGGCATGCCTGGTCGGAAGCCTCGGCGCACTGGGCTACTGGCAGCTGCATCGCCGGGCCTCACGGTAGCCCGGCTCGGGCTCTTCGCCGGGAGTGTGAGGCCCTCTCCCTCAGGTGGTGACCTGCCTCCAGTCACCCTTTCGGATCCTGGGATCTTGCGAGTGCTTCACGAAATACTCGACCATCACGCCGATGTACGACGAGACCGGCGGGCAGGAGATCCCGTGCTTTGCGAGCGCGGGTGCCACGTTGCTCATGTCGTACTCGACCCGGTAGAAGGAGTGTTCGAAGGCCTCGCGAGGCACTCCAGTCAGCTTCTCGAACATCGGCAGGCGCCCCATCGGGCGCATCAGCGGGGCCGGCAGCTTGAGCCAGGGCTTCGACTCCCCCATGGTCGCGCAGGCCAGGTCGAAGAACTCCAGGTAGGTCAGGGGAGCTGCATCGACCAGGTGAAACACCTTGCCGACCGACCCCTCGTCTTCGAACAAGTGATAGAAGGCATCTGCGATGAAGTCGACGGGGCCAAAGTGGAACTTGATGTCTCCAGTGTCGGGGACCGCGCGGTGCATCTTGCGCGCGATCATGTTGAGCGCGTAGTAGGGTCCGTCGATCTTCTCGATCGCACCCGTCCGAGAGTGGCCCACGACGGTGGTGGGCCGGAGAATGACGGTGGGGATCGAATCGCGGCGCTCGCGCACCAGCTTCTCGGACAGAAACTTGGTCTCGTCGTAGTTGTTCTTGAAATCCTGCCCCAGGTCCAGATCGTCTTCCCGGAAGGTCCCCTCATGCTTTCCCGCCACGGCGATGGTGCTGGCGTGGGCAAAGCGCTGCAGGGACCGGAGCTTCCCCAGGAAATCGAGGAGGTGCCGCGTGCCGTCCACGTTGATGCGCACCGAGATTTCCCGTGGCGCCGAGAGGTTGTAGAGGGCCGCCAGGTGGATCACGTGGGTGACCCGCTGCTCGAGTTCATCCGCGATCGCGGCGTCCAGACCCAGGCCTGCCTGGGAGATGTCTCCGGAGAACACCTTCACCCGCTCGCGCGCGGCGGGGTCGGAGAGCCGGTCGTCCAGGAAGGCCTCCAGCCTCTCCCGAAAACGACCGTGCTCCAGCAGATACAGGTCGCAATCCTCCTTCTCGAGGTAGTGCGAGAGTATGTATTGGCCTATGAAGCCCCCGGCTCCCGTACAGAACAGCGCTTTCTCACTCACGGATGGACCCACCTCTGAATGTCAGTCGAGGGCGCAATCCTTCCTCGGCTCTCCCAGCGCACGGTGCCGAACCGAGGGGCTCCCGTCAAACCGCCTGCCCGGGCCCCCTTGACGGCACCTGGCTTGGGTGGTTGATTCCCCTCCATGGCTGATGCGAGCGTGAGAGAGGCCGGCGAGGAGCGGCGGAAGATCCGGGTGGCGATCGCCGGGGTTGGAAACTGCGCGAGCGCCCTGCTGCAGGGCATCGAGTACTACCGGGAGAGCGCCCCCCGCGCCGACGAGGCCTGGGGCTTGATGCACCTCGAGATGGGCGGCTACCTGCCCGGTGACGTCGAGGTCATCGCGGCTTTCGACGTGGATCGCCGCAAGGTGGGGCGCCCTCTTCACCAGGCGGCCTTCGCGCCGCCCAACTGTACGACCGTGATCCGCGACTCCCTGCCAGCCAGCCCGGTGGTGGTGCAGATGGGCCCGGTGCTGGACGGCGTGGCGCATCACATGGCCGACTACCCCGCCGAGCAGTCGTTCCGCGTAGCCGAGGAGAGGCCGGTCGCGATCGAGTCCGTGCTCGAGGAAACCGACGCCGAAGTGCTGATCTGCTACCTCCCCGTCGGCTCCGAGAAGGCGGCCCAGGCCTACGCCGAGGCCTGCCTCGCCACGGGCGTCTCCTTCCTCAACTGCGTGCCGGTCTTCATCGTCTCCGACCCGCAGTGGGGCGAGCGCTTCCGGGCGGCGGGGATCCCCTGTGCGGGGGATGACATCAAGTCTCAGGTAGGCGCCACCATCCTGCACCGCCTGGTCGCCAGGCTCTTCGCCGACCGTGGCGCCAAGATCGAGCACACCTACCAGCTCAACACCGGTGGGAATACGGATTTCCTGAACATGCTCTCCCGCGAACGTCTGGTGTCCAAGAAGATCAGCAAGACCGAGGCGGTCACCTCCCAGATTCCCTACGAAATCACCGACGAGAACGTTCACATCGGTCCCAGCGATTACGTGCTCTGGCAACAGGACAACAAGGTCTGCTTCCTGCGCGTAGAGGGGCAGGGCTTCGGCGGGGCGCCCATCGAACTCGAGGCGCGCCTCTCCGTCCAAGACTCCCCCAACTCGGCGGGAATCGTGATCGACGTGATTCGTTACTTGAAGATCGCGCGGGAGCGGGGCCTGGTGGGGCCACTGCTCGAGCTATCCGCCTACACCATGAAGCACCCGCCGGTGCAGATGCGCGACACGACCGCTGCGCGCCGGATCGAGGAGTTCCTGGCCGATGGAGTCGCCTAGGCAGCGCTGCATCCTCTTCGTACCTGCGGACCACGCGCCTGCGAGCGGGCCGCCGATCTTTGGCCTGCAACTGGTGGAGCGGACGGTCCTCGCCTTTCTGCGGGCCGGCGTGCGCGAGTTTCTCCTGGTGGGCAACCCCAAGGTGGCGCGGCAAATCTCCGAGACCCTGGCAACGCGGCGTTTTCGAGAGGCTCGCGTGCGCCTGGTGGAGCCCGAGAGCTCGCTCCTGCCCGTATTGGAGCGTGAGGAGCCCTGCTTCGTGGCCCGCGCCGATCACCTCTACGACCGGCGCCTCGTCGCCCGCTTCGTCGCCGAGACCCGCGACTCGAGCGCCACGGTGGTGGCGGTGGACTTCCGGGCGGACTCCCTGGAGAGCCAGGAGGGCGCAGCGCGCATTGCGAGCTGGGGCACACCGGGTGGCGACGGTGGGGCAGAAGGGATGCGGACGGCGGGGCAGGGGCTTCTGGCTCCGGCCGGCGTGTTCACAGGGCTCGCCCGGGTGGGCGCCTCGTTCGCGCGCGCTTTCGAAGACGCACCGCCGGAGTTCCGCTCCCTCGAGAACGCGTTCTCGCTTCTGGCGCGGCGCGAGCCCGTCGCGACCTGGGCGGTCGCCGAGCTATGGCAGGCGGTGCGCCCGGAGCCGGACGCCCACTCCGCCGATCTGGTGCTCGCACGGCGCAAGGTGCTGGGGGGCGCCGTCGGTGTCGACGACGGCGTCGTGGCCCGGTACCTGAACCGGCCGATCTCGCGGCGCATCAGCGCGCGGCTCCTGTCCCGCGACGTCAAGCCCTGGCAGATCTCCTTGGTGAGCTTCATGAGTACCTTGTGCGCGGGGACAGCCTTCGCCATGGGCCATCCCGCCATGGGTGGAATGATCGCCCAGTGTGCGGCCGTCCTCGACGGTGTGGACGGCGAGATCGCGCGGATCCGCTACCAGGACTCGCCCTTCGGCGGTGTCTACGATGCGCTCCTGGATCGGATTGGCGACGCCGCGCTGATCGGGGGCATGACTCTCTACGCCTGGCTGATGGGCGCTGGCCATTCCGCAGTCGCGCTCGGCTTCGGGGCCGTGGCCGGCAGCAGCCTCTCGATGCTGGTGAAGGAGAAGTACGGCACCCAGTTCCGCCAGCCCTGGATCTCCGCCCGCGAGGGGCGCTGGCGATGGCTGCTGCTGGGACGGGACGGACGCCTATTCCTCTCCCTGGTCGCCGGGCTCACGGGCTACGTCGAGGTGGTGCTCGCCTACCTCGCCGTTGGTACCCATCTGCACGCTGGCGTGCGCATGTACCAGATCCGTTCCGAAGCGGCACGGAGCTCGGGTTAGGCCGGATTCCTCACCGGCCCGCTACTGCAGCTGCAAATCCCTGAGTCTCGCTTCAGTCGGTCTCGTGTCGAAGGGAAACCTTGCGGCTCGCAAGCAGCAGCACGCCGATCATGGTGATCACGCCAGTGAGAAAGGCCACCAGCAGAAAGATCACTGCGTCGAGACCGAAGCGGCCGTTCACGAAGCCCACCAGGTAGACCGCGAGAGACCCGGCTCCGAAGACCAGTGTGAACTTGATGCCGTAGGTCACCGATCGCCACTGCGGCGGGCTGAGCACGGCCACCAGGCTGTTCTCGATCGGCTGCATTCCCAGAGAGAAGAGCACGAAGCCCCCGGCCATCAACACCAGGAGGGGACCCTCTACGGCGCTCATCAGCAGCAGGAAGGGAAGCGCGCCGGCGAAGAAGGCCAGATAGGACCAGCGGAGATCGAAGCGATCCGCGACCCTTCCGCCGAGGAGCTGTCCGGCCATGCCGACCAGGTAGACGCCGGAAGCGATGATCGTGGCCGCGAAGGTGTCGGCGTCCGGGGAGAGCCGCGCGGCGTTCGACGCAAGGAGGGTGAAGTCGGACAGCTTTGCCTCGAAGAAGGTCGGCAGAATGATCGTGTAGCCCCGGTACATGAGGCCGGAGAAGACCATTGCCGCGCAGAGGATCAGGAAATACTCAACCGCCTTCCCTCGCTCGACCACCGTTCCCCGCTGCAGATCCTTGGCGCCGACCGAGAAGGGTACGGCAAAGCAGAGAAGGCCGACCGCGATCCCGGTGACGCCGAACGCCAGAAGCGCGCTCTTCCAGCCAAGTGCGTAGGTGAGCGTTCCCGCCGCCAGGGGGGCGGCGGCGATCCCGCAATTTCCCCAGAGGCCGTTGATGCCGAGAGCTCTCCCCCGACCCTGCATTCCCTTGGAGAGCAGCGCCAGGCCAGAGGGGTGATAAGCCGAGCAGCCGACGCCGATCACTGCGAGGGCGATGCTGAGCTGCTCCGGGGATCTGGTCAGACCCGCCGCCGTGAAGCCGGTCCCTGCGATGAGCATGCCACCACCCATGACCCAGCGCGGTCCGAAGCGGTCGCTCAGGTACCCCCATGGAATCGCCAAGATCCCGTAGCAGAGGTACATGGGAAAGCTGAGTGGAATCACCCGAGCCGGCTCCAGGGAGAGATCCCGGCTGATGGGCATGACGAGGGCGGGGAAGACGAGAACGAAGAAGTGCGTCAGGAAGTGTGCCGCACTGGTGAAGACGAGGATTCGCCTCTGATTCGCATCCAGGTCGCCGAGCGGCATCTCTCTCTTTCTACCGCGCGATCTCCGGAAGGATCGTGGCGCAGCAGCAGGAACTCGCCGCAGGCTAGCACTCTTGGCGGGCGGCCCTACATCTCCTTCAGGATCTGGGCGCGCTTTGCCTGGAACTCCGCGTCGGTGATGAGGCCCTCGTCGTGGAGCCCCTTGAGCTTGCGGAGGCGGTCCGTGGGGTCCTCGGCGGGTGCGGGTGCGGCCGCAGCGGTCCGGCCCGGTGCGCGGGGGCTCGGTTTTCTGGGACTCGGCTTTCTCGGGCTGGGTTTTCCGGGACTCGGCTTGCTCGAGCTCGGGGGATCGACGAGATCCAGGAGCTCGAGGTCGTCGCCGATCTCCAGCTCGATCTGGTCGAGGCTGTCGCCGAGCTCCCGCATCTGGAACTCCTGGTTGGCATCGCCGCCCACCAGGAAGGCCTGCCCGCCCGACGCGCGCTCCGGCTCGATCACGAACTCGTCGCTGGGCGGGGCGGTGTCGGCCAGTCCCAGCATCGTGGTGCCGGCGTCGGCGCCCTGGGGCAACATACCGGCGGTCTTTAGCTGGGATGCGAACTCGAGCTTGTGGCCGAGCTTGGCCGGGTGCTCCTGGCTCTGGCGGAACTCGAGCTGGAGCTTGCCGATGCCGATGACGTTACCCGGCTCGATCTTCTGCTTCCCTCTCACCCGCTGACCATTCACGAAAGTGCCGTTGCCGGTACGGTAGTCCCCGATCTCGCAGACACCTTCCTCGTTGATCAGCAGGGCGTGTTTGCGGGAGATCTCGTCGTCTTCGATCGTGAGGTCGTTCTCGGAAGAGCGTCCGATCGAGAGGGTCCGGGTATCCCAGATCAGGACGCGGGTGGGCTGTTCGGGCGCCTTCATCAGAAAAAAGAGATGGGCCATCGCAAACTCCGCTGGTCGGTCTCTGGCCCCATGTATCGGCAGATCGCGCCCTTAGCTGAGGCTATTCTCCCCCCAGCCCGAGCTCCGGGTCGTCCGCGAGCCAGCCTGCCGCAGCCCTGGCGACCTGGTGGTGCCCGACTGGCGTCCAGTGGCCGTCCGACTGGAAGAAGACCCGGTCCAGCTCGTCCGGGCTGAAGAGGCCCCGCGTATCGAAGCAGAGTCGCGGGGTGCGCGCGCAGTCCTCGTGAAGTTCCCGGGCGGACGGATCGGCGGCTGATTCCGAGTCTCGGAAGGCGACCAGAAGGATGCGGAGCGGGATTCCGCGTCGTTCGCAGCTGCGCCGGATTGCCTCGATCAGGTGGCGGTGATAGCGGAGCTGGAATGCGGGTCCGGTCAGCAGACCTCGCTGGACCTCATCGGGTGGAAGCTCGGCGATGGCTGGTTCCGGGGGATCGCCCGCCTCCCGACGAAGGCGCCGGCGATCGTGGGCCTGGGAGACCCTCACCCAGAGCTCCGTCAGCCGAAAGCGCATCGCGTTCCAGAGATGGGATCGGCCCTCGAGCCACGCGGATCCCGGAAACGCGAAGGAGGGGACGCCATCGCGGTACCGCATGCGCCCGCGGTGGTCGATCACGCGTCGCGTCGACCGGATGCGCTTGGGCAGGTTCTCGCCGTTCAGCTCGAGATCCTTCCAGAAGAGATCCCCAGGGTCGTTCTCGGTCAGTACCAGCAGCACCAGGTCGGGCTCCAGCTCGAACCCGCGGCTCTCCAGGAAGAGGTAGAAGTCGTCGGCGCTCCAGCCGGGCACGCCTGCGTTGAGGGCTTCGACTCCGGGCCTGGTGAGCGAGAGCTCCGCTGCCAGCCGAGCCGGGAGCGCCTCGTCGTCCTCCACGCCGAAGCCGAAGGCGAAGGAATCCCCGATTACCAGAATGCGGTAGGTGTCCGCGGACTTCTCGCGCGACGCGGGTTCTCCGCGCAACCCCAGCGCGTTGGTGTGGACGGTGACCTGGAAATCCGTCTCGTGGTGCACGGCGGACGCGTTCTCGCGGAGGGAGTAGCTCAGGACCGGATCCGGGCGGTAGGGATTGAAGCGGTACTTCAACTCCCCTTCATCGCGCTTGAAGCCACTCCGGCCCGGGAGAGTCCGGAAGAAAAGCTCGGCCGCCGTCGCAGAGAGCAGCAGCGACACGAGCAGAAGCAGGAGATTTCCGCCGAGTCGACGCAGGCCGGTTCCTCCCTGGGCTGCATCACGCAGGTGACACCACTGTTCGCAGTGGATTTCTTAGGATCACCGTCGGAGGCGCGCAACCCCCGGCCGCCTGAAGGCCCTCTTCGAGCGAGGGCGGCCGTTTGGAGCCCGGTTGGGGCGGATATTGGGTGGGTGGCCGCGAAGGTCCGATCTCAGGCTATCCTCCGGGTTCGCCGGCGTTCCTGCGGGCTGACGGCTGGAGTGGAGGGGCAGGGGGTGAGAATCCTATTCGTATCGACCAATCGTCTCAAGTCTGTGATGCCTCCGATGCCGCTCGGGCTGGCGAGCATCATCGCCCAGATCGACGAATCGCGTCATCCGCTGCAGGTGCTGGATCTGATGTTCGAGGAGCGGCCCGAGGCCGCACTCACCACACATCTCGCCAGCTTCAAGCCGGATCTGATCGCGGTCTCGATCCGGAACATCGACAACCAGAGCGCTCTCCAGACCGAGTATCTGCTTCCGCGAGAGAAGGAGTTCATCGACCTGTGCCGGGAGAATTCGGCGGCCACACTGGTGGTTGGCGGGCCGGCGTTCACGGTGAGCCCGGTCGCCATCTTCAAATACCTCGGTCCCGATTTCGGCATCGTTGGCGAGGCCGAAATGGCCTTTCGGGAGCTCGTCGATCGCATCGACGAGGGTAGGGACTGGGGGGACATCCCGGGCCTGGTCTGGCGCGGTGCGGACGGTGTCGAGACAAATCCCTCCGAACCCATCGAAGATCTGGACTCCCTCCGCTTTCCACGACGGGAGCTCTTCGATCTCCAGCGCTATGCGGCCGAGGGTGGCCTCGCGAACATCGTCATCAAGCAGGGCTGCTCTTTCGACTGCCTCTACTGCGACAGCCCTTACGTGATGGGTCGCCGGTGGCGCATGAAGACACCCGAGAAGGTGGCCGACGAGCTGGAGGCGATGCAGGGGCTCGGTGTCGGCGCCAGCTTCTTTACCGATGCCATCTTCAACTGTCCCGTGGACTACGCCAGGGACGTGTGTCGGACGATCATTCGCCGCCGCCTCGAGATGCGCTGGCTTGCCGCGGTTCACCCCGCCTTCCTCGACCGCGAGCTCGTCGAGCTGATGCGCAATGCCGGTTGTGTCGCCGTGTCCCTGGGATGCGACTCGTGCTCGGAGCGGATGCTGAAAGTGCTGCGCAAGGGCTTCAGCAAGGATCAGCTGCGCGTCGCCGCCGAGCTGCTGGAAGAGATGGGGATCAACTACATCATCTCGTTGCTGATCGGCGCCCCGGGCGAGGACCGGCAGACGGTCGAGGAGAGCATCGAGTTCCTGAGCCGGCGAAGCCCGATGATGGTCGACCTGTGTGTGGGCATTCGACTGATGCCCCACACGGCGCTGTCCGAGATCGCAGTCCGCGAGGGGGTGATCTCGGCGGACGACCCCCTGATGGAACCCAGCTTCTACATCAGCCCGCTCATCGAAGATTGGATCGAGGACTATCTGACAGAGATCTGCAGCAAGAATAAATCCTATCTATTCCATGGGGTTACGGGTCCGATTTCAGCCGAAGAGCTCGAGGTTGATCTTTAACTACCCGAGATCGCTATACGTTTCGAAGCTGGGGAGAAATGCGTGATCGAGCATTCCGACGACGTGTTGGCGGCCGAAGGGCCCGAGCGCGAGGCGTTGGTGGCCATCGACTCCTACATGGATGCCTTCAACCGGTGCGACTTGGCCGGCATGGACGCGGCGCTCCACTTTCCCCACGTGCGGATCGCCAGCGGCACGGTGCAGGTGATGGCGGAGCCGGGGCTGGCCCCCGAAGACTTCTTCGCGCGCTTCGCAGCCGCCACCGGCTGGGCCTACAGCCGCTGGGACTACCGGCGCGCCGTGCAGAGCACCACCGACAAGGTCCACTTCGCCGTCCGGTTCACGCGCTATCGCAGGGATGGGAGCGTCATCGGCTCCTATCCATCGATCTGGATCGTGACGCTGCACGAGGGTCGCTGGGGGGTGCAAGCGCGCTCCAGCTTCGCGCCTTGAGCCCGCGTTCCTTCGCCTTCCTCCGAGGAAGTTGAGGCCAGCCGTCGATGGTCTTCAGCTCGCAGCTGTTCCTCTTCTACTTCCTGCCGATCGCGCTCGCATTCTACTACGCCGTGCGCTTCGGACCGCGCTGGCTCTCGCACGGGACGCTGACGGCGCTCAGCTATCTCTTCTACGGATGGGCCAATCCACCGTTCATGCTGGTGATGCTGGCCAGCACGTCGATCGATTTCGTGTGCGGGCTGGTGATCGCCCGGGCCGGAGCGAGGGGCCGCGCGCACTCCGAGGAAATTCCGCTCTGCGAGATCGGAGGGCCGCGAACTCGAGCCCAGAAGACCGCCTTGATCGTGTCCATCTGTTCGAACCTGCTCTTTCTCGGCTTCTTCAAGTACTGGAACTTCTCCCTCGACAGCTACAACGCCGTGGTCGAGGCCCTGGGGCTGTCGCATCTCGCCTGGCGGGAGTTCCTGCGGGTGACGCTTCCCCTCGGAATCAGCTTCTACACCTTCCAATCGATGAGCTACACGATCGACGTCTATCGCGGACATGCGCGTGCGACGCGAAATCCGTTCGACTTCGCCTGCTACGTGTCCCTCTTCTCCCAGCTGGTGGCCGGTCCGATCATCCGCTTCTCCGAGGTGTCCGAGCAACTGCTCCACCGCACCCACACGGTGCAGAAGTTCGCGCGAGGCGTGGCCATGTTCAGCCTCGGCCTCGCCAAGAAGGTGATGCTGGCGAACCCGTGCGGGAAGATCGCCGACACCTGCTTCGACGCGGGATCCATTGGAGTCCTCGACGCCTGGTGGGGAGCCGTGGCGTATGGCTTCCAGATCTACTTCGATTTCTCGGGCTACTCCGACATGGCGATCGGCCTCGGGCTCATGTTGGGCTTCGTCTTCCCCAAGAACTTCGATTCGCCCTACCAGAGCCGATCGATCACCGAGTTCTGGCAGCGCTGGCACATCTCGCTTTCGAGCTGGCTTCGCGACTACCTCTACGTTCCGATCGGCGGAAACCGCCGGGGTGTCCGACGCACCTACGTGAATCTCGCGATCGTGATGCTGCTCGGCGGTCTCTGGCACGGCGCGGCGCTGAAGTTCGTCGTCTGGGGTGGAATCCACGGGGGCTGGCTCGCGCTCGAGCGGGCCCTGGGCCGGCGCAGCCTCTACTACCGCCTCCCCGCACCGCTTCGGGTCGCGCTCACCTTCCTGATCGTGACGCTCGCGTGGGTGTTCTTCCGCGCCCGGGACCTCCCTGCGGCGCTTGCCTACCTCTCGAGCATGTTCGGGCTCGGCCAGGCTCAACAGGGAGCCGACCTGGTGGCCGGGCTGATCTATCAGCCCTACTACGTGATCCACTTCCTGGTGGCCGGTGCCGTGGTCTGGTTCGGCCGCCAGTCCTGGGACTGGACCAGGACGATTCGAGCGCCACAGGTCGTGGCGTGTCTGTTCCTGCTCTGGCTGTCGGCCGGAATGCTATTCGCGCAGGCACACAACCCCTTCATCTACTTCATCTTCTGAGGAGAGCGAGGGTGGAGGAACGACTCAACCGAACCAGGGAGGAGCAAGCGCGGCGTGAGCTCGGGCACACCGACGTGGGAGCTGGCGCTGCCTGGTTCCTGGTCGGGGCGTTTCTGCTCTCCATCGTGTCGGTGGGAGGGATCCAGCACCTCGGCGGCCAGGCGGGCCCGGGCGCCGACGGGGTGGATGGCCGGCCCGGTACCGCGCCGCTCCAGTGGGCGGCACTCTGGAGCGAGGTGCCGACGGATTGCTCGCTCGAGGCGTTCGAGAGGCAGCTGGAAGGTGCGTTGGTGGTGGGTCGCTGGGCGTTGCCCAGGGTGCAGCTCCTTCTGACCCGCTTCCTGGGCACCGGCAACGAGCAGGTCTACACGGGACGGGGCGGCTGGCTGTTTCATCGCGCTGGCGTTGAATACCCCAGCGGGCCACCCTTTCTGGATCCCGCTCGTCTCCGCGCGCGCCGGACCGGCGCGGACCACTGCGAGCCTCTCCCGCAGCCCGATCCGATCCCAGCGATCCACCAGTTCAGCGATCAGCTCGCAGCCCGGGACATCCGGCTGATCGTCATGCCAACGCCCGTGAAGGCGGTGATTCATCCCGACGCGTTCTCGCGTCGCTACGCCTGGCGCGGCCCGCCCGTCCAGAATCCATCCTTTCGCGACTTTCTCGAGCGCCTCGAAGAGATCGGCGTGTGGGTCTTCGATCCGACTCCTCTTCTGCGAGAATGGGAGAACCAGAACGGCAGCGCCTCTGCCTACCTCACCACCGATACCCACTGGCGGCCGCAGGCCATGGCGGCCGTCGCGGACGGACTCGCCGCGGTGGTGGAGCAGCACGCCGAACTCTCCGATCCGAGCTCCGTGCCCTACACCCGGGGCCTGCTGGAGGTGAGCAACTTCGGCGATCTGACCACGATGCTGACACTCCCGGAAGACCAGACCGTCTTCCCGCCTGAGAGACTGACCATCACACCGGTCCGCGGACCTGGCGGGCGGCGCTGGCAGCCCCATCCGGACGCGGAGGTCCTGCTCCTGGGCGACAGCTTCAGCAACGTCTACTCGAATCGAGAGGCGTTCACGAATCGCGCGGCGGGACGTGAGTATCACTGGGGTGAGGACGCGGGCCTGGCGGAGCAGCTGAGCTTCGCTCTCCAGCGACCGGTCGACCGGATCGTGCGAAACGCAGGGGGATCTCATACGACCCGTCGGGATCTGGCGCGATCGATTGCCGGGGAACGGGCGCGAGGCCGCGATCGTCTCCGAAACGTCCGGGTCGTCGTCTACCAGTTCGCGGTTCGGGAACTCACCTCAGGCGACTGGCAGATGATCGAGCTTCCTCCGGCGCCGGAAGCTGTCATCGAAGCGCCCCGGGCAGCCGGTCCGGCTGCTGCGGGTTCGAGCGAGCGGGTGATCCGCGCCACGATCGCAGCTCGCGCCAGCCTTCCCCGCCCCTACACGGTGCCCTACAAGGATTGTCTCTTCGCCCTCCATCTCACGGGAGTCGAGGTGTCTTCCGGCGAGCCCGCCGTCGGGGAAGTCGTCGGCTATCTGTGGGGCATGCGCGATAACGTCTGGACGGAGGCAGCGGGTTACCGGGTGGGTCAGGAGATCACTCTCCGCGTGCGATCCTGGGAGGAGCCCGAAGTGCAGGAGCGCTACGGAACCCACAACCGCAAGGAGCTGGACGATCCCGCACTGCTGATGTTGCCGGCGTTCTGGGCGGAGCCGGGAGATTGAGGGTGGCGCGAGACCAGAGACGAAGTCGGACGGGCGCGGGAATCGGTGGCGCGCTTCTCGTCGCTTTCCTCGCTGCGGGCGGAACCGCTGCGAGCGGTGGTCTCGGCGACACTCCGGAGGCGGGACGGGCCGTATTTGCCCGCCTCGCCAAGGAGGCCGAGCAGGCTCCCAGGCCGGTGGTGCGCGGCCTCGACGGCTGGCTCTTCGTGGGCTCGGAGCTGAGGCACCTCGGTCTCGGTCCCTTCTGGGGGCCGCGAGCCGTCGAGGTGAGCCGCGCGAACAAGCCGGAATGGGCCGACCCGCTGCCTGTCATTCTCGATTTCAAGGCCCAGCTCGAGGATGCCGGCATCGAGCTCCTCTTCGTCCCGGTGCCCGCGAAGGCCGCGGTGTATCCGGATCGGGTTCCTGGCCTGGCCGACGCGGATCCCTCGCTTCGCTGGGATTCGGGGGATGCGGCCTTCTACCAGGTCCTGCGCGAGCGGGGCGTCGAAGTGATCGATCTGGTGCCAGAATTCCGTCTTCACCGGCAGAAGCAGGATCGACCGCTCTACTGCCGGCAGGACACGCACTGGGCGGGACCGGCCATCGAGGCGACCGCGAGCCTGATTGCCGATCGACTCCGGCGCCGGGAGTGGTTCGAGCCGGTGCCGAAGGGGCGTTTCGAGACGGAGCGGCGCACCGTGGAGATCCGCGGCGATCTCTGGCGGATGCTCGACGACGCGTCGACGCCGAAAGAGACCCTGAGCCTCGGGTTCGTGCAGCGGCGCACCGAGGGGGGGCTCGAGCCGGTCGATCCCTGGCGCGAGAGCCCGGTTCTGCTGCTCGGCGACAGCCACGGCCTGGTGTTTCAGGGCGGCGGCGACATGCACGCAAAAGGCGCAGGCCTCGCCGATCATCTGGCCCAGCAGCTCGGGTTTCCGGTCGATCTGGTCGCGGTGCGCGGCTCGGGAGCGACACCCTCCCGCATCAACCTGCTCCGAAGAGGCGACAACCTGGCGGGAAAGAAGGTCGTCATCTGGTGCATGAGCGTCCGGGAGTTCACCGAGGGCGCCCAGGGCTGGCGTCCGCTTCCGATCTTCCGCTGAAAGGGGCGTTCGCCTCCGACTCAGCGCGCTCGCGCCGTCTCCGCTTTCGCGTCGAGGCGTGGCATCGCGCGCAGGGACAGGTCCCGAGCGAACTCGAGCAGGATCGCCGAGAAGAGCAGGATGAAGGCGAGCTGCGCTCCATAGGCGATGCGGGTGAAGGGCATGGGGAGACTCGTCCAGGTGATGGGCAGAAGAGTCAGGAAGGCGGTCGCGATCAGAACCAGGTCCCGGCGCCGGCGCCGCAAGGCGCCTACCAGGAGCCCCGCCGCTGCGAGCAGGTGGATCTTGGGCGTGTAGTGGCGGGGCGCCGTGACATAGACGGTTTCGAACCCGAAGAGGAAACGCTCCACCACGTCCGAGAGCCCGTGGCTCGCGAAGTAGTGGGAAGGTCCCAGGGGCTCGTCCTGGGTCGCGCGCAGCTCTTCCCAGGTGTCGACCCACATGGCATTGCCCACCACGCCGTGATGGAGGGGATTCCCGTGGTAGGCGATCCGTGGAACCCAGCTGGGAATCGCGGTGGCCACGAAGATCAGACCGGCGATCCCGAACCGCCAGGCGATCCCGCGCAGCCGCCGCGGATCCGGACGCCTCCAGCCCCGGTCCCGAATCAGCTCCAGGATCTCGGATGCACACAGCACCCCCAGGAGTGCCGCCATCAGGAAGAAGCCGTTCGGCCGCGTCAGGTAGGCGAGACCGCCGGCAAACGAGGCCAGGAAGAGGATCCGCGCCTTCCCGCGCTGCACGTAGAGCAGGCCGAGGGCCAGCGTCACGAAGGCGCAGAGGGTGTAGAGGGGTTCGGTCATGATCCGGTCGGTGATGTAGTCGAAGATGAAGTCGTTTCGCGAGTACACGAGGGTGGTGAGCGCCCCGACCATCGGGCTCGAGAAGAGCCGGGAGGCAAGGAGGAAGATCAACCAGATGGTGGCAAGGCCGACCAGGACATTGACCATCCCCAGGAAGAAGAGGTTTCGTTCTCCTCCAGCCCGCATCGCGATCGCCAGAAGCGCCGGGTAGAGCGGCTGGCGGTGAGGGCGTATCCTGGCGTAGCACTTGGTGAACTCTCCCTCGGCGAAGGCCTCCGCCATCTCCAGATAGTGCATCGAGTCGGCGTACATGAAGTCCGCGACCTGCTCCGGGTGGCTGACCGTCGATTGCAGGTGCTCGAGAGCGGAATCGATGTAGTAGAGGGAGACGGCGATCACGATCACGAGAGGAGCCCAGGCCAGCCCGCGCGCCAACGCCGGTCGCGTCCGCTCCCCTCGGCCTCGCATCGCGGCGAAACCTAGCAGAAACCCGGCCCCTAGGCCTTGCCGAAGTGCTCCAGGTTCCAGCGGCGCCCCTCGTCCAGCATCGCCAGGTAGCTCCGCTTGGGGATGTAGTTGGCAGCCGTGTTGCCCGAGCCGAGGCAGTAACCCGTGCCGTTCTTGCCGCACGCGTCCAGAATCGCACGGGTGCGGGCGCGGATCGCCTCTTCCGTGCCCCGTCCGAGAAGGTCCATGTCCACGCCGCCCAGGATCGCGCAGCGGTCACCCCAGCGCCGGTAGGCCTCCTCCACCGGCAGAATCTTGTCTTCGAAGGAGTGCTTGGAATCGATGCCGACGTCGTCGATGAGATCGTCCATCAGCTTGTACATGTTTCCACAGGAGTGGAAGACCAGCACCTTGCCGGCCTCGTGCACGGTCTCCGCGACCCTCTTGTAGTGGGGAAGCACGTAGCGACGAAGCACGTCGGGAGAGACCAAGGTGCTGCTGAAGAAGCCAAGGTCGTCGGAGAGGACCACCAACTCGACGTTGTCGATTGTCGCTACCTCCGCTGCAGTGGCGGATACGAGTTCGCCGACCCGCTGACAGATCGCCTCGACGAGCTCGGGCTGGTCGTGGAGAGCGAAGGAGAAGGACTCCAGGCCCATCAGCCAGGTCGCGTTCTCGAAGACGCCGCCGTAGTTGAAGCCGGCGACCTTCATCCCTTCGGGCACGATCTGGTTGACGTACTCGAGGGCCGCGTGCTTCAGATCCTCGGCTCTCGGCCACGGATAAGTCTCGAAGTCCGCCCAGCTCTGGATGGGGCCCTTCGCCTCGTCCTGCCAGTAGCGCTGGCCGGTGGGCCAGTTCTGGGTATCAGCCGTGTCGGTAGCCGTAGCGAAGCTGCGCGGAAGGCTGAATCCCGTCAACATGAAGACGTAGTCGTAGCCGACTTCGCGGCAGAAGCGGACGTACATCTCCATCGACTTCATCAGGCCCGGGACTTCGTCTTCCGGGAGATCGGCCGGGGGCGCATCGAGAAAGCGGTGCAGGTTGATGGGAAACTTCTCGCCCAGGACGGCTTCCACCATGCCCGGATCGGCGAACAGCTCGAAAAAGGGCACCGGGCCTGGCGGGCCCTGGCGCAGGAGGGTTCGGCGAAGATTCTCGAAATCGGGCTGATGCTGCATCGTAGACCTCCATCAAGGCTAGTGGATTCTAAAGCACTTTCCCGGCCGTGGCATTCGCTTCCACGCGTCCTTCGGCCATGACCTGCTCGCCGTTGATGAAGACGTGCTCGATTCCGGTCGGCTTCCGGTCGGTGACGGTCCGCGTGTTGTTGTCGTGTACCGTGTGCCAGTCGAATACCGTGATGTCTGCAGCCGCCCCCTTCTCGAGGAAGCCACGGTTTCGAAGACCGAAGCGCTCGGCGGACGCACCGCTCATCTTGTGCACGCATTCCTCGAGGCTGAGGAGGCCGTACTCGCGCGCGTACTGAAAGAATCGGGGAAAGTTTCCGTAGGCGCCCGGGTTCTGAACACCGGCGGAGGCGGGTGTCGCGTCGGTCATGAAGAGCGAGGCCGGGTGGCTCATCATCAGCTTGAGGTTGTCCAGGCTGCTGTAGCGGTGGTTGAGGACCCTGGCCCGACCGTCGCTCTTCCGGGCGATGTCGACGAAAGTCTCGAACAAGCTCGCGTCTTCAAGAGATCGAAGTACGGACCCATGGTCTCCGAGGTGAGGTCGTACATCCCTTTGGTGCGGCTGGTGATCATCTCCCGGAAGGAACTGTCCTTCTTGAACCCGGCGATTCCGAACCCACAGCTTCCCGCCACGAAGGTGGTGACGCCCTGGGCGGTAAACGGGGTCTTCAGCTCCGGATGGCCCTGGATGGGAAGAATCCAGTCCATATGGGAGTGCATGTCGATGAAACCCGGGGAGACGATTTTGCCGCCGCAATCCACGGTGGGCCCGTCGAAGACGATCTCGCCCGGCGTGATGATCTCGATGGTTTCGCCCCCGATGAGGAGGTCGCCGGCAAACCCCTGCTTTCCGGTACCGTCGACGATGAGTCCATCTTTCAGGAGAATACGCGACCCGGTGTCAGCGGAAAGGGAAAGCGAGGGTTTCCTTCCGGAGCTACCTCGAGCGGGAGACGGCGCAGCGCTGGAAACGCTGGTCGCCTGCGCTTCACGCGATCCGTAACAGACCGCGAGAGGCAGGACTGTTGAAGCCGTGGCGGCGTCCACCAGCCATTCGAGAAAGTGCCTTCTGTGGATGGGCTCGCTCAGAAGTTCCTCGAAATCCGTCATGCAATCACCTGTTCAGATCGATGCACATCAATACCGTGATCCCGGCGGTGACCAACCCGGTATAGTACAATCCTGGAGGCGGATCATCAAAAATGAATCGAGACTGCGACATCCTGATCGTCGGTGCTGGCACCGCAGGCAGCTACTTCGGCTGGCTGATGGCGAGGAGAGGATGCTCGGTCGTCATCGCGGAGCGGAACGAGAGGCAGAGCGTCGGCCAGCGGCTGGATGTCTTTCATATCGACAGCGTCAAGTTCGACGAGTTTGGGGTTCCGCCTCCCGAGGCCGATGCGCCGGAGTTCTGCGTCATTCTCGAAACGGGTATCAGCTACTCGCCGGAGGGAAAGTATCCCAAAGCTGTGCGGTATCCCTTCCATGTGATGCGACTGCCGCTCTTCCTGCAGCGTCTGTTCAGGCTCGCAGAGTCGGACGGGGTTCGGTTCGAGTTCTCCACGGAGTTCTCGGAGCTTCTCTATCGAGACGGGAGAATCAGCGGAGCGGTCGTCAAGCGAGCAGGCGAAGAGCAGACGATTCGAGCCAGGCTGGTGGTGGATGCCTCGGGGATCAACGCCGTCGTCCGCACCACCCTGCCGCAGAGCTACGGCGTCGAGAACTTCCGGACCTCTCCAGACGAGAAGTTCTACGTGGTCTTGCGATATATCACCTGGTCCGACCCGGATCGGCCCAGGACGGTCGACTCCGAGGGCTGGACATTCTACAAGGCGTGGGTGGCCCCTTCCTATCACGAACGCGGAGCCATCATCGGGATTGGCGCTACCGGCTCCTACGATCACGCGGAGGAGGTCTTCCGCGAGTTCTCGGCGGCGATTCCATTGCCACCCCACCAGGTGGACAAGATCGAGCGCGGGATCACTCCCTATCGACGCCCCCCCTACTCGGTGGTCGGAGACGGCTTTCTCTGTCTGGGAGACAGCGCCTGCCTTAACAAGCCGTTCTCAGGGGAGGGCGTGACCTCGGGCTGGACCCTCTGCAAGATCGCAGCCGAGGTCGTCGATCGGGTGCTGCAAGTGGATGGGGATCTCAGCGCCGACGCGCTATGGCCGATCAACGTGCGGTACTTCAGAGATCAGGGGGCAAAGTTCGCCGGTATCCTGGCGACGGTGCCATCCGCCGCCAACGTCACCAAACGGGAGAACAGCTACCTCTTCGAGAAGGACGTCATCTTTTCGGAAGAGGATCTGACCGGGATGAACCGGGATTTCGAGATGCATCTGACCACGGGAAAGATCCTGAGGATCGTGGGTGTGATCGTGCTCGGATTGCTGAGCGGCAACTACTCCTTGGCGAGTCTGAAGGCGTTGCTGCGTTCGGTCCGGATGTCAGGAAAGATCCGGGATCATTACGAGAGCTTCCCTGCGGACAGATCTGATTTCACCTCGTGGGCGAACACCGCCGAGGATCTCTGGCGTCAGGCCAACGCCAAGATGAGCTGAGAACGACCCGTCAGCGGGATCAAGCCGGAATCCCCGCACCCGATGTCCGCTGCCGGCTTGCGATACGGTGTCATGTCCGTCATGGCTTCTCCCCGATCGCGTCGGTGGGTGTAACCGCATCCCCACGCGGCAGCGCAGCTTAGCTGCCCCTGTCCGATCGGCTATATTGCGGGGGCTGCGAGGAGAGGGGGTGAGTTGGTTCGAATGCGGACGGTGAGATGGATGGTGCCCTGGCTCGCGAGCGCCCTGGCACTAGCGGCGACGGCCGGATTTGCGGCCCCCACCGAGGAGGAGATTGCCCGCCTCGGCGGTCCGGAGCTCACGCCCGTAGGCGCCGAGCGGGCCGGGAACGCCGACGGCACGATTCCCGAGTGGAAGGGCGGTGTCACCGAGGGGCCTCCGGGATGGAAGCCGGGGATGAAGCGGCCCGACAGCTTCGGGGACGACGAGATCCTCTTCTCGATCGATGCCAAGAGCGTCGAGCAGCACGCCGACAAGCTTACCCCCGGGCAGGTCCAGCTCATCAAGAGCTACGAGGGCTACCGGATGGACGTCTACCCGACACGCCGGAGCTGTGCCTACCCGGAGGCCTACTACGAGAACGCCAAGAACAACGCCCGCATTTCGCGGGTGGATGAGCAGTGCTTCCTCCGCGATGGTGTCAGTAGCCCCGTCTTTCCGCTTCCGGAGAGCGGATGTCAAGTCATCCAGAATGGAAAGCTTTCGATCTTCAACGGGGTGATCGGCTTCGACAGGATCGAGGCGACACTGGTTCCGACCAACGCAGGCTCCTTCGTGCCGATCCGCAGGAGACAGATTCAGTACAGTCGTACCGGCGCCCCTAATTTCAAGAGCTTCGAAGAGCTCGACGGGGTCTGGACCAAGGCGCTCAACATGGTGGTGGCGCCGCCCAAGCAAGCCGGCGAGATCACGCTGGTTCACGTGCTGACCGACGGCCACCTCGATGCCTGGTCCTACAATCCCGGCCAGCGGCGGGTGCGGCGCAATCCCAACTTCGAGTACGACAATCCGGTTCCGGGCTGGCAGGGTCTGGTGACCATCGATGCGGTCAACGGCTACGTGGGCGCCGCGGATCGCTACAACTGGAAGCTTCTCGGAAAGCGCGAGATCTACATCCCCTACAACAACGTGAAGTTCTTCGACTCCGATCTCGAGTACAAGGACATCATCCAGCCGCGCTATCCGAGGCGAGACCTGACGCGTTACGAGCTTCACCGTGTCTGGGTCGTGGAGGCCACCGTCAGGCCGGACAAGCGTCACACCATTGCCAGACGAGTCTTCTATCTGGATGAAGACAGCTGGCTGATCGTCGTCGTCGACGGCTACGACACGAAGGGGAATCTCTGGCGGGTCTCGGAGCACATGCCGCAGCTCCTGTTCGAGATCCCCTCGTGCGTGAGCAATGGCGGCGTCTACTACGACCTGGTGGCGGGCCGCTACTTGATCACGCCCGCCTTCAACGAGGAGGAGGAGGCGGATTACCTGGCCGGCCACACCGGCGAGATCGGTGACGATTACGGGTTCACGCCGGACGATCTTCGGCGGATGGGGAGGCGTTGAGCGCCCGGAAGGCTTCGCATGAGTCTCGCGGCGCCGAAATGCGCGATGTTCGCAGCTTCTGCTTGAGGAGACATCCCGTCGCCGGTACCCTGAGTCCATGCTCACGGGACTCCACCTCCTTCTGACCTACCGCTGCACGCATCAGTGCGACCACTGCTTCGTCCACAGCGGTCCTGGCGCGCGAGGCACGTTCACGCTGGACCAGGTGCGACGAACGCTGGCGGAGGCGGTTCGCATCGGCACGGTGGGGCGCGTCTACTACGAGGGCGGTGAGCCATTTCTCTACTATCCACTGCTCCTCGAGAGTCTCCGCGCGGCGCGGGAGAGCGGCTTCGAGGTCGGCGTGGTGACCAACGCCTACTGGGCGGAGACCGAGGAGGACGCCGAGCTCTGGCTACGTCCCCTCGCCGAGATCGGCATCGCCGACCTCTCCGTCAGCGACGATCCGCTGCACCACGGCGACGCAGGCGAGAGCCCCGCGCGTCGCGCGCTCCGCGCGGCGGAGCGTCTGGGGATTCCGGCGCACGCGATCAGCACTCCCCGGCCCGAGCAGGGAGAAGGCGTGCGCTTTCGGGGACGCGCGGCGGACAAGCTCACCGCGGGTCTCCCGCGGCGGCCCTGGCGTGAGTTCGGGGAGTGCCCCGATGAGGACTTCATAGACCCGGGGCGCGTGCATCTGGACGCCTACGGAAACGTCCAGCTATGCCAGGGAATCCTGATGGGCAACATGTGGCGAACGCCACTCTCGGAGCTGGTGGCGTCGTACGATCCGCAGAAGCATCCCGTGGTGGGACCGATCCACCGCGGAGGGCCGGCCGCCCTGGCAGCCGAGCACGGCGTCTCTCCCGAAGCCGAGTCGGTTTCCGCCTGCCACCTCTGCTATCGGATCCGGGAAGGTCTCCTCGACCGCTTTCCCGACGAGCTGGGTCCCGTCCAGGTCTACGGACGGGAGCAGTAGCGAGCTGCTGAAAGAGGCCAGCTAGAACAGGGTGCTGGCGCCGATGAGCATCTGTCCGCCGGCGTAGAGGATCGGCCCGTAGATCCGCTTCAGTCGCCTCTTGTAGGTGTGAATCGCGAACTCGACGTCGCCGACGTAGAGACTCAAGGTTCCCAGGCTCAGGCACATGGCCTGTAGCGTCGAGAGCTCGGAGCCGAAGAAGCAGCATAGCGCCCGCCAGAAGGTGAAGGGCAGCACCAGACCGTAGAGCAGGGCCGGCATGCGCATATCGCCCAGATCGGGCCAAAGATGACGCATCAGGACCGCGTAGAAGATCAGCAGAGGCGCGCCCACGATCAGGTCCTGTGGGTGGAAGCCGCTGATGACCGCCACGCCGATTCCGTAGGTCAGATAGGCCACCACGGCGATGATCAACCCGCGCAGGACGACGTTCGGGTTCTCCATGTCCAGGTTCAGGAAATCGCCGACGACGGCGATCCCCATTCCCAGCAGCACCACCACGGTGTATGCGAGATTCGTATCCGATTGCAGCAGGCTGGAGGCGGCGATTAGCCAGGAGACGATCACCGTTCCGGGTTGGTAGATGAGCACCTTCTCGAGGTCACCCTTGATCCGCGCGCGCATGTACAGGGCGATACCAAGCAGATTCAAGGGAATGAGGATCAGCAACAGATACGCCATGTCTCCTCCGGAAGAGAGATTAGGGGGGATCGCAGGAATCGGCGCGGTCTCGGGTGTCAGAGGTTCGAACCACGCCGTTGCAGGCCGTTCTGCACCGTGCTAACAGGCAAGTTTGCCCTGGCCCTGCTGACCAGCCGGCTGTCCCACTCGAACTGGAGCCTGATCATGCTCGTAGCGGTGCCCTCTGATTCGCCTGGTGGTCTCGAAGCCCGGATTTCCGACCACTTCGGTCACTGTGATGTGTTTACCCTGGTCCAGATCGACCAGGAAGCGGTGGGGTCCGTCACGATCCTGCCGAATGACGCGCACGAGAGCGGTCAGTGCATGGGGCCGGTCATGCTGTTGAAGGAGCGGGGCGCCGAGGGTCTGGTGGCCGGCGGGATGGGGCAGCGCCCCCTGTCGGGCTTTCAGGAGGTTGGCATCACCGTCTACTTCAGGGCGGGCGCGGAGACGGTACGCGAAGCGATTGATCTGCTCATCGCCGGTGAGTGTCGTGAGTTCGAGCCAGCGCAGACCTGTGGAGGACAGGGCGGTTGTGGATCGCATGGCGGGGGCGGCGAGGAGGTGGTACGCGAGATCGTCGACGGTCCCATCGAGAAGGACCGCGTGGTCCTGGTGTCGTTCCGCCTGGGCGACACCGAGGGGGCGGAGATCGACGCGTCCGAGGCGGTTCGGTACCTGCACGGCCGCGGTCAACTCCTCCCGGGTCTCGAGAAGGCGCTCGAGGGGCTGGTAGCCGGCGAGCGCGCCAAGGCCATACTCCCGCCGGAGGATGGCTACGGCGAGCGCGACGAGTCGCGCATCGTCCAGGCCCCGATCGCGGACCTGCCCCCGGGTGTAGGGCCCGGCGCCAGGGTTCACGCGCAGCTGCCCAACGGCGGGACCCTCTTCCTGACCGTCGTGTCCATCGACGGCGACACGGCGACCCTGGACGGCAATCATCCCTTGGCCGGAAGGACGCTCGTCTTCGATGTCGAGGTGCGGGAAGTGTGTGCCGCGACCGAGGGGGACCTGGCGCACGGCCACGTACACTGATTCTGCTGCGACGTGTCTGGGCCGCTCGAGGTCCCTCTTCTCCATGCGGAGGCGGCGGGTGTGCATCCACCCTGATTCCGGCCAGGTGTGGGGGAGCGGGCGCTCGTCGCCCCCGGAATGAGCGGGAGCCGCGGCCATGGGGAAAAGCCCTCCAGGCCGGGGGCCGTCTCTTGTGTTCGGGACCTCGGGGGGTAGACTGCTCTCCTTGACCGGAATGGCAGGCCGATGGCGCCGCCGAGAGGGGTGTCCGGTCGAGAAAACCAAGGAAATTCAGGGGGGTAGCCCATGTCCTCAGACGCAGAGAAGATCAAGAAAGCGGAGCAGCCGGGCATCGATGCGATGAAGATGCACCCCTTCTACAAGGGGAAGATCGAGACGATTCTCAAGTGTTGCGTGCGGGACTACGAGGACTTCGGCATCTGGTACACGCCCGGGGTGGCCAAGCCGTGCCTGGATATCCGGGACAATCCCGACAAGGTCTTCGAGCACACCAACAAGGGGAACTTCGTCGCCGTCATATCGGATGGGACGCGCGTGCTCGGTCTCGGCGACATCGGGCCGGAAGCGGCGATCCCGGTGATGGAGGGCAAGGCGCTCCTGTTCAAGTACCTGGGTGGTGTCGACGCATTTCCCATCTGCATCGATACCAAGGACACGGACGAGATCATCAAATTCGTGCTGCAGGCCCAGCCCTGCTTCGGCGGGGTGAACCTCGAGGACCTCGCGCAGCCGAAGTGCTTCGAGATTCTCGACACGCTGCGCAAGAAGGCGCGCATCCCGATCTGGCACGACGACCAGCAGGGCACCGCGGCGGTGACCGTGGCCGGGCTGATCAACGCGCTCAAGGTGGTCGGGAAGGGTATGGGGGACGTCAAGGTCGGAATGATCGGCTGCGGCGCCTCGAACGTGCGGATCGCGCACCTCCTCTTCCAGGCGGGCGTCGACCCCAAGAAGACGGTGATCTGCGACACCAAGGGCACCTTGCACGCGGGGCGCACCGAGCTTCCCGAGAGCGGATTCCCCCAGAAGTGGGAGCTCGCGCAGATGACCAATGGCGAGAACATCGTTGCCCAGCGCGAAGAGGCCCTCCCCGCGGTCATCAAGGACGCGGACGTGCTCGTCGCGCTCTCGAAGTCGGGTCCGGGTGTGATCGAGAAGGAGTGGATCACGACGATGAGGGACGACGCTGTGGTCTTCGTCTGCGCCAATCCGGTTCCCGAGATCTGGCCCTGGGAGGCCAAGGAAGCCGGTGCGCGCATCGTCGCCACCGGCCGGTCCGACTTCCCGAACCAGGTCAACAACTCCCTCGGCTTCCCCGGTATCTTCCGCGGCACCCTCGACGTGCAGGCGCGCACCATCACCGACGAGATGTGCCTCGCCGCCTCGATCGAGCTGGCCAAGGTTGCCGAGGACAAGGGGCTCTCGGATGAATACATCATCCCGACCATGGACGAGTGGGAGGTGTTCCCCCGCGAGGCCGTGGCCGTTGGAATGAAGGCCATCGAGCAGGGCGTCGCCCGGATCAAGTTCACTCCCGAGGAACTGTTCCAGACGGCCGAGTATCAGATCAAGTCGTCCCGCGAGAAGGTCCAGAAGTTCCAGGAGCTCGGCTTCATCAAGCCCTACCAGGACACCGGACAGTAGGGCTACCCGGCTCGAGCATCGCCTCTCCGCAGTTTTCTCCCGAAGATCGACGCGAAGAGGGAAGGGTGGATTGCGCCGGCCGGCGGAGCGGGCGGCAGGGTTCCGAGCGGGAGGTCTCTGATGAAGGACTCGAAGCGGTATCGACAGCTGGCGGAACACCTGGACCAGGGAATCGTCGGGAGTCCCATGTCGCCCGCGCTGCTGGAGATCCTCGAGATTCTCTTCCCGGGGGAGGAGGCCGAGGTCGCCGTCGAGCTGCCCATGCAGGACACGTCGCTCCGGGAGCTGAGAGAGATGTTCCCGAAGCGGGCAGAATCCATCGAGGAGCTGCTGAACCGCATGGCCAGGCGAGGGACGGTCTTTGTCAGCGGCCAGGGAGAGAAGCGGAAGTACCGGCTGTTGCCGTCGGTCGTGGGGTGGGCGGAGACGCCGTACTGGGCGGGGAAGGACACCGATGATGTCCGCAAGCTGGCGCCCCTGTGGATCCGGTACCGGGACGAGGCCTACGGGGCGGAGCTGGCCAGGGGACTGCCGCCAGTCCGGGTCCTCCCCATTTCCGAGACGCTCCGTGAGTCCAGTGAGGTTCTTCCCTACGAGGCGCTCGCGACGAAGGTCGAGGCGCAGTCGTTCTGCGCGGTGGGCAAGTGCCCGTGCCGCCAGATGAAGCGGTACGTGGGCGAGGGATGCGATCACTCTCTCGAGAACTGCCTTCACTTTGGCGATATGGCCCGCTACATGGTGGAGCAGGGCATGGCCAGGGAGGTCAGCAAGAAGGAGACGCTCGAGATTCTGAGGGAATCGAACCAGGAGGGCCTGGTTCACGTGAGCGACAACCTGAGTGAAGGTCTCACCAGCACCATCTGCAACTGTTGCGGCTGCTGCTGCACCTTTCTCGACACCAAGAAGAGGACCGGGCTTCACACCTTCGCTCCGTCGGCGTACGTCGCTCGGGTGGACGGCGAGCTCTGCATTGCCTGCGGGACCTGCGAAGACCGATGTCCGATGGAAGCGATCGCAGTCGGTGACGACGACGTGTCCGAGGTCGATCAAGCACTCTGCATCGGGTGCGGTGTCTGCACTCCCACCTGTACGGAAGACGCCGTAGACCTCGTCCACCGCGAGCAGATCGAACCCCCGCCCACGATCCAGGAGCTCGTGGCGGCGAGATACAAGGCGCCGCCTTCGTAGAACCCGGCTTCCGCGAGCTGCGGCAAGCTCTGAGCGCGTGTTCTGCGCTCAGCGGTTTCCCGGTCCCGGATATTGACGTGGCTTCCCCGCCAGGAAGATGCTCGCGGCGGCGATCGCGTACAGGCACATGTAGGCGATCATGGCGTAGCGGTAGCTTCCCAGCAGGTCGTAGATCACACCGGAGATCAATGCACCGCTCGCGTTGCCGACCGCCAGGATCAGGGACAGCGTTCCCATGATCACGCCGAATGACGCCAGCCCGAAGAAGTGACCGACCGCCAGGGGCAGAAGGACGATGACGCCCCCCATGGCGAAGCCGAAGATGCAGACGTAGACCCAGACCAGGGCGATGCTCTCGGCGTTGAAGAGCACCAGCACGCCGAGCGCCTGCAATCCGAAGCAGAGCATGATCGCAAGGCGGAACGGGACGATTTCGGAGATTCGACCGAAGCAGAGCTTTCCCAGACCGCCCAGTCCGGCGGTCAATCCAAGAGCGGCCGCGGCCATGGCCTGCGAGATCCCGGCTTCGACGAGCAAGGGGACCTGGTGCTGGAGCATCCCCATCTGGGCGATAGGACCGAGAAAGAAGGTGGCTGCGATCCAGAAGAACGTCGAGGTTCGGATCGCCGCGCGCAGCGGCCAGCCTTCCCCGGATCCGCTGTGGTGGAGGAGCTCGTCTGCGAGGGCGGAGCATGGGGATCCGGAGCTGCCGCGGGCTCGTCACCGTCTCCATCCGGCAGAAGCCCCATCTCGGCCGGGCTCCCCTTGATCACGAACAGGGTTACGGGCAGGGCCAGCACCCATACCAGGACACCCATGAAGACGAATGCGGCCCTCCAGCTGAAATGGGAGATGATCAGGCCCACCAGGGGGGCCATGACCAGGCCGCCTACGGCGATTCCCAACATGGCACAGCCGATGGCTGTCCCGCGTCGCCTGACGAACCACCTGGCGAGCACACTGCTCGCGGGGATGAATCCGATGCCGGTCGTGCCGATCGAGAGCAGCGTGTAAGCAAGGTAGAAGAACCACAGCGAAGAGACGAAGCTCACCAGTATGAAGCAGGCGCCGGAGATCAGGGCAAAGAGGGTCATGACCTTCCTGGGTCCGTAGGTCTCGGTTGCGTGACCCACGAACGGCCCTGCGATGCCTTGCGCGATCATGTAGATGGACATCGCCAGCGATATCGCCGACCGGCTCCATCCGAATTCGCCCTCGAGCGGCTCGATGAAGATGCTGAAGGAGTAGAAGCCGGCGCCCGCGAAAAGAAAGAGTAGGACGAAGCAGCCAGCGACCACCCAATAGCCGTAGAAGACCCCCTTGCCTCGACTGCTTCGCTCCATCAGGTCACCGTGTATTCAGGTCAGCTTCCCCGTCCGCCTGAAGTAGGTCTCATACCCGACCACGATCGATGCCAGCATGCTCCGCAGGAACTGGCCATGGGCCTCTCGATCGAGCAGGTCCGGGTTCAGTCCGTCTTCCAGATACAGATCCGCCGCCTCGTCGACGATTTTCCGAGTGTCGAGGCCTTGCTCGAGGCGGGTGAGAATGAAGCGATGGTAGACCTCGAGCTGGCGCTCCGCTTCCTCGATGACGAAGGATGCGTCAGCTCGCTGACCGAACTGGGAAAAGCAGATGGTCCGAGGATGGAGCTCCTGGATCCTCCGAATCGTCTGCTTGCTCGCCTCGAAGTCGAATCCGGGAGGGGCCACGGCGGGCTGGAGCACCCCGCTTTCGGGATGATTGTGGCCCAGGGCCTCGCCGGAGAAGAGGGAGCCGGATTCCGGCTCGAATACGCAGAGATGATGGGAGGCGTGCCCGGGAGTGCTCAGGATCTTGAGATCGACACCACCTCCGATATCGAGCTCCGCATCCGTCACGGGGACGAGATTCTCCATGGGTACGGGCAGCGTCTCTCCGTGGATGGCTGTGATCCTCTCGATACCGCCATAGACCGCGGTGGCACTGTCGATCAGCCGCGACGGATCGTGGAGATGTCGGAGGCCCCGTTCGTGCACGTACACCTGGAGATTCGGCAAACGGTTCGCCAGCCAACCGGTTCCACCCGAATGGTCCAGGTGGACATGGGTGACGATTGCGCGCTTGATGTCCGCTGCCTCGAGACCGATCTCGACAACTGCTTCGACGATGCGCGGGGCAATCAAGGTCGTCGCTGTCTCGATCAAGGTGACGCCGTCACCGAGGACCAGGTACACGCCACTCACATTGGTGGAGTTCACGCGTCTGGAATCGAGATAGTAGATTCTCGGTCCGAGCTGGATCAGCTCGTCGTTCCCGGTCATCATGGTGGCATCGCGATCCGCTAGGCGATCTTCGCGACCGAATCGGGCAGGTCCTTTGCCACGCGGACGATCGGGATGCCGGTCTGCGTGGCCAGGTGCATCTCGTGCATCGCGCGGGGCAGGTCCTCGAAGGCGTAGACCTCCTTGTGGATGGTGGGCTTGAAGACGGACCCGTAGAGCTCGATCGAGGCCGCGCAGCCCTCGAGCGTCGCCAGGTGGATGTGGTCGATCGTCACCTGCTTCACCGACTGGAGGGTCGAGTTGTAGGTGACCTCCTGAGAGAGCTGCCAGCCGGCGCTGACGTTCACGCCCATCCGAGAGGCCGCCGCCAGGCCCGGAGCGAACACCGGCCCCCGCAACATGTCGCAGACGATCTGCATGCCCTCGCCTCCGGTGACCTTCTTGATCTCCTTGGAGAAGGCCCGGACGTCGTCGCGCGACGCGAAGCCGTTGAAGGCGGACTGGTCGATTCCGTGGATTCCGAACTTCTCGAGCGCCGCTCGTCGCTCGGGGTTTCGGGAGCAGAAGAAGGCCCGGTGGCCCTCGGACCTGGCCAGCATCAGGAAGAGTTCACCCACGCCCCCGCCGAAGCTCATCACGTTGAGTACAGCGCGCTGGCGGCGCGGGACCTTCACCCGATACATCTCCACGCCCCGTCGCCAGAGGTGGTAGGCCGTGGTCGCGCGCAGCGGCAGGGCCGCCATCTCCCAGATGCTCAGGCCGCAGTCGAGCGGTGCCTGGTGGATCTGCCACTCCTCGACCACCGCCTCTTCACCGTACCAGCCGATCGAGTCCGGCGTGTCGTATGCCCAGATCGTGTTGGGGTAGCCGTACTTGTCCGGATCGCCGTTGGCGTTGGTGACGACGATATCGCCGGGTGCAAAGTCCGCGACGTCGGGGCCTACTGCGAGGACTTCACCGACCGCCGAGTTGCCGGGATAGATCTTGCCGCCCCGGGCCTTGACGATGTTGATGGTGTCCGCGAGCACGGCGTGGTCCACGTTGTGCTCCCCCGAGACCGCCAGGATCTTGAGATGGACATCGCGGCGCCCCATCTCGCGAAGCTCCAGCTCGTCGAGCTGGATCACATTCGCGAAGTCGACCTTGTCGAGATCGCCACCGACGCGTTCCGTCTCCCGGGTGATGGCTTCTTCGGTGATGGCGTATGCGCGTACCTTCTTCATGATCTGCCTGTCTCCGTCCTGCTGGGGGGCCATGGCCTGGCCCGTGGCGATCGAATCATGCGGTTCCCCGGGCGCTGCCGCCAGACGTGGCCCTCGATCTCGATCCGGGTCCCCGCCTCGATTCCGCCTGACTGTGAGTCCACTTGCCGAGGGGACCCTCGTCGGCCGAGTGCACGTGGAGGATTCGGTTGATAGCACGGCGACTTGAAGGTCGCCCCTTCGATCCTGGTCTCACGCCCTCGGGGATGGTAGACAGTCGGAAGATGACGCGTACGCAGCTCGCCGCGGTCGCCCTGCTGGCCCTCGTTGGATTCCTCGGAGTGCGACTCCACGCGTTCCTGGCCGCGGCGAGCGGAATCAACGCCAAGGTCCTCTGCTCCGCGGTCTTCGTCTCGGGCCGGGTGCTCGAGGAGGCGCGGGCGAACAGTCTTCTCGTCGAGCCACCGGCGATGTCGGTGCGGCTGGACGAGGAGCGGCGCGAGGTGCGCGTCGAGCTGGCCGGGCTGATTCGCCGGACGGCCCGCCACTACGGCGACCAGGGCTGCATCGCTCTGCCTCGGGGCGTGGACGACGTCGCCTTCAGCCCGGTCGAGGTGAGAAGCGCCCTCGAGGATTCGCGCACCCAGGCGTGGCCCATGGGGGACGCGGAGGATCGCTCCAACGGAGCGTCCGAAGCTGGGATCGATCCGGGCACGCTGGCCGAGGCAGTCGACCTCGCCTTCGCCGATCCCGGCGATCGCACCGCCGCGTTTCTGGTCGTGCACCGCGGACGGATTGCAGCGGAGCGCTACGCCCCCGGCATCCATCGCGACACCCAGCTCGAGAGCTGGTCCATGGGCAAGAGCCTGACGGCGACCCTGATCGGCCGCCTGATCCAGCAGGGTTTGCTCTCCCTCGACGCTCCCGCGCCGATCTCCGAATGGCGGTCGCCGGACGATCCGCGGGGGGAGATCACCGTCGCCGACCTCTTGCGTATGAGCAGCGGGCTCGAGTTCTCCGAGGCGAGCCAGTCGCTGGTCCACGCGGTGATCTTCGGCGTTCCGGATCACCTGCGGGTCTACACCGGTATCGAGGATGTCTTCGGCTTCGCTCTGGCGAGCCCCGCAGAGCATCCTCCCAACCGCGTGGGGCGCTACCGCAACTGCGATCCCCTGGCGCTGGGAGCCATCCTGCGACGGACCGTCGAAGCGGATGGCGAGGACTACCTCAGCTGGCCCCAGCGAATCCTCTTCGATCGCATCGGGATCCGCCGGCAGATCCTCGAGACCGACGTCCGGGGCAACTTCATCCTCTCCGGCTTCGATTACGGCACTGCCCGCAACTGGGCGCGCCTGGGGCTCCTCTACCTGCGCGACGGCGTCTGGAACGGGGAGCGTCTCCTGCCCGAGGGCTTCGTCCGCTTCGTCGCCACGCCCGCGCCCGCCTGGGAAGAGCCGGTCTACGGAGGCAGCTTCTGGATCAACGGCACCGGTCGCTATTCGCTGCCGTCCGAGGCCTTCTACATGTCGGGAAACGGCGGGCAGCGCGTCTTCCTGGTGCCCTCCCACGATCTGGTGATCGTACGGATGGGCCACACCCGTGGCGGCGCCACCGCTGACACCAACCTTCGCGCCGCGCAGTCGCTCATCCTCGAAGCGATCGAGGCGGCGAAGGGTCCTCCCTAGAACCCGAAGTTGAAGATCGGGAGAAAGGGGATGGGGCCCTTGCGGTTGATGTTGATCAGGCCGAGCTGGACGCCCTCGAGCTCGTCCGTCCAGTTGACCAGCGAGATCTGCAGGCCGCGCATGCGCTTCGCCCGGTTCAGGAGCGCCGAGAACTGAAAGCCGATGCCATCGCCCACGCGGTTGGAGATCCCCGCGCTCTGGAAACCCCGAGCCCGGCCTCCGACGTCGTTGACGAAGATCCCGAGCTGCCAGCCGGTCAGGTCGCCTCTTACCTCATCGTAGATCCCGAGCTGCCAGCCGGTCTGGTTGCCCCGAGTCAAGCTGGCGATGCCCAGCAGATCGAGTCCGGTGACGTCCTGATTGACGCCGGAGATCAGGACCAGGCGCAGGCCGGTGACGGAGACGCCCTCGTCGAAGACCTGGATCGGGTGCCACAGGGCGAACTGCACGGGGGTGGACGAGCTCGGGGTCTCGGGCGGCTGGGCGCTCGACGCCTGGGGCAGAAGGCAGAGGGAGAGGGTGAAGAGGCTGAGCCGGACAAGCGTGATCGAATGGGACACGGGTTTCCTCCTGGCGAGGATGTTGGACCGATCTCAGCGGCTGTCAACCCAGGCCCTCACGCGATCCACGCCATCGTCCGATCCGGCCGAGTGCCAGCCAGCCGCCGAGAAAGCCACCGCAAGTCTGGGCGATCACGTCGTAGAGGTAGGGGTGACGCCCAGACAGAAAGATCTTGCCCCCCAGCAGGATGAGACTCAGTCCCAGGCTTGCTCCACCTGCCGCCAGAAGGGGTCTGCGACCTCTCCACAGCCTCGCGACCGCGAAGCCGAGGGGAATCAGGCTCACCAGATGCCACGCTCCCGGAATGAGTTCCTCTCGGCGCCACCGCTGCGACTGCCTCAAGCGCCTCGGCCAGTACCAGTATTGTGCGGGTGTCTCGATCTCCGAGGCCTCGAGCAAGTCGATGACACGGCCCGCGACGTGGACCCGTGCCCGACGCAGCTCGCCGCGCCAGGGCCTTCCGCCGATTACCTCGTCACCCAGGGCCAGTCGATGGTCGGGATCCCAGGTCTTCAGAGTTCCCTCTGGAAGTGCCGCTTCCGCCTCGAGTCGATCGTCCACGCGGATCTCGATCCGATCGTCTTCGACGGCGAGCCTCAGGTGTCTCCAGCGCCGCTCTGCGAACACCCTGGGCACCTCGAAGGTCGGACCACCCCACGAGGTGGATCCCGGCCGGCGCAGACGAACCACGAGGTCGACTCCTTGCTGGCCTATCGTCAGGTTGCTCTGCCAGTGGTCCCTCGAGATCGTCAAGATCCGCGCGGGTCCCCACTGGTCCGCTTCCGCCGAGCGCAGATCGAGCTCGACCTCGAGAGCGGAGGTGCGGATCGCATCGGCGAGAAAGCTCGGGGGCCCGGAAGTTCGGGCGATGCCCGGCCCTGGGAAATCCAGCGAGCCATCCGCACGCCGGACGATTCCGTTGCTCCGCGGGCCCGGGGGATCGAGCTGGAAGGGATGGAACGAGAGGAAGAGATTGGCAAAGACCGTGGCGGCCAGCAGAGCCCAGAGATGCATGACGAGATGTGTACTGCAGACTACCGGGCGGCGCCCCGATTGATCACCTCGACTCGGCGGTTGCGCTGCCGACCTTCGTCGCTGTCGTTGGACGCGACCGGCTGAGCCTCACCGTGACCGACGGTGGCGAGCTGACGTTCCTGGACGCCCCTGGCCATCAGGTAGGCCTTCACCGCCTTGGCGCGCTCTTGGGAGAGAGTGACGTTGTAACCATCCGATCCCAGGCTATCCGTATGCCCCTCCACGGAGAAGTGAAAGTGCGCGAGATCATCGGATACCAGGGCGGCGCCGACCTTGGAGAGCAGCGACTCGGACTCGGGCAGAAGCTCCGTCGAGTCGAAGTCGAAGAGGATCGGCAGTCGAACCGTTGGCGGAGCCGAAGGCCGGATTCGGGTCCCGCGCGGAACGGCGAGCGCCTCGGCGATGTCGCCAGTCTGGATCTTCTCCGGGGGGACGAGGGTGAAGTCGCTGACGCCCGCCTCCGCTGCGATTGCCTTCGATGTGACGAAGACGAGAGAGAACAGGGCCGGGAACACCAGCAGGATGACGTGCGCGGCGACGGTTCGCGCCGGGCGGTTTCGAGATTGAAGATTCGTCATGGTTCATCCTCCTTCTGGGAGGAGGCTATGCGAGCCGGCCGCGCGACGCTGTGAAGCGCTTCACACCCCCTCGGAGGCGCTCAGAAGCACCTGTGCCGGAAGGATCGGCGACCAGGTGCCGACCGTGCTCAGCCAGACCTGGTGTATGGCGCGGGTCACAGCCACGTAGAGGGCTCTCCGCGCCTCTGGAGTGTCGGGATAGCGTGCTGCCGAGGCGTCTGGGACGACCACGTAGTCGAACTCCAGCCCCTTGACGTCCGCTACGCAGGTCACGCTGATGCCCGGGAGGAAGTCGAACTCGCCGTCCAGTGCCAGCCCGGTGGCGAGGCCGCGCTGGAGGTTCTGCTCCAGCCGCGCCGCGTCAGGAGCCGCACGGCAGATGATCGCGACGGTGGCGCGCGGATCGAAGACCAGCAGCTCCGAGAGCTGGTCGGTCAGCCGCGTCGCCAGGTGGCATTCGCTCGGGAAGCGGGAGAAGACGATCCTCCGGGAATCGCCAGTCTCTCCCGGCGGGGGAGGAGGCTGGCCCGGGGTCTCGGAGCGGAAGAGACTGCGGCCAAAGGCCGAGATCTCGGGCGGGCATCTGTAGCTCGCCTCGAGCGTCACGGTGTGGTGGTCCCGGACACCGAGCTCGCTCACGCTGGCTGACCAACCGTCGAAGTAGGCCGCCGGGTCGATTTGCTGCCGTTCGTCGCCGGCAATCGTCAAGGCGCCGTCGGCCGAAAGCGCGCGCCCGATGACGGCGAGCTCCAGCGGAGCGAGCTCCTGTGCCTCGTCGACGACGATGTGTCCATAGGTCGCCAGACGGCCCTCCGCCGTGGCATCGCTACCGCTTCTCAATCGATTGAGCTCGAAGAGCACCGCGCAGTCCTCCGCATCGATCGTCGCGGCGTCCTGCATGGGAGTGCCGCGATCGATCGCGAGCCCATCCACGGTGGCGAGGCGGTCCGCGTCGATGTGCGAGGACTCCTGCTCGGTGGTCTCGCTGAACTGGACACGCGTGTGCTCGATCAGGTCGTCGATCATGCGCTGGGTCAGCAGGCCATTCGAGGCCTGGGCGACGCGCTCGAGCAGCTGCCGGTCGCCCCAGAGATGGAGCAGGTCTTCCCTGATCGCGCAGGGGTCGCCTGGCTCCTCCCCCTGGGTTGAGGCTCGGCCGGTGCGGGCTGCGAGCTCTGGCAGGACGCTCCGGAGAGCCGGGTGCCTCTTGAAGCGAATCACGGTCGCCGACGCGTCGTCGCTCGTCCGATCGGGCAGGTCGGCGAAGACCTGCTGCGCCTGCGTCCAGATCCACTGGTCGAACGTCTGCACATCCGTGCTCTCGACAACGAGCCTTTCGAGCATCGACTCGGCGAGGCGCCTCAGGCCTTCGGTGGGCACGATCACGACCGCCCGGAATGGTTGCCTCGACGCCAGGGCTTGCCGCGTCAGGAAGGCCAGGCGGTGAAGCGCGACGGTGGTCTTCCCATACCCCGCTTCTCCGAGTACCAGGAGCGATTTCGAGGGCGGGAGCTCGACGGCCCGGCGCTGGTCGGGATCCAGCTGGACCAGGACCGGGGAGAAGGGCCTGGCCCGGTCTGCCTCGCTCCTCGGGAAGAGGAGAGGTGGCCGGTCGTCCTCGAGCTCGATCCAGCTGTCGCGGTTTCGCCGGGTCAGGATCCGATCCGGGGTGACGATCTCGATGGGTTCGCCTGCTTCGAACGCCACCAGATTTCGCTGGGTCAAGATGCCGCCGAGGCTGCGATCTTGGAGCTCCACCTCGTACTCTTCGCCCTCCTGGAAGGCGAAGAAGATTTCTGCGAGGGGAGCGTGTTGCCAGTCGATGATCGTGACGTCGGAGCCGACGAAGGTCTTCGCTCCGAGAAGCACGTCCCGGGTGCGCCCGTCTCGGAGCAGCCGCATGTGCGCGAAGTACGGTACCGGAAGATCGGGAAGGGCGTTTCGGGCGGCTCTGGAGAGGCGAATCTGATCCTCGACGATCTCCTGCCAGGGGCTATCGAGCTTGTCCTTCAAGAGAGGGCTCCGCTCTGCGGGCCGCCGGGGCCATCGGCGTGAAGCACGTGCAACGTTCTGCCCTCGTAGCATTCGGGAACGGGCGATGCCAGACGGGGGAAAGCCGGCGAGTCGCGCGGAGGGGTCGGGACTCGATCGAGGCCGGTCCTTGAACGGGGAGGGAGAATGTGGTTGTTTTCCCACCCTGCGATTCGAGGGAGATCGAGCGTGGAGAGAGGCGAATTCGAGCAGTGGGTCGTCGAAGAGACCCGTCGTTTCGTGGAGGAAGATCCTGGCAATCGGCTGGAGCGCCTGGACGGCTCTCCCATCTTTCAGCAGCCGTTGGTGGGATTCGTGGCGGGTGACGACCCGATCTTCGACCGATTGAAGCAGGTCATCGGTGAGTTCCACATGACGCCCGCGGAGGTGATGGGGGCGGTCGCGCGGGAGCGCGGTCTCGCCGTCCCGGCGGCCGCGGAGGTCGGTGTCATCTCCTATGTCCTTCCCATCTCGAGCGAAACCCGGAAGGAGAACAGTCGGATGAAGGACCGACCGTCGGAGCGCTGGGCTCATACCCGCCTCTTCGGCGAGCAGTTCAATCGGAAGCTCCAGGCGCACCTGGTTTCCGTGCTCGAGGAGAAGGGGCACTTCGCCGTCGCGCCGGAGATGGAAGAGAGCCTGTTCCGGATGCTCCTCGACGAGAAGGTCGGGTGGGCTTCCACCTGGTCGCAGCGCCACGTGGCCTTCTCCGCCGGCCTGGGCACCTTCGGTCTGTCCGACGGCCTGATCACGGCAGCGGGGAAGGGGCACCGGGTGGGCAGCGTGGTCGTCGACCGGGCGCTCGAGTCTCCGGAGAGGACGGAGGAGGTCTACCGAGACTGTCTGTCTCACCAGAAGCTGGGCTGCCGGAACTGCATCAAGCGTTGTCCTGCAGATGCCATCAGCGAAGCCGGACACGACAAGGCCCGATGCATGGAGTTCGTGATGAAGCAGATAGCCGCGATCAAGGAGGAGTACGGCATCGACATCTACGGGTGCGGGCTCTGTCAGACGGGTGTGCCTTGCGCGGAGGGGGTCCCCCAGGCAGATCCGAAGTGACGCGGAGCCGCGAATCGGCGCATACTGGAAGGGTCTGACTGGAGGTCACGAACATGACGAAAGCCCGCTGGGTGATCCTCGGTGTCCTGCTGGTAATTCTGCTCGCGGTGGCCGTCGTCTACCGGCAATCCCTGGTGCTGCGCATCGCGAGCATGCGCCCCTTCGTCGAGGACCGCTTCGACGGCTGGGTCCAGGCCGGGGCGGATGAGGCGGAGCTCGATGCCGCGTTCCGCCGAGTGCACGACCCGATCGGTACCGGCCCGGGCTCGTGGGTCTACGAGGTCAGCCTCCCGGCGGCCGAGCACGAGGCCCGCGCCCGGGAGTTCGAGGCCGCGGGCGACGCCGAGGCGGCCCGCGAGGAATGGCGGCAGGCCGCGATCTTCTACTACGTCGCCCGCTTTCCCTTCATCGGGAACGAGGCGAAGGCCGCGGCGTACCGCAAGCACATCGAGTGCTACCTCGAGTCGGTGAAGCACGAAGAGCCGGCTCTAGAAATCGTGCGTATCCCCTATGAGGGCGAGGAGATCATCGGCTACCTGCGCGTACCCCCCTCCGACTCTCCTCCGCCCGTCGTGGTCTTGACGGGCGGCGTGGACACCTGGAAGAGCGACATCGAAGCGCAGTCGAAGGCCGTGCTGGCCGAGGGCATGGCGGCATTCACCTTCGACATGCCGGGAACCGGCGAGAGCGCCTGGCCACTCTCCCCTGACGGCGAGAGGATATTCAGCCGCGTGCTCGAGTACCTGAAGATGCGGCCGGACCTGGACGGCGACCGGATGGCGGTACACCTGCAGAGCTTCGCGGGCTACTACGCGGTCAAGCTGGCGGTGCTCGATCCGAACGTGAAGGCCGCGGTCAACGTCGGCGGGCCCATTCACCTCTCCTTCACCCTCGAACACGCCGAGAACGTGCACGAGGGCATGGTCAAGACCATCGCTCACGCCATGGGCGAAGACCTCGACCAGTCCATCGAGGAGATGATCGCGAAGATCGAGCCGTTCTCACTGGAACGGCAGGGGCTGCTGAAGGCTCCGGAGCGCCAGGCGCCTCTGCTCAGTATCAACGGCGACCAGGACCCACTGGTGACCATCGACGACCTGTACATCATCTCCGAGAGCGGCATCGCCCAGGAGGAGTGGGTGTACGAGGGCGACGGCCACTGCGCGTCGGGCAATGCCAGCGAGCACGTTCCCAAGGCCGCTGCCTGGATCAAGGCGCAGCTCAGCCGGGTCGGCAAGTCGTAGGAGGTTGTAGAAGGCAAGAGCGCAGGTGAACGGCATCGGACTCGAGTACGAGACCTTCGGCGATCGCGGCGCTGATGCGGCCGCGCGTGAAGGAGCGCGATGGCGCCATCGAGCAGGCGGCCTCGCTCAGTCGTCTCCCGCCGGGAGAGTTTGGTCGGGTCCGTCGACGCCTTGGATGTCTCTCGAGCCGATTGGCATTCGCTCGACGACTTGTCTGGGCGCGCTGTCCAGCCACAGTCTCAGGATATCCGGCCGCGCGTAGTGGCCCACCGTATCGAGCAGATTCTTCTGCCGGGTGATGTCGGAGAGGTCGATCTCGGCTACGGCCATCTCTTCACCCGGAGGGAGCGGACCGGCCAGGTACGCTCCGCTGGGAGACACGACCGCCGTGCAGAGACCACCTCGAAGCAGCTCCGCCAGGGGTCCATCCGGGGCGATCTCGGTGCGCTGCTCGTCGCTCAGCCAGCAGGTGGCGTTTACCACGAAAGCTCCCGATTCCATGGCGTGATGGCGGACCGCCGCATCGAGCTGGGCCGACATGGCTTCACCGCCCAGCGAGCCCGGGAAGTGGGAGCAGTGGATCTCCTCGCCCGCTGCGATCAGGGCGTAACGAGCCAGGGGCATGTAGTGCTCCCAGCAGATCAACGCACCGAGCCGGCCGACGGCCGTGTCGAAGGTCCTGAGACCGCTGCCATCTCCCCAGCCCCAGACCATCCGCTCGTGAAAGGTGGGCATGATCTTGCGGCGCTTCCCGACCAGTGAGCCGTCCGCGTCGAAGATCAGCTGGGTGTTGTAGAGGCTTCCGCCGTCCCGCTCGTTCACGCCCAGGACGACCACGGTGCCCGCGCGTCCAGCCGCGCCTCCGACCCTCTCGGTGACCGGTCCGGGCACCTCGACGGCCTGGCCGTGAAGCCGGGTCAGGAGCTCGCCGATCGCGACCGGGGGAGTCACCATCGCGAAGTAGGGGTAGCTGGGGATCACGGTCTCTGGGAACACGGCCAGCTGGATCTGATCCCGGCCGCACCTCTCGATCACCTCGACGACCTTGTCCGTGGTTCCATCGCGGTCGAGGAGCACCGGCGAGAGCTGAACCGCCGCGACGCGAAGCTTGGTCTGACTCGCGGTCATTGATGTCGTCCTCCATCTCATTCGTATCCTCGCACGGTCCCAACCGCGTCATCAAGGCTCCCGCCCGGCGGGCACGCTCAAGTGGCACTGGAAAAGAGCCGAATCAGCGGGGGCTGATCCGGACTCGATCCGGGAGGAGCTGAGGCTTGGAGGCGCTCCGACTCCTTGGCGTGGGAATCTTCCTCGCCACTTGTCTTGCGGCGGGAATCAGGCTTCTGGTACTTGCCGCCCGAACGCGTCAGATGCCCGAGCTCGCTCTCGGCGTGACCCTCTTCGCGTCTGGGGGCCTCGGTGGCATCCTCTACTTTCTCGGAACCAGCCGCGCGGAGGAACTCGGGGAGCTCGCAATCTGGGTACGGGGGTGTGGGCGCCTGTGTCTGAGCGCAGGGGCCCTGACTCTCTGGGCGTTCACCTGGCGAGTCTTCCGACCGGACAGCCGGTGGGCGGCCGCGCTCTTCTCCCTCGCCGCCTGCGCCGTGGTGGGGGGATTCGTGGGGGAGGGTCTCACCACCGGCTTCAGCGGTGGGAACTTCGATGCGGTCTGGTCGCAGCTCGGCGTACTGGCCCGCGGGTGCGCTTTCCTCTGGGCAGCCGTCGAGTCGTTTCGCTACTTCGGTCTGCTGCGCCGGCGCCTTCGCGTTGGTCTCGCCGACCCCGTGCTGGTGAACCGATTCCTGCTGTGGGGGATCGCCTCATCCACAGCCTTCGGGATCTATGCGGTGGCGCTGGTGAATCTCCTCGAGAGCCCCACCCACGATGTCGCGGCGGGAGTGTTCAGACCGGCCTGGGCGCTTCTCACCTCGGTCCTCGGCATCACCTCCGGGGTCTGTACCTGGCTCGCCTTCCTGGCACCCGCACCCTACCGCCGCTGGCTCGAGTCAGGCACGGCCAACGGCTCCCCCTCCGAACCAGGGCGCTGACACCGCTGAGGGTCGGATCGGTCCTGTCGGGAGGGAAGCAGAGCACCTGTCGCGCGGTGGTCGGGATCCCGCTCAGGACTTCTGGTACCAGACCCTCTCCTCCTCGGGCATCTCGCCGAGGCGCTTCTCGGCGATCTCGGGAGAGACCGCCTCCAGGGTCCCGTCCGGGTTCTGCACCACGACACCGTGCTTGGTGAGCAGCTTGTAGCGGCGCTTGCGCTCGTCGCGGTCGGGGTGGCAGACGAGCTGGCAGTTTCCGCAGGTCATGTTGATCACCCGCCCGCCCGGCATCGCCGGGTGGTGGAAGCCACCCTCGATCTTGGGACGCGGCGCCGAGGCGACCACCGCCTCGACCAGGGCCGGCATGAACTCCTCGTCCTTCTCCGGGATCGGGAAGCGTCCCGGAGACCAGGTGGACCACTTGCCGTTCTTGGCCAGGCCCGTGAAGCCGCCGCAGACCAAGTCGCAGCGGTGGTAGCTGCGCCGCTCCGAGTAGCTGAACTCCATCCCGCCCATGGTGACGGCGGTCCGCTCCTTCTTGTCCATCAGTCCGGAGCTGCAGCTCGCCATGCAGAGCTTGCAGTCGTCGCAGTACTTCTCTTCGGGCGGGAGCGGCTCGGTCGGCTCGAGCTCCGCCGTGGTGACCACGGTGCCCAGGACCATGGCGGCGCCGTGCTCCTTGGTGATCACGTTGCCCGAGAGGCCGAACCAGCCGACCCCGGAGCGAACCGCCAGGTAGCGGTGGGAGATGTCGGGCATGAAGTCGGCCATGCCCCGAGGCGTGTCCTGGCGGTAGACCGCGTTCGAGGGAACCCCGTAGGAGGGAATCCCCTGCTGATTCCAGTAGTAGGCGAGGGCGACGGCGAGGCCAGTGACGTAGATATTGGTGCGGAAGTTGTCGCTCTGGTGACCGGCGTGATCTTCCTTGGCGAGATACTGCTCGATCTTCTCCTGGTCGAAGGGAACGGCGAAGCACACCGCCGACTTCGCACCCGGCAGAACGTACTCGAGGTCGGTGGAGGGAGGCCCGCCGGCCAGCGTCTCCTTGGTCGCGACACCCACGATGGTGGCGCCCTGGAGCTTCAGAAACTCGGTCGCGAACTGGGTCAGCCCCTTCGGATCGTTCGTGGTCTGCATGATCCACTTCTCCTCGCCGGCCGCGCCCGGGCCTTCGGGCGGGACGCTGAAAATTCTACACTATGTACAGAACTCGGCAAGAAGACGAAGTTGCTCGGGCCGATTCAGGCCTGCTGACCGCCGCCGTGGACGTTGACCTTCTCGCCGGTCAGGTAGGATGCTCCCTCGGAGACCAGGAAGCGCACCGCACTCGCGACGTCCTCGGGCTGACAGACCCTGCCGAAGGGCATGATTGCGTCGAGCTTGCGCAGGTCGTCGACGCCGGCGGTCGCCTTCATCAGTCGGCGGCCCATCTCGGTCTCCACCAGGCCCGGGGCCACGATGTTGACCCGGATGCCGTTCGGTCGCTCTTCCTTGGCCAGGGTGAATGCGAGAGCCTCCATCGCGGCCTTGCCCATGTTGTAGGGGGCCCCGTTGGCGCCGTGGCTGAGGGTCGCCGTGCTCGAGATCATGACGATGTCACCCCTCTCCTGCTGACGCATGCTCGGCAGCACCAGCTGGCAGAGGTGGTGAGGGCCCAGAGCGTGGATGCGCACCACCCGTTCCAACTCGGCCGGGTCGGTGTCGAGAACGCTGTTTCCGCGACTCGCGATGCCCGCGTTGTTGACCAGGATGTCGATCTGGCCAAAATCTGCGACGACGCCCTCGATCATCTGGCGGACCTCGTCGAAAGAATCCACGCCGGCCTTGTAGGCGCGGGCGCGCCGGCCCAGCGCCTCGATGGCGGCCACCGCCTCCTTGGCGGCCGCCTCGTCGCGGCGGTAGTTGACCGCGATGTCCGCGCCGTCCTCGGCGAGTGCGAGCGCGATCGCCCGCCCGATCCCTCGACTCCCCCCGGTAACCAACGCAACCCGTCCCGCCAGCGACATGACTTCTCCCTTCGACAGTTGAGCGGCTTCCCTTCGGCCGGGATCATACACCAATCGTGCCACCGGCCTGGCTCGGCGGGTGCGGTCCGATTCGCCGAGATTTTGCAGCCTATTGCGAGCCGTTCTTCGAGTCGTTTCTAGCGCGCCGGCGCCAGCCCGCGCCCCGCAGGTCCTCGAGCACCAGGTAGCCGCAGGGCAGCACTAGCAGGGTGATCACGGTGGCGAACATCACGCCGAAGGCGAGCGACACCGCCATCGGGATCAGGAACTGGGCCTGCATGCTTCGCTCCGCCATCAGGGGCGAGAGCCCGGCGAAGGTGGTGAGCGAGGTGAGCAGGATGGGACGGAAGCGCCCCACGCCGGCCTCGACGACCGCGTCTGCCACCGATCCACCGCGAGCCCGCTCGGCGTTCACGTTGTAGACGAGTACCAGGCTGGCGTTCACCACCACACCGGATGCGGCGACGATGCCGATCACGGAGAAGAAGCTCAGACCGTGGAGCTGATCGAGCCACTGCATCAGGATGTGCCCGCCGATGGCGCCCACCAGCCCGAAGGGAATCACGCTCATGATGACCAGGGGCTGGGTATACGAGCGGAGCGGGACCGCCAGCAGCGCGTAGATCATCAGCAGCGCGAGGACGTAGGCGCTGAGCAGGCCGCTGAAGGCGCGCCGCTGTTCGCGCTGCTCGCCCTCCAGGGAATAAGAGACCGAGGGGTAGTCGGCGAGGATCTCCGGGAGCGACGCGGCCTGGAGGTCGGCCAGGACGTCGTTGGCGGTGGTGAGGGTCCGATCGACGTTGGCAGTGACGTTCACCACCCGCATCCGATCGGTGCGCTGGATGGTCGCGAAGCCGCGCCCCAGCTCCGCGTCGGCCACGGTGCGGAAGGGCACCTCGGCGCCGTCCATGGTGCGGATGCGGACGTTCTCGAGATCTCCGAGCGAGCGGCGCTGCTCTTCGGGATAGCGGACCATCACCCGGATGTCGTCGCGCCCGCGCTGGATCCGCTGGGCCTCTTCGCCGTAGAAGGCCTGCCGCACCTGGCGCGCCAGGTCCCGGAGGGTGACCCCGAGCGATTCCGCGGTGGGTTTGATCTTGAGCTTCACCTCCTGCTTGCCTTCGCGAAAGGAGTCGGCGATGTCGATCACGCCGGGATACTGGGCGAGATCGGACTTCACCCGGTTCGCCGCCTCTCGCAGCACCCCGAAGTCGGCCCCCTGGAGCTGGACGTCGATCGCGTCCCCGGCCGAGAAGAGGTCCGTCGCGAAGACCAGCTCCACCGCGTCGGGGACGCTCCCCACGATGCGCCGCCAGCGCTGCGCCACCTGCGCGGTGTCGATGGCGCGCTCCTCGGAGGGCACCAGCTCAAGCACCACCTCTCCCAGGTGCGCGTCGTCCGAAGCCTGTTGGGATCCTCCCGCCGGTGTCCGGCTCTGCCGATCGCGGAAGGGCTGCCTTCCAACGGAAGCGAGCACGTGCAGGACCAGGCTCTGCTCCGCTGCCGCGAACTCCGGATCGAGCTCGGCGCGCAGCTCCTCCACCGACGCCTCGAGGCGTCGGACCGTGGCTTCGGTCACCTCGAAGGGCGTGCCCTGGGGCATCGTCAGCCAGGCGGCGAGAAAGTCGGCCTGGACGGGCGGGAAGAAGGAGAAGTGCATCCGGCCACTGGCCAGATGCCCCAGCGTCAGGAAGAGCAGCAGGATCGCCACGGCGATGGTCGTGTAGCGCCACTCCAGAGCCCGCTCGAGGGCCGGCCGGTAGACGGCTACCGCGAAGCGCTCGAGCGAGCCTGCCGTAACGCGCTGGACTCGCTTCCAGCGTCGCCTGAAGGCGCTTCGCCCCTCCGACTCGGCGCCCTCGTGACCGAGGGCGAGGTGGGCGGGGAGCACCAGCTGCGACTCGATCAGCGAGAAGATCAGGCAGATGGCCACGACCTTCGCCATGATCGAGAAGACCTGTCCCATCGGTCCCGGCACCATCAACATCGGCATGAAGGCGGCGACCGTGGTCAGCACGCCGAAGACCACCGGGATCGCGACCTCCTGGGTGCCGCGAATCGCCCCCTCGAGCCGCTTCCCGCTCTGCTCCTGGTGCGCGTAGACGCGCTCGCCCACCACCACGGCGTCGTCGACCAGGATGCCCAGCACCACGATCAAGGCGAAGAGCGAGATGACGTCGATCGAGAGCCCGAGGGGAGAGAAGAGCCAGAGTGCGCCGAGAAACGAGATGGGGATGCCCATCGTGACCCAGAAGGCCACCCGGGCACGGAGGAAGAGGGCCAGCACCGCCAGCACCAGCAGGAAGCCGTTGCGGCCGTTGCGCAGCAGCGTATCGCGGCGGCTCTTCAGGGGAATGGAGTCGTCCTGCCAGATGGTGAGCGAGATGCCCTCGGGCATCGTCTGGTTCGCCCTGGCCACGTACTCCTTCAGCGCCTCGGAGGTCTCGATCACGTCCTGGTCGCCGACGCGGTAGACCTGAACCACTGCGGCGGGCTGGCCGTCGAAGCGGGAGGCGAGGTCGACGTCTTCGAAGCCGTCGACCACGTTGGCGATCTCGCCGAGGGGGACCCGCGTCCCGTCCCGGCGAGCGATCACGACGAGGTCCTCGAACTCGAGGCCGCGGTAGGCCTGCCCCTTGGTGCGGAGCAGGATCTCACCGCCCGCGGTCTTGATGCTGCCGCCGGGCAGGTCGAGGGACGAGCTGCGGACCGCCTGCACCACGTCGTCGAAGCGCAGTCCGTGGCGGCGCAGGGACTCCTCCGAGACCTCGATGGAGATCTCGAAGGGGCGGACCAGCTTGAGCTCGGTCTGCGTGATGCCCGGCAGAGCCAGGATCTCGTCGCGTACCCGCTCGGCGAGCGCCTTCAGCGCCCGCTCGTCCACGTCGCCCGAGATCGCCACGTCCGCCACCGCGCGCTGCAGTGTGACCTGCGAGATCACCGGCTTCTCGGTCTCGTCGGGAAAGGTGTCGATGGCGTCGACGCGAGCCTTGACGTCGTCGAGGACCTTGCTCTCGTCCGCGCCGCTCATCAGCTCGACGATGACGGCGCAGGCTCCTTCCAGTGCCGAGGAGTGGATCTTGTCGATCCCGTCGATGCCCTCGATCTCCTCCTCGATCCGGATGCAGACGCCCTCCTCGACCTCCTCCGGAGCGGCACCGAGGTACTCGACGGTGATGCGGATCATTTCGATATTGATGTCGGGGAAGGTCTTCTGCGGGAGCTGGATGACCGCAGTGAGTCCCCCCGCGATGATCATGGCCGCCAGCAGGTTGGCGGCGACCGGGTTCTGCGCGAACCAGGCGATCGCGCGGTTCAAGGGGTCACCTCGTCACTGGCGACGGGGCGGACCTCCATTCCGTCGACGGCGGCCTCGACGGAGGAGACGATGACGCGGTCTCCGGGCTCGAGACCGGAGCGGATCACCACCTCGTCGCGTCTGGCGCGAATCACCTCAACGCGGCGGAAGCGGAGCCGGTCCTCGGTGTCGGCGACGAGCAGCTGATCGGCTCCGCGCATTGCGGCGCGCGGCACCTTCACGACACCTTCGGTCTCACGCCCCAGGATCTGTGCCTCGACGAAGAGACCGACGGCCAGCGGCGGGCGGTCGCCGGAGCGGCCGTAGGGGTCCTCGACCCGCGCGATCACGTGGACCATGCGGGTCTTGGGGTCGATCTCCCCCTCGGTGCGGACCACGCGTCCCTCCCAGGTGTGTTCGGCCCCCGCGAAATCCGCGCGCAGCTCGACCGCCGCCCCCTCGGCGTTGGCGCCGTCGTCGCGGTACCAGAGCGGGAGATCCAGAAAGGCGAGCTCGTCGTCCGAGATCGGGAGGCGGATCTCCGCGAAGTCGGTGGCGTAGAGCCGCGCCATCGGCGCGCCGCGGTTCACGAACTGACCGACGTCGGCGGTGCGGTCGCGGACGCGGCCCTTGAAGGGTGCGCGGACCTCCGTGCGCTCCAAATCGCGTTCCGCCTTCTCGAGGTTGGCGTGGGCCTGCCGTCTCGCCGCGCGTGCGACCCGCTCCGCCGTGACCGCCATGTCGAGCTTCGCGGGGCTGGCGATCTTCCGGTCGGCGAGGTTCTGCTGTCGTGCCAGCTCCTTGGTCTCGCGCTCCAGCTCGCTCTCGGCTCTCGCCAGGTTGGCGCGCGCGATCTCGAGGGCGACCCGGTAGTCGAGCGGGTCGATGCGCACCAGGGGTTCGTTCTCCTCGAAGAACCCGCCGGAGGTGAAGGAGGGGGACACCCAGACGATGGGGCCCGATACCTCGGGAACCAGGTCGCTCTCGGTGCGCGGCGCGACGGCGCCGTGGGTGGTGACCCGGAGCTGGACCGTCTCTGGCATGACCTCGACGACGCGGACCAGCCGCGCCAGCGCCTCCGGCGAGGTGGTTTCGACGTCCGGGCGAGTGGCCACCAGGGCGACGGCGCCGAGCACGCCCGTGATCACGATCGCGATGGGCAGCAGGAGCTTGAGACGGCGTTTCATGGCGCGGAGTATAGAAACAGGCGTTGCGCTGGCCAGACACGGGCCGCGCCCTCGCTACGGCCCTCTTGACCCGGAGATCGGACTGCGTTGAGCTGAGGCCATGGAGACGAATCTCGGCGCCCATCTCGACGCGATCTCGGGGCTGATCTGGGGGCCCTGGGTGTTGATTCCCCTGCTGGTGGGGACCGGTGTGCTCCTCACCGTGCGGCTCCGCGGCCTGCAGTTCCGCGAGCTGGGTCGGTCGCTCCACTTCGCATTCGTGCGGCGCCACGAGGCCGGCGCCGAGGGCGACATCTCGCACTTCCACGCCCTGATGACCGCCTTGGCCGCCACCGTCGGCACCGGGAACATCGCGGGTGTCGCCACCGCCATCGCGGCGGGTGGTCCCGGGGCGCTGTTCTGGATGTGGGTGACCGGTCTCCTCGGCATGGCGACCAAGTACGCCGAGGCGCTCCTCTCGGTCCGGTTCCGCGTGGTCGACGAGCACGGGGAGATGTCAGGCGGTCCGATGTACTTCCTGTCGCGCGGCATCTCCGCGCGTGGTGTCGGGCGCTTGCTCGGCGGCGCCTTCGCCCTCTTCGCCGCCATCGCCGCGTTCGGAATCGGAAACGGCGTCCAGTCCCAGGAGGTCGCAAACACCCTGCGGACCACCGCCGGCGTGGAGCCGCTGCTGACGACGACCGTGCTTGCGATATTGGTCGCGTCGGTGATTCTGGGCGGCATCCGTTCGATCGCGCGCTTCGTCGGCGTGCTGGTGCCCGCGATGCTGGTGCTCTACATGGGCGGGGCGCTGGCCGTGCTCTTCCTCAACCTGGAGTTCATCCCCCGCGCCTTCGCCCACGTCTTCAGCTCCGCATTCACGGGAAGTGCTCTGGGCGGAGGAGTGCTCGGCGCCTCCGTTGCCGCCGCGATCCGGTTCGGCTTCGCCCGCGGAATCTTCTCCAACGAGAGCGGATTGGGCTCCGCCGGGATCGCGGCGGCCGCCGCCGCGACGCGCGAGCCGGTGCAACAGGCCCTGGTCTCGATGACCCAGACCTTCATCGATACGCTCGTCGTCTGTACGCTGACGGGCCTCGTGATCCTGACGACCGTCCTCGCCGACATCGACCTCCACGGTGCCGCCGAGGCGGGCGCCCGCTGGCAGGAGCTCAGCGGATCCGAGTGGACGACGATCGCATTCCAGCAGAGCCTGCCGGGGCAGCTGGGTGGCTGGCTGGTCACCATCAGCCTGGCGTTCTTCGCGTTCTCCACCATTCTCGGCTGGGGCTACTACGGCGAGAAATCGATCCAGTACCTGCTCGGCATCCGCGCGGTGGTGCCCTATCGGGTGGTCTTCTCGGCCATGGTCGTGATCGGTCCGCTCTTCTTCGACCGCCGCATCTGGCTGGTTTCGGACATCACCAACGGGCTGATGGCGATTCCCAATCTGATCGGAATCCTGCTGCTCTCCGGAGTGATCGTCTCGGAGACGCGCGGCTTCTTCGCGCGCCAGGCTGCCCGGGAAGCACCGCCAGCCGAAACTTGAACGAATTGGACGTTTTTCGTCTGATTTGTATAATTTGGCCATGTCCACGACAGCCTCCCAAGCGCCGGCGGCGCGCACTGAGCGAGCGGAGCGCACCCGCCACCGGATCCTCGACGCGGCGGGCCAGTGCTTCGCCGCCGCCGGCTACGCCAAGACCACGGTGGAGCAGATCGCCCTCCAGGCGGCCGTCTCCAAGGCCTTGGTCTACCACCACTTTCGCGGCAAGGAACAGATCCTGGAGGCGGTCCTGGAGCGCACGCTGGACGACTGGGACGAGGCCACGCAAACGGCCAACTGGCCCGACGGGAAGAGCGTATTGCAGGGGCTCGCGGAGATGCACCGCGCGACGCTCCAGTACGCTCGGGACAACCCCCTGCTGCGCGCGCTCTTCCAGAACGATCCACTGGTGCTGCTGGACATGCGCAGGAGCGCTGCCGTGCGGCGCTCGTTGGATGAGTTTCGGGCGCAGCTGGTGGAGGCGATCCGCGCCGGGGTCGAGTCGGGCGAGCTGCGGGAGGACCTCGACGTCGAGCGCTCGGCGGATGTCGTCCGGATGCTCCACCTGAGCTTCATCAGGCACCTCTTCGAACCCGAGTGGATCGACGCCTCGGACGAGCGCCTGATCGATGCGAGCCTCGACGTGCTGTTTCGCGGTCTGGCTCGGGAGGAGCGATGATGCATCTGCTCCGCTGGCTCGCGCTGCTCTCGGTGCTCTCACTGGTAGCCTGCTCCGAGAATGGCCCCTCGAGTGCCGGGGCGGCCGGGAGCGCGGCCGCATCACAGTCGGAGCCCGAGTCCCGGACGTCCACAGCAGTCGATCGGGTCGAGACCCAGCGGGTTGCGCTCGGGGCGATCCACACCTCCATGGCGGCCTCGGGCGCGATCCGGGCGAAGCGGGTGAGCGAGATCGGAGCGGAGGTGAGCGGCCGATTGGTGGAGATATTGGTGGACGTGGGCGACGAGGTGGAGGAGGGCGATCCGCTCTTCCAGATCGACGCGCGGCCCTACCAGCTGGGGCTGGCGGAGGCGCGCGCGGGTCTCGCCCTGGCACGGGCCGAGAGCCAGAACGCAGCGCACGAGGTCCAACGAGTCGCCAAGCTGATCGAGGAGCGGGCCGCCTCCGCGCAGCACTTCGAGCAGCTCCAGACCGCAGCGGCCGTCGCCCGAGCGCAGGTCGCGCAGATGGAGGCGAGGGTGGCTCGCGCCGAGCGCGATCTCGAGTGCACGGTGGTCCGGGCGCCGTACCCGGGAAGCATCGTCGAGCGGCGCGCTCACGAGGGTGCCATGGCGGGTCCAGCGCCGATCCTGGTGCTCCAGGAGACAGGCGCTCTGGAGGCCGTCCTCGCCATTCCGGACGCCTGGCCTGCGCCGGTTCGCGCCGGGGCCGAGGTCCGCCTCTACGTCGAGGGCCTCGCCGAGCCCCTGGTGACGCGCATCGACCGGGTCAGTGACCGCGTCGACCCCGAGACGCACACCTACGAGGTGCGCGGCCCGGTCGATGACCCGTCGCGCACGGCAAAGGCGGGCTCCTACCTGCGCGCCGAGGTCGAGATGGGCTCTGGCGCGCCCGTGCCGACGGTCGATCGCTCCGCGCTTCTCACCCGCGATGGCCGCACCTACGTGTTCCGGGTCAGCGGCGACACCGTGGAGCGCGTGGCCGTAGTCGTAGGCCTGATGGACGAGGCTCGCGCCCAGATCCTGAGCGGGGTCGCCAGCGGAGACGAGGTGGTGCGCGGGGAGGCCGTGGGCCGGCTCGAAGGCGGTGCGCGGATCGAGAGGATCGGGGAGGTCTCCGCCCAGAGCGCCCGCGTCGAGCCCGCCCAATGAACCTCGCCGACGTCTCGATCCGGCGTCCCGTCTTCGCGGCGATGCTGATCCTGGGCCTGGTGGTGCTGGGTCTGGTCTCGCTGGGCCGGCTCGAGATGCAGCTCGACCCGGACATCGAGTTCCCCATCGCCTATGTCACGACGGAGCTTCGGGGCGCCTCGCCGGGTACCGTGGAGCGCGAGGTCACCGACGTCCTCGAGGAGCAGATCAACGCGATCGAGGGGATTCGCACGCTCAGCTCCACCTCCTCCGAAGGCCTCTCGCGAATCGGGGTCGAGTTCCATCTCGATTACGACATCGACATCAAGGTGCAGGAGGTTCGCGACAAGGTCGCGCTGGCCCGGCCCCTGCTCCCGCTCGACATCGAGGATCCGGTGGTCGGGAAGTTCGACCTGAACGCGATCTCGATGATGAACATCGTGCTGGGTGGCGCCGTCTCGCTCCGCGATCTCTCCGACCTCGCCGAGCACGACGTGAAGGAGCGGCTGGAGCGGCTGCCGGGAGTCGGCGCGGTGGAGATCGTGGGCGCGCGGGAGCGGGAGATCCGCGTCTGGCTCGATCCGCTCCGCTTGACCGGCTACGGCCTGTCGATCGAAGACGTCGCAAACATGCTCCGCATGGAGAACGCAGAGCTCGCCAGCGGACGCATCGAAGGGATTCGCCGCGAGTGGTCCGTCACCACCCAGGGCAAGGCCAAGACCGTCGCCGACTTCGGTGAGCTGATCGTCGCCGAGCGGGCGGGGCGCCTGGTCCGTCTACGGGAGGTCGCGGTCGTCGAGGACGGGATGGCCGAGGCGCGCAGCATCGCCCGTCTGAACGGGCACCCGGGCGTCTCCCTCGAGATCCAGCGCCAGAGCGGCGCCGACATCGTCGGGATCGCCCGGCACGTGCGGGCGGAGGTCGAGGAGATCCGGAAGAGCCTCCCGCCGGGTGTCGAGATCACCATGGCCCGCGACTACGCCATCTACATCGAGGCACAGGTGCGCTCGGTCTTCGAGGACATGTTGCTCGCCACCGGGCTCGTCATCATCGTCGTGCTCTTCTTCCTGCGCAACGTGCGGACCACCTTCATTGCGATGCTCGCGATCCCCTCCAGCGTGATCGGCGCGTTCACCCTCTTCTACGCAATGAATCTCTCTCTCAACGTGATGACGCTGATGGCGCTCTCACTCGCCATCGGCCTGGTGATCGACGACACCATCGTCGTCCTGGAGAGCATCTATCGCAAGATCGAGGCGGGTGAGGACGCGATGAGCGCGGCGCAGCGGGGCACCCGGGAGGTCGGACTCGCGGTGGTCTCGACGACGCTCGCCGTCTGCGCGGTGTTCGTGTCGATCGCCTTCATGAGGAGCGTGATCGGGCGCTACTTCTACGAGTTCGGCGTCGCCGTCACGGCGGCGGTGTTCGTCTCGGTACTCGTCGCGTTCACGCTCACACCGATGCTGGCGAGCCGGATGCTCAGCCAAAGCGGAGAGCCGGGCTGGCTGTTTCGGCGCTTCGCCCGCGCGCTTGCCGCGCTGGACGGGGGCTATCGTTGGCTGCTGCTGCGGTCGCTACGGCACAAATTCGTGACCCTGGCCGTGGGAGCGGCCGCGGTCCTCGGCGGCTGCGGCATCGCCTCGACCCTTCCCTTCGATCTCTATTCCCAGGAGGACCTGAACGAGATCCTGGTGCAGGCGAAGTTTCCGATCGGGACGCCGCTCTCGGTGACGGATCGCATGCTGCGTCGCATGGAGGCCGAGCTGATCGGCCACCCCGATGTGAGAGACACATTCGCCGCCGCCGGCAACGAGGTTCGCCACGAGCCCCACCGCGTCCGCATCGAGGTGATGCTGATAGACAAGCAGGAGCGGGAACGCCCTCTCGCGGAGACCTTCGACGAGCTGCGCACACGACTGCTCGCCGCCGTCCCCGAGGCCGAGGAGATCACGGTGGGACTTCCGAGCCACGGGGATAGCCAGGGCGCCCACACGAACCTGAGCTATAGCCTGCAGGGTCCGGACCTCGGCCGGCTGGAGCGCTACGCCAACCAACTGACGGTGCGGATGCACGAGGACCCGGTCTTCGTGGACGTGGGCAGCTCCTTCGAAGCGGGCAAGCCCCAGATCACGCTCGACGTCGACCGCGGCCGCGCGGCGGACCTCGGCGTCTCGGCGGTAGCGATCGGGCGGACGATTCGCACTCTACTGGCCGGCGAGAAGGCCGGGTCCTTCGAGGAGGGAGGTCGCCGGCACGACGTGCGCGTCCAGGTCCTGCCCGAGTACCGCGACGATCCGGCCAAGATCGACCTGATCCGGGTCCGCTCGCTCCGCGGGGAGCTCGTCCCCATCACCAGCGCCGCCTCGGTGAGGATGGACGAGGGCCCCGTCGAGATCCGGCGGGAGAACCGCACCCGGGAGATCCGGGTCGTGGCCAACATGGCGAGCGGCATCCCGCTCAGCGTCGGTGCCACCAAGGTCGAGGCGTGGGGCACCGAGCTGGGGATCCAGCCACCGGACGAGATGGTGGCAGGAGGCCGGGTGCGGATCATGGGAGAGCTCTTGACGGATGTCGGCTTCGCCTTCGGTCTCGGTCTGCTGGCCCTCTACATGATCCTCGCCTCTCTCTTCAACTCCTTCACCCACCCCTTCACCATCATGATGTCCGCGCCACTCTCCTTCATCGGAGGCTTCCTGGCGCTCAAGCTGCTCGGCATGTCACTGGACATGATGAGCAGCGTCGGCTTGCTGGTGCTGATGGGGCTGGTGATGAAGAACGGAATCCTCCTGGTCGACTACACCAATCAGCTGCGCGAGGCCGGCCGCTCCCGGGAGGAAGCGCTTCTCGAGGCGGGGCCGGTCCGGATGCGGCCGGTGCTGATGACCTCGGCCGCACTGATCTTCGGGATGCTGCCCATGGTGCTCACCGAGGCGATCGGCGCCGAGTTCCGGGCACCGATGGCCGCGATTACCATCGGCGGGTTGTTCACGTCGACGCTCCTCACACTGATCGTGGTGCCGGTGGTCTACTCGGTAGTGGACGTGGGAACCGTCTGGCTGCAAACGAGCTTCGGCAGGCTTCGAGCCGTGGTCGCACGGCGCGCGCCCGTGGGGGCGCGAAGATGAGCGGCGCAAAGAGTGATTCGGATTCGACCGGAGTGGTTCTGGTCGAGAGAAGCGGTGCGGTAGCCAGCGTCGTTCTCAACGATCCACCCCACAATCGCCTCTCCATGGCGATGGTCGACCGGCTCGAGGAGCTGATTCCAGAGCTGGCCAGCGATCGGGAGCTGCGCGCCGTCGTGATCACGGGCGCCGGCGATCGAACCTTCTCCGTCGGCGCCGACATCCGCGAGTTCGGCAAGGTGGCTGCGGAGATGGGCATGCGCGGGTTCATCGAACAGCGTCTGCGCGTGCTCGCCGCCATCGAGAACCTTCCCAAGCCGGTGGTCTGCGCGATCCGCGGTCCCTGTGTGGGCGGCGGGCTTGAGCTGGCGCTCTCCTGCCACTTCCGAATCGCGGCAGAAGGCGCCCGCATCGGTCTTCCCGAGATCGAGCTGGGCATCGCACCCGCCTGGGGCGGCACGCAGCGTCTCACCCGAACCGTGGGCCGCGCCCACGCCCTGGACATGATGCTCCGCGCCCGGAAGATCGGCGCAGAAGAGGCGCACCGGATCGGTCTGGTGCACCAGGTGTGCAGGCCCGACGAGCTGCTCGATCGGGCCCATCTGCTGGCCGCGGAGCTCGCGGAGAAGCCGCCCCTTGCCGTCGCAGGCATCCTCGAGGCCGTGATCAAGGGGGGAGAGCTCTCTCTCGAGGAGGGTCTGGCCGTCGAGTACCGGGCCGTGGAGCGAACCTCCGGCAGCAAGGACACCATCGAAGGCGTGCGCGCCTTCTTCGAGAAGCGCAAGCCCGTGTTCAAGGGCGAGTGAGCGCGGTACCTCTCAGCACCAGCTCCTCGGAGCCCTCCAGCAGCTCCTCGAGGTTGGCCCGGATGATGCGGTAGCCGACGTTCCCGTAGAGCTTCTGCCTCCCTTCGTTGAGCAGGAAGGTCGGGCTCCCCTGGATGAGGTGCTGCTTCTGCAGCTCGGCATCGGCGAAGAGCGCCGCGAAGGCCCGGCCGTTCTCCATCTCGCTGCGGAGCCGGCCCACCGGGAGCTCCAGCTCACCGGCGATCTCGGCCTGTAACGCGGTCGAGCAGACGTCGCGGGCATCGCGAAAGAACGCGGTGCGCAGCCGCCAGATCAACTCCTCGACGCGAGTGTTGCCCGCGTGCTCCGGCAGGGACTGGGGGCAGATCTCCCCCGCCAACTCAAGCAGCTTCACCTGCGATCCGAAATCCCGCCGGATCTGATCCAGCTTGATCTGGGCGAAGTAGGCCCAGACACACAGAATGTCCGAGAAGTACGAAATGCTCAGGGCGGACTCCGGGCTCATGTTCCCCTCATGACCCCGTATGGTAGCGGGTGAGATTGCCTTCGATTGCGGTCGGAGGGATGCCGGAGCCTCCTCGGTTACCCTCGATGCGAGGTAACCCAGAACCTGCCTTCGGGTGTCCAAAGAACAGATGGCGAGTAGCGTGTGATGGTGGCTGGGACTGAAACGGTGGAGAGCTCCAGCGCTGCGGTGGATCTGGAGCGGCGCTTCACGGCCTTCGTCGTGAGCCACCGGGATCGGGCCCGCCGTGTGGCCTGGCGGCTCGTCGGGGGAGACGATGCCGCCGCCGAGGACGTCGCCCAGGAGGCCTTCGTCAAGGCGTATCGGGCACTGGGCCGATTCCGGGAGGAGTCGAAGCTAGAGACCTGGTTCTACCGGATCCTGCTGCGCCAGGCTCACAACCATCGCCGCTGGGCAGCGGTGCGGTGGCGTTGGGCTGGCGGGTCGGAAGAAGAGCTGGCCGATCCCTCCGCTCCGGCTACAAGCGACCCCGGCCTGAAGAGGCGAATCGCCGACGCCCTGGACGGACTCACTCGCCGGCAGCGGGAAGCGTTCATCCTGGTGCACATGGAAGGATTCACGGTTTGCGAGGCCGCAGCGCTTCTGGGCAAGCCGACGGGCACGGTGAAGAGCCATCTCCACCGCGCCCTTCGGGCGCTGCGAGCAGCGCTCGCCGATCTTCAGGACTTCGATGGAGGACGTCGGGAATGACCTCTTCTCGTGACGAGCGAACGCCCCTCGAGGGTGCGGCAAAGGAGTTCCTGGGTCGCCTCTCGAAGGCGTACACGCCGGATCCGATGAGCGCGGGCGAACGCGCGGCATTCGACCAGGCGATCCGATCCCGGCTCGAGCGACCCCGGCGGCGACCGCTGCTGATTCCGGCGATCGGAGCCGCCGCCGCTGCGGGGTTGCTCTGGCTCGTGGTCTCTCAGTCGATCGTTCCGACCCCCCCGCCAGCGGAGGAGGGTTTCGCGGCGGTGGCTGCCGGCTCCTGGGAGGACGAGGTGTTCCTCTCCAGCGATCTCAGTGCTTCGGAGGATCGCGAAGCACTTCCAGACGACTACCTCGCGATTGCCAGCGTGTTCCTGGGCGGATAGGGACGTAACCCAAGCACCGGATTCGAGGGTCCATAGGTCAGATGCGCAGGAAAGCCATCATCAACTGTCGGAAGGAAAAACACATGCGTTGGCTCGATTTCGTCGGATCTCTTACAGCCCTGATCGCGGGAGTGGCCGTCGCCAGCGTGAGTTCTGCACAGCCCCCCTTCGGTGGACATCACGGGCCTGGGGGACACCACCCGGGCCATGGGCCGCACGGGTTCATCGAAGAGCATGCAGCCCAGCTCGGTCTGGATGATCAGACCCAGGCGGCGATCGACGAGATCGTCGGCGAATCCCAGGAGCGGGCGCGGGAGCTCCGTCCGAAGCTACGGGGCATGCACCGGGAGATGCACGATCTCCTTTCCCAGGACACTCCGGACGAACTGGCCGTGATGCAGCAGGCCGAAGCGATCGGTCAGGCCGAGACCGAGCTTCACAAGTACCGCCTCCAGACACTGATCAAGATCCGGGCGCTGCTCACGGACGAGCAGAGAGCCGAGCTGACCCGAATCCGAGAGGAGACCCGGGCGCAGTGGCGTCAGCCTCTGATCGAGGCGTGTGAGGCCGACGTCGACCAGTTCTGTCCCGAGGCCGAAGACCGGTGGTCCAGGAGGCGGTGCCTGCGTGACCGCTGGGAAGAGGTCTCGTCCGGCTGCCAGGGCGCCATCGAGGGCGCGAGGAGCGAGTTTCGCCGCGGCCGCGGGAAGCCCGGACCCGATGGGATGGGCGAGTTCTGAGTCACGACCTGGAGGTTCCCCACGCGGCATCGGGTGGGGAACCTCCGGGTGATGATCCTCAGGACCAGTTACCCGCCAGCTTGCCCGCCAGGGTCATCTCCTTGTCGCTGCGCGTCCCCAGCTTGATGGAGGTGGAGAGCCGCGCCGTGCCCTCGGCGTGGAGCGTCTCGTGCACCTTCTTGATGGTCGCGAAGATGGTGTCGAGCTCGCCCTCCACGTTGGTGCCGTAGGAGTGCAGCTGCACCTTCAGACCCGATTCTTCGATCAGCTTGTGCGCCCGCATCACCTCCTTGCGAACGGACACGCCTGCGCCAATCGGGATCACCTGGATTTCCGCCAGAGCTTTCATGGTTCGGCCTCTTCTCTGCTTTCGAGATACGCGAGGGCTCCATCCAGAGAGCGCCCCCGTTCTCGCGTCTCACCTTGCGGAGATTAGCGCCCGAATTGGTCTCCCGGCACACGCCACGGGTGCGCTTTGCGGATCGCCTGCCCGTGCCGTACCGTCGGCGGTGCCATGCGCTTGTTCACCGGTGGACCGATCCTGACGATGCGGCGCGAGGCGCCGCGGGCCGAGGCGCTCGCGATCGACGGGGATCGGATCGTGGCGGTGGGCGAGGCCGGGGCGGTCCGCGCGTCCGCACCCGGAGCCGAAGAGATCGACCTGGCCGGAGCCTGCCTCCTCCCGGGCTTCATCGACGCCCATCACCACTTCAGCGAAGGCGCGTTCTTCACCTCCGTGACGAATCTGCACTGGCCGGCGGTGCGCAGTGTGGAAGAAATTCTCGCGGCGGTTCGAGCGCGTGCCGCCGAGACACCGCCGGGCCAGTGGGTGCTCGGCGAGGGGTACGACGCGTCTCGCCTGCGCGAGGGCCGACCGCCCACCCTGCAAGAGCTGGACTCCGCATCGCCGGAGCATCCGGTGCTGCTGGTGCAGTACTCGTACCACGAAGCCGTCGTGAACTCCCGAGCCCACCAGGCCGTCGATCTGCCGCTTCGGCGTCCGAATCCGCCCGGGGGTGAGATCGGGCTCGACGGCAGCGGCCAGCCGAATGGGCAGATGGTGGAGAACGCCGTCGCCCCCTTCTACACACGTGCGGTCGAGGAGGCGCTGGCGCGCAACGAGGCCGGCTACATGGTGCAGCTTGCGCGCTACCAGGATCGCCTCTTTGCGGCGGGCCTGACCCGGGTCTACGACGCGGCCGTGTCACCGCTGATGGAGAGCACGCTCCGGCGCGCGGTCGAGCTGAACGTGTTGCGCATCCCGGTTTTGATGATGCTGGCCAGCTGCGATGGCATGTTCATGCCTCCGCGCGACCGGCTGGATGGCGCGCCCACCGGGAAGGGTGACGATCCTCTCCGGACAGGTCCGCTCAAGCTGTTCATGGACGGTGGGGAGCGTGCGGCGATGGCCCTGCCCCTGGGTCTGGTGGCCAGGTCGGGGCTTACATTGATCGGCCGGATGCTGCGTCGCCGGAGCCTCGCCCCGCTGCGCGCGTCGGGCGGAGCGTCGGGGCGGCTGGACAAGAGCGACTGGCGCTTTCACAGCGGGATTCTCTTCTACACCGAGGCGCAGGCGCGGGAGCTGGTGGACGAAGCGGTGGCGCTGGGGTTCTCGATGGCCGTTCACGCCGAGGGGAACGAGGGCATCGAGCGCGCCCTGGCCGTGCTGCCCCGGAGTCCGGAGCAGCGAGCGCCGGGAGTGGGACCACACCGGATCGAGCACTTCTTCTTCCCCGGTCCCGATGCGATCGGCCTTACGGCAGAGGCGGGAATCGCCACGGCCGTACAGCCGGCGATCGTCGAGTGGGTGGGCGACCGGCTGCTGGCGATGGGAATGGTCGGCCGCTGGCTCTTCACCCCGATTCGCTCCATGCTGGATGCCGGACTCACGGTGGCCGGGAGCAGCGACGCACCGGTCGTCGACTTCGATCCGCTGCGCGGGATTCGCGCTGCGGTGCGGCGACGTGCCATTTCCGGAGCGCCGGTCGAGGATGGCCAGCAGGTGACGATCGGCGAGGCGCTGGAGATGTACACCGTCCACGGTGCGCGGTCGGGGGGCCTCGAGCACGAGGTCGGCACGCTCGAAGCGGGGAAGCGGGCCGATCTGGTGGTCCTCGGCACGGATCCGACCGAGCTCGGGCCCGAAGAGCTGGACCGCCTCGTCGTGGAACGGACGGTGTGTGGCGGCGTCGACGTCTACCTGAGGGCCGCTGAAGCCTCCAGCTGAGAAATGCAGGCTAGACTCCTCCGAGAGACAGGAGGAGAACGATGGCCCTGACACCTTCCACGATGCTGGAGCTCGGCACGTCACTGCCCGGGTTTCGACTTCCGGATCCGTCCGGGAAGGTCGTTGCGAGCGACGACTTCAAGGACTCGCCCGCGCTGCTGGTCGCCTTCATCTGCAACCATTGTCCCTACGTCAAGCACATCCGCGCGGAGCTCGCGCAGTTCGCAAAGGACTACCAGGGAAGCGGACTCGCGATAGTCGCGATCAACTCCAACGACGTGGCGAACTACCCCGACGACGGCCCGGCCAAGATGGCAGAAGAGGTCGAGCAGGTGGGCTACGTCTTCCCGTACCTGTACGACGAGAGCCAGGAGGTAGCGAAGGCGTATCGGGCCGCTTGCACGCCCGAGTTCTATCTCTTCGATGCCGACCGCCGGCTCGTCTACCGCGGCCAGTTCGACGACAGTCGCCCCGAGAGCGGTCGACCCGTCACCGGCGCCGATCTGCGCGCGGCGGTCGATGCGCTGCTCGCCGGGCAGGCCCTCGAGTCGGATCAGACCCCCAGCATCGGCTGCAACATCAAGTGGAAGCCGGGCAACGAGCCCGACTACGCTTAGAGGAGCAGGCTTCAGAGTCGAGCGGGATCTCCGCGGCGTCTCCGGTACCAGTGGATCAGAAAGGAGGCCGCGGCGAGAGCGCAGAGGATGAGTCCCGACCAGCGAAGCACCGGGAGGTGGTTCGGCTCGGGCGCGATGCCGGCAAGGGAAAGCGAGCTCCGGCTGGCGTAGAAGAGCGTGAGGAGAACGAAGCCCCCGACGAAGAGCAGGTGGAAGCCGCGCCGACCGCGTCGAATGTAGAGACGGGCAAAGACCACCGCGTGGACGGCGAAGACGGCAGTGAGGAACAGCTCTTTCAACGAGAAGCCTCTCGAGGGGGTTCGGCTTCGAAGATCGTACCCGGAGTCACTTCGCTGTCCAACCAGCCTGGTTTCCAGTCGCACCTTCCGCTGAAAAGCCTCAAGCTCGATCGGGGCTCAGAGCGCGGGAGATGGGACGAAAGGATGCGCGGGAATGGCGAAATCGCGCAAGGTCGAGGAGTTCGTGGAGTCCCCTTCCTGCTGGCCCTGTGCCTGGTGACAGGCTTGGCCGGGCCTTCGGCGGCGGAGACGACTGTGGGCTGCCGGACCGCGACTACGGACAGCTCATATTGGCGATTCCGTCGTCCAAGTCGTCGCAGTCCAGGTTGAGGTCGTCGAACGCCTCGATCTTCAAGCATGCCTGGCAACGTGCCGCTGCGATCACGCAGTCCTCGACCACACCCAGGTCGGGATTGGCGCAGGCACCGGGGAAGGTTGCGGCCGGGTCCTGTAGCGAGCCGCATTTCTTCTCGACGCTCTTCACGAGCTTCTGCTCGGCGTTTACGATCTTGTCGTTCGCGGTGAGAATCGCGGTCAGGACCGTCTCAAGCGCCGAGGCGCTATTGACAGACTCCAGCTTGATGGCCTGCTTCTTGGCCTTGTTGATCTCCTTGAGGACGGTATTCTCAAGCTTGCTGGCTCCCTTCAGCATCCCTAGCTGGCACTTGGCCTCGTCCTTGTCGCTGACCTTGGTGGCGAGGTCGGCGTCTCGGACCGGAGGACCACCGAAAATCGCGTAGGTCAGCGCCAGGGCTCCATTCACCGCGTGCTGGCTCACGGCTGCCGCGCTCGTGTAAGCGAAGGTCGGGGGCACGGCGAGCGAATCGCAGTTCTGCTCTTCACTCGTGACCGTTTCTTCCTTGGCCTTCTGCACCCTGCCCTTGCGGTCGGCGGCGGTACACGCCTGGAAGCTCGTAGTGAGCTTTCCCCTCTGGAAGTCCGCGAGGCACTTCTCGCTGTCCCGGAGCTGAGCCCCGCCGACCCTCTCGCCGTTCTTCTTCATCTCGTACACGCACGCCTGCTGGTCCCCGTCGAGTTGAGTGCGGGGCGTAGGAGACGGCGGATCCAGGTCCGGCTGCGTCATGCCCGCATCCTGATCCGAGTCGGCGGGCACGGTCCTCACAGCGTCGCAGGCCTCGAAGGGGACGGCATCGAGGGTCTCTCCTGTGACGCAAGCCTCTGTGTCGCCGAATGCGATGCCCGTCTGCTGTGTCCTGTAGTGCGAGACCAGGTCCGGGAGGCCGTCGTCATTCACGTCGTCGAGGTGTCCGCCCTGCTCGTGCGCGGGCGCAGCACCAGCGGGGCCGAAGGCCAGTGTGGTCACGTCGACGTCGGCCACCTGAAAGGCGTCGGAGCCGAAAATGGCGACGGGGATGACCCCATGGCTCGAGGGGTTGATCGGGTTCGTGTCGCTGCCCGGCTTGATGTCGATCACTACTGGGGTGGGGGACCCGGGTACCAGGCTGACCGTACCGGTAACCGCACAAAGCTCCCCGGAAAAATCGCCGCATTGATACACGTAGCCACCCTGATAGAAGTCGTTGTCGACTGGATCACCGGAGGCGAGCGTACCCGTGAGTGTGCCCGCCATTGTACTGAGGTCCCCGTACGGTACGGAGGTGCCGTCGACCGCAAATCCGCCGCCGACGATCTCGATCAGAGAGGCGTCGTAGGCCCACAGCCCCGATCCCACCGTGCCGCCGCTCATGGTGATGCTGGAGGAGTCGAATGCGGTGACCGACCACTCCACCCTACCGCCGCGCATCGTGACGGTGGAAGATTCGGTGGCCAACAGGGTGCCCAGTTCCCCGCCGCTCGTCGTGACCGTGGAGAACCCGGAAACAACCAGTTCCCCAACCGTCCCGCCGCTCATGGTGAGGCTAGAGGACATCGTTACATCGAGATATTCCTCTACCGTCCCGCCGCGCATGGTGAGGGTGGGAGAGCCGAAGGTCACCACGGCCCGCACGTACCCATCGACGATGTCGACGGTGGAGGAGCCACGGGCTTCCAGGAGATACGCTACTTCTCCGCCGCTCATCGTCAGGCTGGAGGCGTCAGCCGTCAGAAGGGTACCCAGTTCGACATCTCCGTCGCTCATCACGATGGTGGAGAAGTCGTAGGCAGCGAGCTGCCAGATCGCCGTACCGCCACTCATCGTCACGGTAGACGAGTCGTGGGCGTCCAGTGCACCCACCCTCCCGCCAGCCGCAACTCTCACTTCGGTCGGATCGCCCGGAGAAGGACAGGGGTCGGCTGGGCTCGTGGCAGGCCATCCGGCTGGGCATCCGTAGTTGCGGACGTAGACGGTGTCGTCCGAGTAGGCCGCATCGTCGATCACGTGATACGTGCCATCGTTGATCATGATCGAGCCCGCATGAGCGGGTAGCGCGAAGAGTAGAGCGGCAAGTATGAGTAGACGGCGCATGGATTCCTTCTCCAGTGTCGTCGTATGATAAGCCTTCCCACCGGCTGGGGGCAGAATACCCCCAGAAATTGCTTGCCGCCGAGCAACGTTCCTCGCCGTGGCAGGAGCCCCACCAGACGGCCGGCGGTGAGGGGAGAAGAGAGCGGCAGACCCGCTGAAGCTTCGATTCTGTTCTCCCAGCGGCGCTACCCACGCCGTCCGCGGGAATTGTCTCGGCCTGTAGGTAGTCGAGATACCACCCGCTGCGAGATCAAGCGTGCGACTCCTCCAGCGCGTGAATCCAGAGGAGGCCTACAGCTCGCCGGCCCACTCTCCGCGTGGCCGAGTTGTCGGAATCCGCGTGCCCATCATGGGGGCGAAGCCCCCCAGGGGACCCCTCCCGCATCCTGCAATTTGTGAGAGCACCGACCGTTCACGATGGGGGTGTCGTGTGTGGGGGGTACCGGGGGGATCGGCCTGGCCGCTTGGCGCAGTCGCGCCCAACACTGAACAAGACAAGGCGAACAGTGCTCGCCAGGTCTATCCGCCATACACCTCGATGAGTAATTCACTTGCTGGCCAGTCTGCGGCGTACAGTGCGCTGCTGCGAAACGCGCTGAGCTAAGTAAATATCACTACCGTGTGTTACTCAAGCTGCAAGTCGGCGCACCGAAGGCCAGCCGCCACCGTCGAGAGATCACATTCTCCGAACAAAAACACGAAAAAGTGTCATATTTTCCTTGAGTTCTTCTGCGAAGCGGCGATACTATTACGCATGAGAATGAACCCCCCAAACGCACCACGTTCCTCGTGATCGGACCACGGAGGTGCTGTGATCGACGAGGCCCGATCAGGCGCGCCCGGGGCGAGCCGGAAGCTCACGCCCGGCTGGGCTTCTCGCTGCGCCCCAGCACCAGATGGGGTCGGACGACCTGGCGCTTGCCCCTGAGGCGCACCTTCTCGAGTGCGCGACATTGGAAGGCCTTTCCCAGGCGCTGGCGGGTCTCGTGACCGATCACCACCTGGCCGGGCTCGGCCACGAAGGACTCGAGGCGGCTGGCGATGTTCACCGCATCGCCGATTACCGTGTAGTCCTTGCGCTGCGGCGAGCCGATGTCGCCCACCACGACCACCCCGGAGTTGATGCCGATGCGCATGGCGAGCCGCCGGCCATCGGGGGCGTACCGGTTCCACTCCTCGAGCATGTCCTGCATTCGCAGCGCGGCCTCCACTGCCCGCTCGGCGTGGTCGGGGAGCTGCAGGGGGGCGCCGAAGAAGGCCATCATGCCGTCGCCCCGGAACTTGTCCAGGGTGCCGTCCAGGGCGAACACCGCCTCGGTGAAGCGCTCGAAGACCTGATTCAGCACCTGGACCACCTCCGCGGGGGCCATTCGCTCGGCCATCGAAGTAAAGCCGGTCAGATCGGCGAAGAGGACGCTGACCTCGCCCTCATCGGCCACCATGGCGAGCTCTGCCATGCCGGTTGCCTGAACGATGCGCTCCACCACTGCCGGGGAGCTGTAGCGAGACAGACGCGCTCGGCTCTCCTGCTCGTGGCGGATTCCGTCGCGTAGGGTGGCCTGCTCCACGGCCACCGCCGAGAGCACGGCGATGGTGGAGAGCGCCTGCAGGTGCTCGATCTCGAACGGCCTGTCCGGGCGCTGGCGATCCACGTAGATGAAGCCCGCGACCCGGCCGTCGCGATACAGGGGTGCGCACATGGCGGTTCGGATCTTCAGCCGGATGATGCTGTCGGCGCCGCCGTAGCGTTCGTCCCGAGGAGCGTCTCGCACCAGCAGGGACTGCTTGTGCTCGATCACGTCGTTGGCGATGTGGGTGCTGATGACAATGGGATCGTCGGCCCCCCCCTCTCGGGTGCGCATCACCTTTGGCTCGCTGGTGCCGGTCTCCTCGTCGTGGAGGCAGATCACTCCGCGCTGGGCGGGCAGGTTGTTGAAGACCAGGGCCAGGATCTGCTCCAGGGTTTCGTCCAGGGAGGCGCCGGCCAGCAGCACCTCCGAGGCCTCGCTGAACAGACGCAGCGGGCCGAGGTGCTCCGCCCAGACGGAGCCGCTCTGCCGGGTGTTGGTCCGGCCCCTCGGCGCCATTCCGGGGAGTGGCTCTTCGGCCCGATCGTCTTCCACGGGGGCGAGGGCGGTGCGGGTAGGCTCGGAAGCGGCGTCGCTCTGGGACAGCAGCGAGTCGAGCTGGCCCATGTCGATGAATTCGGTCTGAAGCCGCGGCTCCTGGCTGTCCTCGAAGACCACCCGGGTAGGCGAGGTGGACGAAGCGGGGCCGATGGACACCTGCAGGCGCACGGTGCCCAGATCGATGCGGTCGCCGTCGTTCAGACTCTGGTGGGTGGTGCGGAATGTGTTGATCTTGATTCCGTTCTTGCTGTCCAGATCGGTGATCGCCCAGCCGTGGCCGGATCGCGAGACGCGGGCGTGATGGCGCGAGACACTCTCGTGCTGGAGCATCAGGTCGCAGTTTTGCGCGCGGCCGATCAGAAGGGGGTCCTCCCCGACGAACACCTCGCGCTCCTCGCCTTCGCTCCGGTATCGGAGCCGGCACACCTGGCGATTGCCCGCAGCGCTGTCAGGGCGCTCCTTCACAGCGAGCGCCGCTCACGAGCGGGGAGATTCACACCAGGATGGAGTCCGGTCACAGCTTCCTCAGGGACGGGTTCTTCTCCACTTATCGCGGGGCTGGAAGGTGAACTTGAGAGGGTCCCTGCTGGCCTCGACGGCGGCTGATTGACCGGCATTTCCGGCACTGGTAGGTTCCGTCTCGCGGCCGCCTCGCGGTCACCAGCCCGGCGCCACAGCGAAGCGAGTGTCAACAGAGGGAATATCGAATGATTACCTTCAGCAAGCAGCAGCTGAAAACACCCCGGTACCTGCGGGACGTGTATCTCGTCACCGGCGGCAACAGCGAGTTCCGCCGGGCGTTTCCCGAGAAGCGGACCGAGGAGCTCTGCATCGAGGCGTTCCAGGAGGCGTGTGACTACATCAACACGACCCCCCAGGAGCTGAAGAAGCACATCCACAGCTGCTACTACGGTCACTTCGCCGACCACTTCGGCGATCAACTCCTGGGGGAGGCGGTGATCCACGACCGCCTCGGCCTCGATCCCCTCGGCAACGTCGGCATCAAGACCGGCGGGGCGACCGGCGGCTCCACGCTGTGGGAAGCCGCCAAGGCGGTCGCCAGCGGCTACTCCGACTGCGTACTGGCGATGGGCTGGGAGCGGATGGACGAGGTGCCGACCGACGAGGGCAACAACTACATCGCCTGCGCCGCGGACAAGGACTGGGAGACACCGCTGGGCCACATCTACACCGGCTATTACGCCGTGATGGCCCAGCGTTACTGGCAGATCTTCGGCAAGGAGGAGGATTCCTTCCGCCGCACCATGGCCGAGATCGCCGTCAAGAACCGCGGCTACGCGTGCCACAACCCATTCGCCCAGGCGCCGATGAAGATCACGGTCGAGGACGTGCTCGCGTCGCCGGTGGTGGCCTTTCCGCTGCGCGCGCTGGACTGCTGCCTGATGAGCGTCGGCGCCGGCTGCGCCATCCTCGCGGACAAGGAGACCGCCTACGCGCTGACCGACACGCCGCAGCTGATCTACGTCACCGCCGGCTCACACACGCTTCGCGTCGCCGACCGGCGTCACATGGAGATTCCGCTGCTGCCCAACGAGAAGGACGATCAGTACAAGGATCTGGGACGAGAGTTTCCGGGCGGCGATCGCTACCCCGGCTTCACCGGCTTTCTCGCCGCGCGCATGGCCGCCTACTACGCCTACCACATGGCGGGGATCACGGACCCCTGCGAGGATCTGGACCTGGTGGAGCTCCACGACGCCTTCACCATCAGCGACATCCAGACCTACGAGGACATCGGCATTCGTCCCTACGGGCGCGGGCGCACCTACGTCGAGTCGGGCGACTGCTACCACACCAACCCGAACACCAATGCGCCGGGCAGGCTTCCGGCGAATCTCTCCGGTGGCCTGATCGGCTGCATGCACTCGGTGGGCGCCACCGGCATCATGCAGGCCATCGAGTGCATGTATCACCTGCACGGGCGTCACGGCGAGATTCACGGGGACGAGCTTCGCTGGGAGCGGTTCGACAAGCAGAAGCCCGCCGACTGGAAGGATCTGCAGGTCGAGGGAGCCAACCGGGCGCTGGCCATCAGTCACGCCGGCGTCGGCAGCCACGTCACCGCCACCATCGTGGCCAACCCCGAGCATCGGCTGGACAAGTAGGAGGGAGAGGGAAGATGTCGTACAGCGTAGACGTGATCGAAAATCGCTATCGACTGCGGGGCGAGTTCCACAGCATCGAGTCGAACCAGCCGATCCGGAACGAAGCTGGGAAGCTCTGCGGGGTGACCAACCCGCGCCGCCTGGTGCATACCCATTCCTACGGCGGTGAGTACGAGTTCTTCTCCGGAATCGCCGAGGGTCGCCTGATCGGGACCCAGTGTGACAATGCCGATTGCGAGGTCGGGCATGGTTCGATCTTCATGCCGTTTCGGATCTACTGTCCGGACTGCCTGCAGAGGACCACTAGCGTGGATCTGACGGAGGTGGCGAACCGGACCGCCACGGTCCACAGCTTCATGATCACGGAGCGGACCGGCGCCTTCAACACGCTCGAGAAGCCGATCAAGTTCATCAACGTCGAGTTCGAGGGCGTCTGCACGATTCTGATGGGCTATCTCCTGCGCGGAGAGCCGGCCATCGGCGATCGGGTGGTGCCGATCTTCGCCACCGAGCAACCGACCTACACCATCCTGGATCTGGCCTGGGTGCCCGAGGGAACGGCCCCGGGCGATCTGCCGAAGGGTTTCAGCTTCTCTAAATAGCGGCCGCCTGTAGTCGCGACGCCCTCCAGGCGCTCCGCGCACGATCGGTGAGAAGGCCGAGACCCACCAGGGCCACGACGATGCGCAGGATGAAGCCCACCAAGGGGATGTGCATGGCCACCGTCAGGATCAGTACGCCCACCAGCAGCGCCACGCCAAAATCGCGAAGCCCTTCGGATTTGGGACGGACCAGGGAGACACCGATCAGGGCGGCCACCACGATGCCGCTCAGGTAGAGCGCGGTCAGGTAGACGGCCGCCCCGATCAGCGCGATGGGCAGCCCCACCAGGGTGAGACCGGCGATCGCCATGGCGATGGGAGCGACCAGGAGCACGACGAAGCCCACGCCGAGGGACCGGAAGAACTCGTTCCCGCTGGAGAGCCGGCCGCTGAAGATCCCCGGCAGCAGCGCGTAGAGGGCCAGCCCGGCCAAAAAGGCCGCGCAGAGTCGAATCAGCAGCCAAAAGTAGAAGGCGGCGTGGGTGTAGCGGGCGAGACGCCCATGGCGCACGGAGTCGAGGGGCGCGATGCTGGTCTCACCGCCCACCAGGGCGGTTTCGGCGATCTCGAGATCGGATTCGTCGCGCACGTGGGCGACGACGTTCCCAGCGATACGGGCCGTCGGGAGGATCTTGACCCGCTCTGCCCAGGTCTCGAAGTCCCGTCCCACCGAGCCGCGGATTTCCATGTGCTTTCCGCCCGTTACCAGGTCGCGGCGCACTTCCCCTTCGAAGCGGATGCGCTCGCCCAGGTGAAATGCGTCGAGGCCGACCCGCGCTTCCGGGGCGACCGTCAGGACGTCGCTGACGGTGTAGAGGTTTCCACGAATCTGCGCGTCGACGTTCAGATTCTCGGCCCCGGCGTGGACGCTGCCGTCCACCTCACCGGAGAGCTCCATGTCCCGGGCGACGGCGAACACGTTGCCTTCGATCCTTCCCCGAAGCGTCATCTGCTCGACGAAGGCGAAGACGTCGCCGCGGATCACACCGTCGACGCGGAGGGAATCGCCGTTCACGACCAGGGTGCCCTCGAGGGTCTCGTCTGCGGTGACGTGTACGCTCTCATGGAAGCGCAGGTCGACGGCCGAGGCCTGCGGCGCCGCCGTGACCACGGCGAGCAGCGCCAGCGAGATCGTGGCAGCGCGGCCGAAGCGGCGCAGGACGGCACTCGCGGCAAAGGTCGCCAGCGCCGCGAGGCTCCCGGTGGCCGCCACTGCGACACAGAGCTCGAGGAAGCCGGGAGCGGAATCCCGAAGCAGGAAGATGAGATCGAACAGCATTTCGTAGACTCCTAGAAGTCGGAGAGGATTCAGCCAATCGAGGCCCGCAGGCAGTCGCGCCTCGAGCAGGAAGCCGAGCACCAACGCCAGCACGGCGACGACGCCGACGGCCGCGGGGAGGCCGAGGGCCAGGCCCCGGGCAGGCGCCTCCGCGGTGACGGGGCGCTCCGCTTCCCGCTCCCGCTCCTGGAGGACGTCGCCGAGCAGGCTCGCCTCCTCGCGGAGGACCACTACCAGCTCGCGGGCACGCTGGGAGCGGACCAACTCGGCCTCCACCTCCCGCATCTCGGCCGGGGAGAGCTCGCCGTCGACGTAGGCGCCGAATTTCCACTCGGGGACCGGACTCATCGCTCTGCTCCCGCCGCGTCCGCCAGCTCGCGCCGCAACCTGGCCTTGGCGCGGAACAGCAGCGTGCCGACCCGTTCTCTCGGCACCTCGAGAACCTCCGCAATCGCGGCGTAGTCGAGCTCTGCCTGGTAACGCAGCACCAGCGGAAGCCGGTACTTGGGGGGCAGCGCCTCGATTCCCGCCAGGAGCTGAACGCGCAGCTCTGCGCTCAGCAGCTGCCGCAGAGGGGAGGGGGTGCCCGAGGGCAGCTCCTCGCGCTCCAGCTCGCCCGGGTGAAAGATCCGCGCCTCCGTCTGCCGTCGGCGCAGCTGATCCGTGCAGTAGTGGCCGGCGATCGACAGCAGCCAGCGCCGGAAGGGCTGCCCGGGGTCGTAGCTGGCAAAGGATCGCTGGGCTCGTAGAAAGACCTCGCTCTTGGCATCCTCGGCTGCCGGGAGGTCGCCGAGGAGACGACGGCAGAGCCGCGCAACGTCCGCGTCGAAGTGCGCGAAGAGCTCCCCGAAGGCCCTGCGCTCGCCGAGCTGGGCCCGTCTCAGCACGGGGCGGATCGCCTCCTCACTCAAAGCCAGCCCATCCGCACCATCCCCACGGGCGGTCCGGGGCTCGTCCCCGGCCGCCTGGCCCAAGACTACCGCGCCGAGCCTGCTTCCGAGGCCAGGCGCCGGCACCCCATCCATGGTCATGATCCAGCTCGCCATGCCTCCACCCCAATCCGGTTCCTCGCTCCTGCCTCTTCTCCCCTTACTTCTACGAGTCGCTGGCTCGAGAGTTGCTCTTCCCCCGGGGAATCCGCTTTTGAGTGTAGAATGGCCGGCTCGGAGCGCTCTCTCCTCTGGTGCTCCAACCCCTTCATTCTTCAACCGAAAGGAAGCGTCCCTTGAACGGACCGGCCGCGATCACGCCCGCGAAGATGATCATGCTCGGAGTGGGATGGTTTGGATTCGAGATCGTCTGGGCGTTTCACACCGGCCCGATGCCTCTCTTTCTCAGGAACTTCACCGATTCGAAGTTCACGATCTCGCTGGTGCTGAGTCTGGCCGGCCTGGCGGGCTGCATCGTTCCCTCCGCAGTCGGCTACCTGAGCGACCGCAGCGGGAGCCGCTTCGGCCGCCGCAGCCCCTTCATCTTCCTCGGCTTCCTCGGGGTGCTTCTCTGCCTGCTCGGATTGCTTCGCGCGACGGCCTTCGGGATGGTGGCGCTGCTGTCGGGGTGGATGTACTTCGCTCTCCGCTTCGCCGAGACGCCCTATCTCTCACTGCTTCCCGACATCACACCGCCGGAGCAGCGGAGCACCGCCAGCGGCGTCATGCACCTGCTCGGCACCCTCGGTCTGATCGGTTGCTTCTTGGTCAGCTCGAGGCTATGGGATGCCCATCCCAACGCGGTGTTTCTCCTGGTCGCCTTCGGCTCCTTCGGCTTCGTTCTCCTGGCACTCGTGCTCATCCGGGAGCCGCGGGTGAAGAGGGAAGAGTCGGTGGCGAGTACCGGCCCCTTGGCCTATCTGCGAAGCATCGTCGAAGAGACCGTTGCGCTCCGGTTCTTCGCCGCGCAGTTCTTCTGGTGGCTCGGCTTCTGGATGGTGTCCACCTTCTCCACTCTCTTCGTGGTGGAGGAGCTCCAGGTGTCGGAGGGAGAGTCGTTCCTGGTCCTGGCGGTCTTCTCCGTGGTGGCGGCGCTCTTCATGCTGCCCGTCGGCATGCTGGGCGATCGATTCGGACGCAAGGGTGTTCTCTCGGTCCTGGTGCTCTCCTGGGCAGTGGCCCAGATCGTGATCGGATTTTCCCAGAATCTGACCCACGCACTCTTGACCGTCGGAACTTCGGCGATTCCCTTCGCCGGGGTGATGGCGGTCGGTCTGGCCTACATGCTCGACCTGGTGCCACGCAACCGCACCGCGGAGTTCGTCGGGTTCAGCGTCATCAGCGTCGCGGTGGCGCAGATCATCGGGCCCTTGATCGGGGGAAAGCTGATCGATGTGCTCGGCTATCGATCGATCTTTCCGGCGGCTGCGGCGGCGATGATCGTGGGCTTGATCATTCTCCAATTCGTCTCGGCCCGGACCAGAGCGGAGGCCGCAGAAGAGCGCTCATGAAACCTGCCGACTGGGAGCTCACATGATTCTCCGCGCCATCATCCGCTCGTACAGGCCGGGGAGCAGGCGCGACACGACATAGGAGAGCTTCGCGCCGCGCGAGGGCACCAGCAGACGGCGCCCGCTGCTCACCGCCCGGTAGATCTCTTCCGCGAGCCAGGCGGGATCCGAGGGGGTGCCGGTCTGGGTCCGGGCCATGCGCGGCTTGCCGCCATCGCCGCCGAGAGCGCGGTCTCCCATGTCCGTCTTGACGAAGAAGGGGCAGACGAGCGTCACCGTGACCCCGTTGGCTCGTAGCTCGGGCCGCATCGAATCGAACATCCCGTGGAGGGCGTGCTTGCTGGCGGAGTAGCCGCAGCGGGTGGCGAGGGGAGAGAAGCCCGCGACGCTCGAGAGCACGGCAATACGTCCGCGGCGCTCCACCAGGGAATCCAGAGCCGCCTTGGTGCAGTTGACCGCGCCGAAGAAGTTCACCTCCATGACCCGGCGGATCACCTCCACCTCGGTCTCGGCGAACTGGCTCAGGTGGGTGACTCCCGCGTTGTTGATCAGGACGTCCACGCCGCCGCGGGCGTCGATCACCCTGGCGACGGCGGCGCGGCAGCTCTCCAGTGAGGTCACGTCGCACTCGACCGGCAGCGCGTCGATCCCCTGCTCGGACAGCTCGGCTGCCCGCGCCTGCAGGGCGGAGCGGTCGATGTCCAACAGGGCGATGTGGGCTCCGTCTCGTCCGAAGCGGTGCGCCAAAGCGGTGCCGATGCCGCCGGCACCGCCGGTGATCATCACGCTCTGGCCTCCGAATCCGTTGGCGTCGCTCATGATTTCTCCGGCTCCCGGTGCAGTCCTCTGAGGGTCGGTTCGACTGAGATCAAGCTCATTCACTAAAGTCAATTGACGGAATCGTCAAGCCGCGCTCGGTCGGCAGGCCGCGCCGTCGGCCGGGCGGGGTAGCGAGGGGTATACTCGCCAATGCCCGGCACCCCCGGGGCTGGCGCGGAATCTCGGAAACCAGCAGAGGACCTGAGGCCGACGGAATGGCGAATCTCGATCACTATTGGCTGCCCTTCACCCCCAACCGGCTCTTCAAGAAGGCCCCCCGGCTGCTGGTGCGGGCCGAGGGGATGTACTTCTGGACCGATCGCGGGGACCAGCTGATCGACGGCTGCTCGGGCCTCTTCTGCTGCGCCCTCGGGCACGGACGCCCGGAGATCCTCGACGCCGTGTCGCGCCAGTACGGGGCGCTCGATTTCGGACCACCCTTTCAGTACAGCCATCCCGGCGCATTCGAATTGGCGGATATGCTCGCCGAGATCACGCCGGGCAACCTGAACCGCGTCTTCTTCGTCAACTCCGGCTCCGAAGCCGTCGACACGGCCATGAAGATCGCTCTGCTCTACCACCGCGCCCGCGGCGAGGGGCAGCGCCAGCGCTTCGTGAGCCGGGAGCGCAGCTACCACGGCGTCAACATCGGCGGCGTCTCGCTCAGCGGGATGGTGAAGAACCGGGAGAGCTTCGGCTCCGGGCTGCCGGGGGTCGTGCACATGCGGCACACCTGGCTCGAGGAGAACCGCTTCACGCCAGGGCAGGGCGAGAAGGGTGAAGAACTCGCCGAGGATCTCCAGCGCTTCGTCGACCTTTACGGCCGCGACACCATCGCGGCCTGCTTCGTCGAGCCCATCGCGGGGTCGACTGGAATCCTGGTACCACCCCGGGGCTACCTCTCGCGGCTCCGCCAGATCTGCGACCAGAATGGGATCCTGCTGGTCTTCGACGAGGTCATCACCGGCTTCGGCCGCACCGGGAAGCCCTTCGCGGCCCAGACCTTCGAGGTGGTGCCGGATCTGATCACCGTGGCCAAGGCCCTCACCAACGGCACCGTTCCGATGGGTGGAGTCGTGGTCAGCGAGGACATCTACCGGGAGATTACGGCCTCCGCGCCGGAGGACGGGATCGAGTTTTTCCACGGCTACACCTACTCGGCGCATCCACTGGCCTGCGCCGCGGGCATCGCCACCCAGCGGATCTTCCGCGAGGAGGGGATCTTCGAACGGAGCGAAAAGCTGGCTCCTTATTTCCTCGAGCGGGTCTTCGATCTCAAGAACCTTTCCGTGGTCCGGGACATTCGGGGCTTCGGCCTGCTCGCGGGCCTGGATCTCGCGCCCGCCGAGTCCTTCGGCCAGCGCGGATACGCCGCGCTCCAGGGACTCTTTGCCGGTGGGCTGCTCGTCCGCGTCACTGTCGACTCCGTGATCCTGGCGCCGGCGCTGATCGCGGAGCGGGAGCACATCGACCGCATCTGCGACACCCTGAGAGAAGTCCTCTCCACTCTTTGACACCGCGCCAGCGCCACAACCTTCGAAGGGAATAGACCACATGACACGCATGACCCCCTCAGAGGCCTTCGTCGAGCAGCTCGCTGCCGAGGGCGTGACGGACATCTTCGGCATCGTCGGCTCCGCCTACATGGACGCCCTCGACATCTTCGAGCCCGCCGGGATTCGTTTCCTCTCCGTCGCCCACGAGCAGAACGCCGCTCACATGGCCGACGGCTACGCGCGGGCGACGAATCGCCACGGCGTCTGCGTCGGCCAGAACGGCCCGGGGATCACCAACTTCGTGACCGCGATCGCCGCCGCCTACTGGGCGCACTCCCCGGTGGTTGCCATCACCCCGGAGACCGGCAGCGCCGGAATGGGTCTGGGAGGCTTCCAGGAGACCGATCAGATGCCGATCTTTTCGAAGATCACCCGGTTCCAGGCTCACGTGAGCCGGCCGGATCGGATCGCCGAGCTCACCCACCGGGCGTTTACGATCGCGGCGGCCGAGCGGGGTCCGGTGCAGATCAACATCCCGCGCGACCACTTCTACGGCGAGTTCGACGCGAGAATCACACCGGCGCAGAAGGTGGAGCGTGGGCCGGGTGGTGCGGAGAGCCTGAACGAGGCGGCAAAGGTGCTGGCCGAGGCGCAGTTTCCGGTGATCCTGGTGGGAGGCGGCGTGGTGATGTCCGGCGGTCGCGACGAGGCCCAGCAGCTGGCCGAGTACCTTCAAGCGCCGGTCGTCACCAGCTATCTCCACAACGACGCGTTTTCCGCCTCGCATCCGCTGATGTGCGGGCCCCTGGGCTACCAGGGCTCCAAGACCGCCATGCGCGTCATCGCCCAGGCGGACGCGGTGCTGGCGCTCGGAAGCCGCCTCGGTCCGTTCGGTACGCTTCCCCAGTACGGGATCGAGTACTGGCCCGAGGGGGCCCGGGTCGTGCAGGTCGATTCGGATCATCGGATGCTCGGGCTGGTGAGGGACGTCGCCGTCGGGGTGCACGGGGATGCCCGAGCCGCGGCCATCGAGCTGCTGACCCGCTTGCGCGCGATGGGCGACGCGGTCCGCTGCCGCGCCACGGGTGAGGCGCGGAGGGCCGAGCTGGAGGCCCGGCGGAAGGAGTGGGAGAGCGAGCTCGACCACCTCTCGGCCGGCGGTGGCTCGCCGATTCCGCCGCGGCGGGCGCTCCGCGAGATGGAGAAGGCGATGCCGCCGGACGCCATGGTGGCGACCGACATCGGGAACGTCTGCTCGGTCAGCAACAGCTATCTCCGCTTCGAGCAGCCCCAGAGCTTCTTCGCCGCGATGGCCTTCGGGAATTGCGGCTATGCTTTCCCGGCGGCGATGGGTGCCAAGGTGGCGCGGCCGGATCGGCCCTCGGTGGCCTACGTGGGGGACGGCGCCTGGGGAATGAGCCTGGCCGAGGTCCTCACCTGCGTGCGCGAGAGGATCCCGGTGACCGCAGTCGTCTTCAACAACGGCCAGTGGGGCGCGGAGAAGAAGAACCAGATCGACTACTACGCGGACCGTTTCGTCGGCACCAACCTGGTCAATCCGAGCTTCGCGAAGATCGCCGAGGCGATGGGCGCCACCGGCATCACCGTCGATCATCCCGACCAGGTCGGCGACGCGCTTCGCAAGGCCGCCTCTTCCGGAGAGTGCACCGTCCTCGAGCTGATGCTGACCCAGGATCTCGCCGAGCCCTTCCGGCGCGACGCGCTCAAGAAGCCGGTCCGCCTGCTGGAGAAGTACAAGGACTACACCGTCGCCTAGTCGCCGCGTGGGTGAACGGGACGAGATCCAGATTCGAAACCATCGAGGGGGGCAGAGAGATGTCCAAACGAACCAAGGTCTTCGCCAGAATTCTATCGCCGATCGTCCTCGTCGCGCTGCTCTCGGCCTGCATCTATCGGCCGGGCGGCATCGCTCCGAGCAATATCCCGTTGGAGGGGAGGTCCTACCATATCGTGGGTGAGACCGCGTCGACCGACAGTGCCATCCGGCTCTTCGGAATCCTCCCGGTCAGCGGATCGAACTCGATCCGTCAGGCGCTGGACGCGGCGATGCGAAAGCGATCGGCGGATGCGTTGATCGATATTACCGTCGAGGGATATACCCAGTTCTGGATTCTCTTCTCACGGCACATCACCGCCGTCCGGGGTACGGCGATCCAGTTCGACGACTAGCGAACCTGTACGCTCCATCCGGGTGACAGGTCCAGGCTGGGGACTACTGAGGCGAGAGCGGTCGCACCTCCTCCACGGCCTTCTCGCCCGGATCCAGGATCACGATCTCGACGCGCCGGTTGAGCTGCCGCCCGGTGGACGTCTCGTTGCCGGCGACCGGGTAGGCCTTGCCGTAGCCGCGTGCGATGGATCGCTCCGGCGCGATGCCGTTCAAGGTCAGGAACTGTACGACGGACTCCGCGCGACGCTGGGAGAGACCCAGGTTGTACTGCTCCGTCCCGGTGCTGTCGGTGTGGCCCTCCACCAGAACCTGCCGGTCCGGGTACTCCTTCAGGAACGCGACCAGCCGGGAGAGGCTCTGGGTGGCCCCCGCCTTGAGTGAGGCCTCGTCCACGTCGAAGAGCACGTCGCCCAGGGTGAGGACGAGTCCGCGCTCGGTCTTCTGCGCTTGAAGCTCCGCCAGCTCCTCGCGGAGCTTCTGCTCGCTTGCGGCCAGCGCCGCGGCCTCGGCTCGCGCCTGCTGCGCGTCCATCCGCGCCTGCTCTGCCGCGGCACGGTCGCGACGCGCCTCGGCGGCTTTCTTCTCGGCGGCCGAGAGGGCGCGATCCGCCTCGATGGTGCGCACCTCGAGGAGCACGGCCTCGCGTTGACGGGCCAGGGCCTTGCCCTCCTCCATGGCCATCGCGCCGTCCGTCACCACCCGGGCGATCTCTACCCGGCGCGTTACCAGATAGGCCTGCTGCTCGGCCTCGTCTACATCCTTCTCATCGCGCCAGAGCGCTTCCGCCTGCTGGATCGACTGCTCTGCCTCGTCCAGCTGCACCGGCGCGTATCGAGCGACGTCCGCATCGTTGCTCGCCAGATCCACCGCTACCCGCGCATCGACCAGGGCTTGGGGCATGGGCTTCGCGCAGCCGAGGAGGGCTCCGAGGAGGAGACCGGAAAGTGAGAGCAGGATCGTCGTGTTCGAGAGTCTGGGTGTTCTGCTCACGGTGTCTCTCCCGGAATGCGGTTGCTGGCGCGTACGGCTTCCGCCCGCAGTGCCTCGATGTCGGCGCGAATCGTGTCTGTAGCCTCTCGGCGCTGCGCCGTCTGGGCGGTGGCCTCGGCGAGGGTCGCGTCCAGCTTGGCCTGCTCCGCCAGCCGTCGCGCCTCCAGGTTCCGGTCTTCTCGCATCGCGGCGCGTGCCGCCTCGAGCTTGGTCCGCGCGGTGCGCATCTCGAGCGGGGCGAAGTGCGCGGCATCGGCCTGCTCGGCCTTGCGAAGCGCCAGGTCAGCCTTGCCCATCTGCGACTCCGGAGGCGGAACCGATGCGCAGGCACCGAGCCCCGTCGCCAGGAGCAGGACGAGCACGAAACGGGTTGTTAAGCGGTCCATCACGATCCTCCTATCCATCTGATATACCAAGCGTTCAAACGTTGTCCACCCCGACCGCAAGCTGAGGCGCCGCCACCAGGCGAGGGGTTAGCCCCTCGATGTTCAATCTCGCCGCTCGTCTCGCTCGACGCAGCCGTCGACGATGCGGACGATGCGGCGGGCGCGCTCCATCACCCTGGGGTCGTGGGTGGAGAAGAGGAAGGTAGTGCCGCGGTCGCGGTTGAGCTTCTGCATGATGTCGAGGAGCTTCTCCGCGGTCTCGGAGTCCACGTTGGCCGTCGGCTCGTCGGCCAGGACTACGGCGGGGTTCGAGGCGATGGCGCGGGCGATGGCGACGCGCTGCTGCTGGCCGCCGGAGAGTTCGTCCGGCCGTCGACCTTCCAGGCCCTCCAGGCCCACCTCGGCGAGCAGACCCATCACCCGTTCGCGCCGCTCGGACGCCTCGACGCCTTGGAGGGAGAGCACGATCTCGGCATTTTCGTAGGCGGTCAGGACGGGCATCAGATTGTAGGCCTGGAAGACGAAGCCGATGCGGTCGCGTCTTAAATGGGAGAGCACCCTGCGACTCAGGGGTCCGAGATCGCGGCCCTCGAGGGCGACGACTCCAGATGTCGGTGTGTCCAGGGCCCCGATCAGGTTGAGAGCCGTGGTCTTGCCGGATCCCGAGGGGCCGCAGATCGCGGTGAATTCTCCCTTGGCGATGGCCAGCGTGAGCCCGCGGAGGGCGGGCACCTCCAACGCGCCCTGGCGGTAGTGCTTCGTCACGTCCCGAAGCTCGACGATCGGCGTCCCGTTGCTCGACATCCTCACTTCACCTCACACCAGTCTGATCGATTCCACCGGCACGACGCGTCCTGCCTTCCAGGCCGGGTAGATCCCCGAGAGCAGCGTGGCCAGAAGAGCGGCGCCGGCAATCATCACCAGGTTCTCGGGGAAGATGTCCACGTACATGACCGGTGAGATGGCCACGCCCGCCACCTCGCTGCCGGAGATGTCCATCTGCGCCGTCAAGTCGATACCGATCGTAGCCATGTAGTAGTAGGGACCGGCGGTGACGATGGCGGCGAGCACCAACCCCACCAGGCCGAGCCACAGGCTCTCGCACATGACGAGACCGAAGAGCCTGGCCGGGCTGAAGCCGATGGCCATCATGATCCCGAACTCCCGCACCCGCTCCATCACGCTGACGAGGAGGGTGTTGAAGATTCCCGCCGCCACCAGAATCATGATGATCGCTTCCATGAACCAGGCGCCTGCGACCTTCATGGTGATGAAGCCAGACAGCTCGGGCTGAAGCTGATGCCAGGGCAGGGCCGAGACCTGGGTTCCGAAGGCCTCGCCGAGGCGGTCGGCGACTGCGTCGGCCCTGCGATGGTCGCCGAGAAACACCCCCACCTGGATGGCCTCGTCGGGCGCGTAGCCGAGAAGCTCGCGCAAGCTGTCGATGGGGAGCAGACAGAGGCCGGCATCGACGCTCGGAGCTCCTGTGCTGACGATGCCAGAGACCCGGGCCGCCTCCTGGACGATCTCGCCGTTCTTGTCCGTCAAGGTGTACACGACTTTGCGTCCGATGCCCGCATCCAGGTTCTCGGCCAGGCGCTTGCCGAGGATGATGCCTCCGTCTCGGGTCGAGGGAAACATCTCCCCGTCGGTGAGCGCCTCGATCAGGGAGAGTGTGCTCTCGTCCTCGGCCGCCGGATCGAAGGCGATGAAGGCCGCCCCGTAGTTCTGGGAAGCCGTGGCGATCATCAGATTCCCCGTGATCCTGGTGACCACCCGGACCACGTCCGGGTCTCGGAGTGCCTCCGCTCGGAGCTGATCTACGTCGAGGACGGTTCGGCTGAGTGTGGGCGTCTCCAGATACTCGGGGTGTTGCAGCGTGACGTGCCCGCCCCCCAGCCGCGCGGCGAGCTGGATCATCGCTCTCCAGTTCGAGTCACCGAGTCCCGTGAAGAGCACCGCCAGCATCACCCCGAAGGCGATGGACGAGAGCGTGAGCAGGGTGCGGCGGCGGTGGCGCCATAGATTGCGCCACGCCATCGATGCCAGATTCGGCCCCTTCACGACTAGGCTCTCCTCACTGGTGGTGCATGGCGTCGACGGGGCGGATCAGTGCGGCTTTGAGCGCCGGGTAGAGCACCGCGACTGCCACGATGGCAACCAGGACGAGGATGGGCTCGGTGAAGGCGCCGACGTGAACCGCGGCACGCCAGATGGGGTCCCAGGCGATCCCCATGATCGTGACGCCACCGAGCTGAGCGAGATTGATGCCGGTGCTTGACAGGTACCAGATGCCAGGCACGGCGAAGCTCACGCCAACCAGGATGGCGATCCCGGTCTGGATGGCGCTCTCGGCGACGATCAGACGCAGCACTTCGAAGGGCCCCACGCCCAGGGCCTTGAGCACTCCGAACTCGCGGATGCGCTCGAAGACCGCCATCAGCATGGCGTTCAGGATCAGCATCCCGATCGCGATGTACACGATGAAGAACATCGCAATCATCACTCCCCGCGCGGAGTCCAGCATCGAGGAGATGGTGGGCAGCAGCTGGCGCCAGGTCTTCACGTCGAGCTCGCGCGCAAGGCCGTGCACGCGAGCTGCGGTGCTGGGAAGGTCGACCGCGGCGGGCCGGCGAACGATGATCTGGTGGACGCCGTCGGGGACGACGAGGAGCTCGCGGAAGGCGCCAGCGGTCATGAAGATGCCGGTTCGGTCGGTGGCATCACCGATGCCCCGAAGCACGCCGCGAACGGTGTAGAGATCGTAGGCCATGGCCCCGTCCGCGCCCTGGGTCAGCACCACCAGCTCGGCGCCGGGCTCGACACCGAGGATGCGGGCCAGGCGCCGACCGAGGACGACACCGTGGGGATCTTCGGGATCCAGCCAGCTGCCCCGGTCGACCTGCTGGTGGACCAGGCTCACCCGGGCGTCACGCTCGACATCCACACCTCGAAACGACACGCCGGCCGAGGACTCCCCCGCAGCGGCCATGCCGTAGGCCAGGAGGCGGCCCGTGGCCGGGAAGCCTTCCGCCTCGAGCGGCGCGAGCAGTGCTTCGGGATCTTCGATTCGCGTGTAGATGGATGGATTGTCGCGATAGCCGCCGGCGAAGACCTGCACGTCCCCCACCTCGAGGTCGAGGACGGTGCGCTCCATGTTCCGGAGGTAGCCCTCCACCAAACCGGCGTAGAGGATCATCACGAAGAGGGCGAAGCTCATGGCGCCGATGGTGACGAGGGTGCGGCGCCGGTTTCGCCACACGTTCCTCCAGGCCATCCTGAAGATTCCCAAGCTGCCTCCTCTGGGATGCTGAACCCTAGCCTGCATTTCTCGCAGGGCCGCCATCGGATTCAACCCGATTTCTTGATCTCTCTCGGAACCCATTGAAAACAATAAGAAAATTCGTCAGATGGCTTCGCCTGGACCACCACCGATTCCAGCCCCCTGGCGGCGATACTTGTGAGATGATGGTAGGTCGAGACGGGAGGGCAAGGAAGATGGTGAAAGGCAGCTGCCTCTGTGGAGGCGCACAGTACGAGATCAATGGCGACATCAAGCTGATGGCCAACTGCCACTGCTCCATGTGTCGGAAGCATCACGGCGCGGCGTTCGTGACCTTCGTTGGCGTCAACACGGCCGACTTCCGTTGGGTGAGGGGCGAGGACCTGCTCGAGCGCTACCAGTCGTCTCCGGGTCACATCCGGGCGTTCTGCCGCGTCTGCGGCTCGAGCCTGCCGGATCCGGATCCCGGTGCGACGGACTTCTATCTTCCGGCCGGTACGCTCGACGACGATCCCGGAGCGCGACCTGCGGCACACATCTTCGTCGGCTCGAAGGCTCCCTGGGTCGAGATCAGCGACGAGCTTCCGCAGTTCGACGAGTACCCGCCGGGCTTCGACTCGTAGAGGGAGCGCCGAGGTCGGCATCCATCGCTTCACGAACCGTGCAAGCGGGAGATCACCTTCGCCACTTCCGGATCGAGAGCCGGGTCCTCGGGCAGGGAGAAGGTGATCATCGTCGCCAGGTCTGCGTAGCGCTCGCGGAGCACCTCGGCGATCTCCGCGAGGGGCGCCGTCGGTAGCAGTTCGTCGAGCATCGCGTCCGAGATCACTCCCGGCATCTCGTCCCACTTCCCCTCGCGCGTCAGCTGGCGGAGCCGCGGACCGCACTCTTCCCAGCCGAAGAGCTCGAGCGAGGGCCAATAGGCGGGCGTCGAGTAGAGGAAGCTCAGCAGCTGTCGCTGCCTCTGGCGATCCGCGAGCACTTGCTCCGCGTCTGCTCCCGTCGCCACCAGGGGAGTGAGCATGAGCTTCAGATCGGCCGCGGCGCGATTCGTCCTGGCCGCCCCCTTGCTGAGCCCGGGCCAGATGACTTCGCGGAGATAGCGCGGATGCGTGTTGGTGGGATGGGTCACCAGCGCGTCGGCGGCCTCGCCGGCGAGCGCCGTCATCTTGGGTCCCACCGCCCCCAACAGGAGGGGAATCTCGGGATGCTCGATGGGGCCGGGATTGAAGAAGGGCTGTAGGCGATCGAAACGGTAGTGCTGTCCCTCGAAGCGGAGGGCTCCGCCCTGCTGAAAGCAGCGGAAGATCGCCCGCAGCGACTGCAAGTACTCGCGCATCCGGGGAACCGGCGGCGTCCAAGGTGTGCCGTAGCGACCGACGATGTTGCCCCGGACCTGCGCCCCCAGGCCCAGTGCGAAGCGTCCTCCCGACATCGCCTGGAGATCCCAGGCTGCGTGCGCCACCGTCATCGGGCTGCGCGGGAAGGCGACCAGTACGGCGATGGCGACCTCGAGCCGGGTCGTCGCCTGGAGCGCCATCGCCGCCGCCAGCAGGCCGTCGTGGACCCCGTCGGCCACGCTGATTCCGTCGTAGCCGAGCACCTCCGCACGCCGGGCCTTGGCGCCGACTTCCGCCGGCGAGGTGCGCTGATCGATGGTCGCGTAGACGCGGAACACCCGTTTCTACCGCGCCGCCGCGGTGCTGAACCGCCCCGCCATCCAGTTCGAGAGGGGGGCGGTGAGCTCCATTCGCGTCAGCATCAGCTTCATGATCGCGGTGATCGGCGTGGCCAGGAGCGCCCCCGGGATCCCCCACAGCATGCCCCAGAAGATCAGTGCCAGCAGGATGGTGACCGGGTGCAGGTCGAGGGTCTCGCCCATCACCTTGGGTGCGATGACGTTCCCGATCGTGAACTGGATCAGCCCCGGGATCGCGAGCACCATTATGACGGTGGTCATGGTCGCGTCCGGACTGATCAGCACCATGGGCAGGGGAAGAAGGGTCGCGACGATCGATCCGATGGTGGGAATGAAGTTGAGCAGGAAGGCGAGGAAGCCGAACAGCAGCGCCAGGGGCACGCCGAGCAGCGCCAGTGTGGCGCCGACCAGGAGCCCCGTCGCCGCCGAGATCACCGTCTGGGCGAGGACGTACCGCTTGATCTGGGCCGCGACCTGACCCGAGGTGGTCTCTTCCGAGCGCCTCGAGAAGCCCCCCCCGGTCAGTAGGAAGAGCAGGAAGACCAGCACCAGGAGCCCTCTCGAGAGGAGGTCGAGGATCGCGTTGGTCGTCCCCAGGAGCATCCGCCCCACTGTCTGAACGGGGACCTTGATGAGAGAGCTCACACTGCGGTTCGGATCGATTCCGAAGCGCTCGAGCGGCAGGCGCTGGGCGGCGGACTGGAGCACGCTGTCGAGGTGCTCCTTGTAGGCCTGGACGTTTCCCGAGAGCTGGTTGACCGAGTCCGAGACCACGGCTCCCACCAAGAGCAGCGCCAGGAATCCGAGCAGGATGGTTCCGATCAGCGCCACCGCCCGGGGAGCCCGGAGGTAGCGCATCTGGAGGTCGACCAGCGGCGAGAGGATGAGGGCGAACAGCAGTGCCAGCACGAAGGGGATCATCACCGGCTGCAGCCAGTAGAGGGATGCTGCCATCACGGCCGTGGTCAGGAGAAGAAGACAGACGGTCTGGACTCGCTGCTCGCTGTGCGCGCCATTCATGGTGGTTTCCTTTGCATTCAGGGATCGAGAGGGCCCGGCGGTGGCACTTTCTCATCATTTCGATCCAGGCAGAGAGTATCCCCGATTTTTCGATCGCAGCGGGTGGGTGATCCCTGGTATGCTCACCACCGCCGTCCACGGAGGGAAAGAATCATGAGGTCAATTCACAAGATCGGTCCGGTCGTCCTCGTCCTCGCGGTGATCGCGTGGCTGCCGAGCGCAAGCTTCGCGGAGCTCGCCGCGTGGGATCAGGAGCGGGTCACCGCCCTCGGCGCAGAGCTGGTCAAGGCGAGCGACGCGCTCTACGACACCTTTCTGAAGGAGCCGCCGCAGCAGATCGGATCGGGACAGTCGAAAGACTACTATCGACTCCGCCAGCTCGTTCGGCGCATCAAGGACCAGGCGAGACAGCTGTCGAGCGCACTCGCGAAGGGTGAGGGCTACGATCAGACCCTTCCCATCTACGAGAATCTGATGACGATGGTGCGAGACGCCCGCGAGATCTCGAAGAGGACCTTCACCTCCAACTTCGTCCTGGACAAGGCCGCGGCCGCCGGCGACGTCCTGCGACGCATCGCCCCATATTACGATCCGAAGGCGCTCGAGGAGGGTTGATCCGCGATCAGCAGATCGAACCTCCGAGGAGGCAAGCCGCCCCGTCGGACTCCACCCTCTTCCACATTCACAATGGAAGGGGATCATGACTTCCAACGAACTCACGGTCACGATCGACCGTTAGTCGTTGCGGAGGGGCTCACTCCTCGAGCCAGTCGATGGCATCGACCGTTGCCTCGCGCACCTCTGCGTCCGGGTGCTCCAGCAGGAACTGGAGCTCGGGGATGACCGTGTGGTCGCCCACGAACTCGACGCCCTCGAGAGCAGCAACCACGACCTTCGGGTCGGGATCCCCGAGCGCGCGCAAGAGGGCAGCGAGCGCCGCCGGGTCTTCGACGGAGTAGCCGAGGCTCTCCGCCGCGGCCACCCGGACCGCAGACTCCGGGTCGTTCGTCACGGTCGCGGCGAGCGCGTCGATTCCCGCGGCGTCGGGGTAGAGCGACTCGGCGGCGTCGACCCGAACCTCGGGCCGCTCGTCCTCGAGGTCGCGAATGGCCTCCCACTGCTGCTCCTCGAACCGGGCCGGGTCAGCGAGCTCGCGCTTCCGTTCCCGAGACGCGAGCGCCCGATCTTCGTTCGACCGCCGGGACTCGCCCCTGCTCTCGCGCCGCTCGGAGAGCCCCTCCTCGGCATCGGTCGCGACGAAGGCGACGCGGACCAGGCTGGCCTCCTGGCCCTCGGCGTTCGCCGCGTAGTGGAGGGCGTACGGAACGCCCTCGAGGAGCCGGGCCAGCGCCCGCTCGAGGGGAACCTCGACGGCTCGCAGCGTGATGCTGCCCGTGGGCTGCTCGCCCGTTCCGATCGCCACCCCGAAGCCTGCCTCGCGCGCAAGGTCCTCCAGCACCTGGAATCGCGGGGCGCGGTTCGCGAGCACCGTGACGCCCGACGCCGACAGCCACACGAGCGCGCTGCCGCGCTGCGGGAGAGCGGGCTGGTCGCCGACGCTATCCTGCGCGCGCGGCGGCGCTGCAGACCTCGCTTGCGGCGCCGCGCTTGCGTCGCCGATCGGATCCGCCGGCCGGCCTCGATCACAGGCGGCCGCGGCGAGACAGACGGCGGCGAGCATCAGGCTGGCGATCCGCCAGCCGGGGCGGCCGCATCGGGTCTCTTCCGATCGGATCGTCACGAGTTCTCCTCTGCGCTCGCAGTGAGGGGTACGCCGACGCGGAGTGCCCGGAACCCACGCCGGGTGCCCCGCTCGGAAGAAGCAGATCGCGGGCCGACTACGGGGTGGCCATGCCCTTGCCCGAAATCTTCAGGCTCTTCACCCTAGTGGTGTTCTCGTTGTAGCTCCCCTTGACCTGTTTGCTCGCTGCACAGGTGGCCACGACGAACTGGATCTGGGGGCCACTCAGGTCGGTGACGCAGTCCTTTGCTTGGAGCTTGAAGCTGCCATCGGCCTTCTGTGCATTGACGTCGGCTTCCAACTTGGTGCTCTTGCAGCTGGTCAGTTCCCCAGTGAAGTCGAGCACCCCTGCAGGATAAAGGGCGACCGTGATCATGACCGGGTTGGCCTTGTCCTTCTGCGCGATCTTGGCCTTCGTCGTGGAGATCTTCACGTCGTCGGGGTGGTTGGTGTCGGATTCGTAGACGACCTGGTCCAACCCGCTGGTGCATGTCGCCGAGATGCCGACATCGAACACGAGGTCCTCCGCTTCGAAATCCGCGAAGACCGCGCCGTTGTCCCGGTCTACGATCGTAAAGGTGTCGTTCACCACCTGCGCAGAGGCCCCAGCACCGAGCAGCAGACCCACAGCGCCGAGCATCGCAATTCCCAGTTTCGCCAAACGCATCAACTTCTCCTCCCCATCGGGCCGCTTGCTACGACCCAGCGCGATCGCTTGCCGCGACCGATTGATGAAGTCTAACGTATGAGCCAGCCAAGAAGAATCCTCCCCGGCAAGGGAGGAGACTGCTGGCAGATTACTTCCAGCGCGATATCGGGTCCGATAGGCGCGCCCCTAATCTTCCTCGGGAGCAAGACCGCGCGGTGGTCTTAATCGATACCGCAGGTGGCGTGGATCTCTCTGATCTTCTCCTTGAGCTTGCTGTTGTAGATGCCGGTCGCCACCTCGAGCTTGTCCTTCTCCTGCAAGATAAGGATGCTCAGGACGGCTCCCGCGGGAACCACTGCGGTCACACCGTCGCGCATCCTCGCTTCCACGGACGCCTGTTCGCTCTTCAGGGTTGCGATGTCCTGCTCCGCCGTGGCGCAATTGACCGGCTTGGCAAGATCCGCCTCTGGGGGCTATCGCAGGGAGCGATCGAGTCCGGCCGCATTCTCCCGCATCACACCGAGGAAGTCACCCGCGCCGGGTGCGTTGGCGCTCGGCGTGTAGACGAGGCTTCCGAGGCCCATCGTCTCGAGCCTCTTCACCGTCTCGTCCGCAGGCTCGCCCTCCCAGACCATCCACCGTGCGGGGTGGGCGGCGGTGAGTTCCTCCAACTCGCGCCACATCGCGTCGGTAGGCGCCTGGTCTGGCTCCCAGTGGACTGAGTGAGCGTTCAATCCGTAGCGGCGGATCAGGTACTGGTAGACCGGGTGGGAGAAGAGCAGGGGGGTGTCGCCGATTGCCGCCGCCGCGCTGGTGAGACGCTGATCGAGATCGCGAAGGTCGGCCTCCAGGGCCTCGAATCCCTCTTGGAACGCGGCATCCCGATCGGGGCGCGTCTTGGCGAAGGCGTCTCTTACCGCCCGCGCCTGCAGGATCGCCAGACTGGGATCGAGCCAGGTGGTGAAGGCGTTTCCGGTGTGGGTGTGAGCGCCCTGGGGACCGTGGCTGTGGGTGACGCCCTCTTCGAGGGGAATCAACTGATCCCGAAAGCCGGCGGAGGTGTCTACCAGCCGGGCATCGGGCAAGGAGGCCCGCTGCACCCAGGCGGCGTAGCCGGCTCCGTTGAGGAGAATCAGGTCCGCCCCCTGGTAGGCGGCGATTACGTCTGGATCGGGTGACCAGTAGGCCGGGTCTTCGTCCGCCGGTGCGGGGAAGACTACCTTGACGCTCTCCCCGCCAATCCGCTCGGCGAAATACTGGAGCGGATAGTTGACCACGTAGACCGAGAGGCGTCCCGCCTCCTCGGAGCTGGGCGCGGAAGCCACGGTCTGGGGTTCTCCCTCCCCGCATCCCACCAGCAGGGCGGCAGCGAGCAGCGCGGCGAGACATCGGGCAACGATCACGGGAGGTCTCCTTTCGACCTTGTCACGAGAGGATGAAGGTGCGGATGGCGGCGGAGCCGAAGCGGCTGGTGAGGAGAGTGAGGCCACCCGCCAGGGCAACGCCGAGCACCAGGACCACCACCACCTCGGAGACCAGCACCGCGGCCACGCTCAGGCGCGAGCCCCCAATCTTCACCATGGTCTCGATCTCCCTCTTCCGGAGACGCAGCGAGAGCAGGAAGACCAGAGCGGCGGTGGCCAGTGTCGCCACCGCGACGATCAGGATCGCCGCCACCACGTAGCTCTGGATGGTCAGGATGGTGTCGAGGAGATCGTTCATCACGGCGATGGGTTGGACGATCTGGCTGGACTCGCCGTCTGCCTGATAGCGGCCCCGGAGCAGGACGCCGGACTTCTGGCTGTGGGGCACCGCAATCAACGCGGTGATGGGGTTGCCGGAGAGATCTCCGTGGAAGTGGAAGGAGTCGATGTTCTCCTCGGTGATCTCGTTGTACTGGAGCACCGAGGCGTTGGCGGTGATGCGGTTCTCTTCACGGGAGAGGACGCCTGCCGCGGCCTCGGGGGCGGCCAGGTCCTGGTGGCCGTGGCCGAGGCCCTCGATGATCCAGGCAGTCTTGAGATCCACGAAGACGGCGAGATCGTCGGGTGTGTGGGAGGGGGCGAGGACGCCGACCACGCGCATCCGCAGCGGGTAGACGCCCGCCAGGTCGAAGACGCTCTCGGGGGAAGAGATCACCGTGTCGCCGGGGCCGATGCCGAGGCTCGCCGCCACGCGGGCGCCCACCACGCACTCGCCGAGCACGGCCATGGCGCGGCCGGCCGCGAAACGGAGCTTGCGGAATTCGAAGTACGCGAGTGTCGTGCCTACGATCGGGTGATCGCGGGTGCGAAAGCGCACGTAGAGGGGGATGGGGTCGGCCAGTCCCGTTGCGGCGACCCGGCTCACCTGGCCGTAGCTGGTGAGCTCGGGGGCGTCGGACTCGAAGTAGAGAGAGTTGAGTACCAGCTCCAGGGGGCTGCCCTTGGCGCCCACCAGGAGTGGCGTCGCCTCGGCCCGTGCGGTGAGCTCGGCAGCGCTCTGGCCGACGAGCACGTTGAGACCAACGGGAAGAAAGACGATCAGCGTGATCGACGTGACCAGGATGAGGGTCTTGATGCGGTGGTAGGCCAGATAGCGCCACGCCAGGTAGAGGGCTTCCTTCACGTTCGCACCCCGGGCGCGCCGGCTTGCGACGAGGGCGATGGTTCGGTGCTCGAGTGAAACTGCTTGAAGTCGATCACCCTCCCGAAGCGAGTCAGCAGGTCGTGGTCGTGGGTCACGGTGAGAAGCGTGGCGCCGCGCTCCTCGGCGTAGTCGAAGAGGATCTCGAGGACGCGGCCCTTGTTGGTGGGGTCGAGGTTTCCGGTGGGTTCGTCGGCCAGCAGCAGCTCGGGCTCGGTGATCAGCGCGCGACACACCGCCGCCCGCTGCTTCTCGCCCTGGGAGAGGCGGTGGGCGAAGCGGCCGAGCTTGTCGGCCACGCCGACTCTCTCGGCCAGCGTTGCCGCACGCCGGCGCACCGGCGGCTCCAGGCGCAGCGACGGGTTGATGCGGTAGGGGAGCAGCACGTTGTCCAGCACGCTCAGGTGCTCGAGGAGCTCGAACTCCTGAAAGACCAGGCCGATGTTGCGGATGCGAAACTCCCTGCGACGCGAGTCGTCGAGGGCGGTCAGCTCCACGCCCTCGGTCACCACGCGACCCCGCTGCGGTGTCGCGATGCCCGCGATCAGGTTCAGCAGCGTGGTCTTGCCCGAGCCGCTCGGCCCGATCACTGCGACCTTCTCGCCGCGTTCGACCAGAAGCTCGGGGATGCGCAGCGCGAAGTCGCCCTCGCCGTAACGGAACTCGAGATCCGCGATCTGGATGATTCCGTCAGTGGCGTTGGTCACGGCCCGTTTGCCTGCGGTTTGTCGCCAGCCCTCTTGCGCGCCTCAGCGCACCGTGACCTCGACGCGCCGATTTCGCTCGCGCCCCTCGGCCGTCACGTTGGGCCTGGCGGCGTACTCGGAGGCGAAGCCCTCGGTGCGGATCTGCGCCGGATCGATTCCCGCTGAACCGAGGTATTGTGCCACGCTCGCCGCCCGCTGATTCGAGAGCTGCTGGTTGAGACTCTCGGTACCCGTCGAGTCGGCGAAGCCCTGGACCTGGATGATGGCCTGGGGGTAGGGCTGCATTTGTTTCACGAACCAGTCGAGCTCGCGGGGATCTTTGATCTCCGCGCTGTTCACGTCGAAGTAGACCACGGCTGCGTACTTCCGTGCCTCCGCGTGGGCGGCTGCCTCTTCGGCCTGGCGCGTCTGCTCCTGCTGCTCGAGCATCTCCGTCTCTTTCGCATAGGTCTCGTCATAGGCCGATGCGCAGCCGAAGGCGAACAGCAGCGCTGCGAAGAGTGCAATCCTCATGGTTCCTCCCTCCGGTCTTGACTCGCGGAACTCAGCTCTCGAACGCGGCGGTGACCTCGTCGACGGAGAGCAGCCCGTTCGAGTCGGTATCCGCCTCGTCGAAGGCGTCGAAGCGGTAATCGATGAATTCGTAGAGTGAGATCTTTCCGTCGCCGTTCTTGTCGGCCTCGCTGAAGTCCTCTTCCAAGACGGTGGCCTTGTTGAGCTCCTCCGGCTTCAGGAAGCCGGTCTTGTCGACGTCTGCGTGGTAGAAGACCTCCACCATGCGCAGGTGAAACTCGCGGCGGTCGATCTGACCGTCACCGTTCAGGTCGGCCTGCGCGTGGGCAGCTTTCGGGTCGTGCGCGGGCGCAGGGTCTTCGGCATGGGCGGAGATGCCCGAAAGGAGAAGCGCCAGTGTCAAGAAGAAAGTCGAAATCCATCTCATGGCAGATTGTCCCCTGAGAGTTGGTGGTAGCGTGAAAGCGCGACGCTCAGTTCTGGACCTTCCAGGATCCGTCGGGCTGGCGGCACGCGGTGCCATGGCTCTGGTGCTTTTCGCCGCCGACCGTGATGTCCTGAGTGTACTCGCGGCAGTACTGCCCATCTTCGATCTGGTAGGTCCGGGTCGGTGTGACGGACCCGGAGGCGCCGGTGTCGGGATTCTGCCAGGTCGTCGGCTGCCCGGCACGGTTGTTCTCGAAGGCCTGGTGAGCGGCCTTGGCGGCCATCTCCTTGTCCTTCTCGTCGAGGCGGTTTCCGATCGCCCCGCCGACCAGACCGCCGGCGAGGACGCTGAACGCGATCCATGCGGGATTGGCTCCGGCCGCCGCAGCGATCAAGCCGCCCGCCGCCCCTCCGCCCATCCCGCCGAGGATCGCCTTCGGGTTTTCCTTGTAGGTCTCGCTCATCCCGGCACACGAGGCGAAGACCACGGCCAGGAGAGCGATCAAGACACGTTGTCCAATGGTGATGCGAGACACCTCTTCTCACCTCCCTTGATTGCCGATCTCGGGTCGGCGATCGGCTCGCAGCGAAACGTAGCACCGCTGCCACTGGAAGCGAGCCGTGGTTCCCGAGAGTTCTCAGCGATTCGAGCGTTCCGCTGCGAGCTGCTCCTCGATACTTCGCAGCAACTGCAGCGGCTCCGGCTCGCCCGGCGCCAACGCAATCAGGTCCCGAGCGTGGGGCAGGGCCAGCTCCCACTGGCCCTGCTGGGCGTAGAAGACGGCCAGCGCGTAGGCGATGGTCGAGTCGCGCGGATCGATCCGGCGGGCCTTCCGCAGCGCCGCCCCGGCTTCAGTGCGGCTGACCCAGCTGTTGGAGTGCCAGCCCGTGGTTGTAGTGCACGCGCGCCCGGTCGGGCAGCAGCTCTGCCGCCCGGCCCAGGGCGTCCGCCGCCTCCTCGAGGCGCTTCTCCTCGGCCAGAAGGAGGCCGAGGGAGTAGTGGAGCTCTCCGTCGTCCGGCGACCCGCTCGATTCCTTCCCGGAGCAGGCGTTCGGCGGCATCGTTTCGGCCCGTGCGGTTGTAGAGATTCGCCAGGTTGGCGCGGGCGGGAAGGAAGTCGGGATCCATCCGAAGCGCCGCCCAATAGGCTTTCTCCGCCGCCTCGGGTTCTCCGCGGTTGGCGTGGAGCACGGCCAGGTTCAGATGGCCGCCGGGCATGTCCGCCATCGCCAGCTGGGCCTCCCGGTACTCGGCGAGCGCCGCCTCGAAGGCGCGGCGCTGGGCGGGGTCGAAGCGATCGGCGGGCAACTCCGCCAGCACCCGCGCCGCCTCGATCGCGCACGGCGCGGACCGGATCTTCGAGGAGCGGCATCGCCGCCAGGCGCTGCTCGGGCGGGAGGCGAACCAGACGCGCCGCCGCGGTCGCTCGGAGCAGCGGCTCCTCGTCGCGGGTCGCCGCCGCCAGCGAATCCAGAGCGGCGGGGCCGTACTGCGAGAGCAGCTCGAGCGCCGTGGCGCGGACGATGGCTGGCTCCTCCTCGTCACCTGCCAGTGCCACGAGCGGCTCGAAGGCGGCGGGGTCACCCGCGCGGCCCGCTGCAATGGCCTCGGCGAAGTGGGGGTCTCGCCGGCGCTCGGGGCCGTACCACTTCACCACCCAGTCCGCCGACCACTGGGCCGGCTGGTCGGCGTGGCATCCGCTGCAGGCATTCGGCGTGCCGAGTTTCACCGAGAGGTCCGGACGCGGCACCTTGAGACTGTGGTCCCGGCGCGGGTCGACCACCATGTAGGTCGTCGCGGGCATGTGACAGTCGACGCACTCCGTCCCCGGCTTTCCCGCCGGATGGAAGTGATGCTCGGGCCTGTCGTAGTTCCTGAGGATCATGGTCGGAAAACGCGGATCCGGCGCCTCGTTGTGGCAACGCACGCAGAGCGCATTGCCCGGCGCCAGGAGCTGGAGGCTGTGGGGATCGTGACAGTCGACGCATCGCACCCCGCGGTGGTACATCCGGCTCTGGAGAAAGGAGCCGTAGACGTAGACCTCCTCGAGCACCTGTCCGTCGGCGTGGTAGAGGTCCTCGCGAAGCGTCACCGGCATGAAGTCGTCCAGGAAGGGACGACCGGCACGGTCCTCGCCGCTCACCAGGTGTCGGCGGGAATGGCAGGGCGCGCAGACGTCGACTTCGTAGCGCGAGTCCCCGGTCTTGAAGTCCACCAGCAGCCGGTGGTGGCCGGAGGCGGGGATGCCCAGCCGCGTCGCCTCCTCGGCCCACTCGACGTGCGCCTTCCCCGGCCCATGGCAGGTCTCGCAGGAGACGTCGATCTCGTCCCAGGTGGTGGCGTAGCTGTCGGAATCGGGGTCGTAGCGCTCCTCCAGGTTGGTAGAGTGGCACTCGGCGCACATCGCGTTCCAGACCTGATAGCGCCCCGTCCAGTGGAGCGGATCGCCGGGGGCGATCCGCTCGTCCGGGTAGAGGTGGAACCAGCGCCCGCCGCCCTGTTCGGTGGGCCGGGTGTCCCAGGCGATTCCGAGCGCCTGCAGGCGCCCGCCGGGGAGCCCGATCAGATACTGCTGCAGGTTCTCGACGCCGAAGGTGTAGAGGATCTCGTACTCGGTGGGTTGCCCGTCCGGCCCCTCGGTCTGTACGAAGAACCCCCCATCCCGCTCGTAGAAGCGGGAAGTAACGCCAAAGTGTGTGAACGTCGTGTCGTCGAAATCCCCCAGGACGGTGTCTTCGCTGGCCACCTGCATGGCCAGATCGTGATGGGAGCCGGACCAGGCCTTGTACGCTTCCTCGTGGCAGTCGACACAGGAAGCGCTCCCTGCGAAGCCGGCGCTCCTCTCCCAGCCGGGAGCCAGGCTCGGAGGGGTGTCGAGCCTCGGGGTCTCCTCGCCGGAGCTGCACGCCAGTAGCGCGGCGAGGGCCGTCGCCAACAGCAGGACCCGGTTCGAGGGATTTCCCACCAGCTTCCTTTCTTGACCGCAGCTTCTCAGCCGGAGATTCGATGGTCGCCAAGGATACAGTGTGGGTTCAACCTTTTCCCCCGTCCGGACGATGGGCCCTCGAATGGATCCATGGTGGTCCTGGGTAGCCCAGAACCCGGGTCCCCAATTGGGAGGTAAGACCATGGCCTCGCTCCTGCGACTCGCGCTCCTCGTGACCGCCCTCGCATTCGCGTTCTTCGGCACCCACACCTTCGCCGAGGACGACGAGACCGGTCCCGCCATGGGCCATAGCATGGACTCCGACGACCTGACCGTGGAGAACGAGGACGTCGACGACCTGGAGGGGGACAGCGAGGATTCCGATGACCTGGTGGTGGAGAGCGAGGATCCCAACGACATGGTGGGACGAAGCGAGGATCCGGACGACATGGTGGCGGAGAGCGAGGACCTCGACGCGCACGGGGGTCGCAGCTACGAGCTGGAGGACCTGCCCGAGGATTCCGGCAGCGAGAACCTCCCGGACCCGATGCCGCAGCTGGTTGCCGAGCCCTCGCCGCCTGGCCCCGACGATGGCTCGCAGGTCCACGCCGCCTGGCGCGCGGTCCAGGCCGCCGAGCGAAACATGGAGGCGTCGAACGACATCTACTCCAACATGATCGACAACGATTACCCGCGCGGCGAGCGGCGCGCGCAAATCATCGAAGAGCGCCGGGCAGCCTTCGAGCGCGTGAACCAGACCCGGCTGCGCTACAACGAGCTCCGCGGCGAGTGAGTCAGCCGGTGTCGCCGGACGTGACGCTCGGCTCGGTGTTCACGTAGGTCTCGCGGTAGATGTCCACGAATGCCAGCAGGACCGCTACCACTACGGGCGCGACGAAGATTCCCAGGAACCCGTAGACCTGGAGGCCTCCCAGCAGGGCGAAGAGCAGGAGCAGGGTGGGCATCTCGACCCGTCCGCCGATCACCAGGGGACGGACGAAGTTGTCGACCGACCCCACCGCGATCGCGCCCCAGAGCAGCAGCCCGACGCCGTGCCAGATCTCGCCAGTCACCATCACGTAGAGCGCGGTCGGGAGCCAGATCAGGGCAGCGCCCACCACGGGGATCAGCGACGCAACGGCGGTGAGGAATCCGAGCAGCACGCTCGTCCCGAGGCGTCCGATCAGGAAGTAGCCGAGCCCGGCCACGATCCCCTGAATCACGGCGATCAGGATGGTGCTCTGGACCACGGCCGAGACCGTGTCGTAGACGCGCTTCAGGATCCGCTCCTTCTGGCCGGGCGCCATGGGGATCAGATCGCGCAGGAGCGCGGCGATCCGGTCGCCGTCGCGGAAGAAGAAGAAGAGCGCGACCAGCATCATCGCGGCGTTGAGCGCGCTGGCCACTAGGTTCTGTGCGAGGGCTGCGGCTTCGGTCGCGACCCATTGGGAGACACGCCTCGACAGCCTGCAGCCACAGGTCCGAGATGTCGACGGAGGCGAGGATCGGGAAGCGCTTCGCCAGGCCGCGCCAGCGTGGCCGACAGCCAGGACTCGGAGACTTGCAGCGGGGTCGGACCCCCGTCCTGTATGAGCTGCTGGACCCTTTCGTAGGTCTCCGTCGCCTCGCTCACCAGGAGCGAGAGGAGCAGGATCGCCGGCACCAGCACCAGCGCCGTGACGCCGAGCAACATGGCCAGGGCGCCGAGGGTGCGGGATCCCCGCAATGCCTTCACCACGCGTCCCGTCAGGGGGTAGAAGGTGAGGACCACCACCGCAGCCAGGACCAGAGACCCGGCGAATGGCGCGAAGCAAAGGTAGAGCTGGTAGATCAGGATCAGGAAGACGGCGAAGAAGAAAGCTGCGAACAAATGCTCCCGTTTCATCTTCGAATCTCCTTTGCCAATCGCGGCTCGAGTCGTGGCCTGCCGGGTGAATTTATGGCACTCGGCGAGAGTCACCAACCGCTCAGCGGGAGAGCGCGTCGCGGAGGTCTGCGCAGGATTTCTGGCTCCAGAGGCGCGCGCCGACGAAAGGGAGAAATCTGGCACCCGGCCGGACCAGCTTCTTGAAGAAGCCCGTCGCCGTGGACCCAGTGGCTCTCAATAGGTTCGGAGACACCTTCGGCTGGTTCAGGGGACCTTTGATGTCCACTGGAATGGTGACCTCGAATAGGCTCCGCTGCTTCAGCTTCGGCTGGATGAGGATGTCGTAGAACTCCTGGACCAGGTCGATCCGGCCCGTGCCGAGCAGCACCATCTCGCCGGTGTCGAGGGCGAGAACCCGAGCGGTCGCGACTCCTTCATCGATCCCGAAGTCGGCGGCGAAGCACTGGATGGGTTTCGTGTCGGCGTCGTCCGTCTTCCCGGTCGCGGCGCCCTTACCGGCGAAGATCCGGGTCGTGCTGACGACGCCCTTACGGGCGCTGCCATAGAGGCTCCGAAACACACCCTGGGCGATGTATCCCATGCGCTTGGTGTAGAGCTGACCCTCGCGGATCGCCAGGCTGGCGTCGCCTGTGAGGGCCGCTCGGAGCGCATCGACCGATGCTCCGCGGCTCTCGAGGCTCAGCGAAAGATCGGAAACGCCGGTGACCGCGGGGCGCTCCTGGATCTGTGCCAGCGCCCTGCCGAGGTGCATCTCCGTGCCCTCGAGATCGAGAGAGAGCTTCGGCGGCTCGGAGCGCGCATCGATGCGGGCGCTGCCGGTGAAGCTCCCGCCCTCGAATGCGAGTGTCACCGGGCCCAGTGCGAGTTCACCGTCCGCGAGCTTCAGGGTGAGATCCATCGCCTCGACCAGCAAGTCGCCACGGCCCACCACGCGATCGGCCTGGAGGGATACGTCGGCGTCGAGAACGCGCAGACGGTCGAAGGGCAGAGCCTCGCTCCCGGCCGCGGGAGGCGAGCTCTGCGCTTCGCCCTCCTCGCGCGTCGCCAGGCCGATGTCGTCCAGATGGACGCTCGGCGACGCGATCCGCGCGGTTAGGTGCGGGCGAGCTCCGGAAGCGAACGATCCCTCAACATCCCCGCTGAAGTGAGTCTTGTCGAGCCGCGCTCGCATCTCCCGGATCTTGGCTCGCTCGCGGCTCCCTTCGACGAGGCCGGAGATCTCCACCGGGCCGATGGGCGGGAGATGCGCATCGAAGAGGGCTCCGATCACGGAGAGGTCCTTCGCCTGGAGATCGGCTCTCACACCAATCCCGCCGAGCGAGCGGAGGTCGTCGAGGGCTCCGGTAACCTCGATGCGAAGCACCTCCTCGTGTCCACCGTGAAGGTCAAACGTCTCGATGCCCAGTGTGCCGTCGCGGTCGTTCAGACGAGCCGTTCCCTTCACGGCTCCGATCTCGGGGGGGCTCTGCCCGACGAGTGGCGAGAGGTGGCGCAGGCTCTCGGTTCGGAAGGCCAGGTCCAGATCCACGCCCCGCAGTCGCAGCAGGTCACGGATCTCGCCGTTGAGCTTCGCCCCGGTCCTCTGGTGCTCACCCACCTCGAGCGAAATCTCGGAAAGCACTACGATACCCGCTTTTCCGCTCAGCTTTCCGCTTGCCTGGACGGGTCCGAGCTCGGGGAGCTCCAGGCCGAGGCGCCGGGCGATGGGGGCGCTCTCCGGGGCGGACGCAGAACCCCGGACGTCGAAATCCCCTCTCTGCTTTCCGCCTCCAATCGTCCCGGAGACCTCCACGCCCAGGCCGAATACCTCGCCCTTCAAGTCGATCGGAGAGACGGACTTTCCCGAGACGAGATCGGCCAGGGCGCCAGTGCTTCCGGAGAGGTCGAAATGGACTCCCTCGAGCTCACCTGCCGCGGCGACGCTCGATCTCCTCGGCCTCGCCCTCGCTGGCGATGTGACAGGTGCTCGAGACGCGCGGTCTTGCGGCTACCAGACGCGAGATGATGAAGGCGAAGGGTCAGATTCTCGATCTCCAGGTTGCGAAGCTCGAAGCTCAGACGGCTGCTGTCCGCTTCATCGCGCGGGGCGCTCTCCGTTGAAGGCCAGTTGGGTAGGCCCTCCTGGCTCCATTGGAGCAGGATCTCGGCGTCTCTCACGCGGAGATCGCGGAACTCGATCTCGCCCTCCAGCAGCTCCCACAGGTCCACCTCCAGCCACAGGTGGCCGATCTTTGCCATCTCCGCTGGCGACTGCCCGGGCGCGTTCGCCAACGTCACCTCCTCGACCCGGAGGCTCGGGGTGAGTCCGACCTGGAGGGCCAGCGGGCCGTGGATCTGGACCTCCCGCCCCAGCGCCCGCGAGAGCTGGTGGGCGATCTCGGATCGATAGTTGTCGAAATCGATCCGCGTGAGAACGAGGACGACGACGGTTGCGGCAATCGCGAGGAGAGCGATTCCGATCACGAGAATTCGCCAGCGCATTGATCCGAGTATATGCGGTAATTCACCAGATAAGCGCTCGTCCCCGACTCTCCAAGCACTTCTTGCCCCGTGGACCATTTGTTGCTCTCATCCTGGAAGATGGCGAGGGCGTGAGGCGAGAACAGAGAGCAGGAGCACGACGATGACGACGGACCTGGCGACCCGAAGCTACTGGCTGGGACTGGATTCCTACCAGCCCGATGCCCCGCTCGAGGGTGAGATGCGGGCCGATCTCGTCATCATCGGTGGCGGGTTCTGTGGGCTGTGGACCGCCTACCATCTGCTGAAGGCCGACCCGGGCATGACGGTGATCGTGATCGAAGCCAGCGCGGTGGGATACGGCGCCTCGGGACGCAACGGTGGCTTTGCCATGACGCTGATCCACAAAGGGCTCAAGGACCTGGTGGCGGCGGTCGGTGCAGACGAGGCGAGGGCTCTGCACCTGGCAGCCGAGGAGGCGATCCGCTCGATCGGTCAGGTCTGCGAGACGGAGAACATCCAGGCCGACCTCCAGCCCAACGGTCTCCTCACCATCTCCAACACCGCACTTCAGGACACCATCCTCCACGAAGAAGTCGAGACGGCGGAGCGGTTGGGGCTCAGCGGGTTCGAGTTCCTGCAGAAGGAAGAGATCCGGGCGGCCATCCACTCCGAGACCTTCCGCTGCGCAGTGAGAGAGGAGAGTTGCACCCTGCTCAACCCGGCGCGGCTGGTGCGGGGGCTCAAGGATGCGGTGATCCGGGCGGGAGGCCGCGTCTTCGAGCAGACGCCGATGGAGAGTCTCGACGAGACCCCCGACGGTGTGCGCGTGGTCACGCCGAAGGGCGAGATCCGGGCGCAGCGAGCCCTGCTGGCGGCCAATGCCTACAGCTCCCGGATTCCCTCGCTCAAGACCTACGTGATGCCCTTCTACTCCTACATCCTGCTCACCGAGCCCCTCAGTGACGAGCAGTGGTCCCGGGTGGGCTGGGCAGGACGCGAGGGGATGGAGGACCGTCGGACCTTCCTCCACTACATGCGCCCGACCGTCGACGGGCGCATGATGTGGGCGGGCCGCGACGCGCCGTACCGGCCCAACGGACCGGATCCGAAGTACGACCGCGACGAGCGGGTCTTCAAACGCCTCGAGGAGACCTTCGCCTGGACCTTCCCGCAGCTCGCAGACGCGAAGTTCGAATACCGCTGGGGTGGTCCCATCGGCGTCACGGGAAGCTTCATGCCCTGCGCCGGCTGGCTCGAGGAGAAGCGCATCGCCTATGCCTTCGGCTTCGTCGGCCACGGCGTCGCCATCACCAACATGGTGGCGATGGCGATGCGCGACCTGATCCTCGAGCGCGACACCGACCACACGCGTCTCGCCATCATCGGAAGGAAGCCCATCAATCTGGGCCCGCGTCTGCTGCGCGATCCGATGGTGAAGCTGAGCAGCCTCTACACGCTGCGCCAGGACGACAGCGGCCGCGCCGGGAAGCTGCCCTTCTTCATGCGCGTGCTCCAGCGTCTGTCTGGCGGGGGACCTGGCGGCGGCAGCTGAGTGAGTGGCGGGTGCGCCCCGGGGCTGCCCCGTTTCGCTGCCCGGGCCTTTCCTTATCCGGGGGTGGAGTCGGACTCTTCCCGTCCTGATTCAAGAGGGCGCCCATACTTATTTGTTCTTCGCGCCATTTCGCACAACTTGCTACCCTCCGACCTCCTCATCTCCCCGTCGCTGGCGTTCGCTCGAGGCGGCAAGGGTTGGCATGTGTCCCTAACGGGGAGGAGGTGCGCAGCGCTGCACTCGAGTGAGCCGGTCCATCGATCAACTGGTACACTGAGTAGGGGGGGTGTAGCCAGCCAGTCGGTGGTGGGTTGCATACCGTCTTGGGGTGAGAGTGGCTTCCGCGAAGCGTCTTCCTGTCGTTGACGAGTTTGGCTTCTACGAGATCCGGCTTGATGCCATCGGAGGGCTGGGCGCGCACCTGGCCGGGCAAATGCTCGGTGAGGCGGCGGTCCTCAAGATGGGGCTCAATGCTCTGCACTTCTCCGCCTACGGATCGGAGAAGAAGGGCTCTCCCATCCGATCCTTCCTGCGCTTCGCCGAGCCCGACATGGAGATCCGCAGCTGCAGCCCGGTGGAGCAGCCGCACCTGGTCGCGGTCTTTCACGACGCTCTGCTCCGGACACCCGGCTGCCTGGCGGGCCTGCGCGAGCACGGGACCCTGATCATCAACTCCCGCAAGAGCCTGCAGGATCTCGAGCGATTCGGCCTGCCCACGGACTGCTACGTCTACTTGATCGACGCGCTCACCATCGCCATCGAAGAAAAGAGCCGCGTCAATACGGCGATGATGGGCGCGGTGACCCAGGCCAGTGGCTTCCTGGATCGCAAGGCGGTGTTGGAGTCGCTGAGCGAGATCTTTGCCAAGAAACACCCCTCCGCAGTTGGACCCAACCAGCGCACCTTCGAGCGCGGCTGCGAGGAGCTCGAGCTGGTCGCCGAGCCTCGCCCCGGCGCGCGCGGCAAGGGCAAGCGGAACGCTGCGCCGGCCAGACCCGGCCCGGAGTTCGGGTATCTGACCGCGCCCCTCGGCGGTTTGATCACCGAGGCGGGCAACACGATCCTCAGGGATACCAGCATCTCCCGCGAGGGCTTCGTGCCCGTCTTCGATCCGGACGAGTGCGTGCACTGTGGTCTCTGCGATCTGGTTTGCCCGGACCACTGCTTCGTGTGGACGCAGGAAGCGGCCGAGGGTGACGGCGACTCGGAGCAGGTGCGGCTCCTGGGGATCGATTACCAGTACTGCAAGGCCTGCATGCGCTGCATCGACTCCTGTCCGTCGGGCGCGCTGACCAGGGTCGCCGAGGAAGAGGGCTTCGCAGAGGAGCATCGGGTTGTGTTGTTTCCCGAAGCCACGCGCTAAGGCGGCTTGTCGCCACGCGTGGCAGATGTCGGATGGATTGAGATGTCACGAGCCAAGAGCACGAAGACCAGCGAGAAGAAGCGAAAGACCTCGATGGCCAGGCAGGTGCTGGCCTTCCGAAGCGGCAACGAGATGGCCGCGGAGGCCGGCGCCCACATCAACTTCCACGTGATGGGCTTCTACCCGATTACGCCTTCCACCGAGGTGGCCGAGACGCTCGATTCGATGAAGGCCGACGGCGAGCACGAGATCCGGATGATCGCCGGCGATGGCGAGCACGGCGCGGCGGGGATTTGCTACGGCGCCGCCGTCGGGGGAGGGCGGGTCCTGAACGCGACCTCCTCCCAGGGCGTGCTGTACTCGCTGGAGCAGCTTCCCGCGCAGTCGGGGACGCGCTTCCCCATGGTGCTGAACATCGCCAACCGCGCGGTCAGCGGCCCCCTGGACATCCGCGGCGACCACTCGGACCTCTACTTCACCCTCAACACCGGATGGATCGTCCTGATGGCGCGCCACGCCCAGGCCGTCTACGACATGAACTTCATGGCGGTGCGGATCGGCGAGCACCCCGACGTGAGGCTCCCCGTCATCGTTTCCTACGACGGATTCTTCACCAGCCACCAGAAGCGGCGGGTCCAGGTCTTCGACAAGGATGATCCCAAGCTGAAGAGGTTCCTGGGCGAGCCGGACCCTCCCTATCACGCCCTCGATCCCAGCAAGCCCATCACCATCGGGCCCTACATGAACGATCCGGACCTGATCAACAACAAGTACCAGCACCATCTGGCCATGGAGGCGGCCAGGAAGCAGCTTCCCCTGCTCTTCAAGGAGTTCGCGGAGCTGAGCGGGCGTCGTTACGACTTTCTCGAGAGCTATCGGATGAAGGACGCGGAGGTGGCGATCTTCGTGCTCAACTCCGCCGCCGAGACCACCAAGGACGTGGTCGACAAGCTCCGAAAGGAGGGCCTCAAGGTCGGCGTGGTGAGCCCGACCGTGCTGCGTCCGTTCCCGGTTGCTCAGCTGCAGCGTGCGATGAAGAACGTCAAGGTGCTGGTGATCGGAGATCGCGCCGACTCCTTCGGGTCGGGAGGCGGCAACATGGCACACGAGGTGAAGGCGGCGCTAAAGGACGATCCCGACAATCGCACCGTCTGCATCAACCGGGTCTACGGTCTCGGCGGGCTGGACTTCTTCCTGGAGGACGCCGAGAGCTGGTTCCGGATGGCGCTGGAGACGGTCCGCACCGGGAAGGTCAAGAAGCGCTTCGACTACCACGGGGTGACGCCCGGCGACCCCAAGAAGGTGATGGAGCCCCTGCTGCTCCCCATCACCCAGGAAGAGACCCGGCGGGGGCTGGTGAAGGTGCATCAGGATCCGGAGGACGGCCGTCTCGAGGTGGAGCTGGCGCCGCTGCACCGGTTCACCACCGTCCCCAACCGGGTGGCCCCCGGCCACGGCGCCTGCCCCGGCTGCGGCAGCTTCTCCACTCTCCACCAGTTCATGATGGGGATCGAGGGCAACGTCGTGTTCCTCTTTCAGACCGGCTGCGCCATGGTGGTCACCACTGGCTATCCGTTCACCGCCCACCGCGTGACCTACCTGCACAATCTCTTCCAGAACGGCTCGGCCACCCTCTCGGGTCTGGTCGAGATGTACCACGAGCGCATCAAGCGCAAGGAGCTTCCGGAAGACCTCGACATCACCTTCATCATGGTGACGGGCGACGGCGGGATGGACATCGGGATGGGGCCCACCATCGGCGTGGCAAACCGCAACCATCGGATGATGATCCTGGAGTACGACAACCAGGGCTACATGAACACCGGCGCCCAGCTCTCCTACAGCACACCGCTGGGCCACCGCACCAGCACCAGCAACGTGGGCCCGGCGCAGGCCGGCAAGCGGTACCACCACAAGGACACCATCCAGATCATGGCGGCCACCCACATCCCCTACGTATTCAGCGCGACGGAGGGGTTTCCGCAGGACCTGATCAAGAAGGCCGCGAAAGGCCAGTGGTACGCCAACAACGAGGGGTTGGTCTACGGCAAGGTGCTCTCGTTCTGCCCCCTCAACTGGCGGCTCGAGGACGACGTGGCGACCGAGGTGGCCCAGGCGGCGTCCGACTCCTGCTTCTTCCCGCTCTACGAGGTCGAGAAGGGGCGGACCACCATCACCTACGATCCGGAAGCCGTCGGCCGACGTATCAAGCTCGGGGAGTACCTCGGCATGATGGGGAAGACCCGGCACCTGCTCTCGGAGGAGAACAAGCCGATCCTGGAGGCGGCTGAGATCGAGGTGGAGCGGCGTTGGCGGAGGCTCAAGGCCATGCACGAGCATCCGCTCCTCTGAGCCGGGGACCATCATGCCCATCAAGCCGAACCAGAAGACCCAGATGCCGATGCTCGATCCGGTGGAGCGGCGCCGGCTCTTCCACGAGGTGAACCGGGGCTACGACGCTCCCCGCGCCCGGTTCGAGGCGCAGCGTTGCCTCGAGTGCCAGGAGCCGGCCTGTGAGAAGGGCTGCCCGGTCCTGGTGCCGATCCGGAAGATGTCGCGGCTGGTCGCCGAAGGGCAGTTCGAGGAGGCGCTTCGCGCCCTCAAAGAGGTCAACAGCCTTCCGGCGGTGTGCGGCCGGGTCTGTCCCCAGGAGACCCAGTGCGAGGAGAAGTGCCACCTGGGCAAGAGGTTCGGCCCGGTGGGGATCGGCTTCCTGGAGCGCTTTCTCGCCGACTGGGAGATCGAGAACGGCAGAATCCACGAGGAGCTTCCCGAGCGCCGTCCCGAGAAGGTGGCGATCGTGGGCTCCGGGCCGGCGGGGCTCACCTGTGCCGGCGATCTGGCGCGGCTCGGCTATGGGGTGACGGTGTTCGAAGCGCTCCACGAGTCGGGCGGGGTGCTGCGCTACGGGATCCCGGAGTTCCGGCTTCCCAACAGTGTGCTGGACTTCGAGATCGAGGGGCTCAAGCGGCTCGGTGTGGAGATCGTCCTGAACGTCGTGGTCGGCAGGACGGTCACGCTGGACGAGCTCCTCGAGGAGTACGCGGCGGTCTTCCTGGGGACGGGCGCGGGGCTTCCCTCCTTCCTGAAGATTCCCGGCGAGAACCTGACGGGCGTCTACTCCTCGAACGAGTTCCTGACCCGGGTCAACCTGATGCAGGGCTACCGCTTCCCGGAGTACGACACGCCGGTGCGCGCCGGGCGCCGGACGGTGGTGGTCGGCGCCGGCAACGTCGCCATGGATTCGGTGCGCAGCGCACTTCGCCTCGGGGCCGAGGACGCGATCATCGTCTATCGCCGCACCATCAAGGAGATGACGGCCCGCATCGAGGAGTACCATCACGCCATCGAGGAGGGAGTGGAGTTCAACTGGCTGACCACACCCATCCGGGTCTTCGGCGACGAGAGGGGCTGGGTAAAGGCCATCGAGCTGGAGAAGATGAAGCTCGGCGAGCCGGATGCGTCGGGGCGGGCGCGGCCGGTTCCCACCGGAGAGACCTTCACCATGGAGTGCGACGCCTTCGTGGTGGCGATCGGGACCAGCCCCAATCCGCTGATCGCCGCCTACACGCCCGAGCTCGAAGACGGAGCCGTGGGGCGGCCTGATCGTGGACGAAGAGACCGGCGAGACCTCCAAGGACAGGGTCTACGCGGCGGGAGACATCGTGACGGGCTCCGCCACGGTGATCGAGGCGGCGGGCGGCGGAAAACAGGTCGCGGCCGCCATACACAAGCGGATTTCGGGGGAGTGACGATGGACGCAGCCCTGCAGGCGGTCAAGGAGATCAGCTCGAGAGGCGGCAAGGATCGCTCGGCGCTGATTTCGATCCTCCAGGACGTGCACTCCGAGTTCAACTACTTGCCGGAGGGGAGCCTGGAGATCATCTCGCGCGAGCTGGGAATGCCTCTCTCCTCCGTGTACGGGGTCGCGACGTTCTTCAAGTCCTTCTCCTTCAAGCCACGGGGAAAGCATATTGCCTCCGTGTGCCTCGGGACGGCCTGCCACGTGCGCGGCGGGGCGCCGGTGGCCGCGGAGTTCGAGCGGAAGCTGGGCATCAAGACCGGCGAGACCACCGCAAACGGTCAGTTCAGCCTCGAAACCGTCAACTGCCTCGGATGCTGCGCGATCGGTCCGGTGGTCGTGGTCGACGGCAAGTATCACGGACAGGTTGGCGTGCGCCACGTCGGAGAGCTCATTGCCGAGCACAGGTGAACTACAGGTGAGTGAGGAAGCCGGTAGCAAGCGAATCCCCAGCGTGTCCGACTTCGAGCGGCTGCGCAGTGAGGTTCGCGCCAAGCACGACTCCACCAAGACGTGGATCAGCGTCTGTGGCGGCACCAGCTGCTCGGCGTCGGAGGCGCGCCCGGTCAGGGAAGCCCTGCAGGCGGCGATCGCCAAGAATCGCCTGAAGAAGAAGGTCGGTCTCAAGCTGACCGGCTGCCACGGGTTCTGCGAGCACGGCCCCCTGGTCGTCGTTTCTCCCGCCGGGATCTGTTACGAGAGAGTGAAGCCGGAAGACGCAGCGGAGATCGTCGAAGAGACTGTCGTCAAGCACGAGGTGATCGATCGGCTTCTCTACGTGGATCCCAACACCCAGGAGAAGGTTCCCCTCGAGAAGGACATCCCCTTCTACAGCCGCCAGACCCGTGTCCTGCTGGCCGGCAACATGCTGGTCGATTCCACGACGATCGGGGACTACATCGCGATCGGCGGGTACGAAGCGCTGGCCAAGGTGCTCAGCGAGATGACGCCCGAAGACGTGATCTCGGAGGTCGGGAAGTCCGGACTGCGGGGCAGGGGCGGTGCGGGTTTCTCGACTGCGACCAAGTGGGAGGCCTGCCGCCAGACGCCGGGCAGCCCCAAGTACCTGATCTGCAATGCCGACGAAGGCGACCCGGGCGCCTACATGGACCGCAGCGTGCTGGAGGGGAATCCTCACAGCGTACTCGAGGGCCTGCTCATCGGCGCCTACGCGATCGGCGCCCAGCGGGGCTACGTGTACGTCCGCGCCGAGTATCCGCTGGCAATCGAGCACCTGGGAATCGCCATCGAGCAGGCCAGGGAGCACGGTCTGCTCGGCGTCGACATCCTGGGGACCGGTTTCGACTTCGATGTCAGCATCAGCCGCGGGGCCGGCGCCTTCGTGTGCGGAGAGGAAACCGCACTGATGGCGTCCATCGAGGGGCGGCGCGGCATGCCGCGCCTGCGTCCGCCGCACCCGACGGAGAGCGGCCTTTGGGGGAATCCGACCACCATCAACAACGTGGAGACCTGGGCCAGCGTACCGATCATCGTCCGCAAGGGAGGTGACGAGTACGCCAGGATCGGCACCAAGAGGGGCAAGGGCACCAAGATCTTCTCGCTGGTCGGCAAGATCAACAACACCGGTCTGGTCGAGGTCCCGATGGGAATCACGCTTCGGGAGATCATCGAGGACATCGGCGGCGGGATTCCCGATGGCAAGCGGTTCAAGGCGGTCCAGACCGGAGGGCCCTCCGGAGGGTGCATTCCGGAGGAGCACCTCGACCTGCCGGTCGATTACGAGAGCTTGAGCGAGGTCGGCTCGATCATGGGCTCCGGCGGCATGATCGTGATGGACGAGACTACCTGCATGGTGGACGTGGCCCACTACTTCCTGAGCTTCACCCAGGAGGAATCCTGCGGGAAGTGTACACCGTGCAGGGTCGGGACGCGCCAGATGGTGAACATTCTGGAGAGGATCAAGCGGGGCGACGGCACTCCAGAGGACTTGAAGCAGCTCGAGGAGCTGGCGCAGACGGTCAAGCTCACTTCGCTCTGCGGACTGGGACAGACCGCGCCCAACCCGGTGCTGACCACGCTGCGCTACTTCCACGACGAGTACGAGGCCCACGTGAACGAGGGCCGCTGTCCCGCGCTCGCCTGCCCGGATCTGATCTACTTCGAGATCAACGACGACTGCGTCGGCTGTGGGCTGTGCGTGAAGGAATGTGCGACCGATGCCATCACCGGCGAGCGCAAGAAATTGCATCGGATCGACCAGGTGAAGTGCATGCGCTGCGGAACCTGCGTGATGGTCTGTCCGCCAAAGATAGCCGCGGTGGAGAAGCACTCTCCGGTCAGGGCGGTGGCGTCATGATCGAGCTC
>CAVXZE010000007.1:0-365366 GCA_963766175.1 uncultured delta proteobacterium
GCCGTGGCATCATAAAGCGTCGAGTAAGTGCCTCGGATTTTTCCAGATCACTTCCAGGAGGGAGAATCTCATGAGTCCCGAACCGAGGGTAACCCGCAGAGAGCTCATCAAGGGCGCAGCAGCCGGCGGCATGGCTGTGGCCGCTGCTGGCGCTCTATCGGGATGTGCTCCTGTGGCTCCGTCGAACCTGCCGGAGAAGTGGGATCTGGAAGCCGATGTCGTCATCGTCGGTCTGGGTGGGGCCGGGGCGGCGGCGGCCATCGAAGCGGCTCGTGCCGGAGCCAAGGTTCTCGTCGTGGAGCGAATGCCCGTCGGCGGCGGCAGCACGGTTCTGTGCGGCGGACTGATCTACATGGGCGGCGGGACGCCGATGCAGACGGCAACCGGTTTCGAGGACAGCATCGAGAACATGTACAAGTACATGCTCGCAGCAGCCGGAGCGGGCGCCGATCCGGAGTTGATCAAGATCTACTGCGAGAAGAGCCCGGGCTTGTACGACTGGCTGGTCGATCTGGGGGTGCCCTTCAAGGAGAGCTACATCCCGGGAAAGTATGCCACGGTTCCCACCGATGATGGACTGGCCTACACCGGCAACGAGATGCAGGCCGACTACAAGGCCGTGGCCAGTCCGGTGCCCAGGGGCCATCACGTCCAAGGACTCGACCACACCGGCAAAGTCCTCTACCCGCCCCTGCTAGCGGGCGTGGAAGCAGCGGGGGCCGAGATTTACTACGAAGCGCCCGCTCAGCGGCTGGTTCTCGATCCCGATGGGCGGGTCGTGGGCGTGGTAGTCGAAATCGACGGCGTAGAGGAGTACATCAAAGCCGGCAAAGGCGTGGTCCTGTGCGCCGGTGGCTTCGCCGCCAACAAGGAGATGGTGGCGCAGCACTGTCCCCAGTTTCTGCGTTCCCAGTTTCTGGTGGGAACCAAGACCGATGATGGCCACGGTATTCGAATGGGGCAAGGCGCCGGTGGTGACCTGCGGATGATGGGCGATGCTTTCGCCTACTCGGGCATTTACGAATTCGGGGAAGCTCTGGTGAAGGGAATCCTGGTCGACGACCGAGGTCGCCGCTTCATTGGGGAAGACAACTACGGATCCTGGGTGGGGAGAGCCCTGATTCAGGGACATCCCGTCTCCTATGTGATCGTCGATCAATCCATCTGGGACGAGATTCCAGAACAAGGACGGGCGTACATCGCAGAACACATCAAGTATGTCGGACCGGCCGACAGCATCCCCGAACTGGCTCGGGTGGCAAACATCAATCTCGACCTGCTGGAGAACACGGTCCGCTTCTACAACGAGCACGCCGCCAAGGGTGAAGACCCCGAGTGCTCGAAGGACCCGCACTACCTGGTGCCGCTGGAGAAGGGGCCATTCTACGCCATCAACTTCCCGGCCGCCTTTGCCTGGTTCTTCACTACCGGTGGGTTGAGGACCAACGGCAAGGCCGAAGTGCTGAGCCCATTCGGCCAACCGGTGCCGGGGCTGTACGCCGCCGGTCGCAACGCTTTTGGGGTGAGCGCACAGCAGTATCCCGGCAGTGGCGCGTCGGTTGGAGATGGGCTGACCTTCGGTCGCATCGCCGGCAGCAACGTCGCTGCTCTGGAACCCTGGTCCTGACGAGTTCGCACCAGGCGCCCGGGATCCTGGCTTTCTTGCCCATCTGGTCCGGTCATTCGTATCCGGGAGTATCGCGTCTTGGAGTAGCGTAGCCCTCCCTTCGGGGTCTGCTCTTGTTGTGGGCAATTGCGCCAGGCTTGCCGCGCCCGCTGTGGCTTGCACGGAACGGTGGAACATGAAGCGAGTGGTCGGGATTGGTCTCCGTGTTCTTCTGCTCCTCGCCGTTACTCACTCCAGCGCCATGGTCCGCGCCGCCGGTGGCAGTCCTTCCGGATCCAGCTCCGACGCGACCGGCAGCGAGGTCGTCTCTCCGATCTCCGGAACGCCGACGCAGGCGTGTGCTCGAGCGGATGGTGGCAGCGAGCCGTGCGCCAGGCGATATCCGAAGGAGTATCGCGAATGGCAGGAGTCGGTTCATGGCAAGGCCTACCTCTCCGGAGACGCCGATGCCCCTGGCTGCACCGACTGCCACGACGATCCCGAGAGCGGCGAGATCCGAACCGCGGTGTTCCGTCTGGAGATTCCCTCTCGGTGTGCCGGATGTCACGGTGATGAGAAGCTGATGCGTAGGCACGAGATCGTCAGCGATCTCTACACCTCGTACCGCGCCGACTACCACGGCTTCACGATCGATTACTACCGGACCCACGATGCCTCGACATGGCGCTACGAAGCGGTCTGCAGCGACTGCCACGGTAGCCACGCCGTCTTTCCGTCCAATGATGCTCGCTCGTGGGTCGCCCAGGAGAATCTGCTGGAAACCTGTCGTCGATGTCATCAGGGAGCCGAGGCCCACTTCACTTCGTCGAGCACCGGTCACTTTCGCACCAGTCGTGACAGTTCGTTGCTGGTGTACTGCGTCGAGCTGATCTACCGGCTGGTGATCCCGGCGGTGATCGGCCTGATGGCGATCTATGTCGGGTTGGATGTTCTGCATCGGTTGCGAAAGAAACTCGCAGAGACGAGATAGCGATGGCAGAGGAAGCAAGGGCAGAAGCGACGTTCATTCGGTTCTCTCTCAGTCAGAGGGTTCAACACATTCTATTGATGGCATCTTTCACGCTGTTGTGCCTGACCGGCTTGCCGCAGCGCTACTGCGACGCGGACTGGGCGCGAGGACTCATCTTCGTGATGGGTGGCCTCGATACGGTTCGCCTCGTGCACCACCTGTCTGGGATCATGCTCCTGTTCCAGGGGCTCTATCACATCATCGAGTCGGTCTGGGAGTTCGTCCTGGCGGGCCCCAGGTCGACTGCGATGTTGCCCCGCAGTCAGGACGTCAAGGACGCACTCGGCCAGGTGGCCTACCTGGCCGGGATCAGAAGAGAGAAGCCCAGGTTCGGGCGCTACGATTTCCGGCACAAACTCGAGTACTGGTCTGTGGTGTGGGGAACCCTGGTGATGGCGGTGACCGGCCTGATCCTGCTCTTCCCCGTCGTTGCCACCAGCTACCTGCCCGGGGTCATCGTTACGGCGTCGAAGGTCGCGCATAGCTACGAAGCGCTTCTGGCTGTTCTGGCCATCGCCCTGTGGCACTTCTATCATGCGCACGTCGCGGGCGAATCGTTTCCGATGGATACCAGTATCTTCACCGGGAGGATCAGCGCCGAGAAGATGCGGGACCAGCACCCGCTCGAGTACGAGCAGTTGATGCTTGAGCGAGTGCAGGCCGCGGCAGGGGATGAGTAGGGGAGGGCTGCAGTTGGCGAGCGTGGGAGAAGCGGCAGAGGAGAGGCGATGTCCAGGGCGCTGAAGACGATCATTGCGGTGGCGGTGATGCTGGCGGGCCTGGCGAGCATGGGCGTGGTGGGTCTCAGAGACAGCCTGGAACGCCCGGAATTCTGCGTCCTCTGCCACCCGGACCCGTACTACACCTCCTGGGAGGATTCCGAGCGCCTGGCCGCAGCTCACGCCAAGGCGGCCATCCCCTGTCAGACCTGCCACCCCGTTGGCGTCGCCACGGCGATTCACAACATCGTCACGCAGATCCGTGGGGATTACAGGCTGCGACGGATGAGGGTCAAGAAGGAGGCGTGTTTCCGGTGTCACGCTCACCCGAACTACGCCGAGTTGATCGAACGAACCGACGACATCGGACCCGATACGGGTGCCGTCCGCGAGGCACCGAAGGATGGCGAGAGATCGGCCAATTGGCATCTGGCACAGAACCCCCACCGGGCCTACCACTACGGCGAGGTCGATTGCCACCTGTGCCACAGGATGCACAGGGCTTCAGAAGACTACTGCTCCGAGTGCCACGAACCTGCCACCTCCGCCGCGGAGTGGATCCTCCAGGAGAGGAAAGAGGGACAGGAGGTCATTGCACCAGGTGGGGTCCCTCGCGTCCTGTGACGAGAATCGTCGAGCAAGGCCGGATCCAGAAAGAGGAATGGACCAGGATGGCGAATCGGACCCGAGGGAAGGGGTGCCTCAGTAGATGACCTCCGCATCGACGAGCTGGCGGTAGCGGTCCTCGGGAATCCCCAGCAGCTCGCGGAAGACGCGATCGTTGTCCCGGCCGATGCTCGGCCCCGGACTGACCGCTGCCCGGGTCCGGCTCATCTTCACGTAAGCACCGTAGATCGTCTCGCGAAATCCCAGCGGGTGCTCGACCTCGACGAAGGTACTGCGCGCCCGGTAGTGGGGGTCGTGGAGAAGGTCGGCGACGTTGAGGACGGGAGCGGCGGCAACGCCGTGTTGCTGGAGCAGCTCGGCGAGCTCCCGGTCATCGAAGTCAGTGGTCCAGCTGGCCAACCGGGCGTGGAGGTCGTCGATGTTCTGGACTCTGCGCTGAAGATCGGCGAACTCGGGTGCGCGCGCCCATCCGGGATCGCCCATGGCGGCGCAAAGACCCTGCCACTCGCCCTCGTCGGCGACGGCGATGCTGATCCAGCGGTCCTCTCCGGCACAGGGGAAGACGCCGTGCGGTGCAGCGACGGCTAGCGGATGTCTGTTCCCGATGGGGCCGGCGACGCGACCGTTCAGGACGTAGTCCATGAAGGCGGGGCCGACCATCTGCATCACGGCCTCCTGCTGGGAGTAGTCGATGTGCTGTCCCTTGCCCGTGCGCTTGCGGTGTTGGAGTGCGACCAGGATGGCGAAGGCGCCCATGATTCCGTTGTAGGGATCCGAGAAGGCGTTCTCCACCGGCACCGGGGGACCACCCAGGTAGCCGGTGAGGCTGTCCAGACCGGTCGTGCTGGTGAGACTCAGGCCGTAGGTTCGGATGTCCTTGAGCGGGCCGTTCAGGCCGGCGGCCGGCATCGAGAACATGACGAGATCGGGTTTGACCTCGCAGAGGTCCGGGTAGCCCAGCCCGATCTTGTTCATGACCCCAGGGCCGAAGTTCTCCACCACGACATCGCAGCTGGCGATCAGGCGTCGGGCCAGCTCCTGGGCCTCTGGACGCTTCAGATTGAGGGTGACGCTGCCGTTTCCGGCCCAGCACGCGTGGTTCGAGAGGCTGCGGTTGGGGTCGCGGACACCCTCGGCGAAGGGAGGTAGATTGCGGGTCAGGTCGATCCGGGCACGCGACTCGACCTTGTACACTTCGGCACCCAGGAAGCCGAGAGTCTGGCCGACGACGGGCCCGGCCCAGACCCAGCCGAAGTTGGCGACGCGGATGCCCTCGAGTGGCAGCGCCTCTACCGTGATCGCTTCGCCTGTGGCCTGCGTCGCGTCGTCGGCGTTCGTCTCCGGGAGGTCTCCGAAGACCTCCGCATTGTGCTCCCCGAGGCGGGGAGCGGCGACACGGGGCCCGCCGGGGCTTTCGGGGAGCTTGAAGGGGGCACCGAGGTCGCGAAACCTTCCCAGCACCGGGTGTTCCAGCTCGACGATGTACCCGCGCTCCTGAAGGTGTGGGTGCTCGGCGGCTTCCTCCACGTTGAACACGGCGGTGACGGGACAGCCGTTGGCCTGGCACTGCTCCATGATCTCCCACTTGCTGTGCTCCATGGTCCACTCTTCGATCAGCGGGTAGATCGCGTCGGCGTTCTGGGCGCGCACGTACATGTCCTGGAACATCTCGAGCTGCATCCAGTCCGGATTCCCCATGACGTTGGCGAGCCCGTTCCATTGGCCCGGTTCCAGAGCCAACACCCAGACATATCCGTCCTTGCAGGGGACGATGGTGGCGGGGGCGCCGAGGGGCATTCCCACTCCGGTACGGCGTTCGAACACGTCGTCCTGGGCGTAGCCTCCGATGTTCTGGCCACCGACGAAGGTGGCGGCGATGGCCTCGGCGGTGGAGACGTCTACGTGCTGCCCTCCACCCACGCGCGTCCGCCCCAGAAACGCCGCCATGCCCCAGGCTGCAGCGGCTGCGGCGCCGAAGAAATCGGCGGCAAAGGTGCCGTGCTCCAGGGGCGGCTCGCCGGGATGTCCGCAGTAGCGGCTGCTGGCCCCGGAGAGGTGGTAGGCATTCAGGTCGTAGCCATTCCAGTTGGCGTAGGGTCCCGTCTGGCCGAAGGGGGTGATGGAGATCATCACGAGGTTGGGATTGCGCTCGGAGAGGGTGGCGTAGTCGAGCTCCCACTCGCGCATCTGCCTCGGGGAGTTGTTCTCGATGAGTACCTGGGAACGCTCGACGAGCCCGAGGAGCTGCTCGCGACCGCTCGCGGCGCTCAGGTCCAGGGTGACGCCGCGCTTGTTCGTATTGAGAAAGTGGAACAGACCGCTCTTCTCGGGATGCGCCTGGTCGTTCGGGAAGGGACCCCAGCCTCGGGCGGCGTCTCCGCCTTCGGGCGTCTCGATCTTGATCACGTCGGCCCCGAAGTCGGCGAACAACTTGGCGCAGTAGGGCGCCGAGACCATCTGACCGAGTTCGAGGACCCGGATCCCTGCGAGAGCGGCGTCGGGCATTTCGCTTCCTTCCAGTGGATCGCGCGGGCGTCGTGAATCGGAGAGGCGAGTGGCTCCCGCTCGCTGCACTCTTCGAGGTGGGGAAGGCCCGATGACGCGAGCTCGGAACAGCCGGAAATCATTATGGAAGCTCGCTCTGACACTGTCAATCGCCTCGCGGCGAGCAGCTGCGCGCAAATCTAGACGGTGCACGCTCGTGGTGTTAACCTCGCGCATCGGGTGCGCCGAGTCGTAGCTTCCGATCAGTTGGGCCCACCTTCTCGCCGCACTGAGCGAGCTGGCCCGTCGCTGGCCACGGACGCGCCGCCCTCAGATGCCGATAGGAGATCCGGGATGGCCAAGGATCCGCTGCGAACCAAGCTCTGCGAGATGCTGGGGATCGAGTTCCCGATCATCGCGTTCACACACTGCAAGGACGTGGCGGTCGCGGTCATCAATGCGGGTGGATTTGCCGTGCTGGGTGAGGCGATGCACACCCCCGATGAGATCGTTGCCGACATCAAGTGGATCCGCGACAGGATCGACGGCAAGCCGTTCGGCATCGATCTGGTCGTTCCCGCCTCGGTGCCCCCGGCGGGCGCGCTGGACGAGCTGATGGGCAAGATCCCGGAGAGTCACCGGGAGTTTGCCCGGCAGATCAAGGAGAAGTACGACGTTCCCGATCCCAAGGGGCCGGTTGCATTGCACCAGTGGGGTGGCCTGAACCAGGAGATGGCGCGCGCACAGCTCGAGGTGCTTCTCGACGAACGTGTGCCCGTCCTCGCATCCGGTCTCGGGAGCCCCGTCTTCATTCTGGAGGCCGCTCACGAGCGAGGCATCAAGGTCTTCGGCCTGGTGGGAAAGACGCGCCAGGCCAAGCGACAGGTCGAGGCGGGGGTCGACGCGATCATCGCGCAGGGCTACGACGCAGCCGGTCACACCGGGGCGATGGGAACCTTCTCCATCGTTCCAGAGGTCGTCTCCATCGCAGGCGATACGCCGATCATCGCAGCCGGTGGAGTGACGACGGGCCGGCACCTGGCCGCTGCGCTCTGCCTGGGCGCCGCAGGCGTCTGGACCGGCACGCTGTGGCTGGCGTCGCGGGAATCCGACGTCGACATGATCGTCAAGGAGAAGCTCCTCGCCGCCACGGCCGAGGATACCTCCTATTCGAACTGTATCTCCGGAATGACCATGCGTACGCTCAAGTGCCCGTGGACCGAAGAGTGGTCCAAGCCCGAAGCCCCCTCTGTGCTCCCGGCACCGTACCAGATGCTCCTCAGCTCGGACTATATCCAGGCAGCCAACGACCACCGGAGGGGGGACTTGATGACGGAGGCCGCTGGCCAGGGGGTGGGATTCGTGACGACCATGAAGCCCGCCCGCCAGATCGTCTTCGACCTTGTCGACGAGGCCCTCACCGCATTCGAGGAGTTGACCGGAGAGGTCGGGTGAGCCTCGACCTCCCGCTGCCGGATTCGCTCGATGGAGTCGCGCCCCTTCTGTCCGCGGGGACGGAATGGTGAGTGGAGCTGCCGCGGGACGGAAGGGTTTCGATCGCGAGATGGCCGGAAAACGGGCCGAGTGTGACGGCGGAGGCCACATCGCCGGCACTCGTTTCGCAGGGCGTCAGGATTTTACCGGGACTTTGACCGGCGAATTCGTCGACCACGGGGATCCGCCCTGGCGCTGGTATCTGATGGTCGACCTGACGAAGAAGCCGGAGGGTTATCCCGCCGACGCCGTCTGGTGTGAGTCCGGGAGTGTCTTCGTCACGGAAGACGCGTCGAGCTGAAGCAGTCCGTCTGCTATGTTTTCGGAGGGAGAGGCCGCGATGCGTATCGTCATCTGTGCCAAGGAAGTTCTCGATCCGGATGCGGTGAACAACTACGCTCTCGCCGGGCGGTTGGAGATCGGCGAGGATGGAAAGACGCTGACGCAGACCGCGATCCCTCGGCTGATCAATGCCTACGACGAGCAGGCGATCGAGGCTGCTCTTCGACTCCGGGACGCGGGAGCGGACTGCAGCATCAGCGTGGTATCGGCGGGTCCCGATCAAGCGAGCCTGCTCAAGCATGCCGCGGCGCTGGGCGCGGACGAGATCGCCGCAATCTCCGTCGATCCCGCCACCGTCGACTACCACACCGTGGCTCTTCTGCTGGCGGCGTACATCCGCAGCAGCGGAGGCGCCGATCTGGTCCTTTGCGGGCGTCAAGCCTCCGACGACGATCAAGGAGTGGTCCCCGCGCTCCTGGGCGAGTCGTTGGGGATGCCGATCGTCTCGATCGCACGGGCGATGGAGCTGGTGGAGACGGCCGGCGGGCCCGGGGTGCGGGTGACCCGGGTGACGCCTGACGGGGACGAAGTGGTCGAAGCACGGTGCCCCGTGGTGGTGACGATCAGCAACGAGCTCGGGGAGCCGCGCTTTCCGACCACGGCCAAGAAGATCGCCGCCAGGCGCATGAAGCCGACGATCGTCTCGGTCGAAGAGCTCTCTCTTTCTCCCGAGGCGCTGCAACCGAGGGTGACGATGACACGGCAGTTCGTTCCCACCGTCCAGGGAAACTGTGAGTTCCTCTCCGGAGAAACGCCAGCCGAGCTGGCCGATCGCCTGATCGAGAACCTGTGCAGGGACGGCGTTCTCCCGTAGAGCGGATGCTGAGACTTTCACGGGCGATATCGTCGGAGGTTCCGTTCGAGTCATGACGTCATCGGTAGTCGTTTGTACCTGGGGCGAAGGTCGCGACGGCGTCCCCAGCGAGAGCGAGGAGGTGCTGACCCTGGGCCGCAAGGTGAGCGCTTCTCTGCAGACGGACTTGAACTGGCTGGTGCTGGGAGCGCTGCCGGCGCGGGCCGTCGAGGTCGCGGGAAGCTACGGGGTGGCGAACCTCGACCGGGTCGACGACGCCAAGCTGGCTGACTTCCAGCCGGATCCCTGGGTCGAGGCGCTGGCGCAGTACTGTGCAGAGCACCCGACGAAGCTGTTGCTCTTCGGCCAGACCTTCGACGCGAGGTTGATCGCTCCTCGCCTGGCTGGGCGCCTCGGGGCCGCCGTGGTGATGAACGGCGTCGACGTCGATGTAGCGGAGGCTGGCTGCCTGGAGATCACCGCGTCGGCGTATGGCGGCGATACGCGCGTCGCCTACCAGCTCGCGGGCGTCGAGTCGTGCGTGGTGTCGGTGCTGGCCAATGCGGTCTTGCCGGAGCCCCGAGCAGACGAGGGGCCGGGCCCGACGCTGCGGGACATCCAGGTGGATTTGAGCGGTGTGGAGGAGCGGATTCGGACCGTCGAGCGCGCCCAGACCGAGGGTCCTCGCCTCGAGGACGCCGAGATCATCGTGTCCGGGGGCCGCGGTCTCTCCGCCGCGGCGGACTACGAGCTGGTGGAGCAGCTGGCAGAGGCCCTGGGTGGCATGGCCGGCGCGTCGCGCCCGCTGGTGGACGACGGCTGGGTCGATTCCTCACGGCAGGTGGGGCTGACCGGGAAGATCACGCGTCCGGGGCTCTACGTGGCCGCGGGTATCTCCGGGGCGAGCCAGCACATGGCGGGATGCTCGGCGGCGAAGACGATCGTGGCCATCAATCGCGATCCGGACGCGGCGATCTTCCGCTACGCGCGCTATGGCATCGTGGGTGATTGTCTGGAGATACTCCCTGAGCTTATCCGAGCTGCGAAAGCGCGATGAGGGCCGGCATCCGTCCCGCTCATCGCCGACGAGGTGATCTTCGATGACGACAACGAACAGGGTTCCCATAGCCGAAGGGCTGTTCACCGAGGCTGCCGACGGCCCGCGGCTGCTCGGTTCGAAATGCGCATCGTGCGGGACTCCCTATTTCCCGAGATCCGCGGTCTGCCACAACCCGGAGTGCCGTGAATCGAAGATGGAGGAGGCCAGCTTCGGACCCCGCGGCACTTTGTGGAGCTGCGCCATCCAGAACTACCCGCCGCCCGCTCCGGCTCGGTACGAAGAGCCGTACACCCCCTACGCCCTCGGGATGGTGGACATGCCGGAGGGCTTGCGCGTTCTGGGAAGGATCAGCACCGACGACCCGGAGGGAGTTCAGGTTGGAGCGGAGGTGGAGCTCGTCCTGGAGAGACTCTACCTCGACGAGGAAGGAAACGAGGTCATCACCTGGAAGTTCAGGCCGATCTGACATCGCGTGGCGTCGGCTGAGAACGGAGAATCGGCAGGATGAGAGAGGTTGCGGCCGTTGGCCTGGGAATGCATCCCTGGGGAAAGTTCGCGGACAGGTCCCTCACGCAGATGTGCCGGGAGGCGGTCGAGGCGGCACTCTCGGACGGGGGCGTCGCGTGGCGGGAGATCGAGGCAGTGGCCGCTGCCAGCTCGCGCTTTTCCGGCGGCAAGGGATGGGGATTGAACGGAAACGACGTCGTCGAAGAGATGGGATCGACGGGCGTTCCGGTATACAACCTCTCGGCGGGCTGTGCCGCGGGCGGCAACGCCTTCAACATCGGCTACACGCTGGTGGCGAGCGGACTCCACGATGTGGTCCTGGTCGTGGGCGGCGAGAAGATGCCCAAGGGGTTCATCCAGACGTCGGGCGTCGAGGAGGAGACCGATCTGGAGTATCTGCGACAGCGCTGCGTCGGCATGCCCGGCCCCTCGTTCTGGGCGATGCTGTGCCGGCGTCGGATGCACGAGCACGGCACCACCGAGGAGCAGCTGGCGCGGATCGCGGTCAAGTCTCACAAGGTTGCCGCGCACAACGTGAACGCGCGCTTCCGAAAGGAGTTCACTCTGGAGGAGGTGCTCGGGTCGGCGATGGTGAGCTATCCGCTCCGGCTCTACGAGATCTGCCCGGTGAGCGACGGTGCGGCGGCGGTGGTTCTCTGCTCGGCCGAGCAGGCCCGGAAGCGGACCTCGAAGCCGGTGTGGGTGGCGGCGAGCACCGTGGCCACGGCGCGCTTCGATGACGGGATCACCCGGGGGCTCGGTGGCATGGTTCCCCCCTCCGGAAAGACTTTCCACAGCGAGGCGGCCCTGGCGGTGAGCAAGGCGTTCGACCAGGCGGGTGTCGGTCCCGGGGACCTGGATCTCGTCGAGTTGCAGGACAACACAGTCTACTACGAGCTGGCCTTTCCCGAGGAGTGGGGGCTCTGCGAGCCCGGCGAGGCCGAGCGGCTGCTCGAGGCGGGTGAGACGCTTCCCACCGGTCGATTGCCCATCAATCCGAGCGGCGGGTTCCTCTCCTTCGGAGAGGCGACCACGGCGATGGGTGTGTTCCAGGTCTGCGAGCTGGGCTGGCAGATGCGGGGTGAGGCGGGGCCTCGGCAGGTTCCCAACGCGAAGCTGGGCCTCGCCCAGACCCTCGGCCTGGGCGGCAACGGCACCGCCGTCATCGTGAAGCGTTAACAACGTCCCTGCTGAGCGCTAGTAGCCCTTGAAATCCGGCTTGCGCTTCTCGAGGAACGATTGGGTGCCCTCCCTGGCGTCCCTGGTGGCGGAGCTCAGAGTGGATGCGACCGCTTCGTAGTCGAGCATCTCGTCGAGGGTCGAAGTCAGCGACTTGTGGATGAAGCGACGGGCGAGGTCGATCGCCACACTGGGGCCCGAAGCGAGCTGCTTCGCGTACTCCATCGCTGCCGAGAAGTCCTCACCTTCGGGAACCAGCTCGTCGATCAGCCCGATTTCTTTGGCCGCCTCGGCATCGAACATCTTTCCCGTCTCCACCATCATCAGCGCCGTGGAGAGACCGACGATTCTCGGCAGGAAATAGGTGACGCCGCAGTCCGGGCTGAAGCCGAGCCGAACGAAGATGGCCGACATGCGCGTGGTGGTGTCGGCGAAGCGGCGGTCGCAGGCCAGGGCATAGGCGAGGCCAGCGCCCACCGCGGGTCCGTGAATCGCCGCGATCACCGGCTTCTCCACCTCGACGATCATCCGGGTGGCAGCTGCGAACGGCCCGGCGGGTGTCTTCCTCTGGTAGCGGGGCATTGCGAGATCCGGATCGGAGAGACCGGGCAGGGGCCGCTCCCCCGACCCGCTCACGAACTCCGCATCGCCGCCGGCGCAGAAAGCACGGCCAGCACCAGTCAGCAGCACCACCCGGATCTCGTCGCGAAAGCGGATCTCGCCGAGGAGGTCGGCGAGGTCGGTGGCCATCTCCCAGCTGACCGCGTTCAATCGGTCCGGGCGGTTCAGGGTGACGACGCCGACACCCTCTTCGACGCGCAGCAGGACGTGCTCCTCCGATGCCATTCCCAGTGCCTCCGTGAGCTCAGCTGCCGATTGCGTGGTGCGCTGCGAGGTAGCCGAATGTGGTAGCGGGGCCGAGGGTGCTCCCGGCTCCGGGATAGGAGTGCCCCATCACCGACGCCGAACAGTTGCCGATGGCGTAGAGGCCCGGGATGACTTCCCCTGACTCCTTCAGCACCCGGGCGTTGGCATCGGTCTTGAGGCCACCCTTGGTGCCGAGTTCGCCGGGATACGCTTCGAGCCCGTAGAAGGGCGGCTTCTCGATGGGCGCCAGGCAAGGGTTGGGCGTGACATTCTCGTCGCCGTAATAGCGGTCGAAGACGGTCTCGCCGCGGTGGAAGTCCAGGTCCTCACCGGTGCGCGCGTAGTCGTTGAGTTTTCGGACCGACTCCGTGAGCCCTTTGGCATCGACGCCGATCTGTGCCGCCAGACCCTCCAGGGTGTCGGCCATCTTGAAGTAGCCCTTGAGGGCGCGGGGGAGGAACCGGTCGGGTTGTTGCGAGGCCTGCAGGATCGGCCCACAGGGATATTTCTTGCGGAAGTTGGCGTCGAAGATCAGATAGGCCGGAACGCAGGGCTTCTCGGGAGAGTCCTTCTCGTGCATCGTGTTCACCACGTCGATGTAGGGCGCGGCTTCGTTGACGAAGCGCTCGCCGGCACTGTTGACGAGAATGCTGCCCGGAAGCGACTTTTCGATCACCAGCATGCGCGCGTGATCTTCACCGGGCACGACGGTGGTGGGCCCCCACCAGGCATCGCTCATCAGGTCGATCGCGGCGCCCAGCTTCTGGCCCATGGCGATCGCGTCGCCGGTATTGTGCTTGTTCGCGCACGACCACTCGACGCGGGTGGGATTGGGCAGGTACTTCTCGCGCATCGCCTGGTTTCCCTCGAAGCCACCCGCAGCCAGCACAACACCCTTCCTGGCCCGGATCCGGATCGGGCGCCCCTGCTTCTCGGCTGCGACGCCCACCACCCGGCCGTCTTCGACGATCAACTCTCGCGCGGGTGTGTTCAGCCAGAGAGGGATGTCCCGATCCATCAGCGAACGCCGCAGCATGCCGACCAGCGCGTTTCCCATGGCGAGATTTCTGTCGCGCCGCGACTTGAAGCGCCAGGGAAGGTCGAGCCAGTATCTGGCCATCAGCTTCATGGTGATCCCGATCCAGCCCGGCGTCCTGCACAACATGGTGCGCGCCTCGAAGACGGTCATGAAGATGCGCTTCATGATCAGCATTTGAGGATTCTGCTCGCGCATCTTGAGGAATTCGTCCTCCAGAAGGCTGGCGTCGAAATTCTTCGGCTCGAGGGCGCGGCCGCCGGGTCTGCTGCCCGGAACTCTCTGGTAGTAATCCGCGTACTCGGGGAGAGCCACGAACTCGGCGCGGGTTCGCTCGGAGAGGTATTTGGCCATCTCCGGGGCCTTCTCCAGATAGGCGCGCAGGCGATCCTCGGAGACCTCGCCAGCGGTGGTTTCCCGGAGGTAGATCCAGGCGTCCTCGGGGTTGTCTTCGATGCCCACGCCCGCCATCAGGTGGTTGTTGGGCACCCAGAAGCCACCGCCCGACATGGCCGACGAGCCGCCGTAGAGATCGCTCTTTTCGATCAGTAGCGTGCTGCCACCGGCATCGTGTCCGGCGAGGGCCGCTGTCATGGCGCCGGCTCCGGAGCCGACGATCAGCAGATCAACGGCTTCGTCCCAGTTTCCCGTGTCCGTGTCTTGCATGGCTCTCTCCCACTCGTGGATGGGGCAGGCCCCGTGTCATGGGTTGTTGGTACCGAGGAGATGGCGGGTGACACCGATCAGTTCCTGGCGGAATGCGGAGAAGATCTCCTCCCTGGGAAGACGTCTGGTCTCCTCTCCGCCGAGCAGGGGGGCATTGGTGACGAACCAGACGGTCGCGCCGGCGAGAATGCTGACGACCAGAGCAGGGTCGACCTTCCGGAATGCGCCTTCCTCCTGGCCCTTTTCGATGCCTTCCGTCACCAGAGAGAACATGGGGTCGACGAGCTGTCGAATCTCGGGCGCGAGCTCCTGCTGCGAGTCGGCGACTTCTCGAATGAAGAGCCGCGCGAGAGTCGGTCGCTCCGCGGCGTAGTCGACCCAGGCGCCGATCAGCCGCTCGACCCGCTCGGCGTGCGGAGCGTCGGCCTCGAGCGCCGCGCGGATCCGCGCGGCGAGCGCCTTGAAGGTGGCGTCGAGCACCGCGGCGTAGAGCGCCTGCTTGTCGCCGAAGTGGTAGATGATGGCCGCCCGGGTGATGCCGACCGGCTCGGCGATGTCTTCCAGGCGCGCCCTGGCAAACCCCCGATTGGCGAACTCGATCTCGGCGGCCTGGAGAATCAGCTCTCGGGTTGCCTCGGCGACCACGGTGCTGCGACGAGGGGATCCCGCCTGGCTGACTCCCATGGCCGCAGCTTACTCAGGAGTCAGTGGGAAGTCCAGAGAAAGTGGAGCGGTTGAATGGATTGGCGGGGGCGAATCAGATGTTTCGGTCGTGCTGCTTCCAGTAGCGGTCGCGCAGCAGCCGAACGTGCAGCTTGCCCGTCGGGTATCGCGGAAGCTGATTCTCGAAGTCGATCGACCGGGGCACCTTGTAGTCGGCCAGCCGCTCGCGGGCGAAGGCGCGGATCTCGGCTTCGAGCTCCGGGGGGGGCTCGGTTCGCGACACCAGCTCGACGGCCGCCTTCACGACCTCGCCCCACTCCGCGTCGGGAATGCCGAAGACGGCGACATCGGCGACCGCCGGGTGCTCCTGTAGGACCTGCTCGATCTCGGCCGGGTAGATGTTGACTCCACCCGAGATGATCATGTTCGACTTGCGGTCGGACAGGAAGACGTAGCCGTCCTCATCGACCCATCCGACGTCGCCGATCTGGAAAACAAAGGGCTCCGGGTGGGCTTCGGCGGTTTGCTCCGGTGCGCCGTGGTATTCGAACACCTGCGGCAGGTGCTTGTGCCGGGAGTAGAGAACACCGATCTCTCCAGGCGGGAGGCGTTTGCCCTCGTCGTCGACGGCGAACACCTCGAAGGACGAGACGGCCCTGCCCACGGTTCCCGGATGGGCGAGCCACTCCGCCGAGCCGACGAGCGTGGTCGTGCCACCCTCCGTGGCGCCCCAGTACTCTACGAGGACCTCGCCCCACCAGTCGATCATTCGCCGCTTCACCTCCACCGACATCGGTGCGGCTCCATGGAGGACCATCTCGAGTGCGGAGGGGTCGAAACCGCTGCGAACCGCTTCGGGCAGATTCAGCAGGCGCACGAACATGGTGGGCACCAGGTGGGTATTGCGGATGCCGCGCTCCTGGAGCACCTCCAGTGCGTGCGCCTCATCCCACCGCGGGAGGATGATGAGGGGTGCGCCATTCAGCTGGTCGTAGACTGCGAAGAGCAGCGGCGCCGCATGATACAGCGGACCCGTCACCAGGTGCGGTCCCCTTCCGTCGAGGCCCAGTGCCGCGGCTTTGCTCGCGATGTCGGAGAGCGCGGTCCCGAGGCTGGGTGGGCGGCTGCGCTTGACCCCTTTGGGTCGGCCGGTCGTTCCACTGGTGTAGATCATGGTGCCGCCTGCCGGGCCGTCCGGCGGCATCGGCTCGTCGGAGGCATCGGTGAGGGCGGCCTCGACGGCATCGACGGAGAGGAGATCCGCGCTGCCAGCCAATCGTCTGGCGGTGCCCTCGTTCTCCTCGTCGGTGAACAGCACCCGGGAGCCGGAGTCCTGGACGACGTAGGCGGCCTCGGCCTCCTTCAGGTGCCAGTTGATCGGCGTGATCCAGACCCCGGCGAGCATTGCGCCGAAAGTCAGCTCGACGAACTCGACGCGGTTGCCCATCAGCAGCGCGACGTGGTCGTCGGACCCGAGGCGCAGCTCGTCGCGCAGCAGGTGGGCGATCCGGGTGGCGCGGTCGAGAAACTCCGCCCAGGTACGCCGCCGGGTCAGGTCGTCGAGCGCCACGCCCTCGGGATTTGCCGCCGCCATATCGAAGAGCATCGAGGGCCCAGCCATCTGCACCAGCGCTGTGAATTACGAGACGCGACGTGTACTATACCAGGCGCCGGGAGGGCGGGCGCAGGTGGCTTCCCTTCGGGGCGCGATGCGGGAGTTGGAGTTTCCGGTGAGCAGAGACGGATGTCGCGGATTGAGAAACGATACGTAGCGTTTCTCAATGAATTCCGCCCGGTTCAAGTGCTCGCCATGCGGCCGCCACGGGACGACGAGTTCAGGCCTGCCCGGTGACCAAGAGGGAAGCTCGATGGACAAGCGCTTGACCGAGGACCAGGTGATCGCCGAGCTTCGCGACGGGATGACCATCGGCATCGGAGGATGGGGGTCGCGGCGCAAGCCGATGTCGCTGGTGCGGGCCATTCTCCGGTCGCCGCTGCGGGGTCTCACGATCGTCTCCTACGGCGGGCCGGATGTCGGCTTGCTCTGTGCGACGGGCAAGGTCGACAAGGTCATCTACGGCTTCGTCTCCCTGGACTCGATCCCCTTGGAGCCGCACTTCCGGATCGCACGACAAGAGGCCACGATCGCGGCGGTCGAGCTCGATGAAGGAATGCTCCAGTGGGGGCTCTACGCCGCTGCCTTGCGGCTCCCCTTCCTACCTACCCGCGCGGGACTCGGCTCCGACGTGATGAAGATCAATCCGCACCTGAAGCTGGTGAAGTCCCCCTACCAGGACGGCGAGGAGCTGGTGGCGATGCCCGCGCTGCAGCTCGACGTGGCCTTGATTCACATGAATCGCGCGGACTCCCGCGGCAACGGCCAGTTCCTGGGCCCGGATCTCTTCTTCGACGACCTGTTCTGCATGGCAGCCGAGCGGCGCTTCATGTCCTGCGAGAAGATCATCGCCACCGAGGACCTGCTCCGCGAAGGCAGCGTCCATACGCTGAAGATCAACCGGATGATGGTCGACGGTGTGGTGGAGGCGCCGGGGGGCGCCCACTTCACCGAGTGTCCGCCCGATTACGGACGGGACGAGCCTTTCCAGAAGGAGTACGCTGCCACCGCCAAGGACCCAGCGGCGTGGAACGCGTTCCGGGCCAGGTATCTCGACCTCGGGAGCGAGCGGGAGTACCAGGAGGCGGTGAAGTCCCGATGAGCGGTCCCACGCGAGCGGAGTTCTGCGCAGTGGCCATCGCCGAGATCTTCCGCGGCGATGGCGAGACCCTGGTCAGTCCCATCGGCAACCTGCCCGCTCTGGGCGCGCGGCTGGCCAAGCTGACTTTCGAGCCGGATCTCCTCCTCACCGACGGTGTCGCCTCCTTGTTGGCAAACGTTCCGCCGCTCGGAGGGGAGCGGGGCTGGAAGCCGATCGTCGAGGGCTGGATGCCCTATCGGACCATCTTCGACGTCCTCTGGTCTGGAAGGCGCCACGTGGTGATGGGCGCCACCCAGGTCGACCGTTTCGGCAACCAGAACATCGCCTGCATCGGCGCCTTCGAGAAGCCGAAGGCGCAGCTGCTCGGCATGCGCGGGGCGCCCGGCAACACGCTCAATCACCCCACCAGCTACTGGGTTCCGAATCACGGCAAGAGGGTCTTCGTCGAAGAGGTCGACGTGGTTTCCGGCGTCGGTTACGACCGCGCTGCCGCCCTGGGCGAGACCGCTTCGCGTTTCCACGAGATCCGGCGCGTCGTCTCCAACCTGGGGGTCTTCGACTTCGACACACCGGATCATTCGATGCGGCTGGCTTCGGTTCACCCAGGGGTCCGTGTCGAAGATGTGGTCGAGAACACGGGATTCGAGCTGGTGATCCCCGACGCGGTCCCGGAGACGCGCGCACCGGGCGCCGAGGACCTCCGGATCCTCCGCGAGGTGCTCGACCCCGATGGGATCGCTGCGAGGGAAGTGAATGAATGATCCGCTCCACACACCGCTCTGTGAGATCCTCGGAATTCGCCATCCGATCATCCAGACGGCGATGGGATGGATCGCGACACCCGAGATGGTTGCGGCGTGCTGCAACGCGGGGGCGATCGGCTTCCTCGCCACTGCCACGGTAAGAGCGGATCAGGTCGATGCGCTGATCTGCCGGGTCGAGGAGCTCACCGATCGGCCCTTCGGCGTCAACTTCCTGATGGAGGCGCCGGGCGCCGAACTGATCGTCGACACCATCATCCGTCATCGTGTGAAGGCGGCCAGCTACGCCCGGGCTCCGAACCCGGACTACATCAAGCGCTTCAAGGATGCCGGGATCCTCTGTATTCCGACCTGTGGCGCCGTGCGCCATTCCCAGAAGGCGGTTCAGCTCGGAGCCGATGTCGTGATCGTGCAGGGAGGTGAGGGGGGAGGGCACACCGGCTCCGTCCCCACTTCGATTCTGGTCCCCCAGGTGGTCGATGCGATCGACGTGCCGGTGGTTGCCGCGGGTGGATTCAGCGACGGCCGCGGCCTGGTCGCGGCGCTGGCCTTTGGCGCAGCGGGAATCGCCATGGGAACGCGCTTCCTGCTGAGTGCCGAGAGCCCGATGCCGGCGGAGACGGCGGAGCGCTACTTCGCGGCCACCGTCAACGACATCCTGGTGACCTCGGAGGTAGACGGCATGCCACAGCGTGTCATCAGGAACGAGCTGGTGCACCGGCTCGAGTCGAGCAATCGGGTGAGCCTGCTGCTGAAAGCGCTGAGCAGCGCTCTCCAGTACCGCAAGCTCAGCGGTGCGTCGCTGGGCGAGCTGATCCGCTCCGCCCTCGCCATGCGGAGCAGCGAGAAGATGACCCGGTCGCAGCTGTTGATGGCCGCGAATGCGCCGATTCTGGTGAGGAAGGCGATGATCGAAGGCGATCCCGTCGGGGGCGTCTTGCCCAGCGGCACGGTGGCCGGGGTGATCGGCGATCGACCCGGTTGCGCCGAGCTGATCGAGCGAATCGTGAGCGAGGCGGAGCGTACGCTCGAGGCCCTCGCAAGCTGAGGTGGCAGGGATGTCAGTGAGGTTCAGTGTCGAAGAAGGCATCGCGGAGGTCATGCTCGATCATCCGCCAGTGAACGCGCTCGACAGCGCCGGCTGGGTAAAGCTCGCCGAGACGATCGCCTCGCTCGGGGTGAACCCGGAGGTGCGCGTGATCGTTCTCGGCGCCGTGGGGCGCGGCTTCTGCGCCGGGGTCGATGTCAAGGAGCTGGCCGAAGACAGCAGTCTGATCACCAAGGTGAACAAGGGCTGCTACGACGCGTTTGCGGCCATCCACGACTGTCCGGTGCCGGTGATTGCCGCCTGCCACGGCTTCGTTCTGGGCGGGGGCATCGGTCTCGTCGGGTCCTGCGATCTGATCGTCTCGAGCGACGATGCGAGCTTCGGGCTGCCCGAGATCGACCGCGGGGCGCTGGGAGCCGCATCGCACCTGATGCGGATGTTCCCGGTCCAGAAGGTTCGCAGGATGCTCTTCACCGGTGAGCCCATCTCCGCCCAGGAGGCCTACCGCCTGGGTGCGCTGGAGGCGATCCTGCCCCGGGACGAGGTCCTGCCCAGGGCGCGTGAGATTGCCAGGTCGATCGCAGCCAAGAGCCCGAAGGCGATGCGCCTGGCCAAGGAGAGCATGAACGGGATTGAATTGCTCGACGTCAAGAAGAGCTATCGCTTCGAGCAGGGCTTCACACTCGAGCTCTACACCTCTCCCGATTCCCAGGAGGCGCGGGACGCATTCGTCGAGAAGCGGGAAGCGAGCTTCTCCGAGAAAAGCGAGGAATAGATCCATGGACCTCACGTTCACCTCCGAGGAGGAGGCCTTCCGCGAGGAGGCGCGTTCCTGGCTGGGTGCCAACGTGCCCCGCGAGCCACTGCCGTCCCTGGACACTGCGGAGGGCTTCCAGAAGCACCGCGAGTGGGAGCAGGAGCTCAACGCAGCCGGCTGGGCGATGGTGCCGTGGCCGGTCGAGTTCGGAGGCCGCGGGGCCAACCTGATCGAGTGGCTGATCTTCGAGGAGGAGTACTACCGGGCCGGCGCCCCGGGACGGGTCAACCAGAACGGCATCTTCCTGTTGGGGCCGACGATCATGGAGTACGGCACCGAGGCGCAGAAGGCCCGCTATCTGCCGAAGATGGCCTCCAGCGAGGAGGTCTGGGGACAGGGCTGGTCGGAGCCGAACGCCGGCAGCGACATGGCGGCGATTCAAGCCACCGCTGTGCGCCAGGGTGACCACTACGTGGTCAACGGTCAGAAGACCTGGGTCTCGCGCGGCTCGTATGCCGACTGGCTGTTCGGTCTGTTCCGGACCGATCCGGAATCGGAGCGCCACCGCGGCCTGAGCTTCGTCCTGGTTCCGCTGGACGCCGAGGGCGTGACCGTGCGGCCCATCGCTCAGCTCGATGGAGAGGCCGGCTTCGCGGAGGTCTTCCTGGACGACGTGAGAGTCCCAGTGGAGAACCTGCTCGGCGAGGAGAACAAGGGCTGGTCGGTCGCCATGGCGACCGCCGGCTTCGAGCGCGGCCTGATGCTGCGAAGCCCCGCGAGGTTCCAGAACACCGCACGCAAGCTGGTGGCGCTCTACAAGGAGACCGTCGGCCGGGGTGAGAGCGTGGATCCCGTCCTGCGCGAGACGGTCACCAGGGCCTGGATGGATGCCGAGGCCTACACCCTGAACACCTATCAGACCGTGTCACGTCTCCTGGCCGGCGGGAAGATCGGCGCGGAGGCGAGCCTCAACAAGATCTTCTGGTCGGAGCTGGACGTGAAGATGCACGAGACGGCACTCGCGCTCCTCGGCGATCGCGGCCAGCTCCTCCCCGAGGCGCCGGCCGCTCAGGGGGTGGGAGGCTGGCTGGATGGCTACCTCTTCGCCTTGTCCGGTCCCATCTACGCGGGAACCAACGAGATTCAGCGCAACGTCATCGCCGAGCGGATTCTCGGACTTCCCAGGAGCTGAGCATGCGTTTTCACTTCACAGAAGATCAGCTGCTGCTGCGAGACACCGTGCACGACTTCCTCGAGGCCGAGTGCACGGCGGAGCGGATTCGGGGGCTCTGGGAGACCGAGAGCGGTCGCTCTCCTGAGTTCTGGTCCAGCCTGGCCGAGGTCGGTCTGCCGGGCCTGCTGGTTCCGGAGGAGTACGATGGAATGGGGATGGACGAGATCGACCTCGTCCTTCTCCTCGAGGACACCGGGCGTGCGGGGCTGGCCGAGCCGGTGATCTCGACGGCCGCGGTCGGCGTGCCGCTGCTCCGTGGCCTGGGCTCGAAGGAGCTCGCGGATCGCTGGCTCGGCGGCGTGGCGGCGGGCGAGGCCATGCTCGCCGTCGGGCATTCCGTCAGTCCGTTCGTGAGTGATGCCCATGTCGCCGATCTCCTGCTCCTGCCGCACCAGGACGAGATCCACGCAGTCCCGAGAGGGAATGCGTCGCTGACCCACCAGCCCAGCAACGATCCCTCGGAGCGGATCTTCAGCGTCGACTGGACGCCTGCCGCGGAAACCCGGGTGGCTCGCGGCGACGAGGCCAAGAAGCTGCAGGCCGCCGCCCTCGACCGGGGAGCCCTGGGCTGCGCGGCGCAGCAGCTCGGGGTCGCGCAACGTCTGGTCGAGATGACCGTCGAGTACGCCTGCCAGAGGAAGCAGTTCGGACAGCCGATTGGATCGTTCCAGGCGATCAAGCACATGTTGGCGAACGTCCAGGTGCGTCTCGAGTACTCGCGGCCGGTGGTCTACCGGGCGGCGCACTCGGTGGCGCGGGATTCGGAGCACCGCGCCGTGGACGTCTCGATGGCGAAGTCCGCGGCCTCCGAGACGGCGGAGCTAGCGGCCAAGGTGGCGCTCCAGGTCTACGGTGCGCTCGGCTACACCTGGGAGCAGGATCTGCACATCTGGATGAGGCGGGCCTGGTCCCTCGAGGCTGCATGGGGGAACGGCGCCTGGCATCGAGCTCGCGTCGCCGAGGCGGTTCTCGACAGCGACCACGCGGCCGGGACATTCGGTTACAGCTCGCCAGTCTGAGGGGACGCAGGCGATGCTGATGGTTATCCTGAAAAACGCTGCGCGCGGAGCCAATCTGCACGGAGGAGTGGATCGATGAGCGAGGCGAAGAAGCGGGTTCCTGCTGTCGAGGGTTGGTTCACCATGGACGAAGCTCAACCCCGTCTCCTGGGAACCCGGTGCAAGAGCTGCGGAACCTATTTCTTTCCCAAGGAGTCGTTCTTCTGCAAGAACCCGAACTGCAACGGGGCCGAGTTCGAAGAGGTTCCGCTCAGCGCGATGGGGAAGCTCTGGTCGTTCACCAACAACTGCTACGCAGCTCCGGCACCCTTCATCGCTCCGGATCCCTTCGTTCCCTACGCGATCGCGGCCGTCGAGCTCGCCGAGGAGCGAATGGTGGTCCTCGGTCAGATGGCCGAGGGGACCGAGGTGAGCGATCTGAAGGCGGGGATGGAGGTAGAGCTGGTCCTGGAGAAGCTCTACGAAGACGATGCGTCCGAATACATGGTCTGGAGATGGAAGCCGGTCGCGGCCTGACGGCGGCTCTCGGATCGGAGGAGATCAGTGATGGCAGATGAAGTCGCGATTCTCGGAGTCGGGATGCACCCGTGGGGGAAGTGGGGGCGGAAGTTCGTCGAGTACGGCGTCAAGGCGTGTCGTGACGCCCTCGAAGATGCCGGGGTGGAGTGGAAGGAAATCCAGTTCGTCTCGGGCGCCGACACCATGCGCTGCGGCTATCCGGGATACGTCGCCGGAGCGACCTTCGCTCAGGCCCTGGGATGGAACGGAGCACGGGTTGCCAGCTCGTACTCCGCCTGTGCCTCGGGCGCTACCGCACTCAACACCGCGCGCATGCAGATCCTGGCCGGCTTCTGTGACGTCGCTCTGGTGGTGGGGGGAGACACCACTCCCAAGGGCTTCCTGGCGCCGCAGTCCGGAGACCGGCCCGACGATCCCGACTGGCTGCGGTTCCGCCTGATGGGAGCGACGAATCCGACCTACTTCGCCCTCTACGCCCGGAGGCGCATGGAGATCTACGGGGCGACGGAGAGCGACTTCGCCAAGGTGAAGGTCAAGAATGCCCGCCACGGGCTCTCCAATCCGAACGCCCGGTACCGCAAGGAGTTCACCGAGGAGGAGGTGCTGGGCTCGCCGATGGTGGCGGACCCGCTCCGACTCTTCGAGATCTGCGCCACCAGCGACGGGGCGGCGGCGCTGGTGCTCTCGAGCATGGAGTATGCGCGCAAGCGCGCCAGCAACCCGGTTCGGGTCGCCGCGGTCTCCACGGTGACGCCGCAGTTCCCCAGCTCCGTGGTCGAGCTGCCGGATATTGCGACGGATTCGGCCTATAGCGTCCCGGTGCCGGACAACACCTTCCGGGGGTCGGTGGCGATGGCGGCCTACAAGGAGGCGGGCATCGGTCCGGAGGACCTGAGCCTGGCCGAGGTCTACGATCTTTCCTCCGCGATGGAGCTCGACTGGTACGAGGACATCGGGATCTGCAAGCGGGGAGAGGCGGAGAAGCTCCTGAACGACGGCGACACCACCATCGGCGGCCGGATCCCGGTGAACCCGAGCGGTGGCCTCGCCTGCTTCGGAGAGGCGGTGCCCGCCCAGGCGGTGGCCCAGGTCTGCGAGCTGACCTGGCAGCTTCGAGGCCAGGCCGGCGAGCGGCAGGTCGAGGGCGCCAAGGCGGGCCTGACGGCCAACCAGGGGCTGTTCGGACACGGTTCGTCGGTGATTCTCAAGAAGTAGGAGCCTGAGGAAGCATCATGAGCAAGATCTGTGAAGGAAGGGTCGTGATCGTGACGGGCGCCGGCCGCGGAATCGGCCGGGGGCACGCCCTGGAGTTCGCCCGGCAGGGCGCCAAGGTGGTGGTGAACGACCTCGGGGCCGAGGCCGACGGCCAGGGAAGCTCAGAGGGGCCGGCCGGCGAGGTGGTCGAGAGCATCCGCGCCATGGGTGGCGAGGCGATCGCCAACGGCGAGGACGTCGCCGACTGGGAAGGCTCGGGACGGCTGGTCAAGGCGGCTCTGGACGCCTGGGGCCGTCTCGACGTGGTGGTGAACAACGCCGGCTTTCTGCGGGATCGGATGTTCGCGAGCGGCTCGGTCGAGGAGTGGGACGCCGTGATCCGCGTCCATCTGCGGGGCCACTTCTGCACCTCGCGGCACGCTGCGGGGTACTGGCGCGGCGAGTCGAAGGCGGGCAATCCCGTTGACGCCCGCATCATCAACACCAGCTCGGGTGCCGGTCTTCAGGGCAGCGTGGGGCAGGCCACCTACTCCGCGGCCAAGGCGGGCATCGCTGCACTCACCCTGGTTCAGGCCGCCGAGATGGGCCGCTACGGGGTGACGGCGAACGCCATCGCACCGGCCGCGCGCACGCGAATGACCGAGGCGGTCTTCGCCGAGACCATGCAGAAGCCGGAGGACGGCAGCTTCGACGAGATGGCTCCCGAGAACGTGGCTCCCCTGGTGGTGTGGCTGGGCAGCCCGGAGTCGAGGGACGTCAACGGACGGATGTTCGAGGTCGAGGCGGGTCGGATTTCGGTGGCAGACGGCTGGCGGAAGGGTCCCGAGGTCGACAAGGGCGCTCGCTGGGAGCCGGATGAGGTCGGCGCGGCGGTGAAGGACCTGCTCGACAAGGCGGTTCCACCCCAGAAGGTCTACGGAACCTGACCGCAGAGGTTCCACCGACCGGGAGAATCAAGAGGCGAGATGCATTTCGCGTTCACGGAGGAGCAGGAAGAGCTGCGCTCCCAGGCCCACGGCTTCCTGGGAGAGTTCTCCGCTCCCGAGCAAGTTCGCAAGGACATGGAGAGTGAGATGGGATACGACCCCGAGCTCTGGGGTCGTATCAGCGCCGAGCTCGGCTGGACCTCGGTGGTGATTCCCGAGGAGTACGGTGGCCTGGGCCTCAGCTACGTCGAGCTGATCGCGTTGATGGAGGAGATGGGCGCCGCGCTGCTCTGCGCCCCCTTTCTCTCGAGCGTGTGTCTCGCCGGCAGCGCGCTGATCCTCGGAGGCACCGAGGACCAGAAGCAGGAGCACCTTCCCGGCATCGCAGAGGGCACCACGATCGGCACCCTGGCCTACATGGAGTCGAACGGCCGGGCGTGTGCCAGCGGGATCGAGACGGTCGCGCGCAGGGACGGCGGCGACTTCATCCTGACCGGAGCCAAGAGCTTCGTTCTCGACGGTCACACCGCGGGGCTCCTGGTGGTGGCTGCGCGCCGGGCGGACTCGAGTGGCGAGGAAGGCATCAGCCTCTTCGTGGTTCCCTCCGACAGCCCGGGCCTCGAGAGACGGCTGCTCCCCACCATGGACCAGACCCGCAAGCAGGCGGAGCTGGCGCTCCACGACGTCCGTCTGCCCGCCTCGGCGCTGATGGGCGAGGAGGGGGAAGGCTGGAAGACGCTGAGCGGAGCCCTGGACCTCGCGGCGGTCGCGCTCGCGGCCGAGCAGGTGGGGGGCGCTCAGCGCTGCCTCGACATGTCCGTGCAATACGCCAACGAGCGCGTGCAGTTCGGCCGGCCGATCGGATCGTTCCAGGCGATCAAGCACAAGTGCGCCGACATGATGGTCGAGGTCGAATCGGCCCGCTCCGCCAGCTACTACGCGGGCTGGGCGGCATCCGAGGACACCGAGGATCTCCCGGTGGCGGCCGCGCTCGCCAAGGCCTTCTGCTCCGATACCTACTTCCACTGCGCAGCCCAGAGCCTCCAGATCCACGGCGGGGTCGGTTTCACCTGGGAATACGACGTCCACCTCTACTTCAAGCGCGCCAAAGCCACCGAGATCCTCTTCGGCTCCCCGGCGTACCATCGCGAGAGGGTTGCCCAGCACATGGGTCTCTAGCCCGCTTTTCTCACCAGGTCGCGTAGCGAGGGCGCCAAGAGTGCCGCAGATTCGCGGCCCTCGGACCGGAGGGGGCCGAAGGCGTACTTGGCAGTACGTCGAGGCCGCCGGAGGGAGAAGGTCGCGAATCTGCGGTGCTCTTGGCGGCCGCAGTAGCAAGCTGGTGAGAAATGCGGGCTAGGAGACCGGGGCACCTCGGAAGCTGCGCGCAGGAGAGGGCTGATGCGAGACGCGCTGGAGCTGGCGGGGAAGGTGGTCATCGTCACCGGTGGGGGAAGGCCCATCTCCATTACGGGGACGAGGAGGGGATCGCGCGCGTCGCCGCCATGGTGCCTCTGGGCAGGCTGGGAGAGCCCCGAGACGTGGGGAACGTTTGCCTGTTCCTCGCCTCGCCGCTGGCGAGCTACGTGACGGGCGCCAACCTGCTGGTGCACGGCGGGGGAGAGAAGCCGGCCTACCTGGAGGCGGCGGCGAAGGCGAGCGGCTCCCCCTCGCGAACGGTGTAGTCCAGAAGAGCAACGCCCCGCCCCGGAAAACCGGGGCGGGGCGTCGTCAATCGCAGACCCCGACTTAGGGCACCGGCATGACGACGATGTCGTCGAACTGGTGGAAATCGGGGAACATGGCGGCCGGGTCGTCGTCCCAGGTGACGGACTCCAGGTTCGTGAATCCGCTGGGGGAGAAGGTCTGGCAGCCGGGGCTCCCGTCGAGGGTGAAGCTGTCGGTCACCGGAGCACCGCCACCAGCGGGCGTTCCGCTGAAGTCGATCTGTACCGCGCCGCCGTTGGTGAACAGCTCACAGAGCTTGATCGAGAGCAGATCGAAGGCACCGCCACTAGGTACCGTCTCCAGCGTGATGGACCCGGCCAGAGACTCGAACAACGCCGGCGAGCCGGTGAAGTTGGTGCTCTGGTTCTGCCAGAGGCGGAACGAGTTCTGCGCGGTCAGCCTGTAGCCTTCCTCATCGTAGGGTGAGCCGGTCGGCGCGAAGCTGGTGCCATCCTGACCGAGGCTGTTGAAGTCGATGATCACCGATCCCGGTGCGGGCGTGGGTGTCGGCGCCGGGGGTGTCGGTGTCGCTGCCGGGGGCGTCGGCGTCACAGCCGGGGGTGTCGGCGTCACAGCCGGGGGCGTCGGTGTCGGAGTGGCCGGCACCGGCGTGGGAGTCGGCGTCACTGCCGGGGGCGTCGGTGTCGGAGTCGCTCCGCCGGGCGTGGGTGACGGCACCCACGTAGGTGACGGCACCGGCGTGGCGGTCGGTCGCGCCCGGCGTCGGCGTGGGTGTCGGTTCCGCCGTCACCGGGCAGCTGCCGTCGGCGGCCAGGTTGTCCGCCTGGTCGCAGTTCAGGTTCAAGCCGTCGAAGGCGTTCATCTTCAAGCACGCCACACAGCGAGCTGCCGCGATCGTGCAGTCCTCGACTTCGGCAAGCGTGGGCGCCGCGCAGGCACCGGGGAAGACCGTGCTCGGAAGGGCCTGAAGCGAGGCACACGTCTTGTCGACCTTGCTCATGAGCTGGTCCTGACTCTTCGTGATCTTCTTGTTCGAAGAGAGGACCGCGCCCAGGGCCGTCTCGAGCGCCGCAGCACTGTTGACCGCCGGCTCCTTGATGGCGCTCTTCTTGGCCTTGACGAGCTCCTTCAGGACGGCGTCCTCGAGCTTGTTGGCTCGCTTGAGCAGCTCGTTCTGGCACTTGGCCGTGTCCTTGTTGACGGCGGTCGTCAGCACGGCCCCATCGACCGGGTCGCCGAAGATGGCGTGAATCAGGTCGATCGGCCCGGCCACGGCGGCGCCGTTCACCGCTGCTGCACCGGCGTAGCCGAAGGACGGTGCCGGATTGAGCGGAACACACAGCTTCGCGTCGTCCTTGAGCGTCTTCGCCTCGGCCTTCGCGACCCTTTGGCTGCTGTCACCGACCAGGCAGGCCTCGATGCTCGTGCCGAGCTTGCCCTTCTGGTGGCCCTTGATGCAGCTCTCGTTCTCCTTGAGCTGCTTCAGGTCGACCTTCTGGCCGTCCTTGTTCATCGCGTTGACGCATTTCTGCTGGTCTTTGTCTAGCGGACCGGGGCCCGGTGTGGGTGTCGGCCCCGGTGTCACCGTGGGTGCCGCCGTAGGAGTCGCGCCGGGCGTGGGTGTCGGCCCCGGTGTCACCGTGGGTGCCGCCGTAGGAGTCGCGCCGGGCGTGGGGGTCGGCCCCGGTGGCACCGTGGGTGCCGCCGTGGGAGTCGGCCCCGCCGTGGGCGTCGGCCCCGCCGTGGGCGTCGGCACCGCCGTGGGTGCCGCCGTGGGAGTCGGCCCCGCCGTGGGCGTCGGCCCCGCCGTGGGCGTGGGCACCGCCGTGGGTGCCGCCGTGGGAGTCGGCCCCGCCGTGGGAGTCGGCCCCGCCGTGGGAGTCGGCACCGCCGTGGGAGTCGGCACCGCCGTGGGCGTGGGTGTCCCGGGCAAGGCCGTGGGCGTGGGTGTCCCGGGCTCGGGCGTGGGCGTCGGGCCGGCCAGAGCGCTGGTCGCCCAGAGAGCGACGATGCCAACCAAGGCGATCCTCAGCACGCTCCGCATCGTTATGCTGTGGGAAAAAAACGACCTGCAGCTTGTCATTTAGCTACTCCGACTTAAGCGTTTTGGTGGTTCAATAGTCGCGTTACACAGGCTCCGGCATTGTCGGCCAGGTGAAGGCTACGGCACCGGCGTGGGAGTCGGCGTCGCTGCCGGGGGTGTCGGTGTCGCTGCCGGGGGTGTCGGTGTCGCTGCCGGGGGCGTCGGTGTCGCTGCCGGGGGCGTCGGTGTCGGAGTGGCCGGCACCGGCGTGGGAGTCGGCATCGGCGCTGCCTGCACCGGGCAGCTCATGTCGGCGGCCAGGTTGTCCGCCTGGTCGCAGTTCAGGTTCAAGCCGTCGAAGGCGTTCATCTTCAAGCACGCCACACAGCGAGCTGCCGCGATCGTGCAGGCCTCGACTTCGGCAAGCGTGGGCGCCGCGCAGGCACCGGGGAAGACCGTGCTCGGAAGGGATTGAAGCGGGGCACACGTCTTGTCGACCTTGCTCATGAGCTGGTCCTGACTCTTCGTGATCTTCTTGTTCGAAGAGAGGACCGCGCCCAGGGCCGTCTCGAGCGCCGCAGCACTGTTGACCGCCGGCTCCTTGATGGCGCTCTTCTTGGCCTTGACGAGCTCCTTCAGGACGGCGTCCTCGAGCTTGTTGGCTCGCTTGAGCAGCTCGTTCTGGCACTTGGCCGTGTCCTTGTTGACGGCGGTCGTCAGCACGGCCCCATCGACCGGGTCGCCGAAGATGGCGTGAATCAGGTCGATCGGCCCATCCACCGCGGCCTGGTTCACCGCTGCTGCACCGGCGTAGCCGAAGGACGGTGCCGGATTGAGCGGAACACACAGCTTCGCGTCGTCCTTGAGCGTCTTCGCCTCGGCCTTCGCGACCCTTTGGCTGCTGTCACCGACCAGGCAGGCCTCGATGCTCGTGCCGAGCTTGCCCTTCTGGTGGCCCTTGATGCAGCTCTCGTTCTCCTTGAGCTGCTTCAGGTCGACCTTCTGGCCGTCCTTGTTCATCGCGTTGACGCATTTCTGCTGGTCTTTGTCTAGCGGACCGGGGCCCGGCGTGGGTGTCGGCCCCGGTGTCACCGTGGGTGTCCCCGTCGGTCCCGCAGTCGGCGTCGGGCCCGGTGTCACAGTGGGTGTCCCCGTCGGTCCCGCAGTCGGCGTCGGGCCGATCGGCGGCGTCGGTGTCGGCGTCCCGCCTGACGCCGTCGGCGTCGGTGTTCCCGGCGGGGGCGTCGCCCCGGCCAAAGCGTTGCTGGCCCAGAGAGCAACGATGCCAACCAAGGCTATCCCCAGCAGAATCGTGATGGGAGAAGAACAGGACCTGCCGCTTGCCATTTGACTACCCCGACTCAAAATGGTGGGTAAACCACCAGGAACGTTTCCGTGAACCGCTAGTGACGTTGCAGGTACTGTCGCACCGCGTGCCGGACCTTGTCAAGGCTGGGAGCCCCTGGCTGCCGAGTGAATCTGTTTCAGATCCGACAAGTTATTCGCTAGCTTGCGACCGGGTTCAAGGAGAGAACGGGATTTCCCCCATCGCGGAACTTGACGAGCAGGGAAATTGTCGTCCAAGCCCAGCGATTACCCAGCAACTGTGGGCTTTAAGGCCCACTCTGATGCTTTCGCGGGTCCGTCAGGGATGTTGACTGCTTACCGCGATCGACTCTCCGGTCATGTAGGACGAGTAGTCGCTGGCCAGGAAGACCATGACGTTGGCCACCTCCCATGGCTCGGCCCCGTGGCCGAAGGCCTCGCGTCCGGCGAGCTCTTCGAGCAGGCCTTCGGGGGTCACCTTGGAGAGAAATTTGTGGACGGCGAGGCTGGGAGCCACGGCATTGACGCGCACGCCCGCCTCCGCCGCTTCGATCGCCGCACAGCGGGTGAGAGCCATCACGCCCGCCTTGGCGGCCGCATAGTGGGCTTGGCCGGCCTGCGCCCGCCAGCCGAGCACCGATGCGTTGTTGACGATGGCGCCGCTGCGCCGCTCCATCATGTGCGGAAGGGTCGCTCGGATCATCCGGAAGGTCCCGGTCAGCGTGATTCCCAGGACTGCGTTCCACTGCTCATCGGTCATTTCGACGATGTTGGCGGTGCCGCCGAGGCCGGCGTTGTTGATCAGGACGTCGATGCGACCCATCTGCGAAATCGCCGCTCCGACCAGCCGCTGCACCTCCTCCTCTTCGGTCACATTGCAGAGGAGATGGGGAGGGCGGGCGCCGGTGAGCTTCTCGAGCTCGTCGGCGGCCTCGCCCAGGCGGCGCTCGTGGATGTCGCTGATCATCACGGAGGCGCCTTCCTCCGCGCAGCGCCGGGCGGTGGCAAAGCCGATGCCGGTACCCGCCGCTGCCGTCACCAGGACGGTCTTGCCCTCGAGGAGATGGTTCCCCTCTACGTAGGGAGGAGGCGTCCTGGTCATCGCCGGGGCGCGGGGCTGGGCTCACGGGGCATTCCGAGAGCGCGCTCCGCGATGATGTTGCGCTGAATCTCGTTCGATCCCGCGTAGATCGTATCCGAGCGGGTGAAGAGGTAGAGGCGCTGCAGGAGGGTGAGGTCGTAGGGAAGCGCCTCGGCGATCTCGGCCTGCGGACCAAGCACGTCCATGGCGAGCTTTCCGAGCTCGCGATGCCAGGTCGCCCAGTAGATCTTGGTGATCATGGCCTCGCGGCTGAGCTCTCCACCACCGACGTGACTGAGCATCCGCAGCGTATTCAGGCGCATGATGCGCAGGCGGATCCAGGCGTCCGCGAGGCGCTGGCGCATCACGGGATCAGCGGCGGCGCCGTTCGCCCGTGCGATCTCGAGGACCTCCTCCAGCTCGTTGTGGAAGGCCATCTGCTGGCCGAGAGTGGAGGCGCCCCGCTCGAACGCGAGGGTGCCCATGGCGACCTTCCAGCCGCCGTTGACCTCCCCCACGATGTTGTCGGCGGCGGTGCGCGCTCCGTCGAAGAAGACTTCGCTGAACTCCGCGTCTCCGGTGATCTGCACGATGGGGCGGATCTCGATGCCTTCCTGGCGCATCGGCACCAGCAGGTAGGAGATCCCCCGGTGCTTGGGCGCCGCATCCGGGTCGGTGCGGCAGAGGACGAAGATCCAGTCCGACCACTCCGCTCCCGAGGTCCAGACCTTCTGGCCGTTGATGACCCATTCGTCACCGACCAACTCGGCCCGGGTCTGGACGTTGGCGAGATCGGAGCCGGCGTTGGGCTCGGAGTATCCCTGGCACCAGAGGTCCTCGCCCTTGACGATGCCGGGCAGGAAGCGCTTCTTCTGCTCTTCGGTACCGAAGTGGATGATCGTCGGCCCCGCGAGGCCTTCGCCGATGTGGCCGAGGCGGCCCGGACCGCCGGCCCTGGCGTACTCTTCGTAGAAGATAACCTGCTGGATCAGGCTGAGGCCGCGGCCGCCGCATTCCTTGGGAAACCCCACGCAGGCCCAACCGGCCTCGCCGAGCTTGCGTTCCCAGGCGCGCCGTTCTTCGACGAGCGCGCTCTCGTCCCCGGGGCCACCCCGGCCGCGCAGCTCCGCGAATTCGCCGGTCAGATGGTCGGCGAGCCATTGCGCGACCTCGCCGCGGAAAGCCTCGTCCTCTTCAGTAAAACGCAGGTCCACCGGCGCTCAGCTCCCTGGAAATCGATCCTATGGAAGCGGGCCGGTTCTGTCAAAACGGCCGGAAGGGCGCCGCGCTGCCGCTCCGTGTCGGCGAGAAGCACACAGCCAGGAGTGCACGTCAGCTCTCGCGTCGGCTCTCGTGCGCCTCGCGGGCCTGCCGGAGGAACTCCATCTTGGAGGGGTCGATGGAGATGAAGAGGCCCTCGGCTTCCGCTGTCACGACCCCGTCTGCGAGGATGCGGGCTTCGGTGAAGATCTTCCGTCCCTGGATGCGGACCAGCTCGGCTTCGATGATCAGCTCTCTGTGAAGTGGCGTCAGTTGGCGGTAACGAACGGTAAGGGTGCCGGTCATCCCCGGGTTGCCTCCCAGCGATTGCACGAATCCGAGCACTTCGTCGAAGGTGGCGGCGACGAAGCCGCCGTGCAGGGAGCCCGGCGGCCCCTCGTAGGCCGAGCCGAAGGTCACCGACGCGATCGCGCTCCGCTCACCGGACTGAGCGATCGTGATCGGGGGAGCGAGGGGATTGGCGAGACCGATCATCGGGCTCTGGTCGAAGAAGGCGCCGACGTCGCCCGCGTTGGCGGACTCGGCGTAGCCGTGAAAGTGCTTGAGGCGCGGATGCGCCTTCAACGCCTCGGCGTAGCGCTCCAATCCGTCGGCGGCCGCGCGAAGCTCCTCCTCGGGTGCATTGCTCGGCACCAGGCGCTCGATCACCAGCCGCATCGCCCGGGCCAGACGGCGCTTCTGCTCCCAGGCGGCGGCGCCGGAGAGCTTGGTCACGTCCCAGTGCGCCTTGATGGTGCGCTCTCTCTCGGAGCGATCGGCCACGGTGGCACTAGATAGCTCAAGGCGCCATCGTCAACACGCCAACGGGAGAGTTGGAGCGACGCGAGGTGGGAACGATGGGAAGGCCGGGGATGCTGGAGGGAAAGGTAGCGATCGTGACCGGTGCGGCGCGGGGCACCGGAGAGGTGACTGCGCGGCTCTTCGTGGAGGAGGGCGCGAAGGTGGTGCTGGCCGACATCTGCGACGAGCCCGGTGAGGGCGTGGCCGGAGAGCTGGGCGAGGCGGCGCACTACGTCCACCTCGACGTCACCTCGGAGACCGACTGGCGAAGCGCCGTGGAGGTCGCCACCGAGCGCTTCGGGTCTCTCGACGTCCTGGTGAACAACGCGGGAGTTCTTCTCCTCGCCGCCATCGCGGACACGGAGCTCGCCGAGTTCGAGCGCGTGGTTCGCGTCAACCAGATCGGTACGTTTCTGGGGATCAAGGCGGTGATCGGTCCGATGCAGCAGGCGGGAGCCGGCTCCATCGTCAACATCTCCTCCATCGATGGGCTCTCGGCGCAGAACGGCCTGATGGCCTACGCCGCCAGCAAATGGGCAGTGCGGGGGATGACCAGGGTCGCGGCGCTCGAGCTCGGCAAGTTCGGTATCCGGGTGAACGCGGTCTGCCCCGAGGCGGGCAGCCCGGAGATGATCGCTCCCTACATTCCGCCCGGCGTCGATGTCGAGCAGGTGATCGCCCACGGGCAGCCCTATCTGGCGCCTCAAAAGACCCGATCCAGCGGAGAGAAGATGCGGGACATCGCCCGTCTGGTGGCGTTCCTGGCCTCCGACGCCAGCGCATCGTGCACTGGGGGCGACTTCCCGATCGATGGTGGAAACACCGCTGGGAAGCTGGTGCGGGGCGCGCCGGGCGCCTGACCGCACGCGGCTCGAGAGCTTCGCGGAGGCGGCGTGCCAGGGTCAGGCGATGGCGTTGCGGAAGCCGAGCAGGCGGTTCGTGAGGCGGGTCATCAGCGGGTTCAAGAACAAGAAGCGAAGCCTCCAGAGCGGGGAGTGGCACTCCTCGGGACCGATCTCGCCGTCGAGCAGCTCTGCGCAGGCCTCGGCCGCCCGCTCCGCGAGTGTGTCGAGGATTCGCTCCCCGAGCTCCGCGGAGGCGCCCGCCGGCGCCCCCGAGTAGGTCGCCTGGTTGAAGTACTCGAGAACGAAGCGGTAGGAGCGAATCATTTGCAGCAGGCGGCGCGGGTCGCCGCGTCCAGCCGTGCTTCGCTTCTCTCCACGGCTCTGCGCCCAGGTGTCGACGGTGGATCTCGGCAGGTTCTTGTAGTCGGGATCGACCCAGTCGCCGTGAAGCGCGAGAAGCTGCGAGGTCTCGATGATTCCAGCGTGGGTGTCGCCTTCGAGATCGGCGCGATGGATCCCGGGCAGATCGCCGAGCACGTCGTCCAGGTTCGAAGTGCCCTCGGTGAGCCGACGGGTCATCATGGACAGGACCGAGACCATCCGCGTGCCGTGACGCCGATTGACGTTCTCGCAAGCCCGCTCGATGGAGAGGAAGTGCCGGGGGCCGCCGTGGAAGCTGGAGATGAAGATGTCGCGAAACCCCTGGGCGGCGAGGGTACAGCCGAGGTCCGTCAGCACCGTGACCGCCGTGGAGGGCCGGAAGAAGAGAGAGCCGCGCTGGGGCACCACGTCGGACGCCACGTAGAGGAATGGCAGCTTCAGGAAGGTGCGGCTTCGGTGGCGCTCGGGCAGGAAACGCAGCATTCGCTCGGCCAGGCCTTCCCCCTCCAGGGCGTCTGCTCCCAGCGGAAGATGAGGACCGTGCACCTCGATCGGGGACGAGGTGAGAAGGACGACCGCTGCGGCGGGGTCGATCTCGTCGAACTCGGTCTTGGTCAGGGTCTCCCAGCGGAGCAATCGAGGCGTGGCTTCCAACTGATCAAACCTCCTAGACGCAATCACACCCATCTTCCCGCGACCGGATCGGGTCGACCGGAGCAGTCGCGCGCCCATCTGCGGGAGGCCACCCCAAGGGCCGTCCGGGACCCGGGCACCCTCGCGCGCGACCTCAAATCTTCGGAATCCTGAGAGAAAGCCGCCGGTTGACCACCTATGCCCGAAAAAAAACGAGACTGGACGAGGACCTACAGTAGAGGACTCGGGAGACTACCGCGTAACCCGTTGGTTCGAAAGCAGATCTTTCTGGGAACCAGGGCCTCTCCCCTTGACGAGGTCCGGGCGGCGGTGCGACAGTACCTGCGACGTCACTAGTGGTTCACGGAAACGTTCCTGGTGGTTTACTCACCAGCTTGAGTCGGGGTAGTCAAATGGCAAGCGGCAGGTCCTGTTCTTCTTCCATCACGATTCTGCTGGGGATAGCCTTGGTTGGCATCTTCGCTCTCTGGGCCAGCAGCGCTCTGGCCGGGGCGACTCCAGAGCCGGGAACACCGACGCCGACGCCGACGGCGTCAGGCGGGACGCCGACACCGACGCCGCCGATCGGCCCGACACCGACTGCGGGACCGACGGGGACACCCACTGTGACACCGGGGCCGACGCCGACTGCGGGACCGACGGGGACACCCACGGTGACACCGGCGCCGACACCCACGCCGGGCCCCGGTCCGCTAGACAAAGACCAGCAGAAATGCGTCAACGCGATGAACAAGGACGGCCAGAAGGTCGACCTGAAGCAGCTCAAGGAGAACGAGAGCTGCATCAAGGGCCACCAGAAGGGCAAGCTCGGCACGAGCATCGAGGCCTGCCTGGTCGGTGACAGCAGCCAAAAGGTCGCGAAGGCCGAGGCGAAGACGCTCAAAGACGACGCGAAGCTGTGTGCTCCGCTCAATCCGGCCCCGTCCTTCGGCTACACCGGTGCAGCAGCGGTGAACGGCGCCGCCGTGGACGGGCCGATCGATCTGATTCACGCCATCTTCGGCGACCCGGTCGATGCGGCTCCCGTGCTGACGACCGCCGTCAACAAGGACACGGCCAAGTGCCAGAACGAGCTGCTCAAGCGAGCCAACAAGCTCGAGGACGCCGTCCTGAAGGAGCTCGTCAAGGCCAAGAAGAGCGCCATCAAGGAGCCGGCGGTCAACAGTGCTGCGGCGCTCGAGACGGCCCTGGGCGCGGTCCTCTCTTCGAACAAGAAGATCACGAAGAGTCAGGACCAACTCATGAGCAAGGTCGAGAAGACGTGTGCCTCGCTTCAGGCTCTTCCGAGCACGGTCTTCCCCGGTGCCTGCGCGGCGCCCACGCTTGCCGAAGTCGAGGACTGCACGATCGCGGCAGCTCGCTGTGTGGCGTGCTTGAAGATGAACGCCTTCGACGGCTTGAACCTGAACTGCGACCAGGCGGACAACCTGGCCGCCGACATGAGCTGCCCGGTGCAGGCAGCGCCGACGCCGACTCCCACGCCGGTGCCGGCCACTCCGACACCGACGCCCCCGGCAGTGACGCCGACTCCCACGCCGGTGCCGGCCACTCCGACACCGACGCCCCCGGCTGTGACGCCGACGCCCCCGGCTGTGACGCCGACGCCGGCGCCCACACCCACGCCCGCACCGGGATCGGTGGTCATCGACTTCAACACTCTCGGTCAGGATGGCACCAGCTTCGCGCCGACGGCCTCACCCCGCGATGAGGAAGGCTACAGGCTGACCGCGCAGGACGGGTTCCGCCTCTGGCAGAACCAGAGCACCAACTTCACCGGCTCGCCGGCGTTGTTCGAGTCTCTGGCCGGGTCCATCACGCTGGAGACGGTACCTAGTGGCGGTGCCTTCGATCTGCTCTCGATCAAGCTCTGTGAGCTGTTCACCAACGGCGGCGCGGTACAGATCGACTTCAGCGGAACACCCGCTGGTGGCGGTGCTCCGGTGACCGACAGCTTCACCCTCGACGGGAGCCCCGGCTGCGAGACCTTCTCCCCCAGCGGATTCACGAACCTGGAGTCCGTCACCTGGGACGACGACCCGGCCGCCATGTTCCCCGATTTCCACCAGTTCGACGACATCGTCGTCATGCCGGTGCCCTAAGTCGGGGTCTGCGATTGACGACGCCCCGCCCCGGTTTTCCGGGGCGGGGCGTTGCTTTTCTGGACTACACCGTTCGCGAGGAGGAGCCGCTCGCCTTCGCCGCCGCCTCCAGGTAGGCCGGCTTCTCTCCCCCGGCGGAACGACCTATACCGGCTCGATCGACACGACGTCCGGGAACGGGGGACCCAGGGAGGACCTACGCTCGATTCCTGTGGCGCGGGGGGGCCTCGGCGATCCGATTCGCGAGGCTGCGGATCATTCGCACGGCTACTGCCGGATTGCAGGTCACCAGCTGCTCCAGCTCGGCCTCGTTGAAGATGCAGACCCAGACGTCTCCTCGGGCGCGCAGGGTCACCTCGCGGCGGACTCCTGTGAAGGTGGAGACAGCGCAGAGAAAGGTCCCCTCCTTCGACTCGACGGCGACGACCTCCTCGCCGCGCTCTACCGCCACCTGACCGCGGAGCAGGAGGTAGGTGTGGTGGGTCTGGAGGCCGCTTCTGGAGATCTCCTCGCCATCCGTGAACTTCACGAAGTAGCGCTGGAAGGCCTGGGAGCGACAAATCGACGACCAGAGGGGATCTACCAGGGATTCGACCAGGACGTGGACTTCCTCGGGGTCCGCGCGGTCGCAGCGCGCCGCAGTCACGGTCCGGGAGTCGAGACCGAAGCCGTCTGCGATCGCCTGGATCCGGCTCAGGACCTCGCCAGCGCCGCCGGGCCGACGCGCCGGATCGATGAAGAGCAACCCCATCACCACCTCCTCGAGGGGAGGTGGACAGTGAATGCGCACATCGGAGAGCCGCTGGAGTCCGAAGATGTTTCCGGGCTCCCTGTGACGCAGCACGTCCTGGCGCTTGTTGAGGTCGATGCCCGTGTACGAGGCCCAGGCCGTCGCGCCGACGCCCCAGAGATCGGTGCGCAGGTCGAACGAGCCGAGGGACTGATCGGCCTGCTCGGGTGCTCGATAGCCGTGGGTCCCGAGGCCGATCAGCAGCTGGCCTTGCTGGAGCATTCCCATGGTCATTCGCGGAGCCTGGGCGACGCCGAAATCCGTCAGGACGAATCCGCCGTTGCCGTCGAGGAGCACGTTGGAGGGCTTTACATCCAGGTGCAGAATCGAGGCGCGATGAGCCGCGCGCAGGGCGGAGAGCAGGTCCGACATCAGCCGCCAGGTCTGCTCCTCGTCGAACTTCCCGATCATCGGCCAGGCGTCCGCCAGGCTTCCCGCGGGGAAATATTCGAGCACGGCGAATGCCGGCTCGCTGTCCACATTCCAGTCGTAGAGGCGGGGAATCCCCGGGTGCTGGATCGAGAGGAGGGCACCGAGCTCCCGCTTGAGGGTGGTCCGGGCGTGAGCTTGGCTGGCCGGTCCGAGAATCTTCACTGCCACTTCCCGGGGCGGATCCTCTGCCGCCGAGGACGGCGCGTCGAGCCGGTGGGCCAGAAAGACCGAGCCGAAACCGCCCGTTCCGAGCCGGTGCTCGAGCCGGTAGCGATGGCGAGCCTCGACGAGGTCACCGGACTGGGGTCCGACCGCCGGGTCCGTCCCGGCCGGGTCCAGCGCGTCCGATTGCGGGGAGTGGCTCACACCGCCCTGATCGGAACGGATCGAATCCGACTGTAGACGGCGCGGATGGAGGCGGGACCCGGAGCGAGGATTCTCGGCCAGGGCTATCCGTTGCCAGCGCGGGCGAGAAAGCTCCGGACGAATTCGATCTGCTCCTCGGTCTCCGGCGATTCGCCGGGCGCACCGGCGCGAAGCTCGGCGATCACATCGACGAAGTTCTCGGTCGTGGCGAGGCCGCGGCGGACCAGGTAAACGCCCACCACGGCCCCGGTCCGGCCGCGACCGCCCCAGCAATGAAGGTAGACCGGCCGCCCGGCAGCGATCGAACTCGCGATGCTTTTCTCGATCTCGCCCATCTGCTCGCGGCTCGGAGCCGTGTGATCTTCGATCTCGAAACGGAGGCACTCGATTGGGAGCCCGCGCCGTGCGGCAATCTCCTCCAGCAAGGGCTCGTAGGCGAGGAAAGGGCCGCGGACCTCCTCCTCCATCAAGCTCAGGAAGCAGCGGATTCCGCAGTCTAGAAGAGCTCCGAGCTGGCGCTCGGCGATGCGGGGATCCCCGTGTCCCGGGTAGCAGCCGGCCATCAGCCGAGGGGGATCGATCCAGTAGGCGAGTCGGAAAGGCGGGGGCGCAGGGTCGAGGAAGGACGGCTTCCCCGCGAGGTCTCGGCCGACCGTCAAGAGGATCTCTCGATCGGACGAATCAGGAGAGGGCATCTCTCCGGTGACTCCTGGGCCATGGAAGATCCTCGCATGCGGCGTCACCTCTCGCTACCGATCTGCTTTGCCCTGGCAGTGCGCCGCCCGGTGTTCTAGAACCGAACACCCGTGAGTCGAGTGATGCAGCGCCGGGGGCATGGCTGGTGGGCCTATCTCGCCCCCTACGGTTTGTTCCTGATCCTGGTCGAGGTGGCGCGGCGGCTGCCCGAAGCCGCTGCACCGTGGATGCTCCCGGTGAAGGTGGCGCTACCGGGGGCGATCCTCGTCTACTTCGTCCTCCGGGGAGATCTCCCCGAGCTTCGTGGCTATCGCCCGGGCTGGCGCGTCTCTCTGGACATTCTCTTCGGAGTCCTCATCGCAGCTCTATGGATGGGACCCTTCCTGCTCTTCGACGGCCTGCCTCGGGGAGCCGAGGCCGACGCCTTCGACCCGAGCCAGCTCGGTGAGTCTCTGCGGCAGCAGACGCTGATCCTGCGCCTGCTGGGATTCGCCGTGGTGACGCCGCTCATGGAAGAGCTGTTCGTGCGGAGCTTTCTGATTCGCCTGGTGGATGTGGTGGACAAGGGCGGGGATTTCCGGGAGGTGCCCATCGCGCGCTTCAGCTGGCGAAGCTTCCTGTTCACCAGCGTCTGGTTCACCTTCACTCACGTGAGCTGGGAGTGGATCGTCGCCGCACCCACGGGCATTCTCTTCAACCTCTGGCTCTATCACCGACGCCACATCGGCGCGACGATCGTCGCTCACGCCGCCGCGAACGCCACGATCTGGCTGGTCGTGGTGCTCGGGCCAGGAAATCTCTGGATCTTCCTGTAGACCGCGTCGTGCAGGGCCTGGCTAGGCGCTGCTGGAATGACCGCGGCGGACGCGCTGGGACAGCTCGGTGAGATCGACCAGGCTCTTGCGGGCTGCCTCGGGGCTGTGCTCCCGGCAGGCGGCGGAGATGCGCTCGGCGGCCCGGGCGAGGGGCTCGTAGCCGAGCTCATGAGACTCGGCGGCGAATCTTTCGGAGTGCTCGTGGAGGAGGGTCAGGTCTCCGTCGATTTCGATGTCCTGAAGGAGGTCGATGCGTTCCCCCATCTGGATCACGAAGGCGTCGATTCGCTCCTCGAGGTCCGGATCGGCAGCGTAGCTGGAGAAGATGGGCTTCGCGGGTTGTTTGATCTCCATCGACCAATTCATCGGCCGACGCCCAGCCGAACTGAACGGCTCCAGATGGGTCGGCCCCGGGGCCCTGGTAGACCACTTCAGAGCCCCTCTGTCTTCTCTTGGAGTGCGCGAATCAGCTCCGAGACTCGCTCGCGGCGCTTCCGGCCGGAGCTCCTCACGAGGAATACGCCATGGGGGGCTGCGAGGGAGGCGCGTAGCGCCGAGCCCTCCCGCCTCTCGATCACCAGGCCCGCCCGGGGCGGTGGCTCTCGGATCTCGGCCAGTGCGAGCAGGCGGTCCAGGAGGACGCGGGCCGCTGCCAGGGGCCGGCGGTGGTCGGGGCACTGGTCCAGAGACTGCGCACCGGACCGCCGCTCGAGGAGGAGAACCGTCTGATCGCCGCGGCGCCATGCGCCCAGGGGCCGGGGGGAGAGACCGCCCCGAGCCCACAAGAAGTTCGCCAGCGCCCAGATTCGCCTGCCCTCTGACTTGCGGACGCCGCCGTACTGAACCCGCCAGAGCCCCTCGCAGGCGTCGATGCGCACGGCGCCCGCGGAGGCTCGCTCCTCCGGCAGCGCTTCGAGGAGCCGTGCTTCTTCGGCGCCGACCTGCGCGTACCCCTGCCAGGCGCCGTGGGCAAGGCGCCGAAAACGGCGACCGGGACGCGTGGCCTTCCGCGTCATTCGGGCGAAATCCCGCCGAGCCAGCTTCGGGGCGAAGTCCTCGACCCGGTGCCACCACTGGCGCATGGCGGCGCGGTCGCCGTCGCAGTAGGCGCGAAGGAAGCGCATCCTGTCACCCACGGGGGCTCCCGCGAGCTCCCGGTCGATCTTCGCAAGCATGAAGCGCCTGGCCGTCTCGTCGTTGCCGGTGCGGAGCCGCGCGCGCTCGAAGTCGATCATGAAGAGTTCGGGTAGAAGTCCTCGTCGAACCAAGAAATTATTGGGCGCAAAGTCGTCCTGAAAGACACCGGCGTCGTGGATCTGGCGAGTCAGGGCTCCGAAGGCCGTGACGAGGGCTCGTCGCTCCCGGGGCGGTGGCGTCTTCTCCAGCCAGAGCCGGCGCAGGTCCACCACGTCCTCCAAGAGCGGTATCAGCAGGTAGCATCTGCGGAGACGGCCTCCCGAGCGCTCTTCGCCGGCCGCCAGGGGAAGGACCGTGGGGATGCCCCGCGCGGCCACCTCCTCGGCCATCTGGAGCTCGTGGAGGGCCTTGGAGCCGCGGAGCGCCCGGCGGATTCCCGCCGCGGGCTCGTAGTCGTTCACCTTGAGGAGGTGATCGGGAGTCCCGCTTCCCCGGAGATCCAATGGGTAGAGCTGCTTGCGGCGCCCCGTCTTGAGGTTTCGGGCGGCTCCGCTGCGCCGTGTGTCGATGGCGGCCTGGAGCAGTCGGCTGGTGGCTTCGCGATCGGCTCCCTGGCCCAGCCACCAGCAGATGCCGCCGAGCTCGATGTCGCCACGGGCGGGCAAAGTCAGCGAAGCCCGAACTGCACGAGGTCGAAGCTCAGGTGGGTTCCGTCCGCTGCCTCGAGGCGCAGGCTGAGCTTTCGCCGGTCGCCAAACTCGGCGAGCCGACGGAACGCGTCACTGCCGCGATCCACCTTGCGGACCTCCGCGGTCCCCCCGCTGAAATCGACCTCCCGGAGGGCACTCGCCGAATCGCCCGGCGCTCCGACTCGTAGCCTCCCCGTGCTGATCTGGAACTCGAAGCCTCCCTGCTTGCGGAGCGCCAGCTTGAAGTCGCGTTGGGCCGTGTCGGGCCGGGCGCGCGCATCCAACACCAGGGCCAGGCTGCCGATCGCGTTGGGCTGCTCGCCGCCGGTCTCGTCATGGCAGCGGGTGCCCTCGGGAGCCTCGAGATCGAAGAGGGTGAGCCGATTCATGGGGGTCCGCGCACTCCGGGGACCGGGACCCACCAGGATCCGCCGCAGGGATCGGTACGGAACGCCTTCGATTTCGCAGATCAGTGGCGCCCGATACTCGCCTCGGATCCACTCCAGAGCGAGCTGGTTCAGCCCGGGAACGGGTCCGCTCGGCGCCTGGCCGAGCGCCGCGGCGGGGAGAAGTAGTAGCAGGAATGCGAAGGCAGGGTTGGACCGCATTTCTCACCAGATCGCGCGGTGAGGCTACCACCCCGAAGCCACCGATGCTCCGCGGGAGCCCGGCTTGACAGTTGCATCGTGCGGCCGCACCGTGGCGCGATGCGCTGCTTCTCCTGCAACGCGCCGATCGACCTCCCGGCGGGAGAGCGGATTGGCTTCGGGGACTGCTGTGAACGCTGTGACGCCGATCTGCACGTGTGCCTGAACTGCCGGTTCCACGATCCGAGTGCCTACAACGAGTGCCGCGAATCGAGCGCCGAGCGGGTCCGCGAGCGGGACCGGGCCAACCGCTGTGAGTATTTCTCCTACGGGGATCGCGAGGGTGGCGGCGGCCCACCCGCCCGAGAGGCGGCGAAGTCTGCGCTCGACGATCTCTTCAAGAAGAGCTGAGGTGGAGCTCCTTTCCGAGGATGAGGCCCACGTCTGGCTGGCCAACCCGGAGCGGATCCACGAGCCGGCCTTGCTCGAGCGCTACCTGGCACTGCTCGGCTCGGAGGAACGAGAGCGCCACGCCCGGCTGCGGCGGGAGCCGTCGCGGCGGGAGTTCCTGGTGGCTCACGCCTTCGCACGGATGACCCTCTCGCGCTACGCACCCGTGCCACCGGAAGCCTGGTCGTTTTCTCTTGGCGAGCATGGTCGGCCGGAGATCAGTGGACCCTCTGATGGGCGGGGCCTGCGGTTCAACCTCTCCCACACCCGCGGAATGGTGGCCTGCGCCGTGACCCGGGATCTCGACATCGGCGTGGACGTAGAGAACCGGGCGCGTCGTCTCCGGCACCGGGATCTCTCCGAGCGCTTCTTCGGCGAGGCCGAGGTGGAGGCGCTACGGGCCCTGGCGCCGGAAGAAAGGGCGCGGCGTTTCCTCGAGCTATGGACGCTCAAGGAGGCCTACCTCAAGGCGCGGGGCCTCGGGATCTCGATCCCACTCCGCGGCTTTCAATTCCAGCTCTCGGACTCGGCTCCGCCTCGAATCCGATTCGACCCGGCACTGCTGTGCGACGATCCCGAGAGCTGGCAGTTCGCCCTGCATCGGCCGACGCAGACCCACACCCTCGCCCTGGCCATCTGCCGTCCAGATCGCCGCGAGCGGACGATCCGGTTCTTCGAGAGCGAAGGGGACGCCGGAGATGCTTCTTCACTAGAATCTCCTGCAACCCGATAGCGGGTTCCGCGCGGGGCGGCTCGAAAGGCAGGGGGAGAGAACCACTCGATGGTCGAGAAGACCCAGGTCATGCTCATCACCGGGGGAGCCGGCTTCATCGGCTCCAACTTCGTCCGCTTCGCGTTGGAGCACACCGGTGGGCGGGTCGTGGTGCTGGACAAGCTCACCTACGCCGGAAGCCTCGAGAACCTGCGGGATGTTCAGGAGGATCCGCGCTTCCGCTTCGAGCGGGGCGACATCGCCGACCGCGCCAGGGTCCGAGAGGTGTTTCGCACGCACCGCCCGACCGCGGTGCTGAACTTCGCGGCGGAGACCCACGTGGATCGCTCCATCGACGCCCCGGGCGACTTCGTCGAGACGAATCTGCTGGGGACCTTCGAGCTCCTGGAGGCCTCCCGGCACCACGTTGCGGAGCTTCCCTCGGTCGAGAGGCAGAGCTTCCGCTTCCTCCACGTCTCCACCGACGAGGTCTACGGCTCGCTCGGGCCTGGCGGCTACTTCACCGAGAGCACGCCCTACGCGCCGAACTCGCCCTACTCGGCGTCGAAGGCCGGTGCGGACCACCTGGTGCGCGCCTACCAGCGCACCTACGATCTCCCGACGGTCACGACCAACTGCTCGAACAACTACGGTCCGTACCAGTTTCCGGAGAAGCTGATCCCGTTGATGGTCCTGAACGCGATCGAGGCGAAGCCCCTGCCGATCTACGGCGACGGCGGAAACACCCGCGACTGGCTCTACGTGGAGGACCACTGCGAGGGCATCCTGACGGCCCTGGAAAGCGGGCGTCCCGGGGAGCAGTACGCCTTCGGTGGCCAGAGCGAACGCACCAACCTCGAGATCGTCGAGCAGCTCTGCGCGATTCTCGACGAGCTGCTTCCCCCCGGCGAGAATTCGTCCATGCGCGAGAGCGGCCTGGATCGGTACGCCGAGCTGAAGAGCTTCGTCGAGGACCGACCCGGACACGACCGCCGCTACGCGATCGACGCCTCCAAGGTCCGAAGCGAGCTCGGCTGGAAACCGCGGCACGGATTCGATGAGGGCCTGCGCCGGACCGTCCTGTGGTACCTGGAGCACCGGGATTGGTGCGAGGCCGTCCAGCGCGACCGCTACGGGCGCGAGCGGCTGGGGCTTTCGGGGAAGAGACCGTGAAGGGGATCCTGCTCGCCGGGGGATCCGGGACCCGTCTACTCCCGTCGACCGGGGGCGTCAGCAAGCAGCTGCTCCCGATCTACGACAAGCCGATGGTCTACTACCCGCTCACCACGCTGATGCTTGCCGGCGCGAGGAAGATCCTGCTGATCTCGACGCCGGACGACCAGGCAGCCTTTCAGCGCCTGCTCGGGGATGGCTCCCAGTTTGGTCTCGAGCTCTCCTACGCGATCCAGCCCAGGCCGGAGGGTATCGCCCAGGCGTTTCTGATCGGCCGGGAGTTCCTGGGATCCGACCGCGTGGCTCTGGCGCTCGGTGACAACGTCTTCTACGGCCACGGCTTTCCGGAGATCCTGGAGCGGGCCGCACGTCGGGAATCCGGCGGCACCGTCTTCGGATACTGGGTGCGGGACCCGGAGCGCTACGGCGTCGTCGAGTTCGACGAGCGGGGGAGGGCGATCGGAATCGAGGAGAAACCCGCCGTTCCGCGCTCTCAGTACGCAGTGACCGGTCTCTACTTCTACGACGAGCGCGTCGCCGAGATCGCCTCCTCACTCGAGCCTTCCGACCGCGGGGAGCTGGAGATCACCGACGTGAATCTCGCGTACCTGCGGGATGGCCTTCTCGGGGTGGAGATCCTGGGACGCGGGGTCGCCTGGCTCGACACGGGGACCCACGAGTCGCTGCTCCAGGCCTGCAACTTCATCCACGCCGTGCAGGAGCGACAAGGGCTCAAGATCGCCTGCCCCGAAGAGATCGCCTATCGCAAGGGCTGGATCAGCCGGGAGGAGCTCGAAGCCCAGGCCGCCCGCCTGAGCAAGAACCCCTACGGCGAGTACCTCGCGCAGCTGGCGAAGGATCGCTTCGAGCCGTGAAGTTCCTCCCCACCGATCTTCCCGAGGTGGTGGTGATCGAGCCCGACGTGCACCGCGACGCGCGGGGCTTCTTTCTGGAGAGCTGGCATGCGCGAAAGTACGAGGAGGGTGGGATCCCCGCGCACTTCGTGCAGGACAACCACTCGAAGTCGCGACGCGGCACCCTGCGCGGCTTCCACGCCCAGTCGCGGCGTCCCCAGGGCAAGCTCGTCCGCGCGCTTCGGGGGGAGATCTTCGACGTGGCCGTCGACATCCGTGTCGGCTCACCGAGCTTCGCCCGCCACGTCTGCGTGGAGCTCTCGGCCGAGAGCTTCCGCCAGCTGTGGGTGCCACCGGGCTTCGGCCATGGCTTCCTGGTGCTGAGCGAGGAGGCCGAGGTCGAGTACAAGTGCACCGACTTCTACGATCCCGGGGGCGAGATCGGCTTCGCCTGGGACGACCCGGTGGTGGCGGTCCGGTGGCCGATCGACGACCCCGTGCTCTCGGAGAAGGACCGCCGGGCTCCGACCCTGACGGCCATCGAGCAGCTGCTCCCCCGCTTCGACGGCGCGGTCCGGTGAGGGTCCTGATCACCGGAGCCGAAGGCCAGCTCGGTAGAGTGGTGCGGTCCGGCTTCGGCACCCACGAGGTGATCGCCCCGAGCGAGGCCGAGCTCGACATCTGCGACCGGCGCCAGGTGGAAGACGCTCTCGACCAGGCGCGTCCAGATCTTCTCCTCAACGCCGCGGCCTACACGGATGTGGACGGCGCCGAGAGCGACCCGGAGGCGGCCTTCGCGGGAAACGCCCGCGGCCCCGGGATCCTGGCGGTCGCCACCGAGCGGCGCGGGATCCCGATTCTGCACCTCTCCACCGACTATGTCTTCGACGGGGAGGCCGGGCGTCCGTACGACGAGCGCGACGAGACCGGCCCCTGCACCGTCTACGGCCGGAGCAAGCTCGAAGGGGAGGGTGCGGTTCGCCACGCCAATCCACGGCACTTCGTCGTGCGCACCGCGTGGCTCTACGCGGCCGAGGGACGGAACTTCCCGATGACCATGCTCGAGCTCTCCGAGAGGCCCGAGGTGCGGGTCGTGGACGATCAATTCGGCTCTCCCACCTTCGCGCCGCATCTGGCTGCGGGGTTGCTGGAGCTGGTCGAAGCCGGCTCCTGGGGCACCTACCACCTGGCCGGCCGCGGGGTCGCCAGCTGGCACGAGTTTGCCAGCGCCCTCTACCGCGAGCTCGGCATCGAGACGCCGGTGCGCCCGGTGCCGACCTCCGAGTTCCCACGGCCCGCGAAGCGGCCGCGCTTCTCGGCGCTCACCACGGTCCAGGAGCCGCGGATCCTGCTCCCACCCTGGGAAGAGGGTCTCAGAGCCTTCGCGGCCGCGATCTCCTGACCTGTGCGCGGCTCTGCTACCGTCCGCAGACGGGAACGGGGTCCGAGCCGGACGCGTCCGGCTTGGCTCGTTCTCGATCCGGGGGGTGAAACGAGTGGGCGCCTGCGAACCCGCGGACGGGGGGTCCGCGGCTCCATGGCCGGGCAGGGAGATCTGCGTTCCGAGCCGGAGGCAGCTCCGCGCGCCGGTGCAGCTGCGCCCGGGTTCGGATTCCGACCCGGCGGCAGCTCCGTCCATTGGCTCGAGGGCGGTGCGCGGCTCCGTCTGGGCGATGATGGGCCACGGGGCCAGCTTGCTCATCCGGCTGGGGAGCAATCTGGTCCTCACCAGGCTGCTCTTCCCCGAGGCCTTCGGTCTGATGGCCCTGGTGAACGCCTTCCTGATCGGACTGGCGATGTTCTCGGACCTCGGCCTCGCTCCGGGCATCGTGCAGAGCTCGCGCGGCGACGACCCGCGGTTCCTCGACACGGCCTGGGTCCTCCAGATCGGCGCGGGGTCTCGTCCTCTGGATCCTTGCCTGCCTCCTCGCCTGGCCCGTGGCGGCCTTCTACGATCAACCCCTGCTTCTCGCTCTGCTTCCGGTCGCCGGGCTCGGGGTCCTGATCGCCGGCTTCAACTCGACCTCGCTGCCGCGGCTCCAGCGGCATCTGGCGGTCGGAAAGCTGACTCTGGTGCAGTCTCGCCGGTCAGATCGCGGGCGTTGCGGTGATGCTCGCCTGGGCGCTGATCCATCCGACCGTCTGGGCACTGGTGGCAGGCGGCCTGGTCGGCCAGCGCGGTCACACTGGCTCTGAGCCACGCGGTGGTGGCGGATCGCCGCGACAGGTTTGCCTGGGACCGGGATGCCGCCCGGTTTCTCTTCCACTTTGGCAAATGGATCTTCTTGAGCACCATCCTCGCCTTCCTGGTGGGGCAGTCGGACCGCCTGATCTTCGGGAAGATGGTCCCGCTCGCCACGCTGGGCGTCTACAGCATCGCCACGATGTTTGCGGCGTTGCCGACCGGAGTCCTGCACAGGGTCGGTACGGCGGTCGTCTTCCCCGCCTTCAGTCGCAAGAGGGAGTCGATGAAGGGCTTCGCGTCCGCGTACCGACGCTCGCGACGGCCCCTCTTCGCCCTCGGAGGTCTCGGGGTGGCGTGCCTCGCCGCGTCCGGGCCCGCTCTGATCGAGACGCTCTACGATCCGCGCTACGCCGAGGCAGGGTGGATCCTCCAGCTGCTCGCGATCGGCGCGTGGATCCATATCCTGGAGGTTCCGAGCGGTTCCGCACTGCTGGCGCTCGGACTGCCCAGGTGGCTGGCCGCCGGCAACGCCCTCAAGCTCGTGGGGATCCTCGCCTTCGTCCCGCTCGGATTCTGGCTGTACGGCTTCCCGGGTGCGATCGGCGGATTCGTCGCGTCCGAGACGTTCCGGTACGCGGTCCTCGCCGCTGGGGCACATCGACAGGCGCTTCCCGCGGCCGGGGGGCGACCTCCTCGCGTCGGCGCTGGTCGCGGTGGCCGCGGCGGCGGTCTCTACGCGGGCTTCGCGATCGGGCAGTCCGGTGGAGGGAGCCTCGAGCGCCTGGCTGGCTCGGTGCTGACCGCATCCCTCGCCTGGCTGCCGGTCTCCTACGTTCTGCTGCGTCGAGAGGCGGCGCGGCTCGCCGCCGACTTCGGTTTCTCGCTCCCCTGGCGCCGCTGATGGGTATCTCGGGTACCTTTCCCAAGGGCTGGAATTTCGCGAACAGACGGCGAGCCGCCGCGAGAGTCGAGCGAGGTCGAAGATGAACGTCAGCGGATCGCAGTGCCGGATTTGTGGCTCGGCCCTGCGCCACCGATTCGTGGACCTGGGAATGTCCCCGCTCTGCGAGAGCTTCCTCGCCGCCAGCGAATGCAACCGGATGGAGCCCTTCTATCCGCTCTGCGTCTACGTGTGCGAGCAGTGCTTCCTGGTGCAGCTCGAGGAGTTCGTCGCCCCCGACGACATCTTCTCCGAGTACGCGTATTTCTCGTCCTACTCCGACAGCTGGCTGCGCCACGCCAGGCAGTACGTCGAGATGGCCGTGGCGCGCTTCGACCTCGGCCCGGAAAGCCACGTGATCGAGGTCGCGAGCAACGATGGCTACCTGCTCCAGTACTTTGTCGAGAAGGGGGTTCCCGTACTCGGGATCGAGCCCGCGGCGAATGTCGCCGAGGCGGCGAGAGAGAAGGGGGTTCCAAGCGAGGTCCGCTTCTTCGACGCGGATTGCGCTCGCGACCTCGCCGCCGCCGGAAGACAGGCCGATCTCCTGATCGGCAACAACGTCCTCGCCCAGGTTCCCGACCTGAGGAGCTTCGTCCAGGGCATGAAGCTCGTCCTCGAGTCCAGGGGCGTCATCACGCTGGAGTTTCCGCATCTGCTTCGCCTGATGAGGGAGAACCAGTTCGACACGATCTACCACGAGCACTTCTCCTACTTCTCCCTGATCTCGATCGACTCCTTCTTCCGCGCCGAGGGGTTGACCCTCTTCGACGTGGAGGAGCTGTCGACGCACGGAGGCTCCCTGCGCGTCTTTGCCCGCCACAGCGAGGACGATTCGAGGCCGGTGAGCGAGGCCGTGGCAGCGTCTCCTGGGCGTGGAGAGGGAGGCGGGCCTCGACCGACTCGAGACCTACTCCGCGTTCTCCGAGCAGGTGAAGGAGACCAAGCGGCGCCTGCTGGAGTTCCTGATCGGGGCGAAACGGAACGGCGGCAGGATCGCGGGATATGGCGCACCCGGAAAGGGCAATACCCTGCTCAACTACTGCGGTATCCGCACCGACTTTCTCGACTTCACGGTGGATCGGAATCCTTACAAGCACGGGAAGTTCACTCCCGGCACGCACATTCCCATCTTCCCGCCCGAGAAGCTCCGCGAGGCGAAGCCGGACTACGTGCTGATCCTCCCCTGGAATCTCAAGGACGAGATCATGGAGCAGGAGTCCCAGATCCGGGAATGGGGCGGCCAGTTCGTCGTGCCCATTCCCGAAGTGAGGGTCTACCCTTAGACTACTGGCCTCAGGCACTCGCCCGGCGGCCCTGTACAGACTTCGGCGGAGGCCGCCGATAGATCGAACGGAAGGATTTCGATGAAGGTCGTCCTGTTCTGCGGTGGCTTGGGGATGCGGCTGCGCGAATTCTCGGAGGAGATTCCCAAGCCCATGGTTCCGATCGGCTATCGGCCGATCCTCTGGCACCTGATGAAGTACTACAGCCACTTCGGCCACAACGAGTTCATTCTGTGCCTCGGCTATCGGGCGGACGTGGTCAAGAACTACTTTCTCGACTACAACGAGTGTCTGTCGAGCGACTTCGTGCTCTCGGAAGGCGGGCGCCAGGTCGAAGTCCTGGGTGCGGACATCTCCGACTGGAAGATCACCTTCGTCGACACCGGCATGCACACCAACATCGCCGGACGGCTGATGGCCGTGCGCCAGCACCTGGCCGGCGATGCGGTCTTTCTCGCGAACTACGCCGACGGGCTCAGCGACCTCCCTCTCGACGAGTACATCGGCGAATTCATCGAGCGCGACAAGATTGCGAGCTTCATCTCGGTGCCGCCGACGACGAGCTTTCACATCACGAGCTTCCGGGACGACGGGATCGTCGAACAGGTCGTCGACCTGAAGGATTCCGGCATTCGCATGAACGGCGGCTTCTTCGTCTTCCGCCAGGAGATCTTCGACTACATCCGGCCCGGTGAAGAGCTGATCAACGAGCCGTTCGCCCGTCTGATCGAAGAGAAGCAGCTGGTCTCTCAGAGCTACGACGGATTCTGGATGAGCATGGACACCTTCAAGGACAAGAAGCTCCTCGACGACCTCTACTCAGGCGGCCAGGCTCCCTGGGAGGTGTGGAAGGCGGAGCCGCCCGGCGTATCCACATGATCATGCGCGTCTCGATTGAGGGGGGATCCGGCGATGCGTGGCAGTGAAGACCCGCCATGCGGAAGCTCGGGCTCGAAATCGACCGCGAGCGCACCGCTGCGTGTCCTCTGCCTCGGGGCCCACGCCGACGACATCGAGATCGGCTGTGGCGGGACGGTGCTGGAGCTCGCCGAGAGTCATCCGAACGTCCGCTTCGACTGGGTGGTCCTGAGTGCCCACGGCGAGCGGCGGCGCGAGGCCGCGGAGTCGGCCGATCACTTCCTGGAGAGCGCGGGCGCGAAGACCGTCGTGCTGAAGGACTTCCGCGACGGGTACTTCCCCTACCACGGCGCCCAGGTCAAGGACTGCTTCGAACAGCTGAAGTCGGAGGTGACACCGGATCTGATCCTGACCCACTGCCGCGGCGACCTTCATCAGGATCACCGCCTGGTCTGCGAGCTCACCTGGAACACGTTTCGCGACCACCTGATCCTCGAATACGAGATCCCGAAGTACGACGGCGATCTCGGGGCGCCGAACGCATTCGTTTCACTTCCCCGAAGTACCTGCGACAAGAAGGTGTCCTACATTCTGGAACACTACGCGTCACAGCGCGGGAGGGGTTGGTTCTCGGAGGAGACCTTCCGGGCGATGCTGCGACTCCGCGGGATCGAGGCGGGGGCCGGCAGTGGCTACGCCGAGGGCTTCTACGGACGCAAGTTGAGCCTCCGAGTCGGGGAAGCCGAGCAATGAGCCAGACGCCTCTTCGCTGTCGCTCGTGCGGAACGCCCGAGCCGGCGCCCATCCTTTCGCTCGGCCGGCCGCCGCTGGCGGACGTCCTCCTGACCGAAGAGGAGCTGGGCCAGACGGATCTGTGCTTCCCCCTGGACCTGCTCTTCTGCCCGCACTGCGCCCTGGTCCAGATCGCCGAGACGGTGCCTCTCGATCTGCTCTATCGCGGCGACTACCCCTACTACACCTCCGTCTCGGACTTTCTCCTGGAGCACTTCGGTCGGAGCGCCGAGCGGATCGTCGAATCGAGGCGACTCGGGCCGCAGTCGCTGGTCGTGGAAGCCGCCAGCAACGACGGCTACATGCTGAGGAAGTTCGTGGAGCACGGGATCCCGGTGCTCGGGATCGATCCGGCTCGCGGACCCGCGGAGGCGGCGGAGAAGGCCGGGGTGCCGACACTCTGCGAGTTCTTCGACCGAAGCCTCGCAGAGCGCCTGCGCGCCGAGGGCAAGCTCGCCGACGTGGTGATCGGAAACAACGTCCTGAATCTCGCGACCGACCTGGACGACTTCCTCTCGGGCGTTCGGGCGCTGATGAAGGACGACGGCCTTGGCGTGTTCGAGGTGCCCTACCTGGTCGATCTCGTGGACAAGTGCGCGTTCGACAGCGTCTTCCATCAGAACGTCTTCTACTTCTCGCTGGCCGCACTCGACCGGCTGTTTCGGGCGCACGGCCTCTTCGTGAACGACGTCGAGCGCATTCCCACGCTGGGGGGCTCTCTTCGCCTCTTCGTGGAGCCGCAGGAGCGCATCTCGGACCGGGTGAGGCGGCTGCGCGACGAGGAGGCTGCGACCGGGGTGCCGGAGATCGGCTACTACCGGGACTTTGCAGCCCGCGTGGAGGCGGTGAAGGAGAAGCTCCGGGCGCTGGTCGAAGACCTGCGCCGGCAGGGCAAGCGGATCGCGGCCTACGGGGCGGCGGGGGGAATGGCGACCACACTGCTCAGCTACGTCGGCTTCGAGCCGGGTGCGATCGAGTTTGCCGTGGACATCAACCCGGTCAAACACGGCCGGTATACCGCGGGGACCCGGCTGAAGATCCTGCCGGCGGAGAAGCTCGCGGAGGAGATGCCCGACTACGTCCTGCTGCTGGCCTGGAACTTCGAGGAAGAGGTGCTGCGCCAGCAGGAAGCCTACCGGCAGAAAGGCGGCAAGTTCATCATTCCGATCCCCACCCCGAGAGTGATTTAGGGGCGGGGGGACCGGGTACCAGGAACGGCACATCTGACACGAAAGCGGTAGGTGGAGCACTCACGGCAGAACGCAGGGGCTGCGCAGGTGCATGCACCGCCAGCGCGGCGTGCACCTAGCAGGGGTCGATAGATGAAGATCATGGTTACGGGGCACGACGGCTACATCGGCGCCGTCATGGTGCCCCTGCTTCAGGGGGCGGGTCACGAGGTCGTCGGTCTCGACGTCGGCTGGTTCGACGGATGCGATTTCCGAGAGGAACCGCCGAGCGTGCCGACCCAGCGGGTCGACATTCGCGACGCCGACGCAGTGGACTTCGAGGGCCTCGATGCGGTGATTCATCTCGCCGCGCTCTCCAACGACCCGCTCGGCGATCTGAACCCCGAGACCACCTACGACATCAACCATCGAGCCTCGCTGAAGCTCGCGGAGCTCGCGAAGCGAGCCGGGGTCCCGCGCTTCCTGTACTCCTCCTCCTGTAGCCTCTACGGCGCCGGCGGCGACGAGGCGCTGGACGAGACGGCCGCCTTCAATCCGGTGACGCCCTACGGGGAATCGAAGATCCGCGCCGAGATGGACATCGCGGCGCTGGCGGACGACGACTTCAGCCCCACCTTCATGCGCAACGCCACCGCCTACGGTGCTTCCCCGCGGCTGCGAGCGGATATCGTGGTCAACAACCTGGTGGGATACGCCGTCACCACCGGCGAGGTCCTGATCAAGAGCGACGGCTCGCCGTGGCGCCCGCTCGTCCACATCGAGGACATCTCTCGGGCCTTCCTCGCGGTGCTCGAAGCGCCCCGGGAGCGCATCCACAACCAGGCCTTCAATGTCGGGCGCTCCGGGGAGAACTACCGGATCCGCCAGATCGCCGAGATGGTCGAGGCGGTGGTTCCGGGGAGCAAGGTCACCTACGCGGGAGGCGCCTCGCCGGACGTGCGCAACTATCGGGTCGATTTCACCAAGATCTCCGATCGCCTCCCGGAGTTTCAACCCACCTGGACCGTCCAGAAGGGAATCGAGGAGCTCTACCAGGCGTACCGGGGGCACGGGCTCACACTGGAGGAATTCCTGAGCGCTCGCTACCTCCGGATCAAGCGCATCGGCGAGCTCCGGGCCGCGGATGCGCTCGATGCAGACCTGCGCTGGACGGCGCAGTCGAGGACTCCGTGAACAGAGATCAAACCGTGATCGCCGAATCTGCGGAGTTCCTTCGCCTCTGTCTTTCCTCGACGCCGCTGCGGGGTTACGCCGATCTGTTCGAGACCGACCGTGTCCTCTCGGATCGAGCGCTGAAGGACTGCCTGCTGGAGGGCTTCGCCGATTTCGCCGTCGACCTGGCTCGCTGGCAGCTCGAATTCGACGCGCCCAAGGACCTGTTCGAGCGCCTGCTGTTGGCGCCCCATCTGGAAGCCCCCTATTTCTATCGAATCAGCCACGCCTGTTTTCTGAAGGACGTGAAGCAGGTGCCGCAGGTCATCGCGACGCTGTCGAGGCTCCTCACGGGAACGGAGATCTACTTCTCCGCCGACATCAAGCCAGGCCTCAAGCTGATTCACGGACTCGCGTGTGTGATCGGCACCGGATGCAGGGTCGGGAGCGATTTCACGGTGTACCAGGGCGTGACGCTCGGGGACAAGCTCGGCAGGGACACCGGCAAGCAGCCCGTGATCGGTGACCGCGTGATCGTCTCAGCGGGGTCGCAAGTGCTGGGCCCGGTGACGATCGGCTCCGAGAGCGTGATCGGGGCGAACTCCGTGGTGATCGACTCGGTTCCCAGCCGCAGTGTGGTGGTGGGAGCCCCCGCCAAGGTCAAGATCGCGAATCTCTCGGATCAGGCGTTCGGGGAGTTCTGGGCCGCGATCAAGGGGTGAGCTGGAGAACCGCGAAGGCGGTCGCGAGCCTCAACGCCCGTCGAGAGGTCCCCGGTAGACGGCATTTCGGATGCTACTCCTGTCCCTCTGCGGCCTTGTACTCGATGAGGGCGCTGGTCCGGCCCCGCGCGCGCGAAAGCCAGTAGCGTGCCGCTCCGATAGAGTATGGAAGCTTCGCGAGGATGCAGAAGAGGGCGTAGAGGGTGGCATCCCGATGGGACTCTCCGAGTCGGCGCGAGTAGCGATAGATGCGCCCGAAGAGGAGGCCGTACGCGAAAACGATGGCTAAGGGAATGACGGCGGCCCAGGGGCTCGAGACCGCCACCGCCGCGCCGGCCATCGCCCCGATTGGGGCGAGGAGACCCCATAGCAGCATGCTCGCCACCGGTCGGGCCGCCTTCCGTCGCTCCGTTCCGGGCTGGAGAGCCGCAGTCTCTGCATACGCGTGGCCCGATCGTACGGCGCGACGCCACCACTGCCCAAATGTCGTCATGTCGCCATCGTGCACCGCCATCGGCGCGTCCAGGCGCTCGATCCTCCACCCCGCCCGACGCAGCCGGTAGCAGAGCTCGGGCTCCTCGCCTGCGATCATCGAGGAGTTGAACCCTCCGACACCATTCAGGGCCTCGACTCTGAACATTGCGATCCCACCGCAGGCGAGCGTTTCTCCCGCCGGCCTGTTCCACTCCATTTGACTGAGCCTCGCGTAGAGCGACGCTTCGGGGCAGCGCTCTCGCAAGCGCCCGCAGACGGCGCCGAGGCCCGTGTCCCGATCGAGTGCCGCCCGCGCTTGGCTGAGCCAGCCCGTCTCCAGCTCGCAGTCGCCGTCAACAAACTGAACCATCTCCAGCGAGTCATCTGCCTCGAGGAGCCGGTCCAGACCGGCATTTCGCGCGCGTGCGGCCGTGAAGGGCGTCGCGTCGTCGAGCGCGACGACCTCGGACGCCAGCCGTCGGCCCAGGTCGAGGCTGCCGTCCGTGGAGCCCGAGTCCACGTAGACGACACGGTAAGAATCGGCTCTGACGGACCGGAGCGAACGCTCCAATCTATCCCCCTCGTTGCGGCCGATCACGACGACGCCCATGCGGGGCTCTCGCGCGTCGCGAGACCCGGCCGGCGTCGCTGCGGCCTCGTTTGTCCGGCTCGAATCGCTCGTTCTCACCGCCTTCCTCGATCCTCCCGCCACTCCTGCGGTAGCGCCATCGGTTTCGCTCCCACGGTGCTTTAGCTCCTAGCGACGCGAGCCGAAAGGAGGCCTCGATCTTGCGACCCTGGGTGCGATCAGCGGCACACCGTTCCCACTCACTCGACCCGTTTCCGGGAGAAAAGGTACCATTGGTAGAGGGTACTTCGAGACAATCCGGCGACCTCGAGGTAGGCCGTCTCGGCTAACAGTTCGGCAGAATGGAATCGAATCGAGACCAGCATAGAATCGTTCTCATCTCGCCGTGCCGCGACGAGGAATCGACGCTCGAGCGCACGATCGAGTGCGTGCGCGCGCAGACCCAGCCGCCCGATCGCTGGGTCGTCGTCGACGACGGCTCCCGGGATCGGACCCCCGAGATCCTCGAGCGGGCGGCCGCCGAGATCCCCTTCCTGCAGGTCGTGCGACGCCCGGACCGCGGCTTCCGCAAGCTCGGTGGAGGCGTGATCGACGCTTTCTACGAAGGGCTGGCATCGGTCGAGATTCCCTACGACTTCGTTGCGAAGATGGACGTGGACCTCGAGTTCTCGCCGCGTTACCTCGAGAGGATCCTGGAGTACTTCGACCGGGATCCCAAGCTCGCCAGCGCCAGCGGGAAGGTCTATCGCCGCGAGGGAAGCCGGCTGATCGAGGAATTCCTGATCGACGAGATGGTCGCCGGCCAGTTCAAGCTCTATCGCCGCGAGGCCTTCGAGCGGATCGGCGGGTTCGTCCGCGAGGTGATGTGGGACGGGATCGACTTCCACCGAGCCCGGATGGAGGGGTACCGGACGGCGAGTCTCCACGATCCGGAGCTTCGAATCCTTCACCTGCGGCTGATGGGATCGTCCGATTCCAGCGCGTATCGCGGACGTCTCCGCTGGGGTCGCGGGCAGTGGTTCATGGGGAGCGCCTTTCCCTATATCGTGGCGAGCGGGCTCTTTCGGATGCACGAGAAGCCCCGTGGAATCGGAGGCCTCCTGATCATCGCGGGCTACGTCGGGGCGGCCCTGCGGCGCGAAGCCCGCTACGACGATCCCGCGTTCCGCCGCGACCTCCGGCGCTGGCAATACCATCGCCTCGCCGGCCTGCTTCGGGGCCGCGGACCTCGATGAAGGCAGGCATGTCGCTAGGACATCACGGCGTCGAAAGTTCCACCGTCGATCTCGCCGGACTCACGCTGGCAAAGCTGACGCGCCAGGAGGTCGTGGATCACCTGTTCGGGGCGCTCGCGGAAGGTGTGGGCGGCTGGGTGGTGACGCCCAACGTCGACTACCTGAGGCGATACGTCGCGGATCCCGAGGTTCGCCGACTCTTCGCCGATGCCAGTCTGATCGTGGCAGACGGCGTTCCGCTGCTCTGGGCAGCACGGCTCCAGGGAACGCCCTTGCCAGACCGGATCGCCGGCTCGGACCTGGTCTGGCTGCTCGCGGAGCGCGCCGCACGGGAGGGGCGATCGCTCTACCTTCTCGGCGGCAGCGAAGGAGCCGGAGAGGAAGCCGCGCGGCGTCTCGTGGGTCGCTGGCCCTCTCTGCGAATCGCTGGAACCTCGAGCCCCCGCGTTTCGACCGAGCCGACCGAGGTCGAGCTCGCCTCCATCCTGCGCTCGTTGAAGCAGGCCAATCCGGATCTCATCTACGTCGGGCTCGGGGCGCCCAAGGAGGAGCGTCTGATCGCGGCGCTCCGGACCGAGCTCCCCAGGACCTGGTGGATCGGCGTCGGGGTGTCGCTGAGCTTCATCGCCGGGGATGTCCGGCGCGCACCGGTGTGGATGCAGCGCACCGGGCTCGAGTGGGCACATCGCCTCGTCCAGGAGCCGCGTCGGCTGGCGCGGCGCTATCTCGCCGCCGACATCCCCTTCACTCTCCGGTTGCTGGCGGACTCCTGGCGCCGCCGGAGGGGCGCTCCGTAAGCAGGTGTTCCCGCAAATGCTCGAGAGCTTCGTGTTCCTCGCTGTGTCCTCCCCGACGACCGGTCGCACCCGTTGCGACTGAGAAGAACTGTGGTCCGCGACTCCGCGTCCGGCCTGCTCGGGATTGGCGTTGAATTCTACGCTTGTGCGAAACGGTGGAACCGCGGAGAGAAGTTCCTTCTCCGCAGGGGAAAACAGCCCCCCGGGGGGAGGAACCAATCAAGACTGGGTCCCCGTGAGGACTGTCACAGCGAGGAAGCAGATGATCCACGATAAGCAGGGCGACTGGTTGGCAATTCTCGGCGACGGTGTGGCTCGTTCAGGGGGGAACGGCGTCGAGAGGCTCCGACGCTCGACGAGAGAGTCGATGTGTTGAGGCAACCGAGGAGGGGTTCCATGCGGCGAGAGATTCCGTTTCTGATCTTGATCTTGATCTGGGCCGGTGGCGCCGCACAGGCGTCGGCGGGTATCACACCCAGGATCGACACGAATGTCACGAGCGGCCCCTCGCCACTGGCCGTCAGCTTCAATGCCACGGGAACGAATCACACCAACTCGACGATCAACACCAACCGCTTTGCCGATCTCGTCTACCTGTGGGACTACGATGACCCCGGCTCGGGGGCATGGAATACCACGGGTAAGAGCCGCAACCACATGTCCGGCCCGCTCGGCGCACATGTCTTCGAGCCGTCCACGTTTCCCGACTGCGGCGGTAGCTGCAAGGTGTATACAGTCCAGCTCACCGTGAAGGACGCAGTTGGGGGTAGTTCCAGCAGCACGAAGAGCATTACCGTGTACAGCCCCGACGATCCCGCAAATGGCTGGGGAGGCTCTGGCAAGAGCATCTGCATCTCGAAGGCGGGAAACTTCTCGGGATGCCCCGCCACGGCTGGGCGGGAAACGAACTCCGGCACTTTCAATTCGATTCTGAGCAGTAAGATCGGAGCCGGGTATCGGCGAATCCTGTTCCACGCTGGCGAAACCTGGAATATGACCGCGAGCTACGGGCTCTCTGCCAACGGACCGGGCCTAATCGGTGCGTTTGGTAGCGGCAAGGCAACCGTAGAGTTCAATACTGGGTCTGCGACTCCCGTCATTATGAGTGGCGATGACTGGCGTATACAGGACCTGCACATCTCTGGGTCGAATACAGCCTCGTCCCTGTTCTCGGCGATCGGACAGGAAAGAAACTGGCTGGTGCAGCGAACCACCACTGCGTCGAGTCGCTTCCAGACCATCATCGGGATGGCGCTAAACCAGATACCGAGCGGGCCAGACGAATCAATTCACAGACACATCTTCTTCATCGACAATCACTGGGGACCGTTGGCAAGTGCAACGGGACACTATCAGATCTTCGCAGCAGCGTGGGGTCTCAACATCCTTGGAAACGAGTTTGAGCGTGCGCCCCAGGAACACACCATTCGGGTTCAGACCGGCGCAGATGTTCTTGATCAGTAACAACATCCTTGGTCCCGGGAATACCAACAAGGATACCATCAACCTTAGAGATGTATCGGCTGACCCAGCGTGTAGCTGGGCCACTGGAAAGCCATTCTACAACCGTTCAACCCAGTATTTCCTCATTCAGGACAACGTGATTTACGCGGCTCATAGCGGGGCTGGAATCGGTCAGGGAATGAGGACATGCTACTCTGGTGCGGGTGCTGAGATTGGCTCCTATGACCACATAATCGAGCGCAACCACATCCTAAGAAGCGGCAGCAATAGCCCATCAGCCTGCCTGACAATCGGGTACGGATCCTCTACCAGATTCGCAATTCGAAACAACTTATGCGACACCACCGGCTTCGACCAGTACCAAACCGCGTTCGACGGCCAAGGGGGTGTGAATTTTCACAACAACACCTGCTTCCGTGGCGACACGGGAGGATCGGGATGGAGATCCCCCTGCATCACCGGAGACAACGCCAAAGAGTGCTATCAACAATGTGATGTATGCGCCGAACTGGGCAGACAGAACCCAGGTGAAATGGAATCATCCGTCTGCCCGCGGAAATTGTCGACAATGCTCAACAACATCGACAACGGAGTGACCGGCAACATCACCAGAAACCCGTTTGTCTCCAGCAGCCCATCGAGTCCCGCAGGACTTTGCACCTGGCACTGGCTCCCAACTGGTCGACTCGGGGAGGGGGGTTTCCGGGGTCTTTGATGACCACTTCGGCTACTGCCGCACTGGCACTCCAGATGTGGGTGCCATCGAGCGAGGTGCATCGACGACATGTGCGGGTGTGTCGGTTCCCGTCATCCCGCAGCCCGATCCCGCTCCGCAGCCGACGCCTCCTCCTGACTGCCGCAGCCGACCGCCTCCTGCTCCGCAGCCGACTCCCGTTCCCGATCCGCAGCCGACTCCCGCTCCGCAGCCGACTCCCGTTCCGCAGCCGCTCCCGCTCCTCTGCCGCCTACCTCGAGCGGAGGCGGAGACTGGGTCGACACCAAGGCGGGTAACAGCATGGCGGAGGACGATTCCCTCTTCCAGGTTGTGGATCTCGGAGGGAACGAGGTCTTCGGTACCTCGTCCACGCTGACCAACATTCACTCGCACTACATCACGAGCGCAGAGTGCCGGGTGGTCGGCCTACGAGTTCCGCGGTCGAATGCTCATCACGGATCCCGGCGCGGGAATCGGTGTCACCGTCCATAGTAAGTACACCATGGCGGATGCCTACTACCGGCTCAGGCACTGGGGGAGTAGCGAGTTCGCGATGGAGCCCCATCCCGCTGGGACCCCGGTTTCGTGCGATTCAATCAGCTCTGGGGTCGTTCCGCAGGCCAACCAGTGGTATCGCTTCCGGTTCGAGGTCACGCCAAACCAGACCTCGACCTCGCTCCGCGCCAAGGTATGGCGCGACGGCACTTCGGAACCCTCCAGCTGGCAGGTTCGCTGCGAAGATGGACTGTCGGATCGCCTCCGATCCGGCACGGTGGGTCTCTGGTCCATGGGCCCGGGGAGCAAGTACTGGGACGACCTCGAGGTGAGCGACGGCACCGGGGTGGTCGGGTTGCTCGGGGGCGGAGCTTCCGGCGGGTCGGCCGACGGCCCTGGACAGCCCGGCCAGCCGCGTCTGGTCGTTCCTCCGACGTCACCCTAGTTTCGGGTGTCCGAGCCGAACTCGTGTAAGCGCGGGTGAGGAAGGGGCGTTCTCGTGGCCCAGGAGTCCTTCGCGGATTCCTGGGCCGCGCTGTTTGTGTCTGAAGTCCGACTCTGCTCTCGTCAACTCATCCAGGAACGTAGGCGATTCCCCTCAGCGATGATGCTCCAAGCCTGTCGGGTAAGATTAGCGAGCCCGGCAAAGAGAGGCCTTCGGTTCACTGCATTCCTTCCCGATGGAAGAGAGCGGTGGGTTGACCGGGAGCGAGTCGATCGTTGGGGGGGGAGATGGATGCAGATTGCCATCGTCGGATGCGGCTACGTGGCGGACTACTACCTCAAGACCCTTCCGCTGCATCCCGAGCTCGAGCTGGTCGGGGTGATGGATCGTGACGCGCAACGAGCTTCGCGCTTCTCCGCCCACTACTCGGTGCCGATCTACTCGTCCCTCGAGGAGCTTCTGAAAGACGATCGCGTCGAACTCGTCGTCAATCTCACCAATCCGGACAGCCACTTCGCCGTCTCGAAGGCGTGCCTGGAAGCAGGAAAGCACGTCTACTCGGAGAAGCCGCTCGCCATGCGGTTCCCGGAGGCCCGGGAGCTCGTGGAGCTTGCGGAATCGGAGGGGCTTCAGATCTCGTCGGCCCCCTGCACCTTCCTGAACGAGTCCGCCCAGACACTATGGAAGGCTCTTCGAGAGAATCGCATCGGAAATGTCCGGCTCGTCTACGCCGAGATGGATGACGGCCTGGTTCACCGCACACCGTACCGGAAGTGGGTGAGCGAATCGGGCACTCCCTGGCCCTACAAGGACGAGTTCGAGGTCGGGTGCACCATCGAGCATGCCGGATACGCCGTTACCTGGCTGAGCGGCTTCTTCGGCCCGGCCGAGACCGTGTCGGCGTTCTCCTCTTGCCGGGTCCCCGACAAAGAGACCGATCCGCCCCTGGACGTGATCACTCCGGACTTCTCGGTGGCCGCGATCAAGTTTCGCTCCGGCGTGGTGGCGCGGCTCACCTGCAGCATCGTCGCTCCTCGCGATCACTCGCTCAAGATCTTCGGGGACGAGGGAGTCCTCTGCATCGACGATCTGTGGGACGACCGCTCCCCCGTGTACAGCAGGCGGATGCTCACGATCCGGCGAAGGACGATCAGGACGCCCTGGAAGACGAGGTATCCGCTCCTCGGCAAGTCGAATCCGCAGGTCCGCTACCGCGGGGCTCAGCAGCGCGACTTCTGCCGCGGCATCGCCGAGATGGCCGCAGCCATCGGAGAGGGGCGCTCCCCGCGTCTCGGCGCCCGCTATTGCCTCCACAACACGGAAGTCGTGCTGGCGATCCAGGGTGCTCTCGAGACGGCGGGTCCGTATGCGGTCTCCTCGTCTTTCGAGCCGGTCGAGCCGATGCCCTATGCTGGTGTCTAGAGCCGATGCCCGAGGCGGCCACGGCGGCTGCGGAGGGCAGGGGGGTCGGTCGGTGGTCTCTGCGTCGTGAGGCTTCTCGTGACAGGCGCCGCGGGCTTCCTCGGTCGCTACGTGGTCGCGGAGGCGCTGCAGCGCGGGCATTTCGTGCGCGCGCTGGATCGACCGGAGAGCGCGGGGCTTCGGCCCCCTTGGAGCGGGAACGCTGCAGTCGAACCGGTGTGGATCGACCTCACTGGCTCCGTCGGTCTCGATGCTGCCCTGACAGGGGTTGACGCGGTCGTCCACCTGGCGGCCGCCAAGGAAGGCAGCTTCGAGGAGCAGTACAACGGCACCGTCGTCGGCACCTCGAACCTTCTGGAGGCAATGGATCGTACAGGGGTGCTTCGTCTGGTGTTGCTCAGCAGCTTCTCGCTGTTCGACTACCTGCGCATTTCGGCGGGCGAGATCGTCGATGAAGCGGCGCCGCTCGAGCAGGATCCTCCGCAGCGGGATTCCTACGCTCGCGCCAAGCTGATGCAAGAGGAGAGGGTGCGCCAGTTCGAGCGAGACCAGGGCGCGCGGGTGACGGTGCTGCGCGCGGGCGTCGTGTACGGAAGGGACCATCTCTGGAATCCGCGTCTGGGGGTTGTCCTGCGACCGAACCTCTGGCTTCGCATCGGCAACCGAGCGCAGATCCCGCTCACCTACGTGGAGAACTGCGCGGAGGCGATCGTGAGAGCGGCCGAGCGTGAGGAGGCGATCGGCCGCACCCTTCACATCGTGGACGACGATCCGCCGACCCAGCGCGCCTATGCGGACGCCGTGGCGAGGCGAATGGTGCCGCGACCTCGGATGATTCCGATCAGCTGGTCGCTGATGCGTGCTCTCGCCCGACTCGCTTGGGAGCTCGACAGGCGCCTGCTGGGAGGCCGCGTGGCCCTCCCGGGCGTGCTGGTGCCGGCGCGGCTGCACGCGCGGTTCAAGCCGCTTCGCTACAGCAACGAGCGCGCCAAGCGCACCCTCGATTGGGCGCCTCGCCACGCTCTCGTCGCCGCGCTGGATCGAAGCTGTGGCGCCGTCGACCCAGTCGAGGGGGCGAGTGGATCCGCTGCCGAGGCCGACGCAGCGAGAGATGGCGCCGGATGAGCACCCTGCGCATCGCCTACGTCACGGGTGAGTATCCGCGGGCGACCGACACCTTCATTCAACGGGAGGTCGCGGCGCTGCGGGAGCAAGGGCTCGAGGTGTGCACCTTCTCCGTGCGCCGCACGAGTGCGGAGCATATGGTCGGGCCCGAGCAGGAACGCGAACGCGAGGGGACCTTCTACATCCTTCCCCCATCCCCGCTTCCGCTGCTCAGAGCGCACCTGGAGCTTCTGCTGCGTTCGCCGGGCCGGTACCTGCGCGCTCTCGCGTTGGCGTGGTCGACGCGGCAGCCAGGGATGCGCGGCCATCTCTACCAGCTCTTCTACTTCGCCGAGGCGGGGCTCCTTGCGGGCGAGCTTCGCCGCAGAGGGATCCGTCACCTGCACAACCACTTTGCCAACTCGAGCTGCACAGTGTCGATGCTCGCGGCGGAGCTGAGCGGCCTGACCTTCAGCTTCACGATCCACGGCCCGGCGATCTTCTTCGAGCCAGGCCGCTGGCGGATCGACGAGAAGATCAAGAGGGCTCTCTTCGTGAGCTGTATCAGCCACTATTGCCGCAGCCAGGCGATGGTATTCGCGCCGCCGGATTGCTGGAAGCGGCTGCACATCATCCATTGCGGCGTCGACCCTTCGCTCTACGAAATGGTCTCCCACCAGGGACGCGGGCAGCGACTGCTCTACGTGGGGCGGCTGGCTGCCGCCAAGGGACTGGCGATTCTGCTGGAGAGCCTGGCCTCTCTGCGGTCGGAGAATCCCGACCTCCTTCTCACGGTGGTGGGCGACGGGCCGGATCGCGGCGCGATCGAGGCGCAGGCGGCGCGGCTCGGATTGAAGGCGAATGTGAGATTCCTCGGCTATCGCTCGCAGGATGAGGTCCGCAACGAGATGCGGGAAGCCGACGTCTTCGTGTTGCCCAGCTTTGCCGAGGGCGTTCCGGTGGTCCTGATGGAGGCGCTGGCGAGCGGCGTTCCGGTGGTGGCGACGCGTGTCGCCGGAGTTGGCGAGCTGGTGGAGGACGGCGTGAGTGGATACCTGGTTCCACCCGGCGATCCGGTTTCACTGGCAGATCGCCTCGGGAAGCTGATCGAGGATCCCGCGCTTCGTTCTCGGTTCGGCGCGGAGGGCCGAGCGAAGGTGGAGGAGGAGTTCGACGTGCGTTGCGAGGCGGCACGGCTACACAGCGTTCTCACGGCCGCGCTGCGAGGCGAGCAGGGGATGAAGATCCGACCAGCGCCGGGGGTGTGGGAGGAGAGCGCCGGTGGCTGAGAAGCGCTGATCCCGAGCTGGCCTTCGGGCCCGGGAGTCTTCCCTATCTTTCAATCTGGGTTGGAAGGCAAACGCCAATGCCCGAGCAAGGGAACATACTCGCGCAGCTCGCCCTGATCCTCTGGGTGCCGATCTCGTTGGGCCTCTTTGCGGTGCTCAGGCCGGCGCCCGCCGCCGCCGTGTGCCTCCTCGGAGCCAACATCCTGCTTCCGGTTCGGATTGGCTTCGACTTCCCCGGCTTGCCGTTGCTCGACGCCGAGCGGATCGCCGGTCTCTCCGCGATCCTCGGCTGTCTCATCTTCCATCCGGACTCGCTGCGCGGGAAGCGGCCGGGCCTCGGCCTCGAGGCACTCGTCGGGGTGCTCGCCCTGGAGGCGTTCGTCACGGCACTCACCAATCGCGATCCCGTCTCCCGCGGCCCCGACCTGGCTTCAAGCCATGACAATCTACGACGGGGCGTCGCTGGCCGTGGGCCAGATCCTGACCTTCGGCGTTCCGTTCTTTCTCGGGCGCGCCCTCGTCCGGCGACCGACACAGGTCCCTGCGCTGCTGATCATTCTCGCGGCGGCGGGGCTGATCTATTCGTTGCCGATCCTCTGGGAGGGTCGCATGAGCCCGCGGCTGCACGCCATCGTCTACGGCTACAGCCAGCACCAGTGGATGCAGACGATTCGTTTCGGCGGGTGGAGACCGATGGTTTTCATGGAGCACGGTCTGGCCCTTGCGCTGTTCGTGCTCACCACGAGTCTCGCCGCGGTCGGGCTCTGGAGACGGGGGCCCCGCATCCTGCGGAGGCCAGCCGGGCCGGCTGCAGTCTATCTGACGGCCATCCTGGTGCTGTGCAAGAGCCTGGGGACGCTCGTTTATGGGGCGTTCATCCTGCCGATCGCAGCCTTCGCGCGACCGCGAACCCAGCTCCGGGTGGCGGCCATCCTGGCAGCCTTGGTGTTCCTTTATCCGGTGCTGCGGGCCACCGACCTGTTCCCGAGGGAGCCCATGCTGGAGCTCGCGGGGCAGGTGAGCGAGGACCGCGCCGCTTCGTGGAGGACCCGTCTGGACAACGAGGAGCAGCTCCTGGCGAAGGCTCGCGAGCGGATCTGGTTCGGCTGGGGCACCTGGGGGAGAAATCGAATCTATGACCCGCGATCCGGCGATGATCGGTCCATCACGGACGGATTCTGGATCATCACGCTTGGGCATCCACGGAGTCTTCGGGTTCGTCGCTGTCTTCGGGCTTCTCTTGACACCAATCGTCCTCGCACAGCGCCAACTGCGCCGATCCCGCTCCCTGCAGGGCGCGGGCCTGGTCGGCATCCTGGCGCTGATCGTCGCCATCAGCGCGGTGGATCTGATCCCGAATGCCATGCTGACTTCTTTCACTGTCTTCCTCTCGGGTGCTCTGGCGGGAGTGGTACCTGGAAGCCTGCGAGTCCAGAGGGAGGCCGCTGCAGCGGGTGACTTGCGAAGGTGATCAGTCTGATCGGGGACGCGAAACGGGAAATCGCCAAGTGCGCATTTCGCTGATGGTGAACGCTTGTTTCGCTCCATCGCATTGTATTGCGTCGAGGCCAGCCCTATCTTCACGGCAACACGCGGCGGATCGATTGGGGTAGCCGCGGCCGCGTCATCGAGCATCAGTCACCAGCAGAGCGTCAAGATGAATCGCCCCCGAGTTCTCGTCATTGCAGAAGCCGCGAACCCGGAGTGGGTCAGTGTGCCGCTGGTGGGGTGGTCGCATGGCCGCGCTCTGGCGAAGGTGGCCGACGTGCACTTGGTCACGCAGATTCGCAACCGGGAAGCAATACAGCGCGCCGGACTGGAGGAAGGTAGCGACTTCAGTGTGATCGATTCGGAGCCCGTAGCCCGCCCGCTCTGGCGCCTCGGAAACCTCGTGCGTGGCGGCGCCGGCAAGGGATGGACCACCGTTACTGCGCTGAGTTCGTTGCCCTACTACTATTTTGAGGATCAACTCTGGAAGCGCTTTCGAAGCGACCTTGTCCAAGGACGGTACGATCTGGTCCATCGAATCACGCCGCTGAGCCCCACCGTGCCGAGCATTCTGGCGTCGCGATGTCGACGCGTGGGTGTCCCCTTCGTGCTGGGCCCGCTGAATGGTGGTGTGTCCTGGCCAAGCGCGTTCCGCCAGGCGCGGCATCAGGAGCGGGAGTGGCTCTCCTACCTCCGCGGAGCGTACAAGTTGTTACCAGGCTATCGTAGCCACCCGTGAATCCGCGGCGGCAATCATCATCGCTTCGCGGGAGACGCTTCAGCAGATGCCGGCCGCGTATCATCCTAAGTGTGTCTATCTTCCCGAAAACGGCATCGATCCGTCCCGATTCTCGTTGAAGGTCGACCGGGAAGTCGTCAGACCATTGCGGCTGGTCTTCGTGGGCCGGCTCGTTCCCTACAAAGGGGCGGACATGCTGGTGGAGGCAGCCGCACCACTCGCCCGCGCTGGAAAGGTCGTGCTCGACTTCATCGGCGACGGCCCCATGCTCGAGGAACTGCGCAGAGCGATTGAACGAGAACGGATCAGTGAGTGCGTCACGCTGGCCGGCTGGGTACCCCACGAACAGCTTCAGCATCGACTGATTGAGTCGGACGTGTTCGCGTTCCCTAGCATTCGCGAATTTGGGGGTGCCGCGGTCTTGGAGGCGATGGCGCTGGGGCTGGTGCCGGTGGTGGTCGACTACGGCGGGCCGGCCGATCTCGTAACCGCCGAGACCGGTTACAAGCTGCCGATCGGCAGTCGCGAGTCAGATAGTTGCCAGACTACGCGAGGTCCTTTCACGGCTGGCAGATGATCCCGACTCACTGCGCGAAATGAGAAGGGCGGCCCGCGAGCGCGTAATGACGCTGTTCACCTGGCAAGCCAAAGCACGCCAGACGCTCGAGGTCTACCGCTGGGTGCTGGGAGCGGTGACAAGCTGCCGATCGGCAGTCGCGATCGATTGGTGCGAGACTGCGCGAGGTCCTTTCACGGCTGGCAGATGATCCCGACTCACCGAGCCAAATGAGGAGGTTGGCCCGCGAGCACGAAACGACGCTGTTCACTGAAGCCAAACGGCGCACCCTCGGGACATCGCTGGACGCGGGCGAGCGGGGACAGGCGGGTCTGTCCAACCTGTCAGGCCTACCGTGCCTTGGAGTCGCAGGTCAGAACTAGGGATCCCAATTTCTCGGGGGCCTCGAACCCGACGGCAGCCTAGGAGGTTGGCTTCCACCGGACGCTATCCGCGGGGGCTTCGGGGCCTGAATCCGATCGGTTAGTAGAAATCCTTGCTACATTTTTTGAAAGTGATTTTCATCTTCTCTCGACCTCGGGTACAATCCTAGACAGTCACTTACATCGCTCCCGGGGCTACAATGCTACAATACCGGTGCGCGCTCGATGGAGAGGCCATGAAGGTCGGCTTTGGTGAGGTTTTGTCACCTCATCCGGTTCCCCGTGGGGTGTCGGCAGCGGTGGGAGGCTCGCGAGCGCGGCTGCTATGCAGCGCGCTGCTTGGGGCTGGCGCTCGTGCTTGCAGCGGGAAGTGCAGCCGCCGACCCGCTGATAGCCGGCTGCTGCGACTCGATCACGTCCGAGTTCAGCTACCTGGATCTCGTCTGGGACGCCTACGGCTGGCCTTCTGGGGGAGACCCCTATTACCACAACCTCGGCGTGGACGCGTCCCTCAGCAGCGCGGGCCTGAGCCGTTTGCAGAGCTATCTGGCGTGGGACGATCCCGATGCCGTGATTGTGCTCTCGGGTACCCCAGACACCTTCCTGGGACCCAGCTGGCCGGTCGGAACCTACAACCCACGCGCGACCGTCGCGAACATCGCCAGCATGGTCACAGCGACCCTGAACGATGGCGCCGAGCCCGTCCTGGTGGCGCCACCGCCGGCCTTCGATCCCTGCGCCGGAAGCTCGGATCCCTCGTGCTCCGTGATAGACGACCGGCTCTACGATCTCTCGGTGGCTCTCGATGACCTCGCGTTCCAGGAAGACGTAGCCTTCGTGGACCTCTACGAGCTCTTCGACGCGTACCCGGATCCGGGTTTGCTCTACGGAGGGGACGGCATCCACCCGAACCACACAGTCGGCGACTCCTTCATCGCGGATGCGCTGCTCCCAGAGCTCGCGGAGGTCTTCTGCGGGAACGGGCTCCTGGATCCCGGTGAGACTTGCGACGACGGGAACAACATCTCCGGGGACGGCTGTCCTGCGACCTGTGGCGTCGTTGCCGACTGTCTGGACGGCGTCGACAACGACGGAGATGGCAGGGTCGACTTCGGGGCGGATTTCGGCTGCGACTCGCCGTACGATCCCTCGGAGCGGACGACACCCGGTGTGATCGCCTGCGACGACGGGGTGGACAACGAAGCGACCCCGGACGGCCTGATCGACTTTCCGGCCGATCCCGGGTGTGCGCATCCCCTGCAGATGACCGAGAGCCCGGGGTGCCAGGACGGAAGGGACAATGATGGCGATGGGGGGATCGATTTCGACGGTGGTCTCTCCGCGTTGGGCTACGTCGCCGGAGCCCCGGATCTCCAATGCGGTTACAGCTACCAGGTACAGGAGTCTTTGAGCTCGGTGAACTGCGGACTCGGCGTCGAGTTGGCACTCCTCCTGCCGCCGCTGATGTGGTGGCGCCGCAGGCGTCGTTGAGCGCGGGGAACGGCAGGACGCCGACGGCGAAATCCACTCAGCCAGGACGCGATCGAGCCTGAACTAGCGAATCTTGGGAATCACGCCGAGCGGGGTGATTCCCGCCTGCCTCTCGAGCTGTCGATAGGTCAGGATGACCGGGTCCACGAGCTCGAGCAGCAGTCCGATGAATACCGAGGCGCCGAGCACTGCGCCCGCCGCCAGGACGGCGAACTTCCAGCGTGTGCGCATGGGAGTGGGCGGCGCGGTCGCCGCATCGAGCCGGGTGACCTGAACGCCCTGTTCGGCCAGCTGGAGGCTCTCGGCCAGCTCAGCGTCCTGGACCTTCTTGGATGCCTCGATGAAGTGCTCGCGGAGGAGCTCCTCCTCTTGCTCGAGCGCCAGCAGCTCCTCCTCTCGGGCGGGAATCGCGCTGACGGCGGCGTCGAGCTCCCGGATCTGCTGCTCGACGTCCACCGCCTGCGCTCGCAGCACCTCCACCTCGCGCTGCACCGCGGCAACCGCTGGATCCCCCGAGATTCGCGCGTTACCAGCCGGGGTTCGCTTGCTCGCACCCTCCGCTTCCAGCGCCTCGATCTGCCGGCGAAGCGCAATCACGTTGGGGTGCTCATCGGTGTAGACGGTTCGCTCTTCGATCAGGCGTCCGCGAAGCTCCTCCAGCAGCGTCTCCTCGGCCTCGGGGCCTGGCTTCTGCAGGACGAGCAGGCGCCCCTCGGCGTCGGAGATCCCGAGCGCCAGTGATTGGCTCTGCTGCTGCAGCCGATCCAGGCGCGCCAGCTTCGTGTCGAGCTCCGATGGCAGCTCGCCGCGGTGGGCTTCCGTGAAGTCGGTGATCCGTGCGCGCTGACGGGCCAGCTCCGCTTCGGCGTGCTCCGCCTCCTGCCGCAAGAAGTCGGTGGTGAGCTTGGCTTTGTTGGTCTGGCGGCGCTGTTGCGCATCGATGAATCGGCTGACCAGCTCGTTGGCCACGTCGGCCGCGACCGCCGGATCGCTCGACTCGAAGCGGATCGCCAGGATGAAGATCTCCTCCTCCGCGCGGTACCGCATCTGTGGGCCTTCCACATCCATGTCTGGCTCCACGGTGATCGCGTCTCGCATCTCGTCGATCAGGTCGGTCGTGGATCCATCGAAGCCAGTCCGTTCGGAGAGACGGGTGGTCTCGGCGATTTCGACCAGGGAGTCGCGGGAGAGAATCTCCCCGGCGACCGCATCCACCAGATCCGAAACGCCCTCCATCGAGGTGGGTCGCACGAAGGCCTCCGGAATGCGCTGGCGCGCGAGCAGGATGCGCCCGTCGGCTTGGTAGGTCTGCGGTAGCGTCGCGACGAAGACCGCACCGGCGATGGAGGTCAGGAGAAAGACGGCGAGCATCCAGGGCCAGCGGCGTCGGATCACGCCCTGGGGATCCGTCAGGAACTCTGGGATCCGGACTTCGAGCTCGTCGAGCTCATCCATGGGCCTGCGACTCCTCGGCCGCGGGAAGCGGCGAGTCTCCGCCGTAGTAGCCGTACTGCTTCCGGTGGGTCGGCAGTGGGCCCTCGTTCAGGACCGTGCCGAGGAAATGCTCGCGGTGCAGCAGCCCGATCATGTTCTTGAGCGTCCGCTCGCGGGTCTGACCAGAGCGCGCGACCGCGATGTAGGCACTCACGTGAGCGAGAATCAGGCTGGTATCGGGCACGAGAAGGACGGGTGGCGTATCGAGGATGACCGTCGCATAGTTGCGCTCGAGCTCGCGAACCAGGGATGCGAAGCCCGGCTGAACCAGCAGCTCGTGGGCCGAGTCATGGGGTCTCGCGGCGGGAAAGACATCCACGGCCGGCTTCTCGATGGAGACACACACTTCGGAGAGAGTCCGCTCTCCGAGGAGGACCTCCTCGACGCCCACTTCGACGGGTATCCCGAGGTCGGCGGCGATGCTCGGGCGGCGCAGGTCCAGATCGACCAGGGCAACTTCTCGCCCCCGGCTGACGGAGGCCAGGGCGAGAGCAATGTTGCAGGCAACGGTGGTCTTGCCCTCATTGCGGAGCGGTCCGGTGATCGCGACGCTCCGAAGGGAGCGGCGTTCGAGCTCGGCACGCACCCTGAGCGCCAGATGGCGAAAGGACTCCGTGGTGGGACTCCCTCCATCCACCGCGACGGCTCGCGCCCGCCAGCCTTCTTCTCTCTCGCGGCCGAGGCTCAGCGGGGGGGTCTCGGCGATGGCAGGATCTGCCGGGTCCGGCGGCTGTTGCGGAGCGCCGGAACGCCGCTCGACGCGCCTGGAGAGATCATCGGGCGTGAGGATCCGTCCCTTCTTATGACGTTCCCCCGCCTCGCCGCTGCGCTGGCCTCGTGCTCGGCGCAGTGCGTCACTGATCTCGCCCACCCTAGGCCTCCAGCTCGGCGGGCTCGTCGAGCCCTTCGTTTCTTGCGGCGTCCATCTCCTTGGCCTTGCTGTCCACCAGGCTCGGCGGGACCGGACGCACCTCCTTTCCATAGGCGGAGAGCAGGACCCGGTCGGCCAGCAGGCTGACCAGGCGCGGACACCCGGAGGAGAAGGCGTAGAAGGTCCCCTCGGATCCGGGCGCGAAGACCTCCTCGTAGCGCCCTCCGGCCACCTCGATCCGGTACGCGAGGTAGGATGCCATCTCGTCGGGTTTGAGGAACTCGACGTGGTGCTCGATGGCGATCCGCTGCCGGAGCTGCCGGAGGTGGGGAGAGGCGAGATGCCTGCGGAGCTCGGGCTGTCCAGTCAGCACGATCTGCAGGAGCTTCTCGGTATCCGTCTCGAGGTTGGAGAGCAGGCGAACCTCCTCGAGGATTTCCGGACCGAGGTTCTGGGCCTCGTCGATGATCAGCACGCTGTTGAGCCCCGCCTCGAGTCGCTCCAGGAGGAACGCGTTGAGGGCGATGATATAGTCGACCTTCGAGTGAAAATCGCCCTCGATGCGGAGCTCGACGGCGATCAGCTTGAGCAGATCGAGGGGCTCGAGGCTGGCCGTATTCATCACCAGGGCTGATTCCGTCTCAGCGGGGATCTGGTCGAGGGCCGCACGCAAGAGCGTGGTCTTCCCTGCGCCTACCTCACCCGTCAGCAGGATGAATCCCTTGCGCCGGGTGATCCCGTAATAGAGCGCGGCGAGTCCCTCTTCGTGGGTTCCGGAGAGCCAGAGAAAGCGGGGATCGGGGGTGAGGGCGAACGCGGACTCGCGCAAGCCGAAGAACGACTCGTACATCCCGATCCCTCTCCCCGTGCCGCCCTGATGGCGGCTATCGAACAGGATACCCTTCGGCAGATCCCAAGCCGACATCAAGATAGATCGTTTCGGCCCCAGGGGGAAGCCCCGCTGCCCCTAGGGGCAGGGGCTCCACCTATTGACTCTTGCTTATCAAAATCAACATTTGGTCAGATTTCTGGTGGAAACCCATAGGAACCGATGCTATGAAACCCTGAGAGGGGGGATTGTGCCCCTCTAAAATGTGATTTCCGTCAAGTTTGGGGCAGCCCGGTTCGATGTTGGCAAGATCTGATGCGATTCTAGCTGGACTTGTGGGTTTCGCCGGTAGAGAATCCAAAACGCTGTGTGAATTAGATCACTTTTTCGGCTCGTAATCGCCCCCGCGGGTGTAGCGTATCCGGACGTCACCAGCGAGGGGCTCGGGGCCACCCAAGAAGGACGAGCGCAGGTCGCATAGCCGCGATAGAAGCTTGAAGAGGATCCCCCCGTTGCTAAAAGCCCAATCCAAGCGGCTCCGGTATCTGCTCGCCACGACGGACGTCGCCCTCAGTGGGCTCGTCTTTGCAGTCGCACTGGCGCTCACGGGAGCCCCGTCGGGTACGGGTGATTCCCCGGTCTGGAGTCTGGTTGCCCTCGGACTGATCGCCTGCCTGGCCTGGCCGGTTGCCTTGGAGAACCTGAATCTTTACGGATCGCGACGAGGTCAGGAGCTCTTTGGCGTCGTCTCGGACCTCCTGATTGCCGGCGCCGTATCCATCGTGCTTCTCGGAGCGGGCGCGTTTCTACTGCGGGCCCCGGTTTCTCCGGTGTTCCCGCTGCTCTGTGGCCTCGGTCAGCTTCTCGCTCTCGGATCCACGCGCCTCACCATCCTGGGCGGGCTGCGCTGGCTGCGCCGTCAGGGAAAGAATTTTCGACAGATCCTGGTAATCGGTTCCGGCCCACGCGCTCTTTACGTGCAGCAGGCCATCGAGGCGCACCCCGAGTGGGGAATGCGGCTGATCGGCTTCGTGGACGATGGCGATGTGCCAGCCGACGATTCCATCGATGCCGAGAAGGTCCACAAGCTGGTCGAGATTCCCAATCTGCTGCGCGACACCGTGATCGATGAGGTCATCGTGGCCTGTCCGCGAGGAATGCTGTCCTTCATCGGGCCGGCGGTCGACGCCTGTGGAAAGGTGGGCGTCCCGATCATGGTGCTCTCCGACCTGTTCGGTGACTACCTGCCACCGCCTCAGGTCACCCGCTTCGACTCGCTGGCGGCGCTGCGCTTTGCGCCGGTTCACCACAGCCAGAACAAGCTCGCGGTGAAGCGCTTCGTCGACCTGGTCGGAGCGGGTATCGGCCTGCTGCTCGCGGCGCCAGTGATCCTCGGCGCTGCAGTCGCGATCCGCCTGGACTCGGAGGGACCGGTATTCTTCGGCCAGGAGCGCTGTGGCCGCTACGGGCGGCGCTTCCGCTGCTGGAAATTGCGCACCATGTGCGCCGATGCGGAGGAGAAGCTGAAGGATCTGGTCCATCTGAACGAGATGGACGGGCCCGTCTTCAAGATAAAGGAAGACCCCCGGGTCACCCGAGTTGGAGGCGTGCTGCGCCGCTGGAGCCTGGACGAGCTGCCGCAGCTCTGGAATGTGTTCATCGGCGACATGAGCATCGTGGGACCGCGTCCGCCGGTCCCCCAGGAGGTCGCGCAGTACGGTGAGGGCGACCGCCGGCGGATCTCGATGCGGCCTGGCCTGACCTGCCTCTGGCAGATCAACGGGCGGAACAAGATCGACGATTTCGGGGAGTGGGTGAAGCTCGATCTCGACTACATCGACAGGTGGTCGCTCAGCAATGATTTCATGATCATGCTGAGGACGATCCCCGCTGTCTTCCGCCGAACCGGCGCCTCCTGACTCTGCCGCTATAGGAAGACCGGTTCCTCCGAGAGCTCCGACTCGACGGGGCGGGATGTGGGATCAGAAGGCGGCCCCCGCTCCGCCGGTCATGACGGTGATTGACGTGTCTCTGCCAAGCCCGATGATCCGCTGAAGCGGATAGAAGAGGTTGCCAAGCCAGTGCCCGATGACGGCAGCCCTGGTGGGAGGCACCATGACCACGTCGCCGCCTTGCAGCGTCAAATTGGTCCGGAGGTCTCCGCTCTCGATGGCCGAGAGGTTCACGCGATAGACCTTGGTCTCGCTGTCCTGGACGCGAATCACTCGGATCCTGTTCTTGGCCGCGAGGAGGGTGGGACCACCGACCAGCCCGATGGCCTCGACGACGCGTGTTTCCCGCTCGAGGGGAAAGGTGTTGCGCCGAAGCACTTCCCCGAGCACGGTGATCTGGGCACTGAGCGAGCGTTCCAGGGACACGGTGACCTTGGCGTTGCGTTTGAAGCGAAGGATCCGGTTCTCGATGTCCGAGGCGATCTCCACGGTGGTCCGGCCCGCGGCGGGCACGTCGCCGAGCAGATCGATGGAGATCATGCCATCCGGGCGGACCACGACCGATCGCTCGATGATGGGCTCGGGGAGGATGGTGATCACGAGCTGATCGGGCGGGCCGGCAAGATAGGGCTGCGAGGCGGGTCCGGCCGGAGGACCCTTCGGGGACGAGCAGCCCCCGAGCAGCAAGAGACCCATGAAGAGCGAAGCAGCGGCCGTGGCGGCCACGGCCGCTCGCACCGAGTGTTCCCGCCGATATTCCATGATCGTCCCCCAAGTCGAAAACCAGACGGCACCTGGTCGCGATCGCCTCTTATACCCCGGTGTGGAGGCCCTGGCTAGCCCTTGGTGGGCGGAGCGAGGAGGAATCGGAAGTGGGTGTGGCCGATCTGGAGATCGTCGCCGTCGGCGAGCTGTGAAGAGCGCACGCGCTTGCCGTTCACCTTGGTCCCGTTCGTCGACTGCAGGTCTTCGATGCTGTAGGTGTCGTCTTCCGGGTCGTAGACGATCAGGGCGTGCTCGCGACTGATGCCCTCGTCCAGCAGGGTGATGTCGGTGGTCGGGTTCCGGCCGATCAGCGTCTCTTCGGCAGTGATCTCGTACGACATCCCCTCGAATCCGCCGTTGCGGATCAGGAGCATTGCCTTGGCTCCGGGACCCTCGAGCTGAGCCGACACGTCCCCTCCGTCTGCACTGGGACACTCCGGCTCATCGGCTTACAGGCGGCGATGCTTGAGAGAGGGGAGGGCGGCGCGAATCCGGTCCTGGAGGCCGAGATCGCAGTCCGCCAGCACCATACAGGGCCGGTCGGGCGCGACGGCCAGCACCAGGCCCCAGGGGTCGACGATCATGGCCCGGCCGTAGCTGGCGCGGTCGGGAGCGTGCACTCCCCACTGGGCGGGAGCCAGCACGAAGCACTGGTTTTCGACGGCCCGGGCCCGCAGCAGCACCTCCCAGTGATCCTTGCCCGTCTCACGGGCGAAAGCGCTCGGAACCGTCAGAAACCGGATGTCTTGCGCGCTCAGAGCCCGGTAGAGCTCCGGAAAGCGCAGGTCGTAACAGATCGACAGGCCTACGCCGCCGAAGGGGGTCCTGGCGACCACCAGGTCCTCGCCCGCTGCAATGCTGGCGGATTCTCGAAGCCGGCCCCCGCCGTGTTCCCTGAGATCCACGTCGAAGAGGTGGATCTTCCGGTAGGCTGCCTCCACCTCGCCCTGGGGCGAGACCAGCACACTGGTGTTGTAGACCCTCTCGTCTCCGGGCAGCTGCTTCGGGGAAGCTCCCTCCCAGCAGCCAGATCTGATGGCGCCTGGCCATCTCGCGCAGGCTGTTGACGATCTCTCCGTCGAGGCCCTGGGCGCAGGGAAAGCGATTCCCTTCCCGGCGCAGGTAGGCGAACATCTCGGGCAGCGCGACCCATTCGGCCCCCCCCGCGGCCGCTTCGGCCACGAGCTGCCGGGCGGCGGCGAGATTGCCCGGCAGATCGTCCGTGGATGTCATCTGGACGACAGCGACGCGCATTCTGGCAGAGTAGCCGGAGGCTGCGCTGCCCGCCTAGCGGAACTGCGAAGGGTCCACCCCCGTGCGGCGGATGACGTCGTAGAAGTCCTTCCGGTCCTTCTTGGCGAGGCGCGCTGCGCGGCTGATGTTGCCGCCGCAGCGGCGCAGCAGGCCCACGACGTAGCGGGTTTCGAAGGCGCGCTTTGCCTCCTTGAAGGAGGGCACCTCCTCCGCATCCTTGGCGAGCATCAGAGCCTCGGCGCTCACGGCTCCGTTGCCCGCCAGCCGCACCGCCTGGCGAATGCGTTCTCGAAGCTCCTGGACATCGCCGGGCCAGGCTCTCGCTCAGCAGGCAGACGCGAGCGTCGGCGGTGAAGCCGACGGGCTCCACACCTGCATCCTCAGCGAAGGCCCGCAGATAGTGGGCGGCCAGCGGCAGGAGATCCTCGGGCCGATCCGCGAGCGGGACGATCTTGATCATGTGGTGAGGAAAGCTCGCGGAAGACAGCTCTGGAAGCGCTGTGTCCGCAGTCCCGATCAGCCGGGCTCCGAGGGGGCGAGAGGTGTTCTCACCCTCACGGCGGAATGCCTTCGCGGCGACCGCCTCCAGGACGGTGGCGAGGAGATCGGAGCGGAGCGTGTCGATCCCTTCCAGCAGTAGCGTCGCACCGGAGGCCCGCTCGAGAGCGCCGGCGTATGCGGCGGGAAGCGCAGGGTAGACGCCTTCGGCGCATCCGAAGATCTCGCGCGCCTGGAGCAGCTCGGGGATCGCGGAGCACGAGAGGGCTTCGAACGCGCTCTCCGAGCGGCGTCCCCAGGCGTGGATGGCCCGGGCCACGAGATCCTTGTCGCTCCCCGACGGCCCGATCAGAATCACGGGGAGGTCCGATCTCGCGGCAGCCGTCGCCTGTGCGACGAGATCCCGGGTGGCCTGCGTCGCCCCGACGATCCGGTCTGCGCGGCGGCGCCCCGCCGGATTGGTACGGATGGAGCCACCGGCCTCTTTGCCGACGCCGCCGGATCCGCCTTGGATTTCGCCCTCGATCTGGCTCATGCTTCCGGTTGCCATGATCTCCCCCTCCCGAAATCGAGGAAAAACTATTGTAGATTCGGGGGGATTGTCAACGAATTTGCGAATCCCGAGTAGCGCCAATGGTGCGCGGCATCACCTCACACCCCATGATATGCCGTCGGAGGAGGTGAAACTGTGTCTAGATTGCCACAGATAGGCGGAAAAAGCACGCAAGAAGCTCATCCGGTGCGGCGGCTCCCGGACGCGCTGGTCGATCAGATCGCCGCGGGCGAGGTCGTGGAGCGGCCGGCCTCGGTGGTGAAGGAGCTGGTCGAGAACTCGGTCGATGCCGGCGCCCGCGGCTGCGGGTCGAGATTCAGGGTGGCGGTGCGGCCCTGATCGTCGTCACCGATGACGGCTCGGGCATGTCGCCGGAGGACGCGAGGCTGGCTCTGGAACGCCATGCCACCAGCAAGCTCAGCAGCATCGACGACCTCCAGCAGATCCACAGCTTCGGCTTTCGCGGGGAGGCCCTTCCCGCCATCGCCTCGGTCTCGACGCTGCGCCTTCGCACCCGTGAGCGGGGGCAGGCGAAGAGGGATTCGAGATGCGCGTCGAGAGCGGCGCGCTGGTCGATGCCCGCGCCGCGGCGGGGGCCGAGGGGACTCGAATCGAGGTGGCCGAGCTGTTCGGAAACGTTCCGGCGCGGAGGAAGTTCCTGAAGTCCGCCACCACCGAGTGGGGACACATCGGAGACTGGCTGGCCCGAGCCGCCCTCGCGCTGCCCCGCATTCACTTCGACGTTCGACGCGACGCGAAGAACGCCTTCAGCTGGCCGTCTGTGGAGAACCCCCTCGACCGGATCGCCGCGGTGCTCTCCGAGCGGGATGCCGCCGCGCTGGTGGCAGCGGAGCGCGTTCAAGGAGACGCGGCGCTGCACGCCTACGTGTCGCGACCGGACGCGCACCGGGCCACCACCGCCGGCATCCACCTCTTCGTGAACGGTCGTCCCGTGCGCGACCGGCTGATGCGCCACGCGCTTCTCCAGGTGTACCGGGATCTCCTTCCCCGCGGTCGCTTCCCCACCGCCGTGCTCTTTCTCAGCGTCCCCACCTCGGCCGTCGACGTGAACGTGCACCCGGCCAAGTGGGAGGTGCGCTTCGACGATCCCCAGGCCATCCACCGGATGGTAACGGCGACGGTGAGTGAGGCGATCGGCAGCCGGGGCTGGCTCGGCGAAGCGAGCTATCCGCCCAGCCAGCGGAAGGCCGGCTGGGCAGCCGGATCGGATTCACGAGCCCGGGGCGAGCGACTGGATCTTCGCAGGGCAGGGCGACGCCGGAGCGGAATTCCCGCTGCGATCGGAGTCCCAGGGCGAGCTGGCCGGCGAGGGCGCCAGGCCGGCCTCGCGGCCCTTTCGCCTGGGGGACCTGCGCCTCGTCGGCCAGCTCCTCGGCACCTATCTCCTGCTGGAGGAGAAAGCAGGGATTGCTGCTGGTGGACCAGCACGCGGCCCACGAGCGGGTCCTCTACGAACGGCTCCGCGCGGCCTGGCTCGCGGGCGGAGTGGAACGTCAGGGTCTGCTGGTTCCCACGACGCTCGAGCTGGAGGCCGCGGCTCTCACCGCGCTGGACGAGCACGGAGAGGTGATCGAGGCCCTGGGCTTCGAGGTCGAGAGCTTCGGCGAACGCACCCTGGCGATTCGCGCCGTGCCCGCTCTGCTCGCCGAGCGCGATCCCGTCGGCCTGCTCCGGGGTCTGGCGGATGAGCTTCGGAGCGGCGCTCGGCTGGGGGCCCCGATGCGAGCCTGGCACGCGGATCCTCGAGGGCGCAGATCACCTCTTCGCCACCATGGCCTGTCACTCGGCGCGAAGGGCCGGCGAGGTCCTGGACCCGCGGGAGCAGCGAGCGCTTCTCGAATCCGTGGATGCGATTCCCTGGGCTCCCAGCTGTCCCCACGGACGACCCGTCGCCGTTCCCATCACGCTGGGCGAGATCGAACGCCGCTTCGGACGCAGCTAGCCAGGTCGCTAAGGTCTGCCAATGGGAGAGACAGGGGCAGAACGGCTCGCGACCGCCGGTGGTGATCGTCACGGGCCCCACGGCGTCGGGGAAGACTGCGACCGGAATCCGGCTGGCTCGTCGGTTCGACGGCGAGATCCTGAATGCCGACTCGATGCAGGTCTACCGCTACCTCGACATCGGCACCGCCAAGCCGACTCTCGCCGAGCGCGCCGAGGTGCCGCACCACCTGATCGACATCGTGACACCGGATGTCCAGTACAACGCGGGCCGCTACAGCCGCGACGCGCGCGCGCGCGGCGAGCGAGGTCCAGCGGCGCGGTCGGCTCGTCTTTCTGGTCGGCGGCACGGGGCTCTACATCCGGGTGTTTCTGGAGGGACTGATGGCGGGGGGCGGTGCCGACCCCGATCGTCGCCGGGCCCTCGAGGAAGAGCACCGCGCCGCCGTGGCGGCGGGCGAGCCCCGCCGGCTGCACCGTCGCCTCGCCTCCCTCGATCCGGAGAGCGGTGCGCGGATTCATCCGAACGACCTGGTGCGTCTGATCCGCGCACTGGAGCTGATCGAGGGCACCGGCCGCACTGTCTCGGAGCTGCGCAGGAGCCACCGGCCTCCGCGACGGCCGCTACCGGACGCTGCACCTGGTCATCGATCCCGGCCCCGAGAAGCTGAAGGCGTGCATCGACGCGCGCTGCGTTCGGATGGTCGAGGCGGGGCTGCTGCAGGAAGTGCGGAGCCTGCGCGAGCGCGGCTACGGCCCGGAGCTCTCGTGCATGCGCGCCATCGGCTACCGGCACATGCAGCCGGTGATCGATGGTGCCGAGACACTGGCCAACGTGCTCGCGGAGATGCAGAAGGACACGCGACACTTCGCCCGGCGCCAGCGCACCTGGCTGCGCTCGCTGCGCGACGCGGTGTGGATGCACCCGGACGACGAAGAGGGGCTGCGGAGAACCGTTGAGACCTTTCTCGAGGGGGCCTGACGCCGAGCCGGCGGCTCGAGCGGTGCACAAAAGAAAGCGGGACCCCGTGATGAGGGGTCCCGCCTCGAGAAGAGCGGTTGCGGTTCAGTAGCCGCCGGACGTGTAGCTGACCCCGAACTTGAAGTTGTAGACGGGATTCTCGAAGTTGACGAGAGCCTCGTTGTCCACCGCCGGATCGAAGAGCGGATCGAGGTCCGCCTCGAAGGACAGCAGCCCGAGACCGGGCAGGAACTCGAGGACCCCGGTAAGACCGCGGAGACATGCGGCGCCCATCTGGACGAAGGTGACCCAGGCGAATCCGGGCACCGTGTAGGCGACTTTCACCGCGTCGCTGTCGTCGATGTCCCGAAGGTTCGTGTAGACCGTCTTTCCGGCCACGACGGGCGAGAGCACCAGGTCGAGGGGCCAGAGGGTCAGGTTCTCGACCGAGCGCTTCAACGTCTGTGGCGAGGCAGACACCGGGCTCGAGACCATGAATACGAGTGCGAGGATGGCCCCGACCAGAGCGAGGCGAGCAACGAGTCGTCGCGGCACAGGCGAAAGCGAGTTCACGGAACTTCCTCCATCCGGACGACGGCTATGCCCGCCGTCCAACGAGGCGCGTGGTGGGGGGGAGAGACTCAGCGAAAATCCAGATACAGACAACCTCTCTGCGCAGAACGAGACCCCACGCGCCTGCATAGACACCCCGCGAGAGCCTAGTTGGGATCTCCAGCTGTTGTCAAGCAAACTTTCGATGCCGCGAGCCCTTGGCAGCTCGAGTTGCGCCTGTCGCCGGTGCCGGTAAGGTGCTCTCGAGAAGCTCCCGGGGCCCTCGATGTCCGGCACCCCCATTCCCATCATCGCCATCGTAGGCCGCCCGAACGTCGGGAAATCGACCCTTTTCAACCGCTTCGCGGGTCGCCGCCGCGCTCTGGTGGACGATCTGCCCGGCATCACCCGGGATCGCATCGCCGAGGAGGTCGAGGTCGGTGGCCGGCGGGTCCTCCTGGTGGATACGGCAGGGCTGGATCCGGAGCCCGAGAGCGGCATGGATGCGGCGATTCAGAGCCAGGTGCAGACGGCCATCGATCAGGCTGACGCGATTCTCCTGGTGGTGGACGGCAAGGCCGGCCTGATTCCGCAGGAGCAGGAGCTCGCCCGGATGCTTCGACGCACCGCGCGCCCGGTGGCCGTGGCGGTCAACAAGATCGACATCCCGGGCCACGCCGTGCGCGTTGCGGAGTTCTACGCTCTGGGGCTCGAGCCGATCCGGGGGATTTCCGCAGAGCACGGAACCGGTGCCTGGGACCTGCTCGAGGAGCTGGTCGAGGCGATCCCGCGGGCACCGGAAGAGGGAGGGGGCAGGGGAGGGCGGCCGGAGAGACCAGGGCGCCAGAGGGGGAGCTGCGCATCGCGCTGGTGGGGCGCCCGAACGTCGGCAAGAGCTCGCTCTTGAACCGGATCCTGGGGAGCGAGCGGGTGGTGGTCTCCGACGTCCCCGGGACCACCCGCGACACCGTGGACATTCGCCTGGAGCGCGAGGACGGAGCCTACGTCTTCGTGGATACCGCCGGCCTGCGGCGACCGGGGCGCCGCCATCGCATCGCCGAGAAGGGCAGTGCGCTGATGACCGTCCGGGCTCTCGAGCGGGCCGACATCGCACTGGTGATCGTCGATGCCGGGGAGGGGCTGGCGGACCAGGACGCCCACATCGTCGCCCTGGTGCGGGAACGGGGCTGCGCGACCGCGCTGCTCCTGAACAAGTGGGATCTGGTCCAGGCGCGGGACGACGGATCCGCAGAGAGGGTGGACTCGGCCGTCGAACGGCGCCTGCGGGGTCTCTCGGACGTCCCGGTGCTGCGGATCTCGGCCAAGACCGGCAGGGGCGTCGAACGGATCTTCCCCCGGATCCGCAAGCTCGCCAGAGCCTTCTCGCTGCAAGTTCCCACCGCCGAGCTCAACCGCTGGCTCGAGGATTGCGTCCGGCGCCACGAGCCGGCGATGGCCCAGCGGGGAAGCCGTCGGCGGCCCATCAAGTTCTTCTACGCCACCCAGACGGGCATCCGGCCTCCCACCTTTCTGCTCTTCTGCACCGAGCCCGATTCGGTTCAGCCCTCCTATCGGCGCTTCCTCGAGAACCGGCTGCGGGAGCAATTCGATCTGGAGGGCGCCCCGATCCGGATCCGGCTCCGGGCCCGCCACGACAACGGCAGACGCTGACGATACACTTCGCCGCCCACGAAGGAGGAGCTTCCACCTTGGCCCAGCGCTCGGATTCCCGGCAGGCAACCGAAACCCTCCAGGAAATCGAATCGGTCTTCGATCGCCTCGCCCGCTGGGCGGCCGCGAACCCGCGGCAGGTGCTCGCTCTCCTGGTGACGATCCTGCTGCTGGCCGCGTCGCTCAGCCTCTGGAACTGGGCGCGGGAGCGCCGCGAGACGCGCGCCTCGGCGGCGGTGGCGCGGGTCCAGGCTGCGTACCTCTCGGCCATGGGCGCTTCCCCGGGAAGCTTCGAAGTCGTCGAGCCGGCCAATCCCGAGACCGGCCGGCAGGTTCGACGCGAGTTCGTCGTCCAGTTCGTCGAGGTGGCGGACGAGCACGCCGGAACCGCTTCGGCGGTGGTCGGCTCGGATGGAGGCTGCGGCGCTGCAGGATCAGGCCGGCGACCAGGAGGCCGCCCTGGAGAGCTGGCGGAAGGCCGCCGACGAGGCGGACGGTGGAAGCGCACTCGAGGGACTGGCGCTGGTGCGGCTGGCGCGGGCTCTCGAGTCCCGTTCTCGCTGGGAGGAAGCGGGGATCGCACACGAAGAGGCGGGCGAGATCGAGGAGCTGCCGACGCGCTTCCAGGCGCTCGGGGACGCGGCGCGCTGCTTTGCCGAGGCCGGCGACGTGGAGCGGGCGCTGGCGATCTTCGAGCGCATCGAGACCGAGGCACCGGACGCAGCGCTCCCGGCGCACACGAAGGCGCGGCTTCTCGAGCTTCGCGCGGCCAGCCGCCGGCGGCAAGGAGCCGCTCCCCGAGCAAGGATCACCTGGGACGGCCGCTGAATCTGCTGATCAGTGATGATCGAGGCGGGTGGGCGTCAGCGAAGGAGGCCGTGGTCGCGGATCACCCCGAGGAGTTCCTCGGCGATTTCTTCTTCAACCTGGCGCGTGAAGTGACCATCGGGCACGAAATTGCTGAGATCCCCTGCTGGAGCGATGCGGTGCGTGGAGACGTACGGGATCTGACCGTCTGTCAGAACGCGCTGAAGCGCCCGATAGAGATGATCGCCGTATCCGCGATCGTTGAAGAGGATCACGACCGGTAGCCTTGCATCCGCGCGAGCGGTGGCGGCGAAATCCCTGACGAGCGCCTCGGCGGTGCTGACCAGGCCCCGATCGTTTCGGAAGCCGTTCTCGTCATGGAACCTGCGAACCACCTTGTGGAAATTCCGTTGGCCCCAGGCGCGCCGGATCATGCGGACGATGGCAGAGCCGTCCGTGAGGTTGGCGTTGAAGAGGAATGGGTCGTAGAAGTCGTCGTTCATCTCGATCGCATCGACCACGGCGCTCCACTTCGAGGGATCCTCGAGAGCGGCGCGAAGCTCTTCGAGGGAGCCAAGCGGTGGTTCGATCGAGGTGAGCGCTTCGCCGCTCCAGGAGTATCGGGGATACATGTGCGGCGCAGGCGCCTCGAAGTTGGCGGTCATGTGGGTGATGGAGTTCACGCGAGCCAGGCTCGATGCCAGGATGCCGAGAATGACCACATCCGCCCCATGCCGGTCACGATCGCGCTGGTACGCGGTGTACGAGTGGCTAAGCGGTGCGGACGGAGCCGAGATCACCCGAAGCGTTACGGCGGGGGCAAGCTGCTCGAGTATCAGAGCAACGCGTGCGGAGAAGGACATGCCGTACACGGCGATGAGCGGACCGTCGGCCTCGGGCCCGGTCGGCAGCTGCTCCCAGGCCTCGAACCAGCCGGCCAGAGCCATGGGATGCGTCTCCTCGTCCGTTCTTCCCACCATTCGGCGGATCTTGCCTTCGATCGAGCGGCCGTAGTCGAAGTAGATCCGGAGGGAACCCGCCGACTCCCCGTCGCGCTTCGCCGGCTGCGGGAACAACACGTTGAGGCCCAGATCGCCAATGGCGAGAAAAAGAATGCACCAGAAGGACACGAGCCAGACATCGCGGACCCGTCGGGATCCCCGAGGATCAGAACTGGAAGTAGATGAACTGGGCTGGTTCATTGCTGGTTCCCATGAGCAGGACAACGATCATCGCGGCGTACAGCGCCCCGCGGATCGGGCGCGGCATCTCGAAATAGAAGTGCACGCTGCCTCTCCAGTATTCGGCGATCTCATAGACGACCAGGAGCGGCAGGCCGGAGAGGGCCGCGAGAGCCGGCCGCTTCATCGACAGGTCCCCCTCGCCCCATCCAGTCAGCAGGGTCTCCGTGAAGTAGCCGATCTGCTCGATGGAAACCGCACGAAACAGGAGCCAGCCGTAGTAGGTGAGGGCGAAGAAGAAAGCGATCGCGACGAGCTTCTTGAGAGCGGCCGATACGGACTGGACCGGGCCCTCCACCTCGCTGCCCCATCCGAACCAACGGTAGACGCACAGGACCGCCCCGTGGTAGATGCCCCAGAGGACGAAGTTCCACGCCGCACCGTGCCAGAGTCCGCCGAGCGCCATGGTGATCATCAGGTTGCGGTAGGTCTTCGATTCGCTCAGCCGATTCCCCCCGAGTGGGATGTACAGGTAGTCGCGCAGCCAGGAGGACAACGAGATATGCCAGCGCCGCCAGAACTCACTGGGACTCGCCGAAAAATAGGGCAGGTTGAAGTTCGTCATGATGTCGATGCCCATCAGCTTTGCAGTGCCACGCGCGATGTCCGAATACCCCGAGAAGTCGCAATAGATCTGGACGGCAAAGAGGGCGGTTGCGGCCGCAATGTCAGGTGCGCTCACGGCACCCACGCTGTGGTAGACCGAGTCGACGGACCCCGCGACGCCGTCTGCGATGGCGACCTTCTTGAATAGTCCGAAAAGGATGAGGTAGAGGCCCCGCGTCGTCTGCTCGAAGCTCAACGTCCGGGGCTTCAGCAATTGCGGCAAGAGATGCCGGGCTCGTTCGATGGGCCCGGCCACCAGCTGCGGGAAGAAAGAAACGAACAAGGCGAAGTCGAGGAACTCCCGGGTCGAGCGCGTCCTTCCCCGGTAGACGTCGATCGTGTAGCTCATGGTCTGGAACGTGTAGAAGGAGATGCCTACTGGAAGGACGAGTCCCAGGCGCAGATCACTCTGGAAGCCGATCCACCCGGCGAGATCCTCCGCGCTGCTGATGAAGAAGTTGAAGTATTTGAAGAATCCAAGAATGGCCAGATTCGTGACGATGCTGAGGGTCAGGAAGACGCGGCGGCGGCGGGAGTCGTGGAGATCCCGAAGCCGGGGATAGAGAAGGTGGGCCACGGTCAGTACGGCCAGCGTCCCGAGCAGCGTCCACCAGCCCAGCGGGTTCGACACCAGTGCGCCCCAGTCGATCGAGAGCCAGCCGCTCCCAGCCTTCAGATCGACCGCGTTCCAATCGAGAGTGATCAAGGCGAAGGCCGACAGGACGACGTAGGCCGACGCCCCCCACCTGGAACGCCTCGCGACTCGGCCTTCCTCGATCATCAGGCCAGCGCAGTAGTCGACGGCCGTCGAAAGGACGATCAGGAAGAGGAAGCGCTCGTCCCAGGCGCCGTAGAAGACATAGCTCGCGACCAGCAGCATCCGATTCTGCCGGCGGTGCCCCATCGAGACGTAGAGGAGATAGACCGTGGGGAGGAAGATCAAGAATTGGAGAGAATTGAAGAGCAAGCGAATCGTCTCCTCTGGGCTTTGCTCCGGGCGTCCAGACCTTATACGAACCTCGGCACCCCAGCGCGGCGGGCGTAGGCGAAATTCGACGACTCGATTTAACGTCCGATAAGATAGATTATGTCAACTAGAGCCTAGACGACCGCCGGGCGGTCCGGGGCCTCGGCCCCCGCCCTAGGGGCCGCGCAAATCCCCTTTTTTGGCGGGCCCGTTGTGCTGGGAAGCAAGGTTTGCCGGGAGACTTTCGCGGAGGTTCGTTCCTGTGCTACAGGACGCCCCCAAAGGATCCGGTGTCAAATGGCGTCTCTCGCACAGCCCGGAACGGACAGCCTGAGGGACCTTCGCGAGCGATTCGCTCGGAGCGGCCAGGATCACGTATTCCGGTTCTGGGACCGTCTCGGGGGGGTGTCCCGAGATCGACTCGCTCGCCAGGCCAGCGAGATCGACCTGGAACGTCTGGCGCGGATCCACCGCGAGGCCCTTGCGCTGGCTCGGCCTCGTCCACAGCTCCTGGAGCCCCTCCCCGTCCAGCGTCTTCCCGAGTACGGCGGCGATCCCAGAGAGCGCTCGAGGGCGATCGAGTGCGGGGAAGCGCTTCTCGCCGAAGGTCGGGTCGGTGTTCTTGCTGGTGGCTGGTGGCCAGGGTTCCCGGCTCGGTTTTGGAGGCCCCAAGGGGGCCTTTCCGATTGGACCCGTATCCAACCGGAGTCTCCTCGAATTGCTCGCCCAGAAGCTCCGGGGAGTGGCGCGACGCTACGGCGGTTGCGTCCCGGCCTACCTCATGACGAGCCCGGACACGGACGCGGCAACGCGCCAGCTGTTCGAGGCAAACGGCTACTTTGGTCTCGATCGCGGGGACCTGTTCTTCTTTTCACAACGGCGAGTTCCAGCCGTGGACTTCGAGGGATCGTTGATTCTCGAGAGCCCCGATCGAATCGCCGAGAGCCCCGACGGACACGGTGCCTCGATTCCTGGGATGCTGGCCAGCGGTGCCTTGAAAGAGATACGGGAGCGTGGCGTCTCGACGGTCTTCTACTGCCATGTGGACAACCCGCTGGTCCGGATCGCCGACCCGTCGCTGGTGGGCTTCGGGGCGCTCACCGGCGCCGAGGTGGCTTGTAAGGCCGTCCGCAAGCGGGACCCGCTGGAGGGGCTGGGTACCCTCGCCCGCCGGGACGGCCACGCCGCGGTGGTGGAGTACACGGAGATCGAGGAGCCGCATCGCTCGCTCCGCGACAGCGAAGGCGAGCTGGTCTTCTGGGCCGGATCCATCGGGGTCCACGCTATCGATGTCGAATTTCTGCTACGGGTGGCGGGAGACTCGGAGTCCCTGTTGCCCTACCACGCCTCACCGAAGAAGATCCCCACCGTGGATTCCTCCGGCAACCGGGTGGAGCCGTCGACGCCCAACGGGTACAAGCTGGAGAGGTTCGTGTTCGATGCGTTTCCGGCGGCCAGATCGCTGGTGGCGATCGAGGCGCAGCGCGAGGAAGAGTATTCGCCGATCAAGAACGCCCGGGGCACGGCGTCTCCCGAGAGCGGGCGTCGGGATCTGGTTGCGTGCTATCGACGCTGGCTGGATGCCGCCGGAATCGCGTTGCCCGAGGATGGTGACATGGCGCTCGAGCTCGATCATGGCTGGATCGATGGCCCCGAGGATGCGATGGCGCTCGGTATCCGCCATGCGACCGAAGCACAGCATTTGATTCGCGTAGCCCCCGGAGTGACGGTATGAGTCCTGCCAGGAAGCGCGCCACCAAGGGCGCCAGAAAGACGACGAAGAAGGTCGCCCGCAAGGCCCCCGCCAAGGAGGCGCCCAAGGCCGGAGCCAAGAAGAAGGCGACGAAGGCATCTGCCAAGAGCACGGCGGCGCGAAAGCCCCCGCGTAAGGCGGCGAAGAAGACTGCCAAGCCAGACGCTGAGAAGATAGCGGCCGAGTCGAGCGCTCCGGCGCCTCCGTCCAAGCCTGCGAAGGCGGCTGCCAGAAAGAAACCGGTCGCGTCGGCAGAGGGGCGCGCGAAGCCGACCCGAAGGAAGCCGAGGCAGGGTGTCGCCCGTCCCATCGAGAGCGCCGAGAAGAAGCCCGGCCTCGGAGCCAAGTGGGCCTGCTTCAGCTGCGGCGCGAAATTCTACGACCTGAACCGGCCGGATCCGATCTGTCCCAAGTGCAGCACCGATCAGCGAGAACAGCCGGCGAAGACCACGGCGGTCGCCCCGCCGCCCCCGGCCAAGCGACCGGCAGCGGCGCCGATCACGCGGCTTCTCGACGAAGAAGAGGCATCCGATGCGGTCTTCGAGGAAGACAGCGATGCGGAAACTGCGGCCGAGCTGGACATCAGCAAGCTCGCCGAGGGGGACGAATTTCTCGACGATACCGAGTTCACCGACGAAAGTGACGACTGAGCCCGCTCGCCTTGCCCGCCCGCCGCGGTGGCGACCGGCTGAGAGATGGGGCTAGATCGTCAGCAGCCGTCGGAGATGGAGCTTGAGGGAATCCTCTGCGTTCCCGCGCAGCGATTGCTCCCTCCGTAGCTCGCGAAGGACGGCGTCTCTCTGCGCGACGTCCGCTGCCATGGAACGCGTCGAAGCGCCCGCTTGCTGGGCCCGTTCGAATTCCCTGATCTGCTCGTCGATCAAGCCTCCGCTGCGCGTCTCGATGGTGCGGCTCTTCGCCGCGCCATAGCGCGCTTCGAGGGCCTCGACCTCCTGCTCGTAGGCTTCGATGAGCGCGGCGATATCCGCATCGGAGTAGCCCAGGTAGGCCCGCGGAGCAGCGCGCTCCTCCTCCGCCTTGTTTCGCTGGTAGTTGTAAGTGCCTGCGGCTCCGAGACCCGCGAGCAGCGCAAGAATGAGAATCGTGACTCCGGCGCCTCTCTTCTCCATCTTCGATCACCTCTCTTCGCTGGCCACGATGCTGCCTTCGCCCGGGTGCGGTTCGCCGTGCTGCAGAAAGTCCTCCAGCTCCTCTCTGCTCGGCAGACCTCCCTGGGCCCCCAGCGCGCGGCAGTTCATCGCCGCCGCGGCATTTGCTACCTGCAGGATCCGAGCCCCATTCATGCCTTCGAGCAGACCCCAGATGAAGGCGGCGTGGAAGACGTCACCGGCTCCCGTCGTGTCGCGGACGTCGACCTGAAACGCCGGACTCTCGATCACTCCCTCGCGACCTCCAGCAACGGCTCCGCGATCGCCCAGCGTCACAACGGGGAAACGCGCCCCTAGTGCCGTGAGCCCCCGCAGGAAATTCCTCGGGCTCCGAGTCCCGAAGTGTTTTTCGGCGAACTCACGAGAAACGATAGGGAAATCGACCCGCTGCAAGAGCGCGTCGATGCCCGGTGCGGGCGTGTCGGCGTCCAGCACCACGGGAATCCCGGCCTCTTGGGCGACCCCGGCCGCCCAGGTCGAGAGCTCCAGGTCCTGGGCATCGAGGTGCAGCACCCTGCCCCGCTCGATCTCGTCGCGGCGTACCTCGCGAACCTTCATGGAAAGTCGAGAGTCGCGATGCCAGAGTACCGTTCGTTCGCCGGTTTTTCGGTCCACCACGATCACCGAAAGCTGGCTGTCTGCCCCGGGAACCACTCGGACTCCGGTCAGATCCACCCCGGCCGCGCGCAGCGGCCGGAGCACGGTCTCGCTGGCTGCATCGTCTCCCACCGCACTCAGCAACGCCGCACTGAGACCCAGTCGGGTGCAGGCGAGAACTCGCGGTGGCAATCTGTCCGCCGGGGAGCTCGGTCAGATCGACGATGCGCTTCTTCCCAGTGAACTCCGGCGGGCCGTCGACGAGCAGCACCTGGTCGATGGCGCACTGTCCAAGGCCCACCACGTCGACCCGGTGTCCGCGCCGCCACTCGCTCCAGAGAAGATCCTTGCCGCGTATCGTCAATAGAGCACCCGGTAGACCTGCTGGCTGCGAAGCACCCGTTTCACGTAGCTGCGGGTCTGATCGTAGGGGATTGCCTCGACCCACTCGTCGTCTTCGACGTCGGGCCGTTCCTCGAGCCACCGCGTCACGGCCTCCGGTCCGGCGTTGTAGCTGGCCACCGCCGCCGAGACCCGACCATCGAAGCGCTGCAGCAGCTGCGTCCAGGTAGTGGGCTCCGAGGAGCAGATTTCTGGCCGGTGTGAAGAGGTCGTCCACTTGGTAGTCCAGAAGGCCGAGGCTCTCTGCCAGTCGCTCGCCCGTGGTGGGCATGATCTGCACCAGCCCGCGGGCACCCACCGTCGACAGGGCTTCGGGACGAAACCCGCTCTCCTCGCGCATCACGGCGTTGAGCAGCGCCGGGTCGACGCTACGACCGGTCGAGACGGCCGTCACCAGCTCGGCAAAGGCGGTCGGCCAGGCGAACCACCAGAGTGACTCTCGCCCGGGCTCCGGCCCCCGGGCGAGACGTTGGAGATACGGATCGACTACCACCCGCTCAGCCCGGTAGAAGCGGTCCGCTGCGGAGAAGAGGTGCGCGATCGCGAGGCGGTCGTCGAGACTGTGCGCCGTCTCCGCCAGGATCCCGGTCTCGATCTCCGCCTCCTCGAGGAGGGCGGCCTCGATCAGAATCGCGATGCGCCCGATTTTCGCCGCCGCGAATGAGACCGGCGCAGGCGCCGAGCGCTGGGGCGCCTCGCGGAGCAGGGAGCTCTCGTCGACCCTGCCGGCCGCTCGCCAGCCGTAGTAGGAGAGCGGATACTCGGTGGCGATGGCGCGGAACTCTTCGGGGGCCTCCGGGGCATTGAGCTGCTCCAGGGATCGGGCTCTCCAGTAGCGGGCGCCGAGGCGCTCCAGGGGGTCGGGAGTCGCCTTCACCAGCATCGCGAAATGCTCCACCGCCTCGCGGTAGCGCTCGTCCTGATAGGCGCACCAGCCGAGTCGCCAGCGCGCGGCCGCACGGAGCACGTGGGTCGGCGCCTTGCTGGCAACCCGGACATAGCTGGCCAGGGCGCGAGCACGATCCGCCTCGTCTTCGCGAAGGATTCCCGCGAGCAGGAGCGCGCGCGCCGCCAGCTCGGTGAATCGCCCCTTCGAGAGCTTCTCGAACTCCCGGATCGATTCAGCGACGCGACCGCTGCGCGCCAGGGAACGCGCCCGCCAGAAGCGATCCTCCCGCCCGTCGCCGAGCTCCGCGAAGGCCGCGACCGCCTCGGGGTAGCGACGCAGCCGGAACAAGGTGAAGGCTCGCCCACGCTGCAGATCTCTGCGCGTCGTTGCGGGGCAGGTTTCCGTCGATCGCGCGCTCGTAGGCTGCCAGCGCTTCCTGATTGGCTCGAGCGGCGTAGAACGCCCGCGCCCGCTTCGCGAATTGGGGCGCTGTCCGCAGGGGCTTCCCGCTCTCGAGCTCGAGGCGCCTCAGGGCCTCCTCCGCAGTCTTCGCTGCCTCGCTGGTCGGCGCCTCGGTCCAGACGCTCAGGTAGGTCTGAGAGGCCTCCCAGTCTCTTCCAGAGCTCTCGAAGGACTCGGCAATCGAGAGATCCAGTGCCGCGCGGGTTTCCTCATCCCGAGCCTCGCGTCTCGCTCGCTGCCAGGCCGCACGTGCGGCTGCGGGGGCGCCGAGGGCTTCGCGCGAATCTCCGAGCAGCCGGTACACCTCGCCCCGAAGTGGGGACTCCGGGTAGGCCACCTCGAATTCGGAGGCCAGGTAAGCCGCCGTCGCATAGTGCGAGAGTTCGAGCAGGGCCTTCAGCCTGAGCCGATCCGCATGGTCCGCCACGATGGGGTGATCATCGGCGACCGCCGCAAAGAGCCGGGCGGCGCGCGCCGCATCACCGCCTTCCATGGCGGCGATGCCGGCTCGGAGTCTCGCTCCGGCCCCGGCCGGGGCGACTCCAGGGCCGGGTACGATGGGTGCAGCAACGGCGTGCTCCTCGGCCCCCGCTCCGGCGAGGGGCCCGAGGCAGACCAGAGTGGCCACCACGGCGTGCAGGGCACGGCGCACCCCGCCTTCGCCAGCTCTACGCGACTTGGTCACTGACGGCTCCCCCATCGCCTCACGGCAGTGTGCGCGAGGACCCGCAATGGTTCAACGCCGCCGCGTTGTTCGGCTCCTGGCCGTCGGTTAGCCTTGCCCCGCCTTGACCTCCACCATCCGTTCTCCCGTCTCCAGCGGCATTGCGCTCGCCGTCGCGCTTCTCGTCTGCTGTGGCTCGGGCGAGTCCCCCGCTCCGCTCGACCCACCGCCCGCCGAGCAACCGTCTCCCCGAAGCTCGGCGCCCCCTCCTCCCCGCGGGCTCTGGGTGCTCTGCGAGGGCTCCCAGCGAGTGCTGGAGAATCGCCATCGCCTGGAAATCCTCCTCGAAGACGCCCGGGATCTCGGGGTGACGGACCTCTTCGTCCAGGTCTACCGCGGAGGGCGCGCCTGGTTCGACTCCTCCCTGGCGGATTCCAGGCCCTACGGCTCGACCTGGCGCGGTCCGGACGGCACCGGCGGCGATGCCTTCTCGTTGCTGATCGAACGCGCCCACGGCCAAGGGCTACGGGTGCACGCCTGGGTGAATGTTCTCTCCCTGGCTTCCAACGCCGATGCCCCGATCCTTCGCGATCTCGGGCCCGCTGCGGCCGCCGTCGATCAGAAGGGTCGTTCCATCCTCGACTATCCCCTCTTCGAGGTCCCGGAGCCGGACCGCCGCTACTACCGGATGGGAACTCCGGCCGTCTGGCTCGATCCCGCCTCATCCGGGGTCTCGGATCGGCTTGCAGCGACCTTCGCCGAGCTCGTGGAGCGGTATCCCGCCCTCGACGGCCTGCACCTCGACTACATCCGCTATCCGGACGCCCTCCCCTTCTCTCCTGCAACACGGTTTGGTGTGGGACTGAGCTTTGGCTTCGGAGAAGGGTCCCGCAGTCGCTTCGAGGCCGAGACCGGCCTGCGCGCCCCCTTCGGCTCGTCTCTGGTCAATGGGGACCGCTGGGACGACTGGCGCCGTTCACAGCTCACGGAGCTGGTCCGCCGAATCGCCCGGGCGGCTCGCTTGATCCGGCCGGAGGTGAACGTCTCGGCGGCGGTGCTGGCGGACCTGGAACGGGCCTATCTGGTCGACCTCCAGGACTGGATCAGCTGGCTCGACGAGGGACTGCTCGATTTTGCGGTCCCCATGCTCTACACGCGGGATCAGCGCCTGCTCCGCTACGGCGTGGAGGGGATGTCGGGTCTCGCCGCCGATCGAGCCATCTGGGTCGGCCTCGGGAGCTGGCTCTTCGCGGCTTCCCCCGAGCGGGCCGTCGAGCAGCTCCGCGTGGTGGCGGAGCACGACCGGCTCGGCTCCGCCCTCTTCTCCTGGGATTCCATCCGCGAGAGCCTGGCGCTGCGCGACGCCCTGGTCGCGGAGGCTTCCGGTGAGTGACGCCTTCTCGCTGGATCGCTTCGACTACAAGCTGCCGAGGGAGCGCATCGCCCAACACCCGCTTCCCGAGCGCGACGCGGCGCGGCTACTGGTTCTGGACCGGAGCGGGGGACCCAATCAGCACTCGCAGGTCCGCGAGCTCTGGCGCTGGCTGCGAGCGGGGGATCTCCTGGTCGGAAACGCGAGCTGGGTGCGCCCCGCCCGGCTCCGCGGCCGCAAGGCCAGCGGCGGCGGCGCAGACGCGCTGATCCTGGGGTTTCTCCAGGATTCGCCGGGCCACTACCGCGCCCTGGTGCGATGCGGCGGGCGACTGCGGAAGGGGCAGAAGTTCTATTTCGGAGCGGCTGGTTCCGGGACGATCGACGCGGAGCTGGTTGCCCTGGGAGAAGCCGGTGAGGTAACCCTGGCCTTCTCTCCGGAGGTCTCCCCCTACGACGTCGGAGAAATGCCGCTGCCGCCCTACATCCGACGGGAACGCCCCGATCCCGCGGACAGGGAGCGCTATCAGACGGTCTTCGCCTGCCAGCCGGGGTCCGTGGCCGCTCCCACGGCCGGTCTCCACCTGACGGGTCAGCTTCTCCTGGATCTGCGGGCGCGTGGCATCTCCTGGGCCGAGGTGATTCTTCACGTGGGCCCTGGAACCTTTCGGCCCCTCCGACCAGAAGATCTCGACGCCGGACGCCTTCACGCGGAGTACTTCGAGATCCCCGCGGCGACGGCGGCGGCGGTGGCGAGCACACGCGCCGCCGGCGGACGCATCGTGGCGGTGGGGACGACCACGACGCGGGTCCTGGAGACCTGTGCCGGCGAGGACGGCCGAGTGGAGCCGGACCAGGGCGAAACCGATCTCTTCGTCAGGCCGGGCCATCGCTTCCGCGTGGTGGATGCACTGCTCACCAACTTCCACCTGCCGCGCTCTTCTCTGCTGCTGCTGGTCGCGGCGTTCGCAGGTCGTGATCGGATTCTGGGCGCCTACGCAGAGGCGATCGAGAAGGCGTACCGCTTCTACTCCTACGGCGACGCCATGTTGATCCTCTGAGATGGCCGAGCGCCTGTGCTTCGAAATCCTCGAGCGGGATGGAGCGGCGCGCTGCGCGCGCTTCGCGACGGCCCATGGTGTGATCCAGACACCGGCCTTTCAGCCCGTCGCGACCTACGGCGCGGTGCGCGGCCTGGCACCCACCGATCTCGCCGAACTCGGCGCACAGGTTCTTCTGGCCAACGCCTACCACCTCCACGAGCGACCCGGCGAGGAGCTGGTGGCGCGGACCGGCGGATTGCACGGCTTCACCGGCTGGCACGGGCCCTGGGTCACCGACAGCGGCGGCTTCCAGGTGACCTCCCTCGCCGACCGGGTGAAGATCGACGAGGAGGGTCTCACCTTCGCGTCTCCGCTCGACGGGCGTCGCCGCCGCCTCACTCCGGAGGGGGCGATGGAGATCCAGCAGGCGCTGGGTGCGGACGTGGCAATGGCGCTCGACGAGTGTCAGCCACCAGATCCCCACGAGGGCCCGAGCCGCGGCTTGCGCGCCGAGGCGGCCATGGAGCGCACCCTCCGCTGGGCGGACCGCTGCCGAAGGCACCACTCGCGACCGGACCAGGCCCTGCTCGGCATCGTTCAGGGCGGAGATTCGCCAGAGCTTCGGCGGCGCAGTGCCCGCGCCACCGTGGAAATCGGCTTCGACGGCTACGCCCACGGTGGCCTGGGCCTCGGAGAGGAGCTCGAGCGCCGCAACGATCTTCTCTCCGAGACGCACGAGGTGCTTCCCGACGATCGACCGCGCTACCTGATGGGTCTCGGGCGCCCCGAGGATCTGCTGCTCGCCATCGAGCGGGGGATCGATCTCTTCGACTGTGTGGTCCCGACGCGACATGCCCGCCACGGGATGATCTTCACCCACGCCGGCCAGCTGTCGCTCAGGAATGCGCGCTTTCGCGAGGATGAGAGCCCCCTCGACGAAGCGTGCGACTGCTCGACCTGTGCGCGCCACAGTCGGGCCTTTCTCGCGCATCTCTTCCGCGTGAACGAATCGCTCGGCTTCCGGCTCGCGTCCCTGCACAATCTCCGCTTCTACCTGCGGATCATGCAGCGAGCCCGCGAGGCCATCGCCAAAGGCCGCCTGGCAGCGCTACGCGAGGAGATTCTCGAGCTGGCTGCGGAGCGGATCCGGTAGCTCGCCAACCCCCTCGCCTGCCCAGGCTTTACCGGCTCAAGTGGTCTCTCCGCAGGGCCGATGCGCAGGCGGTATCGCGGGGGAGATCGACCGAACCATGGACCCGTCCAAGGTGCGAAAGTCGAAGGCAGTCACCGCACGGCTCAACAGTATTTTCGCTCTGCTCACCACCGGACTGAGCGGCGTCGGGGCACTGGTGGTGTTTGCCCTCACCGACAGCCTTCTCGCTGCCGGCAGCTGGGTGGCCGTGGCCATCGTCCTCACTCTGGTAGGCCAGCGTGCGCTCTGGGAAGGGATCGCCGGGCCCGTCCGCCTGACTCTGGAGGCAGTCCAGAAGATCGCCCAGGGTGACTTCGACGCGCGGCTGACGCCTGAGGATCTCGGCTATCTGTCCGACTACAGCGAGACGCTGAATGCGCTGTGCGAAACCCAGCAGAGAATCAGCGAAGGGGTCTCCGATGTCGTCGGGCGCCTGCAGGAGGTGCCGGAGCGGATCTTCGAGGCGATCGCAGGAGATCGAGGGCGGCCGAGAATCCACCGAGGAGGCCGTCGAGGAAACCGCCTCCCTGCTGGTGAACATCAATACCTCGATCCGCGGCATCAACGCCGAGGTCGAGAGCCTCTCTCGCGCCACCGACGAAGCCTCCTCTTCGATCCTCGAGATGGGAGGCTCCATCGATGAGGTGGCGCGCAACGCCGGCTCTCTCCACGACTCGGTCGACGCCTCCACCTCGTCGATCCACGAGATCAGCGCCAGCATCCGCCAGGTCGCCGAGAGCGCCGACGCGGTGCAGAGCATGGCGGAGGAGTCCGCCGCGGCCATGGTCCAGATGGACCGGGCGATTCAGGAGGTCAGCCAGCACGTCAGCGAGGCATCGGGGCTGACCGAGGCGGTCAGCCAGGGCGCCCAGGCGGGCTCGCAGGCGGTCGGCGCCACCATCGACGGGATCGCCGAGATCCGCGCGCAGACCCTGGAGGCGAAGCAGGTCCTCGAGCGACTGGCGGAGCGCATCGGTGAAATCGGCGAGATCGTCAACGTGATTGGCGGGATCAACGACGAGACCAATCTGCTCTCCCTGAACGCCGCCATCATCGCGGCCCAGGCTGGTGAGCAGGGGAAGGCCTTCGCCGTGGTCGCGAACCACGTGAAGACCCTCGCGCAGCGCACCACGTCGAGCACCCAGGAGATCGAAGGGCTGATTCGCGCGGTGCAACAGGAGTCGAGCAACGCGGTGACAGCGATGGCGCGCCGGTATCGAGGCGGTCGAGACGGGGGTGGAACGCTCCCGCAAGGCCGGCGAAGAGCTCGAGAAGATTCGAAGCTCGTCGGGAGAAGCCAGCTCGCGAGTGGCGGAGATCGCCCGCGCAACCGGCGAGCAGAGCCGCAACTCGAAGCACGTTGCCGAAGCCGCCCAGCGCACCTCCTCGATGGTCCAGCAGATCAGCACGGCGATGTCGGAGCAATCCCGGGCCGGGGAGACGATGCTGCAGAACGCCGAGGCCGCCCTCGAGATGTGCCGCCAGGTCCATCGCTCAACCGAGGAGCAGAAGGAATCGGGGCGCTTCATCACCGCCAGCATCAGCTCCGTAACGGAGATGATCCGCTCGATCCAGCAGAACACGGAGTCCCACGGCGCCGCCAGCGAGGCGGTCGCCGAAGCGGTGACGAGAATTCTCGAGATCGCCCGCAAGAGCGGCGAGCGGATTCCGGAGGTGGTCTCGAGCCTCGAATCGCTTCGGGCCGAGGCGCGGAGCCTGGCGGGAGCCACGGGCTCTGCGAGCCCGACCGCATCTCTCTCAGACGGCGACGCGTAGCCCGTCGATCGCCACGCTCAGTCCCGCGTAGTCGGCGAGCTGATCTCCCAGCGCCGCCGGGACGATCCGGAGATGGCGGGAGAGCGAGGGCCAGGTGTACGCGGCCACTCGTTCGCGAACCGGCGCGAAGCAGAGCGCGTCACCAGCCGCCACGGCGATCGTCCCCAGCACGAAGACCTCGGGCGCCAGGGCGAAGGTCAGGTTTACCAACGCTTGAGCCAGGTAGTGGTTGAAGCGATCCATCTCCGCGAGGGCGAATTCGTCCCCCTCCCGGGCGGCCTCGACCACCTGTTCGGGGCTCGCGTTCTCTCGTCCGCCGGCGAGGGCCGCGACGCGGCTCGAAGCCGGCGTGATCTCCCGCAGGCGGCGGGTCCAGCAGGCGCCGCCGATGTAGGCCTCCAGGCAGCCCCGCAGACCACAGCCACAGCGTTCCCCGTCCCACTCCACCAGCATGTGCCCGACCTCGCCGGCGCCGGCCGTGACGCCCCGATGGATTCGTCCATCCAGGATGAGACCTCCGCCCACTCCCGTGGACATGGTCAGGTACACCAGGTGCGAGAATCCCCTCCCCGCTCCGAAGCGCCACTCGGCCAGGGCCGCTGCGTTGGCGTCGTTCTCGAGGAAGACCGGGCAGCCGAGCTCCTCGGCGAGGACATCCCGGACCGGAGCCCGATCCCAGCTGGGAAGATTGGGGGGCTTCAGGACCAGCCCCGCATCCAGATCGAGGGGGCCGGGCACCGCGACGCCCACCGCGGCAAGTCCCTCCGGGCGTGCGCCGGCCGCCCCGATCAGATGCCGGGCTCTCCTCTGCAAGTCGCCGAAGATCGGTCTCGGCGCTGCCGGACGGCTGCGTGGCACGCCGCAGGCGCCGGTGGATCTTGCCGGTCTCGTCCCCGAGAGAGAAGCCGATCTTGGTGCCGCCAATGTCGATGCCGAGCAGGAGCAAAGCGGATTCGAGCATAGCAAGCGCCTCAAGTCCGGGTCGTGATTGCGCCGATAGGGAAATCGGACGTGGGGACACCGGCCTCCAGTCGACCCTGCCGGTAAGCGCAAGGAGACTCGACGATGCGGATTCCCACCGGAATCCTCCTGGTTGTCCTCTTCGGAATTTCGGGATGCCTCGCCAGGTTCACCGATCCCCTGGATCGGCGCGGCACCTTCGAGGACACCCAGACGAAGTTCACCCAGTATGTTCGATGGGGGAAATTCGAGCAGGCCAGTCGGTTCGTGGATCCCGAGATCCGCGCCGAGTTCATGTCCTACGCACCGGAGTTCAGCGATCTCCGCTTCTCGGAGTACGAGATCACCCGAATCGATATCCAGGATGGGGTCAGGAGCGCTTCCGTCGACGTGCGTGTCACCGCGTATCGTCTCAGCATGCCCTTCGAGCGATCGGTGGCTTTGACCGAGGAGTGGAAGCGCGACGAGGCCACGGGCCTCTGGACCGTAAAGGTCGATATCCGGAAGCTCCACGACACCTTGAGCGGAGTGCCCTAGTCGCCGCCTCGCTGCCGCGCCGGGAGGGAACGGTGGAGCCGAAACGGACCATCCTCGTCGTCGACGACGCGCCCATGTTCAGGGAAATGGAGTCGCTGTTTCTCTGCCGATACGGGCGCGTGGTTACTGCTGGCACTGGCGCCGAGGCGCTCGAGGCAGCCCGGCGCGAGCGGCCCGATGTCGTCGTCCTCGACTTCCACCTGCCGGACATCGACGGAGAGACCCTCTGCCGCCGGATCCGCGCTCTTCGCCCCGCCGAGAGCACCACCGCCATCGTGGCGATCTCCAACGGCGATTCCAGGGACCACGAGCGGGCGATTCGGGCCGGGGCTGCCGACGTCCTATCCAAGCCGCTCAGCCGCCTCGGCCTGGTCGAGACGGTGAATCGCCTGGTCCGCTTCCCCGAGCTGCGCGGGATGGCCAGGATCGATCACGCCGCGACGGTGCGGGTGCTGATGGAGCGGCAAGAACACTGGGGCACGATGCGGAATCTCTCCCGCGGCGGCATGTACATCGAGGCGAGCTGGTCCGCTCCCCCGGAGTCGGAGATGCAGCTCGAGTTTCGCCTGCCGGAGGTGGGGACGATGCTTGCGCCCACGGCGAAGGTGATCTGGAGCCGGCGGCGCCGGGACGGCATGTCCGCGGGCATGGGGGTTCGTTTTCTTGCGCTGGACGCAGCCAGCGCCAACACCCTCGACGCCTTCGTGTACGAACGGTTCGTGCCGGAGACCGATACCTTCGGCATCTTCACGGGAGCAAACTGATGCGTCGGGCTCTGATTCTCCTTTCTCTCCTACTCCTCCCCCTGCCCTCTTTGGCCCAGGAGACGCCGCCGGCGGCGGCGGCACCCACGGATTCTGCCGGCATCAGCCCGGAGGAAATCGAGGAGTGGCGCCAGACGCTTCTCGAGGGCCGAGAGCGCGTGGACGAAGCGCAGGAGGATGTTGCGGGGGCGCAGCTGGCCTTTCGCAAGGCGCGCCAACGCAACCGCCGTGGCGGCGAGCGAGGCGAGCTGCTGGCCACGCTGCAGGCAGCCGAGCAGGAGCTCGCCGACGCGGAGGCCGAACTCCCGGTACTCCTCGACGCGGCACGCCGAGAGGGAGTCCCGCCCGGCGTGCTCCGTGAATTCGAGGACTGAGACGCGGGCTCGAAGCTACTCGAACTCGGTCTCGCTAGGGGGATCCGCGGACTGGGCCGGGTTGGCCGGCTTGACCACGGAGAGCACCCGGTCCCCCTGACGCACCACGGTCACGTGTCGTGTGGCGATCGAGTCCGGATCATCGACGCGCATTTCCTCCACGATCACGGGGGACCCGCCTTGGGCGTCGTTCGGGATCGTCATCGCGGTCCGCTCGTCCGTCTTGATGATGATACTCGGCTGGACACCAGGACCGGGGACCAGAGCCGCGCGCGGGGGTCGGTTCAGCTCCCGAAGTCGCTCGAGTCGCGCCTCCAGACGCTGCCGCTGCTCGCTCTGGCGGCTGGTGTCGCTGGGAGTGAACCGCTCGTAGACGTCGAGCCCGCCGGTCTTGATGGTCTTGACCTGGCTGCGGTAGCGCTCCGGGACCCGCTTCGGATCGTCCGTGAAGGCCACCGAGCCGTCCTCGGCCGTCCACTTGTAGAGCGACCCCGCGAGGGCAGGAGTGGCGAGGGCTGCGAGCAGGACGAGTCCAGCAAGGGAAATCAGCTTGAAGTGCGGCAACATTCGAAGTTCCTCCTCTGACGAGAAGTGTCCCGAGCGAGCGAAAAGTGTCACCGTCGCAACCACTTACGGCGGCAACGGAGAGGCAACAGAGAAGCGGGCAGCCCCGTTGACGCCCTTCCCTGCGGGTATTAATTTGATTTGAGATTTGCTGCGGGGTAGAGCAGTCTGGTAGCTCGTCGGGCTCATAACCCGGAGGTCGGAGGTTCGAATCCTCCCCCCGCTACCATCTAGCCGCCCGGAATCGCTCAGGTTCCGGGCGGTTTGCCTTTTCAGGCTTCTGCGGCTTGTGGGGACTTTGTGGGGACTTTTCGGCCAAGCGGGCCAGCAGGTCGGCGGGCACCTCGTCCTCACCCACGTCCAGCGGCTGGCGCTAGGCGTCGCCTCCAGCCCACCGGGCGGACCGCCGGGACCTGATCTCTGGCGCGGCGGTCGTGGTGCGCGGCGCGCGTGGAGGGCCCGGAAGGCGAGGCGCCGACGGTGTCAGACGGAGCGCAGCTGGGCCAGGCGTAGCCCCACCCCGCGGTCTTCCACGGGGGTCTTCTGAGCCGGACGCTACGGGGGCGTAACCCAGGGCGCCGCAGCTTCCGTCGAGGGCGGCTCGCGTACCGCGTGGCCCGCCTCAAAGGCGCGCAGGTGGTCGCGGAACTCAGCAAGCGAGGTCTCCGGCACGCCCCGGCCTTCGAGATTTGCGACCACGTCGCGCTGGATGCGCGTCGCCTCGGCGAAGTCGCCGAGTTCGGCGTGGGCAGCCGCGAGAGTATCCAGGAACTCGGGCCGGGCGTTGCCCGGGCGCTCGACGATCCACCTCGCCACGCCCAAGGCCTCCTCCCCGTTGCGGAGTACGTCCACGGGGCAGGTGGCGAGAAAGTAGGCGTACTCGTTACGAACGCCGTCGCTGTCACAGTTTTTCACCGCTCGAAGCAGCTCATCGCGTTGGACCTCGAAACGGCCGCGCGCGCGTAGCACCCGCGAGAGGTAGGCGATCTCCAACTCGCCGCAGGGCGTGGCCGCCAGCGCGACCCGGGTCTCCCGCTCCGCGTCCTCGAGTCGGCCGGTCGCCTCGAGGGCCTCGACAAGCTTCATGCGCAGAGCGACGTCTTTCGGGGTCAGCCTGACGGCTCGCTCGACGAGGGGCAGCAGCTCGCGGGTGCGGCCCAGCATGCGCAGGCTGTCGATCCATCCGCGCAGGATGGGCAGGCCCTCGGGATGGCGCGCGCCCAGATCGGCGTAGAGGGCCGCGGCGCGCGCGTAGTCGCGCTCGGTTTCTAAGACACTGTAAGCGGTGGCGAGACGTCTCAAGTCGCCGAGCGCCTCGTTGGGGTCGGCGCCACGCAGCTCGAGACTCTCGCCCGCCGCGTTCGGCGGCGCGGGACCGGACGCCGTCGCGTAGCCGAGGGCCGCGAGGCGGGCGACCTCGTCGGGTTCCATCGCGACGGAGCTGTCGGCCGGTGCCACCGTGGGCTCACGCAGCATCGCGGCCAGCCGATCACGCAGCATCGTAACCCGCTCCGGCTCGGCGGCGGCGCGGTTGTTGCGCTCCTCCGGGTCGCGCCGCACGTCGTAGAGCTCCGGGTTCGGCTTGTGGATGAACTTCCATGGGCCCCGCCGCACGAAGCGCAGCACCGACGCGCCGAATGCCGCGCGCGGCTCGATCGACTCGCCGTAGGCCGTGCGTCCGTCGCCGCCTTCGCCCTCGATCAGCTCCTGGAGCGGCTGTCCCTGGGCGCCGGGTAGAGACGGCAGCCCCGCCCAGTGTAGGAGTGTCGGCGCTACGTCGATCGTGCGCGCCAGCGCCTCCACGCTCCGTCCGCGTGGCAGATCCGGGGGCCCCCAAAGAACCAGCGGCACCCGCATTGTCGTGTCGTAGACGAGAAAGGAATGGGTGGACTCATCGTGCTCGCCGAGCCCCTCGCCGTGGTCGCTCGTGACCGCCACGAGTGTGCGCTCCGCGAGCCCCAGATCCTCTAGCGCCGCGATTACGCGCCCGAGCGCTGCGTCGGTGTAGGCGACCTCCGCGTGGTAGGGCTCGTCCGGAAAACGCCTGGCGAAAGGCAGCGGGGCCGCGTACTCGGCGTGGGGATCGAAGTAGTGAAGCCACAGGAAAAAAGGCTTGCCGCGATGACGCCGCAGGAAGGCGATGCCGTGGCGGGTGACGTCCTCGGCGGGTCGTTCATCGAGGCTGCGGCGCTCCGTCTGCCCTCCGCCCGATACGACCACCGTCTTGTGCTGCGTGTCCTGCGAATCCGGATCGCGATAATGATCGAAGCCCTGAGCGAGTCCCTTGCGGCGGGCTATCACCAGCGTAGAGACCTCCGCGCCCGTGATATAGCCGGCCGCCTGGAAGGCCTCGGCGAGAGTCGCCTGGCTATTGGATAGTACGTAGCCGCTGTTGGCCCGCGCACCGTGAGCATAGGGATGCCGTGCGGTGAAGAGCGAGGCGTGGGAGGGCAGCGTGCTCGGTGACGAAGTCGTAACCTGCTCGAAGAGCACACCCTCCTTCGCGAGGCGGTCGATGTTCGGCGAGGTCGTGAGCCCCGGTCGATAGGCCCCGAGTGCGTCGGAGCGCAGCGTGTCGATCGTAACTAGCAGAACGTTACGAGCGGGCGCCCCGGGGGCGGGGGCCCTCGAAGCCGGGGCGCCCGCCTGGGAGGTCGGCGCGGCTGCCTCGCGATCTTGCCCACAGGCCGCGAGGATCAGTGTGCAGACGACGACCGCTGCGCCCGTCCGGCTCGCTCGCCTCGACCTCCGTCGCACACGCTTGTCCGTCCACATGGCGATGGAGTAGCAGAAACCGCTGTCGCTCGACGCCCACCCTCGATGTCCCGTCGGCACCACTGTATGTCTCCCGCTTGGAGCATCACAAAAGGAGCCAGCTAGCATGCGGGTGGTCTGTAGGAGTCGAGGGCGGGCGACACCCCCCGTGGCCGGCCGTCTGGTCGTGGCTGTGGGGACTTCTGTGGGGGATTCGACGAATCGAGGCACATCTGGAGCGTTTTTTCAGCGGTCCTATTGATACATGTATAAATAATGTCCTATCTGAGACGTAAAGAGTAGACTGTGCCTCAGAACGGATCGGAGAAGGCCGGGCTTGCGCTGGAGCGACCGAGTCTGGCTCCGTGCGGTCGTCGTGAGTTCCTCGAGGTCGAAGAAGGCGAGATTGGCCAGCGGGTTCAGCTTCAGATGGCCCCACACGTACTCGACGGGATTGAGTTCCGGCGCGTAGGGCGGAAAGAACTCAGTCACGAGCTGCGGGTGGTCTGCGAGGAACGTCTGCACGCGAACCGCGCGGTGGTGCATTGAGCCGATCCCAGATCAGAACCATGGGCGCGTCGACCTGGGGTAAGAGCTGGCCAAGGAAGTCGACGACCCGCTCGGCGTTGATGTTGGCGTTTGGGTGGAGGCGAAAGTAGAGGCGAACGTCGTCGCGCTCGGGAGGCACGCACAACGCCGCGATGGCGGACACCTTGCGATGGGTGCCCCCACAGTGATGGAGCAATCGTGTTTCGCCCCGTGGGTTCCAGGTGCGCCGCATGAACGGCGCCATCATCAGGCCACTCTCGTCGAGGAACGAGAGCCAGGCTTGCCGCCGCGAGGCTTTTTTTTGATGCGGGGCCAGTCCTCCCGAATCCAACCGCGAATGCGCTTCTCGTTGCGCTCCAGGGCGCGTCGCTGAGGCCGCTGCGGGCTCCAGCCCAGCGACCGGAGCAAACGGCCAATGTGATCGCGGTGATAGACGACCCCGAACTCGTCGGCGATCACATCCACAATCCGGGGGCACGTCCACAAGTCGCTCTCGTAGCCTGCTGCCTTGGCTCCCTTCAGCAGCAGCCGTTCCAACCGGGCGCGCTGGCGCCGATCCAACTTCGGCGGCCGGCCCGGCGTGGGCCGCGCTTCGATTCCCTTCGCGCCGCGTCTGCGATGAGCCGCCTTCCACCGCCGAACGCTTCGACGATCGACGCCAAGCATTCGCGCGACGGCGACTGGCGCGTGACCCTTCTGGAGCAGCTCAATCGCACGCTGGCGCCGCCGCTCCAGCTCACTCGAACTGCCCTTCGGCCGCATGCCCTCTCCCCCCCACCTGGAAAATAGGACATTCTTTATGCAGAGATCAATAAGTCCCTAACTCAGCAGGAAACCTGCCCCCGCTACCACTTCGGCACCCGCATCGAGGAGCCCCGGGCCGCCGAGCAGGCTTGCGAGCCCGGCTCTCGCCCGCCTTCGCAGATCGGGCCAGCGCGAGGAGACCTCTGGAGTCTTGGCGCGAATCTCGGCACCTTCTGCCAGGACGCTTCGTACTCCGCGCAGCGGAATCGGGAGTCAGACCCGGTCGGCGTCCGCCGGGTCGGGCGGAAGAGGTGAGGAGCAGATGACGGAAGAGCTGGAGGTGATCGGCGCGGCCTTCCAGATCCCAGGGAGCTTCGCGAGTGCGTCGGCGCTCGAGTCCGGACACATCCACGACAGCTTCGCAGCGACCTACCGGGAGGGCGAGACACCGCGGCGCTACGTCCACCAGCGCCTCAACCGTCGGGTCTTCCGGGACCTGGGGGCGCTGATGGACAACGTGGCCCGGGTCACCGGTCACCAGTGGGAGCGGCTGCAATCGGAGGGCGCCCACGACGCGGAGAGGCGCTGTCTGCGGCTGGTTTCGACCCGCGCCGGCCGTCCCTTCCATGTCGACGACGAGGGCGCGACCTGGCGCACCTTCCGCTTCCTGGAGGGCACCCGATCCCGGGACACCATCGATGAGCCCACCCAGGCGTACCAGGTGGCCCGAGCCTTTGGCTCCTTCGCGGTTACACTGCGCGACCTTCCCGAACCTCCCCTCGCCATCACGATTCCCGGCTTTCACGATCTGGCCGCACGCTTCGCGGCCTTCGAAGAAGCCGTCGCAGCCGATTCCCATCAGCGCGTCGCTTCCGTCGCCCACGAGATCGACCGCGCAGCGGCCTGCTTCCGCGATCTGGAGCAGCTCCTCGCCGAGTGCGGGTACGCCGAGCTCCCGCGTCGGATCGTGCACAACGACTGCAAGATCAACAACGTGATGCTCGACGAGGCCACCGGGGAGGGGCTCTGCGTGATCGACCTCGACACCGTGATGGAAGGGACGGTCCTCTGCGACTTCGGGGAGCTCGTGCGTACCGGAATCTCGCGATCTCCCGAGGACGAGGTGGACCTCGCCTCCATCGGCCTCGAGCTCGACCTGTTTCGCGAGGCGAGCCGCGGCTATCTGGCCGGCGCGGCCCCCTTGCTCAGCGCGGGGGAGGTCGACATCCTGCCGCTCGCCGGACCGGTGATGGCTCTCGAGAACGCCATCCGGTTCCTGACCGATCACTTGTCTGGCGACGTGTACTTCCGGGTCCATCGGGAGGGCCACAACCTCGACCGCTTCCGGGCCCAGCTTCGCCTCGTCGAGCTGATGAGCGAACGCCGCGCGGAGATGCGGGCGATCCTGGAGGAGGTGCGGCGCGGGAGCCCCGGGCGGGCGGGGGTATCAGCGAAGAAGTAGGCTCCAAACCGGGCGGGAGGAAGCCATGGCGATCGTCGACGAGGTGAGCCAGCAGATGAAGGAGGCCCTCCGCGCCAGGCAGGAGCGCCGCCTGGCGGCGCTCCGCAGCATCCGCGCGGCGTTCCTCAACGAGATGAAGAGGGACGGCTCGGAGACGCTCGCAGACGACGTCTGCACGGTGCTACTGCGCCGGCTCGAGAAGCAGCGGAAGGAGAGCATCGAGGCCTTCGAAGGAGCTGGCCGCGAGGAACGCGCTGCGGCGGAGCGGGAGGAGTTGACGGTCATCCAGAGCTTCCTGCCCAGCCTCGCGGACCTCGAGACCACACGCGGCTGGGTGGAGGAGGCGATCGCGTCCACCGGCGCGAGCGCGAAGGGCGACATCGGTCGGGTGATGGGAGCCCTGATGAAGGACCACAAGGGAGAGGTCGACGGCGGGCTGGCGAAGGGAATCGCCAGCGAGCTTCTCGCGGACTGACCGCCAAGGGAGGGAACTTTCCCCGACCCGGATCCGCCACGGCACGGGCTCCCGCCTTGGACTACGTTTCAAAGAGACGAAGCAAGGAGATTGCATGAGAGAGGTCGACCCGTGGCGATTTACCGGGGGGTTCCTTAGCAAGGTCCTCTCAGCTCGCGGATTCCGGACGAACCCACCCACGCTGAGATTCCCTGGGCGGAGGTTCGCAAGCCGCTGGCCGAGTCGAAGCTCGCGCTGCTGTCCACCGCCGGCCTCTCGATGCGTGGAGACGCTCCCTTCGACATGGAGATGGAGCGCCAGAAGCCCACACAAGGAGATTCCAGCTGGAGGAGACTGCGCTCGGACGCGACCTCTGCCACGGTCGAGGCCAATCACCTGCACATCGAGACGGGCTATATCGAGCGCGATCTCAACGTGGCGCTTCCGCTGGATCGCGTCCGTGAGCTGGCCGCCGAGGGTTTGATCGGCTCGGTGGCAGACTCCCACTATTCGATCATGGGCTATCAGGGCAACGACACCAGCACACTGGAGAACCAGAGCGCACCCGAGATCGCCGCGGCGATGCAGAGCGAAGAGGTGGATCTCGCGCTTCTCGCGCCGGTCTGACCCGACTGCTGCCGGTCCGTGGGACTGGTCGCGCGCGTCATCGAGGCCGCCGGGATTCCGACGGTTACCCTCAACATGATCTGGCCCTTCCAGCGGATGATCGGGATGCCCCGGGTTGCCGCCATCGAGCATCCCTTCGGGCGTCCCTTCGGCGACGTGGGAGACGCCGCCACCCAACGCCAAGTGCTGCTCGCCGCCCTCGCGCTCTTCGGCGAGGCGCGCGAGCCGGGGCACGTGGAGCACCTGCCCTTCGTCTGGCACGAGGATCCCAAAGAGACCAAGTGGCACCCGGCCGAGCCCTCCCCGATCATCGCACTGATCACCAAGCGAAGTTAGTCTTCGAGGACGATCACGCTCCGCGCCAGGTCGGCGCGCTCTTGGCGTCGGCGGACTCGCGTCTCCGCAAGGTGGCCCTTCCCTTGGGCCGCGGAGAATCATGACGGACGATCCGAAGAGCAGCGAGACCTCCGACGAGGGCGCGCCGTTTGCCTCCGCCCTCGGGCGACACGAGGCCGCCGCTCTCGGCATCCTGCTGATCTGCGCCGCACTGTTTCGAGTCCTGCGCTGGTCCGCCACCGCCGTGATGTTCAACGATGGACCGGTCTTCATTGGCGTGGCCGAGGCCATGGCGGAGGGGGACTGGGCTCGAGCCCTGAGCCATGAGTATCACCCCCTCTTTCCAGCGCTGATCGCCGCCTTTCACCTCCTGATCGGCGACTGGGAGCTGGCCGGCGTGGCCGTGAACGTGATCGGAGGCACGGCCGCCGTCGCGTGCCTGTACGGGTTTGCCCGCGCCGCTTTCGGACGCACGACGGCCTTCGCGGCGGCTGCCATCCTCACCGTCCACCCATACGCCGTCAAATTCTGCGGCGACGTCCAGAGCGAGGGGCTCTACCTCGGTCTGTTCCTCGGTGCCGTCTGGGCCCTCTGGCTGGCGCTCCGAAGCGCGGGCCTCGGTGCGGCTTTCGTCGCGGGCCTTCTCTGCGGTCTCGCCTATTTGACGCGGCCCGAGGGAATCGGCCTCCTGGCGGTGGGAGGTGCCCTGGCCGTGTGGCATGTCCTGCGTGGCCACTGGCCCCGCCGCCGAGCTGCGGCCTGGGGCGCCCTGCTCTTCCTGACCACGGCCTCTGTGGCCGGACCCTATGTCGCGTGGATCCGAGCGGAAACCGGAGTCTGGTCCCTCACCCAGAAGAAATCCGTCGGCTGGGTCACGGGCCTCTCGGGACCTCCAGCCCGCTTCGCGCCCAAGGAGGAATCTGCCCCAGCGGAGCCGGATCGTACCGCCATGCCCCCCTCGACCCCAGCGGAGTCCACGGTAGAGCCGCAGCAGCCAGACTCGGTGGTGCGCGGCTTCTCCCGCTACCGCATTGCCCTGGTCGACCTGATTCACACCAATCTTCAGGCGCTAGGACCCGAGCTGTTCGCGATCCTTCTGGCCGGTGGGCTGATCGGCCGCTGGAAGAGGCTCTCGCTCCGCGGAGTCTTCGTTCTGATGGTCGTCGGCATCTACGGTCTGCTGCTCTTCCAGCTGGCCTTGAACGTGGGATACGTCTCCACCCGCCACGCTCTTGCACCGGTGGCGGTCGCCTTGGGGCACGTGGGAGCGGCTCTCCTTGCGCTGTCAGGCGCATTTTCCGTGTCGAGGAGGAAGCTTGCCCTTGCGCTCCTCCTCATCGCGCTCACGGGCCTCGGCCTCTCGAGATCCCTGCGTCCGGACCGGACCGACTCGATTGCCGAGCGACGGGCCGCCGAATGGCTGGGGTCACAAGACCTGCCTCCGGGAGGAGTGGCCGTTCACAGGCGCCGCATCGCCTACTACGCCGGCGCTCCCGCCGTGAAGATCCCCGACAAGCCGCCGAAGAACGTGATCGTGAAGATGCGGAAATGGGGTGCGGAGTATCTGATCATCAGCGATGAAGACGTCGCCGACTACCCCTGGCTGGCCGAAGCGCTCCCCGTACGCGCCCAACTCCTTCACCGCGAAGAGGCCAACGGTGTGACCGCATCCGTCTACCGGCTCTTGCGAAAGCGCAAGCCCTCGGCGGAGCGGGGGCCCCCTCTCCCCTGAACCCATCCGACGGCGATCACTGCAGCGAGGTTCACGGCGAGGCCGATCACGCCGACGTGGACGCCCTCGATTCGCTTCACTCCGGCGAGAGCGGCTCCACCGGCAATCACCGTGCCGACGATGACGCCCACCAGGCACGGCACCGCCCGGAGTCGTCGCCAGTGGAGTGCGAGCAGGAAGGCCGGGACGCACTGGATCAGGAGCTCCATCTTGAGCTCGATCAACCGCCAGAGAGTGAGCTTCGGCACCAGGGCCAGGATCACCGCAGCGACCATCACCAACGCGGCGATTCGTTTCCCGAGCTTCGTGGTGGCGGGATCCGTCCGGCTCCTGCCCAGCAGATCCACCGCGACCACCGCACCCAGAGAAAGCAACACCGAATCGGCGGTCGACATGATGGCGGCCAGCGCCCCGATGAAGACCACCACGGCGAACATCGAGGCCATCGGACTGCTGGCGGCCCATTCCCCGAGGAGCATGGGCATCACCGTATCCGCTTGCACCTCGCCGAGGCCGCCGAATCGGGGGATCGCAGCCAGGCCGATCAGCGTGACCACGAGCGTCGTGGTAAAGGGCATGAAGGTCATCAGGGCAAAGGAACGTTTGAGCGTGCGACCGCTCCGCGCGGCGTAGATCCTCTGGATTGCCTGCGGGTAGACGACGCTCGCCAGGCCCAGCAGGAGGATCGTGCTGATCCAGTTGGCGCGTTCCTCCGCGTCGGGAACCGCCACCACCTCGGGGCGCAACACGCTGATCTCGCGGGTGATCTCACCGAGTCCGCCTGCTTCGCCCAAGAGCCAGCCCAACAGCGCGCCGAGGCCCACCAGCATCAACACGCCCTGAGCCGCGTCAGTCCATGCGACGGCTCGCATTCCCCCCAGCGTTTCGTAGAGGAGGATCATCGCGGCCATGCCGACGACTCCGGCCCAGTAGGGAACCGCTCCCTCGGTGACCGCACTCGTCACGTGTCCCATCGCGATGAGCTGCGCCAAGAGGAAGTTCGCCAGGGCCAGACCCATCAGTGCCCCGATGGCGACCCGGAGAGCCGGGCCCGCGGGCTCGGCTCCGAATCGGAAACCCACCCAGTCACCGGGCGAGACGAATCCCTCGCGGACCGCGATGGGGCGCAGTCGCGGAACCATGGCATGGAAGGTGACGATGATCGAGACCATGAAGCCCGTGGCCATGATCCAGGAGAAGCCGCGCCGGTAGGCCTCGCCAGGGTACCCGAGAAGTGAGTTGCCGCTGTAGGTGGTGGCGTAGAGGGTCAGGAACAGGACGAAGACGCCGAGGTGCCGGCCCGCCAGGAAGTGGTCCGAGGGCGTGAGGTCGGTGCGCGCTCGCCGCGCCACCTCGGCGACCGCCATCAGGATGAGCGTGTAGGCGCCGAGAGCCCAGAGACCGATGTCGCCCAGACTCATCGGCCCGCGTCAGCTCCCGTCGGGTCGGACGGGGGAGCGTCGTCAGGCACGTCGGTGATCAGCCAGGCGACGGCGTTCAGCGCCGCCGCGGCGAGGTAGCAGCCGAGGGCGACGGCGACCCAGTCCGGCAGGCCGAACCAGATCGCCGGAGCTTCTCCCGCCTCGCGGTACCAGGGGACGGAGATCAGGTACAAGACCCCGATCAGCGCGATCAGCAGGAATCGGAAGCGGCGCGCCATACGCACGGCGTTATAGCATTCCCTGACGCTCTACCATCGGAAGCCCAAGGCTAGAAATCCTCGACCCGGAGTTCGGCCTGCTCGGTCGGCTCGATGCAGACCGAGTCGTCGTTTCTCGGGTTGTTCACACGGAAGCTGACCGGGTGGAAGACGAGCCGTTCCGAGAGGCTCGAGCGGGTCAAGGAGAGGATCGCGTCGGGCTCCTGCAGGTCCGGATCCAGCCACCTTCGGTAGTGCTCGGGATCGACGATGATCGGCATGCGATCGTGGAGAGCGCTGAGCACCGGATTCGCCGCCGTCGTCAGCAAGGTGCAGCTCCCGACGCTCTCTCCCTCGGGGCTCTCCCAGGATTCGAAGAGACCGGCCAGACCCAGGGGCTCGCCGGTGGCCAGCCGGACGTGGTGGGGTCTGCGCCGTTTCGGGTGCGGCTTCCACTCGTAGAAGCCGTCCGCCGGCACCAGACAACGGCGGCGTCGGAACGCAGCGCGAAACGCGGGCTTCTCGGCTGCCGTCTCCACCCGCGCGTTGATCATGCGCGAGCCGATGCCAGGGTCCTTTGCCCAGGAGGGAATCAGCCCCCACCGCCGGAACTCGAGGATGGGAACCTCGCGAGAATCCGGTCGCCGGACGACTGCGACCGACTGCGAGGGTGCGATGTTGTAGCGGGGCGAGAGTGCGGGCACCTCGGTGAGGCCGAAGTGCTCGGCGACCTGCTCGGCCGGCGTCGCCAGCGAGAATCGCCCACACATCGTTCCGGCTCCTCCAGCATGCTACAGTAGCTCGCGCGACGGCATCAGCGAGGAGATCCCGCAGTGAAGATCGCCATTACCTACTGTGCGAGTTGAAACTATCTTCCGGAGGCCACCAGGCTGGTGACCCGAATCCAGGAGGCCCGCGGCGTCGAAGCAGAGCTCGTCGCGGGCAGTAACGGCGTCTTCGATGTGGTCGTGGACGGAAACCTGATCTACTCGAAACACCAAACCGGACGATTCCCCGATCCCGACGAGATCCTCGCAAAGCTCGACTGATGCCCTTCCCTCCTCCGTCCTCTTGACGGCGATCCGTGGTGGGCTGGGTGGCGTGCTGATGGGCCTGGCCAACCTGGTGCCAGGGATTTCGGGCGGAACCATGCTGTTGGCCGCGGGTGTCTACCCGGCCTTCATCGGCGCCATCGCCGAGCTCACCACGCTTCGCTTCCGCCTCCGCTCGGTCGTCCTGCTGGCCGTGGTCGCGTTCGGCGCTGCGGTGGCCATTCTCTCGCTGGCGGGGCCTACGCGCAGCCTCGTGATCGAGGACCGCTGGGCGATGTACAGCCTCTTCATCGGACTGACCCTCGGTGGAGTTCCTCTGGTCTGGCGCCTGGCCCGGCCCCTTTCGGCCGGGCTGATTGCCGGAACCGTGGTCGGCTTCGCTCTGATGATCGCGATGGCCTTCTCGCCCGCCGGTGGTTCGTCCGACGAAGGACACGCCTACGGGCGACTGCTGCTCGCTGGCACCGCCGGTGCCGGGGCCATGATCCTCCCCGGGGTGAGCGGCGGTTACCTCCTGCTACTGCTCGGACAGTACCTGCCGATCCTCGGAGCCATCGACAAATTGAAGCTGGTGCTGTTGGGCGCGAGCGCGGGCGAAGCGATCGACCTCTCCCTCCTCGCCGAAGCATTGCACGTGGTGATCCCGGTGGGGATCGGCGTGCTGGTGGGAATCGTCGGTATCAGCAACCTCCTCCAGTGGACACTGAATCGCTTTCCCAAGCCTACTCTCGGTCTCCTGCTGGGCCTGCTGCTGGGTGCCGTGGCAGGTCTCTGGCCTTTTCAGGAGGGTGTTGCGCCAGAGGTGGGCGAGGTCTTCGAGGGTACGGTGCTGAGCCAGGAGGGCCTGGCCGAGATCGATCCCGAGGACTGGCCGGTGGAGCGCTTTCGGCCCGACACTCGTCAGATCGGCGGATCGTTGCTGCTGATCGGTCTCGGCCTGGCCGCCACGCTGGCCATCGACCGGTTGGGGCGGATCCGGGTAAAGGGGGAGCCAGCTACCAAGGGTGGGTAGCTGGGTACCCTCCGCGCCGAATCTGCGCACCGGCACCGGATACGCAAGTCAGCTTCGAGGTCACTGAATTGCGGAGCGAAAGATGCCGTCCCGGGAACAGGCGTCATCTGAGCACGCTTCTTGCACCGCCTCCTCTTGGAGATTTGCATCGAGGTGACCCGATGGCGACTTTTCGGTTCGATCGCGCCTGGCTTCCGACGCTGTGTCTAGCGGCCTGCGTGGGCTGCGCCTACGCCAACGTCAAGACGGACGCCGACAGGCACCCGGTCGTCAACACCGGCGTCGGAGCGACGATCCTCTACCCGGGGCAGGGTCCGGCCATGCCTGCGACGCATCCGGGCTACCAGCCTCCCGGCGGTGCACCGGCTCCCGCGCCGGCCGGCTCGGCAACCATCGGAGGCACACCTACCTCCACCTCCCAGCAGGGCGCGGGCAGCAGTGCCAGCTCCTCCGGTGGCGGCGGGCTCACCTTCATCGGTGGCACGGACATGGACCAGGATCTCCATCGACAGACCCGTCAGGAGCCCCGGTGGCTCAAGTATCTGGTGGCTCCCTTCGCCCTCGCAGCCTATCCATTCAAGGCTGTGCACGACGCCGTCACCAAAGGCGACGGTCCGCCGCCGCCCCGCCCAGCTGCGGGTCCGGGTGAGCGGACCTTGCCTCCCCCGGCTCCCGTCGACGTCCAGACCCGGTACGAGCAGAACCAGCTCGAGGCGCTCGAGAGCGAGCTGGCCCGCGGGGGCGGTAGCCAGCCTGGCGCGGGTTACGAGAACGCTCCCGCGCCGCCCCCGAGGATGGCGCGTCCCGCCCCGACCGGAGGTTCCATCTCCGCCGAGCTCGCGGCTCTCCAGCGCGGCATTCCTCCCCGAATGACTGGAGAGGCCACGAGCCCCCAGCAGCCGTGGAGTGGGCAGAGTGCGCAGAGCGAGCCGGAACTGAGCCGAGTCGAGCAGCAAGTGCAAAGCGCGCCGGCGTTGGGCGGAACGAACCCGCCCGGAGGTGTCGCCGACCAGGTGACGGATCGCAATGGCGACGGCCGGCCAGATCACTGGATCTATCGCCACGAAGGCAAGGTGGTGCGCGAGCTCTTCGACGAAGATGCGGACGGTGCGCCCGACCGGTACGTCTTCTACCAGACCGAGACCGGCGAGAAGAGTCGTGAGGAGGAGGACACCAATCTAGACGGCCAGATCGATTCCTGGCTCGAGTACCGGAACGGGCAGATGATCCGCCATCGCCGGGATACCAACGGAGACGGGTTCCTCGACACCTGGAGCTTCTACCGGAACGGCCAACTCACTCGCCAGGAACGAGACCTGAACGGAGACGGATTCCGGGACCGGGTCGGCTTCTACCAGGACGGCCTTCTGGCCCGGGAAGAGGAAGACCGCAACGGCGACGGGCGCCCAGACCGGGTCACGCTCTTCGATGACCAGGAGCGGATTCGGCAGCGCGACGATGATCGAAACGGCGACGGCGTCGTGGACCTCCGCTCGATCTACTCCGATGGCCGTCTGGTCCGACGCGAACTCGTCGACGACGAGGAATCCGAGGAGTTCATCGAAGAAGATGATCTCGCGTCGGCCGCCTGGTCCGGCGGCGAAGAAGTGGAGTGACCTCGTGCCGAGAGATTTCCGCTCAGCGACCTGGTTTCTCTTCGGTCTTTGGCTGGCCCTGGTTCTGCTCGGGCCCCTGACCGCTCGCTGGGCGAACGCCGCGGACCCCGAGCTCGCCCGGATGGAAGCCGAGCTGCACCAATCCGTGAACCACTTCCGATCCGAGCAACACCTGATCCCCCTCACCCGAGACCCGGCTATCGATGCCGTCGCGCGCGCTCACAGTGAAGACATGGCGGCGCGGCGTTTCTTTTCCCATCAGTCGCCGGAGGGCCGCAACTGGGTCGATCGCCTCCAGCGCTTCGGAATCGAGGGGTTCAGCATGGCGGGCGAGAACGTCGGAATGACCAGCCGGCCGAGCCCGAACCAGGAGATCCTGCACGGCTGGCTGAACTCTCCTGCGCACCGGGAGAACCTGACCGCCCGTCCCTTCAACGGCACCGGGATCGGCATTGCACGCGCCCCGGACGGCACCTTCTTCTACACCCAGCTCTACCTGAGCTTTCCCCGCGATTGACTGCCCGATCCGGCAGCCGCAGTAGCGACCCGGTGAGAAGGGCGCCCTAGAAGAAGCGCGGGCTGATCCGGCGATCGTTCCAGTAGATGTCGAGCTCGGCGGAGAGGTCGATCTGATCGGGCAGGACCACGTATCCGAGGACGAGCTCGTTCGCCTGCAGGGGCCCCAGCCGTCCCTGGAGGATGCCGAGCTGGCGGGCGCTGGCGGCGTCGGGCTGGAAGGTCAGGTGATCCTGAACGAAGGTGAAGTTCGCGAAGAACTCCTCCGGCTGCTTCGAGAGTGCGGTAAAGACCAGGACCCGACCCTCCGCGAGGCCTCCGCGCGACGCCCACAGATCCCGAAGCCGAGTCTCGAATGCCCCGGAGTGGGCGAGGGATACCGCGAAGATGCTGCGTCCGTCGGCGGTCTCGCGGGCGAAGGAAGCGGGCGCGTAGTCCTGGGAGAGCTGAACGATCTGGAACAGATCGCGCAGCTCCTGATCCGCCAGGCCGAGGTCCAGGGGGGCAACCGCCGCCAAGGATACGGCTTTGGGCACCTCCTCCGTCGGAGCTTCGCTGGAGACCGCCGGAGGTCCGCTGGGAATCGCCGGAGGCCCGCCGGAGACCGCCGGAGGTGCCGTCGGGGAATTCGCTCCGCTCTCCATCGCGCGAATCTGTCGGGCGGCGTCGATCAGGTTGTAGGGATTGTTCGGGCTGTGGGCCTCGTTGTAGACCTGCCACGTGTAGGGCGACGGGAGATACTCGGGGCGCATCGGCGGCACTTCGTCGGGGGTGACCAGCTTCGCGCCCCGGCAGGGGATTGCCGTCTCGTTCTGGACGATGAAGACGCTGCCGTCCGGACACAGACCGGTGATCGCCGCAGGAGTGGCATTCTGGCTGGTGAGGGCGATCACCAGTACCGCAAGGACGGGGGCGGAAGAGCGCAGCTTCGGCATCTGGAGCATCCTGACAGTGAGTCACATCCTACAGGGAGAAGTAACGCAAAATCAACCAGATCGGGAGAACTTCTCGACTTGACCTCACTATCGGACGGACAATTCAGTCGCACTGCTGCCCAGTTCGACGCGGACTTGCACGCGGCAGGATCTGGCGCTCTGCCGGCGTCAGCTTTCGCGTCTGCCGCGGCCGCAAACGCCCCAGCCGAAGCGGCCCCATGCGGATGCGGACCAGCCGGAGCACGGGATGACCTAGAGCGGCCAGAGCCCGCCGGATCTGTCTCTTCCGTCCCTCCCGAAGCGTCAACTGGAAGGTGGATGCGTTCGCCCCGGGGTCGTACCGAACCGGCCCCACCCGGCAGGGCGCCATCGGCCCGTCCTCCAACTCGATGCCCTCCGCGAGCAGCCGCCTCGTCGTCGCCGAGAGGCGACCGCCGGCAGTGACCCGGTACTCCTTCTCACATCCGAGCGATGGATGGAGCATCGCCTGGGCGACCTCACCGTCGTTGGTGAGAAGGAGCAACCCCTCGGAATCGAGGTCCAGACGGCCGACCGGGAACAAGCGCGTTTCCCGCGCTTCGGCGGGCAGGAGATCCAGCACGGTCGGCCGCCCCTCCGGATCTCGCGTGGTGGTGACGACGCCACGCGGCTTGTGCAGGATCCAGTAGCTCCACGGCTCCGCGACGACGGGACGCCCGTCCAGTTCGATCTCGTCCTGATCCGGGTCTGCGGTCGCGCCGAGTGTGGCGATCACGCCGTTGACGCTGACGCGCCCGGCGCGAATCAGCTCCTCGGCTCGCCGCCGTGACCCCAGGCCTGCACGGGCCAGAATCTTCTGCAGCCGTAGCCGGCTCAGTGGATTTCGCCGCCGCCCTCCGCACCGCCCTCCTGGGCTTCGGGCAAGGGCGTCTCCAACGGCGGCGCTGCGTCACCCTCCACGGCCGCCGGAGCGCTCGTGGTCTCATCCATCTCGGACTCATCGCCCATCCCGGGAAGGACGAGGTCGTCGATCTCCCGGAGCGTCGGGAGATCGTCGAGACGGGAGAATCCGAAGACCTCCAGAAACCGCTTGCTCGTCGCGTAGAGCAGAGGGCGTCCGGGCACCTCCCGGTGACCGGCGATGCGCACCAGCTTGCGCTCTACCAGGCTCCGGACCACCGCTCCCACGTCGACGCCGCGGATGTTCTCGATCTCCGACCGTGTCACCGGCTGCTTGTAGGCGACCACGGCGAGAGTCTCGAGAGCCGCTCGTGAGAGGCGAAAGTTCCTCTCGCGCTGGAGCTGGCGCAGGTAACCCGCGAACGCGGCTCGTGTGCGAATCTGGTAGCCGCCGGCGACCTCCCAGATCTCGAAGGCCCGATCATCGCGTTCGTATTCGAGGTCGAGCTCCTTCAGCAGCTCCTTCGCATCCGACGGCGTGCATCCGGGCACGATCTCGGCGATCCGGGTCGCGGTGATCGGCTCCCGAGAAGCCAGAACGAGGGCCTCGACAATCTTCTTCTGTTGATCGCGCTCCATCAATTCCCTCAGGTGATTTCGGCAATGCTCTGGCGCCATTCGCCATCCTGGCCCTCACCGACCAGGCGAAGGTGGATCGGCCCCTCGGGCTCCCCGTGTTCACCGATCCCCTGGTAGACACGCAAGGCGCTGAGGCGCACGAGCTCGAGGATGGCGAGAAAGGTCACCACGATCAGGGTGCGGCTGGGCGAGACCCCCTCCTCGGTCTGGAAGACCTGATCGAACTCGACCACGTCCCGGGCGTCAAGCGCGTCCATGACGGCGACCATCCTCTCGCGCACGGTGATGATCTCGGTCGCCACCTCGTGGTGCAGGTCGGCGCTCTGCGCGGCGCGGAGGACCTTTCGAAAGGCGTCGAGGAGCTGGATCAGGCCGACCTCGATCTCCTGCTCCGCCTCGAGCTTGGCCTCGGGAGACAGGCCTCGCGCCTCGAAGACGTCGCGGCCGAGGATCTGGCGTTCGCGGAGCTCCTCGGCGGCCTCCTTGAAGCGCTGGTACTCGAGCAGGCGTGCCATCAGCTCGGCGCGGGGATCGGTGTCCTCTTCTTCCTCCGCACCCTCTACGGGCGGCAGGAGCATGCGCGATTTGATCCAGGCCAAGGTGGCGGCCATCAGAAGATACTCGCCGGCCACGTCCAGATTGAGCTCGCGCATCAGATCGAGGTACTCGATGTACTGCTCGGCGATCAGCGCGATGGGAATGTCGGTGATGTCCACCTCGTTGAGGCGGATCAGGTGGAGCAGCAGGTCGAGGGGGCCCTCGAAAATGGAGAGCTTCACCGCGTAGGCGGATTCGGAAGCGGTGAACTCGAGGGAGTCCTCGACCGGACCGCTGGATGCCATGACTGCTCCGCGGAGGCTGGAATCTGTTGAGGCAGAGGGGGTGCTGCGATTATCGGGGATCCGCCGCCCAGGGGCAAATCACTCCGCTATTTCCTGGCGGTCGAGGCCCTCTTTCTCCCGGCTCGCCCCGCAATTTCCCGGGCCAGCGCCAGCGCCTCTTCGCGGTCGCGCACCGCGCGATCCAGGAAGGCGACGCGGATGCGTGCCAGCGCTCGGCCGACCGCCGGTCCGCGAATTCCAATGGCCACCAGATCGTCGCCATTGATGGGGAGCCGTGACTGGCGATCCTGGAGGGCATAGCGCTGGATTCGACGACGCAGGTTCGGTGGAGCCCAGGCCAGGAGCGCGAGCAACTGCTCATCGTCGGCGTCGCAGAGGGCTGCGTCGGTGGTCCCCCGTCCTCTGGCGCGCCCGATCTTGCGGAGCCACACGTCCCGCGCCTTTGGAAACGAAACGATCTTCCCCGCGACTTCACCCCGCACCGCGAGCCGACGCAGAGCGCGCCGGCGGAGCGAGGCGTCCAGGGGTGCCATCCACACCATCAATCCGATCACCCACGGCCGTCGGCGCGCGGTATCCCACGGTGGATCCGCGATCGCACGCCCCAGCCGCCGCAGCGGTGCCACGGACTCCGAGGGGAGCGTGAGACCCGGCTCGAGGGCGGCGAGTACGTGCCAGTCGGCCAGCAGACGAAGCGCGCGAGAAGGATCGAGCCCCTGGATCGAGTCCTCGAAGAGCCGCCCGATCTCCGCGCGAAGTCGCTCTCCGCTGACCCCCCCGAAAGCCCCGTCGCGAAGCGCAGAGCGGAGCGCCGAGCGCGAGCCTCGCGACATGGTGAAGCCGAGCCGGGGTACGAAGCGGGCCGCGCGCAGTGCCCGGGTGGGGTCGTCATGGAAGCTCCGCTTGTGAAAGACTCGGAGAACGCGAGCCTCCAGATCGGGAAGTCCGTCGCCCGGATCCACGATCACCGGCCGGCCACGCCTGGCCAGGGGCGTCAGCGGGATCGCCAGCCCGTTCACCGTGAAGTCTCGCCGGGTGAGATCGTCCTCGAGACTGCCCTCGCGGACCATTGGCAAGGCTCCTGGGTGCTCGTAGCTCTCGGCCCGCACCGTAGCCAGGTCGACCACGCCGCCCTTCCCCTCCATCCGGACGGTCCCGAAATGGTCGTGGCTGACCACGCGAACGCCGTCGGGTGCGACGGCGCGGGCGAGCTCTTCGGCGCTGCGATCCGGAGTCGGCTCCACGATCAGGTCCACGTCGCGTAGCGGTCGGCCAAGCAGGAAATCGCGAACCGGTCCGCCCACCAGCAACACACCGACCTCGGAGCGCTCGCCCTCCGCGATCAGAGCCTTCACCAGAGCGCGTGACTCGTCCGCGATCGCGCGCAGTACCTGTTGGGTTCCCACCCGCTTCACGGCTTTCGCCCTCCCCCACCGCCACCCCGGGGATGCCGTGTTTCGACGACATCGCGGAGCCGAGCTCGGCTGACGTGGGTGTAGATCTGGGTGGTGGAGAGGTCTGCGTGACCGAGCATGGCCTGGACGGCGCGAAGATCAGCTCCGCCATCCAGCAGATCCGTTGCGAAGGCGTGGCGAAGCACGTGGGGTGAGATGCGGTCACTGGGAATTCCCGCGATCCGGGCCAGCTTCCGCAGCCGTGAGAAGAAATTCTGTCGCGTCATGGGACCACCGCGACGCGAGAGGAACATCGCATCGGTCCCCGGATGACCGCTGCGAAGCAGAGCGGGACGTCCGCGCTCGAGATAGGCGTCGACAGCGGCCAGGGCCGGCTCGCCGAGGGGGACCAGTCTCTCGCGTCCGCCCTTGCCGAATACCCGGAGGACTCCAGCCCGTGAGTCGAGGGCGCCCAGCGGAAGTGCGACGAGCTCTGTCACCCGGAGCCCGGCGCCGTAGAGCACCTCGAGCATCGCGCGATCCCGCAGACCCAGGGTGGTATCGGGAGCCGCCGCCGCGAGCAGCGCCGCGGTCTCGTCGGGCCGCAGCACCTTCGGGAGCGATTGGCCGAAGCGAGGGGTGACGATCCCCTCCATCGGGTCTGCCGCGAGCTCTCCGGTCGCCAGCAGAAACCGGATCCAGCGGCGGGTCGCGATCAGGATTCGGGTCCGGCTCCGGGCTGCGAGTCCCTCTGCCTCGAGAGCCTGGGCAAAACCGGTTACGTGCTCTCGCCGAAGCGACCCGGGAACCGCGACGCCAGCGCTCTCGAGCCAGCTTCCGAACCGAGCCAGGTCGCTGGCGTAGGCCTCGATGGTCTTCGGAGCGAGCCCCCGTTCCACCGCCGCGTGGGAGAGGAACGCGTCGATCGCCCCGTGAAGGCTAACCATCGCCGGGATCCCCGCCGCCCACCTTCAGCAGATCCCGGCGCAAGACCTCGATCGCCAGCGGATCCATCAGCTTCTTGCCGTCCGGGCCCTTCACGTAGAAGGTGTCTGCCACCTGGTCCAGGACGGTCGTGGCCTTGGAGAGAAAGATCTCGAGTCCATGGGTGGCGAGAGTACGGGTCAGATCGTAGAGCAGGCCCAGCCGGTCGTTCGCCGTAAGATCGACGACGGTGTAGAAGTCCGAGACCTCGTTGGAGATGCCGACGCTGGGAGGTTGGCGGGAAGGGGTGACTCTGCGCCCGATCGGTCGTCTCTGGTGCTGGACCATTGCGTCCAGCTCGCGGCATCCCGAAAGCACGTCATTCAGGGTCTGATCCAGCTTTGCCCAGACGGCGCGCCTGGCCGCTTCGATGCCGAGGGGTGTGGAGAGCCGATAGATCTCGAGCGCCATTCCCTCCCGCGTGGTGTACACCTGGGATGCCAGGATGTTGATTCCCACCGCGGTCAGACAGCCCGCCACCTTTGCGTACAGGCCGTGCTGGTCCCGGGCGCAGAGGATCAGCGTGCTGATTCCTCCGGACATCTCGCGGACCGACGTGGAGACGAGCTGATCGGGCCCGAACGAGAGCACGACCTTGGCATGCTGAGCGATCTGGCGTGCGGTGTGGGAGACGAAGTAGCGTCTCGGCATCATCTCGAAGTACGCGTCGACGCGGCTCTCTCCGATGCCGAGGCTTCGAATCTCGCGCTTTGCCTGCTCGCGGCGGGACTCGATGTGCGCCTCCATCTGCTCCACCGCGCGGTGGGGATCGTCCCGCCCGGACTCGAGGAACTCGGAGGTGCGTTCGAACAGCTCCGCCAGCGATGCGCCCTTCCATTCGTTCCACGCCGAAGGTGAGGACGCGCGCATATCCGCGTAGGTCGCCAGGTAGAGGTTTCGCAGGTTCTCTCTATCGCCGACGACCCGGGCAAAGTCGACGATCACCTTGGGGTCGGTGAGATCCCGGCGCTGGGCCACGTGGGGCATCAACAGGTGGTGTCTGACAATGAAGACGGCGCGCGCGACTCGCTTCCGCGACAGGCCGAGCCGCTCGAGGCAGCTCCAGGCGAGCCTTGCCCCCTCGTTCGTGTGATCTCCGCCTCGACCCTTCCCGACGTCGTGGAGCAGGCACCCGAGATACAGGACCGGGAGATCGCTGATCGAGCGCATCAGATCGGTCAGCCCCGGATAGGCCCGCTGATGCTTTCCTCGCCACAGACGCCGAAGCTCCTCCACCAGGAAGATCGAGTGTACGTCGACCGTGTAGGTGTGGTAGATGACGTGCTGCCAGCGGCAGACAATGTGATCCCACTCCGGAAGATAGCGACCGAGGAGTCCGATCTCGTTCATCGCGACCAGGGTGCGCATCACCCGAAACTTCGATTCCAGGATCCGAAACAGTGTTTCCGCGGCCGCGCGATCGGCTCGGAACTCGTCATCCACCAGTCCGAGATTCTCACGGATCAGTCGCTGCGACCTCCGTGAGAGAGGAACGTCGTGTTTCTGAGCAGTCTCGAAGCAGGTCAAGAGTCGTAGTGGCTGCTCTCGGATGTGAGCCGCGTGGGGAATCTCCAGCTGGCCCTCGACGATCTGAAAGCCGTCTTCCGCCTTCTGGACCTCGCTTGGCTGCGCCGGAGGGTTGCAGCGCGCCTGGCACTGCTCGATCACGATCTGCGAGTGGGTCGCGACGGATCGCGCCTGACGGTAGTAGTCGCGCATGAACTGCTCTACCGGAAGCTCGAGATCTGAGTTGGCCTGGTAGTGCGTTACTGCCGCCGCGATCTCCTCCTGATGCTCGAAGCTCATCTGATCGTTCTTGCGGCCACAGATCAGATGAAGCTGGTTGCGAACGCGCCAGAGAAACTCGAGGCCCTCCCGGTATCGCTCCATCTCGAACTCGCTCAGCAGCCCTACGTCGAGAAGATCGTCGAGCGTCCGCACCAGCGGCTGGGTTGCGCGGGCCACCCACAGCGCGGTGTGATAGTCGCGCAGGCCACCGACCCCCTCCTTCAGATTTGGCTCCAGCAGGTAGAGGGAGCCGCCGTATCTCTCGTGGCGATCGGTCAGGGCTGCGGCCTGGCTCCTCACGAAATCTCCGGGGTTCGCCAGCAGGTCATTGGGAATCGCAGCGCTGAGCTCGTGGAAGAGACCCGCGTCCCCAGCCAGGAAACGCGCGCCGATGATGGTGGTGAAGACAGTGGGTTCGCTCCGACACAGGGAGAGGGTCTCGTCTATACTGCGGACCGCCCCACCCACTTCTGCACCCGCATCCCATAGCCAGTACTGAATCCGTTCCGCGACGCGGGCGGCGAGCGGACTGATCTCCCCGGCGTGGAAGAAGAGTAGATCCACGTCGGAGGCGATCGACATCTCGCGCCTCGCGTAACCGCCTACTGCGGCGATGCAGACGCGCGCGCCCACCTCACCCCGATCGGCGTAATGCTGGGATTCGGCCAGCCCGTAGAGGCGGCGGAGGAGCCGGTCGAGGGCGTCCGAATTGGCCTCGTTGACCTCTTGTCCCGATCCCCCGGCCGCCTGTCGCAATTTCAGGAACTCGCGAACACTGGTGAGATAGGCGCGAGCGCCCGACGCCGCCTCCGCGTCCTCGATCTCCCGCGATTCGCGATATGGAACGAACTCGGGAAGGAAGCGATCCAGCGAGGGAGGCGTACTCATCGCATCACTCCCGCGACGGTCAGCGCGTTCTCCCGTCGATAGGATGAAAGCCCGCGGGAGATCTGCTCGGCGAGGACATCGATATAGAAATCGCTCCGGAGGCGTCTGGCTTCGGCGCCGTTGGTCAGGAATCCCACCTCCAGGAGAATCGACGGCATGTTGGAGAGAAACAGCACATAGAACGGGCCCCGTTTCACTCCCAGATCCTCGACGGATCCGTGGGTTGAACGAACGCCCGCGATGATTTCTCTGTGGACGGTGTTCGCCAGGCGCGCCGAGTACACCGACACCTCGGAAACCCGGAGCTGGGCGACGATGCGTTGAAGATCGTCGAGGCGATTGGCGGGCACTCCGTTCTCCCGTGCCGCTAGGCGCTGCGAGTGCCGCTCGTGGCTCTTGTCGAGGTAGTAGGTTTCGATTCCCCGGGCGCTGCGCCGTCTGGACGCGTTGATGTGGAGAGAGACGAAGACGTCGCCGCCCACGCCCTCGGCCAGCGCCGTGCGCTCCTCCAGGGAGAGCGTCCGATCGGCGTCCCGCGTCATGACGACGCGAAAGCCGCGGGCCACCAGCCTGGGGCGGAGTGCTCGCGCCAGGCGCAGGGTCACGTCTTTCTCCCGTAGCCCGTAGGCACCCAATGCGCCGGGGTCCCGGCCACCGTGACCGGGGTCGAGCACCACGGTCTGCACCTGACGCATTCCCGGCGGGAGCTGGCCCTGACCGGGCGGAGCATGGCGTGCGCCCGGGTCGGGTGCGCCTCGCCGGCCCTGCCCGCCCCCAAAGACATCGACGACCACGCGACTCGGCGAGGAGAGAAAGAACAGCCGGTGATGATCGTAGCGCTTGAGATCGATCACGAGGCGGGTGGTCGTGCGGGTGTTCTGGCCCAGGCGGATCCCGTCGAGGAGTCCGTCTCCCACGGGTATCGGATCCGCGTAGCGCAGGCCGACCCAGACCCCCGGCAGATCCAGGTAGAGACGCTCCGGTCTTCTCTCGGAGCGGTTGGCGCCAAGGCGTTTGACCTCCGTCGCCACGGGTCGGGTGAGCTCGACGACCACGCGGGTGTAGGCGGGATAGGACCAGTGGCGGACCCCCGCCACGTCAGAGAGGCCAGGCGGCCGATCGATACCGAGGAGCACCGGAACAGCCAGGCACACCAGAAGGGATCTGGCGACTCGCCCCGTCACCGCGCCGCCCCTCCCCCGCGCAGTTGGCCGACGAGCTTCGCCACCAGCACCAGCGCCTCCACGGGCGTGATCCGATCCGGATCGAGGGCGCGGAGCTCTTCCAGGACCCCGGTCTCCGCCGGGTCCCGCGGTGGGCCGGTCCCGAAGAGCGCCAATTGCGGGTCGTCGGACCGAACGCTTCTTGCCTCCGTCTTCCCGTGTTCCGCGAGACGCGGTCGGCCGTCTTCACCGAGCTCTTCGCTTTCCAGGTTGTGGAGGATCTCCTTCGCGCGTTCCAGCACGCTATCGGGAAGACCGGCGAGCCGCGCTACCTGGATCCCGTAGGAGCGGCTCGCCTCCCCCGGCACCAGCTGGCGAAGGAAGAGGACCTCCTCTCCCCACTCGCGCGCCTCGAAGTGGGCGTTGCGAACTCCGCTCCGGGTGCGGGCGAGATCCGCGAGCTCGTGGTAGTGCGTCGCGAACAGGGTCCTGGGGCCGAGACCGGGGGTGTCGTGGAGGTACTCGGCGACCGCCCATGCGATCGAGAGCCCGTCGAAGGTGCTGGTCCCCCGACCGATCTCATCGAGAATGATCAGGCTGCTGCTGGATGCATGGGAGAGGATCTCGGCGGTCTCCCGCATCTCCACCATGAAGGTGGATTCTCCCCGAGTCAGCCGGTCCGTGGCTCCTACCCTGGTGAAGATGCGGTCCACGATCCCGATCCGAGCCCTCTCGGCCGGGACGAAGCTGCCGATCTGCGCCAGCAACACCAGGAGCGCCACCTGCCTCAAATAGGTGCTCTTGCCCGCCATGTTCGGTCCGGTGATGAGCAGGATCCGGGTGGAGGCCGGATCCAGGTCCGTATCGTTGGGGACGAACTCCTCGCCGGTACGCGCGGCGAGCAGCGGCTCGACGACCGGGTGTCGCCCGGCGCGGATCTCGAGCAGATCGCTCTCTTCCACCACGGGACGAACCCAGCCATCCCGACGGGCGATCTCCGCCAGGCACTGGAGCGCGTCGAGAGACGCGACGGCGTCCGCCGCCGCGCGGATCCCGGGAGCCTGTTCCAGGACGGACTGCCGGACGCTTTCGAAGACCTCGCGTTCGAGCGCCGCGGCTCTCTCGTTGGCACCGAGCACCGTCGACTCCATCCCTCTGAGCTCGGGGGTCGTGAAGCGCTCGGCGTTGGCAAGGGTCTGTTTCCGCTCATAGTCATCGGGAATCCGCGCCAGATGGGCCTTGGTGACTTCGAGCGAATAGCCGTGGACGGGATGGAAGCGAACCTTGAGGTTGGGCACTCCGGTCCGTTCGCGCTCGCGCACCTCGAGGCCGGCGATCCACTCGCGCCCCTTTCGGGCGCTCTCCAGGAGCGCATCCAACTCCGGGCGAAAGCCGGCGCGGATGTAGCCGGTTTCACCGGCGCCTCTCGATCCCCTGAGTATCACCGGCGGATCCTCGACGATGGCTTCGAAAAGCAATTGCTCGATCTCGGGAAGCGGCTCCGGGAGCACCAGGGCCGGGGGATCGGCTCCTTCTTCGGGAAGCAGATCCCCCTCCTCCCCCCCGAAGGCGGCCACGACGCCGGGCAGAGCCGAAACGGAGTTCCGAAGCGCTGCCAGATCTCGAGGTTGTGCGCCGGGGCGCGAGACCTTGGCGAGGATGCGCTCGAGATCGCGAACCCCCGCCAGAGCGCTTCGCAGCCTGGCTCGGGAGCGATCCCGGTCGGCGAGATAAGTGACGGCTTCTTGTCGGTCACGGATCTCGGCACAGTCGAGCAGGGGATAGGCGACCCAGCGGCAGAGACGCCGCGCCCCCAACGGCGTGATGGTCTCGTCGATCCGATCGATCAGCGTACCCTTGCGGGAGCGGTCCTCCAGGCTCTCGAACAGCTCGAGGTGGGTGCGCGTGGCTGCATCCAGCACCATCGCGTCGCCCAGGCGGTAGCGCCGAAGCTGCGGCGCGTGACGGAGTGCGAAGGGCTGGTGTGCCTCGAGAAAAGCGAGGATCGCAGATGCGGCGCGGCCGCTGGCACCCGGCCCCAGGAGTCGCCCGTTCCCAGCTTGGAAGATCGCGGGATCGACCGGGGTGAGCGCAGCCTTCGGCAGGCGCTCGGCAATCCGTGCCTGCAGCTCCGCGACGGCGGAAGCCGGAACCAACACCTCACGGGGGCCGATTCGTTCCAGCTCGTCGAGCAGCGCGACCGGCACCGCCTCTCCGTCAGCGCAGCTCACCTCGGTGGCACGAAAGCTGCCCGTCGAGGCTTCCAGAGCCGCGAGCCCCGCCTCGCCCGTCGAGTTTCCCGTCGCGATCGCTGCGACGATCAGCTCCCTCGCCGCGTCCAGTCCCTCGGGGTCACCCACCAGGCCCGGGGTCACGACTTCGACCACATCGCGGCGCACCAGGCGCTGGCCGCCGGTGTTCTTTGGATCTTCCACCTGCTCGCAGATCGCCACCCGGTGCCCGAGCTCCGCCAGACGTTTCACGTACCCATCCGCGCTGTGTACGGGAACACCGCACATCGGAACCGCATCGGGCTTCCCGCGGTCCCGGGTGGTGAGGGTGATGTCGAGCAGGGGAGCCACCCGCTCCGCATCCTCGAAGAAGAGCTCGTAGAAGTCTCCCATGCGGTAGAAGACCAGGGCGTCGGGATGACGGGCCTTGATCCCCAGGTACTGGCGCATCATCGGGGTATCGCGGGCGGAGCGGCTCATCCCGTAAACTCCCGCTTCTCCAGCACACCGCTGTGCTCGAGCAGGTCGATCAGCTCCCCGAGCTGCTTGACCGCCTCCGCTTCCATTCCCGGCGCCAGGAGTACGCGCGATAGCACCGCATGCGCCTGTAGATTCTCGGCGTCCCGCTCCAACACGGCGCGCACCTCTGCGATGGCCGCAGCCGTATCGCCCCGGGCCGAGAGGGCGCGAGCCAGAGCCAGGGCGGCGTCCACGTCTCCCGGGCGCCGCTCGAGCAACTCGCGGAGATAGTCCTCGAACTCCCTGGCACGGCCGATGGCTGCGAAGGTCGCTTCGAGGCGAGGGTAGACTTCGGCGCCACCGCGCCGGTCGAGCTCCGGAACCTTCCGCCACGCCTCCAGCGCACGCTTCGCGTGACCTCGCTCCGCCTCGAAGGTGCCCAGGTGGATCCAGGCAGGGACGCAGCGCGGGTCCCTGCGCAACGCCCGCCGCAGCGCCCGCCGCTCCTCGTCGCTCTGGCCTTCGGCGTGGGCCGCTTCCGCCATCTCCACCAGCAGCCGAGCCTCCTCGGCCCGACCGTCCTGACCCTCGGAACGGGCCAGGCGCCGCTGCAGCTCCAGAGCCCGGCGGTAGTCGCGCACGTCCGCCCGGAGGCGCACCAGGGTCCGAAGCGCGTGCGGATGGTTGGGCCGACGCGCCAAGAGCTCCTCGTAGGCGGCAATCGCGCGCTGCAGGAAGCCCCCCTTGCGGAAGTCTCCGGCGAGGCCGAGGAGGGCCTCGTCGCGCTGCTCGGATCGGATGTCGGTGCGCAGCAGGAGGTTCTGGTGGACGCGAATCGCGCGGGCGATCTCTCCGCGCAATCGGTAGAGACGCGCGAGGGAGAGGTAGGCATCGACCTGGTCCGAATCGATCCGGACGGCACGAGAGAGCAGATCCTCAGCCTCGTCGAGGTCGCCCTCGAGAACGCAGCGCAGCGCCTTGCGCACCACGGTGTCCGCGTCACTAGGAGCGTGTCTCTCTCGCCGGAGCCAGCGCGGGAGCCAGCGCATCAGCCTCACGCGCTCCGGCTTTGGATCCCGCCGTCCCGACCTTCTGCATCGGCGCTCAACGCCAGCGCGGAATCAGTACCGGCGAGGGGCAGATTGCGGAGCTGGTGGATCTCGGATTCGAGACTCCTGACCGTCTTTCGGTAGCGCCTGGCCAGGAGGTTCTTCTTGATGAGGTGATATCCGAGGGAGACACCCGCCGATAGTGCCCCGAGGCCGACTGCACTCAACAGCGCCACCCAGATCGGAACCGCAGGTAGCTGGAGGAGGAGCAGGTCGATTTGGATTTCGGTGGCATTTGCCGAGGCAAAACGCCAGGCGACGACGAACAGCCCCGCGAAGAGAGCGAGCGCCAGCAAGCGTCGGACGGTCTGCATTGGGATCCTCGTCGCAGACTCAGCCGAGCGCGCCCTCGGCGGCCACCTTCTCGGGCGCCGTCGAACGGGTTTCGTCCACCTTCTCCTTCAGCTCCTTGCCAACCTTGAAGAAAGGCGTGCGTTTGGCGGGTATCTGCACCTCTTCTCCGGTCTTCGGATTTCGGCCTTCTCGGGCCTCTCGAACTTTGACCTGGAAGCTCCCGAAGCCGCGAATCTCGATCCGCTCGCCCTGCTTCAATGCCTCGGTCATCGAGTCAAAGATGGTGTTGACCACGACCTCGGTGTCCTTCTTCGAAATGTGCGGAGTCAGCTCCGCAACCCTCTCGATGAGCCCGCTCTTCGTCATCGGTCTCCCCAAGTACTCTGGTGCCGGCCTGACGCACCCGCTCCAGGCCGGCACCGCACTCCTATTCCTCTGACTTCTGGGCGAGCTTCTCCTTGAGAAGATCGCCGAAGGTCGTCGTCTGGGTCTGCGACTGCTGCGCCCGGAGCTGCTTCAGCGCCGCACGCTGCTCACGATCCGAAACCGCCTTGATCGATAGCGAGATCTTCTGGTCGACTGGAGCGACTTTCGTCACCAGCGCGGTCACCGTCTGGCCCACTTCCACGGCGGCGGACGATTTGTCGACCGCTTCCGCGGACAGCTCGGAGCTGTAGACGAGCCCCTCGATTCCGTCCTCCAGGCGAACGAAGGCGCCGAAATCGGTGACGTTGGTGACCTCGCCCGTGACCTCCGTGCCCAGGGGGTACCTCTCCTGGATGCCGTCCCAGGGGTTGGCCTCGAGCTGCTTGATGCCCAAGGAGAACTTCTCGTTCTCTCGGTCGATCTTCAGAACGACCGCCTCGACCTCGTCCCCTTTGTTGAACTTCTCGCTCGGGTGCTTGATCTGCTCCGTCCACGAGATGTCCGAAACGTGAACCAGCCCGTCGATCCCCTCTTCGAGCCCCACGAAGACGCCGAAGTTGGTGATGTTGCGGACCATTCCACTCACCTTGGTGCCGATCGGGTACTTCTCCTCGATCACGCTCCACGGGTTCGGCTCGATCTGCTTGATTCCCAGAGAGATCTTGCGGTTCACCTCGTCGACGGCGAGGATCACCGCCTCGACCTCGTCGCTGATCGCAACCACCTTGGACGGGTGCTTGATCCGCTTGGTCCAGGACATCTCCGAGACGTGGACGAGCCCCTCGATGCCGGCTTCCAGCTCGACGAAAGCCCCGTAGTCAGTGAGTGAAACCACGCGCCCGCGGATGCGGACACCGATCGGATACCGCATCGCGGCATCCACCCAGGGATCGGGCTGGATCTGCTTGAGACCCAGTGAGACCCGTTCGGTCTCCGCGTCGAACTTCAGCACCCTGACCTTGATCTCATCACCGACTCGGAACAGCTCGCTCGGATGATTCACCCTGCCCCAGGACATGTCCGTCACGTGAAGCAGCCCGTCGATGCCGCCGAGATCGATGAAGGCACCATAGTCGGTGATGTTCTTGATCACCCCGTCGACGATCTGACCCTCCTCGAGAGTCTCCAGGGTGGAAGCGCGCATCTTCTCGCGCTCCTTCTCCAGCAAGGCGCGCCGCGAGAGGACGATGTTTCCCCGTCGTTTGTTGAACTTGATGATCTTGAATTCGAGCTTCTCGCCCAGGAAGCTCTCCAGATTCCGCACCGGACGCAGATCGACCTGCGAACCGGGAAGAAAGGCCTTGACGCCGATGTCGACGGAGAGGCCGCCCTTCACCCGTGAGAGCACCTTGCCCTCCACCGGCTGATCCGCCTCGTAGGCGCCGCTGATCTCGTCCCAGATTTTCAGGCGATCGGCCTTCTCCTTGGAAAGGACGATCCGGCCGTCGTCGTCCTCCGTCTCCTCGATCAGGACGTCGACTTCGTCACCCACCTCGATGAGGATGTTGCCGGCCTCGTCCATGAACTCCCAGGTGTCGATGAACCCTTCCGACTTGAAGCCGACGTCCACCTGGACGTTGTCCTCGTCGATCGACAAGACCTTGCCCTTGACGACCTCTCCTTCCTGCAGCTTCTTGACGCTCTGCTCGAAGAGCTCGGCGAAGCTCTCTCCGCCGCTCGTATCGGTGATTTCCTGACTCATATGTGGTGGTGTTACTCCTTGGTGGCCGTCCCCTTCGAGACAGCCGGGATTTCCGGGTTTGCGCCCCCGGATCGGGCGTCGTTCCCGCCGCGACCGAGATTGTCGCGCGCGGCAGTTATGAATCGTTCTACGGCCTCCGCATCCCCCGCATCCAGAATGCGGCCCAGCGCGGTGATCTGCTCGCACGCTTCGCGGAGCGGACCGGCGATGGCTTTGCGGTTGGAGACGAGGATGTCTGCCCAGAGCTCCGGATCACTCATCGCGATCCGGGTGAAATCCCGGAAGCCCGAGCCCCGCACCTCGGCGGCGCCCGGAGGCGAGCTGCCCAGTGCCTGGGCGAAGGCGAAAGCGATGGCGTGGGGGACGTGGCTCACCCAGCCCACCTCGGCGTCGTGGACCGCGGGATCCCGCTCCAGCACCGTCGCGCCGAGTGCGGACCAGAATCCGGCCACCCGCTCCACCGAAGACCGGGGCGTTCCCGGGGTCGGCGCCACGATACAAGCCGCCCCTTCGAAGAGATCGGCAGTCGCGTGAGAGAAACCGGTCTGGTGGCTACCCGCCATGGGATGGGCGCCTACGAAGGTCACACCCGCGGGCAGGATGCCCGGCAGGGTCTCGGCGAGCATCCCCTTTACGCTGCCGACATCGGTGACCAGCGCGCCTTCCTCGAGATGGGGAGCGGCCCTGCGGAGAACCTCCGCCATCGCGAAGACGGGGGTACCGAGCACCACGAGCTCAGCGCCGCGAACACCTTTGGCGAGGTCGCTGCCGGCCCGGTCCACGGCGCCGTTGCGCAGTGCCGCCTTCAGGGTCTCCTGGCGCCGCGTCACCCCGACGACGGTCGCGGCGATCCCGCGAGACTTCGCCGCCAGGGCTACGGAGCCCCCGAGAAGTCCCAGACCGATGACAGCGATCCGTTCGAAGCGCTGTGTCACCGGGTTCCCTCCCGGATCTTCTGGAGCGCCTTGATCAGCTTCTCGTTCTCCTTGGGCGTCCCGATGGTGATCCTCACGTGTTCGGGGAGCCCGAAGCCAGCCATCGGCCGGACGATCACGCCCTCGCGGAGGAGCTGCTCGTAGCTCCCGACTCCGGCTCTGGCGAGCAGGAAATTCGCATCGGTCGGCCAGACCTCGATCCCCAGGGCTCGGAGCTCCCGGCTGAGATCTTCCGCTCCCTCGCGGTTCACGCGCAGCGTCCGCTCCACGTGCTCGACGTCATCGAGCGCGGCGAGTGCAGCTGCCTCGCTCAATAGATTCACATTGAAGGGGTGGCGTGCCCGCTCCAGATAGCCGGCCAGCTCTGGATCCATCACGCCGTAGCCGACCCGAAGCCCGGCCAGGCCGTAGATCTTCGAGAAGGTCCGCAGAACCGCGGTTCCGGGGCGTCGAGCGACCCAGCCGAGAGCATCCGGAAAGTCGTCGCGCCGGACGTACTCGAAGTATGCCTCGTCCACCACCAGGATCACGCCTTCTGGGAGCGCCGCGGCGAAGCGATCGAAGACCTCGGCTCCCACACTGGTTCCGGTGGGGTTGTTCGGATTGCACACGAACACGACGCGCGTTCGCTCGCCGATGGCGGCCGCCATGGCCGGCAGGTCGTGAACCAGGTCGACATCCAGCGGTACCCTGAGCGGCTTCGCCCCCATTCCCTTCACGACGATCGGGTACATGGCGAAGGACGGCCAGGCGAAGACCGCCTCGTCACCGGGTCCGAGGAAGCATTTGGCGATCAGCTCGAGAATCTCGTCGGAGCCGGTGCCGAAGACGAGCTGGTTCGTCTCGATTCCGAGTCGCACCGAGAGGGCCTCGCGCAAGTGGAAGCTCGCTCCGTCGGGGTAGCGGTTCACGCCCTCCAACGCAGCTCGAATCGCCTCCACCGCCTTCGGCGAAGGCCCGAGGGGATTCTCGTTCGAGGCGAGCTTTATCGAACCCTGGATGCCGAGCTCGCGCTCGAGCTCCTCGATCGGTTTGCCCGGCTGGTAGGGCTCGAGTTCGGCGACGTGGGCCTTGACGAATCGCTGGAGCGCCATGCCTAGGCCTCTCCGCTCGCGCCACGCGCCGGCGTCGCCGCCCGCGGGAAGGAGCCCATGACCCGGTAGAAGTTGGCGCAGCCAGCCGCCTCTTCGAGCGCCCGCTGCACCCGCACCTCGCTCTGGTGTCCCTCGAGGTCGATGAAGAAGACGTACTCCCAGCGCGCTCCCTTGAGGGGTCGGGCCTGGATGCTGGTGAGATTCACCTGGTGTCGGGCGAACGGGTCGAGCAGACGGTGGAGCGCTCCTGCCTCGCTCTTGCGCACGGTGAAGGCGGCACAGGTGAGGTCGTTGCCGCTCGGGGGAGGTGGCTCCCCGCCGAGCACCACGAAGCGGGTCGTGTTGTCCGACCGATCCTCGATGGAGTCGGCGATGGTGAGAAGCCCCTCCAGTTCCGCGCCCAATGAGCTCCCCACCGCTGCCACGTCCGGCTGCTCACTCGCGAGTCGGGCGGCCGCTGCCGTGCTTGGCATCTCGACGCGCTCCACACCGGGAAGGTGTCGATCGAGCCAGGCGCGGCACTGGGCCAGGGGCTGGGGATAGGACGCGACCCGTTGCACGTCCTCCAGGCGTCCGGAGCGGGACATCAGCTGGAGGGAGATCCGCAACAGACTTTCGCCGCAGATCGGGAGGTCGGACTCGATCAGCCTGTCCAGCGTCTGGGTGACCACACCTTCCGTGGTGTTCTCGACGGGGACGATTCCGTGGTCCGCCTCGCCGCGCTCGACCGCTGCGAAGACGTCGGGAATCGTCGAGACGGCGATGCAATCGCCCAGAGCACCAAAGATTCGTCGGGCGGCCAGGTGCGAGAAGGTTCCCTCGGGTCCCAGGAAGGCCACCCGGAGACGCGCCTCCAAGGAGCGGGTCGCGGAGATGATCTCGCGAAAGACGTGAGGAAGCGCGGAGTTCGGGAACGGCCCCGGATTCGCCGCCGCTAGGCTGGCGACCAGGTCACGCTCGCGCGCAGCGTCGTACACGGACGCACGCGAGGATCGCTTGCAATTCCCGATCTCCTGGACCAGTCGCGCGCGCTCGTTCAGCTTTGCGAGCAGCGTGCGATCCACCGCATCGATCGCCTCTCGCAAGCGCCCGATCTTCACGGCGAACTCGGCATTCGAGTCCGGTGAAGCCGTCGCAGGATTGCCAGAACGGGGCTCGTTCATTGTCCCTTTCGCGCCGAGCCAAGCCGCGACCAGTGGCCTGGAGGCACCCGGTGTGGGCGGAACGGGGCCGGACTCGTGAGAATTCGCCTAACCCCTCGAAAAGATTGGTGCAATATATCCGAGAGCCCCTGGGTGGTCAAACCTCGAATCGAGATTCCTTCGCGCTTCCGGGCAGTTACCGCCCCGCGGCGCCGGTCGCAGCAGCTCCCTTGCAACCTGTTGAAATTGCGATGTTTTTTTCTCGGCAGGGAGCGGGCGGGGCTCTCTCTTTCTCCACATCGCGATCCCCGCGGGGTCGAGGGCTTCCCGTTGTGGCGGTTTCCGATGCCGAGGGTGCGATCACCCCACGCGTCGTGCGATCTTTGCGCTCGCCCTTCCAACCAGGAGAAGCGCTCGATGCTGAATCGCCAGGATGACTTCCCGATCCACCAGACGCCCGACCCGGTCGCCGCGCCGGTCACCGGGGACCGCAATGTCTACGACCGGTACTTCTTCAACGGCTACAGCCGGAACGGCTCGCTCTACTTCGCCGCCGCGATGGGGCTCTATGCGAACCGGAATGTGCTGGACGCATCGTTCAGCGTGGTACGCGGTGGCGTGCAGACCTCCATCCACGCCTCTCGAAGGGCGCCTCTGGAGAGAACCGAGACGCGGGTGGGGCCGATCGCCGTCGAGGTGATCGAGGCCATGCGTTCCCACGGGCTCCGCATCGCGGACAACGAGAGCGGAATCCGCGCGGATCTCCGGTTCGCCGCGCGCACCGTTGCGGTGGAAGAGCCGCGCTTCACCCGGCGCGTGGGCACCCGGGTCAGGATGGACTCCACCCGCTTCACGCAGTGGGGGAGCTGGCAGGGATTCGTCGAGGTGGGGGGAGAGCGCATCGAGGTCGATTCGAGCCAGGTCCTCGGCACCCGCGATCGCTCCTGGGGAATCCGCCCGGTGGGAGAGCCGGAGGGAGGCGCACCCGGGGCGCCGGGCCAGTTCTTCTGGCTCTGGGCGCCCCTTCATTTCGACGACCTCTGTGCGCATTTCGACGTCATCGAAGACGGCGAGGGACGCGTGGAGAACGCCAACGGAAGCGTGATTCCGATCCTCGCCGACCCGGCCGACGGGGTCATCGACTACGGCGAGACCGTCGCCACCAAGATGGAGTCGGTGTCGCACAGGATCCGCTGGCGGCCCGGGACCCGAAAGGCCGAGTCCGCGGAGATCACGCTCGAGCCTTACCGGGGCGACGCCTTTGTGATCACGCTCGAGCCGAGGCTCACCTTCCAGATGCTGGGGCTTGGTTACCTTCACCCCGAATGGGGACACGGTCTCTGGAAGGGCGAGGAGGTCGTCGGATTCGAGGAGTGGAAGCTCGCCGACGTGAACCCCCTCGACCCCCGCTATATCCACATCCAGGAGCTCTGCCGCGCCCGCATGGGCGAACGCGAGGGAATCGGAATCCTGGAGCAGCTCGTCATCGGACCCCACCCGCCCTCGGGATTCGAAGGGCTCTTCGACGGGGCGAAGTAGCGGTCAAGCCGGGAGGCCGGAGTAGCGAGCTGGTGAGAGACGCAGGCTAGGACGCCGCGCGCAGCGGCGCCTTGAGCGCTGAGATGAACTGAGCAACGGTGTCCACCGCGGCCTCCCTGGACGGGGCGCCCTCGATCCGGTCGACGATCGCGCTCCCCACCACGACGCCGTCCGCGAAGCTTCCCACCAGGCGGGCGTGCTCGGGCGTGGAGATTCCAAAGCCCACGCAGACCGGAACTTCCGAGTGTTTCCGAATCCGCCCGACGGCGGCCCCGAGATCCTCGGCCAGCTCCGCCCGCGCCCCGGTCACCCCCGTGAGGGAGACGTAGTAGAGAAAGCCGCGGGTGCGGCCGGCCAGCAGCTTCAGACGGCTCTCCACCGTGGTGGGTGCGGCCAGCAGCACCGGATCGATCCCGCGTCGCTCCGCCGCGCAGTAGAGCGCCTCGCCCTCTTCCGGAGGCAGATCCGCCACGATGATCCCGTCCACCCCGACCTCCGCAGCCGCCTCCACGAAGCCCTCGACTCCCATGGCATAGAAGGGATTCGCGTACCCCATCAGGAGCAGCGGCACGTCCACTCGGGGCCGCAGCGCCTTCACCCGCTCGAGGATTCGCCGCAGTGTGACTCCGCCCGCCAGCGCCCGCTCGTTCGCCCGCTGGATCGTCGGTCCCTCCGCGGTCGGATCCGAGAAGGGCACACCGATCTCGATCAGATCCGCGCCGGACTCGGCCATCGCCAGCACCAAGGCCTCGGTGGTGTCGAGATCCGGATCGCCGCCCGTGATGAAGGGGACCAGGGCTCGCTCCCGGGTGGTGCGAAGCCGCGCGAAGGTCTCTCCGATTCGCCCCATCAGTGCGCCGCCGATTTCCCGAGGCGGAGGATGTCGCGCACTTGCTCCGCGTCCTTGTCCCCGCGACCCGAGAGGTTCACCACGACGATCGCGTCGCGTTCCAGCTTCGTCACCAGCGTGGGCAGGTAGGCGATGGCGTGGGCCGACTCCAGAGCCGGAATGATGCCCTCCTTTCGCGACAGGTACTGAAACGCCTCCAGCGCCTCCCGGTCGGTGACCGGGAGGTACTCGACCCGTCCGATATCGCGGAGATGGGCGTGCTCGGGCCCCACCCCCGGGTAGTCGAGACCGGCGGAGATGGAGTGGGCGGGAAAGATCTGCCCGTCATCGTCCGAGAGCACGATCGTGCGCTTGCCGTGAAAGATGCCAGGGACTCCGGTCGTCAGCGTGGCTCCATGCCGACGCGTATTCACACCCTCACCGCCGGCCTCGACGCCGATCATTCGCACCCCCGTGTCTTCCAGGAATGGATGGAAGAGGCCGATTGCGTTGGAGCCACCGCCCACACAGGCGACCAACACGTCGGGGAGTCGCCCCTCGAGCTCGAGGATCTGACGCCTGGCCTCGACGCCGATCACCCGCTGGAAATCGCGCACCAGCGTTGGATACGGGTGCGGGCCCATCACCGACCCGATGCAGTAGTAGGTCGTGCGGATGTTCGTCACCCAGTCGCGCATCGCCTCGTTGATGGCGTCCTTGAGTGTCCGCGAGCCCGAGCTGACGGAATGGACCTGGGCTCCGAGGAGCTCCATCCGGAAGACGTTCAGGGCCTGGCGCGACACGTCCTCCTCGCCCATGAACACCTCGCAATCGAGACCCAGAAGCGCGCAGGCCGTCGCCGTCGCGACGCCGTGCTGGCCAGCCCCGGTCTCTGCGATCACCCGCTGCTTTCCCATGTACCTGGCCAGGAGCACCTGGCCGAGGACGTTGTTCACCTTGTGGGCCCCGGTGTGGGCCAGATCCTCGCGCTTGAGGTAGATCTTGACCCCACCCAGGTCCTCGCTGATGCGTCGCGCGTGGTACAGGGGCGTCGGACGGCCGGCATAGCTCGAGAGCAGCTCATCGAGCTCCGCGCGATACTCCGGGCTGCCGGTGACACGGGGGATCGCGCGCTCCAGCTCGTCGAGCGCCGCAATCACGGTCTCGGGGACGTAGCGTCCACCGTACTCTCCGAAGTGTCCGTGCCGTTCCCGAGCCTCGCCCGGCTTCGGCTCGCTGCACCCTCTCCGCCCTCGCTGCTCGGCTTCCCTCGTCAACCTGCCTCCTCGGCCTTGCGAACCGCCGTGATGAAGGCCTGGATCCGAGCCGGGTCCTTCCGATATCCCTCGGCTTCCACACCCGTCGCCACGTCGACGCCCCAGGGTGGAAGGCCGCCGAGATTGCCCAGGGCCTCGCCCACGTTCTCGGGATCGAGTCCCCCCGCCAGAATGATGTCGTATCCCTCGGCGATCAGCTCGGCGGCCTCACTCCAGTTCCAGGCTTCCCCCGTTCCGCCACCGCCGGTCGGGTGGTCGAGGAGCAGGAGAGCGCCGGGATAGGTCTGTGCCGCTTCGCGGTCCGCACCGCGCACCGCCTTGATGACCGGGAGATCCACCATCTCGACCTCGTCCTCGGATTCCTCACCGTGGAACTGGATCCGCTCGAGCTCGATCCGACGCGTCACCATCTCGACCTCGTTCCAGGGGGCGTCGCGGAATACCGCGACCCGCTCCACCTGTCCAGCCACACGCCTCGCGATGGCCTCGGCGGTGTTCAAGTCGAGCATCCGCGGCGAGCCCGGAACGAAGTTCAGTCCGATCAGATCCACTCCCGCATCGACGGCCGCGGCTGCGTCGTCCGGATGCGTCACTCCACAGATCTTGATCCGAATCCGAATAGCTTCCGTCACATTTTCCCCCGTAGTCGGCGAAGTGCGAGACCGACGTCGGCCTCTCGCATCAGCGATTCTCCCACGAGAAAGGCATGCACCCCAACTCCCTCCAGACGGCGGATCTCCTCGTGGCTGAAGATACCGCTCTCGGCAACGATCAGGGCATCTCCGGGAACTTGCGGTGCCAGGCGCTCGGTCACCGCGAGGTCGGTCTCGAAGCTGCGCAGGTCCCGGTTGTTGATCCCGATCAGATCCGCCCCGGCGCCCAATGCGGTCTCGAGATCCTCCTCGTCGTGGACCTCCACGAGCACGTCCAGGCCCAAGGAGAGCGCGTGCTGGCGGAGCCCCCTGAACTCCTTCCCGGACAGGGCCGCGACGATCAACAAGACGGCATCGGCTCCGCTCACCCGGGCCTCGTCGATCTGGTAGGCGTCGACCACGAAATCCTTCCTCAGCAGCGGGATGCTCACCGCCGAGCGCACTGCCACCAGGAACTCCAGCCGTCCCCCGAAGTAGCGCTCGTCGGTGAGCACCGAGATCGCCGCAGCTCCGGCCCCTGCATAGGACCGGGCGCAGTCGACGGGGTCGAAGTCGGGACGGATTTCGCCCTTGCTCGGCGAACGTCGCTTGATCTCGGCGATGACCCGCGCCCCGGGTCCCTGGGTAAGGGCCTGCCGAAAGCCGCGGACGGTCTCCCGGCAGCCGCTGGCCCGCTCGGCCATGCTGCTCGGCGAAACGCGCTGCTTCGACGCTGCCACCTCCTGGCGCTTGTGCTCGAGGATCTCGTCGAGGATCGTCATCGACTCAGTCCCCGCCCGCGTAGGCTGCGGTGGCCCGGATCAGGTGCTCGAGCCGTGCGGCGGCTGCACCCGAATCGATGCTCTGCCGCGCCCCCTCGATGCCGGCTCCGAGGTCGGCGGCCACACCCGCCACGAAGAGCGCCCCGGCGGCGTTCAACACCACGATGTCGCGCTTCGGGCCCGGCTCTCCGGCGAGGACCGCCCGGGTGATCCGGGCGTTCTCCGCCGCGTCGCCGCCGGCCAGAGCCCCCGGCGCGACTCGCTGAATCCCAAACGACTCCGGCTCGATGGTCAGGGCGGTCAACGTTCCAGAGCTCAGAAGGGCTGCGTGAGAGCGCGCCGTGGTCGTAATCTCATCGAGTCCGTCTTCGCCGTGAACCACCAGGGCCCGCTCGGCGCCGAGCTCCGCCAGGACCCGCGCCAGCGTCTCCACCAGCGGCCGCGCGTAGACCCCGACGAGCTGACGCTTCGCACCCACCGGGTTCAGGAGCGGACCCATGCAGTTCATCATCGTTCGAATCCCGAGCTTCTCCCGGACCGGCGCGACGAAGCGCATGGCCGGATGGGCCCTGCGGGCGAAGAAAGGCGCGATCCCCACCTCGGCGAGAACCCTGGCGGCCTCCTGAATCGGGAGATCCGCGTGGACTCCCAGGGCCTCGAGGAGGTCGAAGCTTCCGGAGCGGCTCGAGGCAGCGCGGTTCCCGTGCTTCGCCACCGGGACCCCTGCGCCCGCCACCACGAAGGCGGCCACGGTGGAGATATTGAAGGTGCCGGCCCCATCTCCACCGGTTCCGCAAGTGTCGACGGTGCCGGGGTCGAGAAGCGGCGCTGTCTCTGCCCGTGCCCGCAGCGCCCGGGCAGCAGCGGTGATCTCGCCGACTGTCTCACCCTTCGTCCGCAGCGCCACCAGCAGAGCGGCGATCTCAACCTCGGATGCGTTCCCGTCCATGATCTCCGCGAAGGCTCCCTCGAGGAGCGACGGACGGACCTCCTCACCTCCGCTTGCGGCCTCGATCGCTGCCCGGAGGCTCACGCCGGCCGCTCCCCCCCACAGCGCGAGAGGAAGTTCGCGAGCAGGCGCTTGCCTTCGGGGGTGAGGATCGATTCGGGGTGAAACTGCACCCCTTCGACGGGGAACTCCCGGTGACGCAGACCCATGATTTCGCCCTCCGAGGAGCGGGCGCTGACCTCGAGACTGGGCGGACACGAGTCCGGCTCCACCACCAGCGAGTGATAGCGGGTCGCTTCGAGGGGAGTCGGCAACCCCTCGAAGACCCCCCTCTGGTCGTGGTGGATCGGCGAGGTCTTGCCGTGCATGATCGTCCGGGCCTGGGCGATTCGCCCGCCGAAGGCCTCACCGATGGCCTGGTGACCCAGGCAGACGCCGAGCACCGGAGTCCCAAGACGCGCGAAGGCCTCGACGGCGGCGACCGATACACCTGCCGCATCCGGTCGCCCCGGGCCCGGAGAGATCACCACGCCGGTGACTTCGCGTTCCAGCAGATCCTCGAGCGGGGCGGCGTCGTTTCGCAGCACGTCGATTTCCGCGCCCAGCTCGCCCAGGTACTGCACCAGGTTGTACGTGAAGGAGTCGTAGTTGTCGATCATCAGGAGCCGCACGTCAATCGGGACCCTCGCGGGCCAGATCGATGGCCTGAACCAGGGCCTGGGCCTTGTTCACGGACTCCTGGTACTCCGCCTCGGGAACCGAATCCGCCACGATGCCCCCTCCGGCCTGGAGGTGAATCGTGTCATCCTTTGCCAGAAGGGTCCGGATGGTGATTGCCATGTCCATGTTCCCCGAGTAGTCCACGTAGCCGATGCAGCCGCCGTAGGGGCCGCGCCGCAACGTCTCGAGCTCGTCGATGATCTCCATCGCCCGGACCTTCGGCGCACCGGAGAGCGTACCCGCCGGGAAGGTGGCGCGGAGCAGATCGAGCCAGTCGAACTCGTCGCGCAGTCTCCCGCGCACGTTCGAGACGATGTGCATCACATGCGAGTACCGCTCGATGCTCGCGTACTCGTTCACCTCGACGGATCCGATCTCGGAGACGCGACCCACGTCGTTGCGACCCAGGTCGACGAGCATCACGTGCTCGGCCAGCTCCTTCGGATCTGCCAGCAGCTCCTCTTCCAGAGCGAGGTCCTCTTCGGGGGTCTTGCCCCGGGGCCGCGTCCCTGCGATCGGGCGCAGGTCGATCCGGCCGTTCTCGACGCGCACCAGGATCTCCGGTGAGGATCCGATGATCGCCGTACCTTCGCAGCGCAGGAAGATGAGATAGGGGCTCGGGTTGATCCGCCGGAGCTGGCGATAGATCTGGAAGGGGTCGACCTGGAGTGCGATCCGGAAGCGTTGGGAGAGCACCACCTGAAAGATGTCTCCCGCCCGAATGTACTCCTTCGCCCGCGCCACCATCGCCTCGTACGCTTCGCGGGTGATGCTGGGCCGGACCTCCATCGGCCGGCGCACCGGGGTCCGCTGCGGCTCCGCCGGGAGGGGCTCTCGAAGCCTGCGAACCGTGGCCTCCAGCGCGTCCTTCACCTCCCGGTAGCAGCGGGCGGCATCGTCGTGCTCGCCGATTTCGATCTCACGGATCACCATCGCCGAGTGGCGCACGTTGTCGTAGACCACCACCGTCTCGGGGAACACGAAGTAGAGATCCGGGTACCCGAGCTCGTCGGGATTCTCGTCGGGAATGCGCTCCACGAAGCGAACCCAGTCCCAGCTCACCATGCCCACCGCGCCACCGGCGAAGCGAGGCAGGTCAACACCCTCGGGTGACACGAACCGGTACCGAGAGAGCCGCTCGCGCAGCACCTGGAGAGGATCGCCGTCGACCTGGAAGCGACGGATCTCGCCGCCCTCCGTCCACTCCACCTCCTGGCCCCGGGCGCGAAACATCGCCCGGGCCCCCACCCCCATGAAGCTGTAGCGGGCCCACTTCTCGCCGCCCTCGACGGACTCGAGGAGGAACGAGGTGCGGCCGTCGTCCAGGCGGCGGAACAGCGAGAGGGGCGTATCCATGTCGGCGAGAATCTCGCGGACCACGGGAATCAGGTTGCCCCGGGAGGCCAGACTCTCGAATTCATCCTGCGAGGGGCGAAGGGTCACAGTCTCGTCTGGCGCGGGCCGCGCCTAAGAAGAAAAGCCCAGTGAATACCGCTTGTTATCAAAGGGCCCAGAGAGCGTCAACCAAGCGGGGCGCTCCCGTCAGTTCTGCGCGCCGGAGAGCGGATCGCGGCCGCCGCTGCCGATGCCGCCACCGGAGAAGGGCCGGACGTCGTCATCGCCGAGGCCGATCAGGACGTACTGCACGTTGAAGAAGGCGCCGCCGGAACGGTCGGCCCCGGCCTCCAGGCGGATCGCCCAGCAGCGACACTTGGAGATGTACTCGACCCCGGCCCGGTTGGTCAGCCAGATATCGTTTTCGAAGGAGTAGCGAACCCCGTAGGTGACGGCCCAGTTCCGGTTGATGGCCAGCCGCCCCCTGAGGGTGAGCTGGTTGATCTTGAACTGGCCGGCCTCGAACTCCTCGTAGCGGTTCTCATCCTCGCTGGAGTTGAAGGACTCGAAGAAGACCGGAATGTCGCGCAGGTAGCGATAGCTGAAGGCGAGGTCGTGCCCCTCCTCTGTCGAGTACCTGGCCTCCAGGAGGCTCTCGCTGAACTCGCTCTCCTTGAAGTCCCAGCCCATGTTGAAGCGGACACGGAGGTTCTCGTAGGGATAGGCCGACCCCTCCAGGAAGAACTTGGAATTGTCGTCGCTCGCGAAATCGTACTGGGTGGAGAGGGAGATGTCGGCAAAGAGCTGCGGCGGCTCGCCCTCCTCGCCGGGGACGTAGATCCGGTTGCCGAGCCCCGCGGTGATGGCGTTCACACTGTTGATACGATCGGAGGGATTCCGAGTCAGGTTGAAGAGCTCGAACTGGCGGATCCGCTCCTGGGGCTGCGCGGCTGCGGGGACGAACAGGGGGTTGTCGTTCTGGGACGCGTTGGTGATGCCGGTGTAGACCAGGCGCGGCTCCATCAGGTGAACCGCCGGTCCCAATCCGAAGGGGAGCTCGATCTCTCGACGCGTCCGGATGCGGGTGTCCAGCATCGCCGTGAAGAGACTCCTCATCGTCGAGCTCTGCGCGTCGGTGCGATAAAAGGTGCCGTGGTAGCCGATCTCGGGAAGCACCTCGACGATGTCGGCGACCCGGAAGGGAATCCCGATCCGCGGGTTCAGCACCAGCCGGTTGCCTCGATCACCGAGCGGCTCTCCCTCCTGGAATTTCCCGTCGTTCTCGGGACCCGGGGGGAAGTTATCCAGGTGTCCGTCCGTGTTCAGCACGGGGAGCTCGGCCTCGGGGGGGAAGGTGGCGAGGTACTCCTCCGCCGTCAGCACGGTCCCGTCACGCGTGACCACGTCGCCGTCGAGAGTAACGAGGACCCCGTCGTCGTTGAACTCGAAGCCATCGGGAATCGCGTCGATCCCGGTGTCCAGGAACTGGTCGTCGCCCCGGACGGTCGCCCTTGGATACACGTCTTCGGCCCTCTTCCGCGAGTAGAAATGCGTGTAGTCCACATTGAAGGACGCCTGGAGGCGCCGGGCGAAGCCCGGGAGGGGCTGTGGCAAGCCGGAGAACTGCAGGCTTGGGAGTCGCTGAAGCAGGAAATCGTCTCTGTCCACGTTGTCCGGGTTCTGCAGATCGTCCGCCCACCAGACGCCGGCGTTGAACCCGTAGCGCTTCACGGGTCCGAAGCGCTTCTCCAGGAACGCTCTCGACTGGACGTAGCGTTCGTGCCTGTAGTTCGAGAATTCGTAGAAATCGTAGGGGAAGACATTGTCGGAGAAGAGCGTCGCGTCCACCTTGGCCCGCCAGCCGCGAGGCAGGTGCTGATCGTGAATCCACTCCGTCCCCCAGCGCAATTGGTCGAAAGGAGTGTCGAAGGTGTTCGGATCGACGTCCTGGTCGTTGATGAGGGCGCCGTAGAAGTTGCCGTAGGACCGCTCGCCGAAGACGTACTCGACACCGACACTCGGCTTGAAGCCGCGCTTGAACAGGTAGGTGGGAGTGAGGGTGACGTTGACATTGGGCCGAGCCGCCCAGAAGAAGGGGAGACCGATTCGGCCGCCGCTACGGCCCGAGACGCTGAACTCCGGGAGCAGGAAGCCCGTCTCGCGCTCGGTCTTGACCGGGTAGCGCATCCAGGGGAGCCATATCACCGGAAACCCCAGGATGTTGAAGCTGGTGTTTCGGCTGGTGGCATATCCCCCCACCTCGATGTCTGTCTTCTTGGCGCGAATCTCCCAGGGATTCCTCCCCTCTTCCGGGCAGCGGCAGGTGGTGAAGGTCCCGTTGTCGAAGGTGTAGGTCTCCTCGCCGGTCTTGTGGATGGTTTCGCCGGTCATCTCGAAGCCACTGGCGCGGGCGTCGAGGAACCCGTCGATCACGATGCCCTTCAGGGTGTCGATCTCGAAGCTGAGCACGTCGGAGTAGAGGATGTCTTCCGCCTCGGTCAGGACGACGTTCCCCGTCGCAATGCCCTGCCGCGTCTCGCTGCTGAAGGCCACCCAATCGGCAGTCAGGGTGCGGCCCGGCTGCGTGATGACGACGTTGCCCCGGGCGATGTAGAGGTCGCGGTCGCTCTCGAACTCGACGGTATCTGCGGTGATGTCGAAAGGCGCATCGCTGTCCCGATCGTCGGCCCCGACCAGGGCCGCCCGCGCGCTTCCCGAGAGCGCAATCGCCAGTAGAAGCACCACGGCGCCCAGGTACTTCCCGTGGGCCAGACGGAACAGACGCACGCCCCCCCCTTCCGCGAGTCCCGCTACCCGCGCACCGACGACGCTAACAAAGCAATGAGAGGTGAGGCAAGCCGGTTGGGGGGCTAGTCGGCTCCGTCCAGGCAGGCCGACAGGGACTCCAGGTCGGGGATGACCAGAACGTCATCGACGAGTCGGACCAGCCTTCGCTCCATCAGTTGACCGAGGGCGCGATGGGCTTCGAGGAGCGAGAGTCCAGCTTCTGCCGCGAGCCTGCGGAGGGTGATGGCCAGCCTGCCGGCGCCCTCCTCGTGATCGGCTCGGCGCACCAGGACGCGGACAACGGGGCGCAGCAGATCGTCCACCCCCAGGGCCGCGAGTCGTTGCTCCAGATCGATCACGCGGGCGGCCAGGCGCTGGATCACGCGGATGGCGATCTCTGGTTGCGCCACGCACATCTCCTCGAAGGTCGCCGCGTCGAGTTCGATCAGCCGCGAGGCGCTGGAGGCCACCGCGCGCATCGAGCGCGGCCGCCCCAGCAGGACACCCATTTCGCCGAAGAACTCTCCCGGAGCGAGGCGAGCCACCAGGCGCGGACCGTCGGGGCCGGAGCGTATCAGCTCGACCATCCCCGTCTGGATGACGTAGAGGACATCTCCCTGGTCCCCCTCGTCGAAGACCGTCTGACCCGCCTCAAAGCTTCGTTCGAAGGCACGCCGGACCCGAAGCTGGGTATCTTCGCTCAGCCGGATTGCGGAGGAGTCGGAGCGCTGTTCCACGGGAGCGTTTTCGACCGGAGCGGCCCTGGACTTTAGGGAGTCTCGGCGCCGCTTCTCGCGGTCGCAACGATGAGCGCCTCCTCCAACTCCTCCTCGCTGATCACCCCGACGTGGTTCGCGGCGATGCTGCCGTCGGGCGCAATTACGTAGAGGCTCGGGAAGCCGAAGGCGCCGTAATCCTGAGCCAGGGACTCGTCGCCGAGCAGCACCGGGTACTGGATGCCATGCTCGGTGGCGAAGGGAGCCACCGCCTCGATGCCCCGGCTATCGACGGCGATCCCCAGAACTGCCACCTCTCCGTAGTGGGCGGCCTGAAAAGCGTTCAGCACCGGGATCTGCTGTACGCAGGGCGCGCACCAGGTCGCCCAGAAATCGATGATCACGGGTCGCCCGCGATGATCGGCCAGCGAGATCTCGTTTCCGAGCAGATCGGGAAGGGTGAACTCCGGCGCCCGGGCGCCATCGGCCTCACCGCCAACCCCGGGAGTGCTCTCGATCCGACACGCGAGGACCAGCGGGAGGAGAGCCAGAAGGAGGCGGCCGGCGCCGAGCAGCTTCAGAGCAGCCATCGTTCGGCGGCCTCCACCACGTCGTTCAAAAAGAAGAAGTAGCTGTTGAGGGCAGTCAGCCGATTCGTCGCCACCAGGACACCCAGGGCGATCAGCAGGGCGCCGGAGACGATCTCGATCCGGCGAAAGTGACGCTTCAGCCGTTTCGCCGACGCGAGCAGGAGCTCGACGCTCCAACCGGCGAGAAAGAACGGCAGCGCGAGCCCCAGCGAATAGACCGCGAGAAGGAGCATTCCCTGGTAGACCGTCTCGCGGCCTCCGGCGATGGTGAGGATGCCGCCCAGAATCGGGCCGACACAGGGCGACCACCCGAACGCAAATGCTGCACCCACCAGGTACGTCCCCAGATACCCCTTCGGCTTGAACCGGGCGTGAAAGCGGGTATCCCGGTAGAGCGCCTGGATCGGGAGCAGGCCGGTCATGTGAAGGCCCATCAGCACGATCACCGCCCCGGCGACCTGCACGGCGCCGATCTCGACTCCCAGCAACTCGACGCGCCAGGTCTGGAGCACCCGTCCGATTGCCGTAGCAGAGGCGCCGAGGAGGATGAAGACGGTCGAGAACCCCGCTACGAAGCCGGTGCAGCCGAGGAGCACCTGGCGCCGGATTCCACCCTCGCCCTTGCCCTCCATCATTTCTTCCACGGTGATCCCGGAGACGAGCGAAAGGTAGGCGGGCATCAGCGGCATCACGCAGGGCGAGAGAAAGGAGATCAATCCCGCGACGAATGCGGCCCCGAAGGAAGCGATCGAGAGTCCGTCAGCCACCATCTACGCCTTGGGATGACCGGCGGATCGCATGGGTTCCAATCCGCCGATAGCAACCGTCGATATCGCCGCGTCTTCCCGGTTGGGATTCGCGGTCCGGGACGTTGGCCTCAGAACCCTTCGTCGCTGGACTTTTCCTTCCACGGGGTTCCCGTTGCAGCGGCCTGCTCTGGCGCACGGCCGATGAAGTCGAGCCCCCGTCGACCCCGGAGCTGGTCCGGCACGATCATGTAGTCCCCGCGCATGGAGGCGTCCCAGATCGGCCTGGATACGTCCGTGTCCCCTGCGGAGAAGACCCAGGCGAAGCCCGACACGATCGCACCGCCCGTGGCGTAGAGAACCTTTACCGGTCCGTAGACCAGATTGATGAAGGCGCAGCCGACACCGAGCCCGTACTCCGTTCCCGGGCTCTCCGCAGCCGCAGCGGGAGCGGGTGCCAAAGCCAAGCTGGTAGCCGCGGCCAGCGCGATAAGCACGGACCGAATCGAAGCGTGGATGTGCACGGTACCTCTCCTCTCGACGGCGACCTCCGTCGCCCCCCTTTGAAGCATTTTCCGGGTTCGGCGCCCTCGGGTCAAGAGGCCTAGAAGACTCTGTCGGTATCGACGAGGATGGTCACGGGGCCGGCGTTCACCAGCTCTACATCCATCATCGCGCCGAAGCGGCCGGTGATCACCCTCACGCCGGCCGCAGTGGCCGCCTCGACCACGGCTCGAATCAGGGGCTCCGCCTGCTCCGGTGGTGCCGCATCCGTGTAGGAGGGTCGTCGCCCACGGCGGACGTCCCCGAACAGAGTGAACTGGGACACCACCCCCAGCTGCCCCCCTGTCTCGAGGAGTGACCGATTCATCCGCCCGGCTTCATCTTTGAACACGCGAAGGTGGACGAGCTTGCGGGCGAGCTCCTCGGCCTGATCCTGAGCGTCGTCCCGCCCGACGCCCACCAGTGCCAGCAAGCCCTCCCCCATCTCGCCGACAGATTCGCTCTCCACCCGGATCCGGGCCGAGTGCACCCTCTGGACCACGGCGCGCACGCTAGGTCTCGCCCTGGTCCGTGAAACACCCTCGATCGATAGCCTCTCGCGTCAGCACTCCCATCGGGCGCGGCATGATACCGTATGCGCCATGAGACACCCCTACTTCGACTTGCCGACACCGATCGTGGTCGGGCATCGCGGCGCGAGCGGTGAGCTGCCCGAGAATACCCTTCCGGCCTTCGAGCGCGCGCTCTCCCAGGGAGCGGTGATGCTGGAGACCGACGTGCACCTGAGTCGCGACGGCGAGGTCGTCCTCTCACACGACCCGCAGGTGGATCGCACCACCGAAGGATCCGGTGCCATCGAGGAGTACACGCTGGCCGAGCTGCAGCGCCTGGACGCAGGTCATCGCTTCAGCCCGGACGGCGGTGTGAGCTTTCCTCACCGTGGACAGGGAATCCGAATCCCTACGCTGCGCGAGACTTTCGAGAGATTTCCGGGAATTCGCTTCAACATCGAGATCAAGCAGAATTCGCCGGCATTGATCGACGCCACGGTGCGGATCGTCACCGAGGCCCGATGCGCGGAGACGACGCTGCTGGCGGCTGCTGAAGATGACACGATGTCGGCGCTCCGGGCACGACTCGCGGAGACCGAGCTTCGCCCCGCCATGGGTGCGGCCGTCGGGGACGTGGTGGGGTTCGTTCGCGCCGCTGCAGCGGGTGAGGCGCCGCCACCGGAGCCCATGGCGCTTCAGATTCCGCCCACCTTCGCGGGCAATCCCCTGGTGACGGCCGAGCTCGTGGAGTTCGCCCATCGCTACGACGTACAGATTCACGTGTGGACCATCAACGAAGAGGACGAGATGCGGGATTTGCTCGACCTCGGGGTCGACGCGGTGATGAGCGACTTCCCCGCTGTGCTTCGGAAGGTCGTCGACGAGCGTGGCCTGCCCTGATCTCGAGCCCTCGGAGTTCTTCCGGAGCCGCGAAGGGCTGATCGTCGAGGCGGGACGCCTGGGACCGGTCCTGGATCTGGCCTGCGGTCACGGGCGCCATAGCCTCGCCGCGGCGCGACTCGGCCTCCCAGTCCTCGCCCTGGACCGCGACGAGAAGGCGCTTCGGAGCATCCAGCGAACCGCCCCGCCTCTGCTGCGCTGCGTGCGAACCGACCTGGAGGCTGGATTCGGCATCCCGGTGGCTCCGGCCAGCTTCGGCGCAATACTCGTCTTCCGCTTTCTCTTCAGGCCGCTCGCTCAGCCGATCGTCGAAGCGCTGCGGCCGGGCGGACTGCTGCTCTACGAAACCTTTACAACTCACCAGAGACAACTGGGGCAAGGTCCGAAGAATCCTACGTTTCTTCTCGAGCCAGACGAGCTGCCGAGACTCTTTGGCGGCCTCCGCCTGATCGACTATCAGGAACTCGTCACCCCAGGGCCACGCCCCGCGGCTCTGGCCCGACTGGTGGCCCGCAGGCGAACCAACGCCCAGACCGCGTGATCGACCAGCAGCGGGTCGTCGCCACGGGCGTGCCGCTCCACCGCGGGAATCAGAGCGGGATCTCCGCTGTTGCCGGCCGCGATGAGCGTGTTTCGTAGCAGCCCGCGCTGCCCCCCACGGCGCAGCGCCATCCACCGCGTCGCCCGTCGCCAGCTCTCCTCATCGAGTCCGAGCAGCCACTCGAGCGCGGGCTCGCGCCACTCCTCGCGCGGCGCGAGCCGCGCTCGGAGCCCCAGTGGATCCGGGGGCACCCTACGCCGGCTGCGCGAGTTCCAGGGACAGACCTCCTGGCAGAGGTCGCAGCCGAATACGCGATCTCCCAGGGCCTCGCGCATCGATTCAGGAATCGCTTCGCGCTGCTCGATGTTCGCATAGGAGAGACAGCGGGTGGCGTCGAGGACATAAGGAGCGTCGAAGGCCTGGGTCGGGCAGGCGTCCAGGCAGGCACGACAGGTCCCGCAGTGATCCGACTCGGGTGCATTCGCCCGGAGAGGGAGGTCGGTGATCACTACACCCAGGAAGAGGTGAGAGCCCAGCTCCGAATCGATCAGGCAGGTGTTCTTCCCGATCCATCCCAACCCCGCCTGGGCGGAATACGCCCGCTCCTGGACGGGCCCGGTATCCACGTAGCTCCTGGTGCGAATCGGCCGCCCGGCCAGGGTACCGAGCTCGCTCTCGTAGGCGCGCAGGCGTTCTCCGAGCACCCGGTGGTAGTCGTCACCCCTGGCGTAGCGCGCCACGCTCCCGACGGAACTGCCTCGCGGCGGCTCCTCGGTTCCGGGATCGAACGCCAGCGAGAAAGCGATGATACTTCGAGCCCCCTCGAGCACCCGCCGCGGATCCACCCGCTCTTCCAGACGGCGGACGAGGTACTGCATCTCACCGGCGAATCCGCGCGCGACCCACTGGCGAAGGAACTCGGTCTGGGGCAGCGGCTCAGCCCGTGCCACGCCGACCCGGTCGAAGCCCATGGCCAGGCCGAGCGCGAGTGCGCGGCGTGTCAAATCCTCCAATCCGCTCTCCCCAGTTGTCCGAGCAGCGACCCGACGAGAAATTCACGCTAGCGCCAAATCCGGGTGATACCGATACAATCCTGGCGTGTTCTCGCGGTGGATGGCCAGACTCCGCAGGTCCCTTGGCGGCTACTTCGTGGCCGGGGTGCTGACCTTCGCACCCATCGGGATCACCATCTGGGCGATCGCCTGGATCATTCAGCGGCTCGACAGCCTGCTCCTCCCGCGAGTCCTTCACCTCCTCTTCCCCGACCTGGAGGTGCCACCGAACCTCCCCTTCGTCGGCGCGATCTTCACGCTCTTCGTGATCCTGCTCTTCGGGGTCGTGGCCCGCCACCTCTTCGGCCGGGAGATCGTTCGTCTCTGGGAGCGTCTGCTCTCCAGGGTTCCGGTAGCGCGGAACATCTACGCCGCAGTGAAGCAGCTCCTCGACGCGATCTTCGTCTCCGGCTCGCAAACCAACTTCCGCCGCGTGGTCCTGGTCGAGTACCCGCGCCGGGGGGTCTACGCCATCGCCTTCACCACGGGTCCGGCACGCGGGCCAGTCAGGCAGGTCCCGGCTCTGGAACTCGTCAACGTCTTCGTCCCGACCACACCGAACCCGACCTCGGGCTTCTACCTGCTGGTGCCCGAGGAGGACCTGACGGTCCTGAGCATCACCGTGGAGCAGGCCTTCAAGCTGGTGATGTCAGCGGGCCTGGTCGCACCCGAGGAGTCCACGCCTTCCAAGCCTCCGGAGAAAGCGCCCGAGGCCGAATAGCTAGCCCTCTCCGCCCGGGCCGGAAGTGGCGCGACGCTCGCGAAACGCCTTGACGCTGAACCAGATCGCGAGCAGCGAGCAGATCGCCGCACCGATGCGATTGAACTTGATCCACTCCATCTCGGGGTTGAACCAACCGTCGTAGATGAACCAGATCGAGAAGCCGACCAGGAGCGCAGGCAGGAAGAAGGGATTGTCAAAGGGAGTCGGGGCGTACTCCTCGTCGGAGTCGGCCTCATCCTTCCGCGCGGCGTCCAGATCGGGCGATTGCTCAGGCTCCATTGCGGCGCGACCTTAGCAGCTCTCAGCGCAGGGCCGCTCGCGCCGCCTGTGGCCAGCGCTTGACTCGATCGGCGAACGGATTCTGCCCTGGCAGATGCAGTATGAATGCTGCACCTGAAGCCTCCGAACTGCACCGGGCTCGCTGCAGCCCTCTCGTAACCTCTTGATTTCGCGTTGATTCATCCGTGGCACGAGAATTGCTGAAGTCAGCGGCATGACGGCAATGGGAATCGACCGCTCTTCGGCTCATAATCTCTGGAGGCTTGCGCCGGAGAGGAAAGAGGAACCGATGCCGCATTCGTGGGACGAATCCGACAGGACGCGAAGTGGTCGCGTGCGCCGCCGGGCTCGCCGATCGCATCTCCAGGAGCCGGGAGAGTCCGGTCGGGTGGAAGCGGCAGACTCGGGACTCTCCGCCAGCCCGTCTGTCCCGGAAGCGCGGAGAAAGGGCCGGCGCAGACTGAGCCCCGAAGAGCGCGCCTATCTCGAAGCCCGCAGGGCGGCGAATCGGAAGATCGGATTTCTCAGTCACCTGGTGCCGTACGCCGCTGTCTGTCTGTTTCTGTTCTTCGTCGCGGGCTTTCGACCGGCGGCGATCGTCGGGCTCGGCTGGGGCATCGGGGTCGCTCTGCACTACTTCTTCGCGATCGTCGCGCCTCGACTCCGCCAGGACCTCATCCAGCGGGAGGTGCGGCAGCAGGTCCACGTCAATGTCTCGGAGCAGAAACGCACCCTGGAGGGTCGGCACGCGCAACACGTCGAGGAGCTCTCCGCCTCCATCGCCCACGAGATCCGAAACCCGATCACCGCCGCCAAGAGTCTGGTCCAGCAAATGGGTGAGGACCCGTCCTCCCAGGACAACGTCGAGTACGCCAATGTCGCCCTGGAGGAACTCCAGCGCGTGGAGAAGAGCATCTCCCACCTGCTCCGCTTCGCCCGTGAGGAAGACGTGGAGATGACGGATGTGCACCTGGCCGACATCGTGGACTCCGCGCTCGAGACCTTCCGTGATCGGATCGCTCAGATCGGCGTCGAGGTGGATCTGGACGTGGCCCCGGCTACCGACATGCGAGCGGACCCGGACAAGCTCCGGCGGGTCATCATCAACCTGCTGGGCAACGCTCTCGACGCCTTCGAGGAGCGGGAGATCGCCTCCCCCAGGCTACAGATCGGATCGGGTGAAAACCTGGCTGGCACCGAGATCTGGATCCGGGTGAAGGACAACGGACCGGGCATCGAGCCGGAGAGACTCGACAAGATCTTCAGCCCCTTCTACACCTCGAAGTCCTCGGGCACCGGCCTCGGACTCGCCATCTCCAAGAAGCTCGTGGATGCCCACGGGGGCTCCATCGAAGCCCACTCCGCTCCCGGCTCGGGAACCGAGTTCGTTCTCACCTTCCCCAGGCAGGCCACCGAGCCGCTGGAGCGACAGAGGTGAGCGTCGCAAGGTCCGGCAGAGGTGCGGTGATGAGGAGACGCGACTTCGAGAGAGAGCCGATCCGTGAGGTCGATCGAGGACGCCGGCGGCGGGGCCGCAAGCAGCGGCGGCGCCGCCCTGAGCCCCGACCGGGTCTGAGTCGGGAGGAGCTGGCCTACGAGGAGGCCCGCCGCCGGGCGGCTGCCAAGGCGAAGCTGGTCCGCAGCTTCGCCCAATACTTGGTCGTGGTCGGAGTCCTCGCCCTCGTCATGCGGCCGGTCGCCTGGGTCGTGGGGATCTGCTGGGGCATTGCCCTCGCCGGGGAATTCATCAAGAAGCATCTCGAGCCCACCCTTCGCCAGCGATGGATCGACCGGGAGGTCTACCGGCAGCTCGACCGCACCGTCTCCGAAAAGCGGCGCGAGCTCGAAGGTGAGCATACCCGCCGCATCGAGGAGATCTCGGCCTCCATCGCCCACGAGATCCGAAACCCGATTACGGCGGCCAAGAGCCTGGTTCAGCAGATGGGTGAGGACCCCGCGTCCCCAGGGAATGTCGAGTACGCCGAGGTTGCGCTGGAGGAGCTCGATCGGGTCGAGAAGAGCATCTCCCACCTGCTTCGCTTCGCACGTGAGGAGGAGTTCCGGATCTCCGAGATGCGCATGGCCGAGGTGATTCCCTCGGCTTTGGAGACATTCCGGGAGCGGCTGGATCGAAGTGGCGTCGATGTCTCGATGGCGATCGAGGTGGACGGAACCATGCGCGGCGATCCGGAGAAGCTGCGGCGGGTGATCATCAACCTGATCTCGAATGCTCTCGACGCCCTCCTGGAGAGTGAGACTCCCAGGCCGCGGATCGAGATCCAGGCCGGCGAGAACCTGGCGGGAACGGAGGTCTGGTTGCGGGTACGCGACAACGGTCCAGGGATCGCTCCGGACCGACTCCAGGAGATTTTCAGCCCCTTTTTCACCTCGAAGGAGAGTGGCACCGGCCTGGGCCTCGCGATCTCGAAGAAGGTCGTCGACGCTCACGGCGGATCGATCGAGGTCGACTCGGGCCCCGGTCGGGGCACCGAGTTCGTGATGACTCTCCCCAAACACCCCAACAAGGCAAAGGCCTAGGACTCCATGACGGCACGAATCCTCATCGTAGAAGACGAGCGGGCCATCCGGCTGGCACTTTCCGGACTCCTGCGCCGGGAGGGCTACGAGACCGATCAAGCCGAGAATGGCGAGGAGGCCATCCGCGCCCTCAGCAAGGAAGCCTACGACTTCGTACTGACGGACCTGGCGCTGGGAAGCGGGGCGAGCGGAATGGAAGTGCTTCGGAGCGCCAGGGAGCGCCAGCCCGAGACCCCGGTGGTGATGATCACCGCCCACGGCAACGAAAAGATCGCGGTCGAGGCGATGAAGCTGGGCGCGGATGACTACGTCCCCAAGCCCTTCGACAACGACGAGATCCGCCTGGTGGTGAAGCGAGCCCTCGAGCGCACCCGCCTCTCCCGCGAGAACCGGATCCTTCGTGCCCGAATCGAGAGGGATTTCGGCTTCGACAACCTGATCGGATCCGGGCCCGCCATGCGGCGCGTCTTCGAGATGATCCAGAAGGTGGCGGAGACGGACCTGACGGTGCTGATCCGGGGAGCCAGCGGTACCGGCAAGGAACTGGTCGCCCAGGCCCTCCACCAGCACAGCCCGCGCAAGAGCCAACCCTTCGTCGCGGTGAACTGCGCCGCCATCAGCCGGGAGCTGGTGGAGAGTGAACTCTTCGGACACGAGAAGGGGGCCTTCACGGGCGCGGACGCAAAGCGGGCCGGACGCTTCGAGGCCGCCGACGGCGGGACCGTCTTCCTGGACGAGATCGGCGACATGGCCCCCGAGACTCAGGCGAAGGTGCTGCGGGTCCTTCAAGAGCGTTCCCTCGAGCGGGTGGGCGGCACCCAGCCCATCGAGGTGGATGTGCGGGTCGTCGCCGCGACCCACCGGGACCTGGAGGCCGAGGTGAGGGAAGGCCGCTTCCGGGAGGATCTCTACTATCGCCTCAAGGTCGTGGATCTCGACCTGCCGCCACTTCGGGAACGCAGCGAGGACATCCCGGGCCTCGCCCAGCGATTCCTCGAGCAGGTGGCGGAGCGACTCGGACGCGAGAAGAAGAGGCTCAGCGACGAGGCCCTGGCCCGCCTGATCCGCCACTCCTGGCCTGGCAACGTCCGGGAGCTCCGCAACGTGATCGAGCAGGCCGCCGTCCTGGCCTCCGGTGAATCCATCGAAGAAGCGGACTTGAAACTCTCCGGTGCGATGGATGGCGGCGCTGGCCAGCTGCCGCACCACGATGATGTGCCGTTCAGCGACGCCAAGAAGCGGGTGGTCGAGGACTTCGAACGCAGCTTCCTGCTGCGCTCATTGCGAGACAACGACGGAAACATTTCCCGGACCGCGGAGGCGATCGGCATGGTTCGCCAGAGCCTGCAACAGAAGATCCGCGAGCTCGAGCTGCGCGACGAGGACTGGAAGAAGCCGGTCTAGCCGCGCTCGGAAAGAAGTGAGGAGGATCGAGACAATGTCACGAAGACCCGGACTGATCGCGCGATTCACCGGACTCGTTCGCGGCTGGGCCGCAGGCTGGCTGCGGGACCGTGAGGAAGAGAGCCCGCGCGCGGTTTACGAGCACGCCATCGCCGAGCGCGTCAAGCAGTACCGCGAGCTCAAGGAGGCGGTGGCCGGCATCCTTTACATGCGAAACAAGCTGGAGGGAGAGCTCGAGGAGCGCCGCAGCGAGCTGACGCGAACCCACTCCGACATCCGACGGGCCGTCAAGCGCGGCGCCGACGAGGTTGGCCTCGCCCTGATCTCCCACAAGCAGATCCTGGTCGGTGACATCGAGCGGGCGGAGAGGGAGTACGAGGGGCTGCGATCCGAGGCCGAGGAGGCCAAGACCAACCTGATCCACTTCCGCGAGGAGATCCGGGCCCTGGAACGGGAGAAGGGCCGGATCGTTGCAACGCTCGCCAACGCAAAGGCGCGCCGGCGCATGACCGAGGCGCTCGACGGACTCTCCGTCGATGCCGACATGCGCGCCCTCGAGAACGTGCGCGAACACGTCGCCCGGCTCTCCACCGAGGGCGATCTGGACAAGGAGCTCGGCACCGACCGCGGTCTGGCGGCCAGAATCCGCGAGATCCGCGAGGACGCGAACACGGACGCCGCGAGAAGGGAACTCGCAGAGATCAAGCGCGAGCTCAACCCGACGGTGATCCCGGCCCAATCCGGCAAGGTCGTCCCGGTGGTATCGAACTGAGCCTGGCGGCTCCGGGGCGCACCGTCGCTCCGGAGCCTGCCCCGGTGGGACAAAGGAGCGAAGAGATGGAGCCGCCGATCGAGGTGCGGAGCCAGCGATGGCCCCAGAGACCGGAGGAACGGGAGTTTCAGGGCCTCTTGCGCCGCTACGAGGCCCGTGAGCGGGCGGAGAGCCGGATCCGGACCCTGGGCGGTCTCTACCTGGCAATCTCGGCTGTGGGGATCGTCTCCGCCTGCCTTGCCTTCGTCGCCATAGCGCCCTGGGGGCTGCTATCCGGAGATCCGACCGCCACGGCCGTCCTCGCCGGAGTCGGCGGTGCGGTCGCTGCGGTGCTGCTGGCGTTGTCGGCTCCCAGCCTGATCGGCGGTCTGGCGCTCCGGTCGCGACGCTCCTGGGCCCGGGTCTACGCGATGGTCCTGGCGGCGCTGCTCCTTGTGTGGTTCCCGCTAGGGACGATCCTGGGTACCTACACGCTCTACGTGCTGCTGCAGCCGGACATCCGCCTCTACTTCGAACAGAGCTAGAAGGCCTTGACGATTTCGTCCTGGTCGAAGCGGGGCAGCTCCACCTCCTGTCCATCGCGGACGAGCTTTACACCGCGCGAGGGATCGACGGCGGTCGCGATTCTCGCGCAGGCGATTCCGTTCGCGACGCAGGCGGCAGCAACACGCTCGGCGTCCTCTGGCGCGACGGCCACGAGGAGCGCCCCCGACGCGATGGTTCCCAGCGGATCGATCCCGAAGTGTGCGCAGATGGGCCCGGCCACCTCGAGGACCGGAATCGACGCTGCCTCCACGCGCAGGCCGACCTCGCTGGCCAGGGCAAGCTCCCAGAGGGCCGTGGCGACCCCGCCCTCGGTGGGATCGTGCATGGCGTGAACGGAAGCGGCCGCACAGGCGGTGCGCGCGTCCTCCAGAACAGAGATCCCGGGATCGTGGAGCAGGCCGGCAAGGTCGTCCAGGACCTGGCGGCTGAAGCCGGCCGTCAGCAGCTCCTCGTGCTTTTCCCTGGCGAGGATGGCGCATCCCTCGATTGGAACCCCCTTGGTGCAGAGGATCGCGTCGCCGATCGCGACGTCAGAGCTCCGGATCAGCGATCCCTTCGCTACCTCGCCGACCATCGAACCGGCGAGCACGACCCGGTTCACCGCGCTGCTGACCTCGGTGTGGCCGCCCACCAGAGTGACCCCGTAGCGGCTGCAGGCGACGCGGATCTCCTCGAAGAGCGAAGCGACCTCCCCGGCCGTGATCCCGGCTTCGGGAAGGAGAAGAGTCGCCAGGAACCAGCGCGGCGATCCGCCGGCGGTGGCGATGTCATTGACGTTCACGGTGACGGCGTAGTGGGCGATCTCGTCGGTGGCGAAGGTGATGGGGTCGCTCTTCAGGAGCCAGTAGCGGTCCCCGCCCGCGTCGACGACCGCGACGTCCCGACCGATTCCCGGGCCCAGCACCACGTCGTTCCCCGTGCCGGATCCGGCCAGGAGCCCGGCGAGGAAATCCATCTCGAGCTTTCCCGCCGGAAGCTGCTCCGCTTCGTCGCTCATCGGCCGATCCTATCACCCGCGGCCGATCCCCGCCGAACTGCGAGCGCGCCGATCAGCTCTCTTTCGAACTCTCGCCGTCGGTCTTGAGAACCAGCTCGACGGGCAAGCTGAGCCCGCCTTCGCCGACTTCGGCGAGTGCCGTCTGGAGCGGCAGGGGCAGATCCTCGACACGAACTCTGAGCTCGAAGGTAACGACGTCGTCGGTCGAGTCCGGTGCCGCGAGCTCGACGACCTCGGGCGCCGGGGGAGACAACTCCTCGACCTCGACGAGCTCCTCTTTCTCGGCATCGTCGGGCGCGAAGAGGCTGTCCTCGGGCATCTCCGCCTCCTCCTCGACGAGCGCCGCGGGCTCCTCATCCCGGCCCGGATCGGTGATGGCGGAGCTGCTCGGGAAATGCTCGTCGATCATCGTCATGTCGAAGCGGTCTTCGGCTACCTCCGCGCGGGGCGTAGCGAGGTCGTCGGTCACGATCTCGCTGGCGATCGGCTGCCGGTCGAGCAGGAAGGTGAGCTCGAAGCTCTCGATCTTCACTACGTCACCCACCTCGAGATCGCGCCGTCTGATCTTCTCACCGTTGACCAGCACGCCGTTGATCGAGTCGAGGTCGCGCACCTGGTAGCGCCCGTCCTCGCGCACGAACATCGCGTGACGCCGAGAGACACCGGGCTGATCGAGGACCATCTCACACTCGCGGGAGCGACCCGCGCTCAGCCGATCCTGGTCCCAGCTGATGATACGTTCGAGCTTTCCCTGGTACTGGATGATGAGCCCCGCGTACCAGGTCGGCTCCTCCGGAGACTGAAGCTCCGGAGACGAGGGCTCGGCGATCTCGGCCACCTGCTCGTCACTCTCCTCCGGATCCGGATCGATCAGCTCGACGTCGTAGTCCTCCGGATCCACCTCCAGCTTGGCTCCGCGCTCGGAGCTGGCGAGATCTGCGTCGATGCCGAAAGCGAAGGGGCTCTCGCTGCTCTCCTCGTCCCGGTCCGGCACAGGAACGCCCTCGGCGGGCTCGTCCTCTTCCGCGGCGTCGCTTTCCGCGGGGTTCCATGCCTCCAGCTCTTCCGCAGCCACCTCCATCGGCTCCGCCTCGTCATCCTCGTAGAGTGCTGCCGCGGTCTCGACGGCGGCGGCGTCAGAAAGCGGCTCCATCTCCTGCGCTGGGGTCTCCTCCTCTGCGGCGGTTTCGAGCTCGGTGGGAAGAAGCGAATCGTACTCGTCTTCCAGCTCCGCCACCGGCTCGGAGTCGGAGGCCTCGACCATCTTCGCCTGCACGTCCGCTTCGACGAAGTAGGTGTTCGAGGCATCCCATGCGTCGCTCTTGCCGTGACTCGCCACCCCTTCGGGCAACTCGTCCTCAGCACCCGCTTCGGCGAGCAGCAGCTGGTGCTTTCCGACCAGGATCTCGTCGCCAGTTTCGAGCTGGACCGTGCCCACGACCCGGGTGCCGTTCACATAGCAGCCATTCTCGCTGCCGGAGTCCTCCAGGATCACCCTCCCCCCCTCGCGCTTCAACACGGCGTGGAAGCGACTTACGGAGGCGTTGCTGATCACGATGTCGTTTTCCCTCATGCGTCCGATGCGGAGCACGTCGCCCTGAAACGGCAGCGTCTGCACCAGGCGGCCCTTGAAACGAAGCTGAATGACCGGAGAGTCCATTGATCGATACACCCGTGATAGATGGGATCCATCCCGTTGATTCTCCTTTCTTTTCGCACGCACCGAGGTCAGACTTGAACTGCTCGGGAGTTCGGGTCGTTTTGACGCGAGCTGGCTAAATGACGCATCGCGTTACACCTCCTGGAGAACCATGCCTCGGTACTCCTACGATCGGCTCACCGCCCTGGACAACTCCTTTCTTCTCCTGGAGAAGCCCCACGCCTACATGCACGTGGCCTCCACCGGCATCTACCGAGTCGGGCCCCTCGCGACTCCGGAGGGCGGGGTCGACATCGAGTTGATCCGGCGGGGGGTCAACGGAATCCTGCACCGGATCCCCCGCTACCGGCAGAAGCTCGCCTGGATCCCCCTCGAGCGTCAGCCGGTGTGGGTGGACGACGACCGCTTCAACCTCAACTACCACCTGCGCCACGCCAGCCTGCCCCGCCCCGGTGACGACGAGCAGCTGAAGCGCCTCTCGGCTCGCATCATGGCCCAGCGCCTGGATCGGACCCGGCCCCTCTGGGAGATGTGGATCGTAGAGGGTCTCGAAGAAGATCGCTTCGCCCTGATCAGCAAGGTTCACCACTGCATGATCGACGGTGTCTCGGGCGTGGATCTACTGACGGTGCTGATGAGCTCGTCGCCGGATGCGGAGATCCCCGAAGCCCCGCCCTTTGTCCCGCGTCCGGAGCCGAGCGGGTTCGAGCTTCTGCGCAACGAAGTCGGCAGACGAATCCGGTTGCCACTGGAGGCGGCCCGGGACATTCGGAATCTCGTCAACGAGGCGAGGGGCGCCCGCCAGGAGCTCCTCTCCCGCTTCCGCGCCATGGCCGAGACCGTCGGCTCCACCCTGAGGTCGGCGTCGTCGACTCCGCTGAATCAGCCCGTGGGTCCCCATCGGCGCTTCGACTGGGCGACGATGGAGATCCAGGAGATCAAGGAGCTTCGCCGGACACTGGGGGGGAGCCTGAACGACGTAGTGCTGACCATCACGACCGGTGCGGTGCGCCTCTTCCTGCAGCAGCGGCAGGTGGACCCCGCCAAGCTCGACTTCCGTGTGCTCGCCCCCGTCAGCGTTCGAACCGAGGACCAGAGCGGGAAGCTCGGCAATCGGGTCTCCGCATGGATCGTTCCGCTGCCCGTCGGGGAGCCCGACCCGCTCGAGCAGCTGAAAGCGATCTCCCGAAGGACCGCGGAGCTCAAGAGCTCGAAGCAGGCGGTCGGGGCCGAGGTGCTGACCCAGGTTGCGGAGTGGACTCCCGCCACGCTGCTGTCGCTGGGGGCGCGCAACGCCACCCGGCTGCTTCCCTTCAACATGGTCGTCACCAACATCCCGGGCCCCCAGGTTCCGCTCTACCTGCTGGGCGCCAAGATGGAGCAGATCTATCCCTACGTGCCCCTGGCGGACAACCTGGGCCTCGGGATCGCCTTGTTCAGCTACGACGGAGCCCTGGCCTGGGGCTTCAACGCTGACTACGAGCTGCTCCCAGATCTGGATCAATTCGTCCAGGCAATCCGGACCTCCTTCCAGACGCTGCGGGAGGCTGCGGGAGTCACAAGCGTGGTGCCGAGGAGGAGGAAGCCCGCGCGTTCCGGCAAGGCCTCCCGGGCCAACGGCGGCAGCGCACCTTCTTAGCTAGCGGCTCTCGCCCGGGTCGCGCTCGTAGCGGATCGCAACGACGGTGAAGCGGGCGGGGCCCTTGGGGCGGCTCACGACGAATTCGTCGCCCTCTTCCGTCCCCATCAGGGAGCGTCCCATCGGCGATGCGATGCTGATCTTTCCGGCCTCGACGTCGAACTCGTCGGGGCCCACCAGGCGGTACTCGGTCAGGTCTCCGTTCTCGTCCTCCACAGTGACCCAGGCTCCGAAATACACCCGACCCTCTTGATCCGGCGACGGACGCACCACGGTGAGTGCGTCGAGGCGCTTGGAGAGGAAGCGCAGGCGTCGATCGATCTCCCGCAGTCGCTTCTTGCCGTAGATGTACTCGGCATTTTCGGATCGATCGCCGAGTGCAGCCGCCTCGCTGACCTCGCTGGTGACCCGAGGACGCTCGACCTTCCAGAGGTGTTCGAGTTCCTCCTCGAGCTTGCGAAAGCCCTCCGGCGTGATGTAGCTGGCCATCGCCGGGAACCATGGCACGTCCCGCGCCACCCGACTAGCCTCCCGCTCTTCGTGCAGGATCTCTTCGAAACGGTTCGGGACCGGGCGTCGCATTCGGCCTGGTCGCGAGGAGTGGAGCTCGCCCGCACCGAGGCGGTGGTTGGCGAGCACGCCGATCAGGACGAGATCGTGCTCCGGGTCCGCACCCCGGGGAGCGTGGTCCATCCCACCGTCGTCCTCTACCCGGAGGATCGCGAGTGGGAGTGCAATTGCGGAGGTGACGAGGATCCCTGTGCACACGTCGCCGCTGCGGCGATCGCGATGCGGCGTGTGCGTCTCGAGGGTCGCGCCCTTCCCAGCGGTCCGCCGGGAGGCGCCAGGCTGAGCTATCGGCTCAGCCGAGAGGGAGGCTCCCTCGCTCTCGAGCGCTACCTGGTCACCGACGATGCCGAAACCCCGCTTCGGAGCACTCTGACGGCCCTCGCATCGGGGCGCGTGACGGGGCCCAGCGTGGTGGCCACCCCTGCGGACATCGCCGCCGAGCGGGCTCTTGGCTCCAAGCTCCGGGGAGTCATGCCCCGGGGCATTCTCCGCAACCTGCTCCGGGCTCTCGAAAACTGTTCCGACGTTCGCCTCGATGGCGAAACGGTGAAGACCTCGTCGGAAACAGTGGGGCTTCGCGCGCGCCTGGTCGACGACTCCCTAGGGTTTCGCCTCTTCGTGGAGCGGGATCCACCCGCCTGCAGTGAAGTCTGCGACGGCTTCGTGCTCTGTGACGGCGTGCTGCGGGAGCTCGCCGAGAGCCAGCTCACCGGTCGCGAGCTTCAAGATTTCTGGCGGGGCCGCATTTTCACCCCGGATCAGGTCACCGAGCTCATGACCGAAGTGCTTCCCTCGCTTCGTGACCGGCTTCCCGTGGAGGTGGAGACGCGGCGCCTGCCCGCGACCGCCTCGGTTCCCCCGCGCATCGTGCTCCGAACCCAGCGGGAGGCGGAGCGACTGAGCGTGCTCCCGACCCTCGTCTACGGAGATCCCCCGAGCGCGCGGATCGACGGGGGCCGGCTGACCCACCTGCGCGGGCCGATTCCCCTGCGCGATGAGCGGGCAGAGCGAACTCTGATCCGGTCGCTGCGAGACCGCTTCGGCCTGATCCCCGGCCATCGAGTCGTGCTTGGGCCCCAGGAGGCCATCGAGTTGACCGCCCAGCTCGAAGGCTGGTCCGGGGAGGTGCAGGGCCGAGACCACGAGTCCTTCTTCCTGGCGCCGCCGCTGGATCCCGAGCTTCAGCTGGAGGCAGACGGCTTCGAGCTGCTCTTCCACTCGCCTCCGCCCGGCGGGCAGCGGGGAGAGCGGGCTTCTCCCGGAAAAGCGGATCCGGAGCGCGTTCTTCGCGCATGGCGTTCGGGAGAGCCGCTGGTCCCCCTCCTGGCAGGCGGGTTCGCCCCCCTGCCCCGTGACTGGCTCTCCCGCTTCGGGCGACAGGTCGAGGATCTTCTCGCGGCACGCGGCAGCGACGGCAGCCTTCCCCGCAGCGCCATCCCCGACCTCGCCCGGCTCTGCGATGCCCTGGACCACCCGCGGCCAGCTTCCTTTCGGGAGCTGGACCGCCTGGCCGGCGGCTTCGAGGGGATCCCGGAGGCCCCTCTTCCGGCCGGCCTGTGCGCCACGCTGCGCGGGTATCAGCGCGCTGGCGTGAACTGGCTCTGCTTCCTGCGCGAGGCGGAGCTGGGCGGCCTGCTGGCCGACGACATGGGGCTCGGCAAGACCCTGCAGGCGCTCTGTGCGCTCCGCGGTCGCACACTGGTGGTCGCGCCCACCAGCCTGCTCCACAACTGGTCCGACGAGATCGCTCGTTTCCGTCCGGACCTGCGCGTCCAGATCTTCCACGGCAGCAGCCGCGCCATCGAGCCCGGGGCGGATGTCACGCTCACCACCTACGCACTTCTTCGTCGAGATCGAGAAGCCCTGGTTCGCGAGGACTGGGAAACCGTGATCCTCGACGAGGCCCAGGCGATCAAGAATCCCGAGAGCCAGGTCGCGCAGGCCGCGTACCAGCTCCCTGGGGCCTTCCGGATCGCTCTCACCGGGACCCCTGTCGAGAATCGTCTCGAGGAGCTTTGGAGCCAGTTCCACTTCATCAATCCGGGCCTCCTCGGCGGGCGGCGCGATTTCGAGGAGCGCTACGCCCGGCCCATCTCCCAGGACGGCAGCGACACCGCCGAGCACCTGCGCGAGCGGATTCGCCCCTTCGTGCTCCGGCGGCGCAAGGGAGAGGTCGCACCGGAGCTCCCTCCTCGCACCGACGTCATACTGCATTGCGTCCTGAGCGATACGGAGCGAAGCATCTACGAAGCCATCCGCGCCGCCACCGCACGAGACGTGGTCGAACGACTCGAGGCCGGGGGAAATGTCCTCGCAGCTCTGGAGGCGCTTCTTCGCCTGCGGCAGGCTTGCTGTCATCCGTCGTTGGTGCCCGGTCAGGACGCCCAGGACTCCGCCAAGCTGGCGCTGCTTCTCGACCGGCTCGATACGGCGGTCGCGGACGGGCACAAGGCGCTCGTCTTCTCCCAGTGGACCTCCTTGCTCGACCTGGTGGAGCCCCGCCTGGATCTGGCCGGCATCCCCTACACGCGGCTGGACGGGACGACCCGGGATCGGGCCGGCGTGCTGCGACGCTTCGCGGAGGAGACCGGTCCGCCCGTCTTCCTCATCTCGCTCCGGGCTGGTGGGACGGGCCTGAACCTGACGTCGGCGGACCACGTCTTCCTTCTCGACCCCTGGTGGAACCCGGCGGTGGAAGAGCAGGCCGCCGACCGGACCCATCGGATCGGTCAGGAGCGACCGGTCTTCGTCTATCGGATGGTGGCCGAGAACACCGTGGAGGAGCGGATTCTCGCCCTCCAGGAGAAGAAGCGAGCGGTGTCCGAGATGGCACTCGGAGAGTCGGGCGCCGCCCTCAGCATCACCCGTGAGGACCTGCTGGCCCTGCTGCGTTGATGCGCTCGGTAGCGGACCGGAGCGATTGTCTGGATCATAGCCGGATGGACAGCCTCCTCGGCCGCAGCCACGACCCGCCAGGCAAGCGGGGCTAGGAAGCGGGTGGCGCATTCACACGCCCACGACGAGCACTCCCGAGGCCGCGCCGAGGACCGCCGCCGGCTCGCGGTGACGCTCGTGCTGGTAAGCCTCTATCTGATCGCCGAAGTGCTGGGCGGTCTCTGGACGGGCTCGCTGGCTCTCCTGGCGGACGCGGGCCATATGTTCTCCGATGTCGCCGCCCTGACGCTGAGCCTCTTCGCCATCTGGCTGGCCCAGCGGCCCACCACCGTGGAGCGAACCTTCGGCTACCACCGGGTGGAGATCCTCGCAGCGCTCGCCAACGGTGTGGCGCTGGTCGCGGTGGCGCTCTTGATCCTGTCCGAGGCCTTCGAGCGCCTCAGCAATCCCCGCGAGGTCCTTGGGGCTCCGATGCTCCTGATCGCCGTCGGGGGTCTTCTCGTCAATCTGGCCAGCCTCTGGATGCTCCACGGAGGCAAGGATTCGAACCTGAACGTGCGCGGGGCCTGGCTTCACGTGCTGAGCGATACCCTCGGCAGCATCGGGGTCATCACCGCCGCCTTCCTCGTCTGGGCCTTCGGCTGGACCCGGGCCGATCCGATCGCCTCGATCGTCATCGCCCTGCTGGTGATCTTCGCCTCCTGGCAGCTACTTCGGGAGACGGCCGGGGTGCTGATGGAGTCGGCCCCGGGCCACATCGACGTGGAGGAGGTGCGGCGCACGCTCTGCGAGACGCACGGGGTGCTCTCCATCCACGACCTCCACGTCTGGACCATCACCAGCGGTTTCGTCTCCCTCTCCTGCCACGTCGAGTCGTCCCATCAGGTCCCCGACCACGAGCTGTTGACCACGTTCCAGGGCGTCCTTCACGAGCGCTTCGGAATCGATCACGTCACCATCCAGATCGAACCCACCGGCTTCGAGGGCAAGGCGAGGGTCTGCTAGCTACCGCGGGGGTTCGTTAGACTGCGGGCTTCCATTCCTGCAGAAGGAGAATCATATGTCGAGCAAGGCCGAGGCTGCCCTCGAGATCTTCAAGAAGAGCATTGGGTCCGAAGACGGTGTTGGCGAGTGGCACAAGGTCACCCAGGAGCAGATCAACCAGTTCGCCGACGCGACGCTGGACCATCAGTTCATTCACGTCGATCCGGTGAAGTCCGCGGAGGTCTCCCCCTACAAGGTGACCATCGCTCACGGGTTCCTGACTCTGTCTCTGGTGGTCCACCTCCAGAAGACTGTCCCCCAGAGCAATCCCAAGGCCTACGAGGGAGTGATCATGGGGGTGAACTACGGGCTCGACCGGGTGCGCTTTCCGAACCCGGTGAAGGTCGACTCCAAGGTGCGCTCGCGGCGGGAGCTCCTCGAGGCGGAGCTCAAGGCCCCCAATACCCTCCAGCTCAAGCAGCGGGTCACCGTCGAAATCGAAGGTGAGGACAAGCCTGGCTGCGTCGCGGAGACACTCTCGCGCCTCATCTACAGCTAGCCCGGATGGTTCGGTAGCGCGCTGCTGCGGCCACCGGAACGGTGGAGTGCGCGGTGGGCCGCGCCTACCGCGCACCGGTCCCTTCTCCCCTGGGCGGAAGAGGAGACTCACCCCTGCGCCTCTTCCTGCTCTTCATCGTTCTGCCCGCCGCCGAGCTGGCGCTGCTAATCGAAATCGGTCGCCATCTCGGGACGCTGGCCACGCTCGCCCTGATCGTCGTCACCGGCGCTCTCGGCGCCGGCCTGGCGCGCCATCAGGGCCTGCGGGTTCTGGAGCAGGTCCAGGGCGAACTCGCCGCGGGGCGTCTCCCGGCGGGCCCGATGCTGGATGGTCTGCTGATTCTACTGGCGGCCGCCGTGCTGGTGACGCCGGGGGTGATCACCGACGCCTTCGGCTTTCTCTGCCTCATCCCCGGTTTCCGATCCCTGGTAAAGGGGGAGATGCTGCGGCGCCTGGAGCGCGCGGTAGCGGAGCAGAGGCTGCACCTGCACGTACTCGACGGGCGTCCTCATGCCGGCACCGATCAGGGCCCGATCATCGACGTCACTCCCGATCCCGACGACGAGCAAACCCCCTGATCCAGCCGAGCGCGCGGCGCTACCTCGTCAGAACACACCCACGAGGTCGGGCGGCAGGACGAAGGTCCGTTTGTCCATCTCCTGATCGAGGAGAAACAGCCCACCTTCGGTCTTGTCGACCAGCTTGAGCTTCTGGAGGACCTCGTCGGCCGAGGCCTCCTCCTCCACCTGCTCTCTCACGAACCACTGTAGGAAGTTGCTGCTGGCGTGGTCACTCGCGGCCAGAACCAGGTCCATCAGCTTGTTGATCAGACCGGTGACCTCCACCTCGTGCGCGTACACCTGCTGGAATACCTCGAGAGGCGATCCCCACTCCGAGGGGGGTGCCCCGACCGGCATCAGCACCACCCGGCCGCCGCGATCGTTCAGGTACTCGAAGAACTTCTGTACGTGGGTCATCTCCTCGAGGGCCTGCACGCGCAGCCAGTGGGAGAACCCCTTGAGACTCAGCGCTTCGAAGTATGCCGCCATGGAGTAGTAGAGGTACGCCGAGTACAGCTCAGCGTTGATCTGATCGTTGATCCCCCGCTCGATCTTCTCGTCCAACATCTCTCCCTCCTCCTGTTCTCCGCAAGGGCCATGGAACTGATTCTCGCACCCGTGATTATACCGAACCGCCTCGGCCTGATCGGGCCGCCCCGGAGTCACGGCGCGAGGCAGCCGGGCGGGACGCCGGGAAGTGCGGGGATGGACGCCCGCCGGCCGCTATTCAACCGGGCCCTGTTTGCTATCCTCGGTCCTGGAGGAGTGGTAGCGACGGTCTGGAGGATCCGCGGGCCCCGGCGGGTGGTGGATCGGACAGGACGAGAGGACGGCTGCAGCTGACGCGAAACAAAGCTGGATCGGAGTGACCTCGAACCGCGATCGGCTCTAATAGACACCCTCGATTTACTCATAGAAATTATCGATTTTACTTATTTACGCGGATCCCCGAGCCTACGCCGAGCGGCACATCTCGGCAGGCTCGACGACAGCCAGAGTGATCTTCTGACCTGACAATAGGAGGCGCACCATGCCCGCAGGCAATCTCGATGAAATCCTGGACTTCGCCATCGCCGGAGAGCAGGAAGCCCACGACTTCTACATGGATCTGGCAAAGAAGGTGGAACGGCCCGGGATGGAGGGGCTCTTCACCCAGTTCGCCAGAGAGGAACTGGGCCACAAGGCGAAGCTCGAGAACATCAAGAAGGGCGCCCGATCCTTCACCCCCGCGAAGAAGGTGGTGGACCTCAAGATCGGTGACTACCTGGTGGATGTGGACCCTACGGTCACCCTGACCTACCAGAACGCGCTGATCCTGGCGATGAAGCGGGAACGGGCCGCCTTCCAGCTCTACAGCGACCTCGCCGCCCACGCTGAAGACGCCGAGGTGAAGCAGATCTTCGAAAGCCTGGCCCAGGAGGAGGCCAAGCACAAGCTCCGCTTCGAGGTCGAATACGACGACATGATCCTGACCGAGAACTGAGCCCGGTTCTCGACGCCAGGAAGCGAGACCTGGGGTGGTGCGCGGGTCAGAGGCGGCCGAGTGCGCCTAGCTTACCCCCATTTCTCCTTCGCGGCGTGAACCTGGATCTCGGTCATCGAGAGCTTCATGATCTCGTAGCTGTGAGCCAGAGTTCTCTCGAAGACCTTTGCACAGCCCGGATCCAGACTGTCTTCGATGCCGTCCTTGCAGGCCCGTTCGATCTGGCGACCCAGATCCACCAGTCGGCAATGCAGGGCATTGGTGCGGCGAGACTGTTCCACCAGCTCGGCGGCGGCGTCTTCCAGGAGCTTGAACCTTTCCGCGGGAGCTCCACACTTCGGGCAACTCTCGGGTGCGGCTTCTCCATCGTGGATGTAACCGCATGAACACTTCCACTTCTTCGTCGTCATGATCTTCGGTTCTCCCTTCTCATCGGTGGGATGTGCCCCTACCCCCTGATACCAGATGGGATCGCGACAGTCTCCTGGCTGACCGAAATCTTCACCAGCTAGGCCGGCGGCGTTCGGACGACCATCAGGCGGACTTCGCTCAGGTGTTCGATCGCCCAGCGGACCCCCTCTCGCCCGATGCCGCTGTCTTTGACGCCCCCGTAGGGCATGTGGTCCACCCTCCAGGAGGGAACGTCGCCAATTACCACGCCGCCCACCTGGAGCACGTCCCAGGCCCGGTGCGCCCTGTGGATGTCCCGGGTGAAGATACCCGCCTGCAGGCCGAAGACGCTCTCGTTGACCTCGCTTAGAGCTGCATCGAAGTCGGAGAATCTCGACAGCACCGCGACGGGCCCAAACGCCTCCTCGCAGACCACGGCCTGGTTCTTGGGAACGTTCTCGAGAAGCGTCGCCTCGAGCAGGCTGCCCTGCCTCTTTCCGCCGCAGAGCAGTGTCGCGCCGGAACGGATCGCCGATTGGATCGAGTCGTCCAGGCCCGCGGCTTCCCCCTCGGCGATCATCGGGCCGATGAAGACGTCAGGATCCTTGGGGTCTCCCATCTCGAGGGCCCTGGTCACATCGACGAGTCTGTCCCGGAAGGACTCGTAGATGGATTCGTGCACGATGACGCGCTGCACGCTGATGCAGCTCTGGCCGCTCTGGTAGAAGGCCCCGAAGACGATTCGCGCCACGGCATCTTCGATGTCGGCGTCCTCGTCGACGACACAGGCTGCATTTCCGCCCAGCTCCAGGATCACGAGCTTCTTGCCCGCGCGAGACTTGAGATCCCAGCCAACCTCCGAGGAGCCCGTGAAGCTGAGGAGCTTCAGTCGTTCATCGGTGGTGAACTGGCCGGCTCCCTCGCGCCTGCAGGGAAGGACAGAGAAGGCGCCTTGGGGAAGGTCGGTTTCCGCCAGTACCTCGCCGATGATGAGGGCTCCAATCGGGGTGTAGCTCGCCGGCTTGAGCACGAAGGGACAGCCAGCTGCAATGGCAGGAGCCACCTTGTGGGCCGCCAGGTTCAACGGAAAGTTGAAGGGACTGATGAAGGAACAGGCCCCTATCGGGACCCTCTTCCACATGCCCAGGTAGTCCCTGGCGCGTTCGCTGATGTCGAGAGGCAGAACCTCGCCGCAGATCCTCGTCGCTTCTTCCGAGGCGATGCGAAAGGTGTCGATGAGTCGCCCGACTTCGCCTCTGGCATCCCGGATCGGCTTTCCGGCCTCGATGCAGAGACTCATGGCGAGCTCTTCGGCGCGCTCCCTGAAACGCGTCACGCAGTGATCGAGCACCACCTGGCGCTCGTAGGCCTTCGTCTCTCGCATCGGTTCCGTCGCCGCGTCGGCAGCGGCGATGGCGGCGTCGATGGCGTTGGCGTCGGCCATCGCGACGCGGGTCGCGAGCTCGCCACTGTACTTGTCGAAAACCTCGAGGTCGGCATTCGGCTTCGTGGGCTGGTTCGCCAGGTAGTAGGGATAGGATTCTCTTAGCATGATTCACCCCGCTCGGGGATGTGCGATCCCCGCGTCCTTCTGTCACGCGCTTCTGTACAGCTTGGTCAACACGAATTCCCTGTGCCCCAGGGCCTCCGCCGCGGTCATCCGCCCGTTGCTGGTCCTGACCGTCAGGTCGATCAGGGCATCCCCGGCCTGGTCGAGATTCATCTCCCGCCGCAGGATTCCCGAGACGTCGAGGTCGATGTGCTCGCCCATCGTCCGCACGGTGCGCGGGTTGGCGGTGAGCTTGATCACCGGCTCGATCGGGTTGCCGACAATGTTGCCCTGCCCGGTCGGGAACAGATGAACTACGAACCCGGCAGCAGCCTGAAGCGTGACGCACTCCGCTGCGGCGGACGAGGTGTCCATGAAATAGAGACCGGGGCCCTTCGTCGGGGCCTCGGCGGGTTCGAGAACGTCGATGTACTTCGCCTTCTTGCCGATCTTCTCCAGATTACCGAAGGCCTTCTCTTCGATCGTGGTCAGGCCACCTTCGATGTTCCCCTTGGTGGGCTGGCTCTCCGACAGGTCGGAGGTCTTGTTCGGCTCGATGACCTCGTCCATGTAGGCCTTGAAGATGCGCATGAACTTCTCGCCTACATCGGGTGTCTGGGCTCGGCTTCGGCACTCCTCTTCAGCGCCCGTCAGCTCGGAGGTCTCACCGAAACAACTGGTGACGCCCAGGGGATCGAGCTTGTCGATTGCGTTTCCGACGGTGGGGTTCGACGCGAGCCCGGAGGTCGTGTCCGATTCCCCGCACTTCACCGAGACCCACAGCTCGGAGATGTCACACTCCTCGCGCTGGAGCTCAGACGCCCACTGTACGTACTGCTTGGCCTTCCACGACGCCGAGGCAATCGTAGCGATGTCTCCGTTCTGCTCGATCGCGAAGCCGGTCACCGGTTTCCCCGTAGCGGCAATCCCGTCGACCACACGCGCCGTCCAGCCGGGCTCGATCCCGATCACCACCACCGCCGCGACATTCGGATTGCAGCCGGTCCCGATCAGCGTCCGGAAATGCAGGTCGAGATCTGCTCCGAACTGCAGCCGCCCGTAGGGATGGGGAAGCGCCAGCGTTCCCTTGATGTTGTTGCCCACCGCTTCGCAGGCCGCGTTGGAGATGTCGTCGAGGGGCAGGATGATCACGTGGTTGCGGATCCCGACGCGGCCGTTCTCGCGGCGATAGGCCAGGAGAGTCCTGTTGCTGCTCATCGCCTACCACCTCTTCGTCTTGACGTTGTGAACGTGGGCATGATGACCTCGCGGAATGTCCGCGACAGCCTTTCCGATGTCATGTCCGTACTTGAGGATCGTCTCGCCCTTCTCGACATCGCGCAGGGCAAGCTTGTGGCCCAGGGGAATGTCCTCCATCGCCCTGATGGTGACGGTGCCGTCCGTCTCCATGATCCAGCCGGTCAAGTCCTTTCCCGATACCGCATCCTCGGTCACGACCACGCCCACCGTGTCGGACGCCGCGTGCACCAGGAAATCCGTTCCACTCATCTCCGTTTCTCCTTCTCTGCCGGGCCCGGATCCCCCGCGCTCTGCGGCCGACTCTCCAGGGCGAATCTCTCGCCGGGAAAGTACTTCTGCAGGCGGATATCGCCGGTCCTGGCGTGACCTTCCATGCCTTCGAGGCGCGAGATGCGCGCTGTCACCGCGGCCACCTCGCGATTCGCTTCGCGCGTCATGCGCTGGGTAGTGACGACCTTGATGAACTTGTGGACGGATAGCCCACCCGTATAGTGGCCGGCCCCCCTGGTCGGAAGAATGTGATTCGTCCCCGAGCACTTGTCTCCGAAGGCAACCGTCGTTTCCTCCCCGAGGAAGAGGGAGCCGTAGTTTCGGAGCCGAGGCAGATACCAGTCGAGGTTTTCCGTCTGAACCTCGAGATGCTCGGGCGCGTATTCGTCGCTGATCTTTGCGGCTTCCTCGTCCGTGTCGCAAACGATGACCTCTCCATAATCGCGCCAGGCCGCTTCCGCCGCCCTGGACTGCTCTTCCGGGAGATCCGCGATCAGCGCGTCCATCCGGGCCATCACATCCTGGCCCAGCCGGCGGCTGGTCGTCACCAACCAAGCGGGCGAGTCAGGCCCGTGTTCCGCCTGGCCGACCAGATCCTGCGCCACGACGCTCGGGTCTGCCGCCTCGATCGGCGATGATGAGTATCTCCGTCGGCCCTGCAAACAGGTCGATTCCGACGCTCCCGAACAACATGCGCTTGGCCTCGGCAACGAACCGGTTGCCGGGTCCGACCAGAATGTCGGCTTTCTTGCCGGTGAATAGCCCGAAGGCCATCGCCCCGATTCCCTGTACTCCGCCCAGGGCGAGGACGTGATCCGCGCCGCAGAGGTCCATTGCGTAGAGGATGGCGGGGTGGATGCCGCCGTCCTTGTGAGGAGCCGAACAGGCGATCACGTTCTCCACCCCCGCCACCTTCGCGGTGGTGATGCCCATGATCGCGGAGGCGACGTGCGCGTATCGACCGCCGGGAACGTAGCAGCCCGCGGTCTCGATCGGGATCAGGCGTTGGCCTGCCCAGAGCCCGGGCGAGAGCTCGGTCTCGAACTCCCGCAGGCTCTCGCGCTGTTTGCGGGCGAACTCCGCCACCTTTTGCGTGAGCGAATCGGAGATCGTCCTTGAGCCGTTCGGGGATCTGTCTCGCAGCCGCCTGGATGGTCCCGCGATCGATCAGGATGTTTCCGGAATACCCGTCGAGTTTCACTCCGTATTCGCGTGCTCTCTCCTCTCCACCCTTCCGGATCTCGGTCAGCATCTCCGAGACGATTCGCCGCGTGTCCTCCTCGCCGCTCGCCGGGGTGCGGGAGGCCTTCTTCAGGTACTCAATGGCCATGGGGCCTTTCTCCAACCGGCCGAGGCCGCGCCTTCGGGCCGAGTGGGCCTCGCTCGGATTCGGTGACCCGCTGGGAGCATCTCCCTCGCGGTCGCTCAATCGGCCCAGAACTTCTCGACGAAGATGTTGCCCGGGTCCCTGCGGCTGTGGACCGTGAAACCCTTGCTGAGCAGCATCTTCTCCATGCCCTCGATCATCAACGGGTTGCCGCACAGGAACACGCTCGTGCTGTCCGGTTCCAGACCGTGCCCGAGGAGACGGGCGACAGTCCCGTCGTCGATGTATTCGAACACGAAACCGACCTTCCCGGGCCATTCCGGATCGCGTTCGACCTCGTCGATGATGGGAAGATAGTGGAAGTCGGGCCAGCGAGCGGAGAGGGCGGAGAGCTCTCGCATATACCCGAGATCCCAGGAAACCTTCGCTCCGTGAATCACCACCGTCTTCCGTCCGCTCTCGAACCCGTAGTCGGAACGGAGCATGGACAGGTAGGGAGCCAGGCCGGTCCCAGTCGCGACGAAGAGGATGTCGTGGCCTGGCGCGACGTCCGCCAGAGTGAACATCCCCACGATCTTCTTGCCCAGCCAGATGCGTTCTCCTTCCCGTAGGGCAAACAGGCGTGGGGTCAAGGCGCCCGAATGAACCAGGGCGACGTAGAACTCCAGGTACTCGCCTTCCTGGCTGGACGATGCAATGGAATAGGCGCGCTTGATGAGCTTGTCGGAGTCGTCAGGGGGATCCTCCGGCTCGGCATAGTCGAGCCTGGCCTGGGAGCCCGGCAAGGCGAGTACGACGTACTGTCCGGGAGTGAACTCCGGGAGCGCGAAGTCGGGACTGACCCGGAGGACCAGCAGGCCGTGGTTGATCTCCTCTCTCTTGGTGACGGTGGCATTCATCTCGACCGGCATCGAAGACAACTCCCTTGCCGTTGGGTTCCCGACTGCAGCCCCCGAACGATAATCACAGTGCGGTAGGGGCGCAAAGATGTGGCGCTTCGGGAGCCCGCAGCGTCGAGCCGGGGAGAACTGCGGCCTAGCTCTGGTCTCCTACGATGTGCCATTGCAGACGTGGGCCGGTCTCGCTGGGATTCGGGGCCACGCGCGTCGTCACCCGGCAGCTTCCTGCGCGCGCCGCCACCTCCCGGGCGAAGTGCTGCACCACGGCCATCAACTCGGCCAGGATCTCCGGGGTCACGTCGAGGAACGAGGCAGAGGTCTCGAGCGGCTCCACGATCACGTGCTCCGCCGTGACGAGGCGGCGCAGCCGATAGGCCCGGACCCCACCCGACTCCATCAGGACCTCGCGCGTCTCTGCCGTGGGCGCCGTGGCGGGATCGAGCAGAAGGGGGGTCTCACCGTGTAGATCCCGGAGCAGGCTGGCTCGGGTGGCCGCCCCGATCTTCGCCTCGGCGCGATAGTTGGCGTGGTCGATTCGCAGTCGGAGGCACTCTGCGGATGCGAAGCGCTTCCGCTGGGCGGCGGTGAAGGGGAAGCGCACATAGTGGACCGCGGAGATGCGATCCTTCTCGAGCTGGCGCTCGTCGAATCGGCCCCGAATCGACTCTTCCTGTTCGCCTTCGCCAATCGCGATGCAGACGGATTCGTCGATGCCGACGAGGTTGTCGAGCTCGGGTCTCACCTGGGTGAGCTCGGGGATCTCGATGAAGAGCGTGGCCGAGAGCTGGTCCCGGGCGGGGATCAGATCGCCGTAGGCCTCGATCTCGTGTTCCAGCTTCTCGGGCTCGCGGATGCGCTCCACCCGCGCCATCTCCTGGATCTGGTAGCGAACGGTCTCGCGATCCTCGAAGAGCATGGTGACCTTGTCTCCGACGGCCACCCTGCGGTCCCGCTTGTGTGCCAGGACTCGTGCCCTGTACTCCTCGCGAACCAGTTCGTAGCGATCGAGCTCGAGGATGTCGTCGAGGGTCAGACCGCTCATGCCCCGTCCCCACTCAGGCCGTAAGCGCGATGCAGGAGCATCACCGGGTGGACCGCCTTCCGCCCCGTACCCTCCTCGATGCGCAGTGCCGAGAGCGGACAATCGGTGGCGACGTGGTCCGGCCCGAACTCCTCGATCCGGCGGAGCAGCTTGCTGGCGATCTTCAGCGACTCCTCGTGAAAACGCGCCTGCATCCCCCAGGTGCCGTCGACCCCCGAGCAGGCGTCGATGAGCTCTACTTCCGCACCCGCCAGCTTGAGCAGGGCCCGGGCGGGAAAGCCGATGTTCTGATGGCGCAGGTGACACGGAACGTGATAGGCGACCTTCCCGAGCGGGCGGGGGAACTCACGGTCGAGCTTTTTGGCCCTGCCCAGGCGGAACAGGTACTCCATCAGGTCCCGGCTGTTCTCGGCCACCTTGCGCGCCGCATCGGTGCCCAGGAGCTTGGGATACTCCTCCTTGATGAGCAGGGAGCACGAGGGCCCGGGGATCACCACCTCGGCCCCGGCCTCGATGAAGGAGAGCAGATCCGCCACGTTGCGCTCGGCATTGCGACGGGCCGCATCGAGGTCGCCGGTATCCGTATAGGGCATGCCGCAGCAACGCTCGTAGCAGAGTTCTACCTTGACATCGCTTCGCTCGATCACCTCCACCGCCGCGCGGCCCACCAGCGGATCGCTGTAGTTGACGGTGCAGGTGCTGAAGAGGACGGCGCTGCCGTTGGCACCGGTGGTCGTCGAGCTCCGCTTCTGGAACCAGCGCTCGACCGTCTCTCTGTAGTAGGTGGGCTGGATCCAGTCCCGATGAATGCCGATCGTCTTCTCCATCATCAGGCGGGAGAGGCGGTTCGTGTTGGCGAAGTTCATCAGCGCTGGCGCGGCGCTGCCGATCTTTCCGATCAGATCCGTCTGGGTGGTGAGCTTTCGCGCCAGGGGGGTTCCATCCCGCCTGGAGCGCACCAGCTGATGGCGCCGCATCAGGAAGGGGAAGTCCACATCCCATTCATGGGGAGGCGTGTAGGGGCAGTGGTTGTAACACAGCTTGCAGTGGAAGCAGAGCTCGTTGACCTGCTCGAAGCCCTCCATGCTCACGCCCGCTACTTCCTCGTCGGTGGCGTCGACCAGCTCGAAGAGCCGCGGGAAGGAGGGACACAGCGGCAGGCAGCGGCGGCACTGGTGACAGATGTCACCCACCCGCCGCAGCTCGCGCTCGAGCTTCTGCGCGTCCCAGAAGTCGGAGTCGTCGTACGACCACTCGGCGGACGGCTTCTCGGGGGCTTCGCTCTTCATGTTCTCCTCCTCGGCTGGGCCCGGGCGGCTGCCCAGCCCACCGCAAAGCGGGCGCGACCCCTGGGAGGAGGCCGCGCCCGCTTTCTACCCATCTCCCCGAGCGTCGAACTCAGAGTTCCTCGAGAGCGTCGAGCGCCTTCTGGAAGCGCCCAGCGTGGGACTTCTCGGCCTTGGCCAGGGTTTCCAGCCAGTCGGCGATCTCGGCGAAGTTCTCGTCGCGCGCCGTCTTGGCCATGCCCGGATACATCTCGGTGTACTCGTAGGTCTCACCCGCCACGGCGGCCTGCAGGTTCTTGTCGGTGCTCCCGATCGGCTTGTCGGTGGCGGGATCACCGGCCGACTTGAGAAAGTCCAGGTGACCGTGGGCGTGGCCCGTCTCCGCCTCCGCCGTGTCGCGGAAGAGACCGCCGACGTCGGGGTAGCCCTCGATGTCCGCCTGCTTGGCGAAGTAGAGGTAGCGGCGGTTCGCCTGCGACTCCCCGGCAAAGGCAGCCTTGAGATTCTCGTGGGTCTTCGACCCCTTCAACTCAGCCATGATTCCCTCCTGAAATCAGCCGACTCGGCCGCTCCGGCCGCAAGAGTCTGGCTAAATTCCGATTGCACCCCGTCCAATGAATCGAGCCCTGTCGATTCGAGAAGGGAATTATCCACGAGCTTCGCTCATAAGTACAATCGATAATGACGATTCCCCTATAGATACAGTCGATGAATCTCGTGATCGCATCCGACTGCTCCGCCGGAAGTCTTTTCAGGTCGACGGTCTCAGCCCTCACAGGAATTCCGGCCGTCCCAGAAATGGATCCCAGCGCCCCCGCTCGCCGCTGCGTGTCAGCGCTCCGGAATTGGCTCTGCGGTTGAAGTGGTACTCTTCAAGAAAATAATGAAAAGGCGCCGCAACTCCTTGCGGCGCCTCATGAAATCCTGGAGCGGGAAACGGGACTCGAACCCGCGACCCCGAGCTTGGGAAGCTCGTGCTCTACCAGCTGAGCTATTCCCGCCTGACAGGAGAGACTAGCAGAATCTCCTCGGCGGGAGCCCCCCTCGCCCTCCCCACCACCGCCGTCCCGGTATGACGCCGCTCATACCCGCCGTTCCCCATGACGCGGATCAATTTCCCGTGCGGGGAATAGCGCGAGCGATGCTGGGGTGCCGCTCGTGAACTACCCCATTTCCAGATGGGAGAGGCAGGGTGATGGACGACGGAGGCAGGTGGGCCGATCGGTATCGCAGCAGATGGACCTGGGACTCTGTCACCTGGGGCGGTCACGAGGTGGACTGCTATCCGGGCGGCTGTCCCTTCCGGGTCTACACAAAAAACGGGAAGATCGTCCGCGAGGAGCAGTCAGGCACCCTCTCCCCGGTCGAGCCCGGAATCCCCGACATGAACCCGATGGGCTGCCAGAAGGGCGCCTGCTGGAGCCACTGCCACTACTCGCCCGATCGCGTCACCAGGCCACTCAAGCGGGTCGGCGAGCGCGGTGAGGGCAGGTTCGAGGAGGTCTCCTGGGACCAGGCGCTCACCGAGATTGCCGACGGGATCCTCGACGCCATCCAGGACTCGGGGCCGGAATCGGTCCTCACTCTGCTGACCCCCGAGATGGGCGCCCTTCCGGCCCGTCAGTTCGCCAACGTCCTCGGGACGCCGACCACCGACGGCAATGCGGAGTTCCAGGACTTCAGTCCCGGCTGGCACCTGACCTGGGGGCTCTACAACCCCGTCTCCACCATGGACGACTGGTTCCTCGCCGACCTGACGCTGATCTGGCACGCCAATCCGGTCTACACCAACATCCAGTGGTACCACTACGTAGCCGAGTCCCGTTACAACGGCGGCGAGGTGGTGACGATCGCGCCGGACTACAGCCCCTCTGCGATTCACGCCGACTACCACCTGCCGGTGCGGATCGGCACCGATGCAGCGCTGGCCCTGGCGATGTGCAAGGTGATCATCGACGCGGGCTTGTACAAGAAGCAGTTCGTCCAGGAGCAGACCGATCTTCCGCTGCTGGTGCGCAAGGACAACGGCCGCTTCCTGCGCGGCAGCGATGTCGTGGAGGGTGAGCGGGAGGACCAGTTCTACTGGTGGGACACGCTGACCGGGACACTGACCCCGGCGCCGCGGGGCACGCTGGCGACCACGGGGGTCGATCCGGCGTTGGAGGGCAGCTATTCGGTGCTGCTCAAGGATCTGACCACGGTGGAGGTGGAGCCGGTCTTCGTCCGGCTGCGGCGGCATCTGGAGGAGTACACGCCGGAGAAGGCTGGTGAGATCTGCGGGATCCAACCGGAGAACCTTCGCAAGCTGGCGCGGAAGGTGGCAACGCGGAAGACCAAGATCTTCATCGGCTGGAACTCGGGCAAGTACTACCATGGCGATCTGATGGAGCGCTCGATGGCTCTCTTGCTGGGACTCACCGGCAACTGGGGCAAGAAGGGCACCGGCACCCGCTCCTGGGCCATCATGGGCCTGGACGGACAGGTTTTCCTGCCGCGCAAGGAGTCCGCCGGCCAGGAGGCGGCCCAGAAGCAGATCGCCGGGATCATCGCCATGCGCCGCCTGCTCGCCGCCGAAGACCCGACGCTCACGACCGAGATGATCCAGAATCGCGGCGCCTCGATGGCCGTCGAGCTCGGAGGTCTGGGCAGTGCCACTCCCCCCGCCTTCCTCTGGTACCACCAGTACGGCTACAAGGAGCGCTGGAACGATCCGGAGAACAACGATCCCTCGATGAAGCGCAGCTTCGACGAATACGTCCAGGAGGCGACGGAGAAGGGCTGGTGGGACGAGAGCTACGCGAAGACCTACCAGAAAGTGGAGCCCCGGGTGATCTTCGAGGCCGGAGGCAACATGCTGCGCCGCCAGCGGGGCGGCCAGAAGCTCCTGCTCGAGCATCTCTGGCCCAAGCTGGCGATGATCGTCTCCGTCGATTACCGGATGAACACCACCGGGCTCTACTCCGACTACATCCTGCCCGCGGCCCAGCACTACGAGAAGCTCGGTTGCAGCACGCGCTCGGTGCACCACCTGAACCTGGTGCTCTGCGATCGCGCCACCCCGCCGCTGGGCCAGGCCCTTCCCGACTGGGAGATCGGCGTTCGTGTGGTGGAGAAGATCGAGCAGCGCGCGGCCGCGCGGGGCATGAAGAGCTTCACGGATGCCAAGGGGAATCTTCGGAGCCTGGAGAACCTGACGGCCGGGATCACCCTGGACGGAGCGCTTCGAGACGAGGAGACGCACTTCGACGAGACGATTCGCGACAACGCCGTCTACGGTCTGCTGCCCAAGGGGACCACGCTAGAGACCCTTCGCGAGAAGGGCGCGATTCGCTACGTCGGCTGGGGAATGGTAGGACACGGCCAGTCCCAGGCCTCGACGATCCGCCCGGACGAGGTCCACAACCCGCTGCGCTGGCACACCGAGGACAAGATCCCCTATGACACCCTGGTCCGGCGGGCGCAGTACTACATCGACCACGAGTGGTTCCTGGAGGCCGGCGAGGAGCTTCCCACCCACAAGGAACCACCGAACGCGGGTGGCGGGAAGCGGCGCTTCCAAATGACCAGCGGCCACAATCGCTGGAGCATCCACTCGATGAACATGACCAACAACATCATCCAGAACACCCATCGGGGCGAGCCCTTCGTCTTCATCAACGACGCGGACGCGGCGGATCTGGGTGTCGAGAACGGGGAGCGGGTCCGGCTGGTGAGCAACGACGGCGATTCATTGGTGCAGGCGAAGATTTCGCCTTCGGTGCGGCCGGGTCAGGTGATCCTGTACAACGGCTTCGAGCCGTACATGCACGAGAACTGGTACAGCCAGGCGGATCTCGAGTCGGGTCACGTGAAGCACCTGGGCTTCGCGGCGGGCTACGGACACCTGAAATACCGGCTCTTCGCCTGGCAACCGATCCCGGCGGATCGTGCGGTGCGCGTCGACGTCGAGAAGGTCTGCTGAGCGCTATGGCTCGTTGACGAGGTCTACGAAGAGGTCGTCGATCTCTTCGTCCTTGGGGGGGCCCTCGTCGGGGAGCATGGAAATGGTCTCCCCGGGATCGCCCCGCAGCACCGGGGGATCGGTGTCCGCCGCGATCACTTCACTGATCTCGTCCGGTAGATCAGCAGTCTCCCCCGTGTGCGCCTGGCCGAAGGCAGGGGCCTCCTCATCGCTCCCGGATTCGGGATCCATCTCCTCCAACGAGAGTCCGAGGTCCGAAGCCGCACGCGCCACATCCTGAACCGTTGCATTCGTCCGGCCGGCCAGATAGGCCTCGAACAGCGAGTTGTCCGCCAGGATATTGAGCCGACGCGGGTTTCCGGAAGCCAGGGTGACGATGGCGTCGGTTGCACCCGGCTCGAGGATCTTCGGATCCCCGTCGACGGCGCGAATCCGGTGACGCAAGTAGCGGACGGAGCTTTGCGGATCCAGGGGTGGAATCTCCACGCGGATCTCGACCCGCTCCGCCAGTGCCGCGCTCTCTGCCGTCTCCTTGGCCAGATCGGGAAGCCCTGCCAGCACGACTGTGAGCAGACGCCGATCCTCGTACTCGAGGTTCAGGAGACCGCGTAGCTCGCTCAGCAATTTCTGCTCCACCAACACCTGGGCCTCATCGACGATCAACACCGCCTTGCGGCCGTCCTCCCGGACCATGGCCAGCTGTTCGTAGAGCTGGCCCAACAGCGTCGCCGGCGCCTCCGCAGGCTCCTCTACGCCGAGCTGCCGCGCGAAGCGATCGAGGATCCAGCGGCCGTCCGAGATGCCGGGCATCGGGATCAGCAGGACCGCTTCATACGCCTCTTCCTCGAGAGATTCGAGCAGATGCCGCACCAGCATGGTCTTGCCCGAGCCACCCGAGCCGGTGACGAGGCAAAGCCCCTTGCCCTGGTTCGCCCCGCGCAGCAGGCGGCGCTCGGCGTTCGTGAACGCCTCGTGCTCGAAGAAGAGGGAAATCCGCGAATCATTTGCGAACGGATCTCTCGAAAGACCGAAGTGCGACAGGTGTTCCACGTACGTCCCCTAAACGAAAGAGATCTTCTTGCGACGGGGGGGCTTCTTCGGAGCCGGCTCAGCCTCGATCTCTGCGGCCTCGGGCTCCGGCTCGGGTGCAGACTCCATCTCGAGCTCCGCCGCCTCGGTCTCCGGCTCCGGCGCCAGCTCCATCTCGAGCTCCGCCGCCTCGGTCTCCGGCTCCGGCGCCAGCTCCATCTCGAGCTCCGCCGCTTCGGGCTCCGGCTCCGGCGCCAGCTCCATCTCGAGCTCCGCCGCTTCGGGCTCCGACTCCGGCGCCAGCTCCATCTCGAGCTCCTCCGCTTCGGTCTCCGCCGCCATCTCGAACTCTGCAGCCTCCGGCTCGGGCTCCGGCGCCGCTTCCATCTCGGGCTCCGCGGCTTCGGGCTCCGGCTCGCCGACCCCGTCGTCCTCATCGTCGGACATCAGGTCGTCGAAGGACTCGTAGCTCTCAGTTTCCGTCGGTGGTCCCGTGCCGTCGATGAAGTCGTCGAAGGATTCGAAGGTCTCTTCCTGCTGCTCGGCCGCCAGCGGATCGACCCCGACGCTGCTCTCGCTGCGACCCAGCTCTGCGATTCGCTCGCCCACCGCGCCGAAATCCGGATCGACGGCCGCCACTGCCTCGAAGGCTTCACGAGCTCGCGCCAGGTCCCCCTCCTGCTGGTAGGCGCGGCCCAGATCGAAGCGCAGGCCGGTCTGCTGCTCGGTGGGAACTTCGGGAAGAGCCAGAGCCTGCTCGAGATGAGCGATCGCATCGGAGACGCGATCCATATCCAGCGCACAGAGGCCCATCGCGTGAAGGGAGGCGAGCTTGCGTGCGGGCCCGCCGAGAGCGATCCGAAACTCCCCGATGGCGTCCTCCAGAAGTCCCATTTCCTTGTAGGCGATCCCCAGGTCGTAGTGAGCCTCGATGTCGCCTTCGCCCAGCTCCTGCTGCACGCCCTGCTTGAACGCCGCGAAGACCTGCTCGAAGCCCTCCTCCTCCGTGGTCCCGCCGGCGCCTCCGGCAAAGCGTCCGCTCTCCTCTCCGTTGAGGGCACCGAGGAGCTCTGCGGCGAGATCGAAGTCACCAGCGCCGTCAGTCTCCTCTCCATCGGAATCGATGGATTCCGCCGTCTCGCCCACCAGGGGCAGTGTCGCTTCGGCCTGGGGCCCAGTTGCCTCCCGGGTCGCGGGCGTCGCCTCGGCGGCGTGCTCCTCGGGCGGATCGATGCCGATGTCGAGCTCCTCGACCTCCTCGAGGTCCGGCAGGGTCGAGGGATCCGGGAGATCCATGCCGAACTCGCCCTCTCCGCTCTCGAGCTGCTCGGCCTCAACCGGGGCGGGCTCCTCATCACCGGCTTCGAATCCGGCGATGAGCTCCTCGGGCTCCGGTGTGCCCGGCGGCATCTCTGCGGATTCCACCTCCGGGATCGATTCGAGAGCGGCCTCGGAGTCGGCTTCGGGGGCAGCATCCTCGGGCTCGCCGCGGGCAGCTTCGATCTCCCCGATGCGCAGCATGGCCTGCGGGTGATAGGGAGCGGCATCGAGAACGCGCTTGTAGACCTCCTCCGCCTCCTCGAGAAGCCCTTGCTGGAAGTAGAAGTCCGCTTCCTCGAGATCCTCGATCATCTGCTGGGGAGTCGTGGCCGATCCCGCGGAGTGCGATGGCGCGAGCGCTTCGCTCGCGAGCGTCTCCTCGAGCGAGGCCTCCGGAATCGCATCGCCCTGCTCCTCGAGTGCCGGGGCGACGATCCCACCTTCTGCATCCTCGTCTTCGTCACTCACGAAGACCGGATCGCTGTCACCGAAGTCGCACTCCATGTCCTCGGAGTCGAGGGTCGGCTCTTCGTCTTGCACGGGCTCCGCGGCCGCCTCGTCGTCTGCCTCGGAAACCTCGCCGACCCCGAAATCATCCTCGATCTCGAACTCGATCGAATCATCGGAGACGAGGACCTCTTCGTCGGTCTCCGCTTCGACTCCGGAGTCGATCTCGATCTCGATCTCCTCGAGGTCCAGATCTCCCTCCGCTGCGGCCTCCGGCACCGGCTCGCTCTCCACCGGCGTCGGCTCGGGCGCGGGTGTCAGGTTCGCCGCGGCGGCTGGATCCAGCTCTTCGATTCTTCCACGCAGGCTCTCGAAGCCCGCGTCGTCACCCTCGTCCCGCGCTGCTTCGGCGGCGCGAACGAAAGCCGTGATCGCATTCGCCGCGTCGTCGCTGGCGACGAGGGCTTCGCCCAGCTTCTCGAGAGCCTCCCGGTGACTCGGCTGCTCGCTGAGGATGGCCCGTAAGCTCTTGATGGCGCGATCGTGCTTTCCGTAGCGGAGGTAGACACTGGCCTCGGCCAGGAGCTGCTCCGCATCCTCCTCCGGCTCGGGGAGCTTCTCCTCCTCCGGCTCAGGGAGCATCTCTTCGGCGCTGGTATCGCTCTCGAGCGGCGGAAGCGGTGGCAGCGAAGCCGCGGAGTTTTCGCCCGACTCCGTCCCGCTCGCCGTGTCTTCCTCGTCCAGGTTGCTGATCGATTCCCCAAGCCGCAGACTCTCATCGGGGATGAAGCCCGGATCCGTGAACTCGTCCGGCGCCATGCCTAGCGTGCCATCCCCGCCAATCTCAGCGTCCATGGCAAATTGCTCATCCGCTCCGAGGATGGGATCGCCATTCTCCTCGGATCCAAGGGCCTCGGTCGAGACGAAGCGCTGCATGATCGCTCGGGCGCGATCTTCGTCGCCGCGTTCCTTGTACACCTCGGCGAGTCGGCGATAGACGCCCGGGAGATCGCTCTCCCGACCTGACTGCTGGTAGATCCCCGCCAGAAGCTCGTAGCCCTCCGTCTCGCCCGGAAAGGCGTCGATCATGGTCTCGGCAGTCGCCTCGGCTTGACCCCACTTGTTCTGTTCCACCAGGGCTTCGCCCAGGTCGACGAAGGTGGCCATGCGGCTCGGATCCAGGTCGAGGATCTTCTGGAGCACCGCGAGCCGCCCTTCCGTGTCCCCTTGCCGGTCGAGTTCCTCCACGACTTCATCGTACTCGGCGAGGGCCTCGGCCTCGCGTCCTTCCTGACGCAACAGCTCCGCGACCTTGAGCCGGTTCGTCGTGTTCGATGGGTCGAGGGTCGCCATCTTTCGCAGCAGGTCGAGGGCCTGGTTCTTGTCGCCGTCGCGGTAATGGGCGTCGGCGGCGGTCTGAAGCGCCTTCATGGCATCGGAGCTCAGCCCGAGGCGCTGATACAGCTCGGACAGCGGAACGTAGACGTCGTACCGCTTGGAATCGATTTTCGTGACCTGCTTGTAGAGAGCGATCGCCTTGGAATCGAAGCCGTCCTTCATGAACCGTTCGGCGACCTTGAGATAGGACGCGACGGCCTCGTCGGTCTTGCCCTGCTTCAGGTGGATGTCACCCACCTTGAGACGAATGTTGGCGTCCTTTGGATCCGCCTCGAGAAGAGTCGCGTAGTCCTTGAGTGCCTTGTCCAGTGCGCCCTTCTGCAGGTGCTTCTGGGCGGACTGGAGGATCTTCCGCTTGTTGATCGCCAAGGTCCCCTCGGGCTGGAGTAGTGGATACAGAGAGGAGTCCTCGTCACCCCCCTACATCTCTGTATCGGCCGACTCGATGGGCTCTTGAGGACCACTCTCGGAGGGAGCGCGAGTTCTCGACCGGAACGCACCGCGATGCTTTTCCACTCGCCGTTCTGCGCTGCGGCGCTCGCTGGGGCTCAGGATCGACACCTCCAGGGAGCTGCCCAGAGACTTTCGAAACGCCGCCTTCAGCGCTTCCAGCAGCTCTTCTCTCACCACTCCCATTCCCAGCTCCTTGAGACTCGTCGCCACCCCGGGGGCGAAACCCACCACACGAGTCACCTTGGGTGGGTCGGGGGCGACTCGGATCGAGCCGTGCTGGAGCACGCCTCCACGCGCTCTCCGCTGAGCGCTCCCCGCCAGCTTCCGCCCCCTGACGCAGATCTCGTCTTCGGCAGGGACTGCGAAGCAGTCGAAGTCGCTGGAGCGGACCGTGGCGCTCGGCGCCACGGAACGCTCCGCTGCCACTCCAAGCGACTGGAGTCCCGCGATCAGCGCATCCCCCACCAGTTGGTAGCTGCCGCGCAAGCCCGCTGGTAGCGCCGTTTCCGGTGCCGCCAGGCAGTAGGTGAGATCGCTGCCGTGAAGCACCGCTCGCCCCCCGGTAACCCGGTGGACGATTCCCACTCCGGCTTCCGCACAGGCGGCGATGCGACGCGGGTCCAGGCTCTGGGCGTATCCCAGGGAGAGCCAGTGGCCTTCCCAGCCGTAGAAGCGCAACGTGGCGATTCCCGCGATTGCCGACGCCAGCAGTGCCTCGTCGACGCCCATGTTGAAGGCACCGTGGCCATCGCCGTCCTCGAGCAGTCGCCAGCGGACCGGCATCGCTGCCTCAGCCCGGCTCAGCCGTTCAGGTGGGCGAGAAGGGCTTCCAGACCCAGCCGGTAGCTGGTGGGACCGAAGCCGCTGATCACGCCTACGGCGATCGGCGAAATGTAGGAGTACCGCCGGAACTCCTCACGGGAGAAGACGTTGGAGAGGTGAACCTCGACCACCGGAAGCGCCACTGCGAGCAGGGTGTCGCGAAGGGCAATGCTGGTATGGGTGAAAGCTCCGGGGTTGATCAGCAGACCGTCGGCCCAGCCCCGAGCCTCCTGAATACGGTCGATCAGCTCACCCTCGTGATTCGACTGCACCGAGCGAAGCTCGGCACCCCTTTCCTTGGCCAGCGACTCCAGCCGCAGGTCGATCCCCTGCAACGTGTCGGTGCCATAGATCTCCGGCTCACGGGTGCCGAGCAGATTCAGATTCGGCCCGTGCAGCACCAGGATGCGCAGCGGATCACTCACGGTCCCCTCCTCGTCCGAGGTGACCTGAGGGTAGCGCTCAAAGCTCCTCGCGCAGCGCCAGCAGGTGGCGGCGCATCAGGTAACGCGCCTTGCCCGCGTTGCCATCCGGCTCGATCGCCAGGACCAGATAGGTCTCCTCGTCGATCATTCGCATCAGCACCCAGAAGTTCGCCAGGCGAACGGAGAGCTCTTCGAGCGCTCCGCCAGCCACGGAATCCGACGCCTTTCGGACCTCGTCCAGAATCCTTCCGAACTCGACTCCCAGGACATCGACCTCGTTGTTGAGGGATTCGCGGAACTCCCCGCTCGCCTCCACCTGTTCGATGGGGATTCCGTCGGAACCCATCAACGCGGCGGCCAGTCCGCCTCCACACTCGTCGACGATCTCTTGCAGAATCGATGCGAAGCTCATCGGGATCCTCTCCGGAGGTTTTCGAGCCAGCGTTCCAGGGTCGCGATCACGCCAGCTCGGTGATTCATGGTGTCGTGAAGAGCAAGGCCCGGATCCGCCGCCAGCGTCGCGGACGCCGCGGCACCTTGGAGCACCCCTCGCACTGCCTCGGCTTCCCCGGGATGGTTCTGCTGCTCCAGCAGACCCGCCACCGTCTCGGTCGCGAAGGGCGAGTCCTCGGAAAAGGGCATCACGCCCTCCGGCTCGTCCTGATCGATGCCACGAACCGCCGCGGCGACCACCCGATTGGCACTCAGCATCTCGTCGGGCTGCGCCTCTGCATCTTCGAAGGCGCTCTCGAGCTCGTCGTCTGCCAGGTCGTTGAGGAGCTCGGGGTTCTCCTCCAGCTCGTCCATCGCGGGGTGATCGAACGGAGCGGCGTGGTGGAGGGCGTTCGCCGCCGGGCCGTGATGCGGGTTCACCTCCAGCACCCGGATCAACTCGGTTCGAGCTTCGTCGATGCGACCCAGATCCAGCAGCGCGAGGCTCAATGCCACTCGGCCGGCCAATAGCGTGGGACGCTCCCGGAGTCCCTCACGGGCTACCTGCTCCGCCTCCTTCGCGCGCCCTGCCCGACGATTGGCCTCGGCCAGGGCCGGAAACGCGCTCGCACTCGGGTCGCCGTCCATATGCGCTTCGAGTCGCGCGATCTCGTCCAGAGCTGCCTGCTGCTCCAAACCTTCCCCCCCGTTTCCTCGATCCCCGCCTCGCAGGTCCGGGTCCGCCCTCGTCACCTCCGCTTGGCGCGCGTCGGCGGAATGATCTCCCGAGGTAGCAGGGGCACGGTCTCCGCCCTCCCGATACCTCGGAGCGCCACGAAGCGAATCTTCGCCTCGCGTTTCTTCTTATCGACACGCAGCGCCTGGAGATAAGCCCTGCGTGGGAAAACCGGCAATTCGGTGGGAAGGCCAGCGCGGCGAAGGAGAGCCACCAGTCGGTCCGTTGTTCCCCTAGGGGAGAGACCCAACGTCTCAGAGCGTTCGGCGGCGAATGCCATCCCGATTGCGACCGCCTCGCCGTGCAGGATGCCTCTGTAGCGCTTCAGAGCCTCCACTGCGTGTCCCAGGGTGTGTCCGAAGTTCAAGAGCATCCTGAGGCCGGATTCGCGCTCGTCCTGGCGAACGACCTCGGCCTTGATGGCGCAGCTCCGTTCCAGAGCCGGAATCAGCAGCCCGGGATCGAGCTGCATCAGGCCCTCGAGCTCGGCCTCCAGCCACTCGAAGAACGACTCGTCTCGAATCGCTCCGTGCTTGATCAGCTCTGCCATTCCCGCCGCCAGCTCACGGGGCGGCAGACTTCGGAGCGTCGTGACATCCATCCAGACCAGCCGGGGCTGGTGAAAGGCCCCGACCAGATTCTTCCCTCGCGCCACGTTGACCCCGGTCTTCCCGCCCACGCTCGAGTCCACCATTGCGAGCAGTGTGGTGGGGATCTGCACCAAGGGGAGGCCGCGCAGCAGGGTCGCCGCCACGAAGCCGGAGAGATCCCCCACCACTCCCCCGCCAAGTGCGACGACCGCGGTCGCCCGGTCTGCACTGGCATCCAGAAAGGAGTCGTAGAGGCGGCTCACCTGTTGGAGGTTCTTGGTGCGCTCGCCATCCGGGACATCCAAGCGCCGCGCCTTGATCCCCGCATTCTTGAGGGATCGCATCACCGAGGGTCCGTAACGCCGGCCGACGGGTGGCACCGTGACGACCAAAGCCCGCGATGCCCCGATTTGGCGCCGGATCTCCTGGCCTACGTCGCCGAGGATATCGACCCCGATCGAGATGGAGTAGCTCCGCTCGCCGAGGTCTACGTGGACGGTTCGCTCTACCACCGAGGCGATCATAACGAAAAGGGGGGGAGCCTGGGCTCCCCCCCTCTGTTGGATGACGCCTGCGAGACTCGGGCCGGCTGTGCCGGCCTTCTGCCCCGAAAGCCGCGATCAGGTACCCACCTCCGGGTTGACCACGATCCGCGGCGTCACGAAGACCAGGAGCTCCTGACGGATGTCCCGGACCTCGTGGTTCTTGAACGCGTAGCCCAGCAGCGGGACCTTGTGAAGGTACGGCACCCGCGATTCCCGGTCTGACTTCTTGATGGTGTAGATGCCGCCGATCACCAGCGTCTGGCCGTCCTTCACCAGCGTCTCCGTCTCCGCCTCGTTCTTGGCGATCGCCGGAGAGCCGGTCGGGGTCTGGACGCTGTCGTCCGGAGCGTTCCGCTGCACCTCGATCTTCATGATGATGCTGCGATCCGCGGTGATGTGAGGCGTCACCTCGAGGCGCAGCACTGCGTCGATGAACTCGAGCTTCGCGTCCCCGTTCTCGAAGGTCTGGAAGGGAATCGACACACCCTGCTCGATCGATGCCTGGCGGTTGTCCAGAGTGACCACCCGCGGACTCGAGATCACCTTGCCCTCACCGCTGCTCTCCGCAGCCTGGATCTGGAGGTCGATGTTGAACCTCTCGTCCAGCAGCAAGGAGCTCACGTCGAGCAGACTGGTGGGCAGGCTGGTGATCGGGTTGATCATGGCCAGCTGGCCGTTGGTCGGATTCCCCGCGTCTTCGGCAGAGTCAAACCCGAAGCCCCACACGCTTCCCAGCTCGCGGGAGAAGTCGAGATTCGCCTCGACGATCTTCGCTTCGATCAGCACCTGGGGCGTCTGCGTGTCGATCGCCTTGATCAACGCGGTGGCCTCGGTGATGACGGAGGGGATGTCCTTCAGAATGACCGTATTCGTCCGGGCATCGATGTCCACCGTCCCCCGCGAAGTCAGCAGCCGCTTGATCATCTTCGCCATCTCCTTGACGTCGGCGTAGTTGACCGGCTGCAGCTTCACCACCAGATCTTCGAGCTTCTCCTTGGCGCGCCGCTCCTGGAGACGCGCCTCCTCCTCGGCTGCGAGTTGTTCGGACGGTGCGATGCGGAGCACGCTGCCGACCCGAATGAAGCCAAGACCCTTGGTCAGCAGGATCACGTCCAGGGCCTGGTCCCAGGGAACGTCGACCAGACGGATCGTGACCTGGCCGCTCACCTCGTCGCCCGCGATGATGTTGAGATCCGACACCTCCGCGATCAGGCGGAGCACATCGTCGATCTCCACGTCCTTGAAGTCCAGGGAGATTCGGCGGCCGGTATACTGCTTGCCGTTGACGAGGCCCCCTTCCTTCAGGATTTCCACCGAGCCGCCAGACCCCTCGATCGACGCCGGAACCTCGACCATCAATTCGGCTTCGGCCTGGCCCAGCGCCTTGGCGGAGGCCTTGCTCGGTGCCGCGTCGCCCTGACTGGCAACCGTGGATCCGAGATCCTCCATCATCGGCAGCCCGCCGGCGATCTCGCTCCCGCGCGGGAAGTCGAGGAAGAGCATGGTTCCCTGCTGCTCGACCTTTGGCTCGAGCCCCGCCGCGCGGCTGATCACCACTCGCACCTCCGGCTCATCGGCCTCGGGCTGCGCGAAGGCGGTCACCAGAGAGACCGGTCCCGGCTGTTCCGGGGCGATCCGGACCGCTGCCTCGGGATCGATGGTCGCCCCCTGGATCAGCACGACGAGCGTATCGGGATCGGGTTGCGCGAGCTGATAGTCGACCTTGGCGTCGCTCAGGATCACGACCCGGTCGCTGCTCTCTTGTGCGTCGAACTGGACGCCGTAGACCTGCAGCGTGCCGGTCTCCCCGGAATCTTCGGCCATCGGCTTCATCGCGGCTGTCTCGGTGGCCGCCGCGGAAACGGCCGCCTTCGGCATGGTGATCTCTTCGGAGCCAATCACCACCATCAGGCCGGTCGAGATCGGGACGAGCTGGACCGCTTCGAAGCCGCTCGGCTCCTCGCCACCATCGACCACCACGCGAACCTTGTCGGCATGCTGACCGACGCGAACGCGCGCGACTTGAGCGCCCTCGACTGTCAGCTCCGCATTGCCCGCCTTGCTCACCAGCGCCGGCAGATCGACCACCAGTCGAAGGGGATCCTGAAGCACGAACTGACTGGCGTTGTCTATCCGTCCGTCAGCCTGCAGCGCGATCACCACACCTGCGCCCTCGGTCTCAGCGCTCATATCGAGGAGCGCGGTGGCCGGGGGGCCGTCGTTGCTCTTCGACACCTCGACGTCGCTCACGGGCATTGCGATCTCGCTCGCTTCGACCGCGAGCTCGCTCTCCGCGCCCAATCCAGTCGCCGCAGTCGCAGCGCCCGTCCACGGATCATCGATGGCGACTTCGAACTCGGTCTCCGGGATCACCCGGATCTCGAGTCGCTCCTCCAACGCGACGACCTCGTAGCTCGCCGCCGTGGCGAGTGACAGCTCCACCCGTGTGCGTTCCTGACCCCCGGCGTCCTCGAAGGGTGTCACGGAGATCTCTTCCACAGTGCCATCGTAGATGGCGACCTCCTCTGCGATCTCCCCCGGTTTCGTCTGGGCAAGATCCACGACGATGCGCGCCGGTTCGTCCTGCTGGAACGCCGTGTAGACGGGCTCCACCAGGCCGAGCAGGCTCACGATCGTGGCAGCGCCTTCGTTCTCGACCTGGAGCTCGGAGATCACCGCGCTCTCGGGCGCGGGGGGCGGCTGCGGAGCCGAGGCCGTTGCGCACGCGCATAGCACGGCCAGCAGGCTCGCACCGGCTGCGAGCACCACCTTCTCGCGGACACTAACGTTGCTGGTTGCGAACATCGAGCTCATCCCCCCTGACTCTGTCGAACGCGCATTTCGATTTCCTTGGTCGTCGTCTCACCGTGGAAATCCACGTACGCCTCGCGCACGATCACTACGTTGTCGCCGATCGCTATGACGCGACCGTCGTTCTTCCCGATCGGGTCACCCTCTTGGATGATGTATCCCTGCCCCGACGGATCCAGGATCAGCGCGCGCTGGCGCTCTGTTTCCCAGACGATGCCGTTGACCGAGAGCTGACTCAGGTCGAACTGCTCCAGCGGTCCCTTGGAGGCCGAGTCCAGCTCCTTGAGCCGATCCAGGATGAAGGATCGGAACGGATCCCGTTTCCCGATCGGGTCGTAGAGGTAGCCCTGCCCCTGAGCCCCGAAACCGACCGCTTGGGGTTCGACCGCCGCCGTTTCGCTCTGCGCCACGGCGAGGGCCTGCGGATCGGGCTTGCTCTTGCCGTGCTTGGCGATGATGGCGGCGCGCTGCTTCTGGTAATCCCCGACAGAGGGACCCACCGTCTTTTGTCGGCATCCCGCACTCGTCAGCGCAACAAGCGCGAGGAGCGCGATTGCCCATTTGAGACTGCTCATCAATGCCCCCTCCGACCTTGGCGCTTGGTGGCCACCGGCTCATCTCCGCCCGCGCCCCCCCCCTTCGAAGCATCCTCGAGGAAGCGGAAGGTCGTGGCGTTTCCCTTTACCTGCAGCACCGTATCCAGCGAGTTCTCGGTAGAGATCACTACGTCGAGCGATCCGACGTTCACGATTCGCGGCAGTCTGGAGATCTCGTCGAAGAACGTCGCAATGTCGTGAAAGTCCCCCGTGAACTCGATGTCGATCGGGACTTCGGCGTAGAAGTCGCGCCTCACCTCCTCCTTGGGGCGGAACGCCTTGAACTCGAGTCCGGCGTTCTTTCCGAGGCTGGTGATGTCGGTCAGGAGCACTGGAAGCTCCTTGCTGTCCGGAAGCTGCCGCAGCGCCACATCCAGCTTCTTCTCCAGCGCGGCGATTTCTTCCTTGACGGCTTCTTCGTTCCCGGCGACGGTGCGGACCTCCGTCAGCTTGCGTTGCAGCTGGAGCTGCTGATCTCGAATCCCTTCCAGGGTCGAGGTCGCCGGGAGATAGAGGAAGTAGACGTAGACGGCGCACACCAGGACGACGATCGCTGGAAGCAGCGCCATCCGGTAGGATTTCGGGAGCTTCGCGAGCTTCTCGAACACACCCGTCAGTTCGTCGAGGCCCATGTCCATAAGACCCTCCTACCCAGCCGTCCCGATCGACGCGATGGCGCCGTCGGGGGTCGTCTTCTTCGCGGGTTTCGGCGTCACGAGCGTTGCGCTCAAGGCGAATTCGTTGAGCTTGTAGCCGCTCATCTCCTTCGCCGTTGTCTCGCGCAGCTCGACGTTGTCGAAGTACTCCGACTCGTTCAGAGCGGTCAGAAACAGCGCGACGAGCTCGTTGTCGAGGCTCATGCCCTCGATTCGGACCTGTCCCCCCTTGGCCTCCAGCTTCGTGATCCAGAGCCGGGGAGGAGCATGAGTCGCCAGCTCGTCGAACATGCGAACCGGACCGGAACGCGAAGCATCGAGCCGCTCGATGACCTCGAGCTTCATTTCGATCTCCGCCTTGGTCTTCCGGTACTCTTCCAGCTGCTCGAGCTGGGGCTTGAAGCGGTCGATCTCTTGCTGGGTGGCAGCCACGGCGGCTCTCGCGTTGCTGACGTCGCTGGAGAGCTTCATGTGGTAGAGGCCCACCAGCAGGATGCTGCCCACCAGGACCCCAGCGAGAACCACTCCGAACTGGCGCAGGTCGGCCTTTCGTCGCTCCTCGCGGACCGGAAGGAGATTGATTCGAATCATCAGTCGTCCCTCCTACGCAAGGCGAGGCCCACACCCACTCCGAGCGCGGGGCCCACCTCTTCCAGATACTCCGGATCGAAGCGGCTCGACGGAATCACCCTGGCGAGCGGGTTCAGGTGCTCCACCGGAAGGTTCATCTTGGCCTGGAACGCCGCGTCGAGACCGGAGACCCGCGAACCGCCACCGGTGAGAACGATCCGGCTGATCCGGCTCTCTGCAGCGGTGGCGGCGAAGAAGTCCAGAGATCGGCTGATCTCCCCGGTCACGGTTTCGGTGACGGACTGCATTGCCTGCTCCACCTCCTGCGGCACGACCTCCTGGCTCTGCTCGGTCGCCGACCCGCCAATCTTGATTCGCTCCGCCTCTTCCCAGCTGACCGAGAGAGCCTTCTGGATCTCCTCGGTATAGACGCTGCCGCCGGTCGAGATGTCGCGGGTGAAGGCGGGAATGCCGTTTGCGATGACGTTGATGTTGACCACCTGCGCACCGATGTCCACAAGGGCGATGACCTCGTCCGGGGCGCACTCGCAAGTCGCCTCGAACGCGTTCTCGACCGCAAAGGCCTCGACATCGAGCACTGCCGGGTGGAGTCCCGCTTCCCTGACTACATTCACGTAGTCGTCGATCAGATCCTTCTTCGCCGCGACCAGGAGCACATCCATCTGCCCCTCGGTCTCACCCGAGTTCAGGATCTGGAAGTCGAGATTCACCTCGTTGATGTCGAAGGGGATGTACTGTTCGGCCTCCCATCGAATCGACTCTTCCAGCTCGTCGCGAGTCATCGAGGGAAGGCTGATCTTCTTGACGATGAGCGAGTGACCCGAGACCGCCGTCGCGACGTCCTTGGTTCGGGCGCTGGCGCCGTTGACCGCTTCCCGGATCGCCGCGACGATCGCGCTCGAGTTCAAGAACGCTCCCTGGACGATCGCCTCTGGCGGCAGTTGAGCGACTCCAACGTGCTGGAGCTCGATGCCCTTGCTCTTGGCGGTGAGCTCCACGGCCTTCACCGAGGCCGATCCGATGTCGAGCCCGATGATCGAATTGGATTTCCCGAAAGGTAGCTGCACTGCTCTCCTCCCCGACGACGGGTTCAGGCGTGTTGCTTTTCCTCGGGCGCCGTCTGTGTCGCGGCAGCGCCTTCGGGCATTGCAGGTCCGAACACCTTCTCTTTGTCCATGATATTGAGACCGAGCGCGAGCAGGATCTTCCGCTTCGAGTCGAGTCGGCAAGGGCGCCCCGCCTCGATCCGGTCGATCGTCAGTGTCGAGAGACCGGCTTTCCTCGCGAGTTCGGCCTTGCTCAACATGAGCGTCTCACGAAAGCGCTGGAGATTGTTGCTCGACACTGCATCCCCTCCGGTCGCAGAGTACACATGCGGCGGGTGGTAACCCGCCCGATGGTTCCGCGTATCGGCCTGCGCTTCCGGGGACTTGAGCTGCCTCATGTGACGCGCATTGTGTCGCGGATCACATTTCACTCCCGTGCAGTACGACTGCATTCGGCAGACCTCACGACAGTGCCGCGTTCTCCGATAAGCATTCCGTGAGCGACCGAATCCTGATCGTGGATGACGACGAGGCTCTCCGGGAAAGCCTCGAGCTGGTGCTGGCGGCCGAGGGCTACGAGGTCGCGGCCGCCGCGGATGCAGAGGCTGCCTTGCAGCAGCTCGAGACCAGCCCGGTGGACGTGGTGCTCTGTGATCTTCGGATGCCCGGTATGGATGGAATGGAGCTTCTGCCCCAGATCGGGCGCCGGCTCCCCGGCGCGACGGTGATCATGATGTCGGCCTACGGGACCGCCGATCTCGCCATCGAAGCGATGAAACGGGGCGCCTACGACTATCTGGCCAAGCCCTTCCAACCTTCTGAGCTGCTCCTCACCATTCGCAAGGCCAAGGAGCGGGAACGGTTGCGCCGCGCCAATGCGCTTCTCCAGCGCGACGTCGACCGCGCCGTCGGCGAGCGACCGATCGTGGCGGCATCGGCGGCGATGATCGAGGTCCTCGAGCTCCTGGAGCGAGCCGCCGAGTACAAGGCGACCGTACTGCTGACCGGGGAGAGCGGAACGGGCAAGGAGGTCCTCGCCCGGGCGATTCACGCCCAATCCGGGCGCCGAGACGAAGCCTTCGTCGCCGTCAACTGTGGTGCGATCCCCGAGACGCTGCTGGAAAGCGAGCTCTTCGGTCACTCCAAGGGGGCTTTCACCGGCGCCGATCGCGCCCGCCGCGGGCTCTTCGTAGAGGCGGACGGTGGCACCCTCTTCCTGGACGAGATCGGGGAACTCCAGAACGCCCTTCAGGTGAAGCTGCTCCGCATCCTCCAGGACGAGGAGGTGCGCCCGGTCGGCGAGTCGAAATCCCGCAAGGTGGACGTCCGGGTCCTCGCCGCCACTGCCCGCGACCTCGATCGTGAAGTCGCCGACGGCCGCTTCCGCGAGGATCTCTTCTACCGGCTCAACGTGGTGCGGGTAAGGGTCCCTCCGCTGCGCGAACGGCGGGAGGACATCCCCTTGCTCCTGGATCATTTCCTCGGGTATTTCCGGGATGCCCTGGGAAAGCCGATCCGGGCGATTGCAGACGACGCCCTCGATCGGCTGACCTCCTACCACTGGCCGGGCAACGTTCGCGAGCTGGAGAACGTCATCGAGCGGGCGGTGATACTGGCCCGCTTCGACCGGATCACCCTTGGCGAGCTGCCCGCCAACGTGGTCAGCCTCGAGGACCGCGAGGAGCCGGTGCGGCCCGGGGAGCTCTCGCTCAAGCGGGGGCGTCGGCGCTTCGAGGCGGAGATGATCCGGAAGGCCCTCGCCGCCACCGGCGGGAACCGCACCCACGCTGCGCGGCTGCTCGAGATCAGCCACCGGGCGCTGCTCTACAAGATCAAGGAGTACGGGATACGCGACTAGGATTCCTAGGAATCCCAGTCGCTCGCAGGCTGTGCCGGGAGGGCCCCGGCCCCGTGTTCCGCGGCTGCGGGCCCGCGCACCGGCGCCCAGGCGTCTACTGGACGATCTTTCCCTGCACCTCGATCGAGCTGGCGATCAGCTTTCCACCCCGCCGGGTGGCTTCGAAGCGAACCGTGGCCTCTCCCGTGATCTCCAGGAAGGGCCCCTTCCGCGGCGCCGTGGGAAGCGCTGACAGCGTGATCACGTTCCCCTCCGCGTCGAGGATCCGCGTCTCGGGGGTCACCTGAAGCTCGATCTGACCATCGAGCAGGACCGTCTTTTGGACCAGGTCCTTCTCGAGCACGAGGCCCGCGCCCAGAACCGGGTCGGAAGAATCGCCTAGCGCGACGCCAGCAAGACCGCAAGCGAGGAGCAGGATCAGGCCCGAGAACATGGTTTTGCGTAGCTGTCCCATCGTCTTCACCTTTCTCACTGGCTCAGCTGGCGCCAGTAGAACTGGCCGACACCCGAACCGAATCCCGGCGGAGCCTCGAAGTTCTCGAGGTCGCCCTCTTGCTTGTTGATGATCACCCGGTTGCCGCCCTCCTCGGGGCTGATGGTGATCCGCGGATCGGTCGGCAGTCCTTCGCCCAGGCTCACACTGCTCTCCGGGTCGCCGGCCGCATCCGTGAACAGGCCCTCTCCACAGTACACCTTGAACGCGTAGAGGAAGGAGCTTCCACCAGCGTCACAGGGGTCCGCGGGGGTTTCCGGGATGAAGGAGCCGACGAACACGTAGTAGAAGAAGATGTCACTCTGAGTGACGAACTTCTCCCCATCCACCCCAACCAGGTAGAAGCCGCCGAATCCGCTCACGTCAGAGCAGCTGGCGTCGCCGGTGATGTTCTTGAGGCTCGTCTCTTCCATGACCGGCTGCGGAACCAGCTGCTGCTCGAGAGGATCCAGATCCTGGACCGCGTAGAAGCGGTTGTTCTCATCGGCCGGGGCCGCGAATCCGTCGAACTGCAGATTGGCCCGCTCGCCGCTACCGAAGGCGAGCCACAGCTTCCAGTTCTTGAAGGTCGCGCTGGGCGCGAAGAAGAAGCTCTTGAAGTACTTGTTGGTGCCCGAGTCGTAGATGGGCGCGCTGAAGAACTTCCGGAACGGCCAGTTGGGCTGAGAGGTGTCGGTCGTCGCTCCGTTGACCGGGTCGATTCCGATCTCCTCGATCACCCACTTCCAGAGGTTTCCGCCGAGATCGCCCACGTAGACGACGTCGGCGAATCCGTCGAAGTCCAGGTCGTAGACGCCCGGCGTGGCCGCCAACGCGTAGTGCATGCTTTGCTCGGGATTGGCGGGATCGTAGGGGTGGGTCGCCGGGTCGGTCAGCGCAGTGGTAGCGCTAGGATCGAAGTGCTTCCTCCCCAGGATCTCGCCGCTCTTCACGTCGAGCATGATGATGGCGCGACCGGCGAGGCTCTCCACGTCGTAGGAGGAGTGGGCGTTGGGATCGCCCGCCGGGTCGTAGCCAGCCGCGAAGATGGCTACCCAGCGCTCGAACCCCTGGCCGGTGTTGTCGTTGCCGTCCACGCTGACCCGCACCTTGGTGATGATCGGCTCCGACCAGGTCTCGCCCATCAAGTCGCTCGTTGCGGCCGGCGCGTCCTCACGGGGAAACTCCCACAGGTAGTCGGGATAGCCCGCCGAGCCCGGATCGCTGATGTCGAGCGCGTAGTAGGAGCGGCCGCCCTGGCGGAGACCCCCCATCACGAGAGTGCGCCACTCGCTTCCATCGCCGGCCTTGACGGCAACGCTCGGGTTCGTGTAGAACCACACGTCCGCCACCGAAGGCGAGCCATCCACGAAATAGAAGTCCCGGGATCCGGTATCGACGGCAAGTTCTTTGACGTTCTTGCGCGCCGGGTAGGGCATGAAACCCGCGACCTCGGCCCCGTCTCCCTCGTCGTAGCCCGGTGGCACCAGGGCCGGATTCCAGGTTCCCGCATTCCAGATCCGGAAGAATCCGTCGTTCGCCCCCGCCACGATCATCCGCTGGCGGGTCGCGTATGCCGCGCGGAAGGCTTTGTAGCTCGGGCTGAAGACCCAGGAGCTGGGCCCGGGAACCACGACCGGATTCGAGTGAAAGATGTCGCCCAGCTTCCAGGTCCGCTCGGTACAGGCTACGCCGTTGGCGCCGGTTCCGAACTCACAGCCCCGGACGTTCCCGATCACCTCCGCCGCCAGCTCCTCCGCGTCTGTCGCGACGCTTCCCGGATAGGTGACGCCGGGCGGGTAGATCACCTCCAGATCCGCCGCGGTCAAGACACCGCCCTCCGAGGTGTGCGAGAACTCCTCGCGCTGCGCCAGCCCCGGGGTTCCCGTCAGCTTCGAAGTGTAGAGATCGCGAGACGCCGGCGACGTCGCGTCCAGCACCTCGCCCGCATCCCAGAACGGCTCCGCAGAGGAGAGGAAGGGGCCCGAGAAACACTGGCCCGGGGTGGGATCGGCGAGTGCGCAGTTACCGAGCCTGTCGCGGATCTCACCCGAGGCCGTGATCTCCCAGGACTTGAGGTGCCCCTCCCAGTAGGCGGTCCTGTCCGAGGGGACGAACAGGCTGGTGTAGAATTTTCCGCCGGAGGCGGTCCGCGCGGCGGGCACGGTGGCCGCGGTGAAGGCCTGCGACTTCTGGATGATGTCGCTGACGGCCTCGACGATGGAATCGGCCAGCTCCTCGGCGTTGTTGCTGAAGAAGAAATCGCCGTTGCCGACCTGGGCGGTCTTCGACAGCACTGAGTTGGCGAAGGGCGAGGTCGTGAAACCGACCGTGTAGACGTCGATGAGCTGGTCTCCATCCATGTCCGGCCGGAAGTCGTTGGTCTGCATGAAGTGCGCGATGTCGTCGAGGTAGCGGGCACACTCGTTGGCACAGTCGGGGATGCCCACGGGCTCCTCGTCTTCGCCGTCCGGGTTGTAGTCGCCAATCAGGCTGGACTTGAAGATGTTGAAGCCGCGCGCGGTGGCCGTGTAGGTCTCGACGTCGAAGTCATCTTTGGTGGGCTCGCCGTCGGTGATTATGACGACGAAGCTCTTCTGGCATCTCCACTGCACCGGGCTGTCCGGGACGGTGGGCGGACCGCTGGTGTTGTAGTATCCGCCATAACTCGCTGTAGATGTCGTGAACTCGTATTCGGGGAACGTCGTGGAGCCGTCCTTCCCCAGCGGGCGATCCGCGCTCGCACGGCTCATGAAGTAGGTGTACACCTGGTAGAGCGTCTCTGCGAGCGGAGTCCAGGTGTTGGCGTCGATCGCCTCGATCGCCCTCTCCAGGTGCTCGGCGTGGGATCTGGTGTTGCCGTCCAGAGTGTAGACGTTGGGGGTCATTCCGTCGGCTAAATAGTAGTCATCTGAGGGAACGCGGATGTAGCCGCCGTTGGGGTCTCCACCTTCGCGAAACTGCGCGATCCCGAAGCGCACCTTGCCGGCCGCGTTGACCTGGCAGATCACCTCCCGCAGGACGTCCTTGGCTGCGGTGATCCGGCTTCGGCGGTACTTGTCGTAGGTCCCTCCGCCGAGGCAGCTGGAGTAAGTCCCGTTGTTCTGGGCGTTGATCTCCGCGTTGTACGGATTCGACTCGGGGCTGAACAGCCAGTTCAGGTACCGGCCGGTGATGCGATTGCTGTAGGGCGCGGTGCCGGGGTCGAAATAGAGGTTGATCGTCTTGCTGCAATGCGTGAGGTTGAAGATATTGCTGCTGTAAGAGTAGTAGCTGGTGTTGTTGTAGTACCCGCAGGTCGGAGTGGCGGTCGGATCGAAGGCCGGGTGCCAGACCGCGTGGTTCATGGAGCCGGAGTTGTCGATCACCAGCATCACGTTCGGGGGCACCGCGACCGAGAACAGCGCAGTGTCGTCAACGGCTCTCGTGACTCCGGGGGAGACCAGGTGCGCGACGAGCGCGAGTCCGATGATGGCCAGGGGGAAGCGGATACTTTGACTCATGGCACTGTCCTCGCCCGAGTGTTCGCGGTTCGCGAATCGGTTGCAGACCCGAAAAGAGCAATCGACGTGCCATGTGAATAACTTGAGCAAAGCCCGCGGAATACCGGTTGTTCCGATCGCGGGGAACTCCCGCTTCGCAGCTTCTGCTATGCAGCTTCATTCGCAGCGCGCAGCCGATTGCGGACCGGAACACGAAGCTGGTGGGAAATGCAGGTCAGGGTGCGGCGGCGGGCGGCTGCTCGTCTGCGTCGCCGGGGGTGGCGGTGACGGTCACATTGAAGCTCAGCGCCGATCCATCGCCGTGGGAGTCCACCACCATGACCTCGACCGGGTGGACGCCGGCCTGGCTCGCTTTGGGGCGCCAGGTCGCCACGCCGGTAATCGAATCGATGCGCATCCCCTCGGGTGCCTTCCGAAGCCGAAAGCGCAGGTTGCGGTCGCCATCGGGATCCTCGGCCTCGAAGGCGTAGCGGAACAGGCCCTGGTCGGTCTCGGCGTCGGGAATCCTCTCGATGAGCGGAGGTGAATTGCCCACCGTGACCTCCCGGCTCTCCGCCGCCCGGCTCGAATCGCTCCCGTCCGTGGCGACCACGCGGACCCGTACCTTGTCGCCGCGCTTCAAGCCGCTCGCCGAGAACGCTCTGTCGCGCTGACCGATTTCCCGGCCGTTCACGAGCCAGGTGTACTCGTAGTCGATAGCGTCCTCGTCCGGATCGAGGGCCTCGGGAGTAGCGAGGAGCTCGTCACCGGCTCGCACCGTTCCCTGGGGCTCCAGCAGCACGCCCTGGAGCAGCGGCGGCCGATTGCCGATTCGCGCGCTCCGGCGCACCGGATCGCTCTCGAGGCGTCCGTCGCTGGCGACCACGGTCACCTCGATGCGGTCGTCCTTTCGGAGGTCGCTCGCTCGGAGCCTCGGATGGGCACCGCTTGCGACGACCTCCCCGTTGACTTTCCACTCGAAGGACACGCGATAGGGATCCCCCTCCGGGTCCCTGACCTCGACGTTCGCGTCGACGGGGGTCCCCGGCAGCGGATCGGACGGATTGAGCGTCACCGATTCCACCACCGGCGCGCGATTGTTTGCGAGCTCCTCGACCTGCGCCGGCGCCAGCATCGCCGGCCCCGAGGGCCGCGGTGTCTCCTCACCCCCTCCGCAGGCCACGGCGAGGCCCAGGAGCGGAGCCGCCCACAAGACACGGAGCCCGTGATGGTTCCTTCGCATCGTCCCCCCCTCTGATGCCGTCGATCGATGCGGCCTTCAGTAACCCGAGGCCAGAACCTTGGTCTCCACCACCTCGATCCGGGTGGTCGAGCCGTCCGGGCTCTGTCCCTGGACATTGATCTGCCAGAGAGTGTTTACGAACTTCTGGCCCTTCATCTGGAGATTCGACCCACCCGCCAGCGTGCCGTCCGCGATGTAGCGGATCGGATTCGGAAAGGCCGGATCACCCGCGTAGCGGGGCTGGGCGAACTCGCGATCGTAGAGCGCTGCATCTCCCAGCGTCCGCGGATTCAGCGCCGGCGTATCGTTGCGCGAGCCGACGGTTCGCACCAGGCTGCGCCCCTCGGCAGCGCCCGCCTCGGCGGCGTAGAAGGCCGTCCTGGCCCGATTCTGGAAGCCCGCCACCTGCCGGTCCACCAGCACGGTGTTGAACGCCATGATTCCCAGTGCACCCATCATCGCCAGGATCAGAACCGACACGAAGAGCGCCGCTCCTTCCTGGTGTGTTCTTCCATTCATGGCTTGCTCCCTAGACACTGCCCAGCGGCCTCGCGCCGACGTTCCGGGGCCGGATGGTCGAGGTGTGCACGCGTCGCCTGAAGCCGTCGAATCCGCCCGGGGCGACGCGGTTCTCGGTGACCTGCCACTCGCCCTGGGCCATTCCCGGATTCTGGAGCACGTCGGCATCCTGGGCGCGGGTCCGGACCACGATGTTCACGCGGATTTCGCTCAAGAAGGAGTTGTCCCAGTTTCTGGACTGGTAGACCGGTCCGCCCGCCGATCCCGGGTACTCGGTGGCCTCGCCGTCCATTACGCCATCCTCATCCAGGTCGTAGAAGAACGCGAACTGCAGATCTTCGACATCGTCGGCGAGCACCATTCCGTCTCGCAGCAGCTGGTTGTTCACCACCGTGTAGACGTGGGCCGGAACCGCCACCAGGTCCCCCGGACCGCCGCCTGCGAGCGGAGTCCCGCCGGGCGCCGCTCCGTTGGAGGTGAAATCCACCCGGATGGTGTTGCTGCCCGGGCTGACGTTGGTGACGATTCCGCAGGCGACCCCTCGCCCCGGGTCTCCGCGGTCGGCGACGATCACGCCACCGTTGCGGAACGGGTTCACGCTCTCCAGGAAATCGCTGTCGCCGGCGCCGTCACCGTCCGTGTCGTAGAAGGGCAGTCCGTCGATCACCTTGTCGTCGAGAGTGATGCTCTCGTTTCCACCGGTTCCGGCGAAGCCTCCGACGATGCTCGCACTGATTCCCAGCTGGTTCTCGTTGGCGGGATCGAGCGCATCGGCGTCGCTCACGAAGAGGACGTCGGAGCCATTCGTCTGGTCCACACCGCACACGGCAGCTCCCTCGGGCACCATGAAGCCGGTTACCCGCACCTCCCGCTCGAGCAGATCGGCGATCGCCCGCAGGTTCTGCTGGGCCTCGGTGACCTGGTCGACGACCGTGTAGGCCCGACCCTGGCGGGTGAGCATCTCGGTGAGATACGCCACCACCACGAGTAGGATCGCCATCGCGACCATGAGTTCGATGAGTGTGAAACCGCTGCGTCGTTTCATGGCTCTCACGGATCGTTGTGCCGGATGGTGGACATGGCGTAGCGACGAAGAGGCGCTCCGGGAGGCGCGTTCATCTCCGCCCAGTCGACCCGAACGTCCACGTGACGGAGGTTCGTGTCGGGGTCCGCGTTGACCCGGTAGGATACGTTGTAGACCATCTCCTGTTGCGGTCCGCTGGCAGACTGGACCGTGACGATTCTGGGACCAGCAGTTCCCATGAAAGTCGGTGCCGTCCAACCCGTGGGTGCGATCAGCGCATCCCCCCAGTCGAGCCGATGGAGGTACTCCATCTGGTCCCGGGCCAACTGCGCGGCCTCGGTGGTGTGCCGGCCATACTTTCCACCGCGCATCGCCGAGATCTGCATCGCCAGCATCGCCAGCAGGCCGACCGCGAGGATCCCAAGGGCAATCATCACCTCGAGAATGGTCATTCCACCTGAGCGCCGCTTCGGCTGTCGGCTGCGTCGTCGTCGAGTAGAGATTCTCATCAGTTCATCCACACTCCGGCACCCCGTTCGAAGCCGGTCACGTGGGTACCGCCCAGCGGTGTGACCACGATCGAGTAGTCTCGATTGGCGTTGGTGACGTAGACCCCGCCCGCACCGGAACCAATCCGGCCGGTGACGCAGGCTGCGGTAAAGCCGACCGGAACACCGTCGGGCCGGAACATCACCCAGCGAGTCTGGTTGCCGTTGGCGTCGGTGAAGGTCGAGCCCGTGGTGTGATCCCCTCCGCCGCTGTCCATGGGGGCCGGACCCGCTGCGAAGGTGGATCCCCAGTTGACGTCGTCCATCACTCCCGGCCGCGTGAAGACCGGCTCGTTGAGGACCCGCTCGCCTCCGTCGATGCAGCAGTTGGTGCCGGCGCCGGGCGGCCCATCGTCCAGGATCAGCATCGGCACCGCCCTGCCCAGGGGATCGACCATCGGGTTTCCGCACACGTCGGTCCCCACGCCCGCAGCCAGGTAGACGATGTGATTGTTGCCCGTGGCGATGGCCTGGGACCGCGCCGTCTGCATCATGTTCGCGCCCGCGCGAGTCATGTCGCGGAGCCGCTGGTTGACCTGGAACTCCCGCCAGCCCGGCAGCGCCATGGCCGCGACGATTCCGACGATCGCCAGGGCGATCATCAGCTCGATGATGGTAAAGCCGCTGCGCTGTCCGCCAATTCTCTTCATCCACGCCTCCGAGCGCAGGTGCAGGCCTCTCGATCCATCGAAGACCGCAGCAAGCCGCGTGCCATCGCTGGGAATCGGATGAACTGCCGGGATCCTTGAGCTTGGGGGCTCGATCTGCCCCCAGAGACCCCGAATCGCGGCCTGCTCGGCCCGCAAGCGGTTGCGCAGTGCGCAAGGAGTTGCGGAGCGCAGCAGTGCTCAGACACCTCCGACGCCCTCCCTTGCGGTCGAGCTCTCGCCCCTCTGTGCCACGGTGGGAAGCCGAAGCGCGAAGGCGGTGCGAGCCCCCTCCGGCGGAGGAACCAGCTCCAGCTGCCCATCGAGCTCCTCGGCAAGACGCACGGCGGTGGCGAGCCCGAGTCCCGTTCCCTCCCCGGGTGGCTTGGAGGTGAAGAAGGGATCGAAGATCCGCTCGCGATCCGCCTCGGGGATTCCGCTGCCATTGTCCGAAACCACGCACTCGACGCCGTCCGGCGTGCGGCGCTCGAGTGCGCTCTCGGCGACGTCCCCGGAGCGGAGCTGAAGCGGCGCCGGGCGAACCCGGAGGATCACGCGTGGCTCCGAAGTGCCGGCCACCGCGTCAGCGGCGTTGAGAACCAGGTTGAGCAGGATCTGCGTGACGGCGCTCGAGTCCGCCAGGACGGGTGGCTGCGCACCTTCGCGCCGGACCTCGAAGCCGATGCGGTCGTAACGCCGCTGGGCCGAGACCAGGGCGATGGTCTGGTCGGCGAGCATCGCCAGGTCCAGGCTGGTTGGCGTTGCCCGGGGCGGGCGGGAAAAGTCCAGGAGTTGCCGGAGGATCGTGCGGACCCGCCGTCCCTCGTGACCCGCCCGATCCAGATGGGTCCGGGTGGCTTCGGAGATCTCGGAATCGCGCGACGCGAGATCCAGCAAGGCAAGGATCGCGCCGATTGGATTTCCGATCTCGTGGGCGACTCCAGCCGCGAGCCGACCCACCGCCGCCAGCCGCTCGGCCCGATCCAGACCCGTTCGAGCCCGCCGCAGGTCCCGGTTTGCCGCGCGCAGCTCCACGACCGCCTTCTCGAGCGCCCCGGTGCGGCTTTCCAGGGCATCGGTCATGGCGTTGAAGGAGCGCCCCACGTCGGCGACCTCCCGCGTCCCTGCGACGGGGGCGCGGGCGGCGAGCGCCCCCTGCGCGATCTCCCGGGCCGCTGCAGAGAGCCTCTGGAGCGGCAACACGATCCGTCGGCGCAGCAGGTAGGCCCCGAAGCCCACGAAGACCAGGACGTCCGCCACCACCATCGCCGCCACCACCCCCAGTGGAACCGCGCGGAGACGGTACGAGGCGCGTCGGGGAAGACGCCCCGCCACCACCGCGCCAGATCCGTCGAGGGGGGCGGCGAAGCGAATCGGTTCCCAGACGCTACCGGGCATCAGGAGTGGCTCCGCCCGCGCCAGAGCTCGGTCGGCGAGCTCTCGCGTCTCGGCGTCGATCACCCCCCCGGCTGGACCGCGTGGCTCCACGCGACCGTCGCCAGCTACCGTCCACCACTTCGTGCCCGGGAACAGCGAATCCGTCAGGGTCCGGGGCGATCGCGCCTCGGCGAGGAGCGACCGGCCGAGAATCGCGCGGAGTCCGGCCTCCTGCTGGGCCACGAAGACCGCCGTCAGGACCAGAGTCGCGAGGCCCATCATCAGGGAGAGGCCGAGGAGGACTTCGGCCTGGACCCCGGCGCGGCGCGTCACCTTCTCTATCCCTCGCCGCTCGCGTCGTGGTCGTCGAGGCCGAGCTTCTCGAAGCGGTAGCGGAAGGACCGGAACGAGATCCCCAGAAACGCAGCGGCCTTCTTCTTGACGCCCCCGCAGCGCTCGAGTGCCTCGCCCAGCAGGCTGCGCTCGTATTCGTTCACCATCTCCTCGAGGCTCCCGCCCTCTGTGGGCAGCCGACTCCTGCCCTCCGCCTTCTTTGGATCGAGGATGGTCGGCGGGAGTGTCTCGAGGCCGATTGTGCCGTCGCGGGAGAGGGCCACCGCGCGTTCGACCATGTTCTCCAGCTCCCGAACGTTCCCGGGAAAGTCATAGGCGAGAATGCGCTCGGTCGCGGCATCGGAGATGCCCTGCACCTCCTTTCCGGCCTCCAGGGCGTACTTCTCGATAAAGTGCTGCATCAGCAGCGGGACGTCTTCCATCCGATCGCAGAGCGGGGGCAGCGCGATCTGGATCACGTTGAGCCGGTAGTAGAGGTCGTCCCGGAAGCGTCCGGCGGCGACCTCCTCCTCCAGCTTCCGGTTCGTCGCTGCCACGATGCGAACGTCGACCCGATGATCGCCGGTGCCCCCGACGCGACGAAGCGTCTTGTCCTGGATTACCCGGAGCAGCTTGACCTGGAGCGATTGGGGCAGCTCTCCGATCTCGTCGAGGAAGAGCGTCCCCTCGTCTGCCATCTCGAAGAGGCCGGCCTTGTTCTGGACCGCACCGGTAAAGGCCCCCTTCACGTGACCGAACAGCTCCGACTCGAGCAGGTTCTCCGGGATCGCACCGCAGTTCACCGCGACGAACGGGCTCTCCCGCCGCTCGCTCTGGTCATGGATGGCGCGCGCCACCAGCTCCTTCCCGGTGCCGCTGTCCCCGCTGATCAAGACGTTCGTCTTGGTTCCGGCCACCTGACCGATCAGATCGTAGACCTTCTGCATCGCCGAGCTGGTTCCTACCAGCGAACGGCTCCTCAGCTGCGTGCGCAGCTCGGTTCGGAGCCTGCGATTCTCGCTTGTGAGAAGTTTCTTCTCGAGAGCCTTCTCGACCACCAGGCGGAGTTCGTCCACCTTGAAGGGCTTGGTGACATAGTCGTAGGCCCCCTGCTTCATGGCGGCGATCGCCGTCTCGGTGGTCGCGAAGGCGGTGATCATGATGACGACGGTCTCCGGCGAGACCTCTTTCACCACCTGGAGCAGATCGAGCCCGGTGCGCCCGGGCATCTTGACATCGCTGATCACGACGTCGAAATCGTCGGACTCGATGGCGACCAGGGCGGTGTCGACATCGCCCGTGGTGACCACGCCGAACCCCTCCCGGCGGAAGAAGATCTCCAGGAACTCTCGCATGCTCTGCTCGTCGTCTACGACGAGGATTCGCGCCTTGTCGCTCACGGCGTCTCCTCTTGCCGCGGGAATCGCACCCGAAGCACCGTCCCCTCCCCGACCAGACTCTGGACGCGAAGGTTGCCGCCGTTGGCTTCGACGATCCGATGGACTGTTGCCAGTCCGAGCCCTGACCCCTCGGGCTTGGTGGTGAAGAAGGGATCGAAGATGCGTTCGAGCACTTCAGGGGCGATCCCGACCCCCGTGTCCGCCACCGTGACTTCCACGAAGTCAGCCCCTCCTTTCGCGTCGTTTCGGCCTCCGGAAGCGCCCTCTTGAGGCTCCGCGGCGACCTCGGCTACCGAAATGCAGATGCGCCCACCTTCAGGCATCGCCTGGACCGCATTCAGGATCAGATTCCACAGGATCTGACGAACCTGGGTCGGATCCGCGAGGGCATTCAGCTTCGTCCCGAGATCGACCTCTATCTCGACACCCTCCGGGCGCGCCACCTCGAACATCCCCACCAGGTCCTGGACCACGGATCCCAGATCGACCTGGGTTGGCTTGCTCGGCGCTGGCCGCGCGAACTGGAGAAATTCGGTGATCAGTTCGTTCAGGCGATCGATTTCCCGGAGCACGATGCTCATCAGCCGCCGGGGCTCCGGATCCCCTTCATCCTCACCCAGGCTCGCTTCGAGAATCTGCACCGATCCCGAGATCGCCGCGAGCGGATTTCGAATCTCGTGAGCGATATCGGCCGCCAGCTGTCCGATCCCGGCCAGGCGTTCCGAGCGGCGAAGCTCCTGCTCCATGGCGACCACCTCGGTAACATCCTGGAAGATCACCACCCAGCCGCTGGCGAGCCCCTCGCCATCCCGCAGGATCGAGCTCGCCAGACCCAGATGCCGTTTCTCTCCGCCCGGCTGCACGAGCGGCATCCGGGCCCGAAGACGCCCGCCGCTGGGAGTCTCCCTGCCCACCATCAACGCCTCGCGGACTCCCGGCAGCACCTCCTCCAGGTCCCGGCCCAGCACTTCCGAGGGCGCGAGCCCGATGATGCGCTCCGCCTCCGGGTTGAGAGACCTGACGCGGCTGTCGAGATCCGTGGTCAAGAGACCGCTGTTGAGGCTGTCGACGGTGTGCTCGTGGAGGTGGCGCAGGAGCACCAGGTCGCTGGCGCTCTCGCTCAGCGCCTCTCCAGCGATGCGCAGCTCCCGTGAGAGCGCACTCGCCAGCAGCGCCACGAGAAGGAGCGCCGAGGTATGCACCACCCAGAGCGCAAAGACCCTTTCGAGGCTCGCCGCGCCCCGTAGCACGGACGCCATCGCGATGGGCTCCGACGAGAGAAGTACCGCACCGTAGCCCACCGACGCCAGAACCGCGGCACCGTACGCTCCTCGACGGTCGAAGAGCACGGCGCCGTAGACGGTGATCGGCAGGTACAGAAAGCTGAAGATCGAGTCCGCGCCGCCGGAGAAGAACACCAGTGAGGTGACGATGCCGATGTCGGTGGCGAGCTGGATGGCGCCGAATCGCGCTGGATTGCGGATGAAGCGAAACAACCCCGCATAGACGAGCGTCGCGAGGAAGGTGACGCCGATCGTGCCGTAGAGGCCACGCTCGACGCCCTCGGCGCCCTCCTGGCCCGCGCCCACGAAGACCAGGGCCACCCCGAAGACTCCGACACAGAGCACCAACCGCGCCACCATCAGGCGCACGATGCGGCGGTGTGTGGTCTCCACTAGAACGGGCCAGCGCCGTCGGATTCCGGAGTCACGGGCCGCCCTACTTGATGTTCTCCGCGATCTTGAAGATCGGCAGATACATCGCCATCAGGATCGCGCCGATGGTACCGCCGAGGAAGACCATCATGAACGGCTCCATCAACGAGGTGAGCGCGTCCACGGCCGCGTCGACCTCCTCGTCGTAGAAGTCCGCGATCTTTGCCAGCATTGCGTCCATTGCACCGGTGGATTCACCCACCGCGATCATCTGGACCACCATGCCCGGGAATACCCCCGCAGCCTCCAGTGGCTCCGCAACCGTGCGCCCCTCGGAGATCGCAGCGCGTGTCTTCATCAACGCCGCCTCGATGACTCGATTTCCCGCGGTCTTTGCGCAGATCTCCAGGGCGTCGAGAATCGGGACACCGCTCGAGATCATCGTTCCCAGAGTCCGGGTGAATCGCGAGACGGCGACCTTCTTGAGCAGTGACCCGAACACCGGAATCTTCAACGCCACCGCGTCGGTCCGGTAGGCGAAGCTGGGCGATCGCTTCCGGGCCTGCAAGAACGCGACCGCCACGAACGCAAGGACCCCGAGGATGATGAGTATGTAGTTCTGCAGGAACTCACTGATGGTCACGACCATCTGCGTCGGCCCGGGAAGCGTCCCACCGAAGTCGTCGAACATCTTCTGGAAGACGGGAATCACCTTGACCAGGAGCAGGATGATCACCCCGATCGCCACGACGAGAATCGTGGATGGGTAGACCATTGCACCCTTGACCTTTCGCCTCAAAGAGTCCGCCTTCTCCAGGTAGACGGCGAGCCGGGTCAGGATCGTGTCCAGGATGCCTCCGACCTCGCCCGCAGCGACCAGGTTCACGTAGAGTGGATCGAAGGGCTTCGGGTGTTTTCGAAGCGCATCGGCAAAGGTCGACCCCTGCTCGACGTCGTTCTTGACCGCCGACAGGATCTCCTTGAAGGCCTTGTTGCTCTGCTGGGCGGCCTGGATCTCGAGACATTGGACGAGCGGCAGGCCGGCGTCGATCATCGTCGCAAACTGGCGGGTGAAGATCACCAGCTCACGGATCTTGACTCCGCCCTTCAAGAAGTCGATCCCCTCCAGGAGATCTTTGGCCTTCGGCTTGACCTTCACCGGGACGATCATCTGCCCCCGGAGTTGCGCCATCACGGCGGCTTCGTTGACCGCTTCGATGACCCCCTTCTTGGTCGTTCCCTGCCGGGTACGTCCTTCCCAGGTAAAGACAGGCATGGAGTCCCCTCCTTGTTAACCAGCGCTGGCAACTCGTCGTCCGATAGCTTCCCCGCCGCCACCGCCGATCAGTTGCCGCAATTCCTCGGTGTCGCTGCTCCGTCCCAGCGCGTCTTCCATCGAGATCATCCGCCGCTGGAAGAGCGAGGCCAGCGATTGGTTCATCGTCTGCATTCCGAACTTGTCCTGCCCGATCTGCATTTGCGAGTAGATCTGGTGGATCTTGTCTTCCCGGATCAGGTTTCGGATCGCAGGGTTGGGAACCATGATCTCCAGGGACAGGACCCGACCGGGTCCATTGGAACGCGCGATCAATGTCTGACTCATCACACCCTCCAGCACGAAGGAGAGCTGGGCGCGCACCTGTGCCTGCTGGTAGGGCGGAAAGACGTCGACGATCCGGTTGATGGTCTGGACGCAGGAGTTCGTGTGCAGCGTCGCAAAGGCGAGGTGACCGGTCTCGGCCACCGTCAGGGCTGCCTCGATGGTCTCGAGGTCGCGCATCTCACCGATCAGCACCACGTCCGGATCCTGGCGCAGGATGTACTTGAGCGCGGCACCGAAGCTTGCGGTATCCGCTCCGACCTCACGCTGGTTCACCAGGCAACCCTTGTGCGGGTGCAGGTACTCGATCGGATCCTCGACGGTGACGATGTGCTCGTTCCGCTCCGAATTGATCCGGTCGATTATGCTCGCCAGGGTGGTGGACTTCCCGGATCCGGTAGGACCGGTCACCAGGATCAGACCGCGCGGCTTCTTGGAGAGCTCGTTCACAACCCTGGGAAGGCCGAGTTCTTCGAAGGACTTGATCTTGTAGGGGATGGCGCGGAACGCGCCCGCCACTGCGCCTCGCTGATTGAAGACGTTCGCGCGAAACCGCGACAGACCCCGAACGCCAAAGGAGAGGTCCAGCTCGCTGTCTTCCTCGAAGCGATGCTTCTGGGCATCGGTGAGAATCGAGTAGCAGAGCTGCTTGGTCTCCGGGGGCGAGAGCGGCGGCATCTTGAGCGGATGCAGCTTCCCGTCGATGCGGAGCTGGGGCGGACTGCTCGTGGTGATGTGAAGATCGCTTCCGCCCTTCTCGATCATCGCTTTGAGGAGCTGATGCAGGTTCGCCATCGCGAAAACTCCTAATAGTCCGCGGCCGAGACGCGGAAGACCTCGCTCAAGTTCGTGACTCCCTCTGCGAGCTTGTGAAGCGCACTCTGCCGCAGGGTCACCATTCCCAACCGGATCGTCTCGCGCTTCAGCTCCGCCGCAGAGGCGCCGTTCAACACGAACTCCTTGAGTTCTTCGCCGATCGGCATCACCTCGTAGAGCGCAATACGACCCTTGAAACCCGTTTCCGAGCAATTCCGGCAGCCGCGGCCCCTCTGGGGAGTGACGTCCTTTGCCTTGCTTTCTTCCATTCCGGCCCGCACCAGATCGTCGACCCGAGTCTCCGTATCCGGCTCCCTGCACTCCTCGCAGATTCGGCGCGCCAGTCGCTGCGCGACGATGCAATTCACCGAAGAAGACACCAGGAACGGCTCGATGCCCATGTTGAGGAGGCGGTTGATGGTAGAAGGAGCGTCGTTGGTGTGGAGGGTCGAGAGCACCATGTGCCCGGTGAGCGCGGCCTTGACGGCGATCTCGGCGGTCTCGAAGTCCCGGATCTCGCCGACCATGATGATGTCCGGGTCCTGACGCAGGAAGGAACGAAGCGCGGAGGCGAAGTTCAGGCCGATGTCTTCGTGCATCTGGACCTGATTGATGCCGGACAGGTTGAACTCGACCGGGTCTTCGCAGGTGGAGATGTTCTCGGACGTCTTGTTGAGCTCACTCAGCGCCGAGTAGAGGGTGGTCGTCTTGCCGGACCCGGTGGGACCGGTCACTAGCACCATCCCGTACGGCTGGTAGATCGAATTCTTGAAGTCTTCCAGCTGCTCCGACTCGAAGCCGAGCTTCGTCATGTCGAGCTGCAGGTTGGACTTGTCGAGAAGACGCAGCACCGTCTTTTCGCCGAAGAGGGTCGGCAGCACGGAAACGCGGTAGTCCATCTCCCTGCCCCGCCCGAGCTTCAGCTTGATGCGCCCGTCCTGCGGAAGACGCCGCTCCGCGATGTCCAGCTCGGACATGATCTTGACGCGCGAGGTGATCGCGTTCTTGAGCTTCATCGGAGGCTTCATGACCTCGTAGAGGACGCCGTCGATGCGGTACCGAACCCGGTACTCCTTCTCGTAGGGCTCGATGTGAATGTCCGAGGCGAGCTTCTTGATCGCGTCGGTGAGGATCAGGTTCACGAGCTTGACCACCGGCGCGTCTTCCGATTCCCTCGCCAGCTCGCTGATGTCGAGGTCGTCGTCGTCCTGGATGACCTCGAGATCCGAGTCGTCGAAGTCGGCCATCACATCGTCGAGGCTCGAGGTCTGGTCGTAGAAGCGGTCGACAGCGCGCTTGATGGCCTCTTCGGACGCGACGACGACTTCGATGTTGTAGCCGGTGAGGAACTTGATGTCGTCGATCGCGAAGATGTTCGACGGGTCTGCGGTCGCCAGGATCAGCGTCGAGCCGGCTCGGTTGACCGGCAACACCGTGTGCTTGACGGCGACTTCCTCCGGGATCAACTGGATCACGGCGGGATCGACCTCGAACTCGTCGAGATCGATGCCGGGAACGCCATACTGTTTGGCGACGAAGTCGGAGAGCTCGCTCTCTTCGAGGAAGCCGAGCTTGGTGATCTGCGCCCCGAGGCGGCCGCCACCCGCGCGCGCCTCCTCGCGGGCCTTCCTGAGCTGCTCCGCGGAGAGCAGATCCTCCTTTACCAGCAGTTCGCCGATCCGCTCGTTCAAATTCCGTTCTCCGGCTGCCTCTCGGACGCAGGAAAATCGCCCGCTGGCCCTGGACCTTTCGGCCTCTGCCTGCGTGTGCAGGAAACCCCTGCGAACCCGCCAAGTTATCGGCGGGCCGGGAAGGGATCTTTACTGCGGCGCCGGATCTTTGAAGGAAGTGCCACCCGCCTCGAGGGTTTCTTCGAGCCGGGTGTGACGGAATCGGAGCACCACGAGGCCCGTGGCGGTCACCGTGAGCCAGAAGACGGCGTGGCTGAGCGTCCCGAGCGCGACTGCCGCCTCCTTGGTCACCCCCAGGGGCTGGAGCGCCACCCAGCAGGCCGCGTGGTAGGGGCCGAAGAATCCGGGGGCAGACGGCAGCGCTATAGCCGCTCCCACCCAGATGAGCAGGTTGTAGCTCGCCGTCAGGGTATGGATCGGACCACCCAGATCGATCCCCAGGGCCACCAAGGCCGCAAAGAACGGAACGATCGAGATCACCAGCCAGAGGTTGGCGGTGTGGATTGTCACCCACATGATCGAGTGCCTGCCCCGGAGGCCACCCATCCCCTCGGCGAACTGCTGCAGCAGCTGCTCGAGCCGTTGGTTCCAGCGGTGCGGAAGCAACGGTCCCGCGATCCTGGTGCCCAGAGCCACGGTCGGCTCCGGGGCCACCCGGAGCGCGACGATGAAAATGACCGGTACCGCCACCAGTGCGGCCAGCGGAGGCAAGACGGCCCGCAGGTCGAGACCGCTCGCCGCGGCGCCTCGAGTTCCCAGAACCAGAGCCGCCAGGCTCAGCACCACCGCGGCATCGATCAGCCGTTCGACGATGACGGTGGCGAAGATCGCCGCGCTCGAGACACCCGTTTCCCGGCCCAGGTACCAGGCCCGGACTACCTCGCCAAGCCGGAGGGGAAACAGGTTGTTCACCATGAAGCCGACGGAGGTCGCGCGAAACACCGGAGCCCGGTCGATCCGCGCCACGGCCAAGAGCAGATGCCGCCAGCGCAGCGCCCGAACATAGAGGGTCGCCAGGTAGGCGGGAATCGAGGGAATCAAGAGGATCGCCAGGTTGGCCCGGGTGATGTCGCGGGCGAGGGTCGCGAAGGAAACACCTCGCAGTGCGAACCAGAGGGTCACCGCGGTGATCGCGAGCCCAATCAGGATTCGAGGATCGCCGAGGCGCGCGAGACGCCGCCCCGCTCCGCGATGCCCCTTGCTCATGGATTCCCGAGAAGCTTCCGCGCCGACTCCACGTCCGCGGCGATCTGGGTCTTGAGTTCATCGAGTCCTGGGAAGCGCCGCTCGGTGCGGAGATGGTGCTCGAAGGAGAGCTCGACACGTCTCCCGTAAACCTGGGCATCGAACTCGAGCAGGTGGGCCTCGGCGACGATCGCATCGCTCTGCTTGAAGGTGGGGCGTCGCCCGACGTTGGTGACTACCCGGTGGATCGAGTCGCGCGATGGATCCCCGTCGTCCAGGAAGCGGACATGGCCGGCGTACACCCCCCGAGCCGGTAGGATCTCGTTCTCGGGGGCCAGATTGATGGTGGGAAACCCGATGGTGATGCCACGGTGGTCCCCCTCTACCACCTCCCCCCGGATGCAGTAGGGACGAGCCAGCAGCTCTGCGGCCTCCTCCACCTTGCCCTCTCCCAGCAGCTCCCGGATCCGAGTCGAATTGACGTCCCGGCTTCCCACGGTCACCTCGGGGATGATGGTGACAGCGAAGCCTAGATGCGGTCCCAGCTCGGTGAGGGTCCGCATCGAGCCTCGCCGATCCTTCCCATAACGAAAATCGTAGCCGACGTAGACCTCGAGGGGCTCGAGCCGCTCGAAGACCACCTCCCGAACGAAGCGCTCGGCTGGAAGGGTCGCCAGATCCCGGGTGAAGGGCTCGACGATCACCAGATCCACGCCGATCTGGTCTAGAAGCTCGAGCTTCTGCTCGAGCGTGGTAAGAAGCCGAGGCGCTCGATCCGGATAGAGAAGCTTGCGGGGATGGGGCTCGAAGGTGAAGACCGCGGCTTCTCCGCGCACCGAGCGGGCCCGCTCGATCACGGTTCCCATGATCGAACGATGTCCAACGTGAAGACCATCGAAGTTCCCGATCGTCAGCACGCCGTGCTCGAGCGGCTTTTCCAGCGTGCCGCTCCCCTGAACCACTCTCAATGCTAGACTCCCCTGGGTGAAAATTCTCTGGCGCTACATCTCGGTGAGCTTCCTGCGCGCCTTCCTGGGCTCGTTGGTGATTCTCGCTCTGGTCGTCGTGATCGTCGATACGCTGCTCAATCTGGAAGACGTCCTCGAGACGACGGACACCCTCTGGGGCGCGATCCAGATCCTCTTCATGCGCACCGCTTCACTCTACCTCGCGTATCTGATTCCCTTCGCCGTCTTCGCCGGGGTTTTCCTGTCCCTCGGCACCGCTGCGCGTTCCTGGGAGATCCTGGCGATGAAGGCCGGGGGAATCTCTCCGCTCCGAGCCGCCCTTCCAATCTTCCTCTGGGCGCTGGGGATCTCCTTCGCGGCCCTGATCCTGAACGAGACCGTGACGGTCCCAGCATCCTCGTCCCTGAATGAGCACCTGGGCATCCGGGCCGGCGAGATCTACCTGGGCTCCGGGACGATCTGGTACCACACGGGTCGCTTCGTCTACAACATCCGGAGCCCCGATGCGAAGCAGGAAACCGTCCAGGATATCCGGATCTTCGAACGAAACGAGGCCGGCCGACTGATTCGCCTGATCCGGGCGAAGGCTGCCCACCGAGAGGCTCCGGGAGTCTGGCAGTTCCGCGGCGCCACCATACGGCGCTTCGATCCAGCGGCCCCCGATGCCCCTCCCTCTGTCGAGCACTCCCCGGCAATCACTCTGGAGCTCGCCGAGGACCGCAGCCCCCGGCTACTGCGGGCCGAGCTCGCGAACCTGCCCATCGGGACCCTGGCGCGCCACGTGATCGCCGCCAGGCGGCAGCGGTGACGCGGCTCCCGCCGCCGAGGCGCTCCTCGCCCAGCGTCTGAGCATTCCGTTCATGGTGATCCTCTTTGCTCTTCTCGCCGTCCCCCTCTCCCTTCGCGCCGAGCAGACCCAGAACATCGCTCTTCCGGCGGTCCAGGCCGCATTGATCCTCATCCTGTTCCTGACCGCGCGAGAGTACGCGCCGCGATTCGCGAGTCTGGGCTCCGTTGCGGCGTCCCTCGCCCCTTGGTTCGTCCTCACGGCGTTCTTTGCGTTCGGCGCCTGGCGCCTGGCACGGGTTCCCCGTTAGCCGAGCTCCCGCTCCTTCCGGTCAGTCGGCGGGCTCCGAACCGCCACGCTCGCTTCCTTGGCTCAGCAGCCGAAAGAACACGTGGTCGGGCGGCAGCACCATAGTGGTGCCCTCGCCGAGCGTCTTGCGATACGCCTCGAGACCGCGAAGAAACGCGTAGAACTCGGCATCGCTGGAGTACGCCTCGGCGTAGATTCGCGCCGCCTCGGCGTCACCTTTGCCGCGCTCGATCTCCGCCTGGCCGCGGGCCTCGGCCACGACGATCTGCGCCTCGCGGTCGGCCTCCGCCCGGATGCGTCGCGCCTGCTCCTCGCCTTCCGCGCGGTTCTTGCGCGCCTGACGCTCGCGCTCCGCCCGCATTCGCGCGTAGACATTCTCCTCGGCACCGCGCGGGAGTTCGGTCCGGTTGATTCGGACGTCGTTGATGTCGATGCCAAAGCGCTCGAGCGCCTCGCCGCTCTTTCCGGCGATCTCCTCCATGATCTCGGCTCGCTTGTCCTTGAGCACATCCACGAGTGTGTGCTGCCCGATCACCTCGCGCACCTTCGCTCGCACCTGCTGGCCGATCTGGGTCTCCGCCTCGCTGATGCCGGTGGGGAACGACTTGTAGAACTGGAGCGGATCTTCGATGCGCCAGATCACGTAGTTGTCCACCACGATCCGCTCGCGATCGGTCGTCTGGATCTCCTTCGGCTGCGACGCCAGGTGCAGCCAGCGCCGGTCGAAGGTCCGCATCTCCTCCAGCAAGGGGAGCCGGAGCGACACACCCGGCTCCGTGTGCTCGTCACGGGGATTTCCGAGCAGCAGGAGGATCCGCTGCTGGTCCTCTTGCGTCACCAATACCGGACCGATCCCCTGACGCCCGAGCGCCGTCAGCCCAAGTACCAGCGCCGCGAACACGACGATGACGGCCAGCAACCGGATCACGGCTTCGGCTCCCTGCGCGCGGCGCCCAGCGGGAGATAGGGCAGCACCGAGGCGGTGCCGGGCTCGATGATCACCTTCTCCACGTCGGGCAGCACCTCCTCCATGGTCTCCAGGTACAGCCGCTTACGGGTGATCTCCGGCGCCTTCTGGTACTCGCGCATGATCGCCAGGAAGCGTTCCGCCTCGCCCCGGGCTTCCGCGATCTTCGAGTCCCGGTAGCCGATCGCCGACTCCACCACCTCGCTGGCCTCGGCGCGCGCCCGCGGCAGCACCTCGTTCGCGTAGCCTTCGGCCTCGTTGACCTTCCGGTTGCGGTCCTGGGCGGCCGCGATCACGTCATCGAACGCGTCGCGAACGGACGCCGGCGGCTGCACCTCCTGCAGCTCGATGCCCTCCACGAACAGCCCGGACTCGTAGCGCTCGAGGATCGCCTGGAGCAGCTCGGCGGCCTCGTCCTGGATGAGGCCCCGCTTCTCCGAGAGCACGTCGTCCACGCTGTTGCGGCCCACCACCTCGCGCATGGCCGCCTGGGAGCTGTCACGCAGGGTCTCGCGAAGGTCGGCGATCCGAAAGCGCGACTCGAAAGCATTCCCCACCTTGTATTTCACCACGAACTCGAGGTCGACGATGTTGTTGTCTCCCGTCTGCATCGCGGTCTCGGTCAGCGTGGCCGCCTCGTGCGCGGTGTCGATGTCCCCGAACTGCTCCCGAGCCACCAGCCCGACGTTGACCACCTCGCGGCTCTCGATGGGCGGAGGCAGGTGCCAGCGCAGGCCTTCCCGCACCTCCGTGGTCTGATACTTGCCCAGGCGCAGGATCACGGCGGCCTCGCCCGGGTTCAAGCGGTAGAAGCCGAACGAGGCCCACAGGCCCAGCAGGCCCAGCAGCACGATCAACGACGTGACCAGCCCGAGGGTTCGCGCGACGCCGCGCCGGACTTGGTCGTCGGTGTCGCTCCGGGCCATCTAGTCGCCGGCCTCCGGATCTCCGCCATCCTTCGTGCCCGACTCGTAGAACGGTTTCAGGATGTCGATTGGGATCGGGAAGAGAATGGTGGAGCTGTGCTCGGTGGCGATCTCCGCGAGGGTCTGGAGATAGCGGAGCTGGAGTGCAGCGGGCTGGGCCGCGAGTACTTTGGCGGCTTCGGCGAGCCTCTGTGCCGCTTGCGCCTCGCCCTCGGCGTGAATCACCTTCGACCGCTTCTCGCGCTCCGCCGCGGCCTGCTTTGCCATGGCCCGCTGCATGTCGGTCGGGAGGTCGATCTGCTTGACCTCGACAGCACGTACCTTGACGCCCCACGGTTCAGTCTGGAGATCGATGATCTCCTGGAGCTTCCGGTTGATGGCGTCGCGCTCGGCGAGCAACTCGTCGAGCTCGGCCTGGCCACAGACGCTGCGCAGTGTGGTCTGGGAGAGCTGCGACGTTCCGTAGAGGTAGTTCTCCACCTGGATCACCGCCTTCTCCGGGTGCAGCACGCGGAAATAGAGCACTGCGTTCACTTTCACAGAGACGTTGTCGCGAGTGATCACGTCCTGCGGCGGCACATCCATGACGATCTCGCGCAGGCTGATCCGGACCATACGATCCACCAGGGGAATGATCCAGCGGATGCCAGCCTGTTTCACGCCGCTATAACGCCCGAACCGGAAGATGACACCGCGTTCGTACTCCTGGAGGATCCGGACTCCGGCCAGAAAGACCGCGATCAGAATCGCGACGAGAATCGCAGGTGAAACGAGCATGTGCGCCCCCTTGGGTGATCCCTCGTTCAGGTAAGCGGTCCGGCGCGCCGAACCCTGAGCTCCATTCCATGGACCGCGGTCGCTTCCACCCGGTCCTCGGCATCGATGGGCTCGTCCGCCCTCGCGTTCCAGTACTCCCCTCGGATGAACACCGTACCGTTCGGGTCGAGCGCCGTGGTCGCGACACCGGTCATCCCGATCAACTCCGAGACACCGGACTCCTGCCGGCGGCCCAGAGTGCGACCTACGGCGTATACCACGAGTCCACCGCAGAGCGCCATCCCCGCGACAGTCGGCACCAACACGGGCCAGAACGAGACGTTGAGATCGCTCAAGTCCGGGCGGTCGAACACCATCGAGCCCCCGATCAGGAAACAGATCATCCCGCCAGCGAAGAGCACGCCGTAGGAGGTCACGAAGATCTCCGTAATGACAAGGGCGATGCCAGCGACGATCAGCAACAGACCGATCCACGAGAACGGCAGGATCTGCATCGCGATCAGGGCGAGAAGCAGGCAGGCGGCGCCGACCACGCCCGGAACCACCGTACCCGGCTGATTGAACTCGACGTAGAGACCCAGCAGGCCCGCCATCAGCAGGAGCACCGCGACGTTCGGGTCCACGATGACGTTGAGCACCCGCGTCAGCGCGTCCATCTCGATCGAGCGCTGAGGGGCATCGACAAGGTCCAGCACCACCATCTCACCCTGGAACGGGAAGGGATGCTCCAAGAGCTGCGCCAGAAGGTCACTGCGGCTGGCCGCCACGATGTCGATCACCCCCAGCTCCAGGGCCTTGTCGGCAGTGACGGCCTCGGATTCCCGAACCGCCTTGGCCACCCACTCGACGTTCCGCTTGCGCTGCTCGGCGATCGACTCGATGAAGGCCGCCAGCAGGTTCTCGGCCTTTTCCGCACTTTTATCGGTGGACTCGCCTTTCTCGTCATCCTTGGGGGACCCGCCTCCGATCCCCACCGGGTGCGCGGCCCCGATGCTCGACCCGGGCGCCATCGCGGCCACGTTGCCAGCGATGGTGATGAAGGTCCCGGCAGAGCCCGCCCAGGCTCCCTGGGGAGCGACGTAGACGATGGTCGGCACCCGCGCGTTCAGCATCGCCTGGATGATGTCCTTGGTCGAGGCCACCAGCCCGCCCGGCGTATCGAGCTCCAGAAGCAGGGCCGCAGCCCCATCCGTCTCGCTCTCGGCGATTGCCTTCTGCAGGTAGTCGGAGGAAGCGGGGTTGATGGAGCCGTCGATGGTCACCACGTTGAGGTGACCGGTCCTCGTGACCGGGGCCTCTTCGGCCGCCGCGATGCCGACAGCCACGACGAGGACCAGCAGCCAGCCCACCCTCTTCAAGATCGACCTCCTCGCAGCTTCTCGACCCGGTCCAGGATCCGGGCAGCCACCTCGGCCTTGGGAAGAAGCGGCAGCTCCTCGGTGTCACCGCCGGGGAACACCAGGATCACCGCGTTCTCGTCGGTATCGAAGCCGGCGTCCCGCCGGGAGATGTCGTTGGCCACCATCAGGTCGCAGCCCTTGCGTTCGAGCTTTCGCCGCGCCGCTTCCACGACGTCATGGCTCTCGGCGGCGAAGCCCACCACCACCCGGTCTCCGCGCTCGCGACTGATCTCGGCCAGGATGTCGGGGTTGGCCACCAGGTCGATCTGGATTCCCGCCCCCGGTGCGAGATCTTCCTTCTTGATCTTCCGCGTCGAGGGATCCGCAGGCCGGAAATCCCCCACCGCGGCGGCCATCACCGCCACGGTGACGGAACCGAACTCGGCATGGACCGCCTCGCGCATCTCGAGAGCCGTCTCTACGTCCACTCGCCGGACTCCGGGGGGAGTGGGCAGCGGACTCGGTCCGGCGATCAGGATTACATCGGCACCGCGCAGGGCTGCCTGCGCCGCTACCGCAAACCCCATCTTGCCAGAGGACCGGTTGGTGATGGCGCGAACCGCGTCGATCGGCTCTCGGGTGCCGCCAGCGGTCACCAGCACCCGTTCACCGACCAGGCTGGGCCGACCCAGGAGCAGCTCCACGGCGGCCTCGATCGCATCCGGCTCCGCCATCCGGCCCATGCCTTCGTGGCCACATGCCAGCTCGCCGCTCTCCGGCCCGACCAGGCGGATGCCGCGATCCCGGAGCCTGGCTACGTTGGCCTGTGTCGCGGCGTGTCTCCACATGTTCACGTTCATGGCAGGTGCGGCGAGGACCGGAGCTCGGGTCGCCAGCAGCAGTGTGGTGACCAGATCGTCGGCGATCCCGGCGGACATCTTGGCCAGGAGGTTGGCGGTGGCCGGAGCCACCACCACCACCTCGCCCCAGTCGGCCAGGGCGATGTGATCGATCTGACCTTCCTCCCCGGGGTCGAAAAGCTCGGTGCGGACCGCCTGCTGAGAGAGGGTCTGGAGAGTCAGGGAAGAGACGAACTCCAGAGCAGCGTGGGTCAGCACGCAGCGCACCTCGTGGCCCGCCCCTTTGAGTCGACGGACCAGCTCGGGAATCTTGTAGGCTGCGATCCCGCCGCTCACGGCGAGCAGCACGCGCCGTCGCTCCATGGGAAAAACCTTCGAAAAACGCGTTACTACACGCGAATGTACAGCGATTCCCCAGCCCGTGCTAGGAGCTCGACGGGGAGTGCCCCCGGGCACCTTCGCGACCGAATCCGGTGCAAAAAGCCCGTTAGCGAGCTGCGCGAGCCAGCAGCGCCGCCCCGACTCGAAGCCGCCGCGAAAGCAGCCGGGGTCCGCGCGCCTCTGCGTAGATGCGGAGAACCGGCTCGGTGCCCGAGGCGCGAAACATCAGAAAGCCGTCCTCCAGGGTGATGTGAAGACCGTCGGCGTCGTCGCAGCCCACCACCCGCACCCCATCCACTCTGGACGCCAAGGAGCTGCGAAGGGCCGCGAGTCCCCTGCCAGCGCGTTCGTCCGCCGCAATCGCGATTCGGCCGCAGGCGCTGCGCCCGTGCTCTCGTTCCAGCTCAGCAAGGCGGGCCCGGAGTGGTGCGCGCGTCTTCGCCACCACCTCCGCCAACAGGCAGCCGGCCAGGATGCCATCCTTATCCCGCGCCAGGCGGCCCCAGGCGAAGCCACCGCTCTCCTCCCCAGCCAGATCAGCCTCTCCTCCGACCAGGGCCCCGGTCAGGTGCTTGAATCCGATCGGGAAGCGCCGAACCGAAAGCCCATGGGATCGCGCCACTTTCTCGACCAGCGAGCCGGTAGCGATGGAGATGGCCACGCCTCGACGTACCCGGCCGGTGCGGGCCAGGTGATCCACCAAGAGCGCGAGGGCCGCCGACTCCGAGAGGGGCCGACCGTCGGCATCGATCACCCCGAACCGATCCGCATCCCCATCGGTGGCGAGCCCCAAACGGAGTCCCTTGGCCTTGCGCACCTCTCGCGCAAGCGAGCCCAGGCGCTCGGGAACCGGATCCGGCGATTCTCCACCGAAATAGACGTCGCGATCGCCGCGTCGGACCTCCACGACCAGACCGCAGCGGCGCAGGGCCTCGTCGAGCACGCCGGCACCGGTTCCGTGCAGGGCGTCGTAGAAGAGGTGGAGACCCGATCGCCGGAGGCAAGAAACGTCGAGCTGCCCGAGCAGCTCCCCTAGGTAGGGACCACAGAGGTCGACGCTACCCCCGCGCGGCTCGGCCTCGGGCGGAGGACCGGAGGCGAGCACCTCCGCAGCCCACACCTCGAGCCGGCCGGTGATTTCGTCGGTCGGGCCCCCTCCCCAGGGTCCCACGACCTTGAGCCCGTGGTATTCCGGCGGGTTGTGACTCGCCGTGAAGATGATTCCGGCTGCCGCCCGCCGATGGCGGACGGCGAAGCTGGCCACCGGGGTCGGCACCGGACCCCTCGCGCGAATCGGGCGAATCCCCGCAGCCGCGAGCACCCGAGCTGCCGCGCTCGCGAACCGATTCCCGAGAAAGCGGGTATCGTGCGCCACGACGACCCGGGGGCGGGGACCGGAGTCGCGCACCCAGCGCGCGACGGCCGCGGAGATCGCCCGGGCCCCGGCGAAGTGGAAGTCGTCGGCGAGGATCCCGCGCCAACCGCTGGTTCCGAAGCGAATCGTCATCGGGGTCATTCGACCGTGGATGGATCGGCGGCCCGGGCTCAAGCCCGGTAGAACTTCTCTCGCATGCGCTTGGCGACGAGCGGCGGCACCCACTCGCTGATGTCCGCGCCGAACTGCACCAGCTCCTTCAGTCTGGACGAACTCACGTAGAAGAACTCCTGGCTCGTCATCAGGAACAGCGTCTCGATTTCAGGAGACAGGTGTCGGTTCATCAGGGCCATCTCGAACTCGAACTCGAAGTCCGCATTGGCCCGAAGACCGCGGATCACCGCCCCGGCACCGATCTCCCGGGCGTATTCGACCATCAGGCCCTGGAAAGTCGTGACCCGCACGCCGGGGAGATCGCCGAGCGCCGATTCGAGCATCTCGGCCCGCTCCTCGACCGGAAAGGTTCCTGACTTCGCCACGTTTTGAGCCACCCCCACCACCAGCTCGCTGAAAACGCGGCGGGCGCGGTGCACCAGATCGAGGTGACCATTGGTGACCGGATCGAAGCTTGCAGGGAAAAGAGCCAGTCCAGGGATTACGCGATCCGTCATTCCACTCCTCCGCATCCGCTGTCGTTCTGAAATCGCAGCATGACGGTATCGCCATAGCGCCTCTCGTCCATCCTCTCCAGTCCGGCGACCTCCCCGGGGAGGTGGCGTCGCGAGCTTTCCACCACCACCGTACCGCCGGGGGAGAGAATTCCGGACTCGACCACGGCGACCATGGCCCTCTCCGCCTCGCGTGACGCGTAGGGAGGGTCCATCAGGATCAGCCCGTAGAGCTCGCCGCGGCGTCCAAGCTGTCGAATCGCGCTTCGCACGTCCGAACCCAACACGCGACTGCGATCACCCAGCCCCAGCTGCGCCAGGTTGCTACGCAGCGTCTCGAGCGCCGCGGAGGCCCGCTCCACGAAGACGACGTTCGCGGCTCCTCGAGACAGCGCCTCGATCCCGAGCGCTCCGGACCCCGCGTAGAGATCCAGCACCCGTGCGCCGTGCAGCGGGCCCAGCGTCGCGAAGACGGACTCCCGAACCCGATCGGTGCTGGGTCGCACCCCGCGCCCCCTGGGCGCCTTGAAACGGCGTCCCGCCAGTACTCCCCCGGTGATGCGCAGAAAGAAAACCCTCCCTTTCGAATCTCGAAACGAGCGGAGACGCCTCGTCTTTCAACTCACCTCGCGACGTCCCACTCCGCGAAAAAACTTCCTCCGACACCGAAATGCACAACTCTGCAATTGCCGCAACCCGGCGAGGTTCCCTAGAATCCGCCTGCTGCGCAACCGAGATGACACGATCACGTGACGCAGCCGAATCAGCTTGGCAACGAGAACGCGAGTTCTGTAGATCCGAGTCACTCGACCAGGAAGAGCTGCGCCCGCCCCCGGGGAGCCCGTGCTGCTCGCGGGAAGGCGCGGACACTGGGAATCAACGCAATCGCAATCATCAGGAGAATGTCACCGATGGCTACTGCGGCAGTGGAACGAAACAAGAGGAAGCTTCCGGAGCGGTTGGCGCAGGTCCGTGGCGACCGGTCCCAGCGACAGTTTGCGCGCGATCTCGGGGTCTTCCAGCAGAACGTCAACCGTTACGAGAGCGGTACCACGCCGCACACCGATTTCCTGATCCAGCTCGCGCTCAAGGAACACATCTCGATCGACTGGCTACTTCTCGGCAAGGGGAGGATGCGGCGTAGCCGCTGACCCAAGAAGGGAAGACGACTACACACCCCCTGGGGAGAATTCGCTCCCACGCGGTGCTCGGGAGTGCATCTGCGCCAGGAAGCCGGTGAAGTCTCCCGTCGTTTCGATCCGGCGAGCGCAGGGCACGGAACTTGCGACGGATCTGGCCATGCTCCACCTCCTTGCCGCGTTGACCCTGCTCTTGTCCGCCGCCGACCACTGGACGACCTACCTCTGCCTCCGCTCTCCGGTCAGCGGATTCGACGTCAGCGAGGCGAATCCGCTCTCGGCATGGCTCTTCCAGTCCGTCGGGCTGACCGAGGGACTGATCATCGACAGCCTCTTGACGGTCGCCGCCCTCGCCTTCCTCCTTACCACCCGGTGGATGCCGAGAACCGCCAAGGTGGCCTTTCTGATCGCCGTGATCGGATGGACCGGCTTCGCGGTCGCCAACAACCTGAACGCCCTCTACCTCCTCGGAATCTCGCCACTCGGCGCCGGCTGAGGCCTGGGCAAGCTGTTCACGAGCGCTGCGGCGAAGCCGTCGAGCGCGCTCATGGCTTCCTTGTCGCTGCCGCGGTAGCCATTGGCCAGCACCGAGAAGACGGCTTCCCGCCCCTCCACGCTCTTGGCGAATCCGGTCAAACCGGTGACGTGGGTGAGGAGCCCCGTCTTCGCTCGCACCCGACCCAGGGCGGCGCCGGCCCGCCGCTCCAGGGTTCCGTCCATCGCCGCGATGGGGAGGGCCGCCCCGAACTCGGGGCCGATCTCGAAGGAGGCGTCTGCAATGCGAAGAGCGCTGACCAGCAGGCGCGCCGGTACCTGATTCTCGTAAGAGAGCCCGGACCCATCGACCAGTCGGAGCCCCGTGGTGTCCAGTCCAAGCGATTCCAGCTCGGCAACCTGTGCGGCACTACCCCGCTCCCAGCTGCCCGGGCTCGCCCCCCCAACGGACCGCACTGCCATCGACTTGACGAGGGATTCGGCGATGAAGTTGTTGCTGTTCTTGAGGAATAGTCGGGTCACCTCGCCGAGGGCCATGCCTTCGAACTGGTAGAGACTCACAGCGGTGTCGGGAACCCTCGCCAGGCGGACGCCGCCCTCGACCGCGATTCCATTTGCCTCCAGCTGCATCCGCAGCACCGCCCCCGCGTAGCGCGCCGGCCTTGCAACGCTGCGCCAGAACGCCAGGGGCTCACTCCCGGCGGGGATCGAACCCTCCACCACGATCTTCTCGAAATCGGCCGCGAGCACCCGCTTCAGCTGGACGGACTCGGGAGAGCCAGCGGCTCCCGTATGCGCGCGATTGACCAGCCGCAGGTAGGGAATCGGGGGATCGACGCTGACTCGGGCCGGGCCACCCGGAGTCGAGGCTGGTGCGACGGCCAGGTAGAAGGCGCCGTAGTTCGCGGAGAGGGCTCCCACCGGCGCGTGGTAGGCGCGGAAGGTGTCGTCTCCCCACGACGGGTGGTAACGCTCACTGTCGAAGAGCGTGTCGTCCATGAACAGGTCACCGCGGACCCTCCGCAGCCCGCGGATGCGCAAATCCGCCGCCAGACGCCACCACTGTTCCGAAGTAAGAGCCGGGTCCCCGCCACCGCGGATGAAGAGCGCGTCTACGGAGCCATCCGCCCCCAGCTCCCCATTCGACAGTACCTCGGTGCTGAAGCGATGGGTGGGGCCGAATGCGGCGAGGGCTGCGATGCCCGTCAAGACCTTGAGATTCGAAGCGGGTACCAGTGCCCGGTCGGGATTTCGCGCGAACAACTCCCCGCCCGTCTTGCGGTCCACCACCAGGGCCGAGATTTGCGCCTCGCGCAGCGCTGGAACCGCGAGGGAGCGATTCAGGCGCATCCGCAGAGCGTCCGCACCCGAATCCGCATCGACCGCGGGAGCCGCGGCGCATCCCGCCACTACGAGCACGGCCGCAAGTGCCCGGCAGAGACCGAGGCTCCGAATCATCCGAATCTCGCAACGGGGGAGGTGACTTGACGGTGAGGAGCTTATCCCCGAGGCTGCGCTACAGCAATCGCGACCCCCTGTCGATACCCAACCGGGAAGGCCAGGCCTCGCTGCGCGCACGCGGGGTTCTCCCCGCCGACCCGCCGCGAGGGGGACTTCTTGCTCAACTGGATCTGGCTGGGGATGGTGCTCAGCTCGGTCGTTTTCGCCGCTTTTACGGGGCGAATGGAAGCCGTCTCCAAGACCTCCCTCGAGACCGCCAAGCGGGCCATCGAGCTGGTGATCGGGCTGACCGGCGCGATGGTCTTCTTCCTGGGACTGGTGCGCGTCGCCTCGGACGGCGGGCTGCTCCGGGTCATCATCCGCGGCCTGCGCCCGCTCCTGCGGCGCCTCTTCCCGGACGTGCCCGCCGACCACCCGGCGATGACGGCGATCGTCATGAACTTCGCCTCCAACATGCTGGGCCTCGGCAACGCCGCGACTCCCTTCGGTCTGAAGGCGATGGTCGAGCTGGACAAGCTGAACCGGAACAAGGGCGTCGCCACCAACGCGATGGCGCTGTTCCTGGCCATCAACACCTCCTCGATCGTTCTGCTGCCTCCCCTGGGCACCGTCGCGGTTCGCGTCGCCACCGAATCCGACTCCCCCTTCTCGATCTGGGTCCCTACCCTCTTCGCGACGATCTGCAGCACCCTCGCCGCGGTGACCGCCTGCCTGCTGCTCCAGCGACTCCGGGTCTTCGCGGCGAAGCCCCTTCGTCGTGGCGGCGAGGAGGGACCCCCCGCCCCCGACCTTTTGGACCTTCCCGACCTGGAGGTTCCGGGAGGGTCCGAGCAGCGGCTGTCCCCGGGCCCCTGGCGGTGGACGATCCTGCTGAGCTTCACCATCGCGGTGGCTCTGGGCTACGGGCTGCACGTCGCCGAGCTCCTCCCGGTGGTGGGCCTGCTGGGTGTCGTCCAGGACACGGTCAACGCGTGGCTGCTGCCGCTTCTGATCTGTGGCTTTCTCCTGATCGGCGTGGCAGGTCGGGTGCCCGTCTACGATTCCCTGGTGGAGGGCGGCAAGGAGGGGCTGACGGTGGCGATTCGCATTGCGCCCTTCCTGATCGCGATCCTGGTGGCGATCGAGATGTTCCGCGCATCCGGTGCCATGGAGGCGCTGATCGGCGCCATCGAGCCTTTGACATCGGCGATCGGAGTTCCCGGCGAGGCGCTTCCGATGGCGCTCATGCGTCCTCTCTCGGGAAGCGGAGCCTTCGGAATCATGACCAGCACCCTCGAGACCCACGGACCGGACTCCTTCGTGGGATTGCTCTCGAGCACGCTGATGGGTTCCACCGAGACCACCTTCTACGTCCTCGCCATCTATCTCGGAGCAGTGCGGGTCCGTGATGCGCGTCACATTCTTCCCGCTTGTCTGACGGGAGACTTCGCCGGGTTCCTGGGCGCCGTAGCCGCCTGTCACTTTTTCTTCGGGTGAGCCGGTCCGGCACGGCGCAAGGGAAGGGGACGGGTGGAATCGTCCTCGGTGAGCCTCCACACTCCACTTTGCGACGCGTCGACCGAGACGAACCAAGAGCCAGATCCCGGAGAGCGAGGGTGATCGGAGAAAGCGAATCGTGCGAGACGACCGTGGCGCGAGTCGTCGAGCGGGAGCTCGCATCGACCGTAGTGGAGATCGAGCCTCTCGCGGGCGGGCTCGGCCTCCGTCGCTTCTACCGCGTCATGACCACCGGTCATCCGAGCAGCGTGATCGCACGTGTGGAGGCCAGCGAGGACCCGGCTGGTCGACCCGCCGGCACGGCGCCGGAGCCGGCTCTGGAGCCGCTGCGCAGCTTTCTCGAGCAGCGAGGACTCCCGGTGCCCTCGCGCCTGGGCGGTGATCCGAAGTTCGGAATCGAGCTTCTGGAGGATCTGGGATCCCGCACTCTCGCATCCGCTGTCGTCGGCGCGTCCGCCGGAGAGAGGGTGGCGCTGTACACAGGCGCGATCGACCTGATCCCCCGCCTGCAGCACCTGAAGGACCCCGCCGGCGAGGTTCCGGCATTCAAGCGGCGTCTCGACCAGGCGCTGTTCGACTACAAAGCCGATCTCTTCGCGCGCTGGAGCCTTCCCGACGCTCTGGGGCGAGAGCCGCAATCGACCGAGGTGGATGCGGTCCGCGCGGCCTTTCGCTGGATCGCCGCGGAGGCCGCCGCCGCACCGGCTCGGCTCGCCCATCGTGATCTTCAGAGCCACAACCTCCACCTGTGCAGTAACAGCAGTGGCGGGGAGCGCCTGGTCATGATCGATATCCAGGGTGCCTTCCTGGCGCCGCCGGAGTACGACCTGGTCTCCCTGCTTCGAGACTCCTACGTCGAGCTACCCGAGAACGAGGTGCGGTCGCATCTCGCCCGAATCCGCCCACTGCTGCCGGATCGCCCCGAAGCCGAGAGCTTCGCCCGGCGCTTCGATCTCCTCACGCTGAGCCGCAAGGGCAAGGACCATGCACGCTTCGTCTTCGCCGCCAGGAGCCGGGGCGACCGTCGTTTCGCCCGCTATTTGTCCAACACCGTCCGCGCCCTGCGCGGGGCCGCCGCCCGCGTCGCCTGCCTCGACCCCAGCCTGGCCCGGCTGGCCGACATGGTCCACGCGTTGCCGGAGTCCACATGCGCGGGATGATCGTCGCGGCGGGCCTCGGCACCCGCCTTCACCCCCTCACCCAGCATCGGGCGAAGCCGGCGGTCCCGGTGCGCGGGATTCCCATGATCGCCTATTCCCTGGCATTCCTCGCCCGGGCCGGCGTCGACGAGGTGGTGATCAACGTCCACCATCTTCCCGAGTCCCTGATCGCCGCCGCCCAGCGCTGGTGTCCGACCCGTATGAAGCTTCACTTCTCCCACGAGCCCGAGCTGCTCCACACCGGGGGTGCAATCCGCCGGGTCGCGAGCTTCCTGCGAGAAAGCGACCCCTGCGTGGTCCTCGGGGGCGACATGATCCTCGACTTCGATCTGGCAGGGGTGATTCTTCAGCATCGCGCGGCCAGCCACGCAGCGACCCTGGTGCTCCGGGACGACCCTCGAGCGTCTCGTTTCGGTACGATTGGTGTGGATGGGAGGGGCCGCGTGCGACGCATTGCACGGCGACTCGATCTCGGAGGTGAGGAGCGGGCGGGCATCTATACCTGGGCGAACCTGTTCTCCCCCCGCGCCCTCGAGCGCCTCCCGGATCGCGACGTCTTCAACCACCTGGACGACTGGCTCTGGCCGTTGTTGACGAGCGGAGCCAGCGACGTCCGCGGGGTCGTGCTTCCTTTCGCCGAGTCTGTCTGGGAGCCGGTGGGCACCCTCTCCGAGTACCTCCACGTGAACCTGCGTCCGCCCGACCTCTCCTATCTGGATCCGGACGCCCTGGCGCGAGAGGATGGAACTCGGATCGAGAGGGATTGCGTCATCGGACGTGGCGCGGCGATCGGAGGCGGCGCCCGCCTTCGGCGGGTGGTGGTCTGGGACGGGGAGCAGGTTCCGGGCGGCTTCGAGGGAGAGGACGGAGTGTACGCGGGCGGAGACTTCCACTCCTGTGTCGCGGGGCCCGACGCGAAGGGGGAAGCACTCGGATGACCGAGGTGCTCTTCATCGGAACCAGCGATGCCTTCGGTTCGGGAGGACGCCGGCAATCCGCATACCTGGTGCGGGCTCCAGCGGGCAGCGTGCTCCTCGACTGCGGAACGACCACTGGCACCGGGCTCGCGACCCTCGCTGTCGAGCGAGACGAGATCGACACGATCATCTTGTCCCATTTCCACGCCGACCACTTTGGAGGCATTCCCCTCTTCCTTCTGGCCGCTCTCCACCAGGATTCCCGGCGAAGGCCCCTGCGAATCGCCGGACCGCCCCAGGTGGAAGAGCGAGTGCGGCGGGTCGCGGCGGCATTGGGGCATCCGCTCAACCGTCAGGACTGGAGCTTCCCGATTCTCTTCCAGGAGCTGCCCACCGAAGCCGCCGCGGAGACGGGTCCGGTCGCGGTCCGAACCTTTCCGACCCGGCATTCCCCCGAGTCCCATCCCCGCGGTCTCTGGATCCAGGCGGGGACCCACAGCCTGGTCTACTCGGGAGACACGGGCTGGTTCGACGAGCTCCCCGCCCGGGTGAACGGCGCGGATCTCTTCATCTGCGAGTGCACCCAGGTGCACAAGGCCTATGAGTTTCACCTGAGCCTGGAAGAGCTGGCTGCCCGAAAGCACGAGTTCGACTGCGGGAAACACCTCCTCACCCATCTGGGTGCGGGGATGCGCTCTGTCACCGATTGCAGTGGCTTCGACATCGCGGACGACGGCCTGGTCCTCAAGCTCTGAGCCGCAGTCCGGGTCGCCCCGGCACGATTTCTCCCAGCACCGCCCCCTCCCGGGCTCCGGTGCAGCGCGGAAGGGAGTTGGGGATTCCCAGAAGTGCGTTCCGACCCATCAGTGAGAAGGCCATGGCTTCGGCCGCGTCCGCCGGTACCCCGGCGGCTTCGAAAGGCTCCACCGGGATATTTGCGAAGCGAGCCGCGAGAGCCCGAATCAGCTCCGGGTTGCGGGCGCCGCCGCCGCCCACCAGCAGCCGGTCGATCGGCGACCCGTCGAGAAAGGCGCGCGACGCCAGCGCAACCGCCTCCGCTGAAAACGCCACCAGGGTCGCGACCAGATCGTCGGCGGATCGCCCACCGCCGCCCCAGTCCTCTACCAGGCGTTCGGCCTCGGCGAGGCCGTAGCGTTCGCGACCGGTGGACTTGGGCGGACTCCGGCGTAGAAACTCGTCGTCCAGCAGCCGCTCGAGGAGATCCGCGGCAACCGCTCCCCTTCGCGCCCGGATCCCGTCGCGATCCATCCGTTCCGAGCCTCCCGAGAGCGTCGCGACCACTCCATCGATCAGCGAGTTGGCCGGACCCACATCGAAGGCGACCACTTCTTCGGGTATCGCGCCGCGGCGGAGCCAAGTGATGTTGGCAATGCCCCCCAGATTCAGCACCAACCGCCCCTCGCCCGGGTGACCCAGGACCGCGTGGTGAAAGAACGGAGCCAGGGGGGCCCCCTCGCCACCCGCCGCCATGTCCCGCGGCCGGAAATCAGCCACAGTGGTGCAGCCGGTGCGCTCGGCGATGACTGATGGGTCACCGATCTGGAGGGTGGCGCGGAGCTCCGGGCAGTGGGCAACGGTCTGCCCGTGGGAGGCGATCGCATCGACCTCCGCCAACGGTACCCCGACGGAGGCGGCCAGCTCCGCTGCGGCCGATGCGAACTGCTCGCCCAGCAGAACGTCGAGGCTCGCGAGCTCGGAAAGGGCCTCGGAGCCCGGCACGCGGCCCGCGGCGATGCGATGGATCCTCTCCTGGAGCGCCCTCGAGAAGGCGGTCTCCCGGTACCCGAGCAGCCGAAATGGCCTCGCTGCCGAGGTGTCCGGCCACTCCACCAGAGCCCCATCCACCCCGTCCGCCGAGGTCCCCGACATCAGGCCGATCACCTTCACGCGGCGGATCATAAACCGCGATGCGTTGACACGCCGGACCGCGGCGCGAATAATCCCGCCCAGTCCGTCCGGCACGCGAGGGGCAGCTCTCTCGAGCACGCCTTCTTTTCTGTTTGGACTCGACTGTTTAGACTCGATTGTTGGAGCTGGAACTCGATATCGCCGGGACCGGGAGGTATCTCGATCCGGGTCGGGTCGGTGGCTTTGACTTTGAAGGCGGGCCCGAGGCTCGCTGTGCGGGCAGAGCGACACGGTCGCTCGTCGGCCCGCGGAACCGGAGTTTCATGACCGACTCTTCGCGTACACAGGGCGGGTTGATCTGCGTCGGCGCTGTCATCGTCGGAGTGATCTTTCTGCTCGGTCTCCTCAACGGCGCCTGGTGGGCCGTAGCCATCCCCGTGGGAATACTGCTCGGCTTCGTGCTCGGTCTGACCTTCTGGGTGGGCTGGACCATCGCGACGGTCGAGGTGGAAGCGGAGCCCGATCCAGGCGCTCCGACCACGGAGACCGAGGCCGCGTCCGACTCCAACGGATCCAGCTGAGGTCTGTCGTGCGGATCGCGCTGCTCACCTATCGAGGCAACATGTACTGCGGCGGCCAGGGGATCTACGCCGCCTACCTGGCCCGAGAGTGGAGAGACGCCGGACACGACGTCCACGTGATCGCGGGCCCGCCTCTTCCAGATCTCGAGCCGGGGATTCCCCTTCACGTGATCCCCAATCAGAACGTGTTCGGCATGCCGTTTCGGGAATGGGCGGCGCAGGGAGATCCGCGCCGGCTGCTGACTCCGCTGAATCTCTGGGAGCTGGGCGTCTCGAGGATCGGCGTCTTCCCTGAGATGCAGAGCTTCGGTCTGCGCCTGCTGATGCGCTGGCGGCGCCTGCAGAGGCGCCACCGCTTCGACATCGTCTTCGACAACCAGTGTCTGAGCTGGGGGCTGCTCGGAATCCGGGCCACCGGAGTTCCCGTGGTGTCCGCAATCCATCACCCGTTGCACATCGACCGGGAGGCGGACTTCGCCATCGATCCGCGCCTGATCAAGAAGATCAAGCGCACCCTCTACTTCCCCCTCTTCATGCAGCAGCTGGTGGCACCCCGCCTCGACAAGATCGTCACGGTCAGCGAAGCCTCCCGCAACGAGATCGAGCACTACTTCGGAATCCCCGAGAAGAGGATCGCGGTCGTCTACAACGGCACCGACACCGACCTCTTCCACCCGATGGAGGATGTCGAGAAGGAGACCGACCTGATCTTCGTCGGACGGACGGAGGACCGGAAGAAGGGCATCGGAACCCTCCTCGAGGCCCTTTCCTATCTCCCCGATACCGTCACGCTGAAGATCGTCGACGGGCGCATCCCCGAGAACGGCCTCGTCCCGCGCCTGATCCGCAAGCACCGGCTCGAGAACCGGGTGGTCTTCGAGAGCCGCTTCCTCGACATCGCGGACCTGGTCCGCGAGTACTCCACGGGACGAATCGCCGTGGTCCCCTCGTTCTTCGAGGGATTCGGGTTCCCGGCCAGCGAGGCCATGGCCTGTGGGCTGCCTGTCATCGCCAATGCGGCCGGTGCGCTTCCGGAGGTGGTGGGCACCAGCAACGAGGCGGGGCGCCTGGTCCCCCCGCGAGACGCACGGGCCCTGGCCGGCGCAATCGCCGACGTTCTCGCCGAGCCCGAGGGAGCGGCCCGCATGGGCCGCGCCGCTCGCGCGCGGGTGGAGCGGATCTTCCGCTGGAAGGACACCGCAGCCCAACTCGTGGAAGTCTTCGAGGACACCCGCCGTGCTGCTCACCGTCGACCTCGATCGACTTAGGCTCCGTCCCGGAGACACCCTCCTCGACGCGGGTTGCGGTGAGGGCCGACATTGCTTCGGCGCCCTCGAGCGCGGGGCTCGGGTGCTCGGGCTGGATCTCGACCGGGCCTCGCTGAAGGCCGCAGCCGGCGGCCTGCGGGCGCGGGGGGAAGAGCTGAGATCCCTGGGCGCCATGCTCCAGGGGGACACCTTCGCCCTGCCCTTCCGAGACGAGAGCTTCGACAAGGTGATCTGCGCCGAGGTCATGGAGCACGTCCACGATTTCCGCGGCGCCGCCCGGGAGCTGGCAAGAGTTACAAAGCCCGGTGGCCGGCTGGCGATCACGATCCCGACCGCCACCAGCGAGCACCTCTATCTCTCCCTCGGCGACGACTACTTCGAGAGCCCCGGTGGCCACATCCGCATCTTCGCACCCCGGCGACTGGCCGAGGGACTCGCCTCCGTCGGGCTCTCCACCGAAGGCGTCGGCTTCGCCCACGGCCTGCACACGCCCTACTGGGTACTGCGCTCGATCGTGGGTCTGCCCCGAGCCGATCGGAGCCCTCTGGTCCGCGCCTTCCGCCTCTACCTGATCCGAGCGACCGCTTCCCGGTTCATGGACTGGCTCGAGCGCAGGGTCGTGAATTACGTCTGCCCGAAGAGTCTGATTCTCTACGCGGAGAAACGGGTGGCGGGGACGGACGGGTGAGCCGCCCGCTTCGCCTCTGTATGGTCGGCTACCGCGGCAACATGCATTGCGGCGGGCAGGGGGTCTACCTCTGGTTCCTGGTCCGCGAGCTCGCAAGGCTCGGGCATCGCGTCGATGTACTGGTGGGTCCCCCCTTCCCCGATCCGATGCCCTTCGCTCGCGACGTGGTGACGCTCCCCAACCAGCAGTTCTGGGCGAAGTGGTTCTCGCGCGACTGGGCCCGCTTCCTCCCGCGCCCGAATCCACTGCGTGTCTTCGAGCCACTCAACTTCTACGAACTCGCCTCCAGCCGGCTCGGCTTTCTCCCCGAGCCTTTCGCCTTCAGCCTGCGCGCCTTCCGGACACTGGCCGAACGGCTGCGGCGTGGGGTGCGCTACGACCTGGTGCACGACGTCCAGTGTCTCGGCTACGGACTGCTCGGCATCCGCGCTCTCGGGCTGCCCATGCTGACCACGATCCACCACCCCCTCACCGTGGATCGGCGCGCCTCCTTCGTACGGGACCAGACCACGACCGACGCGATTGGAACCATGCAGTTCTACCCGATCGGCATGCAGTCCTTCGTCGCTCGTCGCATGGACCGGGTGCTCACCTCCTCAGAGGCCAGTGGCCGCGAGATCCTCCGCGATTTTGGCGTCCGTCAGGACCGGCTCGAGATGGTGTGGAACGGACTCGATACCGAGCTCTACTCGCCCGATCCGGCCGTCTCGCGCCGCGAGAGCGAGATCCTCTGTGTCGGCCGAGCGTCGGATCCGAACAAGGGAATCAAGACCCTGATCGCGGCCCTCGGCAAGCTCCCATCCTCGGTTCGTCTCACCCTCGTCGACGCCGGCGGCTCTGGCGACGAGGCGCGCAAGTGGGCCCACTCCGTCGGCTGCGCCGATCGTCTCGACATCACCGGCCGGATTCCCAACGACGACCTCGTGAACCTCTACCGGCGCGCTGCTCTGGTGGTCGTTCCCTCCCGGTACGAGGGCTTCGGCCTTCCCGCGGTGGAGGCGATGGCATGCGGAACCCCGGTCGTGGCCACCTCCTCCGGGGCGCTGCCGGAGGTGATTCGGGTGGGCAGCGGCGGGCTGCTGGTTCCCAGGGACGATCCCGACGCTCTTGCCGAGGCAGTTGCGACCCTGCTCGAGCGGCCCCAGCTGCGGCGCGAGATGGGCACGCGCGCTCGTCCCCTCATCGAGGCCACCTTCTCCTGGCCCCGCGTCGCGGAGCGCACCGCGCGGATCTACCAGGAGGTGGTGGAGGAACGGTCGCTGCGACGGCGGGCCCAGGTCTGACTAGCCCGACACGCGTCGTCTGGGGCGTCCGGCCAGGATGACGACGTCGGCCAGGGTCGGCACCCGACGGGCGAGCCAGTCCAGCCCCTGGAGTGCGAGCGCCGCCAACCGCTGCGGGAGATGATCCACGGACCGCGTCCAGACCGGGAGACCCCACGCGATCGAAACACCCTCCACCACCTCCAGATCGAGGCTCCTGGAGGCCTGCTCCTTCATCAGCCCGAGCTCGTAGCGGGTAAAGTGATCGGCGGGCACGTCGTAGTGCCGCCTGCCGCGCCTGACGCCGCCGCCGAGCCAGCCCTCGCGCACCTGGTCGGAGAAGCGCGCCGTGCGACAGGCCAGGGATTCGAAGTTGGCGATCGCCAGCACCACCCGCCCGTCCGCGGAGGTGACCCGAGCCATCTCGGCGATGGCCTGCTCGGGCTGATCGAAGTGGTCGAGGGCGCCCTTGCAGAGCGCTGCGTCGAAGCTGCCGGTCGCGAAGGGCAGTGCGTCGGACCAACCTCGCACCCATCGCGGAACCGGTCCCTCCGTCTCCGCGGTCTTCAGGCGAGCCCAGGCCGACATTCGCTCCGAAGGCTCGACGCCTACCACCTCCGCTCCGCGTCCCGCCATCGCGATCGCGTCCTGACCGAACCCGCTCGCCACGTCGAGTATCCTTCGCCCCGGTGACGGCCCCGCGAGGGAGAGCGTCACCTCTGTCATCCGATCGAAGAGGAACGAGCTGTCGCGCGTGGTCCCGGTCGGGATCACGTCACTCATGTCGCGATCGAGGTCCACCACCCGCATCGCGGCGGACTCTAGCCCGCCTTCCTCAGCAGGTCGCGTAGGGAAGCCGCGGAGAATGATGCAGCTGAGCGGAACCGCCCCCCAGTCGGCTCGTGGCGCGACCCGTTTCATCAAAGGCGACCGGCGACGTAGTTCTCCAGAAGCTCCGCGAGATCCCCGTCGATCTCCTCGAAGCGCAGACCCAGGCTCTCGGTCCGCGAGTCGGACCAGGCGACGCGGGCGGGGAGCTTGACCGGGACGAAGAAGCCCGGAAGGGCAAACTCGCTCTCCACGGGTCCTTCGGTGAAGGGATGAGGGCCCCCCAGGACCAGTCCGATCCCCTGCGCAGAGAGATCTCGTCCGAGGGCCATCCGGTGGACTTCACCCGCCGCAATCTCCACCCAGCCCTCGAACGTGGCCCGGCGACTCCCCCGCTTCTCCCTCTCCGTCACTCGCGCCTCCTGCTTCCCAGAGCCCTGTTGCAAGATTCGTGCAAGAGCGAAACAACCCAAGGCGGCACGAAAACACGCCTCAGCCGTTTTTGGTGTTGGGGACTGCCTCCGAAGGGTATCCTCCGCCACGGAGATGGCGAATTCTCTTCCGCACAACGGAAAGAACTTTCCGCGCGGGTCGTCGACCGCGACCGAAGAGGCCCCCGAGGAGAGGAGTCCTCTCGAGCGCCTTGCCTCCTTCCGCTTCACCTACCTGTCGATTTTCATCTTCCTCGCCGCCTACGCATTCACCATGCAAGGCTTGGAAGGCGTGATGGGGCAGCACTTCGAGACCGCGATCCAGGCGGCGGCGGATCTGGATCCCAACGAGGGAGCGGCCATCGCCCGGATCCAGGAAGGGATCGATGAAGTGATCCGGGAATCCCTCTGGATCCGCTTGGGAGGGGTCCGGGTGCGACCCATCGTCCTGGGAGCGGATGGGGAGACCGTGCTCTACGCCGGGGTTCGCCCCGTCACGCCCTCCGCCGTTCCCGCCGAGGTGGCCGACGCGACGCTTCTGCCCGTAACGGTCGAGATCGACGTCAGCGTCCCCCTCAGCTCCGTCGCCGCCAATGCCATCCTGGTCGTGTACGCGGGCCTCCTGGTGACCATCCTCTTCGTCTACACCCGAACCCTGACCAGAAGGGAGGAGATCCGGCTGGATGAAGTGGTAGCCGCTCGCGATGCCGTTTCCGAGAGGGCGTTGAGTATCGAGACGGAGCTCGAGACCGTCCGAGAGCGCCTCGCCCGCATCGAGCCCGAAACCGAGGTCTCCCCCGAAGAGATCACGGCTCTGGAGGAGGACCGAAGGCAGCTCACGGTCAAGCTCGCGCAGCTAGAGTTCAGGGAGAGCGAGCTGCGTGCCCGATCGTCGCGGATCCAGAGCCTCGAGGAAGACCGCCGAACCCTTGAGGAATTTCTCGACGAGGCGATGCAGGAGCTGGGCCAGAAGGACGACGAGATCCAGTCCCTCGAGCGGCGCATCAAGAAGGTCCGCAGCTCCTCGGGAGCCCGGGAATCAGGCCGTCAAGCCGAGAGCCTCGCCAGGCGCCTGCGCACACTCTACAAGAATCTGGAATTCGACGACCGCGCTGTCGTCGATCTGCTCCGCTACGGGGACGAGGCCACGAAGCTGAAGGCCGAAGAGGCCCTCAAGCGCCTCTCCGACGAGGCCGAGAACCTGACGGTTCGGCGGAAGGTGGGCGGCCTCCCTCCCCACCTTTCGATCTTCGAACTGGGCTTTGCCGGCAAGTGCCGCCTCTACTTCACGAAGGGTCGCCAGCGCCGTCACCGGATCCTCGCCATGGGTGCCAAGAACACCCAGAAGGTGGATCTCGAATACCTGAGCCGTCTGCCCAAGGAGTGAGAAAGGCCGGCTAGCTGTTCTCGCGGAGGGCCGATCGGAGCTCCTGGTCGTCCCACGGCTTGGGGATCAGGGCGCGAATTCCGAGCAGCTCGATCTGGTCGCTAGGAATCTCTTCGGGCCATCCGGTGATCAGGAGGCGAGCCACATCCGGGTACCGGTCCGCGACCTGCGCGAGGAACTCGAGGCCACTCATTCCGGGCATCTTCTGATCGGTGAGGACCAGATCTACCTTGCGGGATTCGAGGATCCGGAGCCCCTCGCCGACGGACTCGGCCGTGAGGATCTGGTAGCCCTCCCGACGCAAAGTCCGGCGAAGGGCCGACAGGATTCGAGTCTCGTCGTCGACGAGCAAAAGCACGGGCGGGGAGCCACTCCCTCTCACCCCAGCGTCTCCGCCCTCGGATCGAACACATCCAGCGGCAGGAGGACCTCGAAGGTGGTCCCCTGCCCCTCGGTGCTCTCGACTCGGATCGTCCCGCCGTGGCGGCGAACGATGTTGAAGGACGTCGAGAGTCCGAGGCCCGTTCCCACCCCCACCTCCTTGGTGGTGAAGAAGGGGTCGAAGATCCGGCCCAGAGCGTCGGGCGCGATCCCGGTGCCGTTGTCCGTCACCAAGATGGCGATGGCTTCCCCACGAAGCTCCGTTCGCAGATGGATCTCCCCCCGAGCTCCATCCCCTCCCCCGCTCGCCTCGATTGCCTGGTACGCGTTCACGATCAGGTTCATGAACACCTGCTTCAGTTGCATCGGGAAGCAGTACACCGGGGGAAGCTCATCGTACTGCTTCGTGAGCGAGACCGAATGCTTCATCATCGTCCAGACGATATTCGCGGTGCTGTCGAGACACTGATTCAGATCGGACTCCACGAGCTCGGCCGTGTCCTGATGGGAGAAGGCCCGGAGGTCCTGGACGATGTGACGGATGCGCTCGGAGCCCTCGAGGGATTCCCGGACCGCCTTGCCGAAATCAGAGATCAGGAAATCCGCCTCGACCTTGTCGATGACGACATCCAGCTCACCGGTGGCGCGCTGGATCTCCTCGGGAACTCTCGGCTCCGCCCCCGGCTGCGACGGCTGGAGCTGCTGCACCGCCTTGCGAAGCGCCTCCGTCTTCTCCCAGACCTTGGCCAGGTCATCCAGGTACTCGGCCATCTGGCAGAGGTTGGCGTGGATGAAGCCCATCGGATTATTGATCTCGTGGGCCACTCCGGCGGCCAGCTGGCCGATGGACGCCATCTTCTCGGTCTGGAGCACCTGCCGCTGGAGCTGCTTGATCTCGGTGAGATCCTGGAAGATCGCTACGGCCCCGAGCGGGGTGCCATCCCGGTCGGACATGGGCGCACAGGAGATCCCGATGGGCACGATTCTGCCGCTCGGGCGGCTGATCACGGTCTCGGCACCCCGAAAGCGCGCGTTCTCCTGGAGCGTTCGAGAGATCAGGATCTCCTCGCGCGGTGCGTTCGGAAACCAGTCCCAGACCGGAAGGCCGCGCAGGCCCCCTGGCTCCGCGTCGAGGATGTGTTCCGCTGTCGGGTTGGCGTAGGTGATGCGCCCCTCGAGGTCGACGACGAGCAAGGCGCTATTCATGTTCTGGATGATGTTCTCGTTGTAACGCTGCAAGTCAGCGACCTGTTTCGCGAGGAGCTCGACCTCGGTCAGGTCCGAGAGCACCAACAGCAGCCGTCCCTCGTCGAGTCGCTTGGCTCGGACGTCGAAGGCGCGCATTCCGCCCTCGCCGTCGATCACGCGGGCGATGCGGGGCCCGACCGAGCGCCCCTCGGCGACGCCAGACAGCACCTCCCCGACCCCACCGCTCTCCAGGAAGTCCGACGACAGGACGCCCTCCAGCGGCCGGCCGTTGACTTGATCGCTCGAGAAGCCCCAGATCCTCGAGAACTCCGGGTTCACCGTGACCACGTTCCCCTGAGCGTCGAGCACCACCAGGGCGGCGGGGATCTCGTTGACGATGGCCTCGTGGAGGTGTTCCAGCCAGCGGATACGCCGCTCCGCGTCCCCCCGTTCCCGCGCCGCGCGCCAGCGACGGATCTGCTCGAGGGCCACGACGGGAAGCACCTCTGTGTAGTCGCGGGTGGCCGCGATGCAGTCCGCCGCCCCCCGGCGGAAGGCATCGAGGGCGAGTTCCTCGTCGAGCTCCGTCGTCACTACGATCACCGGCGGTCCGTCGCCACGGAGTCCCGCCAACACCTCGTGAGCTTCGTCCTCGCCGACCCGCTCTTCCAGGATGACCAGATCGAGGATCTCCCTCGCGGCGAGCTCGCGGCAGGAGTACGCGTCGTGAAGCACCTCGAGGGTCACCTCCCGACCGAGTCGATCCAGCGCGCTCAGCGTTCCCAGATCCCGCTGCGCCGACCCGGGCCGCGGTTGGACGATGGCGATGCGCACCAACGGTGAGGACTGGCTCAAGGGCTGCCCCTCATCCAGCTCCGCGCCCGCTTCGCCTCCTTCGATGTCCATCTCTGGCGCATCCTCGGAACCACTCTAGAACGACGATTGCGGGGGGAGGGTTCGAATCTACCGGATCGCATTCGGCGCTCCAACTCCAGCCGTCCCGGGACGGCGACCCGCGAGGATTCCATGCTTGGAGAGCTTCCGGTAGAACGTCGAGCGCCCGATGCGGAGCCGGCGGGCCGCCTTGGTGGCGTCTCCCCCCGCCTCCCGCAACGCCCGCTCGATCGCACAGCGCTCATACGCCTCCAGAGAGAGTGGCACTTCCGGGCCGGGTCGGACCCCGGGCGCAGTGCCGGAAATTCCGTCTCTCAGGCCGAGATCCGCGGCGCGCAGCCGCTCGCCGCTCGCCAGAGCCAGGCCGGACTCGATGGCATTCTCCAGCTCCCTCACGTTGCCGGGCCAATCGTAACGCGAGAACATCTCGAGAGTTTCGGGCTCGAACCCACGCACGGAAGAGCCCTCGCGACGGTGCTTGCTCAGGAGGTGATGAGCGAGCTGGGGAATGTCTTCGCGACGCTCCCGCAGGGTTGGGATCTCGATCCGCACCACGTTCAGACGGTAGTAGAGATCCACACGGAACAGGCCATCATTCACCATTGCGGCTAGATCTCGGTTCGTCGCGCAGATGACGCGGATGTCGACCGGGATCGCTTCCGAGGCCCCCACCGGGCGCACCTCCTTCTGTTGCAGTGCCCGGAGCAGCTTTGCCTGGACCTGGGAGGGAATCTCCCCGATCTCGTCCAGGAATAGCGTTCCACCTTCGGCCATCCGAAACAGCCCCCGGGAGCCGAGGGCACCGGTGAAGGCACCCCTCTGGTGCCCGAAGAGTTCGCTCTCGATGATCGATTCTGGAAGCGCGCCACAGTCCACTGGGACGAAGCACTCAGCACAGCGGGGGCTCGCCGCGTGGATTGCGCGGGCGACGATCTCCTTGCCGGTCCCGCTCTCGCCCTGGATCAACACGTTGCTCTCATTGTGACGCAGACTCTCGATCATTCGCCGAAGTGCACGCGTCTTCGGCGAGTTCCCCACCAGCTCGGGACCCTCCCGCCGTCCCAGGAGCTCCCGTTCGAGCTCCCGGTTTCGGGTCACCAGCTGACGCCGCTCGATCGCCTTGTGAATCGTAGTGCGAACCCGGTGAGCGTCGCCGAACGGCTTCTCCAGGTAGTCGAAGGCCCCGCGACGCATACAGCCAACGGCGCTCTCCACGCTGCCGTGACCGGTCATGACGATGACCTCGACCTCGGGCCGAGAAGATTTCACCTGATCGAGAACATCGAGGCCGTTGGCCTTGCCCAGGACGAGGTCGAGCAGGATGACGTCGAGAGCCGGATCGTCCAGGGCGGGCTGCATTTCCTCGGGGCAGGAGGCCGTGGCCACACGGTAGCCCTCCGGTCGGAGAATTCGCTGAAGCGCCCGAAGCAGGAGGGGCTCGTCGTCCACCAGCAGCACCATGCCGCGCGCATCACGCGGACGCAGCTCTCCCCCCGACGACGCTGTCCCCGGTTGCGGACTCATGGCAGCCGTATCGGCCCCGGCTCCGCCACCCTTGAGAAGACGGACTGCAAGTCGCCTTGAACCGCCTCGACCCCGCCTCTACACTGCGCTCACTTCCTCCCACCGCGGAGGTGCCGCCCTGCAGAAATCCCACATCCTCGTCGTCGACGACGAGGAGCTCTACCGACGAGCTCTGGAACGGATCCTCAACCGTGTGGGTCACATTGTCTCGACCGCCCGCAACGCGGCCGAGGCGATGGCCGTGGTGACCTCCAACCCGCTGGATCTCGTGCTATGCGACGTCAAGATGCCGGGAATCAGTGGACTGGAGCTCGTCCGCCAGATCCGGGACATCCACCCGGACCTCCCCTGCATCGTGGTGACCGGCTACGGAAGTGCCGAGAGCTCGCTGGATGCGCTTCGGGCTGGCGCCTTCTGGTACTTGGAGAAGCCCTTCGACCAGGCCCACCTGGACGTGGTCCGACGGCTCGTCGAGCAGGCCATCGAACACGGCCGCCTCAAGGCCGAGAACCGGATTCTCCAGAGCCAACTCCACCAGCGCTATCGCTTCGAGAACATTGTCGGATCCAGCCCCGAGCTGCGGGCTGTCCTCGACGTGGTCGAAAAGGTCGCCGACACCGACAGCACCGTGTTGATCACCGGCGAGAGCGGAACTGGCAAGGAGTTGATCGCACGGGCTCTTCACTACAACAGCCGCCGGGCGGACCGGATGTTCGTCACCGTCAACTGTGGCGCGATTCCCGAGGAGCTGCTCGAATCCGAGCTCTTCGGCCACGTTCGCGGAGCCTTCACCAACGCTGTGAGCCACCGCGAGGGGCGCTTCTCCATCGCCAACGGTGGAACCGTTTTCCTCGACGAAATCGGGGACATGAGTCCGAACCTCCAGGTCAAGCTTCTGCGCGTCCTCCAGGATCAGACCTTCGAGCCCGTGGGATCGTCGAAGACTCTCAAGGTCGATGTCCGGCTGATCGCCGCCACCAACCAGGATCTGGAGTACGCGATCCGCGAGAGGCGCTTCCGCGAGGATCTCTACTACCGCCTCAACGTGATCCCGATCGAGATTCCGCCACTGCGAGAACGTCGCGAGGACATCCCGCTGCTGGTCCAGCACTTCCTCGAAGCGATGAACCGGGAGAAGAGCAAGGGAGGGGCCATCACCGTCTCCAAGGAGGCCCTGGAGAGGGTCTACGACCACGACTGGCCGGGCAACGTCCGCGAGCTCGAGAATCTGATCGAGCGGCTGGTGATCTTGCGGGGCGAGGGTGAGATCCAGATCGACGACCTTCCCCCCGCCTTCAGAAAAGGGCCGGCCACGCCACCTCCCGGGGCGCCACGAATTCCCTCCGGCGGTCTGCCCTTCAACGAGGTGGTCGATCGCTTCGAGGCCGATCTCATCCTTCAGGCCCTGGAGCAGACCCATTGGAACAAGAACCGCGCTGCCCAGCTCCTCGGGCTCAACCGCACCACCCTGATCGAAAAGATCAAGAAGAAGCGCCTCTCTGCCGATGAGTAGGACCAGCTTCGTCCGCCCGCGCTAGCGAGCCGCGTGTCTGCCGGTCGCGGAGGCTGCCTCACGGCACGGCGGCTACGCGAGCCGTGCTCCGGGAAATGACGGAATCGTAACCGTCGAAGCCCTTTCCCGTCGAAGGACTGACGGTTTCGCACATCCGCCCCTTCCTCTGCCACCCGTTGCGGCAGGCGCCGTGCGCAACCTTCTTCACAGCCCGCCCTCTGCACCCGGCGCGAAACACCTTTCGATTTCGGATAGTTAGCAGGCGGCCGCGGGTTTTTCTGACCGGAACCGGGCCCTCCGTGGCCGGACCAGTCCCCGATGCCCACCTGTTGGCATGGCCCCTGCTTTGACTTGCATCCCACACGCAGCAAGTCGGCAGGGTGATGCTCCACCGACTGCCCCGTGCACCGAATCGTCGCGACATCACGAGATGGCCACAAGTCGTTGGAGGGTTGAATGGAGACGCAGTTGCGAGAAGCCAAGACGAAGAGCTCGGATATTCCCGCTTCGCTCAGGGAGCAGATCGTCATCGAACACACGCCCCTGATCCGCTACATCGTGAGCCGCATCGCGGTCCGTCTCCCCTCCCACATCGACCTCGATGACCTGCACAATACCGGCGTCATCGGACTGATGGATGCGATCGAAAAGTACGACCCTGAGAAGAACTGCAAATTCAAGACGTACGCGGAGTTCCGGATCAAGGGCGCCATCCTCGACCAGCTCCGTTCTCTCGACTGGGTGCCCCGCAGTATCCGTCAGAAGAGCCGCAAGCTCGAACGCGCCTACGGCGAGGTCGAGCAGCGTCTCGGTCGCTCGGCATCTGAGGACGAGGTCGCCGACTCCCTCGGACTCCAGCTCGAGAAATTCCACGAGCTGCTCAATCAGGTGCGCGGCATCTCCCTCGTGAACCTGGAGGAGATTCGCAGCGGCGGAGCGGACGGCGAACGGACCGGCACCTTTGGGGACGTCGTCGAAGACGTCAGGGCCGAGAATCCCTTCGTCTCCTTCAAGTTCCACGAGATGAAGCAGATCGTCGCGGACACCATCGCGACCCTGCCCGAGAAGGAGCGCCTCGTCATTTCACTCTACTACTACGAAGATCTCAACATGAAGGAGATCGGAAACATCCTCGGCATCACCGAATCCCGAGTCTGCCAGATCCACACCAAGTCGGTGCTCCGACTCCGCTCCAAGCTCAAGGGAATCCTCGAGCGGGGCTAGCTGTTACTCGCTCTTCTCGCAGCGGGCGAGAAGGACGGTGCTGTTGTCCTCACCGCCCCTGCCGTTGGCCAGATCGATCAGCTGCTCGCAGATTTCCTGGAGATCGTCGTTCCCGCACACCCACTTCGCGATCTCCTGGTCCTCGACGTGATTCGTCAATCCGTCCGAGCACAGCACGAAGACGTCACGCGGCTCCAGCGTGAGCTCCACCAGATCCGGCTCGACCGAGCGACGGACGCCGAGGGCCCGCGTGAGAACGTGACGATGCGGGTGCTCCCGGGCGGCATCCTCGCTGATCTCTCGCCGGCGCAGCAGCTCGCCGACGATCGAGTGGTCGTCGGTCAGCTGGCGGATGCGGCGTCCGCGGATCAGGTAGGCCCGGCTGTCTCCCACGTGGGCCAGGGCCGCTCGCTCCTGGTCCGCCAGAAAAGCCACCAGGGTCGTCCCCATTCCCGTGAATTCGGTGTGTTGCTGCGCCTTGCTGTAGATGGCTCGGTTGGCGGCAGCGACTGCGTAGCGAAGCCTCTCGGCGAGGCTGGCAGCGGCTCCCTCCAGGGTCTGGATCGCCTGAAGAGCGGTCGCGGCAGCCAACTCACTGGCCACCTGGCCGGCGGTGTGGCCCCCCATCCCGTCTGCGACCAGATACAGGCCCAGCTGCGGAGAAAGGGCGTAGCGATCCTCGTTCTCCTTGCGCCGGAGGCCGACGTCGGTGCTGGCAGCTGCGCGAAGGATCATCCAGTCTCGCTCCCTGAAGCCAGCCCGGATTTCACCGAGCCTGTTTGAAGATTAGCCCGAACCCGCGAAATACAGAGTGATGTATCGGAACCCCCACGCCAAAACTTGATTTGGGACGTCGCTTTCCCGCAAGCATCTACCGTTTCCGTTGGGCCTTCCCCCCACAGATCGCTTCGACCCATTCGCGCCGGATCGGCCCGCGGACTTGCCGACCCGCTCGGAAGGTGCAAAAACCATTCAATCGGCCACCCGATACCGTCGATAATAGGGCTGGACGTGTGCGGTGTTTCGCCTGGGAAATGCTCCCGGCCCGCGATTCACCGCGCCGCTCCGAACTGCGCCGCTCCGGGGGGGACAATGCCCAAGACCCTGCTTCTGGCAGATGACAGCGTCACGATCCAGAAGGTCGTCGGAATCAGCTTCGCCAACGAGGATGTCGCCTTGCTCACCGTGGACAACGGGGACGACGCCATTGCGCAAGCCCGAGAGACCCGCCCCGACATCGTCCTGGCCGATGTTGTGATGCCCGGCATGAACGGCTACGAAGTCTGCCAGGCCATCAAGTCGGATCCGCAGCTCCGGAACACGCCGGTCCTCCTACTGACCGGGACCTTCGAGGCCTTTGACGAGGAGCGCGCAGCTCAAGCTGGTGCGGACGGCCACATCACCAAGCCCTTCGAGGCCCAGGCCCTGGTCGACCAAGTGAACCTCCACCTCGCCCAGGCCACTGCTCCCACCCCGGCGGCCGAAGCCACGCCGGTCAGCACATCTCTCGCCCCTCTGCAGGAGACGCCTGGCATGGACGAATCCCTGGGGCTGGCCCCAGTTCCGGACGCGAACGCGGAGGAAGACTCCTCCTTCGACTTCTTCGACGAGGAGATCACCGAGCCCGGGACCACCCCTGAGCCCGCGTCGAGCGCGGAGACCATGGTGGTCAGCGACGACCTCGAGGTGGACGCCGAGGCGGAGGACGCTTTCGCCTTCGAGGCGAGCGCCAACTTCGACGAGGAGCTTTCGACCTCTTTCCCCTCCAGCCGAGGAGCAGAGCTGGAGACCGCCGCAGAGATGCTCGAGCCGCTGGCGGAGCCGGAGATGGCCCCGGACAGCACAGTAGCGATCCTGCCCGGTGAGGAGGCCTTCTCGAGTGCTTTCTCCGAACCCCCCGAGACCCCGCCAACCTTCGGAGAGAGCGACCTGGATCACCTCGAGCCCGAGGAACTGTCGGTGATCCCGGCGGCGGAGACTCCCTTCGAGGATTTCACCTCCAGCGTGCCGGACGAACCCGCTCCGACCCGCGTCCTGCCCGAAACCGAGACAGCGATGCTCGACTACAGCTCGGACACGATCAACGAGGCGATCTCCCCCGCTTCCGACGAGACTCTGATCCTCTCGGATCTCAGCTCCGATCCACTGAGCGACCTCCTCACCGGCGATCCACTGAGCGACCTCGTCACTGGCGATACTTTCGACTCCGCCGAGGCGACCCCTCCGGACGACCACGCCACGGATCCGCTCGCCGAAGTGGAGCCCGATGATCTGGCGGTGGAAGCGGTCTTGGATCCGGCCGGTGGCCGGGATTACGACGTCTCGTCCTCGGACCTGGGAGATCCCCTCCAAGGGCCAGCGGCAGCGTTCGAGCCGCCAACGGACGACGTGTCATCCCCGTGGATGATGGAGCCGCCGGCATTCGAGGAGGCAGAGGTCCTCTCCGAACCCGCTCCCGAAGACGCGCCCGAACCCGCTCCGGATCTGCTGCTGACATCCGCGGAAGAAACGCCCTCCGCCACCAGCGCACCGGATCTTTCGCCCTTGGTCCGTGAACAACTTCACGACGCACTCGAGAAGATCGCTTGGGAAGCCTTCAGCGACGTGACCGAGCGGATCGTCAAGGAAGCCCTGGAACGCATCGAGAGGGTCGCCTGGGAGGTCTTCCCACAGATGACCGAGGCGCTGATCCTGGAGGAGATCCGCAAGCTCAAGGGCGAGGACAGCTGAACTCTCACCCCTCGGAATCGCTCGCGGGCGCAGTGCGTTAAACTGCGACAGTGGCTCTGCAGGCAGTCCATCCTCCCGCGTCCTCCTGGCGAGAACTGCTTCAGCGCGCCCTCACCGAGGACATCGGAGCGGGTGATCTCACCAGCCATCTGACATTGTCTGCGGATCTCGAGCTCGAGGCGGTGCTGGTGGCGCGCTCCGAGCTGGTGGTCTGCGGGCTCGAGCTCGCGGCGAGTTCCTTCTCCGAGGTCGACTCCCGGATCCGCCTTACGGCGGCCCTGGAAGAGGGCGAGATCGCCTCCTGCGACGCTCCCCTGGCCTTCGTCTCCGGGCCAGCTCGCGGAATTCTGGCCGCGGAACGCACGGCCCTCAATTTCGTCGCTCGCATGTCCGGGGTCGCCACCACCACCCGGAAATTCGTGCAGAGGGTGGCCGGAACCGGCGCGAAGATCGTCGACACGCGCAAGACCCTCCCCGGCTGGCGGGTTCTCGACAAGTACGCGGTCGCCGTGGGCGGCGGCACCAATCATCGAGCCGGCCTCTTCGACGCCGTGCTGGTCAAGGACAATCACATCGCCGCGGCCGGCGGGGTCGCCGCCGCGGTCGAGGCGGCCCGCTTGGGTACGCCGGCGCACCTGTGGCTGCAGGTTGAGGTGGAGTCCGAGGCGGACGCCGAAGCCGCCCTGGCGGCAGGTGCCGACTCCCTCCTCCTGGACAATCGCTCCTTGGACGAACTCCAGGCGTTGGCCGCCCGCTTCGGAGCCCGGACCACTCTCGAGGCCTCCGGAGGCATCGATCTAGGGACGGTCCGCCGGGTCGCCGAGACCGGTGTTCACCGCATCTCGATCGGGGCCCTGACCCACTCCGCACCTTCGGCCGACATCTCGCTGGAGGTTCACCGCGGGCCTGCCCCCCCCGCGCGGCATCCAGCGGACAGGCGAGACGCGTCCCCTGCCGATGACGAGGTGGCAGAGTGAACGGAGCCGCGGAGCGCGTGCTCGACGCGCTCCGACGAACAAGAGGCGAACCCTGCTCCGGCGAGGGACTCTCCGAGCGGCTGCAAGTCTCCCGCTCACAGATCTGGAAGCACGTCGAGACACTTCGCGCGAAAGGCTACCGCATCGAAGGAACCCCCGGAGGCGGCTACCGGCTCATCTCGGTCCCCGATCGTCTCTATCCCGAGGAGATCCTGGCGGGACTGGAGACGCGCTGGATGGCGCGCGACATCCGCTACTTCGAAACCATCGACTCGACGAACCGGGTCGGATTCGACCTCGCCCGGGAGGGCGCCGCCCACGGGACCGTCGTGATCGCCGAGGGCCAGACCGCCGGCCGCGGCCGTCTCGGCCGCTCCTTCTACTCTCCGACGCACACGAACCTCTACACCTCGGTGGTGCTCCGCCCCTCGCTCAGCGCGAGTGAGGCGGCCACCGTGATCCTGGCGGCGGCCATCGCCGTTGCCGAGACCGTGGTGGCGACTCTCGGAAGCCCTGGCGCGGTGGAGATCAAGTGGCCCAACGACGTCCTCCTCGATGGGCTCAAGACATCGGGCATCCTGATGGAGCTCAGCGCCGAGGCGACGCGGGTGGGCTTTCTGGTCCTCGGGATCGGCGTGAACCTGAATGTGGATCGGCAGAGCTTCCCCGAGGAATTCCGCCCTCTGGCGACCAGCCTCACCTCCCATTCCGGTCACCCTGTGGACCGACTCGACTTTACCCGTCGTCTTTTCGTTACCCTCGAGGAGGTACTCGACGTCCACGCCGAGCGGGGCTGGGGCGCCCTGCGCCCCCGCTTCCAGGAGTTCTTCCGCATGTTGGGTCGACGCATCCGGGTCTCGGATCTGGCCGAAGGAGAGACCAACGGGGTCTGCCACGGGATCGACCCCGATGGCGCGCTCCGCCTGGAGCGCGACGACGGCCAGCAGACCCGAGTCCTCGCTGGCGACGTGACGATCGTCAAGGACGGAGGCCATCGAGCATGACCGGTCTGCTGCTCGCCGTCGACGTGGGGAACACCAACGTATCTCTCGGCGTCTTCGACTACGCCAGGGGTGAGGCGGAGCTGGTCCAGCAATGGAGGCTGAGCACCCGCCGCGAGCAGACCTCCGACGAGGTCGCCGGCACGCTGCGCTCTCTCTTCGCGCAGTCGGAGTGCAAACTCGAGAGATTCAGTGACGTGATCCTCTGCAGCGTGGTCCCCCCGCTGCAGCCGATCTGGGAGCGGGTCTGCGAGAAGCTCTTCGGCCGTCCCCCGATCCTGATCGGCCTGGGGACCCGCACGGGGATGCCGGTTCGATACGAAAATCCGCGGGAGGTGGGAGCCGATCGAATCGTCAACGCGGTGGCGGCCTTCGAGTTGGTCGGTGGACCCGTGGTCGCCGTCGACTTCGGCACGGCGACGACCTTCGACTGCGTCTCCGAGAAAGGCGAGTACCTGGGCGGCGCCATCTTCCCGGGGATCCACATCTCCATGGAGGCCCTCTTCGAGCGCGCATCCATGCTCCATCGGGTCGAGATCACACGGCCCAAGACGGTAATCGGTCGGACCACGACCGCTTCCCTGCAGTCGGGTCTGCTCTTCGGATACGCCGGAATGGTAGACGCGATGGTGTCGCGAATCCGGCGGGAGCTGGGGGGTGAAATTCGTGTCATCGCCACCGGCGGATTGGCTCAGCGGATCGCCAGCGAAACTGAATCCATCGAACGCGTCGAGCCCTTCCTCACGCTGGAGGGCCTGCGCATTCTTTTCGAGAAGAACCGTCCCCAACGCGCGGAGGGACCGCGAAAGGAGAAGTAGCCATGCAGAACGTCGAAACCCACAAGACGCGGAACTTCGCACTAATAGGCCACGCCGGGGACGGGAAGACCTCCCTCGCTGAGGCGTTCCTCCATGCGGCGGGCGCCACCAGCGCGCTCGGCAAGGTGGACGATGGGAGCTCCGTCCTCGATCACACGCCCGAGGAGAAGGAGCGGCACCACACGCTGACCTCCTCGTTGTACGGCTTCGGCTGGAACGATTTCCATCTCACGCTGGTCGACACCCCAGGCGATCCGAACTTTCAGGGCGACGGCCAGGTGGCTCTCCATGCGCTGGACGGAGCGATCCTGCTGGTGTCGGCCGTGGGCGGAACCCAGGTTGGCACCGAGAGCATGTGGCGCGCCAGCGAGCGGTCGGGCACCCCACTGGTCGCCTTCGTCAACGGCATCGATCGGGACCATGCCAACCTCCAGGGGGCCCTCGAGTCCCTTCGCCGGATGGGCGCCAATCCCATCGAGGTCGTCCTTCCGATCGGCTCGGGCTCCGACCTGAAGGGCGTCGTCGATCTTCTCGAGATGAAGGCGACCGTGGATGGGCGTCAGACCGACATCCCGGCGGAGATGGCCGACGAGGTCGAAGCGGCGCGTCAGCGGCTGGTCGAGGCGGTCGCCGAAACCGACGACGAGCTGCTGGAACGATACCTGGAGGAAGGAGAGCTCGACGACGAATCCCTGATCAAGGGCCTGGTGGCTGCATCCAGCTCCCGCGGTCTCCTACCCGTCCTATGCGGATCCGCGACAGGGCAGATTGGAACGCAGGAGGCGCTGCGCCTCGTTACGCAGCTGCTGCCCTCGCCGGTCGAGAGGCCTCCGCGGGCGGGGCGCGTTCTCGATAGCGATGCCGAGATCGCGCTCAGTGCCGACCCGGCCGGCTGCTTCGCCGCCCTGGTCTTCAAGACCATCGTCGACCGCTACGCCGGCACCCTCTCGATCTTCCGGGTGGTCTCGGGGACCATCAAGGGGGATACCCCGATCCTGAATGCGACCCGGGACAAGAAGGAGCGCCTGGGCAAGCTGCTGCTCCTGCAAGGCGCCGAGTACGTCGACGTCCCCGAGGCAGGCCCGGGGGACGTCGTCGCCGTGGCAAAGCTCAAGGACGTCCACACCGGCGACGTCCTCACCCAGGAAAAGGGCGGAGTCCGGCTGCCGGAGATCCCGATTCCCGAGGGTGTGCTCTCCTACGCCATTGGGGCAAAGACCAAGGGCGACGAGGACAAGGTCTTCACTTCCCTCGGCCGGCTGGTCGAGGAGGACCCGATCCTGCGACTGGGTAGAGACCCGTTGACCGGCGAGTTCCTGCTCACCGGGATGGGCGAGCTCCACATCCGGATGACCATGAAGAAGCTCCGGCGGCTCTACGACGTCGACGTCGAACTAAAGACGCCGAAGGTGCCGTATCGGGAGACGATCACCCGCAAGGCCGAGAACGTGGAGGGAAAGCTCAAGAAGCAGACCGGCGGCAAGGGAATGTTCGGTGTCTGCTACCTGACCCTCGAACCGCTGCCCCGCGGGGAGGGGATCGAGTTCGCCGATGAAATCGTGGGTGGCGCGATCCCTCGCAACCTGATTCCGGCGGTCGAGAAGGGGATCCAGGAGGCGGCGGCAGCGGGTCCCCTCGCCGGATACCCGGTGGTGGATGTCCGGGCTCGCTGCATCGATGGCAAGCACCACTCGGTGGATTCGAACGAGATGGCCTTCAAGCTGGCCGGATCGTTCGGATTCAAGGCCGGCATCTCCCTGGGAAAGCCCACCCTGCTGGAGCCGATCATGAACGCCGAGATCGTGGTCCCCGACCATTTCGTGGGCGACATCATGGGCGATGTCAGCAGCCGCCGGGGGCGGGTCCAGTCCAGCGAGGCTCGGGGCTCGAGCCAGGTGATCAAGGCCGAGGTCCCGATGGCCGAAATGTTGGAGTACGCGAGCTCTCTCACCAGCCTGACCGGCGGGAAGGGGGCCTTTCAGATGGAGTTCTCGCACTACGACGAGGTCCCCTCCCAGGTACAGGAGAAGATCATCGCCGAGGCGAAGGCACGACAGGCGGAGGAGTCCTGAGGTCGGCTTGATCGCGGCTTCCGGTCCAGCGTGAGCTGGCCGGGCGCACCTGCCCGCCACAGGGTCGCCGGAATTCGAGGCAAAGGAGCGTCCGGTTTTGGCGGAAGCGCAGAAAATCAAGCTGACCCTCTCGCCCCAAGCGGAGAAGTACGCCCGCCGGGATGCTCCGGTCGAGGTGCGCCGGATGGCCGCGGGCGGCGCCCTGCCCCTTCCCCCCATCGAGCTGGCAACTGCGGTCTTCGCCCTGGCCCACGACCCGGACGATCAGGTCAAGAGCCGAGCGAGAGAAACCCTCGAGAACCTCCCCGACAACATCTGCCAGACCGTGCTGACCGGAGACGCCCACCCCGCCCTGCTCGCGTACTTCGCCCACATCTTCAAGGACGCGGCCGACCGGATCGAGAGCATCGCCCTCAATCCCGCGACCGATGACCGGACCTTCGCCTTTCTCGCGACCCTCCCGCACAAGCGGGTCATCGACATCGTCGGCAACAACCAGCAGCGTATGCTCCGCTTCCCGGAGATCGTGGATGCCCTCGGAGACAATCCGCTCACCGGCCGCGCCACCATCGACCGGATCCTGACCTTCATGGGCATCGAGCGGCCCCAGGCCGAGGTCCACGAGGACGCGGAAGAGAGCTCGGGGCCGAATGATCAGGAGATCACCGACGAGGTGGCGGCCGCTGCGCTCGAGGCGCTCCTCGCTGACGACGCAAGCCAGTTCTCCTCCGACCTCATCGAGGAGGCCGCGGGCGAGCTCGATGAGGAAACCGCAGGAAACCTGTTCAAGATCATCCACAACATGAACGTGATGCAGAAGGTCAAGCTCGCGCGAATGGGCAACAAGGACGCGCGAGGGCTGCTCGTCCGCGACCGCAACAAGATCGTCGCCACGGCCGCGATTCGCAGCCCGAAGATCACCGGGAACGAGGTGGAGAGCCTCGCGCGGGCGCGCAACCTCTCGGAGGAGGTACTCCGCATCATCGCTGCCAACCGGGACTGGACAAAGAGCTATCGCGTGAAGCTCGGACTGGCGACCAACCCGAAGGTCAGGATTCCGACGGCGATGAAGTTCCTGAACTATCTCCAGGAGAGGGACCTCAGGGCCATCATGAAGAGCAAGGACGTGGCTACGCCCATCGCGGCTCACGCGCGACGGCTACTGCAGAAGAAGGGGAAGATCTGATGGCCGAGTTCGGGCGAGAGGACACCGAAGTCAAGGCCCGCATCGTCTACTGGGGAATCGAGGGCTCCGGCAAGTCCACCAATGCCCAGGTGATTCACTCGAAGCTGCGACCGGACCACCGCGGCGAACTCCGGATGGTCCCCACACGGCTCGATCCGACCGTGACCTACGATGCCCTCCCCATCGAGCTCGGCCAGGTCGGCGACGTGCGAGCCCGGATCCAGATCCTCACCGTGCCCGGAGCGGCCGAGCACGCACCCAGCCGGAAGCAGCTGCTCGACCAGGTGGACGGCATCGTCTTCGTCGTGGACACCCAGCGCGACCGTATCGAAGAGAACATCGCCTCCTTCGAGGAGCTGCGCGCGGCGCTCGCCTCCTACGGCCGCACGCTCGAGGAGATCCCGCTCGTCGTCCAGTACAACAAGCGGGACCAGTCGGATCCCTACGCACTCGAGGAGCTGCACCGCAAGCTCAGCATGCAAAGCGTGGCAGCCTTCGAGGCCGTGGCCACCAGCGGTACGGGAGTCCTCCAGACCCTCACTACAATCTCGAAGCGCGTGATCCGGCATCTTCGCAAGCGGAACGCGGCCGATCCGGCGAGCGCACCGCTGGCAGAGAGCGCGCCAATCGAGCTCGCCGAGCCCACTCCGCCTCTCGGCACCAGCCAGCTTCTGGAGACGGCTACCGCCTCAGCCGACGCTCCGACAGCCTGGGAGGAGGACAGTCTCGACGACAGCTCCGCCCTCGATCCAGCGCTCCTCTACGACGAGGATCACCCCGATGGCGCGGCCATCGAAGCCACGGCCACGGAGACCGAAGCAGCCTTCGAGCATTCTTTCCGGCAGGTCACCGTGGAGCTGGAGGCTCCGGCCCAGCTGAACTCGGAGCCGGACGGCCCAGCGACGCTGGAGGCGATCCGCATCGAGTCGGTTGGCGAGGTCCGCCAGACGGCATCGGGCGCGGTACGGATTCCGATCCTGCTGCGCGATGAAGCCGGGCGATCCCTGGCGATCTCGCTCAGCGTGGAGATCGAAGCGACCAAGACGGAGACTGGTGACTGATGCGCAAATGCGTGGCGATCTACGGGGCGACCAACGAGGCGCTGCAGCTGGTCGCGGTTCTCGAGGCGAACCCCGATCTCGAGATCGCCATCGTGTTCGATCCCGACCTCGAGTCCGCCAGAGGGCGAATCGAGGCCCTCGATCCGGATACGGCAAAGCGCCTGCTCGCCCGGCTCTCTGATGACCGCAGCGTCTTCGAGGCGGGGGGCGGCATTCACGCGGTGATCGACGCTGGCCTCGACCCGCCGTTCGACCGGCTGGTACCGGACGCGACCCTACGAGGCGTGCAGATCGTCTCTCCGCTCACCGCGAGGCTGCTCTGGGGATACGGCGTCTCGGCCACGGACCGGAAGGCGGAGCTTCTCCAGGCCCTGCACGAGATCGTAGAGTCCGTCAACCTCACCATCGACGCTGACGAGCTGTTCTCGCGCATGCTGGAGATCGCCATGGGCGTGACCGGCGCGGACGGCGGCTCGCTGATGCTCCTGGATCCGAAGGCCCAGCTGCTGGCGATCCGCGTCGCCATCGGCGTGGAGCCGGAGCTCTGGCCCAAGATCAAGGTCGCCCTTGGAGAGGGCATCGCCGGGCGCGTGGCGGCCGATGCCCGCCCCATCCGCCTGTGCGGACGGGCCGACCGGCAGAGCTTCCGGATCGTTCGCGAACGACTCGACGTGGAGTCGGCGCTCTGTGTTCCCCTGGTCTGCGAAGGCAAGGTCCTCGGTGTCCTCAACCTCCATCACAGCGAGCGGCCGGACGCCTTCTCCGAAGACGACCTTGAATTCGCCGAGCAGCTGGGAAGGCTGGACGCCGAGATCATCGCCCGGGCGCAGGAGCACGAGGCGCTTCGAGGCCAGGCTGCTCGTTACGACGCGGTTCGCGAGGTCCGCCAGGCTCTTTCCGGATCCGCGCCCCTGGTCGATCGGCTCAACAACCTCTGTCAATCGATCGCCGAGCGACTCGGCGGGGGAATCGCCACTGTCTATTTGCACGACCCGGACGAGGGAGAGCTCCGCCTTGCCGCGACCTCCCTCCAGGGCGGTGGCTTCGGAGGCGAGTACAGGGTGGTGCTGGGCCAGGGCGTGGACGGCCGCGCGGCCCAGAACCGCTCCCCGGCGTTCCTGCGAGGGGAGGACGGCGCCCTCGCCTATTCCGCCCTTCCCCTGATCGCCGGAGAATCGATGGTCGGCGTGCTCACGATCCAGGGAGGCGGCGATCCGGCGCGCCCGACTGGAATCCGCCTCGGCCGGGCCCTGGAAGAGACCCTGCTCGAGATCGCGGCGGCCGCAGCCGATGAGATCGCTCAAGCCAGGCGCGAAGCCCAGATGTCGATCCGGGCAACCAAGGTCAGCGCCATCAACGAATCGGGCATCCGCCTGATCTCCGCCTGCGACACCAACGAGGTCGCCAGCCTCTCGACCTCTTCCGGCGCCCTCATCCTCGAGGCCGACCACGCGGTTCTGCGGCTCCAGGACCCCGAGAGCCGGCGCTACGTGATCCGCTCCTACTACGGGGCTGCCGACGGCCGTCTCCAGGAGAAGCTCTTCCGCCTCGACAAGCAGATTTCCGTGGACGTGATCAAGGGCCGCACTGCGCGCCTGCTTCGAAACATCGATTCGGACCCCAGCTACCGGGACCTGGGAAGTGGGGTGCGTTCGGCGATGACCGCCCCCCTCAAGCGAGAGGGTCGCGTCATCGGCAGCATGGCACTCTACGACAAGGTGGCGGCGGATCAGTTCTACGCCGGCTCCTTCAACGATGAGGACCTGCAGATCTTCACCAAGTATGTCCACTACGTGGAGCGGGCGGTGGCCAATGCGCTCTTCTACGCCCACACTCGCCAGCACCGCAGCTTCGACGAAGAAACCGGACTTCCCAACGCGGACTACCTGTCGCGCCGGCTCGACCAGGAGATCGCCCGCGCCGCCGGACGCGAGGGCACCCTCGCGCTGGCGGCATGCCGGATCGAGAACTTGGACGAGATTCGCGAAGCCGGCGGACCGGCCCGCGCCGAGAGCGCGGTGCTACGGACCGCGGAAGCCCTCCGGGTGCACCTGCGAGATTTCGATGTCCTGGGCCGGTTGGAGGAGAACCAGTTCGCAGCGCTGCTTCCCGAGCCCGGCCCCATTCCCGAGGAACGGATCACGGCGCTGGCCCGGGCCGTCGCCGATGAAATCGCCAAGGACGACCGCCTCAATCATCCGGTTCGGGTGGCGCTGGCCTTCGGCTACGCGGTCCATCCCGCAGAGGGAGATGACAGCGAGGCGCTGCTGAAGAGCGCGGCGGACCCGCGCATCCGGATGGTCTGACCTGGGACGGCCTTCTACCAGGCGGGTAGCAGCCCGTCCCCACTCGTCAGCAGGGGTCGGTTTCCCGACCCGTCCAGGGACCGCACCATGAGCCGCTGGTGCTCCTTGTCCTCGGCCACGTAGACCACGAATCGCCCGTCCGGTGACACCGTCGGATCTCGCTCGTTCTGGCCACTGAACCCGATCGGATGTTTTCCCGATCCATCGGGGCGGACCCGCCAGATCGCCCATCGCCCGCGCCGCTTGGCGGTGTAGACCAGCCAGTCTCCTTCTGGAGAGAACGCTGGCTCCAGTCCGCGAACGACGAATCTCGGCTCGCCCTCCGAGAGCGGCTCGACGCTGCGAATCACCGCGTTGCCTTTTTCATCGACGCTCGAATAGGCCAGGACACTCCCGTCCGGCGACCAGACCGGCCAGCTATCCACCGGACCCGGCGTCACCGGGCGCGCTCCCCCCCCACCGGGTCGGGTCACGAAGATTTGCGATCGACCGGCGGCGCCTTCCCGCGGGTCGAGGCGGGCCAGCGCAAGGCGGCCGTCGGGACCGTAGCTCGCGCCCAGGTAGTGGTAGAGTCCACGCGCAATCGGATGGACCTCCCGCGACTCCCGATCATACTCGAATACGTGCTGGACCGATTTGCCCGCGGGCGCCGCCACGTAGAGGAGCCGCCGGTGGTCGGGAGACCAGCAGAGGGGCCGCGCACCGCGCGGAGCGAACCCGAGGGTCTCGACCTCGCCGGTGCGGGCATCGAGGAGCGCCATTCTCCCGAGAAAATCCGCTCTCTTCTCCGCAGCACTCCGGCCCAGGCCAAGGAAGTCGCCCAGTTCCTCGAGCCGCAGGCGACCCTCTCCGGCCAACCGGGGCTTCGGCTCCTCCTTCGACCGGGCGAGGATCTCCGCTCGGTTCTCGGATTCCTCCCGCGTTCGGTAGACCAGCGCCATCGGCTCCGAGGGCAGCTCCGCGAGCCGGAAGCTCGGCCCGACACACCCGTACAGGAGGGCCGCGCACAACGCCACTGAAAGCAGACCGCGAATCACCGGAATCCTCACGGCGCCTCGACCACCAGCGTGCGCCCCTCGAATCGACCCTCGTCGGCAAGCCAGCGGAACGCGGCCACCTCCCTCACCGCTCGATCCATCACCGAGATCACGATGTGGTCCACCTTCGGGAACGGATACAGCTCCTGAAGCGCGGACTCCTGGTCGTCTTCGGAAAAATAGGCACCCGCTTCCACGTGGGAGTGATAGACGCCGGTCACCCTCGCCCCCACCGCCTCCGCATCCGTCTGGACCTGCACGTAGTCGAACTCGTTCATGTGAAACGCTCTCTCGCCTCCCCGCGGGTAGGCGATGGGGTTCTGGCGATGAAGGCGCGTCATCTCGTTCCGGCATCGGTGTATCGCATCGAAGCAGCCCGACCCCTTGCCGGTGAGGAGGCCACAACACTCCTCCGGATGGCTCTCGAGAGCGTGTGTGTAGATCTCGTTCAAGAGTCGTCCGGAGATCACCACCGGTGCCAGCTTGGGGTTGACCTCGACATGTCCACTCACGGTCGCCGTCTCGCCGTCACCCCCAACGGAGGACGCAGTCTAAACAACTGCCCCTTGCCGCGCACGCTGTCCGACGAGCGCCGGAGACAACCTCGCTGCGCAGGCGATTGCGCGCGAGGGCTCAGCGGGCCCCACGCATCGTCACGAGAGGAGATTGCAGGCTAGAATCCGGGGCGAAGATGGGTCTCACGTATGACTACGATGGCGACACGCTGCGGATCGTCGGAGAGGGCGACTACACCACCCAAGATCTCAGAGATCTCCTCGTCGCAGTGATCTCCGATCCGCGCAGCATGCCTGGGATGTCGACCCTGATGGACATCCGAAGGAGCGAAGCAACACGCACCAACGAGGAGCTGGTCTCCCTGGTGGATTTCCTCGGCTCCAAGCGGGATCGAGCAGTGCCTCTTCGGTATGCGGTAGTCACCACGGACGATCTTCGCTTCGGGCTTTCCCGGATGATCTCGGTCTACGTGGAGAGGTACAGCGTGGATCTTCGGGCCTTCCGGGACATCGAATCCGCCGAGCTCTGGCTCCGGAGCGACTGAGCGGCCCGAGCTGCCCCCCGTGGGGCCGCTGAGTGCCGCTTGAAGAAAACGGTCAGCAGGCGATATCCTGCATGCTCCCCTGCCCCCCCCCACCGCTCCCGAGCGGGCTTGATCCAGGCGTCACCGGACGGTCCTCCCCGATCCGGATCGCGGACGGAGATTCGAGCCGGTGTCGCCCATCAGCAGACTTCTGGAACGGATCCGCGAGGATCGGGATCTCCGGGACGCAGTCCGTCACCACGAGGTACTCCCGGCGACGCGTTCCGACACCGGCACACCCGCGGGCTTCGATCTCGGCCCCCTGGAGCCGGTGTTGGGCAGCCGTGGGATCGACGCGCTGTATACCCACCAGGCCCGGGCCCTCGAGCTCCTGGCCAGCGGAAACGACGTAGTCCTGGCAACTCCCACGGCCAGCGGCAAATCCCTGGTCTACAACCTGCCCGCCCTGGCTGGGGCCCTCGCCAACCCCGATGCGCGGGCACTCTATCTCTTTCCCCTAAAAGCCCTCGAGCAGGACCAGCGCAAGGGTCTCGAGGAGGACATCGCCTCGCTGGCTTCCTCGGGGAGGCTGCTGACCCATCTGCCGACGGTGGCGATCTACGACGGAGACACACCGCCCTCCCGGCGGCGGCGGATCCGCGAGTCGCCTCCCAACATATTGATCACCACCCCCGACATGCTCCACATGGGGATCCTTCCCCACCACGCCAGCTGGGAGCGGCTGTTTCGCGGCCTCGAGCTGGTGGTCATCGATGAGCTCCACACCTACCGCGGCGTATTCGGCTCCCAGGTCGCGCAGGTTCTTCGCCGCCTCGACCGGGTCACCGCACATCACGGTGCCCGGCCCCAGATCGTCTGCGCCTCGGCGACGGTGGCGAACCCGGGGGAGCTGGCCGGCAACCTGACGGGACGCGAGTTCCAGGTAGTCTGCACCGATGGTGCGGCGCGCACCGAACGCCAGGTGCTGCTCTTGAACCCCAGAGGCTCGCCCTACACGACCGCGGCGCGTTTGTTCCGGATGGCGGTGCGGGACGGCCTGCGCACCATCGCCTTCACCAAGGCCCGGCGAATCACCGAGCTGATGCACACCTGGGTCATCGAGGCCGAGCCGTCGATCGCCGCGGCCGTGAGCTCCTACCGCGCTGGATTTCTCCCCGAGGAGCGCCGGGAGATCGAACGGAGGCTCTTCCAGGGAGATCTCCTGGGCGTGATCTCCACCTCGGCCCTCGAGATGGGAATCGACGTCGGGGGCCTCGATGTGTGTCTGCTGGTCGGATACCCGGGCAGCCAGATCGCCACTTGGCAGCGCGCGGGGAGGGTCGGGCGGAGCCGCGAGGCCTTGATCGCCATGATCGCCCAGCCCGATGCCCTGGATCAGTACCTAGTCAACCATCCCAGGGTGTTCTTCGACCGGGGCTTCGAGCACGCCGTACTCGACCCGCACAATCCCGAAGTCATCGGCGCCCACCTGCCCTGCGCCGCCGCCGAGATACCGCTCCGCGCGAACGAACCCTGGCTTTCCAACCATGCCGTCAGCACCCGTCTCGAGCGCCTGGAGGAGGCGGGAACGCTTCTGCGCAGCGAAGCAGGAACCGAGTGGTTCGCTTCCCGCCGAAACCCTCACCGGGAGGTGAACCTGCGCTCGACGGGCTCCAGCTACACCATCGAGGCCGGCGGATCCGGGGATTCGAAGCCCTGGATCGTCGGCTCGATCGGCTCGGCAAACGTCTTCGAGGAGTGTCACGAGGGCGCCATCTACCTGCACCACGGCCGTCAGTATCTGGTCACCAAGCTCGATCGGGAGGAGCGGATCGTCTCCGTCGAGCCGGTAAGAGCCGCCCACTACACCCGCGCGCTCAAGGAGAAGGAGACCGAGATCCTCTCTCGCGAGCGCGCCAGGCCGTGCGGGAATTTCCGGCTGGTCCAGGGCCGCGTGAAGGTCACGACGCGCATTACGGGCTACGAGCGCCGCAGGGTCCGGGGCCAGGAGTTGCTCGCGACGGAGAAGCTCGACCTGCCGCCCACCTCCTTCGAGACTACTTCGGTCTGGATGGAGATGCCCGACGAGATCCCCAAGGCGATCCAGGCGACCGGACGCCACGTGATGGGCGGAATCCACGCCGTGGAACACGCGGCCCTCTCCCTCTTCCCGCTCTTCGCCCTCTGTGATCGGCACGACGTGGCGGGCATCTCCTACCTGCGCCATCCCCAGTTCGGCCGGGCGGCGGTCTTCTTCTACGACCAGCACGCCGGCGGAGTGGGGCTGGCGCCGAGCGTCTTCGACCGCATCGACACCCTCCTCGAGACCACCCTCGAGCTGATTCGTGACTGTCCCTGCCAGGAGGGATGCCCCTCCTGCGTCCACTCGCCGAAGTGTGGGAGCGGGAACCGCCCGATCGACAAGGAGGCATCGATCCGAGTCCTCGAACTCCTGGTCGGACAAGATCAGCTTCCGGCGATCGAACCCCAGGAGCCGAGGCCCCCTCCTGCTGCCGAAGAGCGGAAGCCCACAGTCCCGGCGGCCCCGCCACCCCCTCGCGTCCTGGTCTTCGACCTCGAAACCCAGCGCAGCGCCGCCGAGGTCGGAGGCTGGCACAATGCCCACCTGATGCGCGTCTCACTGGCGGTGATCTACGACAGCCTCGAACAGGACTTCACCACCTTCTCCGAAGGCGAGGTACAGCAGCTTCTCGAGCGCCTCGCCGGCGCCGATCTGGTGATCGGCTTCAATGTCCGCCGCTTCGACTACCGGGTGCTTCGGGGCTATACGGACGACGATCTCTCCTCCCTCCCCACCTTCGACCTCCTCGACGAGATCCACGCCCGGCTGGGCTTCCGCGTCTCCCTGGCACATCTCGGCGAAGAGACCCTCGGTGAATCGAAGAGCGCCGACGGGCTCCAGGCGCTCGAGTGGTGGAAGCAGGGCCGCATCGACGAGATCGAAGAGTATTGCCGGCGGGACGTCGCCCTGCTCCGGGATCTCTTCCACCACGCTCACGAGCACGGTCATCTGCTCTTCCGCAGTCGTCGCGGCGGCAAGGTACGCGTCCCACTGCGATTCTCGGTGGATGAACTGGTGGAGAGGGCGCGCGCAGAGCGGGGCCGCGGGGCCCCCGCTGCGAATCAGTGAAGCGTGCGGTGCTGGCTCAGGCGGCTGTCCAGAATGTCGAAGTAGAGCAGCACGAGCATGTATCGGAGCGCGGGTACCAGGCGGGAAATGTAGTCGCGCGCCGCATTCGCGTCGCGAAGCTTGATCACGTGGCCGATGACGAAGTGGATCTCTTCCAGGCGACCCTCTAGCGCGTGGCGAAGATGGTCCGCGTCCTGCTGGTAGGCCTCGGCGATCGTTTCGGTCTCGAAGAGGAGGTGAATTCCTCGCTTGCCAGCCTCCATCAACAGGTCCGTGTCCATCTTCATGCCACCCCTTCTGGCTTCCCCCTTTTCATCGGCCAGTTCGCACCGGGAGTTGAACTCCACCGAGAAATGCAGGCTAGATTGTCCCCCCATGCTGCTCCGACTCGACGGAATCTCGAAGAGCTTCGGCAATCGGATGCTCTTCTCCGGAGTCGACCTCACCGTGAACGTCGGCGATCGCATCGGTCTGGTGGGCCCGAACGGTGCGGGCAAGACCACGCTTCTCGGCGTCGCCGCCGGCGACGAGTCCCAGGACGGCGGCCGCCGCAGCCTGGCGCGAGGCGTGCGGGTCGGGGTGCTGCGCCAGGAGATCGATCCCGCCCAGCAACATTCCGTCCGCGAGGAAGCCGCATCTGCCCTTCACCATCTCGACGATCTCGAGCGCGAGCTTCGCGAGCTCGAGGAGCGGATGGCGAGCCTGGGGCCGGAAGGCAACGAAATCCCGCCCGCTCTCGCCGAGCGCTACGACCGCGTTCACGGCAGTTTCAGCAGCGCGGGCGGCTTCGAAAGGGAGTCGCGCGTGGAGCGGGTCCTGGCTGGCCTGGGCTTCGATCCCGACGACCGAGAGCGCGCTCTCTGCACCTTCAGCGGTGGATGGCTGATGCGCGTGGAGCTGGCGAAGCTGTTGCTCTCGGAGCCGGATGTCCTGCTGCTGGACGAGCCGACCAACCACCTGGACCTCCCCTCCATCCAGTGGTTCGAGGAGACTCTCGCCGAATTCAAAGGCGGGGCGATCGTGATCTCCCACGACCGGACCTTCCTGCGACGCCACGTCCAGCGTGTGGCCGAGCTCGAGGCCGGGCGTTTCCAGGTCTACCAGGGAGGCTATGACCGCTACCTGGTCGAGCGGGAGGCGAGGCGGGAGGAGCTCCTGGCCAGGAAGCGCACGCAGGATCAGAAGATCGCCGCCGCCGAGCGCTTCATCGAACGCTTTCGCGCCAAGGCGACCAAGGCGAGCCAGGTCCAGAGCAGAGTCAAGGCCCTCGAGAAGCTCCAACGAGTCGAGATACCGCCTGTCTCGCGCCGCAGGATGCGGCTTCGGATCCCGGCACCCGAGCGGGCGGGAGCGATCGTGATGGAGCTCGAAGGAGTCTCCAAGAGCTACGGGGAGATCCGCGTCTACGAGGGAATCGATTTGCGAATCGGGCGCGGTGACCGGGTGGCACTGGTGGGGCCCAACGGCGCCGGCAAATCGACGCTGCTGCGGATCCTGGCCGGTGTGCTCCCCATCGACGCGGGCCGGCGGACCCCTGGACACCGGGTCGAGGTCGCCTTCTACGCACAGCACCAGATCGAGGCGCTGACGCAGAGCCGGACGGTTCTGGAGGAGCTCGAGAGCGTCGCGACCATGGACGATCACCCTCGCCTACGCGGTCATCTGGGCGCCTTTCTCTTCTCCGGCGACGACGTGGAGAAGAAGGTCTCCGTGCTCTCGGGCGGCGAGAAGGCTCGTCTCGCTCTCGCGAAGATGCTGCTTCGACCCGCCAGCCTCCTGGTGCTCGACGAGCCCACCAATCACCTGGATCTGGAGGCCTGTGAGGTCCTGGAAGAAGCTCTCCAGCAATACCGGGGGACGCTGGTTCTGATTACCCACGATCGGTCCTTCATCAATGCCCTGGCCACCCGCGTCATCGAAGTCCGAGCCGGTCGACTCCGCGAGTTCATCGGAAACTACGACGACTACCTGAGGAAGGCCGAGGCGTCCGAGCAGACCCCTGCCAAACGGGGGACCCTGGCGGGCCACGGCCGGCCAGGAGCCGAGCCGGCTCCTCGACCCGAAGCAGAGCCCGGCACGCTCTCACACAAGGAGATGCGGCTCCTCGAGCGGGAACGGCGCAAGGCACGCGAGAAGGCCGAGCGCCGCGTTCAGGCCCTCGAGGCGGCGATCCTGGACAAGGAGAGCGCCCTCGAGGCCCTGGGCTGGAAGCTCGGCGATCCTGAAATCCACCGCGATGGCGAGCGCGTGCGCGAGCTCGAAGGCGAGCGCGCTGCCCTCCGCCAAGGCATCGAGGAGCTCTACCGGGAATGGGAGCGCCTCGCCGCCGAAATCGAGAGCCTCGATCAGGCGCCAATGCGTTGACGGGCGCCCCACTCGTCCTTAGTCTGACCCCGTGCCCGGATGGCGGAATTGGTAGACGCGCATGGTTCAGGACCATGTGGCCGCAAGGCCGTGCTGGTTCGATTCCAGTTCCGGGCACCAATATCTCCTGGCACGGCCGCGCAGTGAGCCGCAAGCACCAAGGGTGCGCGCAGCGAGCCTGAGGCGAGCCAAGTCGACAAGGCAGGGCGAACGAAGCGGGCGCCCGCCAGACGGGCCGTGCTGATTCGATTCCAGTTCCGGGCACCAGCACCTCCTCGCACGGCCGCGCTCTGAGCCCGCAAGGCCGTCTGCTCCTGCCACGGCCCTCTTGACCCGACCCGCTGCGAGCATACGTTTCCCGAAATTGGGGGCAGTGTGTCTGAAGACGAGAAGAAGTGGGTAGCAGTCGTAGGCGAAGAGGGAGTCGAAATCCCGGTGATTCTGCCCGTCCTGCCGGTGCGAGATGCGGTGGTTTTTCCGGGATTGAACGTTCCCCTGGTGATCGGCCGCCCGGCCTCCCTGGCCGCCCTGGACCAGGCTGGCCAGGGCGGATTCCTGGTGGTGGCGACCCAGAAGGATCCGACCACCGAGAATCCGGGTCTCGAAGACCTGCATCCGATCGCCTGCATCACCCGTGTCTTGCGGATCGTGGATGCCCGACGCGAGGGCAAGCAGGCCATCGTGATGGGATTGGTGCGAACCCACATCCGCCTGGTCGAGAGTGCCGGGGCGGCCCTGCTGGTGCACGTCGATCCCCTCTCCGATCCGCCCGAGGATGCCGCCGAGATCGAGGCGACCCGACAGAATGTCGTCGAGCTTGCCCATCGGGTCATCGACCTGCGAGGCGACTACCCCGACGAGTGGAAGGGGATCGTCTCTCAACTGCCCAGTCCCGGCCTGCTGGCCGACCTGATCGCTTCGAACATCCCCCTTCCCGTCGACGAGCGGGTGGAGTTGCTCGCGGAGAAGAGCCCGTGCCAGCGCCTCCGGCGAATCGCCCGGCATCTGGAGCGGGAAATCACCATCGCCGAGACGCAGCGCAGCCTCCAAGACGAGTCCCCCAGCGCGGAGATGGATCCGAAGCACCGCGAGCGGCTACTCCGCCGACGCATGCGCGACATCGAGGCAGAGATCGGAGAAGGCGACGCGGGAGAACGTGAGGCCGACGAGCTTCGAGAGCGTATCGAGGCGGCAGAGCTTCCCGACGAGGCCCGAGAGCATGCCGAGCGGGAGCTGCGTCGCTTTGCCGCCCTCCCCCAGCATGCTCCGGATCGGCACCTGATTCGGAACTATCTGGAGTGGCTGGCCGATCTCCCGTGGTCCCAGGAGACCGAGGATCACCTGGACCTCAAAGCCGGCCACCAGATCCTGGATGAGGACCACCACGACCTCGAGAAGGTCAAGGAGAGGATTCTCGAGTATCTGGCAGTGAGAAAGCTGGCCCCCGACGCCAAGGCCCCGATCCTCTGCTTCGTGGGGCCACCGGGGGTCGGCAAAACCTCTCTCGGGCGCTCGATCGCCCGTGCCATGGGTCGGAATTTCGCCCGGGCCTCCCTGGGGGGTGTCCGCGACGAGGCCGAGATCCGAGGGCATCGGCGCACCTACGTCGGTGCGATGCCGGGTCGGATCTTGCAGAGCCTGCGGCGAGCAGGCTCGCGGAATCCCGTCTTCGTCCTCGATGAGATCGACAAGCTCGGAGCGGACTTCCGCGGCGATCCCTCTTCGGCACTGCTCGAGGTTCTAGATCCCGAGCAGAACTGCACATTTAGCGATCATTACTTGGAAGTGTCCTTCGATCTTTCGCGAGTCCTCTTCATCGCTACCGCGAACACGCTCGCCACGATCCCCGCCGCGCTGCTGGACCGCATGGAGGTGATCGAGCTGCCGGGCTACACGGATCGCGACAAGCTCGTGATCGCGCGCGATTTCCTGATCCCGAAGCAGCTCGAGAGCCATGGTCTGACAGCTGAGAGAGTCGCCGTGACCGACGAGGCCGTGGACAAGGTCGTTCACGAGTACACTCGGGAAGCCGGAGTCCGCAACCTCGATCGCCATTTCGCCACGCTGCTCCGGAAGGCCGCCGCCCGGATCGCGGGAGACGGAGAAGACGCGACGCTGCAGGTCGATGCGGACTTCGTTGGGACGGCATTGGGTGCGCCACCTCACCTGCCGGAGATGGCGGAACGTACGACGCTGCCCGGGGTCGCCATCGGGCTCGCTGCCACCGCACAAGGTGGTGACATCCTCTTCATCGAGGCAACCGCGATCCCCGGTGGCAAGGGGGTGCGGCTTCGCCTGACCGGACAGCTCGGCGAGGTGATGCGGGAATCCGCCGAAGCCGCCCTCTCCTGGGTCCGCGCGAACGCGGAGGCATACCACCTCGACTCCCCGGTTCTAAAAGCGGGGGAGATCCATCTCCACGTACCCGCCGGCGCCGTCCCCAAGGACGGCCCCTCGGCGGGTGTCGCGTTGGTGACCGCGATCGTCTCCGTCCTCTCGAACCGCCGAGCCCGAGGAACAGCCGCGATGACCGGAGAGATCTCGCTCCGCGGCAAAGTGCTCCCGGTCGGTGGCATCAAGGCCAAGGTGATGGCGGCGGCGCGCGCCGGGGTGACCACGGTGCTACTTCCGCGGCGCAACGAGAAGGACCTGGTCGAGGTCCCCCAGGAGGTACTGGAGAAGCTGGAGATCGTCCCGATCGACAGCATCGACGACGCGCTGGGGAAGGCCCTCGAAAGCGCTGCTGCAGGCTAGCAGGCTAGAGCGATGTTTTTCCGTCTGCCTCGCGCGCTGCGGACCGGCCCGGCGCCACCACTCGATCGATGGCTCGCACGTCGGTGATCAGGCGTTCGAAGTCCTGGTAGCCAAGCTGACTCGGCCCGTCGCAGGGAGCGGCCTCGGGCTCGGGGTGCACCTCGACGAAGATGGCATCCAACCCCACGGCGACCGCTGCCCGGGCCAGGGGGGCCACCATGCTGCGATCCCCGTCGCTCGCCGCCTCCCCGGGCCGACGTCGCTGGACCGAATGAGTGGCATCGAAGCAGACCGGGGCAAACTCCCTCATCTGGATCAGACCGCGCATGTCGACGACCAGGTCGTCGTAGCCGAAGGTGGTTCCCCGCTCCGAGACGAGGGCTCCACCGTCCCCGTACGCGGCCACCTTCGCCACCGCGTGGCGGATGTCGAGGGGTGCCATGAACTGGCCCTTCTTGATGTTGACGGGCCTTCCGGTAGCCGCACAGGCGACCACCAGGTCGGTTTGACGACAGAGGAATGCGGGAATCTGCAGGCAATCGGCCACCTCGGCGGCGGGCTTGGCCTGGCCGGGCTCGTGAACGTCGGTCATCACGGGCATCCCGGTCTCTGCTCTCACTCGCGCCAGGACTCGCAGGCCCTCGTCGAAGCCGAGCCCGCGGTAGGAGCCCAGGCTCGAACGGTTCGCCTTGTCGACGGACGCCTTGAACACCACCGGGAAGTCGTGTCGTGCGGCGATCTCGCGAAGCTGGTGGGCCACCGCCAGCGTCGTCCCTTCGGACTCGACGACGTTGACACCTGTGATCAGCACAAGCGGCCCCCCGTCCCCCACGGGGATATCGCCAATCCGCATGGACTCCCTCCAGTCCGGAGCCGCTTTAGATAGCGCCTCTAGTTGCCGTCTGCCTCCACGGTCTCCCGGAGGTCTTGGAGGAAACCCGGGAGTGCGGAGGTAACGCGGTTCCAGTTGGGGATTTGGGGGGCTCCCATCGGGTCTTGGACGAAGCTCAGGCCCGCCACGCGAAGTGCGTTGGAGAATGTCTCGACGGCGAGCTCCTCTTCGTGCCGGTCAAATTCCAGTCCGTTCAGGGCGGCATCATCGTTGTAGCGCGACACGGCGTCCTGAGCCAGGCGAACGTAGGCGACCCGCAGGGAGTGCAGGAATCCCGCATCGAACTGGACGCCGTAGCTGGCCAGATTTCGGATCAAGGATACCCCTATGTCGGCCACCATGCGGTGCAGTCCCTGGGTCACGTCATTCTCGCAGAGATCCTGGTGCTTGTGGTCGTAGTTATCGACGATTTCGACCTGGCAGATCCGTCTGAGGGAGCACTTGCGGTAGACCTCGGCCAGCATCCCCACCTCGAGGCCCCAGTCGGAGGGGATCCGGGTACTGCGGGCGAGGTCGGTGGTCATCGCGCACTCGCCCGCCAGCGGGTAGCGGAAGGAGTCGAGGAACTCGAGCAGGGGAATCGATCCGAGCACCGACTTCATGGCCCGCAGCAGGGGGGTCATGAAGAGACGGGTCACCCTGCCATAGAGGCGATCGGTGACGCGGCCGTAGTAGCCCTTGGCGAACTCGTAGTTGAGGTTCGGGTTTGCGATGGGAAAACACAGGCGGGCCAGGAGCTCGCGGTTGTAGTCACGGATGTCGCAGTCGTGGACGGCGATGACCCGGGAGAGGTTCGAGGAGAGCACGTAGCCGTAGGCAATCCAGACGCTTCTGCCCTTTCCGTCGTCCCCGGCGTCGAGGCCCTCGCGGGCCAGCCGGAGGTACAGCTCCTGCATCCGGGGCCCGCCGTTCCAGAGCACGGTCACCGGCTCCCCGTTCATGGTGCGGACTCCGTCGAAGGCCGCGCACATTTCGTCGAATTCTTCCCGGCGCTCACAGCCGGAGAGGCTGACGACGATCTGACGGAGGTACTTGACGCCCTTCAGCGCATCGATGATTCCCTTGAGCGCCACGTCTCGGAGCTCCGAGTAGAGACACGGCAGCACCAGTGCGATGGGCCGCACCCAGCCGTGCATGTAGAGCTCCCTCTCCAGACGGGTCAGATCCCCGCGCCCGAGCCGGTGCAGGGTGGTAATCACACCCGTCTGGTGGAAATCCGCCATGGCCGGAAAGCTCGCACCCCGAAGCTCGGAGGGCAAGTTCTGTCCCCCCCTCACCGCGGACCCCGATCAGATGCTGGGGTAGATCTCGGTGTTGTCCTCGATGAGCCGAAGGGCCGAGGGATCGATCTCGAGAAAGGCGAGGCCGATGTCGGAGGTGATGTTGTCGAGCTCGGTGGCCCAGCAGACTTCACCGACGGCGACCACGGTATGCTCGCCGACGTTGAAGGTGACGCGGATCGTGTCGCCGAGCTCCAGCTCGCAACCCACCGCCTCGAAGCGGATGCCGCCCGCCGAGACGTTCGTGCTCACGGCGAGGCGCTCGTTGGAGTAGTTCACCGGGGCAAAGGAGATGACCTGGTCAGTCGCGATCCGGGGAAACTTGCGGCGCTCCCGCATCATTTCCTCCATCGGGCTCCCTCCCTCTCGATGGCCCGGGCGGCTCGCCGGGAGCAGCCTGGGGCGACTCCCCTCCTTTCGGCGGAGAGCCGGAGAGGCTTGAGGTCGGGAGCGAATTTCCGATCAGCTCTGGGACGAAAAGAGCTCGAGCTGCCGGTCGTCGCGGCGCCAGCGGATCAGTGCGGCGACGCCGAGACCCACCAGCCGCACCGGGCGAATTCCGGCCTGGGTTCGCTCCAGCAGATCCGCCGCCAGCGCGGCCAGATCCTGGGCAGCGGCAACGGGGCGAACCAGGGTGCGGCTGCGGGTGGTCTGCTCCTGGTCCGCGTAGCGAAGCTTCAGGGTCACCCGTTTGGCCGCCAGGCGCTCCAGGACGAGCCCGGCTTCCAGGTGTCGGGCCAGCTCCTCGATTCGCTCCTGGATCACCGGGAGATCCAGCTCATCGGAGTCCAGGGTCGACTCCTGACTGAGACTCCGAGGGTGGGGCGTCGCCCGGAGGCGAGCGTCGTCCCGGCCTTGGGCGTAGCCCAGGATGGCGAGCCCGTGATTGCCCAGATGCTCTTCCAGCACCGGTCGCCCAAGCGCCGCGACCTCCCCCACCGTGTGGACCGAGAGCGCGGCGAGCTTCGCCGCCGTCTTGGCACCGACGCCCGGCAGCCGGGAGACCGGAAGCGGCGCCAGAAAGTCGGCTACCTCCCCCGAGGCAATACGAAGAATCCCTGTGATTCCCGCCTCTTCTGCTGCAATCTTGGCAAGGAACTTGGCAGGAGCGATGCCCACCCGCAGCGGCAGGTCGAGCTCCTCGCGGATGCTCTTTCGTACGCGCTCCGCCAGCTCCTCCGCAGACTCCTCGGGTCGCCGGGGCTCCAGGAAGGCAGCTTCGAGCCCCGCGGGCTCGACCCGGTGGGTGAACCTGCGGAGGCAAGCCCGGAGACGGGAGGCGACGTTGCGGTAGCGACGCATGTCGGTGCGCAATGCCCGTCCCTGCGGGCAGCGCTCCAGCGCCTCGCGCATCGGCATCCCGACCACGACACCGAGCTGGAGGGCATCGGGGGTCGCGGATTGCACCAGGCCCCGCTTGCGGGGGTCGCCGCCCACGATGACCGGTCGGCCGGCGAGGTCCGGATTGGCCAATCGTTCCACCTCTGCGTAGAAGCCCGGAACCGTGGCGTAGAGCAGCATCCTCAGGGACCCGGCTCGAGCTCGAGCCTGGCGCTGGTGCTCGCCTCGAGAACCAGCTGATTGGTCGAGAGCAGCGCCGGCTGGTCCTGGCGCCAGCGGACCAGCCGGTCGGTACTGTGGGGATGGCCGGGATGCTCGGATTGCCCGGGCGCCAGCGAGGTCAGCGCCTGGTCCAGGTCCGCCGTGTCCACGATGAAGCGGTAGCCGGAAACGACCCGGGTGTCGAAGGACTCGAGGGGTCGGTATTCGGCAATCCTGACGCTGCTCCCGTCACCCTCGTCGGGGAAGGGGCCGAAGCCATCGTCCTGCCCGGCCCACCCCTCCCGCCAGAGGGGCGCGAAGCGGAGTGTGTGGAGCCTTCCCCAGGTCCATTTCTCCCGATTCACACCAAGCTGGACGGACATTCGGATCCAGGTGTCACGCAGGCTGCCGCGCACCGCCTCGCGAACCGCCGCCGGGTCGGACCAACCCTCGGTCTCATCTCGACCCTCCTTCGCCGCGACGAGCGTCTGGTGAAGCAGCTGGGTGGGGTTCGCCCGGGCGAACGCCAGGTAGCGCCGCAGCAGGCCTTCTCCCATCTCCGGCTCCAAGACCGCGCGCAGCAGGATATCGAGGAAGACGTGATACACCGCCGCGCCGACGCTGGGAGAGGATGCCCTCCCGTCCCAGTCGCGGAGCATCTTCGCCACCGCCGACGCCTCATTTCCAAGCGATTCGGAGTCGCCTGCCAATGCGAGTGCCTTCTCGATGAAGTCCCGGCTCCCCTCGGAGACCACGTCTCCCTGCACCGAAACCAGATCCCGCACACTCAAGGGTCCCGAACGGGCGTGCTCCCTCAGGAGCGATTTGATGCGCGCCGAACGGGCGCCGGTCCGCCACAAGAACTCGATCTCGGTGGTTCCGGCGCCGTAGGTCGGATCTCCGTCGGCGGCGATCAGCCAACGGCTTTGCTCGCCCAGCTCCCTTCCCGGAAGATCTTCGGAGGCGATCCGCTCGGTCCAGTAATAGGTCGGATCGCGGCCGGGAACCGGGACCAGCCCCGACGGGAGCGAGCGTTTGGGGAGGAAGCCGGCCAGCTGAACACCCGCGGATCCCTTCGCATCTGCATAGACCACCAGAAGCACCGGCTCGTGGTGGGTGGCCAGGGCCCGGCGAAGCTCCGCCGCACTCCTAGCGCGGGCCACCGCCATCATCGCCCCGATCCCTTCATTTCGCAGGGCACCGGTCCAGCGGATGGCCACGGGCTCATGAGCCTCCTCCAGCAGATCGTTCACCAGGGGTCCGTGGCTGGTCACACGAACCTCCAGGCGAAGGGGCTCCTCATCCCGGATCTCGATGATCTCCTCCCAATGCTCGAGCGGCCTCCAGCGCGCTCCGTCGTGATAGCGAGAGGGATCGTTCGCGTGGAGGGATTCGACGAAGAGATCGGATACCACCGCGCTGGCATGGGTGGAGGCCCAGGCGACCCGAGGCGTGAAGCCCGTCCACATTACGGGTACGCCGGGCAGCGTGACTCCGGCCACGTCCACCGGTCCCCCGTGCAGATGGGCCTCGTAGAACTGCGCCGGTGCGGTTGGCTCGAAGTGGGAGTCCGCGGCAAGCAGGGGCGAACCGCTCGACGAGCGCGCCGCCGCCACCAGGAACGCGCTGCTTCCGATGCTGCGCCCGCGCAGGCCCAGCGCACGGCGAAGCGGGTCAGGGGTGGCGAGGGCGACGGACGAGCCCCTCGGCGGCTGCACTGCGTCGATCCCAACGCCCGCTGGAAAGAAGCGTCGTGCTCCGAAGCCGCCGAAGTGCCGGATCAGCTCCTGCATCGTCACGATCTCTTCCAGGGTGCCCCCGAGCCCCCACGAATAGAGCTTCAGCAGGGCCAGTGTGTCGCTCGGCGTCCACGGATCCAGCGGAGCCCCCCAGGCCTCGATGGCGGCTGGCGCCTCCACCTCGCCCGCGGCGATCCTTGCGATCCTCGCGTTCACCCCGGCGGCATAGGCCTCGAGCAGGACACGAACGCGCGAGGGCAGAGTCCGGGCGTCGGCTTCGGCGTGACGACCGAGGCCCAGGATCCGCGCGCGGCGATCGGCGGCGACACCGCGCTTCCCCAGGATCTCCGCGCTGCGTCCTCGTGCCACGCGGCTCAGCCACACCATCTGCGCCAGGCGATCCTGAGCGTGAACGAAGCCGAGGCCGAAATAGGCATCGCGCTCACTCGCAGCCTCGATGTGCGGTACTCCGCGAAGATCGCGGAGTACCCGCAGCGGCTCCTGGAGGTCGGCTACCTGCAGGCGGCCCTCAACGGTGGGATAGGCCGCCCGGGCCGCCCGCCGCGCACCCAGGATGTAGTGACCGATGACCAGCATCGCGCAGAGGCCGCAAAGGACCGCTCCGCCGGCCAGCCAGCGGGTCTTCCCACCCGGTGTGCCGCCTCGGCCCACCTGCCTCCCCCCGATCTGCCAACAGCGGGAGCATAGTCGCTACGACCGGCGTGGGGCCATCCGCCGGGCGCGCGAGTGTCAATTGAAGTGGTCCCACCCCATGTGTCTTCTGGATTGATGAGTAGACGCCGGGTACATTGCCGTCAGCTACCCCGCTCTGGAGGACAGAATGCCCGTCAAGGTCGGAATCAACGGGTTCGGTCGTATCGGTCGCCTCGCTTTCCGCGCGATGCGCGACAGGGATGTCGAGGTCGTCGGCATCAATGACGTGGTGGATGCCAAGACCCTGGCCCACTTGCTCAAATACGACTCCGTCCACGGCGCCTACCCGGACCCGGTCGAGGTCGATGGCGACGCTCTGGTGGTGGCCGGCAAACGCACCCCGGTGCTGGCCGAGCGCGATCCGGCGAACCTCCCCTGGAAGCGCCTGGGGGCCCAGATTGCGGTGGAGGGTACGGGACTCTTCCGAAAGCGGGACGATGCGGCCAAGCACCTCGCCGCCGGCGCCGAGCGCGTGATCATCACCGCACCGGCCACCGACCCGGACGTGACCCTGGTCCTGGGCGTGAACGACGATGCCTACGATCCCGCCAGCCACAGGATCATCTCCAACGCCTCCTGCACGACGAACTGCCTGGCACCGGTGGCCAAGGTCCTCCACGACGAGTTTGGCATCGACCGCGGTCTGATGGTGACCATCCACGCCTACACCGCCGATCAGCGCCTGGTGGATTCGCCGCACAGCGATCTCCGCAGAGCCCGCGCGGGGGCGGTCTCCATGATTCCCACCAGCACCGGCGCGGCCCGGGCCATCGCCCTGGTGATGCCGGAGCTCGAGGGGAAGCTCGACGGCTATGCCATGCGCGTACCCACTCCGGACGTCTCGGTGGTGGACCTGAGCGTCCAGCTCAACTCGACCACGGACGCCGCGGGAATCAACGCGGCAATGGCGAAGGCAGCCGAAGGACCTCTCAAGGGAATTCTTCAGTACATGGACGAACCCCTCGTCTCCATTGACTTCGTAGGAAATCCTCATTCCTCCATCTTCGACGCGCCGAGCACCCGGGTGATCGACGGCAACTTCGCCAAGATCGTCTCCTGGTACGACAACGAGATGGGATACGCGACCCGGGTGGCGGACCTCGCGGTCGTGCTCGGGCGCTGATCGAAGGTGGCCATCACCACGATCGATTCTCTCCTCGCCGAGGGCGGGGGCGTGCGGGGGCGAACCGTCTTCCTCCGCGCAGACCTGAACGTTCCGCTCCGAGACGGACGCGTCGCCGACGACACCCGGATCCGGGCGGCTCTTCCTACGCTTCGCCGTCTGCTCGCTGCCGGGGCGCGGGTGGTGCTCGCCTCCCATCTAGGCCGCCCAAAGGGGGAGCGGCGACCGGAGCTCTCCCTGCGCCCCGTGGCGGCCCGGCTGGCGGCGCTGCTGGATCGGGGGGTCTCGTTCTCGGAGGAGATCATCGGGGACGCGGCGAGAGAGGCGGCGGGGGAGCTCACGGACGGACAGCTGCTGCTCCTCGAGAACCTCCGGTTCCACCCCGGCGAGACCAAGAACGATCCGGACTTCGCCCGGGCACTGGCCTCCCTCGCCGACCTCTACGTGAGCGATGCCTTCGGCACCGCGCACCGGGCCCACGCCTCCACGGTCGGCATGGTTCGCTACTTCGAGCGCTCCGCGGCCGGGGACCTGCTGCTGGGTGAGCTGGAACACCTCCGAGCGATCCGCGAGCCGGAGCGCCCCCTGCTCTGCCTGCTCGGCGGTGCCAAGGTCTCCGACAAGATCGCGGTGCTCGAGGCGCTGGCTCCCCACGCCGATCTCCTCGCTGTGGGTGGCGCGATGGCGTACACCTTTCTGCGCGCGCTGGGTCGGTCGACCGGCACCTCGCTCGTCGAGCCGGATCGGCTGGAGGATGCGCTTCAGGTTCTCGAAGCCGCGGAGAAGGCCAACCGCAGCCTGCTGCTCCCGACCGATCACGTGGTGGCGCGGGAGATCGCGGCCGACGCCGAGAGCGAGATCCGCGGGGAGATCCCGGATGGCTGGCTCGGTGTCGACATCGGGCCCCACACCGCAGCCTCCTTTGCCACCGAGGCCGGTCGGGCGCGCACCATCTTCTGGAACGGACCGATGGGCGTTTTCGAGATCGACGCCTTTGCCAAGGGCACCGAGGCCGTCGCCCTGGCGATCGCCAACTCCGACGCCCACTCGGTGGTGGGCGGCGGGGATTCCCTGGCGGCCGTCAACCGGTTGGGGCTGGGCGACCGCATCGACCATCTCTCCACCGGGGGCGGCGCCTCCCTCGAGTACGTCCAGGGGCTGACGCTCCCGGGTGTCGCAGCGCTGGAGGTCTGAGCATGCGTCGACCGATCCTGGCGGCAAACTGGAAGATGCAGAAGGTCATCGCCGAGGCCGAGAGCTTCGTCCGCGCCTTCCTGCCCCTGGTGAAGAACGCCAGCGATGTGGACGTGGTGATCGCACCGCCCTTCACGGCGCTGGAACGGGTCGGCGCAGCGCTCCGCGGGAGCGAGATCGCCCTCGCCGCCCAGAACGTGAATGCGGAGGACGGCGGAGCGTTTACCGGCGAGATTGCCCCGCGGATGCTCGCCGATCTCGGCTGCGGCTATGCCATCGTCGGCCACAGCGAGCGGCGCACGCTCTACGGCGAAACCAACCAGGCCGTCGCCGCGAAGGCCGCCGCCCTGCTGGCCCACCAGATCCGCCCGATCGTCTGCGTCGGGGAATCCCTCGAGGAGCGGGAGGGTGAAAAAACCTTCGCGGTGATCAAATCCCAGATCGGCGAGAGTCTCTCCGAGATCCCCAGGGACCGGGCCGAGGAGATCGTGGTCGCATACGAGCCCATCTGGGCCATCGGCACCGGTCGCACCGCCACGCCGGAGATGGCCCAGGAGGTCCACGCGATGATCCGCGAGCAACTCCGGCAGCGTTTCGGGGAAGCTGGCGGTGAGATTCGAATCCAGTACGGTGGCTCCGTGAAGCCCGAAAACGTCCGCGATCTGATGGGCCAGACGGACATCGACGGCGCCCTGGTCGGCGGTGCCAGCTTGGACCCGGAAAGCTTTGCGAAGATCGTGCGTTTCGATGAGCAGGGAGGCCCCTGATGACGATCTTCCTCACCGTTCTTCACGTCATGGTCTGCCTGGTGCTGATCGTGGTGGTGCTGCTGCAGCGCGGCAAGGGCGCGGAGATCGGCGCCGTCTTCGGGGGCGGCGCGGGCTCCACGGTGTTCGGCAGCCGGGGCGCCGGGAACTTTCTCACCAAGCTGACTACCGGTGCTGCGGTCGTGTTCATGCTGACGAGCCTGTCTCTCGCCTACTTCGCCACGGAAGGAAGCCAGAGCACTCTCTTCGAAGAGGAGCAGGAGGCGGCGGCGGCCGCGGAGGAGACCTCGCCCTTCGCCGAGGTCCCGGCTCCCGCGGAGGTCCCGGCTCCCGCGGAGGTCCCGGCTCCCGCCGCGGGGAGTTCTGAGGAGGAGAATCCCTAGGGGGTTCGTTAGACTGCTCCGCCCAGTGCGGCAGTGGCGGAACTGGTAGACGCACCAGCTTGAGGGGCTGGCGGGCGCAAGCTCGTGGAGGTTCGAATCCTCTCTGCCGCACCACAAGCCCTCCTTTCCTCCCAGCGCGCTAGTGCGGCCGGCGAAGCGCGCTGGAGAGACGTCTAGTCCAGTACGCCCGCCTGCAGCCGCCTGATCCAGTGGCGGTACATCTCCAACGGGTGGGCGCCCACGATGTACGCGGTACTTCCCGCGACGCCGCTGGCGGGAACCCCGGTGACCCCCCGCTCGACCGCCTCCCGGTGCTGCGCCAGCGTCTCCTCGAGCAGCGCCGGGGCCTCACTGCGCGCGAACTCCGCTTCGGGTAGGCGCGCCTCGCTCCAGATGGCCCGCAGCGTCGCCACCGCGGTGATGTCGCGATTCTCGCCGAAGTAGGCCCGTAGCAGGCGATCGTGGATCTCGCGAAAGCTCGGAGCGCCCAACGAAGCTGCGGCCTTCGCGACCAAGTGCGGCGGTACACTGTGAGAAGGCGGTCCGTCGCTGCTCTCCCAGACCCGGAAGGACGGAGCGTCGGGCTCGGCCGCCGGCCGCAGCCAGGACTGCGTGTAGCGGACGAACTTCTCCAGCTCTCGGTTCTCGGCCGGATGGGGACGGAGCAGGAAGCTCCGCCACTCGATCTCGAGAGAATCGCCGAACTCCTCTTCCATCCGACGCAGGCGAACTGCCGCGTTGTAGCACCACGGTCAGAGGTAGTCGGAGTAGGTGATCAGGCGTACCGGGTTCACGTTCGTCCTTCTCTCCGGCGATTGCGATTCCCTGCGGGGGAGCGACTGGTCGGACCGGAGTCTATCCCGCCCCTACCGGGAAACCACTCAGCCGGTGCGCTTGAATCTTCCGCGTTCCCATTTCGTCCACGACCGTGTAATCTTCCGAACGGGGAGGAACCACCGTGCCGACGAGAACAACTGGAAGGATACTGGCCACACTGACCGTTGCGAGCTTCGCGTTCGCGTTCGTCACATCCATCGCTCCGGTCGCCGAGGCGGCCAAGAGCAAGAGCACGCAGAACGAGGCAGAGTGGATCGCCTTCGACGCAGCGGCCAAGACCGTCACCGTCAAGATCTTGAAGAAGGGCAAGGGTCCCAACAGCAAGCTCCTCAAGACCCAGAAGGAGGCGACCTTCAACGTAATCCCGGAAGGCTCGATCCTGACCCGCACCTCAGTGGCGATCAACGGCGTCAAGGGCGAGCTTCCGGACATCCCGGCCGGGAAGACGGTGCTGCTCTACTGGGTCCCCGACCCGAACAAGGGAGGGGAGTTCTTCGCGCGCAAGATCGACGTGATCTTCAGCGAGGAGGAGCTCGACGCGAAGTACGGCAAGGGAGACTAGGCCGGCGAAGGCGCCTTCTACTCCACCAACGTGAGGACGAGATCCATCACGTTGGTGCGAGTGGGTCCGGTGACCAGGAGACCTCCTTCTGCACGGAAGAAGGAGTATGAATCGTTCCGCTCGAGCGCGTCCTGCGCCTCGAGACCAAGAGCGCGGCCCCGCCCCACCGTGCCACCATCGGCATAGGCGCCGGCAGCATCCGTCGGACCGTCGGTCCCGTCGGTTCCAGCCGCGAGCAGTGCGATCCCGGACGTCTCATGGAGCTCACAGGCAGCGGCCAGGGCGAGCTCCTGATTGCGCCCTCCCTTGCCGTCGCCGCGGAGCGTGACGGTCGTCTCGCCGCCGGAGAGCAGGAGGAGAGAACCTTCGCGAATCAGGCTCCGCGCAACCGCGACGAGCCGTCGACCCGCTTCGCTAGCCTCACCGCTGAGGGCATCGGTTACCTTGATCGCCCGTAGACCGCGCTCGCGAGCGGCGTCCCCGGCCCCGGCCAGCGCGTCGCGGTTGCTGGCGAGAATGGTGGTGGAGATCCTCCGCAAAGCGGGAGCTCCGGGCTTGACCGACTCCGCGTCGCTCGACTCCAGGTGAGCCAGGACCCGCGGCGGCACCTGCCCGAGAAGTCCGCGTCGCTCGAAGATCCCGAGAGCGTCGGCACAGCTGCTCGGGTCTCCAGCAAAGGGGCCCGAGGCGATGGTCTCGATCGCATCGCCGGGAACGTCCGAGATCGCCAGCACCTCGATCCTTCGGCTCGCGGCGCGGCGCGCCAGCCGACCGCCGGAGATCTCGGTCAGGTGCTTGCGGATCGTGTTCATCTCTTCGATCTCCACGCCCGACGCCAGCAGCAACTGGGTCGTGGCGACCAGATCCCCGCGAGAAAGGCCCGGCTGCGGCGAGGTCATCAGGGCCGAGGCCCCGCCCGAGAGCAGGACGACGAGAAGCTCCTCCGGTGCGGCGCTCTCCACCAGCGCGATCGCCTCTCGGGCGGCCGCCTCGCTGCGCTGATCGGGAACCGGGTGGCTCCCGTATCGAAGTGTCAGCTTGGAGAGCCCGGTGCCGTGGCCGTCCTTCGTCACTACCAGGCCCCGGTCGATGCGATCCGCCGCCACTTCCTCCAGGGCCGCCGCCATCGCCGCCGCGGCCTTGCCCGCGGCCAGGACCACCAGCCGCCCGTCCTCGGGAACCTCCCGACCTGCCAGCGTGAGGCGATCGCCGGATCGATCCACACATCTCCTCAGCGCGGCGGCCGGATCGACGCGCTCCAGTGCCGCTGCCAGGAGGCCCTCCAGAATCGCGCGGGGAGCCTGCGCAGCCTTCACTCGGATGCCGGTGGATTCACAGCCGGGGCGGTTTCTTCCACCGGGACCAGCCGGATCTCGATCCGCCGGTTGATCGCTCGGCCCTCAGCGCTGTCGTTGGACGCCACCGGTTGAAACTCGCCAAAGGACACGGCGCTCATCCGATCCGGCGAGACCCCCTGCTCCGCCAGCAGGCGCACGACACTGGCAGCGCGCGCGCCGGCCAGCTCCCAGTTCGATGGATAGCGCCTGGCGAGGGATCCCTGGATGCCGACGTCGTCGGTGTGCCCCTGGACCTCGATCCGCTGGGGAGTCGCGGCAAGCCGCTCCGCCACCTTGCCGATCACCTCCCTGCCCCGTGCGTTCAGCTGCGCCGAGCCGGAGCGGAAGAGGATCTCCTGGGAGAGATTCAGGCGCAGCCCCTCCCGGAGCCGGTCGATCTCGATGCGTCCAGCGGTCACTTCGGACTCGAGGTCCGCGACCAGCCCCCCGTAGGTCTCGCGGAGCTGCTGGACCTCCTCGGTGTTCCGCACCAGCTCGCTCTCACTCTCGCGGAGGTTCGCCTCCAGCTCGCCGCGCGCCTCTTCGAGGACCTCCACCTTCCCCTCGAGCTCCTCGCGGAGCTCGCGGAGATCTTCGATCTCGTCGATCAAGGCCACGCGTTCGTCGGAAAGCGCCGCACTGGACGCCTCGAGCTGTTCGATCCGAGTGGCCCGAAGTATCGACTCGTCGCGGTATTGATCGCGTTCCCGAACCACCTCCTGGTGGTTGCTCCGGGTCACGCAGCCGGGCGCCACCGCGAGCGCGACGAGAATCGCCGCAAGCCCGACAGGCTCACGCAGAAGCGGGAAGCAGAGTGCGGCCCAGCGCCTCATCGATGGTCCCAACGTACTCGAGTTCGAGTCCCTCGAGTAGCTCTTCGCGAATCTCTTCCACGTCCCGCCGATTCTTCTCGGGCAGCACCACCCGGCAGATCCCCGCGCGCTTCGCCGCAAGGACCTTCTCCTTGATCCCGCCCACCGCCAGGACCTTTCCGCGGAGGGTGATCTCGCCGGTCATCGCCACGTCCGGCGGCGCCGGCCGGCCGGTCAAGAGCGAGGCCAGGGAAATCACCATGGCCACCCCTGCCGACGGGCCGTCCTTGGGCACCGCGCCGGAGGGGACGTGCAGGTGGATGTCGCTGGATTCGAATGCGTCCTCCGCGATCTCGAGCTCCGAGGCGCGGGTCCGCAGCCAGGAGCGCGCCGCCTCGGCGGATTCGCGCATCACATCGCCCAGCGAGCCGGTCAGCTTGAGGTCACCCTGCCCGGGCATCCGAGTCGACTCGACGAAGAGAATGTCGCCCCCGGCGGGCGTGTAGGCGAGTCCCACGGCCACACCCGGCCTTCCGGCCCGCTCCGCCAGCTCCGGCTCGAAGCGCACCGGCCCCAGCAGCTCCGCCAGATCTTCGCGCTGCACGCAAACTGCTCCGGAGATCTCGTCCTCCGCCACCCGACGTGCAATCTTGCGGCACACCGAGCCGATCTCGCGCTCGAGGTTGCGCACCCCGGCCTCGCGCGTATAGCTGCTGATGATGCTGCGCAGCGTCGAATCGGGCAGCTCGAATTGGATCCCCGCGATGCCGTTCGCCTCGAGCTGCCGCGGCAGCAGGAACCTCCGCGCAATCTCGAGCTTGTCCTCCTCCGTATATCCAGGGAGCTCGATCACTTCCATCCGGTCTCGCAGCGCCGGTAGCACCGGATCCATGATGTTCGCTGTGGCGATGAAGAGCACGTGGGAGAGATCGAAGGCGACCTCCAGGTAGTGATCGCTGAATGTCGAGTTCTGCTCCGGGTCCAGCACCTCGAGCAGCGCCGATGAGGGGTCTCCGCGGAAATCGGTGCCGACCTTGTCCACCTCGTCGAGCATGAAGACCGGATTCCGCTTCCCGCACTTCCGCATCCCCTGGACGATGCGGCCCGGGAGGGCACCGACGTAGGTGCGTCGATGACCGCGGATCTCCGCCTCGTCCCGCATCCCGCCCAGGGAGACCCGCTGGAACTCTCGGCCCAGGGCCCGCGCGATCGACCGTCCCAGAGAGGTCTTGCCGCTGCCCGGAGGCCCCACGAAGCAGAGGATCGGACCCTTCAGGTCCCGCTTCAGGGAAAGTACGGCGATGAACTCGACGATCCGATCCTTGACCTTCTCAAGCCCCCAGTGATCCTCGTCGAGAATCCGACGGGCTTCCTTCACCGACAGCTGATCCTCGCTCTCCTCCTGCCAGGGCAGGTCGACCATCCACTCCAGGTAGCTTCGGATCACGCTGTGTTCGGCTGCGGCCGTCGGGGTCTGCTCGAGACGCTCCATCTCCCGGATCGCCTGTTTGTGGGCCTCCTCGGGCATTCCCGCCGCCTCGATGCGCTCGCGCATGTCCGCGGCCTCGGCGCCGGAATCCTCCGCCTCCCCGAGTTCCCGGCGGATCTGATCGAGCTGCTGGCGCAGCATGTAGTCCCGCTGGGTGCGACCCATCTCGCTCTGGACCTTGTCGCGGATCTCGCTCTCGATCTTCATGGCATCGCGAGCGCGCCGCAGCTCTCTCTGCACCGAGTGCAGCCGCTTGACGACGTCCAACTCCTCGAGCATCGCCTGTTTCCCGGCGACGTCGAGGTCGAGGTTCGAGGCGACGAGATCGGCGAGCTTCGAGTAGTCGTCGTCGAGATTCTGGGCGAGCAGTTGCAGGTCATCCGAGAGACGGCTGCTCTCCATGATCAGCGTTCCAAACTCGTCACGAACGTTTCTCGCCAGCGCCGTCGCCTCGACCGACTCTGCGTTCCCCACCTCTGTCAGGATCTCGATGGTACCGGCAAAGAAGGGCGACTCGGCGGTGAACTCCTGGACCCTCGCCCGCGCCACGCCCTGGACCAGAAGCCGGTAGGAGTCATCCGGGAACTTGATCATCTTCACGATCCGCAGGACCGTGCCCGACTGGTACAGATCGCCAGAAGCCGGGCTGCCCTCGACGAGACGCCGCACCGCGACGCTCATCATCAGGCGCTGAGGAGAAACCAGGACGGCGTCGATCAGCTTCTTGGACCGCTCCGTGTTCACCAGGAGCGGATGCAGCAGGAACGGGAAGAGCACGGTGTTCTTGAGAGGCAGCACCGGAAGCGTGCCGGGAATATCGACCGACGGGGACTCCTCGTCCTCCCCGATCCCGACGGCGACCTCGCTGCCGCTCTTCAGCACCTCCTCCTGTTCCGTGAATTCGGCCAACCCCTACTCCCTATTCCGTCTTCGGCTCGATACGCCGTCGCCGGGGTGCGCTCTTGGGCAGGACCACCGAGAGGAACCCCTCCTCGAGATTCGCGACCACCTGATCGCGCTCGAAGGGGATCCGGATGCGAACGCTCCGTTCGAACGGGCCGAAGGCGATCTCCATCTGGTGCAGGCGCTCGATGTCGCTGTCCGCAGACGACGTCCTCTCGCCGCGGATACGGAGCCACTCGCCATCGACCGAAACCTTGACCTGCGAGCTGTGGACCCCGGAGAGCTCGACCCGGACCACGACGGCCTTCTCGGTCTCGAAGACATCCACGGCGGGCTGCCAGTGGTCGCCCCGGAGACGTCCAGGGAACTCGCCCACCAGCTCGGCGAGCGGGTTCGATCGACTCGGTCGGTCCACGATTCCCTCCGGGCTAGGATCCGCCCTGCTCCTCGGTGTACTCGGCGTCGATCACATCCCCCTCTTCGCCGCTCGTGGCCGATTCCCCAGACCCCTGGGCGCCTTCAGCGCCTCCGTCGGGCTGGGCCTTGTAGAGCACCTCGGCGATCTTGTGCATCGCCTGCTCCACCCGGTGATTCGCGGCATCGATCCTCGCCAGGTCGTCACTCTCCAGATCCGCCTTCGCCTCTGTCAGCACTTCCTCGACCTGCTTCTTCTCTTCATCGGGGAGCTTGTCACCACTGTCGCGGATGGTCTTCTCCGCATTGTAGATCAGAGAATCGAGCGCGTTGCGCTTTTCGATCTTCTCCCGCCGCTCCCGGTCCTCGCTGGCGTGGGCGTCCGCCTCGCGAACCATCCGCTCGATCTCGTCCTTCGAGAGCCCACCGGAGCCCTCGATCCGGATCGACTGCTCCTTGGCGGTGGCCGAATCCTTGGCATTCACCGAGAGGATGCCGTTGGCGTCGATGTCGAAGGTGACCTCGATCTGGGGCACTCCCCGGGGTGCCGGGGGAATGCCATCCAGGATGAATCGGCCCAGGTCGCGGTTGTCGTTGGCCATCTCGCGCTCGCCCTGGAGCACGCGGATCTCGACCTGCGGCTGGCTGTCCGAGGCCGTCGAGAAGATCTGGCTGCGCTTGGTCGGGATCGTGGTGTTCTTCTCGATCAGCTTCGTCATCACCCCGCCCAGCGTCTCGATGCCGAGCGAGAGCGGCGTCACGTCCAGCAGCAGCACGTCCTTTACATCGCCGGCCAGAACGCCGCCCTGAATCGCCGCGCCAACGGCCACCACCTCATCCGGGTTGACGCTCTTGTTGGGCTCCCTGCCGAAGAGCTCCTCGACCTTCGTCTGTACCAACGGGATCCGGGTGGAGCCGCCCACCAGCACCACCTCGTCGATCTCCGACGGGCTGAGTCCGGCATCCGCCAGCGCCCTCTTGCAGGGCTCCAGGGTCCGGTCGACCAGATCCTCAACCAGCTGCTCGAACTTGGCCCGCGAGAGCTTCAGGTTCATGTGCTTGGGACCCGACTGGTCGGCCGTCACGTAAGGGAGGTTGACGTCGGTGGAGGCGGAGCTGGAGAGCTCGATCTTGGCCTTTTCAGCGGCCTCCCGAAGCCTCTGCATGGCCATCGGGTCCTTGGTGAGATCGATTCCCTGGTCCTTCCTGAACTCTCCTGCGAGATACTCGATGACGCGCTGGTCCAGGTTGTCACCCCCCAGGTGGGTGTCGCCGCTGGTGGACTTGACCTCCACCACGTTTTCACCCACCTCGAGGATCGAGATGTCGAAGGTTCCTCCGCCGAAGTCGAAGACGGCAATCTTCTCGTCGGCCTTCTTGTCCAGGCCGTAGGCGAGCGCTGCGGCGGTGGGCTCGTTGATGATGCGCCTCACGTCGAGACCCGCGATCTTGCCGGCGTCCTTGGTGGCCTGCCTCTGGGCGTCGTTGAAATAGGCGGGCACGGTGACCACCGCGCCAGCCACCGGGGCGCCGAGGTAAGCTTCCGCGGCGCCCTTCATCTTCTGGAGGATCATCGCCGAGATCTCGGGCGGGGTGAAATGCTTGCCGTCGATTTCGACCGCGGCCATCCCCTCCTTGCCCTCGACCACCGTGTAGGGAACCAGGCTGATTTCTTCGGGCACCTCGCCGAGACGACGCCCCATGAAGCGCTTGATCGAGTAGATGGTGCGGGTCGGATTGGTCACCGCCTGGCGCTTGGCGACGGCTCCAACCGGACGCTCGTCATCGTCCGTAAACGCCACCACCGAGGGAGTCGTCCGACCACCCTCTTCGTTGGTAATGACAGTCGGTTGACCGCCCTCCATCACCGCCACCACGGAATTCGTGGTGCCGAGGTCGATCCCGATGATCTTGCCCGTGTGCGCCATCTTCCAAGGCCTCCTTTTCCCCGATTCCGAGGGGTTGCTCAAATCTGATCCCGGGACGGGTGCTGTCAATCCCGGCGATCGGAAAATCGCTCGGGCTGGCACCCCGTCCGGCCGCCACCCCACGCCCGCCGACGGAACGCTCCAGGCCCGGTCGGGTTCTCAAGAAGACCGGAGGCGAAGTTCGCCCAGGATGTGAAATAGATCACCGTCTTCGAGCACTAACTCCCCGAAAACGCGAGGAAACCGCCTTGGAGGGCTCCGCAGCGGCCGCTATACTCGCGCGGGTTTTCACCGGATTCGCGCGTATTCTTCGCCCACGACGCGAAGACCCCCAGCGCGACGAGACAGGACCAGCGAGACGCATCGGATGAATCGCACAGGGATCCTGATCGCCAACGGCGCTCTGCTCGTCCTCTGCTGCTTCCTCGCGGCGCGAATCCTGGCCGGGGTTGCCGGCGAGTTCGTCGCGCCCCCACCCGCCGAGGAAACTGGGCTGTCCCAGCGGGTGGATCCAGCCCGGCAGGGTGTCCACGACCCCCAGGCCATCCTCCGGCGAAACCTCTTCAAGGTCTCCACACTCGGGGCTCGACCCGTCGCCGACCAGGAGATCTACGAGGAGACCACCCTGCCGATCCGACTGCTCGGCACGGCAGCCCTGGCCGATCCCGCGCGCTCCTGGGCTGCGGTGGAGGACCTGGACACCGGAGATCACCTGATCGTCCGGCCGAATGATCAGCTCAAGGGAGCAGCCCAGGTGGTTCGGATCGATCGCCGCCGAATAGTGTTGCAGAACGGCCCCAGGCGCGAGGAGTTGCGCCTCGAGGAGGAACCCGCTGCACCCGAGCCGACACGGACGGCCCGAAACGTTCGCCGCAGCCGGCCTCCGCCGCCGCCACGGCGAGGGGACATCCGGGCCAATGTCCGCCAACTGGGCGAGAATCGCTTCTCGGTGCCGCGCGCCGATGTCGAATCCGTCGCGAATAATCCCGCTGCCCTCTTCTCTCAGGCGCGGATTCTGCCGAAGTACGAGGGTGGCCAGATGATCGGAGTACAGCTTAACTCCATCAAGGGAGGGAGCTTGTTCGAGCAGATCGGGATCCAGAATGGAGATACGATCACGGAATTCAACGGCATCCAGGTGACCGGGCAGCAGCAAAGTGCACAGGTGCTGCGGGAGTTGACCGAGGCAAAGGAGTTCGACGTCAGCGTCACCGGCGCGGATGGGGAGACGCGGCGACTTCAGTACGAACTGCGATAATCGGCGCTTAGCCAGCCACCGCCCCCTGGGAGGGGGAGAGGGAGCGGAGCGTGAGGCAACTGATTCGGGCGAACAGGTTCGCGTGGCGACTCGGTCTGGTCTTGGCACTGGCCATGATCGGCGGAGACGTCCCTGCGCAGGAGGCCCCGACCGGGGAGCCGGGGATCGTCATCGAGGACGACAAGGTGCAGCTCGACTTCAACGATGTCGAGCTCTCCGTCGTCATCGACACCATCGCCCGGCTCACCAACAAGAACTTCATCTACGACGACCGCGTGCGTGGACGCGTGACCATCGTGTCGCCGACCAGTATCACCGTGGACGAGGCCTACGCGGTCTTCGAGTCCGTGCTCCAGGTGAAGGGCTTCACGACGGTGACGGGGCCGGGCGGCGCGATCAAGGTGATTCCGATCCGCGAGGCCAAGGAGAGCAACATCGAGACGCTTCGGGGGGCCCGGACCACCCCGGACAGCGACCGCACCATCACCCGCCTGATCCCGCTCCAATATATCGACGCCGAGGCCATCACCAACACCTTGAAGCCGCTGGTCTCGAAGGACGCCTCCATGGTGGCGTATCCCCCCACCAACACGGTGATCCTGACCGACGCGGCGTCGAACATCCGCCGCATCCTGACCATCCTCCAGTCCATCGACGTGGAGACCTACAAGGAGGAGCTCACCGTCATCAAGGTCCGCCACGCCGATGCGTCGACCCTGGCCGAGCAGCTCTCCGAGATCTTCGGAGCCGAGGTGAGCCAGGCCGCGGCGATCCGAGCCCCGCGTATGCGGCGCCCCGCCGCCGCCGCCGCCGCCGCCGCGGCGGAGGGCGCGGCCAAGGGAAAGGTCCGGATCCTCACCGACGACCGCACCAACTCGCTGATCATCCTGGCCTCGCGGCAGCGACTGGCGGAGCTGCGAGACGCGATCGCGCGTCTCGACATCCCGATGACCGGCCAGGGGCGCATCCACGTATACTACCTGAAGCACGCCGATGCCGAGGAGTTGGCGACCACCCTCTCCGCCCTGATCAGCGGCCAGCCAACCGGTGGAGCCGCCGCTCCGGGCGCCGCGCCTGCCCAGGCCGCCATGCATGCAGCGATCCTCGAGCTTGCAGAGGGCGTCAACGTGACCGCCGATGCCCCCACCAACTCGCTGGTGATCCAGGCCAGCAAGGAGGGCTTCGGGACCCTCTCCGAGGTGATCGGCAAGCTCGACATCCCCCGCCCCCAGGTGCTGGTGGAGGCGCTGCTGATGGAGGTCGATGTAAGCGACGGCGTGGACCTGGGCTTCACCGGTCTGGCGACAATCTACCGCGGCCAGACGAGCTACGCGATCGGGTCGGTGACGGACACCGCTGCCCGCGCCCGTTTGATCCCGCCGGCCGGCGGTGCCCCGAGCACCGATCCGGTCACCGGAGACCCGATTGTCGGCGACACCGCCGGCGACACCATCGGCAACATCGTCGGTCTCCTCGCCGACCAGGCGGCCGCCAGCTTCATCGGCGGTGCCGCCGTCGACACCCGTACCTTCGACGAGGCCGGCAACATCCTGAGCGGCAGCTTCATCTCGGGCCTGATTCGCGCCGCGGCCAACCTCGGGAACACCAACATCCTCTCCGCGCCCCACGTGCTGACCTCCGACAACGAGGAGGCCGAGATCAAGGTCGGCGCCAACATCCCCATCGTGACCAGCCGCGTCCAGTCCGCCGGCGGGATCACCCAGGCCGGGGACAGACTCGCCACCAGCCAGAACATCGAGCGCCAGGACATCGGCATCACCCTGCGGGTCACGCCCCAGATCAGTGAAGGCGACACCGTGCGCCTGGAGATCTTTCAGGAGATCACCAGCCCCAACCTGGCCCTCTCGAGCGTAACCGGCGACCCCCAGGAGGTGGGCATCTCGCTGTCCAACCGCCAGGTCGAGAACACCGTGGTCGTCTCCGACGGTGACACCGTGGTGATCGGAGGACTGATCAGCGACCGCTACGAGGACTCGGTCAACAAGGTGCCCTGGCTGGGCGACATCCCGGGCCTCGGCTGGCTGTTCAAGACCACCTCGAAGGATCTCACCAAGGAGAACCTGCTGATCTTTCTGACCCCCCACATCATGCGCAGCGCCGCCGACCTGGAGCAGGCGACCATCCGAAAGCGAGCCGAGTTCTGGGACCAGTCGGACGAGGCCCTGGAGCTCTCCGAAAAGGAGAAGCGGGAGCATTTGAAGCGGCGCCAGGAGGCGGAGGCCGCCGGGGTCGCTTTCGTGCCCGCCGATTCCATCAACCCGGTGCGGGCTCAGCTCGAGGCGCACGCCAAGAAGTATCCCGTCGAGCGGATGCGCGAAATCGAGCAGGCGGAGGCGGCCGAGGCCGAGGCCGAGCGCCTAGCCGCGGTGGAGGCGGAGACGGCGCCGAGCTTCGGAGTCCTGGCGGCGACCTTCCGCAACGAGTCCGCCGCCACCGAGTCGTTGCAGCAGCTGATCGACGCCGGCTACGACGGCACCCTGGTCTCCGGGGATACGGACGGCACCGTCCTCTACGAGGTCCAGCTCGGCCCCTACCCGAGCATCGAGGCCGCGCGGGAGGTGGCCGGGGTGATTCGCGAGACCTTCGGCCTCGCCCCCACGGTAGTGGTGGAGACGGAGAGCGAGTGAGTTTCGAGATGCCGGACGTGCCCGGAGCCGCCGGGGTCCACCGGGGGCTTCGCGAGCTTCTGCTGCGCGATACCCGCCTCAGCCTGGAGCAGCTCGAGGAGGCGCTTCGCCGCAAGCAGGAGACCGGAAAGCGTCTTCTCGACGCCATCATCGACCTCGGCCACCTGAATGAGGAGGAGATTCTGGAGGCCGTCGGCAAGCAACTCGCCCTCCCCGTCCGGCCCAACATCGAAATCGGGGAGATCGACGAATCGCTGGTCGAACGCGTCCCGATCGCATTCGCCAAGAATCACGGCCTGCTGCCGGTCGGGCGCACGCCTCAGGACGCGGTCCGGGTGCTGGTCTCGGACCCCTTCGACACCGCCTGCCTGGACGATCTTCGCCTCCTCTTCGACGGGGCGAGGATCGAGACCGAGCTGGCCAGCCGCCGCAACATCCTGGCCACCATCAACCAGGTCTACGATCGCGGCACCCGCTCGATCGACGACATCGTCGAGGATGCCACCGACGATTTCACCGCCCTCGCCGAGGAAATCAGCGCCGAGCCCCAGGACCTGCTCGATTCCGACGACGACGCCCCGATCATCCGCCTGGTCGACTCGCTTCTCCAGCGGGCGGTAAAAGCGCGCGCCAGCGACGTCCATGTGGAGCCCTTCGAAAGGGAGATCCGGGTTCGTTTCCGCGTCGACGACCTCCTATACGAGCCGGTGAGCCCCCTGCCCAAGGCGCTCCTGCCCAGTGTGGTCTCGCGGGTCAAGATCCTGGGCGGGCTGAACATCGCCGAGAAGCGCCTGCCCCAGGACGGACGCATCCAGCTCAAGATCGCGGGGCGCGACTACGACGTCCGCCTCTCCACGGTTCCCATCGCCCACGGAGAGCGCCTGGTGATGCGGCTGCTCCCGCGCACCACCGACATGCTCGATCTGGAACGCCTCGGCTTCAACGAAGGCCACCTCGCCACCTGGGAGCGCCTGATCCGGCGACCCAACGGAATCGTGCTGGTCACCGGACCCACCGGAAGCGGCAAGACGACCACCCTCTACGGAGCCCTCTCGCGGATCAACCGGTCGGATCGAAACATCATCACCATCGACGATCCGGTGGAGATCCAGCTTCCCGGCGTCGGCCAGATCGAGGTGAACCCCAAGATCGGTCTCAGCTTCGCCAACGCGCTGCGCTCGGTGCTGCGGCAGGATCCCAACGTGATCCTGGTGGGCGAGATCCGCGACCTGGAGACCGCCGAGATCGCCATCCAGGCCTCGCTGACCGGCCACCTGGTGTTCTCCACCCTCCACACCAACGACGCCCCGAGCGCCATCACCCGGATGGTCGACATGGGGGTGGAGGCGTATCTGGTCGCTTCCTCTCTGGTGGCGGTGTTGGCCCAGCGCCTGGTCCGTGTGCTCTGCAAGGAGTGTCGCGAGGCCTACACTCCGACCGCCGACGCGCTGGCCGAGATCGGCATCAAGTCCAAGGACGAGGTCCAGGTGTTCCGCGCCGTCGGCTGCGGACAGTGTCACAATACCGGCTACCGGGGCCGCGTCGGAATCTTCGAGCTGATGCTGGTGGACGACGCGGTCCGAAACCTGGTCACCCAGAACATCGATGCAAAGACCATCAAGCGGACGGCAATCGAGCGGGGCATGAACACCCTCCGCGCGGATGGCGCGCGCAAGGTCCTCGACGGCGTGACGTCGATCGAGGAGATTCTGCGCGCCACCGAGGAGGAGGGTGTGGTCGCGCAGATTTAGGCCGACAGCGTGCCCGTCTACACCTACAAGGGCGTCAGCGAAGCGGGGAAGGCGATTCGCGGCTTCGTCGATGCGGAGAGCGATCGCAGCGCCCGGGCGAAGCTGCGCCGCGATGGCGTCTTCCTGACCGAGCTGGCGGCGACCAGCGGCGCTGCGGAGCGCCGTAACGCCACCTCCTCGCGGCGCTTTTCTCTCGACACGATGCGGCGGGTCAGCGGCACGGACCTGGCCCTCACCACGCGCCAGCTCGCCACACTGCTCGGGGCCGGGATCCCCCTCGTAGCGGCCCTCGGCGCGCTCACCGAGCAGGTCGAGGGAACCCGGCTCAAGAGCGCGATCTCACAGGTCCGCGACCGCGTCAACGAGGGCGCCTCCCTGGCCGACGCGATGTCCCAGATGGGCATCTTCGGGGATCTCTACGTCAGCATGGTGCGAGCTGGAGAATCCGGCGGTGCGCTCGAGCAGGTCCTGGAGCGACTGGCCGACTACCTCGAGAGCCAGGTGCGCACCCGCAACAAGGTGGTCTCGATCATGATCTACCCGGCGATGATGTTCCTGGTGGCGATCGGTGTGGTGGTCGCGTTGGTCACCGTCGTGCTCCCCCAGATCACCCAGTTGCTCGACAGCCTGAATCAACCACTCCCCTTCTACACCGTTGCCATCATCGGGCTCTCGAACCTGCTCCGCGAATACTGGTGGGCGCTGATGCTCGTCGTGGCGCTCGCGGTCGTCATCTTCCGCGCCTCGGTTCGCACCGAGCGCGGCCGCACATCCTTCGACGGCTTCAAGCTTCGAATGCCGCTCTTCGGAAAGGTGACCCGGCAGCTCGCCCTGGCCCGCTTTACCCGGACACTCTCGACCCTCCTCGCCGGAGGGATCCCGATCGTGAAGGCCCTCGACATCTCGAAGCACGTGGCGAACAACTCGGTTCTGGGAGCTGCCGTGGACATGGCGCGGGAGGCCATCACCGAGGGTGCTTCGATCGCAGCCCCGCTGCGGCGAAGCGGCCACTTTCCCCCGCTGGTCGTCCACATGGTGGAGGTGGGAGAACGCAGCGGCGAGCTGGAGGCGATGCTCGCCAAGGTCGCGGACACCTACGACGAACAGGTGGAGAACACCGTAAGCCGCCTGACGGCCCTGCTCGAACCGCTGCTCATCCTCATCATGGTGGGTCTGGTGCTCGCCATCATCCTCGCCACGCTGGTTCCCCTTCTCGAGATCACCAGCGCAATCCAATGACAGGAGACCTGGACATGCTTTCTCCGCAGATCGAGATCGGCAGCTTGAGACGTCGCAGCCGGACACTCAGGAGACCTCGGCGGGCGCCCCGACGCGAAGACGGCTTCACCCTCATCGAGATCATGGCGGTCGTGCTGATCATGGGGTTTCTGGCGGGGCTTGTCGGTGTGGCGGTCGTCGCGCAAATCGACAAGGCCCGGGTGACGACGACGAAGACGCAGATCAAGCAGCTCGAGGCCGCCCTCACCTTCTTCCAGATGGACAACGGATTCTTCCCCAGCTCGGATCAGGGTCTGGATGCCCTGGTGCAGAAACCCACCGGGGGGAGGGAGGCATTCAACTATCGAGACGGCGGCTACCTCCAGGGGGGCATCGTTCCGCTGGATGCCTGGCAGAGTCCCTACCAGTACGAATCACCCGGCCAGATCAACCGGGACTACGACATCTGGTCCCTGGGCGCCGACGGCGTGGCGGGCGGAACCGGCGTCGACGCCGACATCGGCAACTGGCCCGAAGGCGCTGGCGAGGTGTGATGGAAGGTTCTCCGACAGAGCCCCGCGAGGGCTCCACCGGCTTCACCCTGATCGAGATGCTCGCGGTGGTGGCGATCCTCGCCCTCGTCATCGGCCTGGCGCTGCCGAACTTCGGATTGCGGAGCCGGCGCGCCACGCAGGACGAGGCAAAGCAGCTGGCCGCCAATCTCGAATTCGCCCGACAGCGCTCGGTGATGACGGGTGTTCCCCACCGGCTGGTGATCGACGTCGAGGGAGGGAGCTACTGGCTCGAGTGGCTGGTGAGCGAAGCCCGGGCACGGGGCGAGGAGGACCTGGTGGGACAGCCCGTCTACGAGCTGGGCGGACGGACGGCGGTCCCCATGTCGCCACCCGAGGCTGCCCAGCGGATCTACCGCGCCCTTCCGGGGAGCCTCGGTCACTCCGCCCTCGTGCGGGAGACGGTCCGCATCGACGGAATCGAGACTGCCGGCGGCTTTCTCGAGCGGGGCCTGGTGAACATCGTCTTCGAGCGGGACGGAACCAGCGAGCCCGCCCAGATCCTGCTCTCGGACGCAGACGGCCACTCCATCGGCATCGAAATCGCGCCCTTTGCCGACACCGTACGGATCAGCCATGAGGCACTCTGAGCGACTCCCGAGAGCTGGCTTCACGCTGCTCGAGGTAATGGCCGCGGTAGTGGTGCTCGGACTCGTCTACGTCGTGTTGGCGCGGGGAGCGATGCAGGGGCTCCAGACCGAGGGCGATGCCAGCCGAAGGCTGCGGGCTTCCCTCCTCGCCGACCGGATACTGAACGGCATGGAGCTGAGTCTCGCCCAAGGAAGCGCACCGACGATCGGCCAGACGGAAACCATCGAGGAAGAGTTCACCGTCGTGACGGAGGTAAACCCCTTCGACATAGCCACCCTTCTGGAGGGCGCGGCGCTGCAGGCCGAAGGTCCAGCGAGCGCCATCTCCGAGCTGGAGCTCCTGAAGCCTTCACGCGGCGGCGGTGTCCCCACGGTGCTGTCGATCGCCGTACGGGTGTTCTGGACCGAGGGAATCAGCGAGCAGCAGGTGACCCGTGACAGCTTCGCCTTCGACCTCGCCGCCGCCGCCCCGCTGCTAGAGACCATCCAACCACCGGAAACCCCCCGGGAGGGAGAGGATCAGACCACACCGCAAGCGCCTCGGCAGCCCGGCAGGCCCGGAGGCCCCGAGTAGTGAGGCCCGCAACCGCACTCTCACACCGAACCCCCTCGACGCCCCTCACCCACGGGCGATCAGGCGAGAACGGCTTCACCTTGATCGAGCTGCTCGCGGTGGTGGGATTCAGCGCGGTGCTGATGCTATTCGTCGTCAACTTCTACCTGGATATCACCCGAGCCAGCGAAGCCGCCACCCAGCAGACCCGCGATAGCCGCCGCGCCATCGCCCTCCTCGACCGCATCGCCCGGGATCTCGAAGCCACGGTGCTGGTGAGAAAGCCCGAGGAGCTCGATCCCCTCTATCACCCCTGGGTCTTCGTGGCCGAGGACAGGGTCGGAGGTGAGGGAGCCGAAGGAGCCGATCATCTCAGGTTCATCACGCGCAGCCGCGTCCTACGCTCCAGCGCCGTCCACGAATCGGACCTCGAGGTGGTGTCCTACGCCCTCCGCGACGCGGACGACCGGGGTGTGGAGCTGCTTCGCTGGTCCTCCCCGCGGCTATCCGAGGAGCTCGACCGGAGCTTCCCCGCCAGTGAAGCCGAAGGCGCAGCGCTCTTCTCCGCCGATCTGGCCTCCTTCGGCGTGAAGTTCCTGGACGACCAGGGCGAGTGGAGGAGCGAGTGGGACTCGTCGACCCTGGTCGATTCCAGCGAGCTCCCCGTGGCCGCCGAGATCTCGGTGGCGATTCTCCCCGCCGGCGATTCGCTCGAAGAGGAGGAGCCGGAGGTCTACCGGCGGCGAGTGCTGATTCCCGTCCGCCCGCTCGACCCGGAGACACTGCTCGCCTCCGGAGAGTCGGAAGATGATGACGGTGCCGGCTGCTCGACCGGACCCACCGTGCGCGAGTGCATCGAAGGCAATCCCGCGTTCGCCGCCCTCCCAGCTGAATCGGACCTCCTGGCCGTGGTCGAGGAGTTTGCAGACGAGTGCTTCTCGAGTCACGCCTCCAGGTTCGGCATGGAGCAGTGCCCGTGAGAGGGAGACCGCATACCCGGCGGGGAATGATCCTGATCGCCGTGCTCTTCTTCATTGCGCTGATGGCGAGCGGCGTCGCCACCTTCCTGCGCCGCGCCACGCTCGACGGAATGATCGCCCGGAACCGGGATCTCACCTCTCGCTCCGAGGCCCTGGCCCGGGGAGGGGTGCAACTCGCCATTGCCCTCCTGCTTCAGGATCGGCTCGACGAGGCCGAGGACTTCCCTCTCGACACCCGCAGTGACCTCTGGGCGAAGGTCGGAGAAATGGCGATTCCGGTCAGCGACGGTGGCCAGCTCCGCCTCCACATCGAGGATACCGGCGCACGCCTCAATCTGAACGCGCTCTTCGACGAGGAGGGCCTGGCCGACCCCGACGCGGAGATCTTCCTCAGCGCCTTCCTCGAGAAGGTGATCGAGGAGATTCCGCCGGGCCAGGAGGAGAAGAACTACGACCCCGGAGAGCTGGCGAAGAACCTGATCGATTACGTCGACATAGACGACGTCGAGTCGAATGGTGAGCGTGAGGACGACTACTACCAGCTCCAGCGTCCAGCTTATCGCGCCGCCAATCGGCCCCTCTTCTCGCTGGACGAGCTCGGTCTCGTGAAGGGATTCGACAGGGTGCTGGTCGACGCCATCCGACCCTACGCCACCGTGTACCCCTACGTCGGAGGCGGCGGGATCAACCCCAACACGGCGCCCTCCCACGTCCTCGCCGTCCTCTTCCACGGGATTCCCGAGCGCCGTCTTGCCAGCGAGCAGGATGTCCGATGGATCCTCGAGATGCGCGAACGAGACAAGGTCCTCTGCGGCGAAAAACAGGGCGCCGCCCATCCCGCCTGCGAGCGTCTGGCCGACGTGAGCGAGCGCGGGCTCGCGGAAGTCTATCCCCCGCCGACATACGAAGCGAACGTCTTTCAGGTGACCGCCGAGGCGAGCTACGGCGACGTGCGCCGCACCATCGAGGCCATCATCGACCGAAGCGAAGCAACCACCCCGCTGATCCTCTCCTGGCGGGTGAGGTGATTTGGAGATAGAGATTCCGGCATGGCAAGGCGAATTCTAGGACTCGACCTCGGAAGCCACGCGGTCAAGGCGGTGGAGTTCCGGCAGACTCTCCGCGGAGTGGAGGTCGCGCAGCTCCGCACACTGCCGCTCGATGAGCCCTCACCCGCCCTGGCCAGCGAGCTCCGCGATTTCATCCAGATGCACGACCTCCCCACCGAACACGTGGTGGTGAGCCTGGCGGGTGACCGGGTCTCCACCCGGCGCCTGTCCTTCCCCTTCCGGGACCGGCGCAAGATCAGCTCCGCCGTCCCATTCGAGGTCGACGCCCAGGTGCCCTTCGACCTGCAAGACTTCTTCGTCGATTGGGAGATCATCGGCCACCAGGGCGAGCGCACCGAGGTGACGGCGACGCTGGCACCGCGCTCCGAGGTCGCACTGCTCCTCGATACGATCCGGGAAGCCGGGATCAATCCTCGAACCGTGGAGGCGGAGGGGCTGGTGCTGGCGAACCTGACCTCGATCTTCGACCTCGAGGGATCCCGCCTCCTGGTGGACATCGGTCACCGCAAGACCACCCTTTGCCTGTGCGTGAACGGGCGGGCGACCGCCGCCCGTACCGTCCCGATCGCGGGTCTGGCCATCACCGAAGCCCTGGCGAGAGAGCATGGGATCGGAGAGGTGGAGGCGGAAGGGCGCAAGATCGCCGAGGGGGTCTTCGGGGGCACCGGCCGCAAGGAATCCCCTGCCGGAATCGCGGTAATGGACGAGCTCGCCCGGGAGATGGTGCGAACGCTGGGTTCCCTGGAAACCGCCACCGGAACCACCGATGCCCCGCCCCTGGGTGAGATCGTGCTGATGGGAGGAACCGCCCGCCTCCATCGGGTCGACGAGTTTCTGGCCGAGCGCACGGGGCTGCGCGTCACCCGTCTGGCGCTCCCGCCGGCAGAGATGGGGGCCGCTCTGGTAGCCGGCGGTGATCCGCTCATCTTCGCGCCGGCAATCGCCCTCGCTGTTCGCGGCAGCATGCGAGCGCGAACGCGGATGAACTTTCGCCAGGACGAGCTTGCTCGCCGGGTCGACCTCCGCAAGCTGGGCCGGGAGCTGCGCTGGACCGTGGGGCTCGCCGTCCTCGCCTTGGTACTCGCCGGCGTGTCCGCGATCACCCAGATTGCACTCCAATCGCACCGGGCGGATCTGGTGGAGCAACAGACGGCCCTTCTCTTCCAGGAGGCCTTCCCGGGGAAGCCGATTCCGGGGAGTGTTCTAAAGGCCATGCAGGAGGCGGTGCGAGGCGTCCAGCAGCGGGCCGATACCCTGGGGATCTACCGCGGCAATCTCTCCGCCCTCCAGGTCCTGGCCGAGATCTCGTCCCGCGTGCCCACGGATCTCGACGTCATCTTCGAGGAGCTTTCCATCGACCGCCAGGTAATTCAGATCAAGGGGCACTCCCCCAGCTTCGGAAGCGTCGACCGCCTGCGGGCGGAGTTGGCCAAGTACGCGCCCTTCTCGGAGATCGCGGTGGGGGACATCACCAGCGACGCCCGCCGGGGCGGGCAGACTTTCAACGTGCGCATCAGTCTTGCTTCGGGATCGGAGGCATCGTGAAGGAGCTCATCGCACGCATCCAAGCCACGTTCGCAAACCTCTCCCCCCGCGAGCGCCTCCTGGTAGCGGGAGCCGGCGGCCTCTTCCTGGCGCTCGTCCTCCTCGTCGGGGTCATCAATCCCGTCCTCTCGGCCTCGAGCCGCGCCTCCCGAAGGGTCGAAGCCGTGGAGGAGGAGCTGCGTGCGGTCCAGGTCCTTCGCTCGCGGTACGACGAGGTGAACGCGCGTATGACCTCCGTGGAGCAACGCATCCGGAGCGGTCCCGAGGGCGAGATCTTCACCATCCTCGAGTCCTTGGCGCGCGCCTCCGCGGTGACGGTGGATTCCATGGAGCCCCGCACCGCTCCGGCCAGCGATGACTACCGGGAGACCAAGGTCCAGGTGATCCTACGCGGCGTCACTCTCGCCCAGCTCGTGACCTACCTCCAGCGCATCGAAGATGCGCCCCAGCTGCTCTCGATCAAGAGCCTTCGGATCCGCACTCGCTCGGACAAGCCCGAGCTGCTCGACGTGAATTTCAGCGTCTCGTCCTTCGAGGCGATCTGAAATGGCTCTGCGGGTCAACGGTTCGCGCGAGGCGCGGCCCCAGCTGCCGCGCCGCCTCCTGAAGATCGGGCTCCCGCTGGCGTCACTGGGCCTCATGCTGATCTTCCTGCTGATCCTGTTCCCCTACGGGCGGCTGCGCGACGTCGCCGTCCTTCGACTCGCAGCGGCCACCGGGGCCGCGGTATCCATGGACGATCTGGATGGCGGACTCAGCATCGGCGGGCCGTCCCTGCTGGCGACGAACCTCCTGCTCCGCTGGCCCGACGGGAGAGAGCTCCTGCTCGAACGGGCACGGGTGCGCCCGGCCTGGTCGTTCTCCTGGCTCCGGGGAGAGCCCGCCCTTCACCTGGAGATGACCGGACCCGTTGGAAGCGCCGCCGGCACCGTCCGGCAGAGCCCCGGACTAGCCTTCGCAGGCTGGGTGCAAGGGGTCGAACTCTCACTGCTTCCCCTGGATCCCCGAGCCGATCCCCTCCCAGTCCTTGGACTTCTCGATGCCAAGATCGACCTTCGAACCGGTCCCAAGGGGCCCACTGGCTCGATCCGCTTCGAATCCCGGGACGGTTCCATCGCGTTGCCCCAGGTTCCGTTCGGGATCCCCTTCGAGGAGGCGCGCGGTGCGGTGGAGCGCAGCGAGTCCGGATTCATCCACGTCCGCGAGTTCGAACTCAGCGGTCCGATGCTATCGGCTACCGCCCAGGGCAGCATTGCCGCGAGCCGGCGTCCCGAGGACGGCGCTCTGGATCTGGAGGGGGAACTCGTCGTGCCGGACCCGGCGCTGCGCGACATGATCCGGCCCTACGGTCTTCGATTCGACCCGGAAGGCGCTGCGCACTTCCGCATCTCGGGAACCACCTCGCGCCCGGTCCTCCAGTAGCGCTGCCCTCGCATGAGTCGATGCACCAGCCTCGCTCCCCGAGGGGCAGATGAGACCTCATTGCCAGTCGGCGTCAGGGCGATAAAATCAATACATCCTGATTTCCTGATGAAGAGGTGCCATGGGCACCGAAGCCCTCCAGAAGGTCTTCAAGACCCTCGCCGATCCGACCCGGATTCGAATCCTCTTCCTTCTGGAGCGAGAGGAGCTGGCCGTCCAGGAGTTGATGGAGGTACTTGGGATGGCGCAGTCGCGCGTCTCCCGTCACCTGGGGATCCTCCGAGAGGCCGGTCTCCTCCGCGACCGCCGGGACGGAACTTTCGTCCTGTACCGCTTCACGCCGCCCCAGCAAGGCTTCTGGCGGGAGGCGTGGAAGCTCGTCAGCCGGTCGCTGGGCGACGACGCCACGACCGATCGAGACCGAGCGGCCCTCGCCCGTGTCGTCGAGTCGCGGGCTTCCCGGAGCCGCTCCTTCTTCGACTCGGTGGGTCCGGAGTGGGACGCCCTGCGCAAGGTCTGGAGCGACGATCTGCTGCGCGCGCGGGCCCTGGCCCGCCTGATTCCCCCCGGTCTGCGGGTGGCTGATATCGGCACGGGCACCGGCGTCCTCGCCCTGGAGCTGGCCCGGGCAGGATTTCGGGTGGTCGCCGTCGATCACTCCGAGCGGATGCTGGACGCCGCCCGCGCCAAGCTCGAGCAGGATCCCGGTCTGGACGTCGACCTGAGGCTCGGTGATGCCTCGAGCCTCCCGCTCGGGGATGGCGAGGTCGACGCCGCCTTCGCCCACATGGTGCTCCAGTACCTGACTTCCCCCACAGAAGCGCTCCGGGAGATGGCTCGGGTCGTCGCACCGGGCGGAAGCGTCGTCGTCATCGATTTCGTCAGCCACGATCGGGAGTGGATGCGCCAGGAGCTGGGGGTTCTGCGGCTCGGCTTCACCACCGACGAGATCGAATCCTGCTTCGTCTCGGTGGGCCTCGAGGAGCCGCGAATCGAAATCCAGGCCCCCGCCTCCCGCACCGCGGATCTCCCAGAGACCTTCATCGCCTCGGCGCAGAGGCCGGGAAAGCAGGTGCTCTCATGACCGAATCCGAAAGGCTGATTCGTGCGGCACTGCAGCACCGGATCCTCATCCTGGATGGCGCGATGGGAACCACCGTCCAGGCGCGCGGCCTTGAGGAGCGTGACTTCCGCGGTGAGCGCTTTGCCGATCATTCCCGAGAGCTCAAGGGAAACAACGAGCTCCTCTCCCTCACCCGGCCCGACGTGATCGAGGAAATCCACGACACTTTCTTCGAGGCGGGCGCCGACATCGTCGAAACCAACACCCTCGGTGCCACGGCCATCGCCCAGAGTGACTACGAGCTGCAAGGGTTGGCCCGCGAGCTGAATCTGGCATCGGCCCGCATCGCGCGCGAGGCCGCCCGACGCTGGAGCAGCAGAACACCCGACAGGCCGCGTTTCGTGGCGGGCGCCCTGGGACCCACGCCGAAGACGCTCTCGATCGGACCGGACGTGAACGACCCGGCCTTCCGTGCGATCAGCTTCGACGAGCTCCGCGATGCCTATGCGGAGCAGGCCCTCGCCCTCATCGAAGGCGGCGTGGACCTCCTGCTGGTCGAGACGATCTTCGACACCCTCAACGCCAAGGCCGCCCTCGTCGCGATCGATCAGGTCTACGAGGAAATCGGAAGACGGCTCCCCACCATGATCTCGGTGGCGATCACCGAGGCCAGCGGGCGCACCCTGTCGGGTCAGACGGTGGACGCCTTCTGGCGCTCCGTCTCCCATGCGCGCCCCTTCTCGGTGGGCGTCAACTGCTCTCTCGGAGCGGACTTCATCCGTCCCTACGTCGAGGAGCTCGGTCAGATCAGTCCCGCCTTCGTCTCCGCCTATCCCAACGCCGGCCTTCCCAACGCCTTTGGCGGCTTCGACGAGAAGCCCGAAACCACAGCGGCCTTGCTCCGGGAGTTCGCCGAGAGCGGCCTGCTGAACATCGTCGGCGGCTGTTGCGGGACCACCCCGGACCACATCCGCGCCATCGCCGAAGCGGTCGAGGGCACCGCCCCCCGCCCGCTTCCCCAGCCCGATCGGCTGACTCGTTACAGCGGCCTCGAGACCCTCACCATCCGGCAGGATTCGAACTTCCAGATGATCGGGGAGCGGACCAACGTCACGGGTTCCGCGCGCTTTCGCAAGCTGATCAAGGCCGAAAACTTCGACGCCGCCGTGGGGGTGGCCCTGGAGCAGGTCCGCGGCGGCGCCAACATTCTCGACGTCAACATGGACGAGGGGATGCTCGATTCCGAACAGTGCATGACCCGGTTCCTGAACCGGATCGCCGTGGAGCCCGAGATCGCCCGCATCCCGATCATGATCGACAGCTCCAAGTGGTCGGTCCTCGAGGCGGGCCTCAAGTGCGTCCAGGGGAAGGGCATCGTGAACTCGCTCTCCCTCAAGGAGGGAGAAGAAGAATTCCTGGAAAGAGCGCGTCTCCTGCGCCGATACGGCGCTGGAATGGTGGTCATGGCCTTCGACGAGAAGGGCCAGGCCGACAGCATCGACCGCAAGGTGGAAATCTGTGAACGCGCCTACAGGCTCCTGACCGAGCAGATCGATTTCCCGCCCGAGGACATCATCTTCGATCCCAACATCCTCGCCATCGGCACTGGCATCGAGGAGCACGCCGACTACGCCCGGGACTTCATCGAGGCGACCCGGCTCATCAAGGAGCGCTGCCCTCGGGCCCTGGTCAGTGGCGGGGTCTCGAACCTCTCCTTCTCCTTCCGCGGCAACGACCGCGTCCGCGAGGCCATCCACTCGGCCTTCCTCTATCACGCCATCGCGGCCGGGATGGACATGGGCATCGTGAACGCCGGCCAACTCGAGGTCTACGAGGAGATTCCGAAGGATCTCCTCGAAAGGGTCGAGGACCTCATCTTCAATCGCCGGCCCGACGCCACGGATCGCATGGTGGAGTTCGCCGAGACGGTGAAGGGCTCCGGGAAGAAGCGCGAAGTGGATTTGCGCTGGCGAGAGGGAAGCGTCGAGGAGCGCCTCTCCCACGCACTGATCCGAGGCGTGGACGACTTCATCGTCGAGGATGCCGAGGAGGCGAGACTCGCCTACGGAAGCCCCCTGCGCGTGATCGAGGGGCCGCTGATGGACGGGATGAGCACCGTCGGCGACCTGTTCGGCTCCGGGAAGATGTTCCTGCCCCAGGTGGTGAAGAGCGCCCGGGCGATGAAGAAGGCGGTGGCCCACCTGGAGCCCTTCATGGAGGAGAACAGCAGCTCCGGCGGGGCGCGATCCAAGGGCAAGATCGTGATGGCCACGGTGAAGGGCGACGTTCACGACATCGGCAAGAACATCGTCGGCGTCGTGCTCCGCTGCAACAGCTACGACGTCATCGACCTCGGCGTGATGGTGCCGGCGCAGCAGATCCTCCAGACCGCCATCGACGAGAAATGCGACCTGGTGGGTCTCTCGGGACTGATCACGCCTTCGCTGGACGAGATGGTGCACGTCGCCCGGGAGATGGAGCGGCTGGGGATCGACCTCCCGCTCCTGATCGGCGGCGCCACCACCAGCCGGCAGCACACGGCCGTCCGGATTGCTCCGGCGTACCACCAGTCCACGGTTCACGTGTCGGATGCCTCGCGAGCCGTGAGCACCATGGCGAGCCTTCTCGATCCCGATTCGCGCCCCGACTTCGAGAGAAAGAACCAGGAGCGCCAGGAATTGCTGCGCTCGCTTCACGCCGAGAAGGGCAGCAAGCCGCTTCTCTCCTACCAGGCGGCACGGGCGAACCGGCCCAAGATCGAGTGGAGCGCCGAGGACATCGCGACCCCCGCCTTCCTGGGGCGCCGCGTGCTCCAGGAGGTCTCCCTGGCGGAGCTGGCGAAGTACATCGACTGGACCTTCTTCTTCTCGGCCTGGGAGATGAAGGGGAAGTTCCCGGGAATCCTGGAGCATCCCGAGCAGGGCGAGGCCGCTCGGGAGCTCTTCGCCAGCGCATCGGATCTGCTGGCGAAGATCATCGATGAAGACCTCATCCGAGCAGAGGGCGTCTACGGATTCTGGCCGGCCGCCAGCGATGTAGACGACATCGTCCTCTACACCGACGCATCGCGCTCCGCGGAGCTGACCCGCTTCCCCATGCTTCGCCAGCAGCGCGCCCGCGACGAGCGGAGCCCGAGCCGCTGCCTGGCGGACTTCGTGGCGCCGGCAGAGGCGGGTCTCCCGGACTCGATCGGGGCCTTCGCCGTCACCGCCGGAATCGGGGCGGCCGAGCTGGCGGATCGCTACGAGCGTGACGGCGACGACTACAACGCCATCATGGCCAAGGCCCTGGCGGACCGGCTCGCCGAAGCCTTCGCCGAGTACCTGCACCAGCGGGCGCGCCAGGACTGGGGCTACGGCGCCGACGAGAAGCTCGACAGCCAGGCCCTGATCGCGGAGAAGTACCGCGGAATTCGCCCGGCCTTCGGATACCCCGCTTGTCCGGACCACAGCGAGAAGCTCCGGCTCTTCGACCTGTTGGGAGCCCATGAGGTCGGACTGAGCCTCACCGAGAGCTGCGCCATGTTCCCGGCAGCCAGTGTGAGCGGCATCTACCTGGCCCATCCCAGTGCGCGCTACTTCAACGTCGGTCCTATCGATCGGGAACAGGTCGTTTCCTACGCCGCGCGCAAGAAACGACCCGTGGCCGAGGTGGAGGGCTGGCTCAGGCCCAATCTCGGATACGATCCGGAAGCGTGAATCCCCCGACTCCGGTACGTGCGGTGCTCTTCGACGCCACGGGCACCCTGCTCCTGTTTCGAGAGTCGGTGGGAGAGATCTACCGAGCCTTCGCTCTCGAGTTCGGAGTCGATCTTCCGGCAACGCGGATCGCGGAGGCCTTCGGCAGGGTCCTTTCGAGCGCAGACCCGATGGTGTTCCCCGACGAACCCGCCGGGCGTCGCCCGACCCTGGAACGCCAGTGGTGGTGGCATCGGGTGCGCTCGACCTTCCGGGCCGCCGACAGCGCCGCACAGTTCACCGATTTCGATGCCTACTTCGATCGGCTCTGGAACCACTACGCAGCCGGCGCTGCCTGGCGGCTGGCCCCGGGCACCCGGGAAGCCCTGGACGCGCTGCGCGCCCGACAGCTCCCGATGGCGGTCGTGTCAAACTTCGACCATCGTCTCGCAAACATCCTGGAAGAGCTCGATATCCTAAGCTATTTCGAAAAGGTCACGACCCCGACCGACACCGGTGTGGCGAAGCCGGATCGGCGCATCTTCGACGCGGCGCTGGCAGGCCTGGGAGACCCCACCCGCCGCGCGATCTACGTCGGCGACCGCGCCATCGAGGACGTGGCCGGCGCCAGGAGAGCCGGCCTGATTCCGATCCCGGTCGGAAGCCTCGCTACCCTCGCAGAACTGCCCGCCCACATCGACGCTCTCGAACAGGAGATGGAATGAGCGACGCGGCGAGAAGCGCGACTCCCCTGACACTGCTCCGCGACCGCTTCGGGATGGATTCCCGCAGCCTCGAGGCGGTGATCGAGGCCGCCCTCTCGCGGCGCGTCGATTACGCGGACCTCTTCTTCGAATACACGACACGGGAGGCGGTGGTCCTCGAAGAGGGCATCGTCAAGAGCGGCGACCGCCACCTGGAGCAGGGTGTAGGCGTCCGCGCCCAGGCTGGCGAACGCCAGGGGTACGCGCACTCCGACGAGGTCAGCGCCGATAGCGCGATGCTGGCCGCTGCGACCGCCCGGGCGATATCGGAGGGCCCCGCCTCGCCGGGCGCAGTGGCCGTGGGCGGGAGCGCGGCGCCGCCGAGCGACCTCTACCCGGTCCAGACCGCCCCCACGGATGTTCCCGTCGGGGCCAAGATCGCAGTCTTGAACGAAATCGACGCCTACGCGCGCCGAGCCGATCCACGCATCAAGCAGGTGATGGCCAGCATCGTCGCCGAGCATCGCAACATCCTGATCGTAGCCAGCGACGGAACACTGGTCACCGATGTTCGACCGCTGGTCCGCGTCAACGTACAGGTCATCGCGGAGAACCCCGAGGGGCGCCGCGAAACCGGCTATCAGGGCGCCGGGGGCCGATTCGACCTGGCACGCCTTCTGGAGAAGGACGGCTGGAAGCCCATCGCCGACGAGGCGGTACGCTCGGCGTTGGTGAATCTCGAAGCGAAGCCCTGCCCGGCTGGCACCATGGACGTCGTACTCGGCCCCGGCTGGCCAGGAATCCTGCTCCACGAGGCGATCGGCCATGGATTGGAGGGAGACTTCAACCGCAAGAAGACCTCCGCATTCTCGGACCGGCTCGGAGAGCGGGTCGCCGCCGAGGGCGTGACCGTCATCGACGATGGGACCATCCCCGAGCGGCGCGGATCGCTGAACGTGGACGACGAGGGGACCGCCACCCAGCGCACCGTGCTGATCGAGAATGGAATCCTGCGCGGCTACATGCACGACCGGTTGAACGCTCGGCTGATGGGTGTTTCCAGCACCGGGAATGGGCGCCGCGAGAGCTACGCTCACCTTCCCATGCCGCGCATGACCAACACCTTCATGCTGGCAGGGGAAGACGACCCCGAGGAGATCATCCGCTCGGTGCAGAGCGGTCTCTACGCGGTGACGTTCGGAGGCGGTCAGGTCGACATCACCAGCGGGAAGTTCGTGTTCAGCGCCAGCGAGGCCTACCGGATCGAAGGCGGCGCGATCACCGATCCCCTGAAGGGCGCCACACTGATCGGCAACGGCCCGGACGTGCTGCAAAGGGTCTCGAGAATCGGCCATGATCTCGCTCTGGACCGAGGCGTTGGCAGCTGCGGCAAGGATGGTCAGTCGGTTCCCGTCGGGGTGGGACTGCCGACGATTCGCGTCGACCAGATGACCGTGGGAGGAACCGAGGGATGACCACGGACCTGCTCGAAACCGTGCAACGCGCCCTCGCTCGGGCGAAGCGAGCCGGCGCTCATGCTGCCGACGCGGTGCTCGTCGAGAGCAATTCCGTCGAAACCCGGGTCCGCGGCGAGGAGATCGAATTCGTCAAGCAGGCCCGGGAGCGAGCCCTTGGCATTCGAGCCTTCGTGAAGGGTCCAGACGGCCTGCGCTCGGCGATCACCTCCACCAGCGATCTCACCTCGGACGCCGTGGACCGCCTCGCGGACGATACCGTCACCCTGGCGGGGGCGACGGCGGAGGACCCTCACGCGGGGCTCCCGGACGAGAGCTTCCCGACCGACCTCCCGGATCTGGCGCTCCTCGACCCGGACGACCTGGGCGTCTCCCTGGAGGAGCGGATCGACGAGGCGCGGCGCGCGGAACGCGCGGCACGCGACGTCGATCCTCGCATCACCAACTCCGAGGGCTCAGAGGCCACATCGAGCTTCTCGCGGATCGCCTGTGGCAACACCGCGGGCTTCCTCGCCGAGTACGAATCCGCAGCCCACTCTCTCTCCTCGATGCCCATCGCGTCCGACGGTGACGCCATGCAGACCGACCACTGGTTCAGCGTGGCGCGCCATCGCAGCGGCCTCGAGGAACCGGAGGTCGTCGGACGCCGCGCCGGTGAGCGAGCCCTGGCGCGCCTCGGCGCCAGGCGGGTTCCGACCTGTGAGGTACCGGTGATCTTCGACGGGGTCACCGCGCGTTCGCTGCTCGGCAACCTCGCCTCCTGCCTCTCGGGCTACGCCATCTACCGCGACAGCTCCTTCCTTGCCGGCCGCCTCGAGGAGACCATCGCGAGCGAGTTGGTGACCGTGGTGGACGACGGGCGCCTTCCCGCTGGCCTCGGCAGCAGGCCCTTCGACGGAGAGGGACTGCCCACCCGGCGCAAGGTGGTGGTCGAGCACGGCAAGCTCGAGACCTATCTCCTCGACAGCTACTCCGCGCGAAAGCTCGAGATGGCCTCCACCGGCAACGCCGCGCGAGGCGCCGGAAGCGCCCCTCGGGTCTCACCGACGAATCTCTGGCTCGAGCCCGGCACCTCCAGCCTCGACGAGATGATCGCCGCCACCGAGCGCGGCCTGCTGGTGACCGGTCTCTTCGGCTTCGGCTTCAATGCGGTGACGGGGGACTTCTCGCGGGGCGCGACCGGCGTCTGGATCGAGCGGGGTGAGAGGATCCACCCGGTGGAGGAGATCACGGTCGCGGGAAACCTGGCCGAGATGCTGACCGGGATCGACGCAGTCGGGTCGGAGCTCACCTGGCTGGGGAGCGTCGCCGCCCCCGCCCTGCGCATCGCTCGAATGACGGTCGCCGGAGAATAGAGATGACGAAGAACGCCGAGATCATGCTCGGACTCGAGCTGCCGGACGTCGCTCTCTGGTCCGATCGGGTCGCCGTCGCCCTGGGACAGAACCCGAGTCCCTTCACCGGCCCGGGAACCAACAGCTATCTGATCGGCACCGGAAGCCACCGCATCCTCCTCGACCCCGGCGAGGGCACCGAGAAGTACCTTCCGGTGTTGGAGAGCGCGCTGGATCGCGCCGGCTGCGAGGGGATCCAGGAGATCCTCGTCACCCACGCCCATCCGGACCACATGGGGGGTGTCGCCTCGGTGCTGCGCCGCTTTGGTCCCCTGAAGGTCTCCAAGAGACCTTGGCCCGGTGCCGACGAGAAGTTCGGTGTGAAGATCGAAGCCATCGACGAGGGCGCGGTGATCCGAACCGAGAACGCCACCCTCCGCGCGATCCACACGCCCGGCCACGCCCCCGACCACCTCTCGTTCCTGATCGACGAAGAGCGCGCGCTCGTCTCCGGGGACAACATCCTCGGCATCGGAACCGCGGTGATTCCGCTGGACACCGGGGACCTCCACGCCTACATGCGCTCGCTCGAACGGGTCCTCGCCGAGGCGCCGAGGCGGATCTACCCGGCCCACGGACCGCTGATCGAGGACGGTCCCGCCAAGATTCGGGAGTACATCGCACACCGCAACGACCGCGAGCGGGAGATCCTTGCCGCCTTGCAGCGGAAGTCGATGGCGGTGACGGAGATCGTCAGGATCGTCTACGCCGCCTACCCCGAGGTGCTCTATCCGGCGGCCGGCCAATCCGTCACCCAGCACCTCTTGAAGCTGGAGCGCGAGAATCGGGTGACACGGGAGGCGGGGGCAGAGCCGCTCTCGGCGAGGTGGGCGCTCTCGTGACCCGACCGACCCCGGCCCTGCTGGAGAGACTCGCGAGCGCCGACCCCGCCGAGCGTCGCCGCGCCTGCCTGGCCGCGGCGCAGAGCCCCTCCGCGGTCCTTCTCGCCGACGCCCTGGGAGAAGTCCTCGGCGACCCCGAGAAGGCCGTCGCGCGTGCGGCGTCCGATGCGCTGGTGGAAATCGCGACCCGCATCGGCGACGTGCAGAGCGCAGTTCGGAAGGCCCTGCGTAGCGAGGTGCCGAGCCGGCGCTGGGGCGCGGCCCTCACCGCGGCGCGGATCGATCCCCCCGGACCCCGGCTGCTGCCCCCGCTGGTGGAGGCGCTGGGAAGCGCAGATGGAGACGTCCGCTGGGCTGCCGCCCGGGTGATCGTCGAGACCGGTCGACTTCACGGAGAGGTGCTGCCCCTGCTCCTCGCATTGGCCCGAAATGGCGAACGAGCCATCCAGCGGCGGATGGCGATTTTCGCCCTGCGCGAGCTCGCCCCCGACCGTATCGAAGCCGCGGAGGCCCTCCTGGACGCAACCCGGGACACCGATCTCCAGGTCCGACGCGCGGCATTTACGGCCATGGCCTCCTTGACGGATCCCCTACCCGGCATTCCGACGCGACTTCTCGAGGCCGTCCACGAGGACGACGATGCGGCGAGTCGCCGCCTTGCCGCTCTCAGTCTGGGTGAGATCGGCCGCGAGAATCCCCGGGTGATCTCCCCCGAGGCGATTCGCCAGCTGCGGGAGCGTCGAGGAGCAGTGCCAGGATCCCGACCTGCGGCGCGCGCTCCAGCGCACCCTGGGGCGGATCGCTCCTCCCATCGCGTAGCGCTTGACGCTCCCCCGACTCCCGGGTACCCCCACGGAATGCTGGCCTCGCCGCTCATCCTCGCAAGCGCGTCCCCCCGGCGCCGCGATCTCCTTTCCCGGCTCAAGGTGCCGTTTGCCTCCGTGCCCGCGGAAATTGCGGAGATTGCGCGCCCCGGCGAGGCACCCCAGGCGCTGGCGGAGCGCCTGGCCCGGGAGAAAGCCGAGGCCGTCGTGGCTCGGGTCGGAACGACGCCGCGTCGCGTGGTCCTCGGCTCGGACACCATCGTCGTGATCGGAGAGGAAGTTCTCGGCAAGCCGCGCGATCCGGAACACGCCCTCGTCCTGCTCCGCAAGCTCTGCGGCCGCACCCATCGAGTGATGACGGGGATCGCCGTGGTGGAGAGCGACACCGGCCGCACCCGCAGTCGCGTAGTCGAGAGCCGGGTCACGTTGCGGAAGGCGAACGAGGCGGAGCTGCGCGACTACGTCGCTACCGGCGAGTCGCTCGACAAGGCCGGCGCCTACGCCCTCCAGGGCGCGGGGCGCCGCTTCATCGCAGCCGTCGAAGGAAGCGAGACCAACGTGATCGGGCTTCCCCTGGAGGAGACCTTGGCAATGCTGCAGGACGCCGGTGTGGAGATCCCGGAGTGTTGAGCCGGACACTCCCCGAGCGACTCCGTGCGGTCCGCGATAGAGCGAAGGCCGCGGCGCTCCGTGCAGCTCGCAATCCGGAAGAGGTGGTGATTCTCGGAGTCGGCAAGCGCAAGCCGGCCGAGCCCATCGCAGACGCTGTCCGTGCCGGTCTCGACCACGTCGCCGAGAGCTTCGCCCAGGAGGCCCGCGACAAGATCCCGCTGGTCGAGGCGATGCTGCGAGAGACGGGCACGGCCTCGCCTCGCTGGCACTTCGTCGGCCAGCTCCAGAGAAACAAGGCTCGCTACGTGGCACGCCTCTTCGACTGCGTGGAATCCGTCGACCGGATCGAGTTGGCCCGGGAGCTCGACCACCGGGCCTCGATCGCGGGGCGCCGCCTCGATGTCCTGGTCCAGGTGAACCTTGCTGGAGAGGCCCAGAAGGGGGGCGTGGTTCCCGATCGGATCGCCCCGCTCCTGGAGGAATGCGGGAGCTGCGAGCACATCCGGGTGACCGGCCTGATGACGGTGCCCCCCGCCTCCGTCAACCCGGAGGCGTCCCGACCGGTCTTTGCGGCCCTTCGCGAGCTGCGTGCCGAATTGCGCGAGAGACCGGGGGGTGAAACGCTACGAGAGCTTTCCATGGGGATGTCCGCCGACTTCGAGGTGGCCATCGAGGAAGGCGCGACCATCGTTCGCGTCGGAACGGCGATCTTCGGCCCGAGGGAGTGAAAACAAATGGCGGAAACGCTCGACCGCACCCGCACCCGGATTGGAATCATCGGAGCTGGGGCCATGGGCGGAGCCCTCGCCGCGGGTCTGCTCGCCTCTGGCACCTCGAGCGATGCGATCCGATCCGCGGATCCGGATCCCGATCGGCGCAAGAACCTGGAAGCGAGCCGCGGCATCCGCTGCATCGCCGACAATCGCGAGGTGGTGGAGCAGAGCGACCTGGTCGTGCTAGCGGTCAAGCCGGGTCAGGTGACCGCAGTGCTCCGGGAGCTCGGGGGAGCCGACAACCCGAGCCTGGCGCGCCCCCTCTGGGTCTCCATCGCCGCGGGGGTCTCCCTCTCCACCCTTGCCTGCGAACTCCCCCCGCGCTCCCGCCTGGTGCGCAGCATGCCCAACACTCCAGCCCTGGTGGGAGAAGGTGCGACCGCCTTCGCGGCGAACGCAGAGGCCACGGATGCGGACCGGGCCGCCGCCCGAATGCTCTTCGAGGCAGTGGGAACGGCCTGGGAGGCTCCCAGCGAGGAGCTCCTCGACGCGGTGACGGGACTATCGGGAAGCGGACCCGCCTACGTCTTCGTCTTCCTGGAGGCGCTCGGCGACGCCGGGGTCCGGATGGGTCTCCCCCGGGAGGCCGCCCACGCCCTCGCCACCCAGACGGTGCTGGGCGCGGCCAGGCTCGCGCTCGAAACTGGCCGACACCCCGCGGACCTGAGGGACCAGGTCACATCGCCCGGCGGCACCACCATCGCGGGTCTGGAGCGCCTGGAGGCAGCCGGCTTTCGATCGGCCATTCACGACGCGGTGGAGGCGGCCACCCGCCGCTCCCGGGAGCTCGGTGGCAGCTAGCCGCCTCTCTCGCCAACTCGCTACTTCGAGCCACGGCAGGGCGTGTCGGGGATCACTCAAGAATTCCCGCGTTTGCGTCGATCTCTGCACCACCAGGAGGTCGCCGTGAGACTCACACCGCTGGACATCCGGAACCACCGCTTCTCCACCCGGGTGCGCGGTCTCGACGGCGCGGAGGTCGAGGCCTTCGTTCGTCTGATCGCCGAGGACTACGAGGACATGCTCCGGGAGAACGAGGTGCTCCACGAAAAGGTCCAGCGCCTGGAGGCTTTGGTCGAAGACTTTTCTTCGAACGAAAAAATCCTTCAAAACACGTTAGTTACAGCACAACATCTAAGTGAGGACCTCAAGAAAACCGCGGTCAAGGAGAGCGAAGTTCTGGTGTCGGAGGCCGAGGTGAAGGCCGAGAAGATCCTGGCTGCCTCCCATCGCCGGGCCGCCAAGCTGGCCCAGGACATTCGGGAGATGAAGCTCCTTCGGGCTCGGCTGGGCACCACCATCCGCGCGTCCATCGACACCTACCTGAACTTGCTGGACGGCCTCAGCCAGGAGGATCCGGAAGACGCGGCCGGCGACGAGAAGGTGTCCTATCTCACGCCGCCCTCCCGGGCCGCCAAACCGAACGAGGCTTGACGAGGGCCTGCTGCGACCACAGGTTTGAGTGTCATGGAAGAGGGTCTCGCCTTCTGGATCTATGTAACGCCTCGAGCCCGGCGGGAGGCGGTCGGGGGTCGTCAAGGAGATGCGCTCCGAGTCTCCGTCGCCGCTCCCCCCGTTCAAGGCAAGGCGAACGCAGCTTGCGTGCAGGCTCTCGCAGAAGCCTTCGGAGTGAAGCGACACGATGTGGAGATCCACCCGGGGGCGAGGGGAAGACGCAAGCGCGTGCGCTTGAGCGGCGAAACCCGGGCCCTGGAGACAAGACTCCAGAAGCTGGCGGGAACTTCCTGATTGAGATACTAAAGCGCCCCACAGATAGCTGGGTTCACTGAGGTTTGGCGGTATGCCGGTCTACGAGTACATCTGCAAGGCCTGTGATCACGAGTTCGAGCGGGAGCAGCGCATCAACGACAATCCCCTCAAGAAGTGTCCCGAGTGCGGGGCCATGAAGGCCAAGCGACTGATCTCCCGAACCTCGTTCGTCCTGAAGGGCGGCGGCTGGTACAGCGACCTCTACTCCAGCACCCGCGGCGACTCGGCCAAGAAGGAGAGCGGCGACTCGGCGAAGAGCGAGAGCGGCGCGGAGGGCACCTCCAAGACGGACTCCAGCTCCAAGTCCGAGTCCAGCTCGTCCTCCAAACCCTCCTCGAGCAAGAAGAACGACAGCTCCAAGGGATCCAGGGCCGCCGCCTGACCGGCTGTTATACTGCCCGCACCGCAGTGGCCCGCCTGTCGAGCCCGTTCCCGCCGTCTAGGAGGCGCGCCCCCCATTGAGCTCAGAAGCCATCGAAACCGTCGTCGTCGACGGCCTCGCCCTCGCCCAGCAGCTCCGCAAGGAGATGTCCGAGGAGGTCGGGAAGCTGGTCGGATCCGGTCAGCGCCCGCCTTGCCTGGCCGTTGTCCTGGTGGGTGACGATCCCGCCAGTGCCTCCTACATCAAGGGAAAGCGGCGCGCCTGCAAGCGTGTGGGCATGGAATCGGTAGAGCACGACCTGCCGGCCGAGGCCACCCAGGAAGCGGTGATCTCCCTGGTTCAGCGCCTCAACCAGGACGAGAGGGTCGACGGCATCCTGGTTCAGCTCCCGCTACCCGACGCCGTGAACGCCAATGCCGTGGCGGCTGCCATCGACCCGAGCAAGGACGTGGACGGCGTCGGCCCCATCAGCGGGGGCCGGCTCCTGGCAGGCGAAGAGGGCCTCTTCCCCTGCACGCCGCTCGGCATCCTGGCGATCCTGGACCACTACGAGATCCCGCTCGAGGGAGCCAACGCGGTGGTGATCGGACGCAGCATGATCGTGGGCAAGCCGATCTCCCTGATGCTCCAGCAACGCCACGCGACGGTAACCATGTGCCACTCGCGCACCCGCGACCTTTCCGGAACTTGCCGGGGGGCGGATCTGATCGTGGCCGCCACCGGGCGCCCGCGCATGGTGAAGGCCGACTGGATCCGGCCCGGCGCCGCGGTCATCGACGTCGGCGTGAGCTCGGTCGATGGCGAGCTGGTCGGGGACGTGGATCTCGAGAACGCCATCGGAGTGGCATCCCTGATCACGCCTCATCGACGCGGCGTTGGTCCGATGACGATCACGATGCTCCTCCACAATACGCTGATCGCCTACCGGAGCCGGATTTCGCGTTGAGCGCACTGCGGCGCACACCCCTCTATCAGGCACATATCGAGCTCGGCGGCCGCATGGTCGAATTCGCCGGCTTCGAAATGCCCGTCCAATATCGTTCTATCGTGGCGGAGCACACGGCGGTCCGAGAACGCGTGGGCCTCTTCGACGTCTCGCACATGGGCCAGATCCACTTTTGCGGCCCGGAAGCCGTCGCGACCGTCGAGAAGCTGGTCACCTGCCCGGTCGCCTCGCTGCGCCCCGGCCGGGTGCGCTACGGCTGCCTCTGCAACCAGGAAGGCGGCATCGTCGACGACGTCACCGTCTATCGGATCGCGGCGGACCACCTCTTCCTGTGTGTGAACGCCGCCAACATCGAGAAGGACTACCGCTGGATCCTGCAACACGCCCCCGATGCGGCTGGAGTAGAGAACCGCAGTGACGAGACGGCGCTCCTGGCGCTCCAGGGACCGGCCGCCGCGCCCCTGCTGGCCAGCCTGGCCGGCGAGGATCTGTCGGACTTGAAGAGGTTCCGGTTCCAGGAGGCGAGGATCGCCCGCCGCGAGGCCACGGTTTCCCGAACCGGCTACACCGGCTCCGACGGATTCGAGCTCTACCTCGAGTCGGCAGCCGCCGAGCCGGTCTGGAAGGCGTTGCTCGAGGCCGGGCAGCCCTTCGGGATCACGGCGGCCGGCCTCGGCGCACGCGACACGCTGCGCCTGGAAGCCGCCCTGCCCCTCTACGGCCAGGAGCTGGACGAGACCACCTCGCCCCTGGAGGCCGGGCTCGATCGCTTCGTCAAGCTCGAAGAGGGCGGGTTCATCGGGTCCGATGCCATCGCCAGGCGCCTCGAGCGGGGACACCCTCGGCTGCTGGCCGGATTCATCCTGGAGCAGCGGGGCATCGCCCGCGCCGGCTACCCGATCGCCCTCGAGGGCGAAGAGGTGGGCCTCGTGACCTCCGGCGCGCCCTCCCCCACACTCGGAAAATCCATCGGCCTCGGCTACGTTCCGCCGACGCTGGCGGCCGTCGAATCTAGATTCGACGTGATGGTTCGAGGCAAGACGATTCCAGCGAGAGTGGTAGAAACCCCGTTCGTCCGGGCATAGGAGCGCCCGGCGAACGCAGCATGAGATGATAGGAGCTGTGGTGGCCGACTACGACATCCCTGGGCATCTCCGCTATTCGGAAGAAGACGAATGGGCCCGCCTGGAAGACAACCGGGTGACTACGGGCATCTCCGACTACGCCCAGCAACAGCTCGGAGACATCGTCTTCGTCGAGCTTCCCGAGGTGGGCAAAGTCCTGGACCTCGGAGAGCCCTTTGGCGTGATCGAGTCGGTGAAGGCCGTCTCGGATCTCTACGCTCCGGTGGCTGGCGAGGTGGTGGAGGTCAACGAAATCCTGGGCGAGCAGCCGGAGACAGTAAACGAAGACTGCTACGGCGAAGGCTGGATGATCGCGATCGAGGTCGAGGACAAGTCGGTTCTCGACACTTTGATGGATGCCGCCGCTTACATCAAGCACGTAAACGACCGCTCCGAGTGAGCGAGGCCAGTCCGCTGCGCTACATCCCGCACACCCGAGACGACGTGCGGCGCATGCTCGAAGTGATCGGCAGCCCGCGCGTCGAGGATCTCTTCACCGCGATACCCGAGGAGCTGCGGCTCGGGCGTCGGCTCGCCCTCCCCGAGGCCGTCAGTGAGCAGGAGGTGCTGGCAGAGCTCGAGCGGCTGGCGGCAGCCAATGCAAACTCAGGCAACCACGACTGCTTTCTGGGGGGTGGAACCTACGCGCACTTCATCCCCAGCGCTGTGGACGCACTGGTGTCACGGGCGGAGTTCTACTCGTCCTACACTCCCTACCAGCCCGAGATCAGCCAGGGGACCCTCCAGGCGATCTTCGAATGGCAGACGATGATGTGCGGACTCACCGCCCTCGACGTCTCCAATGCATCGATGTATGACGGCGCCTCCGCCACCGCCGAGGCCGCTCTGATGGCCATGCGCATCACCCGGCGCAGCAAGGTGGCGGTGAGCGCAAGCCTGCACCCCCACTACCGGCAGGTCCTGGACACCCACCTCGCAGGCCTCCGCGCCGAGATCGTCACGATTCCCCGAGGCGAAGACGGACGCTCCGAGCCTGTCGCCGACTTCGTCGATGCCGAAACCGCCGCAGTGATCCTCCAGCAGCCCAACTTCTTCGGGGTCGTCGAGGAGCTCTCCGGAGCTGCCGACGCCGCCCACGCGAAAGGGGCGCTCCTGGTCGCGTCGGTGACCGAGGCGCTGTCGCTGGCGCTTCTGCGCCCACCGGGCGAGGCGGGTGCCGACATCGCCTGCGGGGAGGCGCAGAGCTTCGGTGTCCCGATGGCCTTCGGCGGGCCTCATCTCGGCTTCCTCGCCACCCGCGCCAAGCTGGTCCGGCAGCTGCCGGGACGCCTGGTCGGCGAGACCGTCGACACCCGGGGAAAGCGGGGCTTCGTACTGACCCTCTCGACCCGCGAGCAGCACATCCGCCGCGAGCGGGCGACCTCGAATATCTGCACCAACGAGGGTCTCTGCCTGTTGATGGCGACGATCTACCTCGCCCTTCTGGGCCCGGTGGGACTGCGAAAGCTCGCCGAGATGAACCTCGCCAAGGCAGAATACGCCAAGGCGAGGATCCGGGAGACCCCGGGCCTGGAGCTGGCATTCTCCGCGCCCACCTTCAACGAGTTCGCAGTGCGTCTCGCCGCCCCTGCCGGGGAGGCGCTGGCTCGAGCGCAACGCGCCGGGATCATCGGGGGGCTCGATCTCGGCGTACACGCTCCCGAGCTGGGCTCGGCCCTGCTGATCTGCACCACCGAGCTCCACCGCAGGGAGTCCATCGACCGGCTCATCGGGAGCCTCGCAGGGAGCGGATCATGAGCGGATCCGATCACCCGCCGGGCGACGCCAGCCAGGCCCCGAGCCTCGGCTACGCCTACGAGGAGCCCCTCCTGTTCGAGCGAGGCGCCCCCGGACGAGGTGGCTACTCGCTTCCGGAACTCGACGTTCCCGAGGTCGACCCGCGGGCGGTCCTGCCCAGCGACGCGATCCGCGACGACATTCCGGGTCTACCCGAGCTCTCCGAGAACGAGGTGGTGCGACACTTCACCCGTCTCTCGACCTGGAACGCGGCCGTCGATCTCGCCCCCTACCCCCTCGGCTCCTGCACGATGAAGTACAACCCGAAGCTCAACGAGAAGGTCGCCCGACTGCCCGGCTTCAGCGCGGCCCACCCTCTCCAGCCCGACGCCCTCTGCCAAGGTCTCCTGGAGCTCTTCCATCGCCTCGAGACTCAGCTCGCCGAGATCAGCGGAATGGATCGCGTCACGCTCCAGCCCGCCGCGGGAGCCCAGGGCGAACTCACCGGGATCATGATGATCCGCGCCTGCCACGAGCGTCGAGGCGAGAAGCGCCGCAAGGTCCTGGTGCCCGATTCCGCCCATGGGACGAACCCGGCGAGTGCGGCGCTCAACGGCTACGACGTCATCGCCGTCCCGTCCGGAGACGACGGCATCCTTCACCCGGAGGCCGTCGAAGCTGCCATGACCGAAGAAGTGGCGGCTCTGATGATCACGAATCCCAACACCCTCGGGCTCTTCGAGGAGCACATCACGCAGATCGCAGAGATCGTCCATTCGAAAGGTGGCCTGGTCTACGGCGACGGCGCCAATCTCAATGCCCTTCTCGGCGTGGTCCGACCCGGCGACATCGGCATCGATGTGATGCACTTCAACCTCCACAAGACCTTCTCGACTCCCCACGGCGGCGGCGGTCCAGGGGCCGGCCCGGTCGGGGTCAAGGAAGTGCTGGCACCCTACCTCCCCGTGCCCGTGGTTCGAGAGCTCGCCGGGGGCAAAGGCTTCGAGCTGAGTGACGATCTGCCCGACACGATCGGGCGTCTCCACGCGAATTTCGGCAACGTGGGCGTCATGGTCCGAGCCTTCGCCTACATTCTCTCACTCGGCAGCGAGGGCTTGCGGCGCTGCGCCGAGATGGCGGTGCTGAACGCCAACTACCTGCTGGCGAGACTCCGAGACACCTACCACGTACCCTACGACCGCCAGGTCATGCACGAGTGCGTCGTCTCGGATCGAAACCTGCGCGATTCCGGGGTCACGACCCTGGATGTCGCGAAACGCCTGATCGACTACGGCTTTCACCCGCCGACCATCTACTTCCCGCTGATCGTCCAGGGGGCGCTGATGATCGAGCCGACGGAGAGCGAGAGCCTCGAAGAGCTCGAGCGCCTGCTGGAAGCGCTCCTGGCAATCGACCGAGAGGCGCGTGAGAACCCCGACCTGGTCCGCCACGCGCCCCATCGGACCCGCCACGGTCGTCTCGACGAGACGCGGGCGGCGCGCAAGCCGGTCTTGCGATGGCAACCCGAGCTTCCCTCCGACTAGGGCTGGCAGTCCTGCTGGGGGCGCTTTCCTGCGTCCAGAACGACGGCTCCCGCCTGAACCCGATCGAGGCCTACACCAAGGTCTCCGTCGAGCAGGAGCGTGAGATCGGCGCGGCCTTCGACAGCCAGATCCAGGAGCACATCCGCCTCATCGACGATCCGGTGGTGCTCGAATTCGTGAATGACCTCGGTCGATCCATCGTCCGTACGATCGAGCCCCAGCCCTTCATCTACCACTTTCGCGTCATCGTCGATCCGTCCCTCAACGCCTTCGCGGTGCCCGGAGGCTACATCTACCTCCATAGCGGCACGATCCTCCAGTCCGGCTCCCTCGACGAGCTGGCGGGGGTGGTGGCCCACGAGATCGGCCACGTGAAGGGCCACCACTACGCGCGGATGCGGGAGAAGGCCGCGATTCCGGACCTCCTCGCGAAGCTCGCCGGCATCGCTGGCGCAGCGGCGACCGGAGAGCCGGGACTGCTGATTGCCACGGAGGGGCTCAACGTGGCCCTCCAGCTCCGGTTCTCTCGCGAGTTCGAGACCGAGGCCGACGAGATCGGCTCCAACTTCATGGCGCGAGCCGGCTACCACCCCGAAGGAATGGCCCGCTTCTTCGAGCGCATCGTGGTCTCCAGCCACGACATCCGCTTCCAGCCTCCCCCCTACCTCTTCAGTCATCCGGACGTCGAAGACCGCATCGACAGTGTGGAGAGCGGTCTCGAAACGATCACAGTGACTGGAGAGGTCTCCCCTGAAGCGCACTGGGCATTCAGGGACTCCCAGGCGCGCCTGGCACGGCTGCTGGACACGGGCACCACCACCTTGCTTCCCTCCCTGCCAGACCCGGACCGCTCCAAGACCAGTCTCCTGATCGCCGAGGCGAAACTGGCGGGCGGCGACGGAGACATCGAGGGAAGTCTGGCGCTGCTCGAAGAGGCCGAGCGACTCGACCCCTACGATCCCATGGTCTCCTTCGTGCGCGCCGAGCTCCTGGAGGAGAATGGGCGAACCCTGGAAGCCATCGGCGCCTACCGCCGCGCCCTGGCAATCGATCCTTCCGTTGCCCTGGTCTACTACAAGCTCGGGATGGCCTACCTCTCCCTGGAGGATCGCTACAAGGCCACCTTCTTCCTCGAGCAGGCGATTCACCGCTTCAATCAAGAGGGGCCGCTGAGCAGCCGCGCCCGACGAGAGCTCGAGCGGCTCACCTTCCCCCCCATCGAGTCCGCGGGAATTTCCGACGGAATCGAGGTCGGCGATGGCCCGCGCTTCGGCACCGCGCGGGAGGAGTTCCGAAGTGGCGACCCCCAGGTCGTCTGGTGGGGTCGAATCGCCGAACGCTACCTCATGCTCCGCAGCCGGATTCAGGTGCGCTTCACCGATCCGAGTGGCGCGGTCGTGCAGGAGCAAGCCGCCGAGAAGGCGCGAAAGCCCTACGTCCGCTCCGCCCTGGAACTCGAAGGCGAGATCGCGGCGAGATACGGCATCTGGCGCGTCGAGGCTCTGCTCGACGACCGGCTCATCGACGAGCGCACCTTCCGCCTGACTCCAGCGCCCCGGGTGGAGTAACCCGCGTCCCACCCGCTCGCCTCTGCGCGTCTACTCGGCCAGGTGCTGGCGTGCGACATCCGCCCAGCTCCCCTCCGGCACGAGCTGGAGATAGCGGCGCCAGTGCTCCTTCGCCTTGCGCCGGAGCTCGAACTTCTCGTACAGAAGTGCCAGGTTGAGCTGGGCGTCCGGGAACAGGGGATCCGCCCGGATCACGATCTTGTAGCGATGCAGCGCCGCTTCCTGCTGGCCCGCTTCCTCGAGCAGGTTCCCCAGGTTGAAATTCGCCTCCACATGCTCCGGATCGTGTCTCAACGCCTCTTCGTAGCAGGCGCGAGCCCGATCTCGCTCCCCGCGGCTGTAGTGAACCGTCCCCAGGTTGCAGTGAGCGTCCGCAAACTGCGGGTCCGCCTGCAGGGCACTCCGGTAGGCGTGAATCGCCTTCTCCAGAGTCTGGGGGCTCGAATCCAGCTGGCAACCTCGCTCGAACCACTCCAGCGCGGTCTCGAAATCGGCCTCCTGCGGCGCCACCCCGCGCGTGGGTAGCGGAAGCAACGCCACATCGTCTTCACTGGGCGGAGCGAGCTCGAAGTCGAGCACGAGCTGACCGTCCGGCTCCAGGAGCGCGCCTTCGTGGCGCACCACCACCCGATTGGAGCCCTCGAGCCAGACCCGAAGACCACCCAACGGTTGGTCGAGCTCCGGGATTCGCTCTCGAATCCGATCGACGCTCCGGCGAATCCGGCGCAGCGGGATCCCACCGTCGAGCAGGGCGAGGATGGTTCTGATGCAGACCAGATCCCTGAAACCAAACGCGGGTTGGTCGTTCGCAAGAGCGGACCTGCTCACAAGCTCGGTTCGCTCCCAGTAACGAAGACGAGCCGGGGAGATCTGGAGAATCTTCGCGGAATCGGCCAGCGTGTACGTCGTCACCGCGAGCGCATCTTAGCCGCCCTGCACCGCTTGCGAGGATTTTTTTTGTAGACTTGGGTCGGAAGCGTTTCGAGGGCTGGTGCCTCGCCCGGACTTCAAATCCGGTGGAAACCGTGGCGACACGGTTTCGGCGGGTTCGATTCCCGTCCGCTTCCGCCACCTCCGACCTGCAATCGCCCGGCAAGAGGAGGTTCCATGAGCGAGAACCTTGCTCGTCGCCGCGTCGCCAAGCAGAGCCACCCGCCGCGTAGCTAAGCTTCGCTGGGTTCGAACCGGGTGGCACGACCGACGAAGTACCCCTGGCCGTAGGGCACCGCGAGCTCCTTCAACTTCTCGAACTGCTCGGGCGTCTCGATCCCCTCGGCGATGATCTGGGCGCCAATGCGCTGGGCGATCCCATTGAGCGCGATGAGCACCGCCTGCCGAGCGGGATCCGAGTCGATCGCCCGGATGAAGGCGATGTCCACCTTGATGTAGTCCGGGGTGAGCTCCGTCACGGCCTCGAGACTTCCGTATCCTGCCCCGACGTCGTCCATCGCGATCTCGAAGCCCAGCTCCGAGTAGCGATCGCAGAGCTCCCGGAAGATCGCAAAGTTGCCGATCGACTCGTGCTCCGAGATCTCGAACACCACATCGCTGGGGCGGAGCTGGTGATTCTGGAGGGTGGCCCTCAACGCGTCGCCCTCGAAGGCGGGGTCGTAGATTGCGCAGGGGAGAAGATTCAGGAAGAGCTTCGCTCCCTCCGGCAGGCGCTTGGCCTGGCGCAGTGCCTGTCGGCGGCACAAGCAATCGAGCTCGAAGAGAAGATCCATCTCGGCAGCGGCGGCGAAGAGATCTTTCGGCGCATCGAGAGAAGGATCGCCCACCCCTCTCGCCAGCGCCTCGTAGCCCAGGATCTCCTGGGTGCTGAGCTTCACGATCGGCTCGAAGACCATCGATACCTGTTCGGACAAGATCAGCGAAATGAACGCCTCGCGGCGCTCCCGCTCCTCGATGCGCGCGTTGAGATCGGCATCGCGTAGCGCGTGGCTCCGCGCCCTTCGGATCAGCAGCTCCGGCCGAAGCGTTGGATCGTAGAGGGCGAGAGCCGCACCCACGGAGAAGCGGAGTGGCTCGCGCGTGAACGGGTAGCCGAAACGACTTCCGGCGTCGGAGAGCGATTCCCGCAGCTCATTGGCCAGCCCGTGAAGCTCGGAGCGATAGAAGCTCTCGTTTCGCCGTTCTCGAAACAGCAGAACCATGACCTCGTCGCGGCCGAGGTCGCCGAGCACCACCAGATCGTCGGCCTCGAGTCGCTCCGACAACACCTCGCGTGTTCTCATCGCGATCCGTCCCGTCACCTGCCGATGCGCATCGACACCGTAGGAGCGCTCGATCTCGTCGAGGCTCATCGCATCGATCACCAGCACGCCCACTGCACCACTCTCGGCGAAACGGGTGCGAACCCGGTCGATCTCCTGGCCAACGCTGCGCAGGGGCAATCGAGAGGTGCTGACGGTGGGCTTCTCCACGCCTCATTCATCGGTGGATCGCGGGAGCCGCCTTACCCTCCCCCACGGGGGAGTCACGAGTCTCTCCACCTTGTGACCGAGACCTGCCTTGGGATCACACCAGCGCGGCCATCTCCCGGAGGGCTGCTCCGGTATGGGATCTCCGCACGCGAGCGATCTGCCGGGGTGTCCCCCTGGCCACTACACGGCCCCCACCAGGGCCGCCTTCCGGGCCCAGATCGATCACGTAGTCCGACTGCGCGATCAGATCCAGATTGTGCTCCACTACCACGGCGCTACCGCCGGCCTCCAGAAGCTCGTCGAGACAGCCCAGGAGGACGCCGATCTCCGCCGGGTGAAGCCCTGTGGTGGGCTCGTCGAGGACATAGAGCGAGTCCGCCTTGCCCACAGCCAGCGCCTGTGCGAGGCGCAGGCGCTGGAGCTCACCGCCAGAGAGGCTGACGAGGGGCTGGGCGAGGGTGAGATAGCCGAGGCCGACGCGCACGAAGGGAAGCAGCCGGCCCGCGATCCCCCGGTCCTCGGCGAACAGCGCCAGGGCCTCCTCGATCGTCAATGCGAGCACCTCGACGATCGAACGGCCGTGCAGCCGGACGGCGCGCGCCTCCTCCCGGTAGCGGCTCCCGCCGCAGCTCTCGCAGGGGACGCGCAGGTCTTCCAGAAACTGCATGTCGACGACGCGCTCTCCGATCCCCTCGCACTTTTCGCAGCGCCCTCCGGCCACGTTGAATGAGAACCAGCCCGGAGCGAGTCCCCGCCGGCGAGCTTCCTCCGTGTCGGCGAACTTTCGACGGATCCCGTCGAAGGCTTTCGACACTGTCGCCGGATTGGAACGGAGACTCCGCGAGGGCGGGGTCGGATCCACCAGCACCACGTCTCCGATCTGCTCCGCTCCCTCGAGGCGGTCGCACTCGCCACGCTCCGGATCCCTGCGAAGCTGGCCGACCAGCACCGATCGCACCAGGCTCGACTTCCCAGCGCCGGAGACCCCCGTGACGACGACCAGCTGATCGAGAGGAATCTCGACGCTCACGTCGCGCAGATTGTTGGAGCGGGCCCCGACGACGCGGAGCGAGCGCCCGGTGGCTGGGCGGCGACGCCGTCGCGGGCGGAGCTCGCCAGACAGAGCCCGGCCGGTGATGGACGCTGACTCGCGGCGGATTTCGTCGACGCTCCCCTCCGCGACCAGGGTGCCGCCGCGGCTCCCAGCCCCAGGACCGAGATCGATCAGATGATCCGCGGCGGCCACGATCTCGGGAGCGTGCTCGACGACCACTACCGTATTGCCCTGATCCCGTATCGCGTACAGCACGTCGAGCAGCCGAGAGACATCCCGCGGATGAAGACCGACCGAGGGCTCGTCGAGCACGTAGAGGGCCGCCGTCAGCACCCCGCCGAGGGCCGTCGCCAGCTGGATGCGCTGGGCCTCCCCCCCGGAGAGGGTGCGCACCTGGCGATCCAGGCTCAGGTAGGACAGGCCCACCCGGTTTGCGGTGCGCACCCGGGCTGCCAGGGTTTCGTGGAGGCGACCTCCGCGGGCCTTCGAGGCGGGCGAGAAACTGATCGACGAGAGCCAGGCATCCAGCTCGCCAAGCGTCATTCGAGCAACCTCGCCGATGTGGTGACCGCCCACTTGCACCTCCAGCGCCTCGGGGCGGAGCCGGGTCCCCGCACACATCTCGCACGGATCGAAGCGCCGGTAGCGGGCGATCTGCACGCGCGCCTGGACCTTGTAGCGACGGCCCTCGAGCCATTCGAAGAAGCCGCGTACCCCGTACCAGGCTTCTCCATCTCCTTCCACCACCAATTCGCGCCAACGCTTGCCGAGGCGTCTCCAGCTCCTGTCCGCGGGAATCCCCAGCCGCTTGCAGGCGCGCATCAGATCGCGCTGGCAACCGCGGCCACCCGGCGTCGCAAAGGGAGCGATCGCGCCCTCGCGAAGGGTGCGATCGGGATCGGGAACGACGCGCTCGAGATCCAGGGCAGCGGTGCGCCCGAAGCCCTGACACGCCTGGCAGGCTCCGAGGACACTGTTGAACGAAAAGAGCGAGGGTTCCGGGGTGGGATGGACGCGACCACATACGTCGCAGGTAAAGCCCTCGAGGTAGACCGATCGCTGACCCGATTCGTCCACGACCACGGCGCGGCCCTCCCCACGGGCGAACGCCACGGACACTGCCTCGGCGAGGCGCGCCCTTGCCTCGCCTCGAGAGAGTCCCAGGCGATCGATCACCGAGAGCGCGCTACCCCGTTCGCGCTCGAGCCGAGTCGCGGAGATCTCGGTCAGATCCAGCAGGGATCCATCATTCGACAGCAGGCGCCCGAAGCCCTCCCGGGCCATCCGTTCGCGGAGCCCGGCCGACCGCTCGCCCCGCTTGCGATGGATTCCGGTCGCGATGGTGACGCGCACGCCCTCGAAGCGTTCGAGGATCCGTTCGGTGACGGCTTCCACGCTACCGGGCGCAACGCTCTGGTCGCAGCAACGGGTCTCGCCGACCTTCGCGTAGAGCAGGCGTAGATGGTCCAGGATCTCGGTGGCGGTTCCCACCGTCGAGCGCGCGTTGCTGACGGGATTGCGCTGCGCGATGGCGATCGCGGGTGGGAGGTTGCTGATGAAGTCGACCTCCGGCCGGGGCAGACGCTCCAGGAACTGCCGCGCGTAGGCCGAGAGCGAGGTCACGTAACGCCGCTGGCCTTCGGCGTAGAGGGTGTCGAAGGCCAGGCTCGACTTGCCCGAACCGGAGACTCCCGTCACCACGGAGAGCCGCGCGATGGGAATCCGGCAGCTCACCCCGCGAAGGTTGTGGGAGCGGGCGTTCTGAATCCGAATCTCGTCGGGGGGCATCTTGCTGGCCTGGGCTCGGTGGATCTGGCGGGCGCCCGCAATGGTGCCGGAAGCTTCACTGCGAGAGAGATCCCCCTCGATCTCGAGTCGGCCCGCCCACTGGAGAAGGTCTACTGGAGGGGATCGGGCTCCTCGTAGATCAGCGTCAGGCTCAGATACTCGCCGTGCTCGCTCTGCGCCATGTGGAGCACGTTGACGTCGTGAGTGACGAGAAACTTGTTCACGTCCTCTTCGACCTCCTTGACCAGGCCTCGCACCACCAGACATCTGAGCGCCATCCTTCAGTCCTCCAGGCGTGCCGCCTGCCGTCTGGCCTCGGCGGCGTAGCGATCCTTGCCCGCGGCGTCGGCGGCCTCCGCCAGCGCCTGCCAGGTGGCCGCATCGAGTTCCTCCCCGAGCGCCCCGGAGATCTCGCGGAGCACGAAGGCATCCCCCTCCCTCACCACCTGCTCGCGCAGGCCGACCAGCTGCTCGCGCGCCTCCGCCTTCACCAGAAAGGCCACGGCCTCGATCGTCCGACCCTCTTCCAGGTACGCCTCGGCAATCTGCAGGGCCCGGCCCGGATCCAGCTCCCGCTCGACCATATGCCGGCGTTGCAGCGGATCCGGAAGCTTCTTCTTCGCCATTGCGATCCCCCCCGAATCGATCTGTCGATTCAGTAGCGCGGAACCTCCGGATCCACGGTGAGCGACCAAGCCTCGATTCCCCCCGAGAGAGTCGCCACGTCCGCGAATCCCGCTCGCAGCAGGATTCGAGAGGCCTTGGCACTCCTGCCGTCACGGTGGCAGTGGACCACCACGGGCCGGTCTCTCCACGCCTGCAACTCGCTCAGCCGCGTTTCGATCTGGCTGAGTGGAACCAATGTGGATCCCTCGATGTGCGCCTTCTCGAACTCGTCGAAATCGCGCACGTCGAGGAGCAAGAACTCCTCTCCCCGCTCCGCGATCCGCTTCACCTCGATGGCGGATAGATCTCGCACCGGCGTCTCTTCCGCCGCGCCGATCCCGCAGAATCCCTCGTAGTCGATCAGCTCCGTGATCGTGGGCCGCGCGCCGCACACCGGACAGCTCGGATCCTTCGCAAAGCGGTACTCGCTGAACGTCATCTCCAGAGCATTGTAGTGGAGAAAGCGTCCGATCAGGGGCTCCCCAATCCCCGAGAGCAGCTTCAGCGTCTCGGTCGCCTGGATCATGGCGATGACGCCGGGAAGGACTCCGAGCACCCCGCCCTCGGCGCAGTCGGGCACGGTTCCGGGAGGCGGTGGTTCCGGAAACAGGCACCGATAGCAGGGCCCCCGCTGCGCATCGAAGCAGGAGGCCTGACCTTCGAAGCGGAAGATCGCTCCGTAGACATTCGGCTTCTCGAGCAGGACACAGGCGTCGTTCGAGAGATAGCGGGTCGGGAAGTTGTCGGTGCCGTCCACCACCACGTCGTAGTCGCCGAGGATCGCCGAGGCGTTCTCCGACGTCAGGCGCTCCTGGTGGGTCGCCACCGAGACGTCGGGATTCATCGCCTCGATCCGCTCCCGCGCCACCTCCACCTTGGGTCGCCCGACATCGGCGGTCCCGTAGAGCACCTGCCGCTGCAAGTTCGAGGCGTCCACCACGTCGAAATCCACCAACCCGATGCGGCCGACCCCCGCGGCGGCGAGGTACTGCGCCAGCGGGCAGCCGAGACCCCCGGCGCCGATCAGGAGCACACTGCCCTCCAGGAGCTTGCGCTGCCCTTCGACGCCGAACCCGGGAAGTGAAAGATGGCGGCGATAACGCTCGAACTGTTCCGGGCGTAGAAGCGGTCCGTAGGAGGTCATATCAAGACCTTACCAGACGGACCACCTCGCGACCTGGCGCTACAAGTCTTCGCCAGCTTCCTCTGGAGCCGGCTTCACCACCACCTTGTAGGCCTTGCGGGGCTTGTCGACGAACTTCCAGGAGATGCTCACCCAGTCGTTCTTCTGGATCTTGTCCCACTCGGTCTTCTCACCCTCGACGACCGTCTCGTCGACCTTGACGAAAGACACTTTGTCGCCCATGCGATTGTCGACGAAGATCTTGTTCTTCGAGATCTTGTCGACTTTTCCGGAGAATTCGCGGTACTGCGCCAGAGCCGGACCGGCCAGAACCACCGGTACCGCGGCAAGAACCAGGGCAATCAACGCAAAGCTACGAAACGTCTTGAGCATGGTGTGTCTCTCTCCCTTCAGCATGCGCCCGAAAGGCGCCTCAAGTCCCTGAACAGACGTTTTGACGGGAAGTATTCTCCCGTTATTCGCCCCCTCGATCAATCCAATGGTGCCGGAGGTGGGATTCGAACCCACACGGCCCGTAAAGGCCGGGGGATTTTGAGTCCCCTGCGTATACCAGTTTCGCCACTCCGGCGGACACCCGCTCCACTCGTCTCTGGCAGGCGCGCTGCCCTCGACGCTGCTGGCGCGAGCGGCGCATCATACCATCTGGGCGGTGGCGGAAAAGGACCCCTCCCCCGGGGGTCTCCGCTCGAATGCGCTCCTCTCTTTGACACTCCTGAGCCCCGGCGATAGCCTCCGCTCACGGTGGGGCTGTAGCTCAGCTGGGAGAGCATCAGGCTGGCAGTCTGAGGGTCAGGGGTTCGATCCCCCTCAGCTCCACCAAGGTATTCACGGGGTTGGCGATGTGGTCGCCAGCCCCGTTTTCGTTAGGGGCCGCATAGTGCCGTTCGGGGCCGTCTGCCACCGCGAAATCGGCGAACGCGAGGTCCGCCTCTTCCTCGCGCATCGCGTGGGCGTAGGTCTTGAGAGTGAGCATCGGCGAGGAGTGGCCGAGCTGGTCGGCGACCCAGCGAACACTCTTGCCGGAAGCCAGGGGCATGCTGGCGTAGGTGTGGCGAGCCGTGTGGAGTTTGAGCGGTCTCGCTCCAGCCTTCTGAGCCTTCCGGCGGACCCGATACCAGGCTCGCGAGAGATTCCTCTCGTCGCGGGCCGTCCCCACCTCGGAAGGAAACACCCACTCGGGGATCTCGCCCCAGCCAAAGCGGAGGGCCTCCTTCCGGCGAACGGCCAGGAGGTCGAAGAGCGCCTCAGCCAGCCCCTGCGGCATCGCAACCGCCCTGCCCTTGCCGCTCTTCGGCGTGGTCAAAGCCCCGTGGCTGATAGCCCTCCGAATCAAGATCCGGCCCCGGTCGAAGTCCACGTCACCCCACTTCAGTCCGAGAGCCTCGCCCCGCCGTGCACCCGTACTGACGAGAAAGAGGAGAATCGGGGCGAACCGTGGCTCGTACTTCCTGGCGGCAGCCAGCAGCTTCTCCACCTCCTCCCGAGTCCATGCCTCCGCCTCCTTCACCTCAGTCGTCTCTCGTCGGTCCACGCGCCGCATCAGCTCGCCGAGACGGGTAGCCGGATTCCGAGGGATCCGTCCGTCCCGTGCGGCCAAGGAGAGGACGCGAGCCAGAGCAGCCAGGGCGTTGCGAATCGTCGCGGGGGCCAGCCCTGCGCCCCCGATAAATGGACTGGCCCACTATATACGCCGCGCGGTGGTCCCTGAGTGGACTAAGCCCCGGTTCGCGTCTCCTGACGGCCAGTCAGCCGGACCTCTTCGTCACAGCGGCGTGTCTCCCCTATTTGGGTTGGGTGATTTTCCTAGTGGAAAATCTTTTCAGCTTTTAGGGAATAGCCTTTCTCTTGTAGACAGGGCGGCTGTTCTCGTGCCAAGTCTAAGTGCTCGAATTCAAAAGAGTTCGTTCTACTGTCCCTGGGGTATGTGAATTGCATGCTCACCGCGCTGGGAAGGGGACAGCGACGTGCGCAACTCTCCTTTCCCAAGATCGGAGTTTTCTCACTGGGAAGGGGAAAGATGCCCGCTCAAAGAGCTTTCTACAGTTGTATCTTGGCAGTGGCGATCACGGTGGCCTTTGCTGGCGTAGCACAAGCGACCGCTATCGGAGGTGTGTTCTCGACCGATCGATTCGGCTACACGGGAACCGTGGTGAAATACGCAACGGAGGCGGATGCCCGCGCTCAGCTAGACCCAGTGGAGACAATCGCCATTGGCGTTGATGTCCCTAGTGATGATAGTCGTGAGCACCGAGATGGCAGCTTCTACTTCGTAGACAACGCTGCGGCCTACGACACCGACTACAACATCTTGATGGGGTCGTGGTGGTATTCGATTACAACCGGTTCTGGCAACGGGAACATCAACGGCAATACCGGCATCGGATTCATGCAGATCTTCGACGACGATGGCAGCACAGACACGTCGCTCAGCATGGACTTCGCCAATTTTGACGGCACGTACTGGACAGAAATGGCCCTAAGTGTCCAGGGGACCAACGCTACCGCCGCTTTAGACGCCGCCCGGTTTTCTGCCTATGACAACGTTCACGACGCCGGAACCTATCTCGAATACGATCTCAACATTACGGCATCGGGGCTTCAGGGCGTCCAGACCGGAAACGTCATCGAGGCGAACAATCACCCGACTGGCGTGAACGGAACCTTTAGCGCCCTGTTCACCTTTGGGGGAGATGGCGACGGAGATATATATCCAGGGTACTACACCGTCGATCTAGATTTCGATATGCAGAATTGGGCCTGGGACAATAAGGATAGTCTCGTTGCCCCCTATGACTCATTCTTTGACAGTCAATTCGTTACCGTCATCCCCGAACCCACGACCGCCCTCCTCCTCTTCGGCGGACTGATCGGAATGGCAGCCGCGAGGCGACGACGCTCGCTCCACTAGACGCCCACACCAGGGAGTTCAGCAAAACGCCCCGGCCCACTCGCGGTCGGGGCGTTTCTGGCTGTGGAGAGCAGCGACACCGTTGCACTGTCGCTGAGCGGATCAAGCCTGGGTTCGTGGTTGGCGAAAGCGGTCGAGTCGAGTCCCTCTATCACAGAAAAGTGTCTCCCCCATTTGGGTAGGGTGATTACCCTAGAGGAAAAGCTTTTCCGCTTTTAGGGATTAGCCCTTCTCACGTAGGCGGGGCTGCTGTTCTGGTGCCTAGTCTAAGTGATTGAATTCAAAGGAGTCTGTATTACCTACCCTACGGTATGTAACTTGCAGTTCTGTCATCCTGGGAAGAGATCTGCGGTGCGCCTACGGGCCACCGCAGTTGAGCCTCTTCCTCGTTGGGCCGGGCAAAAACCAGGGAAGGGGCTTCTTCATGCAGATGATCCGTCGTATGACCCGCCGCACCGCGGCAATTGGATCGTTCGCGTTGGCATTGGCGCTGAGCGCATCGAGCGGGGCTTGGGCCACTCCGCTGTACGACTACTTCGGTCCCCTCAACGAAGCGACGTTCGGGGGCACGGGAATTCCCAACGATGAGGTTGCCGTCGCGTCGCAGTTCGAGGATGGCGATGTCGAGATTACCGTCGCGATGAGCGCCACCCAGCGGTACGACAACCCCGCGCTGACGAACGACGGAGCCGGAACGTACTTCGCAGGTCCGGGCAGCAACATCAAAGGCCCAGACAGCCTCGAAGGGGCTCTCTGGAACTTCAACTACTTCATCAGGGTCGTGGGCTTGAACGGTGCGACACCCAAGCTCAGCGACTACCAGTTCGATATGTACTATGACTTCGACACGGGCCTCGATACGGCGAAAGTCTCCCTGGGCATCATCAACATGACGGCTGGGGTTCTGGGTTCGCCCACTCCCCTAGCGACGCTCGCGGAAGGGTCTGAGAATCTACTCTTTGCATACCTCACCGCCGGCATTCCCGGGGTCGTGACGCCACCGCCGTCGGGTAGCTTCGACGCCGACGCTCTCGGTGAGTACAACTTCGGCATCGAGGTCAGCCGGGGCGGGTGGAGCGTCGAAGCAGTCAGGATGGACGTGCAAGTAGTTCCCGAGCCCACGACCGCCCTCCTCATGGCGTGCGGCTTGGCTGGACTCGCAGCCGCAGGGCGACGCCGCTCAGTCCACTAGAACCCGACACCCACGGCCACACCGAGACGCCCCGGCCCACGCGCGGTCGGGGCGTTTCTGGCTGTGGGACGAGAATCCAGTTACCTACCTCCACCAAGGCCGGGGCACGCCATCTCTCGGCGTGACTGGTGATTGGACAACCTTCGGTGTCGATCACCAAATCAAGCCCGGTTTCGCGTGGGGTGACGGCTGTTCGGTCGCAGCTTGCCACCATCCACCAACGGTCTCCGTGGGAAAATCATTTCTTCTTCAGAGGCAAACCTTTTCCTTGGCAGCGGGTCCGATACCGATTGTGGCGTATCAGACAGTACAAGCCATTGATTTCATGGGCTTTTTTTCTTGGGCGGTCCTGTGCATTCTGGCAAGGGAATTGCATCCACAGATATTGCCTGTCTGTGCAGACGTTCGGGAAGGACGGACTGCCTTGGTTCAGAAGGGGTTCTCAGGCTATGAAGCGTTTATTTCTGCATGTCTTGGTCTTGTCACTGGCTCTGCTGGTGCCGGTCGTTACGGCGCAAGCGTTGCCCGTTTGGCTGCCGGGCGACACGGTGGTCGCGTCTGCCGGACCGCAGGGCGATGCCATGATGATCACAGCTCAGATGCTCGAGGACGAGACCCTCGACATTGGGGGGACCATCGTGAGCGATGCCAACTCGGTCACCTTCATGAACGGCGGCATGCACATGACCGAGCTGGGCTGGGAGTGGACCTGGGACTCCATCACCTTGGATCAGGACCCGATTGTCAGCTTCGTGGGTGGATTCAAGAACGTGAGCGCGAGCGCCCAGGACTTCGTCTTCAGCTTGGCGACATCAATCTCCCCCACCTACCCCGTCAGCACGTTGTACGGTGGGCAGACGATCGTGACGTACGTGGACGCAAACTTGAATGGCGGGAGCCTTACCATCGACAGCAGTAGTAACCCCGCCTACATCGGTACAATCGACGGAAGCGGCACGCTCAATATGCTCGCCGCCCTCAACCTGACGGTCAGTGGGACGTCGGCGTCCGAAACACAAGGTCTCTTCCCGGGTCCGAGCCTCCCGGGGGGTCCGGCAACCAGCACGATCGGCATCCTGCACCGGTTCAACCTGACGGCTGGCGATCAGGCGACCTTCAACAGCGTCTTCGCGGTGATCCCCGAGCCGGGGACGATCGTGCTTCTCGCCACCGGGCTCAGTGGTCTGGCCCTGCTCGGAAGGCGCCGGCAGAGTTAGCTGCGGCACCCGAAACGACTCCACGCGCCCCGGCTTCGGCCGGGGCGTTGTCGTCTAGGGCTACACCACTGGCCTGAGAACTAGCGGCATTCTCTTCGGGCATGTCGAGAGCCGCTGAAACTTCGATTCTGTACTCACAGACCCACGCCCAGGGGCGATCCCTGAGATTTTCTCGGCCTGGGAGGTGCTGGGATACCACCGGCTGTGAGATCGGACGCTGCGAGGCTCTCCAGCGCCTTTTTGCGCCAGCAACCTTTTTCCGGGCCATGCTGCACGGGCGGTACTGTCGGCGTCGAAGAGGGGTGGGGGGGACCCCAAGGCGGGGGTCCGGTCGGCTCAGGAGTAGGGGCCGTATAGTGCCGCGGGGCCGTGCTCGGTGGTGCTCAGTGCAGCGTATTGCACCCTCTTGCAGAGCAGGAGGCGTAAGTAGTCGTCACTTCTGACGTTTCCGGCCTTCTGGCAGTCTGAGGGTCAGGGGTTCGATCCCCCTCAGCTCCACCAAGGTATTCACGGGGTTGGCGATGTGGTCGCCAGCCCCGTTTTCTGCTCGAGGCCCGTGAAGACAGGGACACCCGCAGCGCCGGCACGTGAGACCCTCTCAGAGCTCCGGGCGGCTGCTGTCGTCCTCGATCAACTCGAAGATCAACCCACCCTCGCGACGGGTGTCCAGGTAGGCGTAGAACCGGCCGACCGGCCCCGTCTGCAGCACCTCGAAGCCCATGGCTTTGGCCTGCGCGAGCTTCGCCTCGAAATCGGTGACCCGAAAGCCGAGGTGGTGGATGCCCTCCCCGTGCTCGCGCAGGAATTCCAGGTGCACGCTGTCGCCTTCGACGATGTGGATCAGCTCGAGCTCGACCTGTCCCATCGTCGCGAAGCCGAGGCGAGCCTTGATGTGTTTCTCCTCGCCGCGATCCCAGACGTTGGGCGCCTCCAGCTCCTCGACCCGAAACGGCCCTAGACCGAAATTCGATTCGAGGAAGGACGCCGCGCGATCGAGGTCTTCCACCACGACCCCGACCTGGCTCACTGCGGGAAGCTCCAGCTGTTCCTTCAACTTGTCTGCCGTCATTCCGGATTCGCTCCTTGGGTTTCCGCTTCGGATTGCCTCGTCACACTTGATCTTCTCCCAGTCCGAGCTGCCAGGCAAACCCCGCCCGCCTCCACTCCGTTCCACCGGCTCGCCCGCCAACGGCTAGAATAGGTCTCATCGGGCCCTCGACGTTGGATTCCCCAGGCGGACGCGGTGCCACGGTATGGATCGGAACACCTGGAGGGGAAGGAGCACCCTGATGAGCATGATCTTCAACGCCGACGAGGTTCTCAAGATCGCCGAGCAGATCGAGCGGAACGGCATCGACTTCTACGAGAGGGCCGCCGAACGCTTCGACGGCGACACGGAGCGCAGACTGATGCATCTCGCCGACATGGAGCGGACCCACGAGCAGCTCTTCGCCACCATGCGCCGCGAGCTCTCCGACGCCGATCAGGGGCTCAAGGCCTTCGACCCGGAGGGTGAAGCGGGAAAGTACCTGGCGGCTTTCGCGGATGGCCAGATCTTCGCCCCGAGAGCCGACGCCGCCGCCCTCTTCGGCCCGGAGAGTACCGAGCGAGACATCCTCGAGACCGCCATCGGCCTGGAGAAGGATTCGGTGGTCTTCTACGTGGCGATCCGGGACGCGGTGCCAGAGGCCCTGGGAGAAGACAAGATCAACAGGATCATCCAGGAGGAGATGGCCCACATCGTCCTCTTGAGCCGGACGCTCTCGTCACTCGGTACATAGGCGGCTTGAAATCCCCATCCGCTGAATTAAGTTGGGGCGGTGAGGTCCCAGGCGCCGAGCCGCCGCTCGTTTCTGAAGCTCGCCCGGCTCCCGGCCGACTGGTTCCTCGCGGCCATCCTGCTGGTCGCGCTGTTTCTATACCTCGTGGGCTTGTCCTGGGGTCTCCCCAACCTCGAGTCCTGGATGGCGGACGACATTTCCCCCTGGCTACCGCTCCGGGTGGGGAAGACCTACTTCTTCGGTTGGCACAAGTATCCCTTCCTCCACTCGTGGATCAGCCTGTTCTCCTACGGCCCCTATCTTCTGTACCTGCTGCTGAGCGGCGGGCTCGACCTCTCCTGCTATCCGCGGATCAGCGAGGCGTGTTTCTCGGACGCCTACACCCAGCTCTCGGCGCTGATGCTGATCTCGCGGGGGATCTCGGTGCTGATGGGGCTGGGAACCGTCTACGGTGTCTACTGCCTCGCGCTCCGGCTCTTTGACGCGAGGGTACCGGCGCGCTTCGCGGCGCTTCTCGCCGCCTGTTCCTTCGGCCTGGTCCTCTATTCCCACATGGGCAACCTGGACGTTCCCCACTGCTTCTGGTTCGTCCTCTCGCTCTACTTCTTCGTCGGCGTGCTGCAGCGCGGCCTCCTCTTCGACTACGTCGCGTTCGGTCTCAGCGCCGGATGCGCAATCGGTACCAAGGAGGGGATCATCGGCGCCTATGTTCTCACCTGCGCGGCGATCTACGCGGCGCACCTGAGACGCGAGCTCCAGGCCCGCGGCTCCGCCAGCGCGCGCAGCTGGCTTGCGGCGAGCTTCGATCGAAAGCTCCTCGCCCTGGCGGGATCGCTGCTGATCGTCTACGCCGTCTCGATCAATCCGTTCAACTGGAACGGCTTCCTCGAGCACTGGAAGCTCTGGCTTCCCTCCCAACCCCGGATGGCGGGCTTCCAGGAGCGCTTCTTCGAGGGCTATCTCGATCTCTTCGGCAGGATCGCGGTGGACCTCCGATACGCGATGGGCTGGCCCGCGCTGGCGCTCTGCGGCGCAGGGATCTTCTACGCGCCCTGGCGTCGGCCCTGGAGCACCGTCCTCCTGCTCCCGGCCCTCTCCTACGTCCTCTTCTCGATCGTTCCGGCCAAGTACGCCCCGATGCGCTTCATCCTTCCGCTGGTGCCGATCCTCGCCGTCTTCGGGGGTGTCCTCGCGTACCGCCTGCTGCGCGTCCGTCCCGCCGCGCGTCTCCTCACCCTTCCCCTCCTCGCTTTCGTCTTCGGACACGCCTTCCTCCACGCGCTCAACGGCGACCTCATCCTGGTCAACGATTCCCGCTATCTCGCCGAAGATTGGCTGCGCGAGCACGTGGAACCGGAGGCGCGGATCGGCACCTTCAGCACCGCGCAGTACCTGCCACGCCTGGCCTGGCTGGGACACCGCGTAGAGCGCATCCCGGAGAACGAGATCGGCGAGGCGGCGCTCCACGAGAGGAGCCCAGACTACCTGGTGCTCTCCTCGCTCTACTACCCGCGGTTCGGCGGTGAGCGCCGGGACTGGATCGAGCGCCTGATCGCGGGCGACGAGGGCTATCGCGAGGTATGGAGGAAACGCGGACACTCACCACTGGAGCGTTGGATGGGCCACCGCTACGCGCTTGCCGACGTCAATCCCGAGGTCATCATCCTGGAGCGGAACGCGCCCGAATGAGACGAGGCCCCGGGAATTCGCTCCCCGGGGCCCGCGTCACGCGATCCTGAAGGATTTGGACTAGGCGGTGGCCTTCCGATACATGGTCACCACACAGGCGCCGCCGAGGCCGATGTTGTGCGACATCGCGACCTTGGCACCTTCGACCTGGCGCTTCTCCGCCAGTCCCCGAAGCTGCCAGACCATCTCCGCGCACTGCGCGAGACCCGTGGCGCCCAGGGGATGCCCCTTGGAGATCAGGCCGCCCGACGGGTTCACGACGATCTTCCCGCCGTAGGTGTTCGCCTCGGAATCCACGAACTCACCGCCCTTGCCTTCCTCACAGAGACCGAGGGCTTCGTAGGACAGCATCTCGTTGGTGGCGAAGCAGTCGTGCAGCTCGACCACGTCCACGTTCTCCGGTCCTAGACCCGACTGCTGGTACACCTTCTCAGCCGCCATCTTCGATAGTGTGTAGCCACACAGCCCGGCAATGCTGTCGAAGGTGTCCTCGAAGTCGGTGGTCATCGTCATGCCGAGGATTTCGACGGCCCGGTCCTGCAGATTGTGCTTCTTCATGAAGTCTTCACTGCAGAGAATGGCGGCTCCGGCGCCGTCCGAGGTGGGGCAGCAACACAGCTTGGTGAGCGGGTCGTACACCATGGGAGCATCCTTGATCTCCTGCAGGGTGTACTCGTCCTGGAACTGCGAGTACGGGTTGTTGACCGAGTGTTTGTGGTTCTTGTAGCCGATCTTGGCGAACTGCTCGGCCGTCGTGCCGTACTTCTCCATGTGCTCGCGACCGGCGTTCCCGAACAGCTGCGGCATCGGCGGCGCCTTCTGGAAGCCGCGCTTCTCGATCATCACCTTCATGTGCCTGTCCATGGCGAGCGTACGGTCCGTGTACTTCACGCCGAGCGACCCCTTCTCCATCTTCTCGAAGCCCACCGCCATGCCACAGTCGATGACACCGCCCTGGATGAACTGCTTGATCATGAAGGTCGCAGACGAGCCAGTCGCGCAGTTGTTGTTGACGTTGTAGATCGGGATCCCCGTCATCCCCAGCTCGTAGACGGAGCGCTGCCCATAGGTCGAGTCTCCGTAGCAGTAGCCCACGGCCGCCTGCTCGATGTCCTGGATCGTGAGCCCCGAGTCCTCGAAGGCCTTGGTGCCGGCCTCCTTGACCATGTCCGGATAGTCCCAGTCCCTGGAAAAGGGTTTTTCGAACTTGGTCATCCCAACGCCGACGATGAAAACTTTACGTGACACTTCGCGTCCTCCGCTGTAGGTAGTCAGCCGCTACACTCGGCCGGGCCAGACGGTACCCTACCCGGCCAGCCCTCGCTTCTCCGGCCTCGCTTCCAGATCCGCCGCCAATTCGGCTACAGGTCCTCGGGAAGCCGCACACCCGACACCTGCGAGTACTTCCTCAGGATCCTGCCCACGATCTCCGAGTTGAGCTCCCGGAGCTTCTTGGTGGCCGGATTCGAGTGCAGCACGATCAGGTTGTCGAGGTCCTCGTCCGTGAAGAGGTCGGCGAAGACCTCCTCGGTCAGCGCCACCGCATGGGCGAAGTCTTCCTTGTACTCTCCCTTCATCTGGGTGAGGTCCGAGGCAAACCGGCTCCTGCCCTCCTTCTCGGCCTTGGCGATCAGATAGGTGAGCGCGTAGTCGACGATGCCCTCGTAATGCCGATGGGCCTCCGACTCTTCGAGGAACTTTCTCACCTTCTCCCGGCTTCCCATCGCGCCCTCCCCTCGCCAAGAAATGCACTCGTCACCGCTCCCTTCGGAGGCGGTCCCGCCTTGGCGTCTCGCCCTGCACAGCAGCATCGCCGCGAACGCCTCCGGCCGCAAGCCAGTCAGCTGGAAGTGGATCGGACGCCCGGCTCTCGGCGCAAATCCACCCCCTTCCCTCGATCCCTGTCGCGCCGATCGGCTAATCTCGCCCGATGGGCGAGACGGAAGGGAACATCCCGGACGAAGCCACGGCCGGAACGCCCACGCTTCGCAACAGGGTCGGGGTGTGGCTCGGTCCGATCCTCTTCATCGCAATCTGGTTCGGTCCCGAACTCGACCCGAGCCGTCCCGCGGTCAGCGACATGATGGCAATCGCCGTCCTGATGGCTACCTGGTGGGTAACCGAAGCCATCCCGATTCCCGCCACCGCACTGCTGCCGATCGTCCTCTTCCCTCTCACGGGCATCATGAAGGGGGCGGAGGTGGCCCGCGAGTACATGAGCTGGCTGATCCTCCTGTTCCTGGGCGGCTTCCTGATCGCCATCGCCGTCGAACGCTGGAACCTCCACCGGCGCATCGCCCTGCACATCCTCAGCGTCATCGGAGGCCAGCCGCACCGCCTGGTGCTCGGATTCATGGTCGCCACCGCCTTCCTCTCGATGTGGCTCTCCAACACCGCCACCACCATGATGATGATGCCGATGGCCATCTCTCTGATCGTGCTCTACGAAGACCTCAACGAGAGGCGCCTGCGGACCGGGCAGGCAGTCGACCCCCTGGCGCAGAACTTCCCCCTGGTTCTGATGCTCGGGCTGGCCCATTCCGCCTCCATCGGCGGAACCGCCACACTGATCGGCACCCCACCCAACGGCGTCCTCGTCACCCAATTCCAGCAGATCTTCCCCAACGCCCCTGCGATTTCCTTCGCTCAGTGGATGGCCTTCGCCTCGCCCTTCAGCTTCCTCTTCTTGATCGTGGCCTGGCTCCTCCTGAGCCGCGTCATCTTCCCCCTGCCCGCCTCCAGCCCCTTCAGTGGGAAGACATTCATTCGTGAAGAGATCGAGCGCCTCGGTCCCATCACACCCGAAGAAAAGCGGGTGGCGTTCGTGTTCGCGGGCGTCGCCTTGCTCTGGATGACCCGGAAGAGCATTGCCTTCGGCAGTGCCCTTACCCTGCGCGGGTGGTCGTCCCTCTTCAGCGAGCAATCCGGCATCGGAGCCATGATCGACGACGGCACCGTTTCCATCACCATGGCGCTCCTGCTCTTCCTGATTCCCGCCAGCAGGGAAAAGGGCGGCCGTCTGATGGACTGGCAGGCCACCAGGGCCGTACCCTGGGGCATTCTCCTGCTCTTCGGCGGCGGACTGGCGCTCGCCAAGGGTTTCGAGGTCTCCGGCCTCTCGGCCTGGATCGGAAGCCGGTTCGAGGTGCTCGCCGGGGCGCCCGCCGCCGCCATGGTCGCCTCCGTCGTCGCCATCGTCGCGGGGCTCACCGAACTCACCTCCAACACCGCCACGGCCTCGATGAGCCTGCCCATCATGGCCTCCCTCGCCCGCGCCATCGAGGCCCATCCACTTCTGCTGATGATTCCCGCTGCCCTGGCGGCTTCCTGCGCCTTCGTGCTCCCGGTCTCGACGCCGCCGAACGCCATCGTCTACGGATCCGGCCGGGTGCCGATCACCAAGATGATCAAGGCCGGGCTCATCATGGAGGTCGTCGCACTCGTCATGATCACCACTCTGGTCTTCACACTCGGAGCCCTCGTATTCGACGTGGGAGGTCCATTCCCCGAATGGGCCCTCGCCACTCATTGAGATCGGAAGGAGCTCTCGATGTCCGTTTCCCGCTCCACCGTCACCGCCACGCTGCTGCTCTCCTGCCGCGACCGAAAGGGTCTGGTCGCCGCGCTGGCCCAGCTCCTCTACGACCACGGCGCGAACATCCTCGACGCCCAGCAGCACTCCGATCCCACCGAGGAGATGTTCTTCCAGCGCATCCATTTCGACATGGCCGAGCTCGACATCCCGCGAGACCAGCTCGAAGCCCTGCTGCAGATCGAGTGCGGTCGCTACCAGATGCGCTGGCGGATCAGCTACTCCGACTGCCGCAAGCGCGTCGCGATCTTCGTCTCGAAATTCGAGCATTGCCTCTACGACCTGCTCCTGCGCCACCGCCTTGGTGAGCTCGTCTGTGACATCCCGCTGATCGTCTCGAATCATCCCGATCTCGAATCCGTCGCCGAGAAGTTCGAGATTCCCTACCACCTCTACCCCATCAACAAGCAGAGCAAGACCGAGCAGGAGGCGAAGGAGATCGCGCTCCTCCAAGAGCAGCAGATCGACCTGGTGGTGCTGGCCCGTTACATGCAGATCCTGAGCCAGAGCTTCACGGAACGCTTCCCCGAACGGATCATCAACATCCACCACAGCACGCTCCCCGCCTTCATCGGTGCGCGTCCCTACCACCAGGCGCTCGAACGCGGCGTGAAGCTGGTGGGCGCGACCGCCCACTACGCCACCAGTGACCTGGACGAGGGCCCGATCATCGCCCAGGACGTGGTTCACTGCTCCCACGAGGACACCGTTCAGGATCTGATCCGGAAGGGGCGCGACGTCGAGAGGATGGTCCTGGCCCAGGCGGTGCGCTGGCACCTCGAGGACCGCATCCTGGTTCACGGCAAACGCACCGTCGTCTTCTGAGTCGGGCGCTAGCTAGCTCTCCTCGACGACACGAAGCAGATCCAGCGAGGTCACGACCCCGACGAGCACACCCTCCTCGGTAACCAGCAGCCGGTGAACCTTGCGCTCACGCATGATGCTCGCGCCCACCGCGGCGCTGGAATCCCGAGGCACGGTGTAGACTTCCTTGGTCATCACGCTCTCCACCGGCGCGTCCGACAGGTCTCGCGGCAGGTCGGCGAGATCCCGATACTCGTTCACGTTGGTGAAGAACCAGCCCGACTCCCCGACTGTGGTTCGCTGCTCGGTCTGACGGACCAGATCGCTCTGCGAAACGACACCGAGAATCTTCCCCGAGTCGTCGACGACGGGAGCTCCGCTGATCCCGCGGGTCGCCAAGAGGTTCCTCACCTCGGCCACGGTCATGCCGGGCCGGGCCGAGACGACGTCCGGATTCATCAGCTCCGAGATGCTGCGGCGAGGCATGGTGGCAGGGTATCACTCCGGGCAGCGTAAGGACCGGAGGACTCGGACTTCGCCACAGCTTCGCCTCCGCTCGACGGAAACCTTCCGAGACGGCCGCCGGGCGCGCTGAAAAGGAGCCCTGCCAGGCGGCTCTTTTTCGCTGGCGGAAGCCACTTCAGCGGCCGAATCGCCGGCTTTTCAGCGGGGGGTTGAGGGATCGAGCTAAGCGGATGAAAGGACCTTGTGCGGTCTCCCACCTCTGTGCTATATTTCATCTATTGCAGCTCTGACACGGTCCGCTTCGAGCGGGCTTTTCTTTTGGGAACTACTTTCGTCTCAGTTTCGCCTGTGATCCGTTCTCCGACGAGGCGCCCGATCTCCTCGCCGATCAGCCGGTGACCGAACACGCTGGGGTGGTAGTCATCGTGCTCCTGGTACAGCGTCCGCTCGTCTTCGGTGGCCCGCTCGAAGACCGTCTGCAGCGGCGAGTGCACCACCCCGAACTCCCTGGCCGTGCTCTCCAGGATTGCCTGGTACTGCGGGATGGTCGGGCGTCGCTCCAGCAGAGAAGCCGCGTAGGGCGGGAGCAGAACCACGGCCTCGGCGCCGGCGTCGAGGGTCTTCCGCAGCATCTCCCGCATGTTCTCCTCGAACTCCCGGGGAGAGACCCGGGCCTGGTTCTCCTTGCTCCGAAACTGCCGGAGGAACTTCCGGTAGAAGACGTTCGAGACCAGCTCGAGGGCCTCGACGGTGTGGATCCGATGCCACCAGAGGGAGCGGCGGGCCATCCTCCTGGGGATGTCCGCATCCCGGTAGTATCGGCCCCGGGCGTGGTCGTTGTAGGCGCCCACGTAGAAGATCACGATGTCCGGGTCGTAGACCAGAAGACGATCGAGCATGATGCGCGAGTGGTAGGAGCTGTAGCCCGGAATCGCTCCCACCAGGTAGTCGACATCGCGGTCCGGGAAGCGCGCGGCAATGGACGTCACGGCCGTGTGATAGAAGGTCGCCTCGTCGTGGGTACCGACACCGTAGACACTCGAGTTCCCGATGAACAGCAGGCGCAACGTACCCGGGGGCTTCTCGCGAGACGGCTCCGGCCCGCGGAGGCCGAGCGAATTGATGGTGCCCCAGGACACCGTCCTCCCGGGCTGGTAGGTGAAGCCGAGCTCGGGATCTTCGACCCAGAAATCCTCTTTCGTCACCCAACAGGTATCGAGGCGCGGGAGGTCCAGCAGACGCAGCAGCCCTTCGAATCCCGCCAGAACGACGAGCAGCGGGACGACTCGGAACAACACCTGCTTGAGCAGCTTCCCTCTCCCCGGCGGTCTGGCCGCCGGTTTTCTCCAGGACCCCGGTGGCAGTTCGAGCACCCTAGCCCGGATCATCCACCACCGCTCAGCGGCGCCCGCCGAGAACGCCGCAAGCCCGAAGCGGACAGCTGACCAGGGGAGCGCGACCTGCATTTCGATTCCAGCCAGAGGACACTGCGTGTCGCCGTCACCGAGCTTCTCGAAGATCCGACGGCACCGAGCATCGGATTCTCCAACCGCGGCGGAATGGACCGGCTGTGGCTGGGACAGGCGCTCCACGCGCGAGTGCAGTCGGCGGCGGCGGCCGGAGACCCCTCCTATCGAAGCGAGGTTGCGCTCCGCCTGAGCCTGCACCACGCGGGGTGGCAGGTTCTCCTCCATGGACGCGCCGACGGGATCCGTGAAGATCCGGAAGGAGGTCTCGTCGTCGAGGAGATCAAGTCGGTGAGGCGAGGCGCGGCCATCGACTCCGGGCGCGGAGACATCCACCATCTCCAGGCGAGCCTCTACGCCTGGATGCTCCGGCGGGAGCGCGGTCTTCCGGTGAGCGCCGAGCTGGTCCGGGTCGAGATCGGCAGCGCACGCATCACCCGCGAGAAGGTGCCGCTCGACTTCGTCGCCCTGGAGAGGACCCTTCGCGCGCGCGTAGACGCTTGCCTGGAGCGATTCGAAGGCGAGACCCGAACGCGAGTCGCGCGCCGAAAGGCTGCCGCGAGGCTGCACTTTCCCCACCCCTCGCTGCGTCCAGGCCAGGAGGGGATCATCCAGGCGGTGGAATCGGCCCTGGAGGAGCGCGAGCACCTCCTGCTCCAGGCGAGCACGGGAATCGGGAAGACCGTCGCCACCCTCCTTCCGGCCCTGCGCTTCGCGCTCGCCAACGACAAGCACCTCTACGTTCTCACCCCAAAGAATCTGCAGCAAGAAATGGCAATGGAGGTGCTCGCGAGCCTGGATCCCGGGCAGATCGCGCTGGCGGTCCGCCTGCGAGCGAAGGCCAGCATCTGCCCGGACCAGACGATGACCTGTCACGATGAGTACTGCCGATTCGCCCGGGACTTCGGGCGCAAGGTCCACCAGGGAGAAATCCTTCGGCAGGTGCTGGAGAGTCGCCCCGTGGTCGATCCGGAGACCCTCCTCCAGATCGCCGTCGCCGCAGAGGTCTGCCCCTTCGAGCTGAGTCTGGCGGCCGCCCGGGAGGCAGTCGTCACAGTCTGCGACTACAACTACGCCTTCGATCCGGTCGTCTCGCTTCAGGAGTTCTCACCGGACGCCGACCTGTCCAATGCGATCCTCGTCGTCGACGAGATCCACAACCTGGTGGAGAGAGCCCGGCAGATCTCGAGTCCGTCCCTCGACGGCGAGATGATCGGCCGGGCCCAGCGGCTCGCCGCCCTCGGTGGCGCGCCGGTGCATCGCGAAGTCGCGGCGCTCTGCGGAGACCTGCTCGAGACACTCGACGAAACCCTTGCCGACGCTGCTCCGGGCGCGACCCAGGAGAGCTGGAGCCTCGAGCACGCCGTTCCCGCGGAGCGACTCTTCGCGGTTCGCCCGCGCTTCGATGCCACCGTCGCCGACTATCTCGAGTACCGGCTCGATACCCGCTCGATGGAGCCGGACGATGCATTCCTGAGCCTCTACTTCGCGCTGCTGCGCTTTCTCGACGTTCTCTCCGACGCCGGAGAGCGCTTCGCCCACCTGGTCGGGCGAGCCGCAGGGATCGGGCGATTTCGGCTCTTCTGCAAGGATCCCGGCAGGCAACTCGGCGCGGTCCTGAATCGCTGTCACTCGGTGATCGGACTCTCGGCGACACTGACTCCGACCGAGTTTCACCGAGATCTGCTCGGCCTGGATGGCGAGCGCTGTGCTCCCGTCGCGATCCCAAGTCCCTTTCCCCCGGAGAATCAGTGCGTCGTGATCGACACTTCCGTCACCACGCTCTGGCGACACCGAAGCCGGGAGGCTCCGAGGATTGCCCGGCGAATCGCCGAGTTCTCCGATCAGGTGCCGGGTCACTGCCTCGCTCTCTTTCCCAGCCACGCCTTTCTCGCCGAGGTCGCCGCACTGCTCCCAACCCACGGGAAGACCCTTCTCTGCCAGGGCAGAGAGGACGACGCACGGGAGCGCGAGGCGATCCTCCGGGAGCTCCGCGATCCGCAGACAAGTCCCGTCCTGCTCTTTGCAGTGGCGGGCGGAGTCTTCGCGGAGGGGATCGACTATCCCGGCGAGAGTCTGCGGGGCGTCGCGGTGGTAGGGCCCTGTCTTCCGCCACCCGATCTGGAGCGTCAGCTCCTCGAGAGCGAATATGGCGAGCGCTTCGACCGTGGATTCGAATATGCGTATGCGATTCCCGGGATGACCCGCGTCGTCCAGGGGGCCGGCCGGCTGATCCGATCGGAGCGGGACACCGGGGTGGTCGCCCTGCTGGGTCGACGTCTGCTTCGCGAGCCCTACCGGAGCCTGCTCCCCGAAGCGTGGCTGCGCGGCCGCCCTCCCGAGGAGCTGGTCGGCGATCCGGCAACCGCGGCGAGGAAATTCTTCTCCGGTCAGGGCTCGTAGACCGCGACCTGGTTGCGGCCCGATTCCTTGGCGCAATACAGGGCCGCATCGGCGGCGGCGATGAGCTCGTCGGCGTCCTTGAAGATGGACGTGTAGCTCGCCACTCCGACGCTGAGCGTGGTCCGGATCGATCTTCCGTCACCGAGCTCGATCGGCGTCTCCTCGGCCTCCGCCCGCCATCGCTCCGCGAAGAGCACTCCTCCCTCCGCATTGATCTGGGAGAGCATCACCAAGAACTCCTCGCCCCCGTAGCGCCCCGCGATATCGCTCGCTCTCAGTCGGCGTTGCAGCCGTTTCGCGAATACGCTCAGTACCTCGTCGCCCGCCAGGTGCCCGTGGCGGTCGTTGACCTCCTTGAAGCGATCCAGATCTGCCATCAGGATGGTCAGACCGGTCCCGTAGCGGTGCGCGCGTTGAAACTCCACGGAGAGGATCTCCGTCAGGAAGCGGCGGTTGCGGAGGCCCGTCAAGGGATCCGTGATGGAGAGCCTCTCGAGCAGCTTGTTCTTCTCGATCAGCTCCCTCTGGAGCCGCTGGAGCTTGAGATGCAGCTCGATCCGCGCGATCAGATCCACCGCGCGGAAGGGCTTCATAATCGCGTCGCAGGCGCCGTCGCGGAGCAGCTGTGCCATGCGTTCGGAGTCCTTGACCGAGGTCAGCACCAGGAACGGGACCCGGAGTCCTTGGGCGGAATGGGACATTCGCAGCAGCTTCTCGCCATCCAGGCCGGGCAGCTCCAGATCGCAGAGCACCAGATCCACAGGCTCCGAGAGCAGGAGCTTGAGTCCCCGCAGGCCGTTGTCGGCTTCCAGGATCTGCTCGAAGAGACCCGATTGCCGCAGGACGCTGCACACCTCGGCGCGCTGGCTCGCCGAGTCCTCGATGATCAGGATCCGCGCCATCGGCCGTCTTATCGGGCGCCAGCCGCCGCTTCTCAAGATGCCAGGGGGTTGGGAGGGCCGACTGCAGCTGCGAAGCTGCATATTGAAGGTCCGTGACTGCAGAAAGGCGCTCTAGGAGCCGCCTGTGGCCGATCGCCCTGGCATGCGGTTTGCTCCACACAGGGCAGGAGTGGCCCTCGGCCCCGGCGATCCTTCTGGAGGTAGACCACGATGCGGAGCGGGCTTCTGGCGATGCTGGTTGGCGCGTGGCTGGCGCCGGCCGCCGCCGTAGGCTTCGAGGAGACAGTCCCCGTGGAGCCGGGCGGTAGCCTGGCGGTCGACATGGATCTCGGCGAGGGCCTTCGCCCCGATCCCGGCTTTCTCGAGCTCGCCACCCACGACGCGGACGAGATCCGCGTCGTGGGCAACGCGGACGGCTGGGCCTCCTGGCGAGTCCACTTCGTGCTCGACACCGGGGGCCCTGCGGTTCGCCTGGATGTTCGCGTCGAGGGTGCCACCTCCTGGATGTTCGGCGGGCCGAGGGTGCGGGTCCGCGTCTGGGTCCCCCGCGACTTCTCCGTGGACATCCGAAGCGACTCCGGACCGGTCAGGATCCAGGACATCGGCGGCCAGGTGCGCGCGCGGGCTCGGGACGCGGGGGTCGAGGTCCGGGGCGTCTCGGGACCCGTGAAGCTCCGGGTGGTCAATGGACCCGTCGAGATCGAGGAAATCATCGGCGACCTGCAGGTCACCAGCTCGGACGGCTCGATCCAGATCGCGTGGGTCAGCGGAGACGTGGAGGCGCGGACTACGGAGGGCCCGATCGAGATGAGCCACATCGACGGCGAGGTAACGGCCAAGACCCTGGGGGGCTCCATCGAGCTCACCCAGGTGCGCGGCCCGATCGTCGCGAGGACCGAGCGCGGATCGGTTCGGGCGAGCTTCACTGGCCCCCCAGCGGGCTCCCTGGAGACCGAGCGGGGCAGCATCGATGTGGTGATTCCCACCGATTCCGCCGCTGACCTCGACGCCCATGCCACCCGGGGACAGGTGGCGCTTGACCCAAGGATCGGTCTGAGCGGCGAGGAGGCCGAGAACCTGGTGGTAGGAACGATCAACGGCGGAGGCGAGCTGCTCCAGCTGCGGACCTCCCACGGGCGAATATACGTCGGACGGCGCTAGCAGTGCCGCGGATCTCCAGCAGGAGTCACGGAATGCCGAGCTTCAGCAACATCGCACACAGGACCGGGAGCCTCTTCGGCGCCATCGCACTGCTCGGTGCCCTCGCGGCGAGCGGCGCCAGGGCCGAGGATTTCGAGAGGACCGTCCCCGTGAGACCCGGCGGAACCCTTCGCATCGAGCTCAGCACCGGCTCGATCGACGTGGAGACCCACGACCTCTCGGAGGTGGAGCTCGACGCCCGGACTTCCGGCTGGGCCTCGCGGGCGATTCGCTTCGAGCTCGAGCAAGGCGACGATGAGCTGCACCTGACCAGCTCCCGCTCCTCCTGGCTTCCCGCCCTCGGCCCCGGCCGCGTGAAGGTGAGGGCGCGAATTCCCAAGCTCTTCTCCGTCGATCTTCACACCAGTGGCGGTCACATCGACGTCCAGGAGGTGACCGGCCAGGTCGAGGCGAAGACCAGCGGCGGCGACATCGAGCTGAACCAGATTTCCGGCGAGATCGAGGCGGAGACCTCCGGCGGGAGCATCCAGGCAAGGGAGATTCGCGGCGATCTCGCAGCAAGGACCAGCGGTGGCTCCATCCACCTCTCCGAGGTGACTGGCAACGTCGAGGTGAAGACCAGCGGCGGCTCCATCCGGATCCGTGACATCGATGGGTCCGTCGAGGCGGAAACCAGTGGCGGGGCGATCTCGGTGCGCTTCACCGGCGCGCCGGCGGGAGAGCTCGAGACTTCCGGTGGCAGCATCGAGGTACAGTTTCCCCCGGGAAAGGGGGTCGATCTCGAGGCGCAGACCAGCGGTGGCCGTGTCACCATCGACGAGGAGTTCACCATCTCCGGGAGCATCGAGCGGAGCGAGGCGGAGGCAAAGCTCGACGGCGGAGGCGCGGAGCTCAGCTTGGAGACCTCGGGCGGAAACATCCGCGTACGCGCGCGCTGACCGCGCCCACCAAAAACAGCATCCCGCCAGGTTTCCTTTCCCTTCGGCTGACACAGCAGCCCCTCTGCAACCACATCTTCCCTAGAGGTCCCCATTCGCAGGCCGCAGAAGACGGCCTGATAGGGCTGTGGCCGTTGCATCCCGGACCGGCGCACCCATCCAGGGAGGGAAGATGCTGTTCGGAAGCCGGATCTTGACGGTGGCTACGAGTCTCGCGATTGGCCTCGGGATTGCCGCAAGCACCAACGCTCTTTCGCTGGCAGATCTGGTCGTCCCCGGCGCGAGCTTCAGCGCGGACAACGGAGCGACCTTCAGCAACTTCGTCGTGAAGATCAAGGGAAAGGGCCTGAGCGAAGATCTGAGCGTCTACGAGATCGTCCCCACCGCCGACGGGTTCGCGCTGGTGGGTGACTTCAGCGAGAGCCGCAAGGGCGGGAAGATCAGCCTGATCTATGACGTCGCAGGCTCCGCTCTGGTCAGCGCCAGTCTCGCCGTGGCCACCGACAACGGGGCCGAAGGCCTGTTGAAGGTCAAAGAGAAGATCTTCGACGACAAGAAGATCGGGAAGCTCCGCGTCTCGACCAGGAGCGGCGAGACGAGTGACGATGCGGTGTTCGACGGCCTTGCCGCCCTGCAGGTGAAGTCGAAGATCACGATCCGGGGCGACCATTTCCTCGGCGGAAGCGGAGCGTCGATCGACCACTCGGTGATCGCCGCGGTACCGGAGCCGACTACCGCCCTGATGCTGGCCGGTGGCCTGGCGGGCCTCGCCGCCGCGAGACGCAGGCTCCGCCGCTAGCAGAGCTTCCCAGCTCGGCTCGGACCCGAGCTCCTCCAGGCAACCGGAGAGGATGAGCTGCTCCTGCGCCGTCAGCCCGGCCCAGGCGACCGAGCTCACGCCGCAGAAGGGTGAATCAGCATCATCCCCTGGGGGCTTTTAAGGGAATCCCTCTCTTTTCAGCTATATTTGTGTTCATCCGCTACCGACAGAGAGCAATTTCTTCTCTAGAATGTATTTTCTGAGAGAGTTTTTCAATCTCTGATACGCAGATCTCGACAAGATCGCAATTCTCTTCCAAAACACCCATCGAGAGGAATCGCAGTGATCGACAGTGTCCCCTCTGGAGGCGAAAAGCTCATTCAGTGCTTGGAACGAGAGGGCGTAGAGTACATTTTTGGCCTATCCGGAGGCGCCGCGATCCCTCTCTTCGACGCATTGGTGGATTCGAAGATCAAACTCGTCCTCGTCCGCCACGAGCAGGGTGCGACACACATGGCAGACGGCTACGCCCGCGCCACCGGCAAGCCGGGGGTCGTACTCGTGACCTCCGGGCCAGGAGCCACCAATACCGTCACCGGCCTGATGACCGCACACATGGATTCGGCACCGATCATCGTAATCTCGGGCCAGACCAATACGGCGAACCTGGGCAAGGATGCCTTTCAGGAGGCCGATGTCACCGGTATCACCTACCCGGTGGTCAAGCACAGCTATCTCGTCAAGAACCCCGCCGACATCCCCCGAATCGTACGGGAGTCCTTCTACATCGCGACCACCGGCCGCCCGGGGCCCGTGCTGATCGACGTCCCGAAGGACGTGAGCTCCGGGCCCTGCGATGCGCCCTTTACCGACAAGGTGGATCTGCCGGGCTACCGGGTGCCGGGTCGCGGCGACCCCGAAGCCATCGCCGCCGCCGCGGAGCATCTCAAGGCCGCGCGGAAGCCGCTCCTCTACGTCGGCCACGGCGCCGTCATCGCCGACGCGGGCAAGGCCGTGATCACGCTGGCGGAGAAGCTGCACGCACCCCTCGTCAACACATTGCTCGGCAAGGGCGCCGCCGACGAGAACCATCCCCTGCACCTGGGAATGCTGGGAATGCACGGCACCGCCTACGCGAACAAGGCCGTCGTCGACTGTGATCTGATCATGTCGATCGGCGCGCGCTGGGACGACCGGTGCACGAGCGACGTCGAGGCGTTCTGCACCGGCGCGGTCAAGATCCACATCGACGTCGATTTCTCCGAGTTCAACAAGACTATCCGACCGGACCTCTGCCTGGAGGGCGACGCCCGCCTGGTCCTGGAGGATCTGATCCCTCTCGTCGAGAGGGCGGACACCGACGCCTGGCTGAAGCAGTGCGCGACGTGGAAGCGACAGTACCCGCTCAAGTACGCGAAGAAGGGTGGGCTCCGGGCTCAGCACGTGCTGGATCGCCTCCAGGCCGTCACCGACGGCAAGGCGGTGATCACCGTCGACGTCGGACAGCATCAGATGTGGGCCGCGCAGTTCCTTCGGGTGAGCTCGAATCGACACTGGATCACCTCGGGTGGCGCCGGAACCATGGGCTACGGATTTCCCGCCGCGATCGGCGCGAAGTTCGGACGCCCGGAGGCCGAGGTCTGGGCGGTGGTCGGAGACGGCGGCTTCCAGATGACCATGTCGGAGCTGGCTACCGCATCGATTCACGATCTGGCGACGAAGGTACTCATCATCAACAACAACTACCTGGGAATGGTCCGTCAGTGGCAGGAGGCCTTCTTCGACAACCGGCTCTCCGGCGTGGACCTGCAGGGGAACCCGGACTTCGTCAAGCTCGCCGAGGCCTACGGCATCAAGGCGCTTCGGATCCGGCGGCCGGCGGACATCGACCGAAAGCTCCGTGAGGCCCAGGCCTATGACGAGGGCCCCTGTGTCGTGGTCGCCGAAGTGATCCGGGAGGACAATGTGTTCCCCTGGGTCCCGGCCGGCGCCCCGCTCAGCGCCATGTTGCTCGAGCCCCCCAGAGAGAAACTGGAGAAACCCAGTGGCAGCACCTGATATAGAGACCGGACAGGACCAGCGCCAGCACGTCATCTCGCTCTACGTGAACAACAAGCCGGGTGTCCTGGTCCGCGTGGCCATCGTCTTCGCACGGCGTGGCTACAACATCGACAGTCTGGTGGTGAGTCCGGGGGCGGAGGGAGATTTCTCGCGCATGACCATTGCCTGCTCGGGCGATCCCGAGACCCTCGAGCAGATCATCAAACAGCTCGCCAAGCTGGTGGATGTCGTCCACGCCATCGACCACACAGGGGGAGCGGCCTACGAGACCGAGATCGCCCTGGTAAAGCTGCAGTGCCAGCTGGACGAGCGTTCGCAGATCCTCCAGATCGCCGAGCACTTCAATGCCAAGGTGGTGGACTACGGCACCGACTCTCTGATGCTCCGGGTCTACGGCGGCAGCGACAAGCTCGACACCTTCATCGAGCTGCTTCGACCCGTTGGACTGCGCGAGCTGGTCCGATCGGGCAAGGTACTGATGGCAAGAGGGCTCCAGGAGACCTGAGGCCAGCCTGCAGCTCTCACTCGTCGGTCACGCAGCCCTCCGACGCGGACTTCACCGTCTTGATGTACTTGTAGAGTGTGCCGCGGGTCGCCTTGAGCGGCGGCGGCGTCCAGCGCTCGCGACGCCGCTCGAGTTCTTCCGCGTCCACCTCCAGCTCGATGGTCTGCCGCTTCGCGTCGATGCGAATCTCGTCGCCATCCTCCACCAGCGCGATCGGCCCTCCCTCCTGCGCCTCCGGTGTGACGTGTCCGATGATGAAGCCGTGTGATCCGCCGGAGAAACGGCCGTCGGTGATCAAGGCCACCGACTCGGCCAGGCCGGCCCCCACGAGCACCGAGGTGGGAGAGAGCATCTCGGGCATGCCCGGACCGCCCTTCGGTCCCTCGTAGCGAATCACCAGGACCATCCCTTCCTTGACCTCACCCCGTTCGACCGCTGCCAGCATCTCCTCTTCGCAATCGAACACCTTGGCGGGACCGCTGAAGCTGAGCCCTTCCTTGCCGGTGATCTTCGCGACGGCGCCCTCCGGTGAAAGCGTGCCTCGCAGGATCTGGATGTGCCCGGTCTCCTTGATGGGATCCTCGAAGGGGCGGAGGACCTTCTGCCCCGCCGCGAGCCCGGGCAGCTTGTCGAGATTCGCCGCCAGGGTTTCGCCCGTCACCGTGAGGCAGCTGCCGTCGATCAGATCGCGCTCCAGAAGCAGCTTCAGGACGGCGGGCGTACCGCCCGCCTCGTGAACGTCCTCCATCACGTACTGGCCGCTGGGCTTCAAATCCGCCAGGAAGGGAACGCGATCGCTCACCGCCTGGAAGTCGTCGATGCACAGGGGGACATCCACCGACCTCGCCATCGCGATCAGATGCAGGACCGCGTTCGTCGAGCCTCCCAGCACCGTGACCAGAACCATGGCGTTCTCGAAGGCAGCGCGGGTCATGATGTCGCGCGGCCGGATCTCCCGCTCCAGGAGATTGCGGACGGCGGAACCCGCCTGAAGACACTCCTCCTGCTTCCCGGGATCCTCGGCCGGGGTCGAGGAGCTGTAGGGCAAGCTCATGCCCAGCGCCTCGATCGCCGAGGCCATGGTGTTGGCGGTATACATTCCGCCGCAGGCGCCCGCGCCGGGACAGGCGTTCCGCAGCAGATCCATCCGCTCCTCTTCGGTCATCTTGCCCGCCAGCAGCTCGCCGTAGCACTGGAAGGCGGAGACCACGTCGAGCGTCTCGCCCTGACGATTGTGACCGGGCTTGATGGTGCCGCCGTAGATCATCAGGCCGGGCCGGTTGACCCGTCCCATCGCCATCACGCAACCGGGCATGTTCTTGTCGCAACCCGGGATCGAGATGCTGGCGTCGTACCACTGTGCGCACATCACCGTCTCGATGGAGTCCGCGATCAAGTCGCGGGACTGAAGGGAGTAGCTCATCCCCTCGGTCCCCATCGAAATGCCATCGCTGACGCCGATGGTGTTGAAGCGCATGCCGACCAGCCCAGCCCGAAGCACGCCCTGCTTGACCTTCTCGCTCAGGGTGTCGAGGTGCATGTTGCACGGATTCCCCTCGAACCAGCAGCTGGCGATCCCGATCTGGGCCTTGTCCATGTCCTCGTCGGTGAGTCCCGTGGCGTAGAGCATCGCCTGGGATGCCCCCTGCGACTTGACCTGGGTGATCCGAGCGCTAGTCCGGTTCAATTTCTCTACCATCGCCCTCTCCCGAATCGAACCAGCCAGCCTATCATCCGGTCGGGCTTACAGCGAGGGGCGAAAAAGCCATGGCGACGGCACGGGCAGCGGCGATCGCACTCCTGGCACTCTTCCCGCCTCTCCTGCTCGGAGCGGCTCCGGAGCGCCCCTACCCGGTGACGGAGAAGCGCGAGCCCTGCGCCGAGTTCTACCCACTCCGCCACCCCTACTTCGGCGACACCCATGTCCACACCGCGTTCTCCCATGACGCCAGCACCCAGGGGACGCGCAACACGCCCTGGGACGCCTATCGCTTCGCCCGAGGTCAGGCGCTGGGCATCCAGCCCTACGACGCGCAGGGCCGGGGGCTGCGAACGGTGAAGCTCGCCCGCCCGCTGGATTTCGCGGCGGTCACCGATCACGCCGAGCAACTCGGAGAGGTGCGAATCTGCCAGACGCCCGGCCTTCCCGGCCACGACTCCTGGGTGTGTCGGATCCATCGGCGCTGGCCTCGAGCCTCCTTCTTCCTGATGAACAGCAAGGCGAGCTACTTCGCTTCACCGACGCGATTCGATTTCTGCGGCCCGGGCGGCGCAGACTGCCTGGCTGCGGCCCGCACCGCCTGGGCGGAGATCCAGGAGGCTGCCGAGGGGGCCTACGACCGTTCCTCTGCCTGCCGCTTCAGCAGCTTCATCGGCTACGAGTGGACCGCCTCCGCCCAGGGGCGGAATCTCCACCGCAACGTGATCTTCCGCAATCGCGCCGTCCCAGAGCTTCCGGTCAGCTACTTCGAGGCCTACTCGGCCCCGGCGCTCTGGCAGCAGCTCCGGGCGGACTGCCTCGAAGGAGAGAAGGGCTGCGACGTCCTCACCATCCCCCACAACTCCAACCTGAGCGGCGGTCTGATGTTCCAGACCTTGAACGCGGATGGCAGTCCGATCTCCGGCGACGATGCTCGGCTGCGGGCGGAGTGGGAGCCCCTGATCGAGCTGATGCAGCACAAGGGCGACTCGGAGTGCCGCCTCGGTGCGGGTAGCGAGGACGAGCTCTGCGGCTTCGAGAAGCTCCCCTACGACAGCTTCGCCGGCAAGTACGTGTCCTGGCGGGCGGAGCTCCCCGGACCTGGGAACTTCGCGCGTGAGGCGCTCAAGCAGGGCCTCGTCCAGGAGGAGAAGATCGGGGCGAACCCCTTCAAGTACGGCCTGATCGCCAGCACCGACACCCACCTGGGAACACCGGGCCTGGTGGAAGAAGATCGGCATCCCGGCCACGGCGGCGCCGGGGCACCGGCCGGCGGCACCCTGCCCCGCGGTCTTCCCGACGACATCGAGTTCAATCCCGGCGGGCTCGCCGTGCTCTGGGCCGAGGAGAACAGCAGGGACTCCCTGTTCGCCGCCATGCGCCGCCGCGAGGCCTACGGCACCAGCGGACCCCGTATGGTGGTCCGGTTCTTCGGCGGCTTCGAACTCCCGGAGAACCTCTGTGAGTCGGATCGCTTCGTCGAGCTCGGCTACCAGAAAGGGGTGCCGATGGGAAGCGATCTGCCGCGCGCCGAGAGCGCTGCGCCGAGCTTCGCCGTCTGGGCGCTGCGGGATCCCGGCACCGCGGCGCGACCCGGAACACCGCTCCAACGCATCCAGATCGTCAAGGGATGGGTCGAGGAGGGCCAGGCCAGGGAGCGCGTCTACGACGTGGCCGGCGACGCGCGGAACGGCGCGACGGTGGATCTCGCAACCTGCGAGACCGCCGGCCCGGGCGCCGAGAACCTCTGCACCGTTTGGACCGACCCGGACTTCGACCCCTCCCGGCACGCCTTCTACTACGCCCGGGTCCTGGAAAATCCATCCTGCCGCTGGAGCCAGTACGCCTGCAATGCCCACGGGGTCGACTGCAGCCAGCCCGACCAGGTCGCGAAGGATCTCGAACCCTGCTGTGCAGAGGATCACCGCCGGTCCATTCAGGAGCGCGCCTGGACCTCACCGATCTGGTTTGCGCCGTGATGGGACCTTCCCTCCAGACGCGCCAAGCGGGAGACGACAGGTGAGGTGGATCCTCTCGTGCTGCCTCTTCGCTCTCGCCTTCTCTCCGCTGAGCGCCGAGGCACACCGGCTGGCTCCTTCCCTCCTCGAGGTTCGCGAGCTCGCTCCGAGCCGGGTTTCGGTCCTCTGGAAGACCCCCCTCCTCCGTGCCTCCGGCAGCGCCCTGCGCCCGGTTCTTCCCTCTCACTGCAAGCCCCTCGGCAACGCTCGAACCTCGGAGACCGACATCGCATTGATCCAGCGCTGGGAGCTCCGTTGCCAGGAGGGCGGCCTGATCGGCTCGGAGCTGGCCGTGGAAGGACTCGCTGGGAGTGGCACCGATGTCCTGATCCAGGTGAGCCTCCTCGATGGGCGGCAGATCCGGGCCGTCGCCTCCACGCGAACGTCCCGGTTCACCGTGCCGCCGCGAGAGCAATCGCTTCGCGTCGTCAAGGACTACACACTCCTCGGCGTCGAGCATCTCGCCTCGGGTCTCGAACACCTCCTCTTCGTGACCGGCCTGCTGCTGCTCGTCTCTGGCGGACGTCGCATATTGCTGGCCGTCACGGCCTTCACCGTGGGGCACAGCCTGACCCTCGCTCTCGCGGTTCTGGAGATCGCCAGCCTGCCCGCCACCCTGATCGAACTCGGGGTTGCCGCCAGCCTCGTCGCGCTCGGTGTGGAGCTCGCGACGAAAGGGGCGGGGCGGGGCCCGCACCCGTGGCTGCTGGCGCTTCTCTTCGGCCTTCTCCACGGGTTCGGCTTCGCGGGAGCGCTTCGCGCGGCGGGACTTCCCGCCGACGCGATCCCCCTCACCCTCTTCTCCTTCAATCTCGGAATCGAGATCGGTCAGCTCGCCTTCGTCGCCCTGGCGCTCAATACCGTCGCCCTCGCCCGCCCCTTCCTGGATCGCCTTCCCACCGCCATCAGCCGCGTTCCGACCTACGCAATCGGATCCCTGGGTGTCTTCTGGTGCCTCGACCGGGCAGCACAGCTCTTCTAGCCATGCCTCGTCTCGCCTACCGCAACCGCCAAGCCGATCCCGCCGCCTGGGCCCGGGAGCTCGGCATCTCCACGGAGGCCGTCGAGCTCTACCTGGCGAGCGACGTCATCGATCTCCACATCGACAGCTTCATATGGAGCCGGATCTTCGGCTACGACCTCCGGCGCCGGCACGGCCACGGTCTCCTCGGGGCGCGCATCTACAGTCAGGTGGATCTGCCCCGCGTGCGCGAGGCCCGGCTGACTGGGGCAACCTGGGTGATTACCACCAATCCCCTGCGCCGGGCGTCGGATCGCCCGGAGATCCTCGGCGCCAATCTGGGAAGACTGCGCGCGACCCTGGAGAGCGTTGCAGAGGACGTCCAGATCGTCCGAAGCGCGGCCGAGTATCGTCGAGCGCGCGAGCGGGAACGGCACGCCGCCTTCATCGGAATTCAGGGAGGCAACGCCCTGGACCGGGATCTCGATGCCCTCGACCTGATCCCCGACGACCTGGTTTTGCGTATCACGCTGGTCCATCTCTCCAGCTCCCGGCTGGGCGTGACCAGCGCGCCCGGTGTCTCGCGTCGGGACGAGGGACTCTCGCCGTTCGGGCGGGATTTCGTGTGCCGCTTGAACGAGAAGCGGATCTTCGCGGACCTCGCTCACATCAACCGTCGTGGCTTCTTCGACGCCGTGGAGGTCCACGATCCCTCCCAGCCACTCATCGTGACCCATACCGGAGTGAGCGGCGTTCACCCGCACTGGAGAAACCTGGACGACGAGCAGCTCCGCGCCATCGCGGCGACCGGCGGCACCATCGGCGTGATGTACCACTCGAGCTTCCTCGGCGATCGGTACCTGGGTGGCAGCTCGGAGGCGATCCTCCGGCATCTCGGCCACATCGTGGCTACCGTCGGAGAAGACCATGCCTCTCTCGGTAGCGACTGGGATGGCGCCATCAACCCGCCCCGGAACCTGCGGACACCCCTGGAGCTCCCGCGACTCGTCGACGGAATGCTGAGGCGCGGCTGGAAGGCGAAGCGCATCGGCAAGATCCTGGGCGGGAACTTCCTCCGCTGCGTCGCCAACCTGCGCGGATGACCGCAGGAGTAGCTCCCGTTCAGGCATACACCCTCTCAGACCGAAGCGAGGTGCCAGCATGATCCGACTCTCTATCGACTTCGAGCATTCCTCCCGCACCTGGTGGGATCAGGGCGGGCAGGAGCTCTGGGAGGGGATCAGCGCCGGATTCGAGGAGAACGCGGTGGTCCTGGACGAGGACCTGGCGGAGTCCTGGCTCGCTGAGGCGAGGAAGATACCCGGCTGGGACGACGGCCCGGAGCACGCCCCTCACCCCGTCACCGCCCAGCCCATCGAAGCCGACGACGAGTTCTTCTAGGATTCCCCTACATCATTTGCGTGGGGGAGAGCCCAGTGCCCGATGAACCGCTGATCGCCGTCTTCGTCGACTTCGAGAACCTCGCCATCGGCGCCCAGCAGTCCAAGCACGGCGCCTTTCGGGTCGAACTGGTCCTGAAGCGCCTGCTGGAGAAGGGTCGCATCGTTTTCAAGCGAGCCTACTGTGACTGGGTCAATTACCGAAAGGAGGAGCGCGAGTTCCACAAGCACGGCATCGAGATGGTCTCGATTCCGCAGACCAAGATGAGCGGCAAGAACAGCGCCGACATCCACATGGTCGTGGACGCCCTCGATCTCTGCTACGCGAAGCACCACATCGACATCTTTGCCCTGCTCACGGGTGACAGCGACTTCTCACCCCTGGTCGCGAAGCTGAAGGAGAACGACAAGAGGGTGATCAGCTGTGGCGTCAAGAGCTCCACTTCGGATCTGTTGGTCGCCGCCTCGGACGAGTTCATCTACTACGACGACCTGGTCCGGGCAGCTGGGAAGTCCAAGCCGAGGGCGAGGCCGCCCTCTGGCAGGAAGACGGCGGACGCTGCGGACGACAAGAAGAGCGAGGGCGTCGACCAGGTCATGGAGATCATCCGCTCGCTGGACCGGGACTACGACCAGATCTGGGGCTCCATGGTGAAGCAGACGATTCGACGGGTATACCCAGGCTTCAACGAGGAGTACTACGGCTACTCCTCCTTCGCTGCGATGCTCGAGGAGCTGGCCGATCAGGAGCTCGTCGATCTCGACTTCGATTCCAAGCGAGGCAACTACCTGGTCACCATCCGCGGCGAGAAGCGGCGCTGACCGAGACGCACACGCCGTTCCGGGCTTGGCTGATCTAGACGGACGCTGAGACCCAGCCCACCTCTGATTCGAGCCGCCCGAGCCCTGGCTTCGAGCGGCCAGACGCCTGGTCGAGCGGGCCCCAGGGCCACCTCCGCCCCACCTCGCAACTCGCGCCGTAAGGGCGCTCGAGGAAAAGTTTTTCCGTTTCTGAGGAAGAAAATTTCCTCCGGCTGGCTCCCAATGCTCGGAAGGGAGAACGGCGCACTCATAAGACATTGATTTCATGCGCTTTTCTTAAGTCGAGTCGGACGTGGATCCGGGAACGAAAGTTGCATCACTTGTGCACAGGGAAGGGGGTGCCTCGTGCATCCATAGGGTTGGCCTCCTTCCGAGGTGGCCAACCCTCCCTTTTTTCGGGCCCGCAGGGCTGTGGGGAGCTCGGAACGGCTGGGGAAGCGCAGAGTATCGGGAGGATCGCATCGATGGGTGCCATGAGAAACTGGGGCCGGAGGTTGGTCTTGTGTGCCGCAGTGTTGCTGCTGGCCGCATCTGCCCAGGCGACGCCGTTGGGGCTGCTGCCGGGAGACATTGTCACGCAGATGGAGTGGGATGCGCTCCAGACCGTTAGCGGCGACGGCGGAGTCCACGATCCCGCCCTGGGAACCTTAGGTGGAGCCTACATGGACGGGCAGCTCACCTCTGTCTCGGTGAACCCGGGTCCGATCACCCGGCTCGTCTCCGATACCACCTTTCGACTGGACATGGACTTCGTCACCTTTACTCCGACCGATCTCGGGGGCGGACTGGTTTTCTTGGTCTCTCGGTACTCAGGAGCTGCTTTAGTGGATCCGGATCTCACGGTGACCGACCTCACGGGCACGATCCTGGAGCTCGATTTTGCCGAACCCTTCATCATCTCGGGCGTAATCGACACCAACGCCGCGCCGAACGAGATTGGCTCGCTGAATGCCCAGGTGCGCCTTTCGGTGGAAGGGGGAGATCCTCTGCTGATAGCTGCCTTGGGCGGTCTGGGAACCGGCGGGGGCGCACAGCTCCAGCTCACCGGCACCCTCTTCGGCTTCGACCCCTCCCTGAGCACGACGATGGCCGGCGACCAAAACCCGTTCAACGACTTCTTCACCTTTTCTGGCACCGGTCTGATCACCGTAGAAAACCCCGCTCCCTTCGTCCCTGAACCGTCAGCGGGTCTCCTGCTCGGCGCCGGGTTGCTGGGGCTGGCAACGAGACGGCGCCGCTGATCGGGTAGCATCGCGTCGACGCCGAGGAGGCAAAGAGCGAGCGCGAGGAATACCAGACCAACGGAACTCAAAGCACCAAGGAGAGGCTACGAATGGCGAGCTTGGCAGAAAGGACTGCCCGACGGGGATTGGGAGCGTTCGTCGCATTTCTGCTCGTCGTGGGCTGGTCCGGAAGCGCCACTGCGGCTCCTATCGAGATCGGTGGCGTCGACGTGCAGAGCCAGTACACCGGCTTTGTGCCCGTCCCGCCCGACACCGACCCCCCCGCCGACGCGGGCGTGTTCACGTTCTACGACAGCATAAACGGGTCGAATCCGAATCCGGAACCGGGGACGGTGACGACCGAGAGCCAAACCCTGGGTCTGATCGGCGGCCGCGTCGAGCTCGAGATCATGCTCGACACCTCAAGCTTTGATCCGGCCACCGGCAGCCTGCTCGACGCGAGCTTCATCGGGACGGGGGCGACTCCGGAGATCGTGATCTGGGATTCGACGCAGACGACGGTTTTGCTTGCCTTCGACGTGAGCTTCGTCGATGTAGCCGTTTTCACGCCCGAAATTCCCGGCTTGACCGACAGCATCATCACGCTGGGAGACAGCGTCCCGGACTCCTTAGGGGTATTGTCTAGCCTCTCGGTGGTGGGCGGAACCCTCGCCTCCGCGGTGGGAGGCGAGGGGACGCTCGCTGTCCTGCGGCTGACCATCTCGAAGCCAGACCCTCAGGTCACCGTTACCAACTTCGTGGGTTATCTCGACGATTCCTTCGCGGTTGGCATCCCCGGCGATCCGCCGACGCTGGGCGTGAACTGGGAGATTACGATCGTTCCGGAGCCTGGTACTTTTCTGCTGGTCTGTGGCTCCTTGGCCGCGTTTGCAGCTCTGTCGCGACGGAGGAGATCCCGCAACTGAGAGACGGAGCGGAGGCGCCCTCCTCCGAAGATGCGGAGCAAGACGTCTCTGCGTCGGTCTCAAGAAACGGGCTCGGGACGGGCTGGCATCGGAGTTGAGGCTGTGTCTGCTGAGCGGCGAAGTCCCACCAGAACCACAAGGAGACTGTGGTTCGGCCTGACGGTGGTCCTCTGCGCAACGGGCGCGATGGGCGCGGTGCTGCTCGGCGATCTCAACGGCGACGGCGCGATCGACTCGGACGACGAGACTCTGCTGAAGGGCTACTACGGCGCCGAGCAGGGCGATTCGAGCTTCGAGCCAGCCGCCGATCTGAACCACGACGGCCGCATCAACGTCCTCGATCTGGCCCTCTTCGGCGCCGGATTCGGCGCGACCGGCGGTGAGCAGGATGGTGACGCTCCGGGTCTGCTCATCACCCTGAACGACATCCCGGACGACATGAACGACCTGCTGGTCGCGCCGCCAGACCGCTTCCAGATCACCCTCCACTTCGACCGCGGTGACGGGAGCGCCATCGACACGACCTCCCTTTCGGTCAGCAGCAGCCAGGACATTGGCGCGTACTCCGCGGGCAGCGAATTGGCCGCTCTGTTCAGCGTGACCCCGACGCGGGCACTCTGGGAGATCCCGGCGGGCGGTGACCTTGCGAGGACGTCGCATTACCTGAGCGTATCCGTCGACGACGCAGCCGGGAATCGGGCCACCGAAGAGTACGGATTCGCCGTACGGAACTTCGCTTTTGGCCCGCCCCTCGAGAACCTACAGACCATCTTCCTCGACTTCGAGCAGGACCGGAGCCTCGGCCCCGAGATCGATATTCTGGAGGATCTGCGTGAGTTCGGCCTGAGTTCGGCCTACGAACCCGGACTCGAAGCACAGATGCTGGACTGGGTCATCGCGGAGATCACGGGCCGTGCGAACCAGTTCTATGGTCGGAACTTCGACGGAACCCCCGGCGACGACGCGGCCGACGTTCTCTTCGTCAGTTCGGCGCCGACTGGTCCCCACTCGCGGATCTGTGTCGGGGGTCAATCGGCGCTGGGCGCCGCCTACGCGGGCGCTTCGATCATGGACCTGAACAACTCCGACGAGACTTCCGACGACTGTGCGAACCCGAACTACGGAGTGTTTCCGAACGCCCTCGACAACCTCTGGGGTGGCTCGACGGAGTACCAGGCAGTCTTCTATCCCCTCGACCCGGGTGGGGGCGGAATCCCCGTCGGCGAGAGTCCCTTGGACGCGATCGTTCTCGCACCGGATTTCGACCCCGAGAGCGCGTCGGCGGAGGAGACCCTGCGCTGGTACCAGATCACCGACGCAGTGGCCGCCTTCGCCCAAGCGGTGGGTTCCGTCACGGCCCACGAGACAGGCCACCTGCTCGGTCTCACGGCTCACGGGCCGACGCCCGGTGGGCTCTTCGGGGGTGAAGTCGGCGGCGAGACCGATCACAACGTGACCCCGCAAGGAGGCACACCCGCTGAGAACTTCCTGATGAACAGGGGCGGAAGCTTCAGCTTCGAGGAGATCACGGGGCGAAACGGGGAAGCCCTGCCCAGCTTTCGCCCACTGAGCTGGGCATACCTCCGGGACCGAATCGTGGTGAACTCGCAGGTGACAGGGCTCTACCCGCCACCGAAGATCAGCTCTGCCGGCCCGAATCCGCTCGAGCTGGATCCCCCGGTTTCCGCACAGATCACCATCACCGGCGACGATTTCGTCGAGACTCCGTGGATCGATCTGGTCTCGGAGGGCTTGCCTACGCCGAGACGTCCGCAGAATGTGATCTTCATCGACCCCCAGACACTGCAGGCCACTGCGAACGCGTACGTGGTGCCGCCAGGGACCTACGACGTTCGCGTGACGAATCCGGACGGTCAGGAAGTGAGCCTGGTAGACGGGCTGGAAGTCCAATGAGAAGAGATCCCCTTGCCACGATCCGGCTCGGCGTCCTCGCGCTCGCGGTGGGGGGCCTGCTCGGGCCGCAGTGCAACCTTGGAGGGACCGGGATCGCACCTTGGACCCAGGTGAGCAGCATAGGGACCTACTCGCCGTTCACGGTGGAGATCAACGTGCTCTCTCAGACGCCAATCCAGGCCTTCGAACTGGGGCTCCGGTGGGATCCGGAGATGCTCTCCGGCGTCGAAGCATTTCCGCACCCCGGTTTTGACGATGACGAAGCGTTCTTCTCGAGCCCGCGATTCGAGGCAGGGAAGCTCGACGGCGTCGTCGACCTGCGGCACGGGGGAGAAGGCGCGGTGGGCCTCTTCGGCCTCGCGATTGTCCACTTCGTCTCCCGGGGCAACGTGGGATCCACCAGCATCGAGTTGACAGGCGTCGGGCTGGCGGAGGGCAACGGCAGCAAGCCCCAGCTGATCGTTTCGCCGCTCACGATCACGATCGAGCCCTAAGCCGCCCCGGGGACCTCCGGAGAGTTAGCGCTCCACCGCGACGCCCCGAGGCCAACGGCTCCACCACCTAGCTAGACCGGCTGTTCGTTCAGGTCGCGTGCGGGTGAGCGGGGGATGTGCGAGCCTCGGGGCCCCTCGCTTTCCACGCCTGCGGGGCTCATCCCTCCGTGGAGAATGCATGCGAAGATCGATTGCGATTGCCCTCGGTCTGCTCCTCGCAGCGGCGCCGGCTTCCGCGTTCCTGGAGGTCCCCGGGACCTACCCGACGATTCAGCAGGCAGTTGACGCGGCTGGCGATGGAGACGTGGTGCTGGTCGCGCCCGGAATCTACAGCGAGAGCGTCCTGATCGAGGGGAAGACGATCGTTCTCGCCTCCCAGTATCTCACCCGGGGCAACCCCGCCCTCATCGACCAGACCGTGATCGACGGGGGAGGTGGCAAACACGCCATTCGGATCGCTGGCTCGGTTGGCCCAGGTACGGCGATTCGGGGCTTCACGATTCGCAACGCGGACGACGGCGTCCGGGCCTCGGGCCGATTCGAATTCACCCACAACCGCGTCACGGCCAGTGGCGACGGCATCGACTACGAGAGCGGCTCGGGCGGCCTGGTGGGAAACTGCACCTTCGAGCACAACCGGGACGACGGGATCGATCTGGATCGGGACGTGGCGGTCGTCATCGAGCACAGCATCATCCGGAACAACGGCAACGACGGGATCGAAGTGCGGCTTCACGACTACACCGGACCCGAGCTGGCCATCGTGATCCGGGACAACCGGATCTCGGGCAACGGCGGGGACGGAATTCAGCTGATCGACGACGAGGCGCCGTCCTCGCGGGTCTTCCGCATCGAGCGCAATCTGATCGCGAACAACGCGCAGGCGGCAATCGGCATGATGTGCTGCATGAACACCCGGGAGGACTTCCAGGGCGCCAGCCTGGCCGAGCGAATCTACCTCTTCGACAACACCTTCCTCGGCAACGATCACGGAGTGACGGGTGGGGACAACGCAATCGCCCTCAACAACCTCTTTGCCCACAACGCCGAGGTCGCACTCAAGGGGATGAATGGAGGCTCCATCGCGGCCTACAACCTGTTCTTCGCCAACGGGCGGGACGTCGTCGACTCGAATTCCGATGCCGCAACCACCCTCCGCACCAATCCGCTTCTCGACGCCGATCACCGCCCGTCGCCGCGGAGCCCGGCCATCGACGCAGGTACCGCTTTCTTCGAGTGGGATTCCGAGGTGGCGCTGAATCGCGCACCTGGGGACTACGTGGGCCTCGCCCCGGACCTGGGCGCCTTCGAGGCGCCGGCTGCCTGGAGCAACGCCTCGCCACCGGGCTGTGGTCTCGGCGTCGAGCTGCTACTGGTCCCGCTGCTGTGGCGCGCAGGCCGGCAAAGGATCCCCGAACCAGTGCTCGCATAACCGCCAGCACTGGTTCGGGGTGAAATGCCCTGGAGTCTTCGCCAAGTCGCTACTGCGCCCCGCCCCCGCTCTCCAGCTTGTCCATCACCTGGTCCAGGCTGAAGCTCGCCGCCTTCTGGCGCGGCGGGAATTCCTTGAAGGTCTGCAGGAACTCCCCGACGTAGGCCTGGGCGGGGACCAGCAGGAAGGCGTGATCCAGCAGCCAGTCGTAGTAGGTGTTGGAGGTGATGCTCGCACGCTCGTAGGGATCCCGGCGTAGGTTGAACATCAGCGGAACGCGCAGGGGCACGAAGGGCTCCATCCACACCCGGAAGGTACCCATTGTCTTCTGCTCCATGAAGATCAGCTTCCAGTCGCGGTAGCGGAGGGCGGTCAGGTCGCCGTCGTCGGAGAAGTAGAAGATCTCATCGCGTGGCCCCTCCTCGGCCTGCCCCGTGAGGAAGGGCAGGAAGTTGTAGCCGTCCAGGTGCACCCTGTAATTTCGGCCGATCGCCTTCAGGCCACCCAGCAGTTCCTGCTTCACGTTCGCGTCGCCCGCCGCGGCCAGGAAGGTCGGCAGCCAGTCCATGTGGTGCATGATCTCGTTGGAGACCGAGCCGGCCTCGATCTGGCCGGGCCAGCGCACCATCGAAGGCACGCGCCAGCCGCCCTCCCAGTTGGTGTTCTTCTCGCCGCGGAAGGGTGTCGCCGCCGCATCGGGCCAGGTGTTGTAGTGAGGTCCGTTGTCTGTGCTGTAGAAGACGATGGTGTTCTCGGCGATCCCGAGCTCGTCGAGCAGCTTCAGGAACTTCCCGATGTGCATGTCGTGCTCGACCATGCCATCGGCGTACTCGTCCTGACCCGAGATCCCCCGTAGCTCCTCCTTCACGTGGGTGCGGAAGTGCATGCGCGTCCCGCTCCACCAGATGAAGAAGGGCTTCCCGGCGGCGTGAGCCTCCCGGATGAAACGGATGGCCTGGTCGGAGGTGTCGTCGTCCACCGTCTCCATGCGCTTCTTGGTGAGCGGACCCGTATCCTCGATCCTGCCGTCCGCCCAGGAGTGGATCACTCCCCGCGGTCCGAAACGCTTCTGCATCTCCGGGTCCTTGAAGTAGTCCTCGTTCTCCGGCTCCTCCTCGGCGTTCAGGTGATACAGGTTGCCGTAGAACTCGTCGAAGCCGTGATTCGTCGGCAGGTACTCGTCACGGTCGCCCAGATGGTTCTTCCCGAACTGGCCCGTGGCGTAGCCACGCGCCTTGAGCAGCGCGGCGATGGTCGGGTCCTCCACTCTCAGACCGATTTCGGCGCCGGGCAGGCCCACCTTGGAGAGCCCCGTGCGGAAGACGCTCTGCCCGGTGATGAAGGACGACCGCCCCGCAGTGCAGCTCTGCTCGCCGTAGTAGTCGGTGAAGATCATCCCCTCGTTGGCGAT
>CAVXZE010000008.1:0-78972 GCA_963766175.1 uncultured delta proteobacterium
TACGAAGAGCGGTCAGGTCCGAGATGTTCATCAAGCAGTACGGCGAGGTCTACGCCGGCGACGAACAGTGGCGCGACATGCCGGTGCCGCAGGGCGACACGTACGCCTGGGAGCCGGACTCGACCTACGTCAAGCTGCCGCCGTACTTCGTCGACCTGCCGCTCGAGCCCGCCCCGCTCGAGGACCTGAGCGGCGCCCGTGTGCTGTGCCTGGTGGGCGATTCGATCACCACCGATCACATCTCGCCGGCCGGAGCGATCAAGGCGGACAGCCCGGCCGGAAGGTACCTGATCGAGCACGGGGTGGCGCCCAAGGACTTCAACTCGTACGGATCCCGGCGCGGCAACCACGAGGTCATGATGCGGGGCACCTTCGCCAACGTCCGCTTTCGCAATCAGTTGGTGCCGTCACTCGAGGGTGGATTCACCCTGCATCTTCCGGATGAGACCCCGATGACCATCTTCGACGCCTCGATGCGATATCGGGAAGAGGGCGTGCCGCTCGTGGCGCTGGCCGGCAAAGAGTACGGGACCGGCTCGTCGCGCGACTGGGCGGCCAAGGGCCCGAGGCTGCTCGGGATGCGCGCGGTGATCGCCCGCAGCTACGAGCGCATCCACCGTTCGAACCTGATCGGTATGGGCATCCTGCCGCTCGAGTTCGAAAAGGGCCAATCGGCCGAGAGCCTCGGCCTCAACGGCCACGAGGAGATCGCGATCGAGGGGCTGGCCGAGGCCTTCGCGGACCGGTTCTCGAAGGGGCAGCCGGTGACGGTGGTCGCCCGACCCGCCGAGGGCGACGCGATTCGCTTCCAGGCGCGCATGCGGATCGACACGCCCCAGGAAGCCGAGTACTACCGCCACGGCGGCATCCTCCAGTACGTGCTGCGGCAGCTCCTTTAGGGACGGCCCTTGCGGCCCCCGCCGCGCGGTCAAGTCCGACCCCGATCCTCAGCTTCGTGGAAGAGTCCCTCGCCGTGATCTGATCTACGAGGACGTGAACGACCACGAGACGCTGCGCGACGACGCGCTGCTGGCCCTGGCCTGCGGACAAGAGGACCTGGTCGGTGAGCATCGACCTCGGGAACGGGACCGGGGTCACGCGCTGGCGGGCAAGAGCACGCTGAACCGGCTCGAGCACGCGGTCGTGGAGGAGCGGCCGAGCCGCTACCGGCGCGTGGCCCTGGATCCGGCGGCGATCGAGGGACAGTTCGTAGACTGCATGATCGAGGCGCACGATGAGGTGCCCAAGCGGATCGTGCTGGACCTGGATGCGACGGACGACCCGGTCCACGGTCACCAGGAGGGGCGTTTCTTCCACGGTTACTACCGCAGCTACTGCTACCTGCCGCTTTACATCTTCTGCGGCGATCACCTGCTGTGCGCGAAGTTGCGACCGGCGAACCAGGACGGTGCGGCCGGGTCGGAGGAGGAGGTGGCGCGGATCGTGGACCAGATCCGGGGCCATTGGCCGGAGGTGGAGATCTGGATCCGCGCCGACTCGGGCTTCGCCCGGGAGGCGCTGATGGCTTGGTGTGAGGCGAACGGGGTGCACTACGTGCTCGGGCTGGCGAAGAACGCTCGATTGAACCGAGCCATCGGGGAGGCGCTGGAGGCGGTCCGGCGCGAGCAGGAAGCGACCGGCATGGCGGCTCGGATGTACCGGGAGCTTCGCTACCGGACGAAGAAGACCTGGAGCCGGGAGCGACGGGTCGTGGCCAAGGCGGAGCAGCTGCCGGGCAAGACCAACCCGCGCTTCGTCGTGACCTCGCTGGAGGCCGGCGCCTTCCCGGCCCAGGTCCTGTACGAGACGATCTACTGCGCCCGCGGCGATAGGCCTGCCTACTTCGCCCCTGCCACGCTCTTGAAGATGGGCATGTTGGCCTCGGTGGCGACGTAGATCACGTTTGGGTTCTGGTTCAGCGTCTGGATCCACAGGTACTGCAGGTAGCGGTCCGAGAGAGTCTCGCGGATGATCTGCTGGGCCTGGGCGGCACCCCGGGCCCGGGCCACCTCGATCTCGGCGTCCTTCTCGGCCTGCTTCAGCTCGAACTGCTTCTGCTGCACCCGCTGCTCGGCGGTCAGCTTGGCCTCGATGCTCTCCTTGAAGCGCTGCGGCAGCTGGACATCGCGCAGCAGCACGTCCACCACCTGGATGCCGCGGGGCTCCAGATTCTCCTTCAGGAATTCGTGGATCTTGCGGGCGATCTCCTTGCGTCCCTGCTCTGCGTAGATGTTCTTCACCGGATAGCCCGCCACCACGTCGCGCACCGCATTCCGGAAGTACGGAATCAACAGCCGGTCCACGTACATGCGCTGGGTTCCGATGGTCTTGCGGATCTGCGGCGCATCCTTGGACGTCACCTGGAAGAGCAGGGAGGTATCGAGGCCGACGATGAGACCTTCGGAGGAGGGGACCTGCGCGGTCTCCTTCAGCTCCTGGAGCTTGATGTTCCAGGTCTCGATCTGACGGGCCACCGGCAACACGAAGGCCACGCCTTGAGGGACCGGCTCGTCACTGATGGCTCCGAAGCTCTTGGATACTCCGACCTCGCCGTCCTCGATCACCACGCACGCCGTCTGCAGAAAGGCGAGCGCGAGAATCAGCAGAATCGCTCTGGATCGCTTCATGGCTCCTCTTCTCCAATCTAGTCGTTCGCTGGAGAGAGGAGTGCAAACGGCTCACGCGTCAAGCGCGGGGGCGAGACAGCGCCGGTAGAGCTCGTCGATGGCAGCCACGGAACGCCGGATGTCGAAGTGGGTGCGGATCACCTCGCAGCCATGACATCCATCCGGCGGCGGCCCATCGGCTCTCCCGATCGAGTGAAAGGCCCGGTGTGCCGGTCAATAAGGTCATCTCGGCCCGAAGCCATCTCCGCAGACCGGCCAGCGATCGGAGCTCTCCGACAGGCCGTGCGGTCACTGAGCTGCCCCGAGCGTACCGCGCAGCTCCATTTGTACCTGGCGTCGGAAAATGTACAGAATATCGGGAAGTTCCGAGCATTTGACCGGGACAGGTGCGTTGGACCGAGCCAGGCGTGGTGGTCGAGGGGCGATCCGCGAGTACACTCAAGTCGTGGGCCTTGCCACCCGACCCACGCCGAAACGGCTCGGAGAGACTGCGCGTGAGGAAGAGAGATCTCGAACGATTCCGCGAGACCTTGCTCGAGCAGAAGATGCAGATCCTCGGCCGCGTCGAGGAGATGCTCTCCGGGGAGATCCACCTCGACAGTAACGACTTCCCCGACGAGATGGACACGGCGGTCTCGGAGACGAACCTCTCTCTCACCGGTCAGCTGCGGGAGCGCGAGCAGCGTCTCCTCAACAAGATCGAGGAGGCCCTCGAGAAGATCAAGCAGGGTACCTATGGCGCGTGCACGAGCTGTGGCGAGGAGATCGAGATGAAGCGCCTGCAGGCCCGCCCGGTGGCGAGTCTCTGCATCGGCTGCAAGGGTGAACAGGAGCGACTCGAGCGCCAGGTCGAGTGAATTGCAGGCCTGCTGCACCTCAGGACATTCCGCACGCCGCCCGCCGCATTTGCGATGCCCCAAGATCAGGGTCTCCCGCGCAGACGCCACAGGCCGCCGCCCGGTTCGCCCTCGTTCGCTCCTGGCGGGCCCTCACCCGCGCGGCTGCTGGATCGATGACCAGCGCGTTCCCGTCGCCGACGTACGGATTGCCAGTTTCGCGGATCACCGCGCCCACCGGCGTCCGCCCCCGTTGCTGTCACGGTTGCTGTCAGAGTTGCTGTCAGAGGCGGGGGGCTTTGTGGGGCTGGGTCGTCGGCGACGCCCGCCAATGCAGTCTCCGTCCGCTCGAGCTCGCTGCCAGCCCGTCGCCAATCCCGGATGGGTGTTCGCGAGGGATAACCCCTCGAGGCTCCCGCGTGAGGGAGCAGCCTAAGCGCGCCGCGTAGCCCATCGGGCCGGCAACCGGAGAAGCTAGGCAATGGCGGGAGGTTCCGAGTATTTCACCGGGACACGGGCCGAGGCCGCGGGCCTTCGCTGCGGCGTGCGCCGATCTGTTGACTGTCGTCTTTTGTTCGTCCAAGCTGGACGCCGGTGAGAGGAGACCGCCCGGCCATAGCAGCGGACGAATCGCCCCGTGGCATCGAGCTCTCCCCGGGCCAACTCAGCCCCGAAGCCCTGCGCGGCTTGGTCGAGGAGTTCGTCACCCGGGACGGCACGGACTACGGGGCCGTCGAGCGCGGCGTGCCCGGGAAGATCGCCGAGGTGCTCGCGCAGCTCGCCTCGGGTAAGGCGCGGCTCGTCTTTGATCCCGACACGGAGACCGCCAACATCGTGGTGGCTCGGGATCTCCCGAGGTGAGCCTGTCCGTCCCGAAAACCCATGCCCGTGAGGCTGGGGCTTCGGGGCCAAGGCAGACAGGCGCACAGGACATAGCTCGCGATCTCGGGTCGTCGCTCAGCTCCGCCAGCAAGCGGCGGCGCGGTCATCCATTGCCGCTCTCCGCGAACTCGATGTCCACGGTGCAGACCACGACAACGACCAAGGCGAAGAGGACCGCTCTCATGCCGGGCACAGTAGTTACGCCTCTGCCGCTGCTCAACTGCGCCGGCGGAGAGCCCTGTGCCCATGCCGCCGCCCGGCCGGGGCGCTCCGCGGCTGGGGATGCGCCTCGATAAGTGGGCCTGATTCCGCGAGAATCGCGTTTTCGGGAGGCACAGGCGGAAGGCGCGCGCCGCTGGCGACCGAATCGAGCACTCCGAGGGAGAAGCGAATGGCTGAAGAATCGCCGGCGCCTTCCCGCCCAGCACCCCCGCCGGACTCGGCACGCGAACCCCCGGCGACCCGCGTACCGATGACGACGGCGCTGGCGTTCGGGGGGCCGATCTTCGCGCTCTCGAGCACGCTCTTCTTCGTGCAGTTCTTCTTTCTCAAGTTCGCGACGGACGTGCTACTGATCGCGCCGGTGTTGGTCGGCACGCTGTTCGCGCTGGGGCGCGGCTGGGACGCCATCTCGGACCCGATCGTCGGCGCCTGGAGCGACCGCACGCGCACGCGGCTGGGGCGGCGGCGGCCGTGGATGCTGGCCGCGCTTCCGGCGCTGGCGCTGACCTTCGCGATGCTCTGGATACCGCCCGCGCGGTTGGCGGGCGCAGCGCTGGTGGCGTGGATCGCGGTGGCCCTGTTCGGCTTCTACACGGCCTTCACCGCCTACATCATCCCGCACCAGTCGCTGGGCGCCGAGCTCAGCACCGACCACCACGACCGGAGCCGCATCTTCGGCGTGCGCCACGCCTCTTTCCTGGTCGGCATGATGCTCGCCTTCGCGTGCATGCAGCTGGTGCGCAATGCCGAGAACCAGCGCGACGGCGCTGCCGAGGTGGCGGTGGTGGTGATCGTCGCCTTGCTGGTGCTGCTGATCCCGCCCGGCCTGGTGCGCGAACGCGCCGAGTACCAGGGGCGCGGCGCGGAGCGCCCCTTCCGCGCGCTCGGCGACGTGCTGCGCAACCCCCACGCGCGCCTCTTCCTGCTCGTACACACCATCGAGATGATGGGAAGCGGCGTGCTCGGGATTCTCTCGCCCTACATGATCGAGTACGTGCTGAAGCGCCCCGACCTGATTGGCCCGCTGCCCGCCGTTTACGTGGTCTGTAGCGCGGTCTCGATCCCGCTCTGGGTGCGGCTGTCGCGCCGCTTCGGCAAGCGCAACACCTGGATGGTGGCGATGGTGGTCACCGGACTCTCCTTCGGAGCCACGTTCCTGATCGGCGAGAACGACGTCGCGCCGATGATCGTCCTGCTGGTGTTCGCGGGCGCCGCGGCGGGCTGCGGCGGCACCGTCGGGCCCTCGATCCTGGCCGACGTGATCGACTACGACGAGTACCTGAGCGGCGAGCGCAAGGAGGGCATCTACTCGGCGGCCTGGGGCTTCACGCTGAAGGCCAGCCACGCACTGGTGATCCTGCTAGTGGGATTGGTGCTCGAGCTCTCGGGCTTCCGCCCCAACGTCGATCAGACGGTGACCGCCGATCTCGCGCTGCGCGGGCTCTACGCGGGCTTGCCGCTCACCGCCTTCCTGACCGGTGCCTTCCTGTTCCGCCGCTTCCGTCTCGACCAGGAAGAGCACGCCCGCATCCGCGGCGAGCTCGAGCGCCGCGCGGGCGGGGGCGCGGGCTGATCTTCGCGGTGACCCCGCCGGCGAATTGACCCCGTTCGCCCCGCTGAAGTACAAGGTTTCGAGCTGAACCGGTCTTCGACACGCTCGCCGGGCTGGAGGTACTCCTTTTGGATAGTAACACTTCGCGTGGAACTCCCGGATGGCATGTAGGTATGCGAGGGAACTACCGAGTTTGACTCTCTGCTGAGAGTATCACGTGCTGTGATGCTGCAGGATCTGCAGCATTCCTGGCTTGATGACTGGCTACTGTCCGAGCAGCCCCTAATCGATGAACACGCCCAGCAGGCGTTCGACGAATGCTTGGCCCAGCCACGACCCTACGCCCACCAAGATGATGAGACTGAACTTGAGCAGCGCCGGGAGGTCGAACAACCACGTATTGACGGACTCGATGAGCCCCTTGTAGACGATCAGGTTCGAGAGATGCGCGTCCGGTGGCTGCCACTCGCCGCGCGACCCGACCCTGAGGCTGCTTTCCTTTCCGATCGCGACCCGAATGCGCTCCAGTTCTATCTGCTTCGCCTCGTGAATCCGACGGTGCACACCGACGACCGGCCCGAGGAGAGAAGCTACGGCCAGCCCCACGACCACGCACAACCCACCGATGGCAATGTCGCCGGACCAGGGGGCCAGCAGGGACAGGGAGGCAAGCACGATCCAACCCAACAAGAGGAGCGCGCCGCGAAGCCCGTTACGCGCGAACGGCATGAGAGGTGTGACATCGAGGAGGTCCACCCGGGCCCTCCTCTCTCCTGTTCGGGATAGGCGGGCGGTGAGGGCGATGCTTACGTACACAGCGTGTGCGATGAGCGAGAAGAGGAACGCGCTCTTTAGAATCACCCAGATCATCATGGGGTCGCCGAGTGCAGGGCGACCCGAGATCCAACTGCCGGGGCTGAAGGTAATGCCGATGCCGATTGCGGCCCCAATGAGGGTGACGACGACGAGCGGGCGTCGCTCGAAATAGGTGACCTCTCTGACTTCTGCCGTGAACTCGGTCTCGGAGCAACCGAGCGCTGGGCGCAGGGCTTGGAGGTCTCGCACGGTTCCCCGAAACCAGTACGCGGTAACCGTGAGCGCGTACGCAATCATCAACCCGTGAAGAAGCTCAAACCAGAGCGCGGTGTTTTCCCAGAACGGATGGCCTCCCACGAGATACCCGTAGATCAAGTAGACGAAGAGCCACAGGCCAGTGATCAGAAGCCCGGTCCATACAGGCGCAAGCGAAATCCGCTCGAAGAGGAGGATCGTCCACGGGATGCGCGCATTCCGTTTCGCTTGAGGCTCCGCCATGCGCTCAGATTACCCCATCAGGTAACTGCCAACCGGATCGGCGGTTGCAGTTTACCGCGTTTTTCCCGAACTCAACTGAGGTCTGCTCTCGGGAACTGACCATCGTGTTGGTTCTCCTCTGTCGATGGGCGGGAGACTCTGCCGACCGAATCGGGTGCGATCAAGACGGTGCACACCGAGAACGTACCCTCAAAAGGGTGGGTGGGTCTTCGACGCCGCCCACGGTCTGCGCGCCAAGCCCCGCCACGTAGGCCCTCCCGTCCATCTTCCCCGAGCCGGCCTCGATCACCGCTAAGGCCAGGGACTCCGGCGGGCGGTCGCTCGGATCCTCGCCGGTGTGTCTTCCGACGAGGGTAAGCGGCCGGGTCGCTGCATCGTGGCGGAGCTGAGGACTTGGTGCTGATCTTGCTGGGATGGCTGCGCAGGAGCGCCGCTCCTGCCCTTCACCCTCGCAGGTGGCGGTCGAGCCCCGGTATATGTTGGGTGTGGAGCGCACGGAGGCCCCGCACCAGCGCAGCGAATCGAAGCCAGTGAGACGGAGAGACGACGGAGCTCTTGCTCCACCGTTTCCGGGAGCTGGTCCAACCGTGCGTACGAGAGACGAGTGCCTCTTGACAACCGGGGGCCTGACAAGTGTTGGGCGGCGCGTCACCGACCTCGGGTGTTGGCTACTCCCGCTGCGAGGACGCGGTCGATGAGCTCATCCTGAAAACGTTCGGGCTCCTCGATACTGGCCCAGTGCGCTGAGTCGTCGAACCAGACGATCTCGACGTGCGGCGCAGTCAGCACCTGCGCCCACTCTTCGACGAGCTCGAACGGGGTGTTGTAGTCGTGACGGCCGGTAAAGAAGTAGACCGGCACGTCGAGCCGTTCGACGCTTCGGATGAAGTCGATTCCTTCCAGGTCGGACCACCCGTGTTCGAGACAGTTGAGAAGACATCCGTAGTAGGAGAGCGCTTCCATCAGCGTGTACTCAGAAGACGTCAATAGGGCGCGAACGAGCTCTAGAACGTACCCGCCCCCGTAATAGTCGCCTCCGTAGTGGCCCAGCCACGACCGGTGGAGCATCAGGTCGTCGAGGCTCCGGTATGGGGGACGGATTTCACGAAGCTGCTTGAGGGCTTGATCGTTCCCTTCGGCCTTGGCCCGCTCGACAACCCAGCGATAGGAGATCTCCTCGCCACGGCGCATGTCCACGACCTGCCCGAGTCCGATGTATGCATGGAAGAGGTCGGGCTGGCGCTGCACGGCCATGACACCGAGGAAGCTTCCCCAAGAGTGCCCAAGCAGGTAGATCTTCTCGACGCCAAAGCGGCTGCGAAGCCACGCTACCAGCTCCAACGTGTCCGCCACGTACTGATCGCGCCGGAGGCTCTCGTCGGGGACGTCAGACGAACAAGACTTCCCCGCACCCCGCTGATCCCAATGCACGACAACGAACTCCTCTTCGAGACGAGATGAGAACTTCCGTGCAAAAGGAGTCGTCGTACTTCCCGGACCACCATGAAGATAGAGGAGAACGGGCTTCGATCGATCGCGGCCCCGCATCAACAACCATTGGTCGACGTCACCGATCCGAACGGCTTCTAGAGAGGCGATAGCGTTCGCGCCCTCGATTGTCGGAGTCGACGCAGGTATCAGAGCCAGAAGCGCGACAATCGCGACGCAGACCACGATGAATGTACCAAAACCCCTTAGGACGAGACGGACTCCACGTCGCATCTGCAACGGCCCTTCCTACAGTTGAAGGAAACTGAGTAGCTCGGCACTCGTCCATCGGCGAATCGTGGCTCCGAGCTGTGTATTCCCTGTATTCGTTCGGGACGGAATCACTGGCATTTCGCAGCCCGGATTGGCCTTGTTGCACGGCGCAGCGATGATCAAGGTGGTCCCTTCGATCGATGAGGATCAGGCGATCGGATAGCTCTTTGGCATGCCGAGGCTGGCCATCGTATTCAATATCCGGCAGCCGATCCGCGCCTCGACCCGCTGCCCTGCCAGCGTTCGGGCCGTCATCTCCCGTCCCAGGATTGCCTTGTAGCGATAGAACGCGTTCTCCACTTTGCTTCGCCGGGTGAAGCCGGAGAGCAGGTGCCACGCGCGTCGCCCGACCCGATCGATCGCGCGAATATGTCGGTTCCGGTCCTGCATTGCGGTGGCCGTCTCCGGACTGAGCAGGGCACCCTTCTGCGGCGGGATGATCACGCGGGTTCGGCGATCGGGGCTGTGCGCTTGCACGGCCTCGTGGACGGGCTCCTTGTCGTAGGCGCCATCGGCACAAAAGGAGGCCAGCTCGCTTTCGACCTGGCTCAAGAGTGCGGGGACTCGCGCGGCATCCCGGGCCTGGCTGGCCGTAAGCTCTGCGGCCAGAACGTCGCCGGTCTCGCGATCCACGGCGATCTGTATCTTGCGCCATGCACGGCGTTTGGGCGGCATACAGGCGTTTCCTACGTGGATCTGGAGACCACTGCTGTCGACCAATAGATGAATCGGCCCCTTGCTGTTCCTCGGCAACATCGGGACCTTGCCGAGGTTTCGGACCCGCCGCGAGACGGTGCTGTGGTCGGGGACCGGTAGGCCGACATGCGCCAACTCGAAGAGAGACCTGATAAACCCCTCCGTCTGCCGAAGAGCGAGCCCGTAGATCATGCGGATCGTCCAGAACGTCTCGATGGCCGCGTTAGAGTAGACGCGCCTTCCGCCGGGATTTCGCTGGCCTGTGTGGCACCAGGCTTTCCGGGCGTCTTCGCTGAGCCAGACGGTCACGGAACTGCGCTGGCGGAGGCCCGCCTCATACGTGGGCCAGTTGCTGATTCTGTAGGCGGTCTTGTACTTGCGCTGCGTTCGCTTGAATTGGAAGGACTTCACGCTCGGGGCTCCCGGAAGGAGCTATACGCCAGGAACCCGCGGAGGACCAGGAGCCGTGCACCAACGCCGGGCGACGGGGCGAAAACACGACATGGTTGTATTCGGACACTCGATCGAGGTCAGCATTGATGACGTCTGCGACCGCTTGGGCTTCGCCGCGATCGCGTCCGACATAGCGCTTGTACTGGCGCCCGCCGTCGTAAACGCGGACGAACCATTTCTTGCGCCCCTCGTCCCAGTGGATCCTTGCGCCCATCTTCCCTCCACGGCCCGGAGGCCTGGAGACCCACGCAGCAAATTCTAGGCCAGACGGGCGCACCGACGGGCGCAAACGGGCGCACGACTTGTGAAAAAGATCGCGTCGTTTCGATAAGTGTCCGAAGGGAAAAGGAATTTGATGGTGACCCAGGCAGGATTCGAACCTGCGACCCCCAGCTTCGGAGGCTGGTGCTCTATCCAACTGAGCTACTGGGCCACGCGAACGGGCGGACCGTTCCCTCGTGTTGTGGTGGGGCGTACTGGACTCGAACCAGTGACCTCCGCGGTGTGAACACGGCGCTCTGCCAACTGAGCTAACGCCCCAACCTCACTGCGGTTTTTTAGGGAAGGCGGACAGGGAGCGCAAGCTGGCGACCTCCCGCCCCCGCTCAGCCGTCCCTCGCGGCGTATCAGTCCCGATCGGAGTGATGCAGCGCCGCTCCGACGAATGCGGTGAAGAGGGGATGGGGTACGAAGGGAGTCGACTTGAACTCCGGGTGGAACTGGCAGCCCACGAACCAGGGATGCTCGGCGATCTCCACCACCTCCACCAGATGCCCGTTCGGAGAGGTACCCGAGAGCACCAGGCCCGCCTCGGAGAGTTGGTCGCGGTAGTCCGGGTTGAACTCGTAGCGGTGGCGATGCCGCTCGGAGATCTCGAGCGTCCCGTAGGCCTCGGCCGCCCGGGTCCCTTTACCCAGCACGCAGGGATAGGCTCCCAGGCGCATGGAGCCGCCCTTGTCCTCCAGCTCCCTCTGCTCGGGCAGGAAGTCGATCACGGGGTGGGGAGTCCTCTCGTCCACCTCGGTGGAGTTCGCACCCTCGAGGCCGGCTACGTGGCGGGCGAACTCGATCACGGCCAGCTGCATCCCGAAACAGATTCCCAGGTAGGGGACGCGCTGCTCCCGGGCGAAACGCACCGCCTTGATCTTGCCCTCGACGCCGCGGGAGCCGAAGCCGTGGGGCACGAGAATGCCATTCATCTTGGAGAGCTCGCTGGCATCGGTGAGCTTCTCGGAGTCGAAGTACTCGATCTGCACTCGCACCCGGTGGGCGATCCCACCGTGGTGCAGGGACTCGTTCAGGCTCTTGTAGGAATCGGTCAGGTCGACGTACTTGCCGACCATGCCGATCCGCACCTCCCCCTCCGGATGGGTCACGGCGTGGACCACCTGCTTCCACGGCTCGAGATTCGGCTCACCTGTCCAGATTCCAAGCACTCGGGTGAGCTTCTCGTCGAGCCCCTCGCTGTGGAAGATGGTCGGCACCTCGTAGATGTGCTCGACGTCCTTGGCCGTGATCACGGCGTCCTCGTCCACGTTGCAGAAGAGCGCGATCTTGGCCTTGACAGACCGGGGGAGGAAGCGATCGGTCCGGCAGAGCAGCATGTCGGGCGCGATACCGACAGCCTGGAGCTCCTTCACCGAGTGCTGGAGCGGCTTGGTCTTGAGCTCTCCCACCGAAGGGATGAAGGGGACCAGGGCCAGATGGACGTAGCAGGCATTGGCCCGACCCACGTCGGCGCGGAACTGGCGGATGGCCTCGAGGAAGGGCAGCGACTCGATGTCGCCGACAGTGCCACCCACCTCGGCGATCAGCAGATCGGCACCCTCGGCGGCCTTGTGGATGCGCTCCTTGATCTCGTCGGTGATGTGGGGGATCACCTGGACCGTCCCGCCCAGGTAGTCGCCGCGCCTCTCCTTGCTGATCACCGCGTCGTAGACCCGGCCCGCGGTGACGTTGTTGACCTGGCCGGTAGTGGTGCGCGTGAAGCGCTCGTAGTGGCCGAGATCCAGATCCGTCTCCGCCCCGTCATCCGTGACGTAGACCTCCCCGTGCTGGATCGGGTTCATGGTGCCGGGATCGACGTTCAGGTAGGGATCCAGCTTGAGGAAGTTCACCCGGAGGCCCCGAGCCTCCAGCAAGGAGCCGATCGCAGCCGCGGAAAGTCCCTTCCCGAGCCCGGAGAGCACTCCTCCGGTTACGAAGATGAACTTCTTGGGCCTGGCGTTCATCGCGAATCTCCCGACCGCATCGTCGTACAAGGATCCGGGCTGCGCCCGCAGGGGCGTCCTGGCTCCGAACCGGATGAATGAGAACCGGGGATTGAGAATCGCCGAAGGGGGAAGAGTCGGTCTTAGGGTTTATAACCTGCCGCTCCGAGGGCTGTCAATTTCGCCCCCGCGAGACGGCGTTCGTCCGGCTCCGGGGCGATCCCAGCGGGCGGCAAGGCGGTGGGAAAAGCAGGCTAGCGCTTGGAGAACTGGAAGCGCGCGCGAGCCCCGCGCTGACCGTACTTCTTGCGCTCTTTCTTGCGGGCGTCGCGCGTCAGCAGGCCGCTTCGCTTGAGAGCGATCCGCTGGCTCGGATCGAGCTTCTCGATCGCCCTGGCAATCCCGTGGCGGAGCGCGCCGGCCTGCCCCGAGACGCCGCCCCCCTTGATGCTGGCGATCACGTCGTAGCGGCCGACCACGCTGGCGACCTCGATCGGCTGGTTGACCAGACCCAGCAGGGCCTCCCTCGGGAAGTACTCCTCGGCAGGGCGGCCGTTCACCAGGATCTGACCCGTGCCGAGCCTCATTCTCACCCTGGCGATGGCGGTCTTGCGCTTACCGGTCACGAAGGCTTCGGTGGGGATCGCGCTCTCAGTCAAGCTGCAGCTCCTCGGGCTTCTGGGACGCGTGGGGATGATCGGGGCCGCCGTAGACCTTGAGCTTGCTGAGCATCTTCCTGCCTAGCGAGTTCTTCGGCAGCATACCTCGAACCGCATCTCGCACCACGCGATCCGGGTGGGGGCCCGCCAGCACCTTGGCTGCCGTGATCGAGCGCAGGCCACCGACCCATCCCGAGTGGCGGTAGTAGGTCTTCTGCTCGAGCTTGTTTCCGGTGAGCTTCACCTGGTCGGCGTTCACCACGATCACGAAGTCGCCGGTGTCCACGTGCGGCGTGAAGGTAGGCTTGTGCTTGCCCCTCAGGATCGTCGCCAGGCGGGAGGCGAACCGGCCCAGCACCTGGTCGGTGGCATCCGCCACGTACCAGCGCCGCTCGACTTCCGCCGGCTTGGCGCTCTGCGTGGCGCGGTGGACCTGGACTCCCATGAATGGCCTTCTCCTCGGCGTCGGGCCGCAATAGCTAGCCGAGGGGCCCGGACTCGTCAACCTGGTGCCCCTGTAAGGCCCCGTCTTACCGGGGAAAACCGTAGTCCACCCGGACCAGGGTGAGGCCCCGGGCGGGGGCCGTGGCCGGAGCTGCGCCGCGGTCCCGGGCTGCCAGCAGGGTGGGCACGGAGGCGGGCTCCAGGCGCCCGCGACCAACCTCCAGCAGGATGCCCACCAGAGTGCGAACCATGTGCCGGAGGAAGCCGGATCCCTCCACCTCGACCCAGAGCTCTCCGCCCGGGCTCCCCTCTACCTCGACCCGGTAGAGAGTCCGGACCGTATCGTGGACCTCGGAGCCCGACGTTTGGAGGGAAGCGAAGTCGTGGCGCCCTTCGAAGCCGTGCGCCGCCTCCCTCATCGCCGCGACGTCGATCCGAGCGCGCAGCCAGTGGCTGCGCCGATCGCGCAGGGGAGAGGGCCAGGAGCCGTTCCAGATCCGGTAGCGGTAGAGCTTGGAGCGAGCATCGTGCTGGGCGTGGAACCCTTCCGGCCGCTCCTCGAGTCCCACCACCGCCAGGTCCCGGGGAAGGACGGTGTTCAGGGCCCGCTGGAGCTCGGAGCACGCCAGCCTGGTCTCGATCTCCGCGCTCGCAACCTGGCCCTCAGCGTGGACTCCGGCATCGGTTCGTCCGGCCGCGACCACCCGCACACTCTTGCCGGTGAGCCTTCGAAGGGCCGTCTCCAGGGTGTCTTGAACGGTGCGATGCCCTTCGGGCTGGGATTGCCAGCCCTCGAAGTCGGTCCCGTCGTACTCGAGCGTGAAGCGCAAGGTGGCCATGGAGCCGCGCGCTCAGGCGACCTGGTAGCGGGTCTCGGCGAGCCGGACGGCATTGCTGGCCGCCAGGCGGACCGGATCGGCGGCAAGCCAGAAGAGCAGTCCCCGCTCGCAGCTCGGATCCCTGCGGACCCGGCCCACCAGCACCATCTCGCTCTCGGCCGCCTCGCGGAGGGTGGGCGAGGGCATCCCATCGCCGCAGACCTCGACCCCCGGCGACTTGGCCAGCAGCTCGCGGAGCTCGGCGGCGCTGAACTCCTCGGCGACCTCGACGGCGATGCTCGCCGCAGTTCCGGAGAAGGTCGGCACCCGCACCGCCGTCACGGCCACCGGAAGCTCGGCGCCGAGCAGGCGGCGCAGCCCGCGCACCAGGGCCTCCTCCGCGTTGGTCTCCGCTCCCTCCCCCGTCTCCCCTACCATGGGAATGCAGTTGAAGGCAATGCCGTGCGGGAAGACCGTCGGCGCGGGAACCTCGCGCTGGGTGAAGAGCGCGATCGCCTCGGCCTGGAGCGACTCGATTCCAGCGCAGCCGGCGCCGGAGACCGCCTCGAGCGCGGTGCCGATCACGCGGCGAAGTCCCACACACCGGTGAATCGGCTCGAGCACCAGGGACCAGGCCAGTGTCGGACCGGCCGGCGTGGCAATCACCGGCTGCACAAGGTCGACGGGATCGGGGCGCAGGTTCGCCACCAGCAGCGGCACCTCCGCGGCACCCTCGACCGCTCCCGAGAGATCGATGCAGGGAACCTCGGCGTGGAGGGCGGCACGAACCCACTCGAGGGCTTCGCCGCCAGGGACACACAGGAACACCATGCCCAAGCCGCGCAGGGAGGGGAGACCCGTCTCGACGGGGATCGACTGCCCGAGAAACTCGACGGCCCTGCCCAGGGAACGCTCGGTGGCAACGGGGATCAGCTCCGCCAGCGGAAAGCTCCGGGCCTCCAGCACCGAGAGGAGATCGCTGCCCAGCGTGCCCGTCGCGCCGATCACCGCGATCCGGAGGCCCTGTGCCGTCACGGAGCGCCCAGCTTCTCGAGCACCAGGTCTCCCATCGCCCGGCAGCCGACGGGCTGGCCGTCGTCATCCTCGCTGGCCAGATCGACCGTGCGATACCCGTCGGCGAGCACGCCGGTCACCGCATCGCGGACCTCGGCGGCAGCGGCGGCGTTGTCGAAGGTGTGCTCGAACATCATGGCCACCGAGAGGATCGCCGCCAGGGGATTGGCCAGGTCCTGGCCGGCGATGTCCGGCGCCGAGCCGTGGACCGGCTCGTAGAGGCCGATCCCCCCTTCGCCGAGGCTGGCCGAGGGGAGCATGCCGAGGGATCCGCTGATCATTGCCGCCTCGTCGGAGAGGATGTCTCCGAACAGGTTTCCCGTCACGATCACGTCGAAGCGCCCGGGATCCCTCACCAGGAGCATGGCGCAGGAATCGACCAGCTGGTGGGAGAGCTCCACGTCCGGGTAGTCCTTCGCCACCTCCTCCACGACCTCCACCCAGAGTTGGCTGACCTCGAGGACATTGGCCTTGTGGACGTGGGTCACGTGCCTTCGACGGCGACGGGCCGCGTCGAAGGCGACGCGGCTGATTCGAGAGATCTCGACCTCGTCGTAGACCATGGTGTTGCGGGCCTCGCGGCGGCCCTCCACCAGCGCGGTGCCACGGGGCTCGCCGAAGTAGATGCCGCCCGTGAGCTCGCGAACCACCAGCAGGTCGATCCCCTCCACCACCTCCCTGCGCAGTGTCGAAGCATCGGCGAGCGCGGGAAACACGCTGGCGGGGCGGAGGTTCGCGAAGAGCCCCAGCTCCTTGCGGATGCGGAGCAGCCCCTTCTCGGGTCGGAGATCCATCGGCAGGGTGTCCCACTTCGGACCGCCCACCGCAGCGAGAAGAACCGCGCGGCTTCGCTTGGCCTCGGCGAGCACCTCGTCGGTGAGAGGCGACCCGCAGGCATCGAGGGAGGCGCCGCCGATCAGCGCCTCCCGGCAGGAGAGCTGGAGCCCGTGGCGGGCGGCCACGGCCTCGAGAATCCGATGGGCTTCCTTCGCAACTTCGGGTCCGATCCCGTCACCGGGTAGCAGCAGCACTCGCTCCAATGTTCAGATTCCTTTCGGTTCGTCCACGTTGCGGCGCCGCTTGTGCCAGTCGAGGCGGTTGAGAGCGTGGACGTACGCCTTGCCGCTGGCGACGATGATGTCGGTGTGGGCCCCGTGGCCGATCACGCGCCGCCCGCCGTCCTCGAGAGTCACGGTCACGCTGCCCTGGGCGTCCATGCCCCCGGTGATCGCCTTCACCTGGAACTGGACCAGTTCGCTCTTGCTCCCGGTGAGCTTGACGATGGCCTTGTAGACAGCGTCCACGGGGCCGTCGCCCATGCAGGAGGTCTTCTTCACCTGCCCATCCACCGTCAGCTGAACCGTCGCGTTCGGCGTGGCAAAGGTTCCGCTCACCACGGCCAGGTCTTCGAGGACGAAGCGATCTTCGTCGGACTTCCCTGACTCGGCCAGGATCGCCTCCAGATCTTCGACGTAGATGGTCTTCTTCTTGTCCGCCAGGGCCTTGAAGCGCTTGAAGGCTTCGTCGAACTCGTCCCCCTCGACGTCGAAGCCGAGCTCGGCGAGCCGATCCCGGAAGGCGTGCCGGCCGGAGTGCTTGCCGAGTACCAGCTCGTTGGATGTCCGCCCGATCGACTGGGGCGTCATGATCTCGTAGGTGATCGCGGCCTTGAGCACGCCGTCCTGGTGGATGCCCGCCTCGTGGGCGAAGGCATTCTGGCCGACGATGGCCTTGTTCGGCTGTACCGCAACACCGGTGATCTTGGAGAGCATGCGGCTGGCCGGATAGATCTCGCTCGTCCGGATGCGGGTGTCGAGGCCGTCGTAGACGTCCCGCCGGGTCCTGAGCGCCATCACCACCTCTTCCAGGGAGGTGTTGCCGGCGCGCTCGCCGATCCCGTTCACGGTGCACTCGACCTGACGGGCTCCCGCGCGAATGGCGGCGAGACTGTTGGCGACGGCGAGACCGAGGTCGTTGTGGCAGTGCAGACTGAGGATCGCCCGATCGCTACCGGGAATCTTCTCGCGAAGGTATCGGATCAGATCGTGGTACTCGATGGGCGTCGTGTACCCCACGGTGTCGGGGACGTTCAGTGTCGAGGCACCCGCCTCCAGCGCGACGGTGAAGACCTCCACCAGATAGTCCCAATCCGAACGCGTCGCGTCCTCCGCCGAGAACTCCACGTCGTCGCAGTGCTGCCGGGCCTGCGTCACCGCCCGCCTCACCTCCTCGAGCACCTGCTCCCGGGACATGCGCAGCTTGTGCTCCAGGTGGATGTCGCTGGTCGCTATGAAGGTATGGATGCGCGGCTTCGCGGCCCCCTCGAGGGCCTGGGCGGCCCGCTCGATGTCGGCGCTGGCGGTGCGCGCGAGTCCGGCGATGGAGGTCTCGCGGATCTCCTTCGCAATGGCGCGCACCGACTCGAAGTCGCCATCGCTGGCGATCGGAAAGCCGGCCTCGATCACGTCCACCCTGAGCTTCTCGAGCTGCCTGGCGAGAGCGACCTTCTCGTTCAGCTTCATGCTGCAGCCCGGCGACTGCTCGCCGTCGCGCAGGGTGGTGTCGAAGATGCGGATGCGTTCTTCGCTCATGGCGTAGTTCCTCGCGTCTCCTGTCCGGGAAGCGACTCTTCGGTCTCCGCCTTCTCGAGGATGCGGCCCGTGCGCCAGCGCCAGATCCACTCGACGGGGCCGGAGCCCACGTACAGGATGCCCACGATGAACAGGGTCACAGCGGGCTTGGAGAGAATCACGGCGAACGCGATGACCGTCACGACCACCGATGGGTAGGATCCCCCGAGGCGCACTCCTTTGAAGGTCCGGTACGGAATCGGGCTCACCATCAGGAGCCCCACCAGCGCCACGCCGAGGCCCGACAGGGTGGCAGGGATGTCGAGGGCGAGCCCACTCTCCCGGAGGAAGCCGCTGAACCAGACCGCGGAGAGCACCATGCCCGCCGCCGCGGGGCTGGGGAGGCCCTCGAAGCGCCCGGTGTAGCGCTCGGGCTGCACGTTGAAGCGGGCCAGGCGGAGTGCGGCGCAAGCCGTGTAGATGAAGGCCAGCACCCAGCCGGTCCAGCCGAGCTCCTGGAGCGCCCCGGCGCTGAAGGCGAGCATGGCAGGCGCGACGCCGAAGGAGACGGTATCGGCGATGGAGTCGTACTCGGCGCCAAATTTGCTGGTGGAACCGGCCATGCGCGCCACCCGTCCGTCGAGCGCGTCGCAGATTCCCGCGAAGATGATCGCCAGGGCGGCGCGGTCCAGGTTGCCGCTGGCCGAAAGGGTGACCGAGTAGAATCCGGCCGCCAGGTTGCCGGTGGTGAGCACGTGGGGAAGCAGGGCGGACAAGTCGCGCTGCCTCTCCTCGCGAGGGCGGCGGCGGCGACGCCGACGGCTCTTCGGCGGCGGGATGGCTCCGGGGTCGTGAGGCGCCGTCATGCCAGGTCTCCCGCCAGCACCGCGATCACGCTGCTGCCGCCCCTCACCCGATCCCCGACCGCGACGCGTGCCTCGCTCCCGATCGGCAACACCACGTCGGTGCGGGAGCCGAAGCGGATCAGGCCGTAGCGGACCCCGCGCACCAGCCACTCGCCGACGGCGGGTTGACAGACGATGCGGCGAGCGATCAGCCCCGTGATCTGCACGACGTCGACCTTTGCTCCTCCCGCCGTCTCGAGCGTCATGGCGCAGCGCACGTTGGAGCGCTCCGCGGCCTTGTTGAAGGCGGCCAGGTACTTCTCACCGCCGCGCTCCTTGGCCAGCACCCGACCGGCGAGGGGCGCCCGGTTCACGTGGACATTGAAGACCGAGAGGAAGATCCCGATCCGTAACGCCTTGTCGCCCGTCTCGGTCTCGATCTCGCCCGCGGCGATCACACGGCCGTCGGCCGGCGCCACCACCGTGCGGTCGTCACCGGGGATCTCCCGGGCCGGATTGCGGAAGAAGAAGGCGATGAAGAGCCCCAGGATCAGGGCGAGGGCCGCGCCAATCCACCACTGCAGTGCGAGGCAGACTCCGGCCATGGCGACGAGGGGCAGGGACGTGGCGTAGACGTCGGGAGCGAACGTCCGGGTGAGCCGCTCCTCGAAGACCGGCGCCTGCAGGGGTGTCTCGGACCTGTCCATCACCAATTCCCTCGTAAGGTCGCGAAGTTACGAAAGCGCTGGGGGCGTGGCAAGACACCCGCCTCAGCGCGCCGGCCCCTCGAAGCGCTCCCCCGTGCGACGCACCTCGGCCTCGGCTCGCCGCAGGTAGCGGGGCACCAGATCCTCGGACCGCTGGCCCTCACCCCGCGCCAGCAGACGGGCTCCGAGAAGACCGGTGTGGAAGGCGCGCGTCCCTCCGAGAGCCGCAGGCAGCAGCACCATGCCCCCACCGGCGCGCTCCACTGCGGCAGCGGCCACGCCCTCGGCGCCCTCCCCCACCACTACCGTGCAGGAGTGCGGAAGAGCCGCCACCAGCTCCTCGGCGGTGAAGACGGCGTCCGGGACCAGCGGGGTCCCGATGTCACCGGGCTCCGCCAGACAGGTGGCATAGACCTCGTCCCGCCGGGCATCCAGCAGCGCTGCCACGGGACCGGACGCGCCGGCGGCGGCCACGGTCAGGGCGGCGAGTGTGGGCACCGCTACCGCCGGCCGATCGGAGCCGAAGGCGAGCCCCTTCAGGGTGGCGAGACCGATCCGCAGACCGGTGAAGGAGCCGGGTCCGATGGAGACGGCGAAGGCTTCGACCTCGTCGAGGGAGAGGCCCGCGATTTGCAGCAGCTGGTCGACTGCGGGAAGCAGACGCTCGGAGTGAACCCGCTCGTCGAGGGTGCTGATCTCGGCGAGCAGCGTCTCTCCCTCGAGGAGGGCGACGCTCATCACGCGCGTCGCCGACTCGATGGAGAGGAGAAGCGGATCCTTAGCCCGCATTTTCCACCCGCTCGCGACTGCGGCCGCCGGTCACACCGCCCGCGCCGCCGTCGCCTAGAGTCCCTTCACCCACTCGAGGAAGCTCGACCAGTGGCGCGAGACGTCGTTCCAGAAGGCGAAGCCCATCAAGGCGACCAGGACCACCAGACCCAGCTGCTGGACGATCTCCCGCGTGCGCAGGGAGAGGGGAGAGCGCTTCACACCCTCCACCGTGAACATCAGCGCCTGACCTCCGTCGAGAATCGGGATCGGCAACAGGTTCAGAATTCCCAGATTGATGCTGATCAGGACCAGCAGGTTCAGAAAGCGATCCCATCCCGCCTGCAGGGCCATGTGGGACTGCTTGGCGATCTCGATGGGACCCCCGATGTTGCTCCGCGAGATCTCGCCGAAGATGATCTTCTGGAGCCCGCGCATGAAGAGCCGGGTCAGCTCGACGGTCATGACCGCTGCACGCGGGAAGGCAACGAAGGGATTGATCACCTGGTCCGTCGCAACGGCTCCGGTGAGAGTGGCATCCTCGCCGCGGATCCCGATCAGGTAGAGTTCCTCGCCCATTCCGGCGCTGTCCAGCTCGGTGAGCTCCGGCCGGACCGAAACGAGCTGGGTCTCGCCATCCCGCGCGACCAGGATCTCGAGCACCCGGCCCTTGCTGGCGAGGACCGTCTCCTGGAAGGTCAAGAAGCTGCCGAGCGGCGTGCCGTCCACGGCCACGATCAGGTCGCCGGGCTGGATTCCCGCCCTCTCGGCGGGCTTGCCCTCCGAAACCACAGCCACCAGCACGACGGCCGGAATCACGCCGAGCTCTGCGACGCTGCCTAGCGCAGGCACCGAGCGCTGGATCTCGCTCTCGGCCTCGTCGGCCCCACGGATCAGGGTGAGATCCACGGAGCCCTGGCCCTGGGCATAGGCTGCGGCGAAGGACGCCCAGTCTTCAATGGGGATCTCGCCCACACGGGTGACGCGATCCCCCGAGCGGACGCCGGCCCGCGCAGCGGGTGTTTCGCTCGAGACAATGCCAATCACCGCCATCTGGCGGTCGTGCTTTAGGCCCAGCCAGCCGACGTCGCTGTTCAGTCTGAAGATGTCGAGACCGGCGCGCTCTTCGACCTCGAGATCGAGATCGAAGCCCCGCCCTTCCCGCTCCACATCGAGGCTCAGCCGCTGCCCAGGCTGGGCGCGGACCCGCTTCTCCAGCTCGTCCCACCACTTGATCGGCTCGCCCTGGACCGAGAGCACCCGGTCCCCGGGGAGCATCCCCGCCTCCGCTGCCGGCGAGCCGGGCTCCACGTTGCCCACCACCGCTTCCCTGCGATCGATGCCCACCGCCAGGGTGGCCGCGAAGACGAACACCGGCAGGGCCAGGTTCATGGCGGGACCGGCAAGAACGACCAGGAGCTTCTGCCAAGTCGGCTTGGCACCGAGGGCGTGGCCGGGGTCGGCTCGAGCCTCCGGCGAATCGGCCTCGTCCGGATTCTCCCCGAGCATCTTCACGAAGCCGCCCAGGGGAAGCCACGCGATCACGTAGTCGGTGCCACCGCGGGTCCAGCTCATCCGGAAGCGCCCGAAGCCAATCGGTGGTCCGAAACCGATGGAGAACTTGAGCACCCGGACGCCACACAGCTTCGCCGCCAGGAAGTGTCCGAACTCGTGCACGGTGATGAGCACGCCCAGCATCAAGACCAGCGCGAAGACGAACTCGGCTCCGGTGGTCAACTGGCTCATCTGCGCGCTCCTGCCTCAGCCCCCAAAGGAACCCCGAGCTGTTCCCGCGCCATCTGCCTCGCCCACGCGTCCGCTTCCATCACGTCCTCAAGATCGCGAACCACCTCTCCGCGGTGCCGGCCCAGATGGGCGTCGAGCACCGCTTCGTTGGTGGACGCGATGTCGGTAAAACCAATCATACCGCGCAAAAAGGCGTCCACCGTGACCTCGTTCACCGCGTTCAGCACCGCGGGGGCCAACTCGCTTCCCCGCAGGGCTGCATGGCTCAGCCGGAGGGCGGGAAAACGCTCGAGATCCGGCGCCTCGAAGTCGAGTGAGCCGACGGCGGCCAGATCGAGTCGCCGCCCTTCGAGTGGAAGCCGCTCGGGGTAGGTGAGAGCCAGGGCGATGGGAATGCGCATGTCCGGGGGGCCCAGCTGGGCGAGGACCGATCCGTCGACGAACTCGACCAGGGAGTGGACGATCGACTGGGGATGCACCACAACCTCGATCCGCTCGGGCTGCACGTTGAAGAGCCAGCGGGCCTCGATCACCTCCAGCACCTTGTTCATGAGCGTCGCGGAGTCGATGGTGATCTTGGGACCCATGTTCCAGTTCGGATGAGCGAGGGCCTCCGCCACCGTCGCCCGCGCCAGGCGCTCGGCGGCCCAGGTGCGCAGGGGCCCGCCGGATGCGGTCAGGACCAGCCGCTCGACGTCCTCGGGCCGCTGGCCCTCCAGAGCCTGGAAGATCGCGCTGTGCTCGCTGTCGACCGGGAGCAACCGAACGCCCTGGGCCCGGATCTCCCGCAGCACCAGTGCGCCCGCCATGACCATCACCTCCTTGTTGGCGAGGGCGATATCGCGGCCAGCGCGGATGGCAGCGAGGGTCGGACGCAGCCCCACCGCTCCCACCAGCCCCGCCACCACCAGCTCCGCCGGCTGGGTCGCGACGGCCTCGAGCCCTTCTTCTCCCACACCGATCTGGAGGTTCGAAGGGCCGATCCGATTTCGCAGCTCTTCCGCACCCGCCTCGTCGGCCACGGAGACGCGGGCGGGCCGGAAGCGGCGCACCTGCTCCGCGAGCTTCGAGATGTTGTGCCCGGCGGCGAGGGCCACGACCTCGAGGCGCTCGGGGAAGGCCTCCACCACGGCGAGGGTCTGCACGCCGATGCTCCCGGTGCTCCCCAGCAGGCTGATGCGCTTCACGAGGCGCTTCCGCCCTCTCCCCGCACCTGGGCGCTGATCCGACCGTAGCGTCGCTCACGAGACTGGTAATCGAGGATCGCCGCTTCGAGATCGTCCCGGTCGAAGTCCGGCCACATCAGGTCGGTCACATGGATCTCCGCGTAGGCGAGCTGCCAGAGCAGAAAGTTCGAGACGCGCCGCTCGTTTCCAGTTCGAATCAGAAGATCGACGTCCGGCATCTCCGGATTGTCGAGGTACCGGGCGAATCCCATCTCGTCGAGGGAATCCGGATCCACCTTGCCGAGATCGTGATCTTTGAGCAGCCGGCGCACCGCCCCGACGATCTCCCCGCGGCCCCCGTAGGAAAGGGCGAAGGTCAGGCGCATCGAGCGATTGCCGCTGGTGGCCTCGATGGCCTGGTCCAGGGTGGAGAGAACGTGGGAGGGCAGGCGATCGCGGTTGCCGATCATCTGGATGCGAATGCCGTTCTCGATGGCATCCGGAAGCTCGCTCTCGAAGAACTCCTCGGGGAGCGTCATCAGCTCGTCGACCTCGAGCTTGGGACGGTTCCAGTTCTCCGAGGAGAAGGCGAACAGCGTCAGCCAGGAGACACCCAGGTCCCGGGCCGCGCGAACGACCCTGCGGACGGCATCCACCCCCGCGTGGTGCCCGTCCGTTCTCGCGAGTCCCCGCTCCTCGGCCCAGCGCCCGTTACCGTCCATGATGACGGCGATGTGGCGCGGAATCGCCTCCGGACGGATGCTGCCCTCCCCCATGGGTCAGACCTGTAGGATCTCCTCTTCCTTCTGCCCCGTCATCTCGTCGAGCTTCTTGATCTTGCTGTCGGTGAGGTCCTGGATCGCCTTCTCGGCTCGGCGGCGCTCGTCCTCGGGTACCGATCCGTCCGACTCGAGATCCTTGAGCAGCGAGACCGCGCCCCGGCGCGCCTCGCGCACGCCGACCTTGTGATGCTCGGCGGATTTCTTGATCTGCTTGACCAGCTGCTGGCGCCGCTCCTCGGTCAGCGCCGGGATGGGGATCCGCACCAGCTTGCCGTCGTTGTTCGGAGTCAGGCCCAGATCCGCCTTCAGGATCGCCCGCTCGATCTCGCCGAGCGCCCCCTTGTCGTATGGGGAGATCACGATCAGTCGCGGATCGGGAGCACTCAGGTTGGCGAGCTGGTTGAGGGGGGTCGGGGTGCCGTAGTAGTCGACCTGGACTCCGTCGAGGATGGCGGGATTCGCCCGGCCGGTGCGAACCTTCTGGAGATCGATGCGGAAGCTCCGGATGGACTTCTCCATGGCCTCCTTGGCCTCGTCGAGAACCAGCGCGACGTCTTCCTCCGACATGGATCTCCCTTTAGCCGCTCACCGTGGTTCCAATCGCCTCACCGGCGACCACCTTGCGAATGTTCCCAGGCGCAGTCATGTCGAACACGATGATCGGGAGATCGTTCTCCCGGCATACCGCGATCGCCGCCTGGTCCATGAACTGCAGATTCTCGCGAACCGCCTCGTCGTGGGTGAGCCGCTTGTACCGAACCGCGTCGGCGTTGTTCTCGGGATCGGCGTTGTAGACCCCGTCCACCTTCGTCGCCTTCAGGACCGCGTCGGCGTGAACCTCCGCTGCGCGAAGGGCAGCGGCCGTGTCTGTGGTAAAGTAGGGGTTCCCGGTCCCTCCGGCGAAGATCACCGTCCGACCCTTCTCGAGGTGACGGATTGCCCTTCGCCGGATGTACGGCTCCGCGAGCTCGCGGATCTCGATCGCCGTCAGCACCCGGGTGCTCAGTCCAACCCGTTCCAGCGCGTCCTGAAGCGCCATTCCGTTCATCACACTGGCCAGCATCCCCATGTAGTCGGCGGCGGCGCGGTCCATCCCTTCGTTCGCTGCGGCGATTCCCCGAATGATGTTGCCGCCGCCGATCACGATGCCGATCTCCGCCCCGAGCGTGTGCACCTCGCGCATCTCCTCGGCGAGGGCCCGGATCACACTGGGACTGATGCCGAAGCCGCCCTCCCCGGCGAGAACCTCGCCGGAGAGCTTGAGGATCACGCGCCGGTACGGGGATTTCATTCGCTCACGCTCTCACCCAGCTTGAAACGCACGAAGGAGCTGATCGCAACCGGGCTCGCGAGCTGGCCACCGACCTCCTCCAGCAACTGCTTCAGGCTCTTGTCGGGATCCTTGACGAAGCTCTGCTCGAGCAGACACACCTCTCCGTAGTACTTCTTGACGCGCCCCTCGACGATCTTGTCGATCACCTTGGCGGGCTTTCCCTCCTGCTCCGCCTGGCGGCGGAAGAGATTCTTCTCCCTCTCGATCAGTTCCTGGGGAACCCCATCCCGGTCCACCGCGACCGGACTCGGGTCCGCCGCCGCCACGTGCATGGCGAGATCCTTGGCCAGAACGTCGAGCGCTTCGCCAGAGGCTTCCGTCGCCAGCCCGACCACGACGCCGAGCTTGCCTCCCGCGTGGACGTAGCCGCCCACCATTCCGCTGCCCTCCACGGCGATCCGCTCACAACGGTTGAGGAGGATGTTCTCGCCCATTTTGCCGATGGCGGCGGAAATCTTCTCGCTGACCTTCTCGCCTCCTACGGTGGCATCGAGAAGAACTTCGCGGCCGTCGATTCCGGCGTCTTCGACCAGGCTCTTCGCCAGGGAGGCGGCCAGCGCCTGGAAGTCCGGAGTCTTGGCCACGAAGTCGGTCTCGCAGCCGAGTTCGACGATGCCGGCGACTCGGTCCCCGAGTGAGATGGCCACCGTACCCTCGCTGGTCGCGCGACCCGAACGCTTGACCGCCTTGGCCAGGCCGCGCTCCCGCAGCACCTCGATCGCCTTGTCGGCGTCACCGTCGGCTTCGCCGAGCGCCTTCTTGCATTCCATCATCCCCGCGCCGGTACGATCCCGAAGCGCCTTGACCGCCTTCGCGGTGATCTCTGCCACCTCAAACACTCCTTTTCGGGGATGACGGCGTCGCGGCTCGATCGCTTCGCCACCCCTCCCTCTGCCACTCGACTTGGGACCGCCTCCGCGCTCCTCTCCTCAATCCTTGGGCGTCTCGGGCTCCTCGGCCGGCGCAGCGCTCGGCTCCACCACTGCCTCGGGCTCCTCGGCCGGTGAAGCGCTCGGCTCCACCGCTGCCTCGGGCTCCGCGGCCGGTGCAGCGCTCGGCTCCACCGCTGCCTCGGGCTCCGCGACCGGCGCAGCGCTCGACTCCACCACTGCCTCGGGCTCCGCGGCCGGTGCAGCGCTCGGCTCCACCGCTGCCTCGGGCTCCGCGACCGGAGCAGCGCTCGACTCCACCACTGCCTCGGGCTCCGCGACCGGCGCAGCGCTCTCTCTCGGCCGGCTGCGGGGGCTCACGGCCACTACGGCGTCCTGCTCGGCCTTGGCCCCCGGCTTTCCCTCGCCTTCCCCCCGGTCTCGGCGCGGGCGCGACGAATGGGTGCCCCCGGTGCGGGATCCGGCGCGGCGACCCGGAGTCGTCGCCTTGATGTCCACGACCCGCCGGCCGGTGCCGGGTACAGTCTCGGCGACAGGGGCGGCGGCCGCCTTCTCGGATACCTCGGCCCGGATGCGCTCGTCGAAGAGCACTGCCCCCTCGACACAGGCATCTGCGACCAGGCCGCAGTAGAGATCGATTGCGCGGATCGCGTCGTCGTTGGCGGGAATTACGAAGTCGATTCCCTTCGGACTGCAGTTGCTGTCGACGATGGCGATGATGGGAATCCCCAGACGCCCGGCCTCATTCACCGCGATGTGTTCCTTGTTGAGATCGATGATGAAGAGCGCGTCGGGAAGCCGCGTCATCTCCTTGATCCCTTCCAGCGACTTCCGGTACTTGGTGACGATCCGGTTGACCCGCGCGAGCTCCTTCTTCGAGAGCCCCGCGATCTTCTCCTCGTCTTCGAGCAGCTCGAGCTGCTCCTTGAAGCGCTCGATCGACTTCTTGACGGTGCGGAAGTTGGTGAGCATCCCGCCGAGCCAGCGATTGCTGACGTAGTACTGCTCCGCCCGCTGGGACTCCCGCTCGATCGGTCCTCGGGCCTGCCGCTTGGTGGCGACAAAGAGCACCTTGCCGCCCTGCGCGACCGTCTCGCGGATGAACTCGAGCGCCTCCTGGAAGCGCACCAGCGTCTCGTCGAGGTTGATGATGTGGATGCCGTTGCGGTTTCCGAAGATGAACGGCTTCATCTGCGGATCCCAGCGCCGCGTCTGATGGCCGAAGTGAGCGCCGGTCTCCAGAAGCGATCGGATCGAGAGGCTCCGCCTCTCCAAGGGTTCCGCGGCGTCGGCGGCAGTGGCATCGGGAGTCGGAGGAGGCACCGACGCAGGGGCGTCGGGAGGGGTCAGGACGGACGGATCACCCGTCGTTTCGGACATGCATTGCTCCTTCGCGGTTCGACGTCCGCTCCGGCCGTGATTCCCCACCCGGGCGCACCAAGCACACCCGGGACCGCAGAGGCGGTCCGGAACGTGTGAATTGACAAAGGGTTAGCAGACCGCCGGGGCTTTCACTAGCGGGGAGCGTCCAGCCCGCATTTCTCACCGGGTTGGCGAGAAATGCGGGCTAGCTGGTGTACTCGGCGTTGATCCTCACGTAGTCGTAGGAGAGATCGCAGGTCCACAGGCTGGCGCAGCCCCGGCCGGTCGCCAGATCCACCCGGATCTCGATCTCCGGCTCGGCGAGCTTCTTCCCCGCCCGCGCCCGGGCGCGGGGTCCGGCCGATCCCCCCCGCCGAAAGACCGCGACGCCAGCCAGCCGGACCTCTGCACGCTCCAGGTTGATCCGAACCTCCCCGGCTCCCACCGTCTGGAGGATCCGGCCCCAGTTCGGATCGCCTCCGAAGAGGGCCGTCTTCACCAGCATCGAGTTGCCGATGCGGCGGGCGGCGCGCTCCGCCTCGCTGCGCGTGCGGGCGCCCTCGACTAGGACCGTCACCAGCTTGGTCGCACCCTCTCCATCCCGGGCGAGGTCGCGGGAGAGATCGGTGCAGACAGCGAGCAAGGCGTCGGCGAGGGCACGGGCGCCCGGGCTCCGCGGGCCTCGTAGCGGCGCCCCGCCAGCGACCCCGTTCGCCAGCAGCAGGACCGTGTCACTGGTGGACGTCTCCCCATCGATGCTCACCCGGTTGAAGGTCTCCTCCACCGTCGTCCGCAGCAGTCGGCGCAGGAAGGGGGCCGCCACCGGGGCGTCGGTCAGCAGGAAGGCGAGCATGGTGGCCATGCGCGGCTCGATCATTCCCGAGCCCTTGGCGATCCCAGCCACGGTCACCAAGCGGCCGCCCACCCGCACACGCCGGGAGGCGAGCTTCGGGAAGGTGTCGGTGGTCATGATCGCCCGGGCCGCTTCGCCCAGGCCTTCGGGAGCCAGCGCCTCCCGGGCCAGCAAGACCCCGGCGCGGATCTTGGCCAGGGGGATGGGCTCGCCGATCACCCCGGTGGAGGCCACCAGCATCTCGTCGGGGGAGCAGCCGAGCGCGCGGGCCGCCATCTCGGTCATCGCCTCGGCCGTGCGCAGGCCCCGCGCCCCCATCGCGACATTGGAGATGCCGCTGTTCACGATCACGCCGCGCTTGCGGCCGGAGCGCAGACGCTGCTTCGTCAGCACCACCGGCGCCCCGGGCACGGTGGAGCGGGTGAAGACCCCGGCGGCCGTGGCGGGCACATCGCTCACGATCAGCCCGAGATCCGGATCCCGCTCCTTGATCCCGCAGCAGACCCCGCTCGCCCGGAAGCCCGGAACCGTCACGTTATGCCGCAGCACTTCTTGTATTTCTTGCCGCTACCGCAGGGACAGGGCGAATTGCGGCCCACCTTGCCGACCGTCGCAGCCTTCTTGCTTCCCGCCGGCGGACGGGGAAGGCCGGGCCGCTGCTCCGCGGCGCCCTCTGACGCGGCCGGCGGGGCGGACACGCGGCGCTCCTGCACGGGATCCGGTAGCTCGAATTTGAAGAGAATCTCGCTCACGTGCGAGTCGACGCGCTGGTTCATCTCCTCGAACAGGCCGAACCCCTCGCGCTGATACTCGATCTTGGGATCGCGCTGGGCGTAACCGCGCAGGCTCACGCCTTCGCGCAGGCCGTCCATGGCGTGGAGATGATCCTTCCACTGCCGGTCCAGAGTCTGCAGGACAATGCTGCGCTCGAAGTCGGCGAACCGGGGGTACCCCGACGTCGCGTACTCCTCGGCGATCGCGTCGCAGCGGCGCCGCTTCTCTTCGAGCACCTCGAGGAGCCGGTCGAATACCGCGCGGCCGACGCCATCCCGATCCCGCGCCGGCTTGCCACCCACCAGGAAGGGCTCCTGTCGGGGGTCGAAGGACACGCCCAACTGCGCCTCGACGGCCTTGGCCAGATTCACGAGGTCTTCCTCCTCCGGGTCCCCCTTGGCGGGCCAATAGCGCTCGAGCAGGTGCACCACCTCGCCCTCGGCGACCTCGAGGATCTCGTCGTGGATCTCCTCGCGCGCCAGCACCTCCCGCCGCTTGCTGTAGAAGGCCTGACGCTGCTTGTTCATCACGTTGTCGTAGTCGAGGAGATGCTTGCGGATGTCAAAGTTGCGGGACTCGACCTTCTTCTGGGCGTTCTCGATGGCCCGGGTGATCATCCGGTGCTCGATCGCCTCGCCTTCCTCCAGACCGAGCCGCTCCATCCACGGCGTGATGCGCTCGGAGCCGAAGATCCGCAGCAGGTTGTCCTCAAGCGAGAGGAAGAACTGGCTCGAGCCCGGGTCTCCCTGGCGGCCGGAGCGACCCCGCAGCTGGTTGTCGATGCGCCGGCTCTCGTGCCGCTCGGTGCCGATGATGTGGACCCCACCCGCCGCAACGACCTCGGCGGCCTCCGCACGGCACTGGGCTTCGAACTCGGCGAGACGCACCGGGTAGTCCGGGTGCTCCCTCTCGCCCCCGCACTTCGCCAGGGCGAGGAACTCGGGGTTTCCTCCCAGCAGGATGTCGGTCCCGCGGCCGGCCATGTTGGTGGAGATGGTGACGGCGCCCTTTCGGCCGGCCTGGGCGACGATCTCGGCCTCGCGTTCGTGCTGCTTCGCGTTGAGGACGTTGTGCTTGACGCCACGTTTGGCGAGCCGTCGCGAGAGCTTCTCGGAAGTCTCGATCGAGATGGTACCCACCAGCATCGGCTGGCTTGCCTCGTGCCGCTCGCAGATCTCGTCGATCACCGCGCCGTACTTCTCGCGCTCGGTCTTGTACACCACGTCGGGCAGATCCTGGCGGATCATCGGCCGGTTGGTCGGAACGACCAGCACGTCGAGGTCGTAGATCTTCGCGAACTCGGGCGCCTCGGTGTCCGCCGTCCCGGTCATCCCGGCGAGCTTCTCGTACATCCGGAAGTAGTTCTGGAAGGTGACCGAGGCCAGGGTCTGGTTCTCGCTCTGGACCTGGATCCCCTCCTTGGCCTCGACCGCCTGGTGCAGGCCGTCCGACCAGCGCCGGCCGGGCATCAGCCGTCCGGTGAACTCGTCGACGATGACCACCTCCTTGCGCCCGGTCTCTCCGGCCTGCACCACGTAGTCCACGTCCCGCTTCTTCAATGTGTGGGCGCTGAGGGCCTGGTTCGCCGCGTGAAGCACGGGCAGCATCTCGGGGGCGTAGAGGTTCTCGATGCTCAGCAGCTCCTCGACCTTGCGAATTCCCTCGTCGGTGAGCGTCGCGTTGTGGTGTTCCTCGTCGACCCAATAGTCCCCGGTCTCCTCGATGTCCTTCTTGGGATCGGCCTTGGCGCCGGCCTTGAGCCGGGGGATCAGCTGATTCGCGACGGAGTAGAGGCGGGTGTTCTCCTCGGAGGGCCCCGAGATGATCAGCGGTGTCCGGGCTTCGTCGATCAAGATCGAGTCGACCTCGTCGACGATCGCGAAGTTGAGCTCTCGTTGTACGCAGGACTCGACGCTCGGCTTCATGTTGTCCCGCAGGTAGTCGAAGCCGAACTCGTTGTTGGTTCCGTAGGTGACGTCCGCGGCGTAGCTCTCCTTGCGTTCCGCCTCGGAGAGATCGTGGAGGATCACGCCGACGGAGAGGCCCAGGAAGCGGTGGATCTCTCCCATCCACTCGGCGTGGAAGCGGGCCAGGTAGTCGTTCACGGTGACGACGTGAACACCGTGACCGGTGAGCGCGTTCAGATAGGAGGGCAGGGTCGCGACGAAGGTCTTCCCTTCGCCGGTCTTCATCTCCGCGATCTTGCCCTCGTGGAGCACGATCCCCCCGAGCAGCTGCACGTCGAAGTGGCGCTTGCCGATGGCCCGCTTCATGGCCTCGCGAACCGTGGCGAAGGTCTCCGGGATCAAATCGTCGAGGGGCTCCCCGTTCTCCAGGCGCTGCCGGAACTCCCCCGTCCGGGCGCGGAGCGCCACGTCGGAGAGAGCGGCGGCCTCGGGCTCCAACCGGTTGATCCGCTCGACAAGGGGAATCAGCCGCTTGAGCTCGCGGTCGTTCTTGGTGCCGATGATCTTTCGGACGAAATTCAGCATCGCGGGAAGTCGGATCTCCCCTTCGAAGAAGGCCTCGGAACGGCGATTCCGAATGTACGGGAGGGCACCCTGGGGGGCAAATCTACTCGAAGATGTAGTTGTGCGGGTTGACCGATTTGCCCTTCACTTCCACCGCGTAGTGGAGATGGGGGCCGGTGCTGCGGCCGGTGCTTCCCACCGAGGCAATGCGCTCTCCGCGCTCGATCGTCTGACCCTTGTTGACGTGGATCTCGGCAGCGTGACCGTAGGAGGTCCGCAGGCCGAAGCCGTGCTCGATCACCAGCGTCTTGCCGAGGGGACCCTTGCGCCCGGCGAAAACCACCTTGCCCCGGGCCGGCGCCACGATCGGCGTGCCGAAGTCCGAGGCGATGTCGAGCCCCGAGTGGAAGCTGCGGCGCCCCGTGAAGGGCGAGACGCGATAGCCGTAGCCGGAGGTCACCCAGCCCTCCGTGGGCCAGATCGAGGGCATGGACGCCAAGCGGTGTTTCTTGCCCTCGAGACCCTGGACCAGCTCCTCGAAGGACGTCGCCTGGGCGGTGGTACGAATCGCCAGGCGCCGGATCCCGTCCCGTGTCCCCGCCAGGACTCCGCTGTCCAGGTACAAGGAAGCGCTCCGGGGAGGCGGGGGCTCGAGGCTTTCCGGGCCGCCCTGCCCTCCCGGCGTGGCGATCTCCTCCCCGGTCGAGGTCTCGGCCCCGCTGGCGGGCATGGAGGAGGTGGGCTCCTCGAGCCCGCCGCCCTGCCCGGCGGCGGCGCCATCGGGAACCTCGGCCTCCACCATGGCGCCGGGAAGATCCGCGATCACCCGGACCTTGCGCTCGAATTCCCAGAGCCGAGCGAACTCATCCTCGAGGGAGGCGAGCCCACCGGCCAGAGTATCGAGCTCGCCGCGGTGCTGGGCAGTCTGCTGGCGGAGCCGGTCCACATCCACGGCGTTCCAACGCAGGCGCACGTAGTCGATGCTTCCGGCGACCACCAGGACCGCAAGGACCACGGCTGCCCAGGGACCGTACTCGACCAGCCACCGAGGAACCTGGTAGCGGCGAAGCGCGCTGGCTTCGTCGGTTACCACGATGACCTGGGCCCGATTCATTTCCCGTCCCGCTCCCTAGCCCCACTGTGTCGCCTGGCGGGGCCGGACCTCTGCGCAGGCGCGCGACCCTCAGCCCGGAAGCTTGATCCGGAGGATCAGCTTCCCCATCTGGATCTCGTCCCCGTCCGTGAGAGCGCGCTTCTCCTCTCGGGTGCCATTGACCAGGGTTCCGTTGGTGCTGCCCAGATCCTGAACGAAAAAGGTGTCCTCATCGAAGCCAATCGCGGCGTGGGCTCTCGAGATGGTGCGCTCGGCCAGAACCACGTCCGCCCCGCGTCCCCTTCCGATCACCATCCAGTCCCGGTCCACGGGCACCTCGAGTCCCTCGTAGAATCCCTGCAGCACGCAGATGCTGGTTCCGGGCGGCACCGGACCGCAGCTTCGGCGCTCCTGCTGTGCCACCCCGCCCTCAGTCATTCGTCACCCCACCCGGGAGCCGACCGTGACGTCCATCACGCTCCGCTTTCTGGGGGTCGGCCCGTCTGAATCTCATCGGTGCAGGAAGACGCGGACTTGACGGGTCCATCCACCCGCAGCAAGCGGCCGATCGACCGCCTCTCGGGGTGATCCCGGCCCCCTCCGTGCGGTGGGCGTCGCTCAGCCGGGGCTCGGCTCGCGGCCCTTACCGGCCGAGAGCAGAGACCGGGCGTGACGGCGGGTGGCCTCGCTGATGACCTCTCCCCCGGCCATGCGGGCGACCTCCTCGACTCGCCGCTTCGGGTCCAGGGGATCGACGGCGATCATGGTGCGGCCCTTCGACTCGAACTTGGCCACCCGGAAGTGGTGCTGGCCGCGGGCTGCGATCTGCGGCAGGTGGGTGATGCAGAGAACCTGGTGGTCGCCGCTGAGCTCCTCGAGAGCCGCACCCACGCGATCGGCCACCTGCCCTCCAATCGCCGAATCGACCTCGTCGAAGATCAGCACCATTCCCGCGTCCGCCCGACGCAGCACGTTCTTGAGCGCCAGGAAGACCCTCGAGAGCTCTCCCCCGGAAGCGACCCGCCGAAGCGAACGCGGCGATTCGCCGGCATTCGCCGAGAAGAGGAACTCCGGAGCCTCGGCTCCGTTGAGTCCACAGGGAATCCCGGGGGCGGCCTCGACCGGCTGCAGAGCCACCTCAAAACGGGCCGTGGGCATGGCGAGCTCGGCAAGAGCCGCCTCCACCGCAGAAGCCAGCTTCTTCCCGGCACGCCGGCGGCCCTTTCCGAGCGCCGTGGCGTCTCGCTCCACCCGCGCGAACTCCGCCTCCCGCTCGCTCTCGAGCTTGCAGAGCCGATCGTCGCGACCGCCGAGAGCCGCCAGCTCCTGGGCTGCCCGCTCGCGGTAGCTGAGGATCTCGTCGGTGGTCGCGCCGTACTTTCGGCGCAGCCGCTCGATCTGTGCGATCCGCTCTTCGAGCCGGGTCAGTCGGGCCGGATCCGCCTCCACAGCGGCGGCGTAGCGCTCCAGCTCCGCAGCCGCATCGCCGAGGTCGGTCTGCGCCACCCACAGCCGCTCCGCCAGGGGGCCCAGTATCGGGTCGAGCTGCGCCAGCCCCTCGATGACACGGGCGACCTCACCGACCAGATCCGTGGCGCTCGTCGCCTCGAACCGGGCGGGATCCCCGGCGAGCCGGGCGGCCGCGCCATCGGTCTCGGAGCGGAGCCGCTCAGCGTGGACCAGGCGCCCGTGCTCGGCGGAGATGCGCTCCACCTCGTCGACATCGAGCCGCGCGTCGTCGATCTCGCCGACCTGGAAGGCCAGAAAATCCTCCCTACGGGCCCGCTCCTCGGCGGCGTCCCGGAGACGGGCGATCTCCTCGGCGCGGGCGCGAAGCGCCGAGACTCCCGCCCGGACCCCCGCGCAGCGCTCCCCGAGCCCCCCGAACTCGTCCAGGACACGGCCTTGAATCTCGGGCCGGAGCAGGCCCTGCGACTGGTGCTGACTGCTGATCTCGATCCGGCCGGCGAAGAGCTCCGCGAGGGTCGCGATGGGTACGAGACATCCGCCCACCTGGGCGCGACTCCTTCCACTCTTCTTGAGGGTGCGCCGCACCACCAGCTCGTGATCGTCGACCGGGAGACCGCGATCGGCGAGCTCCGCCTCGAGCTCGGGGAGCCGATCGGTCCGAAACACCGCCTCCACCACCGCCTGATCGGCGCCCTCCCGGATCGCAGCTGCCGAGGCGCGCGCCCCGGCCAGCATTCCCAGCGCACCTAGGACGACGGACTTGCCGGCGCCGGTCTCGCCGGTCACCACGTTCAATCCGGGGCCGAACTCGAGCTCGATCCGGTCCACCAGCGCCAGCTGCTCGATCCGGAGCAGCTCGATCATCCGGCTCCCCAACCGAGCTTGGTGCGCAGGACGTCGAAGCGCGAGCGGTACCGATCGACCACGAAGTGGACGGGACGTTCCGATGCCGCGACGACGACACGATCTCCTGCCGCCAGGGTGAGGCCCGTCTGGCCGTCGACAGTGAGCTGGGCGTGACCGTCCCGAGGAAACACGAGGATCTCCAACCGGGACGCCTCGGGAAGCACGATCGGCCGCTGGGTGAGCGTGTGCGGACAGATGGGCGTGAGGACGAAAACCCGCGAGCCCGGCATCAGAATCGGACCCCCTGCGGAGAGGGTGTAGGCCGTGGATCCCGTCGGCGTGGAGACAATGAGTCCGTCGCCGTGATAGGTGGTCACCGGCACCCCATCGGCGAGCATCTCCAGATCGATCATGCGCGAGAGCTCGCTCCGGGTGATCACCGCGTCGTTCAGCGCCAGGTAGCGCCCGAGCTCGCGGCCATCCCGCTCCACGTAGACCTCGAGCCGCATCCGCTCGACCGTCTCGTAGTCGCCCGCGAGCACCCTCTCCAGCATTTCGTGCTGCTCCTCGGGCGCCACCTCCGCCAGGAAGCCCAGCTGGCCGAGGTTCACACCGAGAATCGGAACCGCGCTGTCTTCCATGTCGCGGGCCACCGCCAGCAAGGTGCCGTCACCTCCCAGCACCACCATCAGGTCGACGCGGCGGCCGAGCTCCGAACGCTCGTGTCCGGGGCTGTCGAGCCAGCGGGCCGCCTCCGCGTCCGGCTCGACGCGCACGCCGCGGGCGACCAGCCATTTCTCGAGGGCCGTGGCCGCCTCGCCCGCCGCCGCCGAATCCGGCTTGAGACAGAGTCCGACGGATCGGATCGGTGTGGCCATCCCCGTTGACTAACACAGCCAGCAATTCTCAACAAAGGTAGAATCCGGCCATGTCGCCGGGGGAGTCTCTCGACCTCTTCCCGGGGGAGCAGAGACCGGGTACCGCTGCGCCGGGCGCTCCCCTCGCGGACCGGGTGCGCCCGCGCTCCCTGGACGAGGTGATCGGCCAGGGCCATCTGGTGGCTCCCGGGGCGCCGCTTCGCGCCCTGATCGAGGCGGGCGAGCTGCCCTCGCTGATCTTCTGGGGCCCGCCCGGGACGGGCAAGACCACCCTGGCGCGCCTGCTGGCCGCCCAGCCCGACAGCCGATTCGTGGGCCTCTCGGCCGTCGCGGTGGGCGTGAAGGAGGTGCGCGGCGTGGTCGAGGAGGCGCGCGGCGCCCTCCGCGTCGGGCAGCGCACGGTGTTCTTCCTGGACGAGATCCACCGCTTCAATCGAGCCCAGCAGGATGCGCTGCTCCCCCACGTCGAGGCGGGCACAGTGACACTGATCGGTGCCACCACGGAGAACCCCTCCTTTGAGGTGATCGCGCCCCTGCTCTCCCGTTGCCGGGTCTTCACCCTCCGGCCACTCGACGTGGAAGACCTGACGATGCTGTTGCGGCGCGCCATGGCCGACAACGACCGCGGGCTCGGAGGCTCCGGTGTGAGCGTCTCCGAAGACTCCTTTGCCGCCATCGCCCACGCCGCCGACGGAGATGCCAGGCGCGCGCTCGGCATGCTCCAGACCGCCGTTGCCTTTCACCAGCTCGGCAAGGCGGCCCGCGAACCCCTCGACCCGGAGACAGTGGCGGAGGCGGTCGGTCAGAAGGTTCTGCTCCACGACCGCGACCGGGAGGAGCACTACAACGTCATCTCCGCACTGATCAAGAGCCTGCGCGCCAGCGATCCCGATGCGGCGCTCTACTATCTGGCGCGGATGCTGGCCGCCGGAGAGGATCCGCTCTTCATCGCCAGGCGCCTGGTGGTCTTCGCCTCGGAGGACGTGGGGAACGCGGAGCCCGCCGCACTGGGTCTGGCCACCTCCTGTTATCTGGCGGTGGAGCGGATCGGTCTGCCCGAGGGACGGATCCCGCTGGCGCACGCCATCAGCTTCCTCGCCTGCGCGCCGAAGAGCAACGCGTCCTACATCGCGCTCGGCCGCGCGACCGAAGCCGTGGAGAAGTTCGGCTCGGCCCCGGTCCCCATGCACCTGCGCAACGCTCCGACCCCGCTGATGAAGGAGCAGGGATACAGCCGGGGCTACCGCTATCCCCACGACGAGCCCGAAACCTTCGTCGAGGCCCGAAACCTGCCCGAGGCGCTCGGGAACGTCCGCTTCTACGAGCCCAGTGAACGAGGGGCCGAGGCGACAATCGCCGAACGCCTGCGCGAGTGGCGAAGGCGACGCCGCGAGAACGACCCGCCTGGAGACGCCGGGCCGGAGCCGACGCGTGATTGACGAGACCCGCGTCCCGCCCTCGAGCCCGGGACAAGCGCCGTCGCACCCCGGCCCCATCCCGCCCGGAACGGTGCTGTTCGGGGTCTACGAGGTGCTCGACCAGCTGGGCTCCGGCGGCATGGGCGACGTCTACCGGGCGCGCCACCAACAGCTCGGCAGCCTGCGCGCCATCAAGATCATTCACCCGGCCTTTGCCAGCCGGCCCGAGGCCCTCGAGTTCTTCTACCTCGAAGCGCGGGCGATGCTCGAAGTGCACCACGACGCGGTGGTTCGCTGTCACGATCTCCTGACCGGGGAGGACGGCCGGGTCTACCTGGTGATGGAGATGGTCGAGGGCCGCAGTCTCTCCGAGTGGCTCCGGGAGGGGCCACTCTCGGAGAACGCGGTGCGGGCACTGGGCGCGCGAATCGCCTCCGGCCTCGCCGCGGCGCACCGCTGCGGCGTCGTGCACCGCGACCTCTCTCCCGACAACATCCTGATCGCCGAGGGCAGGCCGGACCAGGCCAAGCTGATCGACTTCGGCATCGCCAAGATCCTCGAGACCGGCGATCGCACCGTCGTGAGCGGATTCAAGGGAAAGATCCCCTACGCGTCTCCCGAGCAGTTCGGAATGTTCGACGGTCGCGTGAGCGCGCGCTCGGATCTCTACAGCCTGGGACTGGTCCTGGCCGCGGCAGCCACTGGAGCCCCGCTGCCGATGGGAGCGACGGTGGCCGAGGCGGTCCAGGCGCGCCAGCAAAGGCCCTCGATCCCATCCACGATCCCGCCGCGGCTGCGCGCCGAGATCGCGCCCCTGCTGGCCCCGGATCCAGCCGACCGGCCGGCGTCCGCCGAAGGGCTCTTCGAAGCCGACCCCCCGCAAGAGGAGAAACCCGCAGTCGGCCTCCCGCGGCGGCGCCACCTGCTGGCGGCGCTGGCGGCCGTCGCAGTGGCGGCCCTGCTTCTCCTGGTCCTCGACCTCCCCTCCACGATCTCCCGGCTGCCCGATCGGATCACGGGCTCCAACACCGGCTCCGAGTCCTCCGATTCGCTGGAAGCAGGCGAGACCTCGCCCTCCGACCTCTTCGACAGGGTCCGCGCACAGCTGCTCGAGCTGGAGCCCGTCTCCGATACCGAGGCACGCGTCTGGACGACGCCGGATCCGGTCCCCAGCGGAGCGACCTACAACGTGACCTTCGAGGCGGACTGCGACTGCCAGCCACTGCTCTTCTCGATCGACGGGAGCCAGGACGAGATCGCGCTGCTCTACCCCAACAACCACGATCCTCACGAGCGGCTTGCGCCGGGAAGGCCCTTGGCCCTGCCTTCCCCGGGGGCAAATCCACCCTATACCCTCGACGCGCTGGGCGGCGCTGGTGAGGACACGCTGAAGCTGCTGCTGTTCCAGGGCGAGCCCGATTTTCCCAGTGAGGTCGCCTTCTTCACCACTGCGCAAAAGAGGGAATCTCTGGCCTGGACGGCGACCCGAGAGGATCGCGAGCGCCTGGTTGAGCTCGCCGAATTGCTGAAAGGTGAGATCTGGTCCACAGCGGAAACGCCCCTTCGCATCCTAGAATCGCCGGGTGATTGAAAAACGGCGCGGTGGGGCCCCCTATAAGCGACACCGATCTCGAGAAGGGGAGCACTACGGATATACGGGAGCGCCCCCGACCGCGCGATTCGGAGAGCGTTGACTCTTCCCCGCGGGAGATGATCTAATTGGCACCTCGATCTGTGTCGCAGACTCAGGCTACGAAGGGAAGCGCAATGGGATCCGCCAGGGGTGCGCGATGGGCTGGTGGCAAGCTTACGCGAATCCGCAATATGGTGTGTTTACTGACTGTTATTGCAGCGTTTTTCCCAGTGGTACCAGCGCTGGCCGCCTCCGTCGAAGCGGAGCTGGCCTTTCATCGCGGAGTGGTTGCGTTCGCGGAGGACCAGCGCGAGGAGGCCCGGGAGCAGTTTCAGATCGTGCTCACCGAGGATCCCGCGGACGTGGAGGCGATCCACTACCTGGGCATGATCGCCGACGCCGAGGGGAAGCACGACGAGGCGATCGCGCTGTTCCGGCGCGCGCTTGCCCTTGCCCCGGAAGACGCGGACCTGCGCTTCGACCTCGGAGCAACGCTGCTCGAGGTGGGAAGAAACCAGGAGGCACTGGAGGCCTTCGAGGACGTCTTGGAGCGCGATCCCGACCGCGCCCGCGCCCACCTCTTCGCGGGGATTGCCGAGTACCGGCTGCGAGACTACGCGGCCGCCGTTCCCCACTTGGAGAGGGCCACCGAGCTCGACCCGGACCTGAGGCGGGAAGCCAGCTACTACAAGGGGCTCACTCTCGCCTACCAGGGCGACTTCGCAGCTGCGGCGGGCGCTCTCGGGGTGGTGGCAAAGCAGTCTCCGGCGCACCCCCTGGGCCGCTCGGCGGGGGAGCTGCGCGAGCAGCTACGACCCGAGGCGCCCGGCAAACCCTGGTGGATCGCCCTCACCACCGGAATCGAGTACGACAGCAATCCGACCCTGGTGGGAACGGGCCTCCCGGTGAGCAGGGAGGATGACTTTCGCGGCCTGCTGCGCCTCAGCGCGGGCTACCACCTGTACGACTCGGAGCGCTTCGGCTTGAGCGCGGGATACGACGGCTACGCGAGCTTTCACAACGACCAGACCCAGGTCGACCTCTGGACCAACATCGGGTGGGCATCCGGTTCGGTGAAGGTGAAGCCGGCCCGCTTCAACTTCCGCTACGACTTCGCCCACACCAATCTCGACCTCACCAGCAGCTACCAGCGGGTTCACCGGCTGACGCCTTCCGTCACCGTGAGCCAAGGCCGCTGGGGCCTCTCGGAGCTCTTCTATCAGTACCAGGACATCGATTACTTCATCACCAACCTGGCTCCCGAGCTGGACCGGGACGGGCGGCAGAACACCGTCGGGATCAACCAGTTCATCTTCCCCGACGGTCCCGTGCAGTTCGTGCGGATGGGCGCTCTCTACGACGACTACGACCCTCAGGGAACCGAGTTTCGCTACAACGGCTACGAGCTCTCCGCCGGCTTTGGGATGAGACTCCCCTGGAAGGTAGGCCTCACGGCCTCCTACCGATTCATCCGCCGCCAATTTCGGAATGACAGCCTCTTCGCCAGTGGCAGCGACACCGGCACCCGACGCGCCGACCGGGTCAACCAGGTCGAAGTGGAGCTGGTGCGGCCAATTACCCAGCACCTCGAGATCTCGCTGCTGGCCTGGGTGGCGGACCACAGCTCGAACGTCGAAGCCTTCGACTACACCCGCGTCATCACAGGCAGCTATCTCACCTATCGATTCTGACCTGGGGTGGGAAAGGGAGAAAGACCATGAAGCAGCTGATTCCTTCGAAGATGGGAAGACGAATCTCCCTCGCCGTCACCTCGCTGGTGGTGGCGGGAGCTCTCGCTGCGAGCGGCCCCGCAGGCGCCGAATCCCTGGGAACCGTCACCGCGGTGAAGGGTGACGCGTCGGTCGGGGAAGCCCGCGCGGAGATCAGCGACCGGGTCTCCGAGGACCAGAGCATCGTGACGGGCCCCGAAGCGAGCTGCTCGGTGCTGGTCGAGAAGCGCGCCTTGATCCAGTTCTGCGGACAGGCCGCCGTTCGCCTGCGCCACGATCAGGAACGCAACGCCACCATCGTGGATGTCGCGGAGGGATCCACCCGAACCCTGGCAGGCCCCCGCCAGGCCGACGAGCCGCTCGAGATCCACACACCGGTGGCGATCGCGGCGATCCTGGGCACCATCCTCTCAGTGACGGTGGAACCCGCGACGGGCGATGCCACCTTCGCCCTGGAAGAGGGGAAGGCCCGGATCGAGACCCGCGACCCGGCGGGCGGCCGCGCCATCCTGCTGAACGCCGGCGAGCAGGTCCGCGTCTCCGCCGATGGGCGCGCCGGCGAGGTGAAGCCTCTCCGGCTGCGGGACCTCGCCGAGAGGCCGGACTGCCTCGACGACCGCTTCTTCCGCGGCGCCTCGGTCGAGATCGCCCGCCTCGAGCGATTGCAGTGGCTGACCGACGCGATCACCAGCGCGGACATCCCCTATGCAGGCCTCCCACCGGTGGCCGCTTCGCGCGAGCAGCCGATCGAGCCTCCCGGGGGCGCGGACGAACCGCTCGACCCGATCCCCAGCGACCCCTGCGGCCTTAGCGCCATCTGCACCGGCGACATCGTCTTCCCCGAGCCGGAGCGGGTGAGCCGATCGAAGCCCGAGCCCGCGGGCAAGCCGCGGCGGCCAGGCCGTCAGTGGAACCAAGACACCCCCTTGCCGCAGCCGTAGGCAAGCCACTCAGAAGACGCCGGAGAAGACGAAGTTCGCCCACACCAGCGGTTTGCGGAGCTTCAGGCGCTGCTCGTCGCCGACGCGTTCCAGCTGCGCGCGGCGCAGCGCCTCCGCACCCCGGAAGCCGTCGCTCGGGACGCCGCCGGCGCCGAGCGCCCGGTAGAAGTCCGCCATCAACTTGCGCGTGGCGACGTCGTTGCTGCGCCAGAGACTGGTGACGAGCGCCTGGGCGCCCGCGGCGCGGAAACCCCAGCGCAATCCCTGGACCTCCTGACCGCGCTCTCTCGAGCCGGCGCCGGTGTCGCAGGCCGAGAGGACGACGAGGCGCGCCTGTCGCAGATCCAGGCCCGCCACCTCGTACGCGGTCAGGATCCCGCTCGCCGCACCGCTCCCGATCCGCCCGGCGCCGTTGGCCCCCGCAAACACGATCCCCGAGAGCAGGAGCGGATTGATCTCGACGGAATCGCTGGCGTCACGCCAGGCGGCACTCGGGGGGGACGAGGATCCACAGCCGCCCTGGTCGGCGAAGTAGCCGTGAGTGGCCAGGTGGATCAGCAGCGGCCGGCGGGAGAGCTCCCTCTGAAAGCGGCCCCTGGTGGCCCTGGAGCCGGTGACGATCCGCGAGTCATCCAGTAGCGGCTCGATCTCCCGGATCTCGGTGACAGTGGCGGGAAGCGGCTCGAAGGGAGGCAGAGCGCAGGGGCCGGTGTTGGTGAGGATCACCGGTCCGCTCTTCGCTCCCTTGCCGAAGTCGGGCGCGCCGAAGAGCAGCGCCTTGGAGAGATCGCTCCCGCCGACCTCGGTGGGTGCCTCGGCGAGCTCGTAGACCGAGGTCAGGTAGCCGACGGTGACTCGCTCCAGCAGATAGTGGGTCTCGTTTTCGGGATCGGGAAGGGCGCCGAGCGGCACGCCCCAGAGCCGTCCATCCGGCACCACGAACCAGCGCGTGGCTCCGCGGAGCTCCTCGACGAGGGGTGCCAACAGGCGCCGGCCGAGCTCGATTCGCGCCGCGGGCTCGTCGAGCCGACCCTCGCGCATCGCCTGGTCGAAACGCTCCGCGGCGGCCTCGATCGGCCCCGCCTTTCCGAGCTCGACGGCAGTCACCCGGCAGCCCGGGCCGCGCGTCAGCCACGCGCGGAGAGAAGGGATCGCCGCGGCAACGGCACCGCGCGCGGTTCGGTCGTAAGCCACGAACTCCACTAGCGCAGCGTCGTCGGGAAGGCGCTCGCAGGCGACCTCCAGAACCTCTGCGGCGGCCCGCTCGGAAACGCGGGCACCTGCCGCTGCCGCCGCCGCCTCGAGCTCGTCGATCTCGGCAGCGAGCTTCGCGGCCCGCTTCGCCATCTCGGGAGTCTCTCCCAGCACGCTGGCCACGTAGCGCTCGCGCTTTCGGATCAGCTCCGCCAGAATCGCCCGCGCCTCGGGATCGCGCTCCCGCGCGACGGCCTGGCCGGCGGCGATGCTGCGCAGCACCGAGTCGCGATGCGGAAGCAGCGCCTGGTAGGTCTCCCGCGCCGCGCCTCCCGGCGCGGAGAGCAGCGCGCCCACCACCTCCAGGCTCTGCCTCGCCAGAAGCGTGCGCTGTCGGCCGGTCATCGCGCCGAAGGAGCGCTTGACGTGGAGGGCGACGACCCGGGCCGCCTCGAGCCCCTCCGCGCGCGCCCTCTTCGTGTCGCCGCGGCCGATGGCGATTCGCGCCAGCTCCGTCCGGTAGCGAGCCACCAGCGGATGCTCGCTGCCGAGCACACTGGCGAGAGATGCCGTGGCCTCACCCACCTCCTTGGCCGCCGCATCGAGCTTCCCGATGCGGGCCAGCAGCCGTCCGCGCTCCAGCCGGGTGAAGGTGGTTTCGGGGTGGTTCTCGCCGAGGCTTCGCCGCTCCGCGGCGAGTGCGCGCTCCAGGAGTGCCTGGGCATGCGTCACGCGGCCGCGTTCGGCTTCGACCCGCGCCAGGTTTCGCAGCGCCGCGGCGGTCTCGGGATGGTCCTCGCCGAGTGCTTTGCCGAGCGCCTCGACCACGGCGGCATACTGGGTGGCGTTGGCATCGCTCTGGGTCCTCCCCCAAGCGGCACGGACGCGGTTCAGACGGACCTTCAGCGTCTCCGGATGCTGCGAGCCGAGGGTCTGGTCGAGAGTCTCGAGAGCGGAGTCGAAGGCCGCGTCGGCCGCCGCCCAATCCTCGAAGTCCGCGTCGAGGACTCCGATTGCGTTCTGAGTGCGCGCGGTATCGGGATGGGCGGTCCCCAGCTTCTTCCTTCGCACGCGCAGCGCCTCGCGATAGGCCTTCGAGGCGGCGGGGAAGTCGCGGGCGAGGCGGTGCGCGTCGCCCAGCAGCTGAACCACCGCAGCGGTGGATGCGCTCTCGCCGCCGTAGATCTCGACGTGCATCGCGCGCGCGCGCTCCAGCTCCAGGACCGCGACGGAGGGCGAGCCGAGCAGCAACGCTAGGTCGCCACGCGCCTCGTAGAGCTCGGCGCGCGCGCCCGGATCGTCTTCGGCGAGCGGCTCGAGATCATCGAGCAGCGCGGCGGCCCGAGCCAGGTCTCCGGTCTGCGCCACCAGCCTGGCGAGCTTGATCCGAACTTTGACTCCGCCCACCAGCAGTGCAGCGCCCTCCGCGTCCTGGGCGGCGCGCAGGGCCCCCTCGCGGTCGCCGAGCAGCAGGCGAATTCCGGCGAGAGTCTCGTTCGCCTGCATGATCTCGAGCCCGCCGCGAGCCACCTGCAGTGCTCGCTCCGCGGGCTCGAGCGCCTCCCGATAGCGACCCTTCCTGTAGAGCTCGCCCGCCTCCTCGAGGCTTTCTGCGAAGCTGGGCGCCGCCCTCGAGTCCTGCGCGGTTTGGCGACTGAGGGTGGCGCAGGCTCGCAGACCCTTGAGCGCCCGGCTCAGAGCGGGGGATAGGGGTTCCGGCTTCTTGCCTCCCGACGGGCGTGGCTCGAAGCGACGCCCTTCCAGGTTGGCCAGTGTCATCTCGGCGAGCTGCGTCGCCGAGTGAGTGGCGCCGAGCTCGGCCTCGAGAACTGCAACCAGCTCGGAGAGCGCGGCAACGGCCTCGGCGGCATTTCCGCCCTTGCAGCTCGCCGCAGCGCTCTTCGCCGCCTCGATCGCGCTCGGCGAACTCGCCCCGGCGCGGCAAGGCACGATCAGCAGCGCCACGCAGGACACGGCGAGAAGCCAGGTGCGCACCGCTGCTAGCCCGGATGATTCATGAGCGCTCATGAATCATTCGGGCTAGGGATTCTGTCCGAGGTTCACGAAGTCCACGCGACGGTTGCGCCGCCGTCCCTCCTCGTCGTGGTTGGGAGCGACGGGCGAGCTCTCGCCCTTGCCGGTCGGGCGCAGACGCGCTTGGGGAACACCCTTGGACTCGAGATAGGCGGCCACGGCCTTGGCGCGGGCGATCGAGAGGCGCTCGTTGTAGTCCTCGGTCCCGAGGTCATCGGTGTGCCCTTCGACGAGGAAGTGGAACGACTCGAGATCCGACGATTGCAGCGCGGCGCCAACCTGCTCGAGCAACGCTCGCGCCTCGGGAGTCGGCCTGTCCGAGTCGAACTCGAAGTAGATCGGCAGTCGGACCTGGGGTGGTGCGGCCGGGTTGATGCGGGTGCCCCGAGGCACCGCCAGGGCTTCCACGATGTCCGAGGCCACGATCGCACCCGGGGGAGCCTTGGTCAGGTCGGTGACACCGGCGTCAGCAGCCTGCGCGTGTGCCAGCACGGGTGTTGCGAGAGCCGCGACCGCCGCCAGCGCCCAGTGTCGGATCTTCATGATCTCTCCTCCCGAACACGTTTCACCCAGGCGCCCATCCTATCATCGTTGACAAAGGGCTGTGAAGGCGGTCGCCGAGCTCGCGGTCTCACTCCGGCTGGGATTCGTTCATGAACGCGCAGAGCCTCTCCGCGTCCTCGCGGCGACAGATCTCCGAACCTTCCGTCATTACCGCCGCAGTGCCGGCCGCCTCGCGGAGGGGATCGCCCGAGGAATCGACGATCATCGTCGCACCCGCCTCGCCGTCTACGCGCCGCTCGCGCGTAGACGGCGAGCGAGGTTCCGCCGAGCTTGCGGATGGCCCCCGAGACGTTGATGCCGCCGCCACCCGCCCCGAGCCTCGGCGGCCGGCAGCGGAGCTTGCGCTCGGGTGCGACGCGATCCACCGAGGATACCCCGCTCCGAAAAGGAAACCTGCGCAGGGAGATTCTGGCCCGCTGGCAGCCACGAAAAGATGCCCTACTGTGACTGGGAGCAGTCCAGAAGGGGGGGCATGGTGATTCGGACCGCGCTGCTGGGTGCACTCGGCGCGGCGCTGGCGGTGAGTCTCGGCTGCGCCGGCCCGTCGCCGCAGCCCGCCATCGCCGATGCGGAGAGTGCGGTGCAGCTGGCAGAGGAGGCCCAGGCGCGCCGCTATGCGGCGTCCGAGCTGGGAGAGGCGCTGACGGAGCTGCGAAGCGCACGGGAGATGGCGCAGTCCTCCTCCAACTGGATCGAGGCCCGCCGCCTGGCGGAGAAGGCCCAGGTAGACGCCGAGCTTGCCGTCGAGACGGCCCAGGCCGAGCAGCTTCGCGTCTCGCTTGCGGAGCTGCGGCGGAGCATCGAGGCCGCCGGTGACGAAGCCGGGAGGGGGAGCCCTTGAGCCGGTGCCGAATCCAGGCTGGCGGCTGTCGCCGAGCCGGGCGCGGGCTCGCCGCGGCGGGCTTCGCCCTGGCCGGGCTGGCGACGGCCTGCGTTCAGGAGCCGGCGGAGCTCGCGAAGGTGCGGGCCTCCTACGAGCGGGCGGCCGCTGACGCCGGGGTGCAGCAGCGCGCCGGCGTGGAGATCTACGAGGCCGAGCAGGCGCTCGACCGGGCAGAGGCGACCTGGCGCGAGGAGGGTAACTACGACGAAGCCGTTCACCAGGCCTACCTGGCTTCGCGCAAGGTCGAGATCGCGCGCGTCGCCAGCGAGCGCCGGGCCCTCGAGGAGGAGATCGCGGCCCTGCCGGGACAGAGCGCGCTGCTCCTCCGTCAATCGGAGCAGCGTTCGACGGCATCGCTCGTGAGCGAAGGCCACCGTGTGCACCTCTCGGAGGATCGAGACGGAGACCTGGAGAGGCTGCTCGAGAAGCTGGACGCGGAGCCGACGCGAGCGGGGCGTGGTGACGCTCGGCGACGTGCTCTTCGACTTCGACCGGGCGGACCCCAAGCCGGCGGCGGACGCCAACCTCGCCACCCTCGCGGAGTTCCTGCGCACCCACCCAGAGCGCTCGGTCCTGATCGAGGGCCACACCGATGGAACCGGCATCCTCGAGTACAACTTCGATCTCTCCCGCCGCCGCGCGGAGGCGGTGAAGCAACACCTCGAGGGGAAGGGGGTCTCCGGCGAGCGGATCCTGGCCGTGGGCTACGGACCCGTCTACCCGGTGGCCTCGAACGCGATCGCATCCGGGCGCGCACAGAACCGGCGCGTCGAGGTGGTGTTGCTGGGACGCGGGGAGGCGCTCGAGGAGGGTTCGGACGCGCCCGAGACGCCGTAGCATGACGGAGGTCGCCTCGGGAGCGGCGAGGTGGCGGATCGGCTCCCGGGATATCGCGCTGGCCGCCCGGCTGGTGATCCTTCTCGCCATCGCGTTCTGGCCGCAATCCCTTCCGGCCGCCGAATCCAGCTTCGAGGATCGCCCAGCCGGCGAGTCGGTCGAGCACCTGGACAGCCCGCTCACGCGAGCCATCGAGGAGCGGGAACGGATGCAGACGCTCTTCCCGCGGCTGAAGCGGCGCCTTCAGCTCTTTCCGAACTTCGTCGCGGATACCGAGCTGACCCTGAACTTCCGCAGCTTCTACTTCCCGCTGCGGTTGTCCGACGGCCGTGATGCCTACGCCTGGACGGCAGGCGGCAAGCTCGCCTTCCGCTCGGGCTGGTGGAGGGAGCACCTCCAGATCGGCGCCGGGCTCTACACCTCGGTCCCCCTCGTCGCCGACGATCCCGCAAGCCTGACCGGCCTTCTCCAAGCGGAGGAGCGGGGCTTCGCGGTGCTGGGCGAGGGATTTCTGCGGATGCGCTGGCGCGACGTCGAGGCCACGCTCTTCCGGCAGGAGCTCGATCTCCCCTACGTAAACCGCAACGACAGCCGCATGGCACCCAACAGCTTCCAGGGTGTCACGGCAAAGGGCATCGCCAGGGGTATCCCCTGGCTGCACCGCGTGGACTGGGTGGCGGGCTACCTCACGGACATACGCCCCCGCAACGATCGAGACTTCATCTCGATGTCCGAGCAGGCCGGGGCGGCGGGAACGGACGAGGGCATGCTGCTGGCGGGTGTCCAGTTTCAGCCCCTCAAGAACCTCTCCGTCGGTGGATACAACTACTGGGTGAAGGACACCTTCAACACCGGCTACCTGGCGGCGGACTACCTCTGGAAGCTGAACGCCGACTGGGCCACGCGCTTCCAGTGGCAGTTCACCCACCAGGCGAGCGTCGGCGACGAGCTGATCGGCTCCTTCCGGACCTGGGTGTCGTCGGGGCGTGTCGCCACCAGCTTCCGCGGGTTCACCGGCTGGCTGGCCCTCTCCAAGACCGCCGACGACGAGCGAATCCGCAGCCCCTACGGAAGCTACGCCGGCTACATCTCGCTGATGCAGAGCGACTTCAATCGGGCCGGCGAGCGCGCCTGGTCCGTGGGTCTCTCCGCCGCGCCGAAGGCCATTCCCGGCTGGAGCGGATTCGTCCAGTACGCCCGCGGCGACGGCGGCTTCGATCCCCTGACGTCCGTGGAGGGCGCAAACGAGCAGGAGCTCGACCTCACGGTGGACTACCAGATCAAGGAAGGTCGCTGGCGAGGCTTCTGGCTGCGCCTTCGCGGATCGGCGCTGGATACCGACGGCGCGGAGAACACCGCCTGGCAGGTGCGTGTCATCCTCAACTACACCCTGCCCATCCTATAATCCGGGGACGTTGTGGAATTGAGGAGAGAGATGATCCGCACGAGCTCCAGTCGGCTGGTACCGATCCTCCTTCTCGTCTCTGCCCTGACCAGCTTCGCGCTCTTCGTTGCGGGCTGCGCGCGAAACCCCGTGAGCGGGCGTCATGAGGTGGTTCTGGTATCGGCGGCGCAGGAGCGCGAGATCGGTGCCGAGGAGGCGCAGAGGGTCGAAGAGTTGATGGGGCTGGTGACCGATGCCAAGCCCGAGGCGTATGTCCAGGAGATCGGCCGGCGGCTGGCCGAGCACTCCCCACGCCAGGACGTCCCGTACCAGTTCCTCGTGGTCGACGCACCGGAGCCCAACGCCTTCGCGCTGCCCGGGGGCTACATCTACGTCTCCCGGGGCCTCCTGGCGCTGGTCAACACCGAGGACGAGCTCGCCGGCACCATCGGGCACGAGATCGGTCACGTGGCGGCCCGCCACCACGTCCAGCGCCTCACGCTCGCCACGCCCTTCGCCATCCTGCTGGGGCTCCCCGCGGCCATCGTCGGCACCATCAGCAAGACCCTCGGCGACGTCGTCGCCATTCCGGGTCAGCTGACCGGCGGCCTGGTGCTCGCCGGTCACAGCCGAAAGCAGGAGCGGGAAGCCGACCGCATCGGCATGGAGCTGGCGGCGAGCGCGGGCTGGGACCCGGGAGCCCTCTCTACCTTCCTCTACACGCTCGAGCGGGAGGATGCGCTGGTTCACGGGGAGACGCGCGGCACCGACTTCTTCGCTTCGCACCCCTCGATGCCGAAGCGCGTCGACGACTCGGCGGCGCTCGCCAAGACCATGGAGTGGACTCCATCGAAGCCGATCGCCCCGAACCGCAGGGCGCTTCTCAACCGCCTCGAGGGCATCCTGGTGGGACCCAACCCCGCCGAGGGAGTCTTCGTCAAAGGCGTGTTTCTGCATCCCGAGCTGGACTTCACCCTCAGCTTCCCCCCCGAATGGAAGACCCAGAACCAGTCGCAGTTCGTGATCGCCATCCCGCCGGAGGGTGAGGGAAGGACCGCCATCGTCCTGTCGCTTGCCGAAGAGGGCGAGGATCCGGTGGAGGCTGCGCGGGCCGACAAGCTCGACGAGCGCACCCTGAAGGAGCTCGAGCGCACCGAGATCAACGGTCTTCGCGCGGCGCGGGTGGTGACGGAGAGGCAGGGCTCGAGCTTCGACCTGACCTGGGTCGCACACGGAGAGCGCGTCTACCGGATCGCGAGTGTGAGCCCGGCGCCCGAGTTCGCGCGCTACAGGGATACCTTCCGCAACGTCGCGCAGAGCTTCCGGCCACTCCGCGCCGCAGACCGCGCCCGGATCCGGGAGGATCGGCTTCGGGTAAGGGCGGGCCGGAAGGGTGAGACCCTGGAGGCGTTCGTCGAGAGGACGGGCGGGAGCTGGAGCCCGGAGGAGAGCGCCATCGCCAACGGACTGGGCGACGACACGCACCTCGAAGGCGGCCAGCTCCTCAAGGTGCCGATCTCTCAGCGCTACACACGAGAGAGTCAGTAGCGGTCGATCGAGACAGCGCCGACCGGCTGGGCCGCGAGGAGCCCTGACTGCGAGTCAGCTCCTGCTTGCACTTCCTCCCGGCTTCGTCACCATCAGGCCAGCTCCGCGAAGACCGAACTCGCAGTCATCTTTCGTGGCTGCCCAAATCCGGCGAAGGCGTCCCACACGCCCTCTCGCACCGAGATCGAAAGGAAAGACGATGAAAGAGTGTGTATTGGTGGACGGCGTTCGCACACCCACGGGCAGGGCACACAACGAGAAGGGCGACCTCCGCACGCTGCGACCGGAAGACCTGCTGGGCGCGGTCTACAAGGCGCTCTTCGAGCGCAACGCGCCGCTCAAGCCCGAGGAAGTGGACCTGGTGACGATCGGCTGCGCCAACCAGAGCGGGGCCCAGAACGTCATCGGACGGCTGAGCTGGCTCACGAACGGATACCCCGAAAGCGTCGCGGTGAACGGCATCGAGATGCAGTGCGCCTCGGCGATGGCGGGCATGGAGCACTGCGCGCGCGGGATCATGACCGGCGAGCTCGACGTCGCCATCGCCGGCGGCGTCGAGATGATGGCGCGCATCCCGATGGGCGCCAACATGGAGCCTCCTCCGGGCTTGGGCAAGCGCTACCCCAACTTCATGGACCTGACCATGGGCATGACCGCCGAGAAGGTGGCGGCGCAGTGGAAGATCGGGCGGCCGGAGATGGAGGAGTTCGCCCTCGCCAGTCACCAGAAGGCTGCCAAGGCCCACGCCGACGGCTGCTTCAAGGACGAGATCGTGCCGATCGAGGTGACCTACGAGGACGGGTCGAAGCAGGTCGTCGAGCGAGACCAGTGCGTGCGCGGCGACACCACGCTGGAGAAGATGGCGACCATGCAACCGGCCTTCAAGGCGGACGGCGTGGTCACCGCGGCCGTCAGCTCGCCCCTCAACGACGGCGCCTCGGCCGTGCTGCTGATGGACCGCGAGAAGGCCGACCAGTTGGGTCTCTCCTACACGCTCAGATACAAGGGCGGGGCGATGGCGGGCGTGGACCCGACGATCATGGGAATCGGCCCGATCCCGGCGGTCCAGAAGCTGCTCGCGCGGACTGGAGTCAGCATCGACCAGATCGATGCGGTGGAGATCAACGAGGCCTTCGCCAGCCAGTCGATCGCCTGCCTGCGCGACCTCGGGATCCCCTTCGAGAAGGCGAACCAGTGGGGCGGTGCGCTGGCCATCGGCCACCCGCTGGGCCAGAGCGGCACCCGCATCACGGTGACCCTCAACTCGATCATGAAGGCCAACCCGAGCTACAAGCTGGGGCTGTCGACCATGTGCGTCGGCTTCGGCCAGGGGAACGCCACCCTCTGGGAGCGCGTCTCCTGAGAGTGCGCCTCAGCCGTTGAGCGCCGGCAGAGCGCGTGCACCCGGCGGGGCTCAGCCCCCGCCGGGTGCGAGGCGCTCGCGCGCGCCAAGAACCTGCTCGACTCCCGGCAGCGGACGACAAGTCACCAGGAACTGGAAGGCGAAGGCGCTCGGCCAGATTCGGGCCAGGAGCCCGCTTCCCTTCTCCAGCCAGTGGCCGAGGCGGCCGCCGATCACCGCCTCCCACGGGACGGGCACCGGGAAGGTCTTCTCAATCCGGTAGCCGCAGTCGCGCAGCGTGCGCCGCAGCGAGACGCGGTTGAACAGGCGTTTGTGTTCGATGTCGAGAATGCCCCGGTCCGTGTAGTTGAAGCGACCGAAGAGCAGGGCGAGGCGGTTGGTGATGAAGGCGACATTGGGTGTGGCCACGACCACCAGTGGCGCTTCCGAACCCGGCCGTAGCGCGCGACTGCGGTTGCGCATGTCGAGCAACAGGCGCTCGGGATCCTGCAGCTCCTCGAGGACATCGAGGAGCAGCACCACGTCGTGCTCAAAGGCGTCGAGAGGAAGCGGGCTGGCCAGGTCGACCTTCTCGAAGTGATCGACGGCGTCCGGCAGGGGCGGACGGCGGTCGACGCCCGTGACCTCGATCCCCATCTCCCGGCAGCGCCTGGCAACCGTACCGTCCCCGCATCCGATGTCCAGCAGCCGGCGGGGCGCCGCCTCGCGCACCAGCTCGAGCGCCAACACGTGCGCCGAATAGGAGTTGCCCTCGTAGCTGCGGAAACCCTGCTCCAGGTCCCGGAACTTGAGAGAGCACATCATCCCCATCCGATGCAGGCGATAGCGCAGGGTCTCGCGCAGGACGTCCTTCCCGTACTGCACGCCCTGCACGTAGCATTCTTCGTCACCGTAATGGGTCGGGATGTCGAACTCCTCGATCCTCGCTCCGACATTCACGGCCTGAAGCAGGATCTCGGTATCGAAGTGGAAATCGTTGGTATTGATCTCGAATGGCACCTTGCGCAGAAAGTTGGACGAGTAGGCCCGGAACCCCGTGTGGTACTCGGAGAGATGCAGACCGGTCAGGTAGTTCTGGATCACCGTCAGGATGCGATTGCCGGCGATCTTGTAGAGCGGCATTCCGCCGGCGCGAGCGCCGCGAAGATCGCCCATGCGCGACCCCAGAACCACGTCCGCGCCCGTGCGGTCCCAGACCTCGATGAACTTCGGGAGCAACTCGGGCGCGTACTGGCCATCGCCGTGCAGAAGGATGGTGAAATCGAAGCCCCCCTCCAGGGCCTGGCGATAGCCGAGCTTCTGGTTGCCCCCGTAGCCCTGATTCACGGGATTTCGGAACACCGAGACGTTGTCAATGCCGCGCGCGGTCACCCAGCGTTGCAGGACCTCGGCGGTGGCATCCCCACCGGCGTCATCGATCACCATGAAGTGGACGCGCTCGCTGTTGAGCAACTCCTTCGGAACCCGCTCGAAGAGCGACTCGATGTGGCGTTCGGCCCGGTAGGCGACCACGAATACCAGCACCCGACCGGAGTCGCTGCGCTGTTCGACTCGAAGCTCGGGCTCGTCCATGGGAAACTCCATCGGCCAACCTCTTCAGCCTATCATCGGCTTCCCCAGGGCGCGAGATGAGGAGGCCGGAGAGAGCTCGGAGAAAGAAACCGCCGGGTATTCTCCGCGATCCGCTATTCGAATGCCCGAGTCAGAAACCAGAACAGCCCGACGCTGCACAGAACCGCAGAGCCCACCTCCACCACCAGGCGGTGTGGTCTCCCTTCGCGCACTCGAGCCAGGTCCCGGAGCACCGGCCAGAGTGCCGCGACCAGGATCAGTTGTCCCACCTCGACGCCGATGTTGAAGCCGAGCAGTGCGGGCACCAGCCGGTCCCTGGGGAGGGCGATCTCGACCAGGACTCCCGCGAATCCGAAGCCGTGCACGAGTCCGAAGGCAAAGGAGATGGCGACGCGCAGACGCGCGGGCCGCTCCGCGAGACCGAGAAGTCCGAAGTAGCAGAGCGCAAACAGGGTCATTCCCGCGAGAGTGAGGGACCCGATTCCGCCGAGACCGAAGGCCGAGAGCAGGACCATGGCGCCGAGACCCAGCACGATCACCACTGGGATCGAGCGAGGCCGACCACCCAGGAGGAACCCGTTCTCAGCGGCGACGAGCACGATCGAGAGACCGACCAGGGCTCCGATCGCCTGGGACTCGGGCTTGACCAGTCCGAGGGCCGCCACCGCCAACGTGATGCTGTGCGCGACGGTGAATCCGGTGATCACCGTTGCGACCTCGCCGAAGCGCGCCGCGATCAGGATCAGGGCGAGCACGAAGGCCAGGTGATCGGGGCCGGTACCGATGTGCTCGATGCCGATCACCACGTAGGACCAGAGAGAGCTGCCCTCGGACCCCTTGGCTTCGTCGCCCTCCTCGGACTCCAGCCGCCAGGCCGGCGCGGCGGTGGTGAGCACCCGCTCGAGCGGCGAGGCCCCCGGCGCCCTCACCCGAGCGAAGTGCAGGTGGCCGGGAGCGACCTCGTGCAGGAGCACACTCCGGATTTCCCGGGAGCCGCCCTTCCCGCAGTCGACGCGCCACTCGATCGCCACCCGATCCGGCGGTGCGGCAAGGACCCGGGGCATGCGGCGTATCGGGCAGGGCTCACCGTCGGAGCGCAGCTGCAGCCGCTCGACGATGTAGGCGGCCAGGTTGGGGTCGAGATTCACTCCCCGGACGTGACCCCATGGCAGCCGCGTGAGCTCGATCTGGGGGATGCGCAGGGTAACGGTCGCGCCCTCGGAGTCGAACACCCAGCTCGAGTAGGAGGCGCTCCGCGTATGCGCCCCCGCCTGGAGCGCGCAGGCCAGCAACGCCGCGATCAGAAGCCCACCCGCGGCCCGGCGAATGATCCGATCACGACCGCGGACCCTCACTTGTCGACCCCCCACTCCAGAGCCAGCACCAAGAGCCCCGTCGCGGCGATCCAGCTCCCCACCACCCTGACGGCAGTCTGTACCCAGAAGGCCCGGTAGCGAACCACGCGGGTCACGACGTGGAAGAGGATCAGGCCGATGCTGCTGCTCACGCCCGCGATGAAGAGGAGGGGGCGGTCGATCGTCGCCTCCGGATCGTAGGTGTGGGTCTGCCCATCGAAGAGGCCGAAGAGGAGAGCCATCGTCATCGCCAGCGACGCGGGAAGCTTTCCTCGGGTAGCGACCAGCAGGCCGAGCACCAGCATCGAGAGACGCAGCGAGGCGGACCCGACGTAGAGGTCGACATCCAGGATCCCCGCCACCGTGCCCACCAGCACCGCTCCCAGGAAGGCCAGCGGGAGACGCCAGGAATACGGACCGCCGAGCTGTCCCGACCAGAGCGCCAGCGCGAGCGTCGGAAGCAGCGTCTCGAAGTGGAGCAGGGGATGAAGCATCCCCGAGTAGAAGTCGCCGACGGCGAGGCTCCCGTGGGCCAGGGCGGGCGCAGGATGCAGCCAGATGAGGGCCCACGCGACGAGCGCGGACGGGATCGCCCGGGAGGGCCGACCGAAGCGGGGGGGCGCCGGGGAGCTGCGGATCATCTCACCAGAAGCTGTCCCGCCAGCAACAGACCCGCGGCAGCGATGGCACCACCTCCGGCTCGGAGCAGCTTTGCGCCGTGGGGAAGCTTGACCACGAAGCCGATCCCGATCCCGGTGAGGTGGATCAGGCCCGTGGCGGTGACGAAGCCTGCGCTGTAGGCGACGGCGCCGGTCTTTCCTGGAAGCTCGGCTCCGTGGGCGTATCCGTGGAAGACCGCAAAGAACGACACGATCAGAAAGGCTGCCCACAGCGGGGGCCGGCGATCCAGTGCGATCATCGAGCCCAACACGAGCACCGAGACCGTCACCCCGAGCTCGATCCCAACCAGGGGCAGGCCGAGGATTCCCGCAACGCCACCCAGCGCCATCACCTGGGGAAAGGCCACCGGCAGCACCCAGATGGCCGGGTTCCCCAGCTGCGCGCCCCACATTCCTACCGCCAGCATGGCGAGAACGTGATCGATCCCTCGCAGGGGGTGAAGAAAGCCGGTGAGAAACCCCGCGCCGGCGGCCGCTCCCTCCGCGTGGGCAAGAGCGCTGGCCGGCAGGACCACCAGCAGCACCAGTACCAGAAGAGCCCGCGATGCCCAGGGGAACGGCACGGTCATTGGAACCTCCGGAAGATCGACGAAGGGAGACCACCCGACGCCGGGCCTGCAGCATAGCCAAGTGCGAGCGTCAGGATGTGGACGGGGCTTCGCTACCGGGCGTTTCCTGGCTTCTCAGACGGTCCGCCTTCGCCGCCCAGATGAAGTCGCTCTCGGTGAGGCCATCGATCTTGTGGGTCCACACCAGGAGCTTCACCCGTCCCCAGGAGAGCTCGATGTCCGGATGGTGGCCCTGCTCCTCCGCCAGCTCGCCCACCTGATTGGTGAAGTCGAGGGCCTCTCGAAAGTTCTTGAAGCGGTACTCCTTCGCCAGGTGGTGATCGTCGACCAGCTTCCAGCCACTTCCCAGCTCGTCGTGGAGGGCGCGGAGTGCGGCGCCCTCGAGAGGCGGAACACCACCCTTGCAGGGGACGCACTGCTTGGAGGCGAGCTCGCTCACCTGCATCCTCCTCCTCTCGATCCTCAGGATAGCAGCGCGTACGCGAGGGAGACCAAGAGCGGGCTCTCCCCACCGCTTCAGGGATGAGAAGCTCTCTCCTGCGCGCCCAACGGGCGCGCCGGACTCAGCGTCAGCCGCGGCGGCGCTGCCACGCGCCGCTAGCTGCGGAGAGACCGCCCACGATCTCGATCTGGCGGTGAGCCCATCCCAATGATTGCAGGTGCTCTCCCGCTGCTTCGATTTGCGATGTCACGATTCGCCCATCGGCGAACACGACGGTCTCGGCCTCCTGCACCACGATCGGCGTGGCCTTCCAGAGCGCGGAGGCCGATTGCACCCTCTGGGGCGATTCGACGACGACGATCATGACGGGCGAGGAGCCGGTGTCACAGATACCCACCTGACCCGATTCCTGGGTATGGCTGTTCTCTGGAGCCTTCGAGAGGGGCGAATGCCGGACGTCCAACGCCCGGCGGCTCTCCTGCGTCTTCTGGGTGGGCTCCACCCCTTCCACTTCGATACGACAGGAGGTCGCCTGCGTCGCGAGGAGAAGAATGCAGACGATACGAAGAAGGCCTTCGCCCTTCATGGGGCTCTGAATCGGAGAGCCAACCCGGGAACTTGAGATGGCCCGCGTCGGTCAAGAACCTCCTCCACGGGTTTCAGACCACGCTGGATGCCGATCCCAGAGGTATTGCTAACCTCGTCTGCCATCGCGCCGTCGCCTCCGGCTGCCGCTGTGGACGCAGCGGAGACAGGAATCCGTCGACCAGCTCTCGATGACTCCGATGACCGAAGCTCCCATGACGAACCCCCGGATCTCGGCCTTCGGCCGGCTCGCCATCGTCCTCGCCGCAGTCATCATCGGCTATCTGGTCTACTACAACGTCACACACCTGCACGCCGGGCACGGCGAGTCGTCGGTCGCCCATGCAACGCTGCCACCGCTCTGGGGCCTGGGCGTTCTCCCCTTCGTCCTCCTGCTCGCGTCCATCGCGGTGCTGCCGATCGTGCCTTTCACCCATCACTGGTGGGAGAACAATCTCAACCGGCTGATGGTCTCGTTGATCTGCGCCTGCCTGACCCTGGTCTACTACCTGTTCGCCAAGGGTTGGGACTCCATCCTTCCGCTGCTGAATCACGCGGTGCCGGCCGAGTACATCCCCTTCATCGTGCTGCTCTTCAGTCTCTACGTGATCAGCGGAGGGATCTCCCTGAAGGGCGATCTGTTGGCGCGTCCCCTCACCAATACCGGGTTTCTCGCATTCGGGGCGCTGATCGCCAGCTTCGTGGGCACCACCGGGGCGAGCATGCTGCTGATCCGCCCCCTGTTGCAGACGAACACACATCGCAAGCACGTCGTCCACACCGTCGTCTTCTTCATCTTCCTGGTGAGCAACATCGGCGGCTGCCTGCTGCCGATCGGCGATCCGCCGCTCTTTCTCGGGTATCTGCGCGGGGTCGCGTTCTTCTGGACCTTCAATCTCTGGATCGAGTGGGCCTTCTGCTGTCTGCTCCTGCTCGTCGTCTACTTCGGTCTCGACACCTACTTCTACGGGAAGGAGGGTGCCATCGACCTGCGCGATGACGAGATCGAGAGGCAGCCGCTTCGCTTGAGGGGCCTGGTCAATATCCTGTGGCTGGGCGGAATCGTGGCGTGCGTGGCGACGATCAGCCATGAGCGCGAGTTCTTCGGTACGGGCTGGACGCCGTTTCCATTCCTGCGCGAGATCCTCATGCTGTTCCTCGTGCTGCTCTCGGTCTGGACCACGCCGCGGGGCGTGCGTGAGGACAACGACTTCAACTACGCGGCGATCCTCGAGGTGGCAGCGCTCTTCATCGGCATCTTCATCGCCATGCAGGCGCCGATCGAGGTGCTACGGGTGTACGGGCCGAAGCTGGGCCTGGTGGCCCCCTGGCATTTCTTCTGGGCGACCGGCTCGCTCTCGAGCTTCCTGGACAACGCCCCGACCTATGTCGTCTTCTTCGAGACCGCCCGCTCCCTGCCGATTCCCGCGGGAGTGGACGTCTCCGCGACGGTCATCGATCCTAGCCTCCTGGTCGGGATCAGTCTCGGCGCGGTGTTCCTGGGTTCGATGACGTACATCGGCAACGGCCCCAACTTCATGGTCAAGGCCATCGCCGAGCAGTCCGGCGTAAAAATGCCAAGCTTCTTCGGCTACATGGTAAAGTACAGCATCCCCATGCTGATCCCCGTCTTCGTGATCGTGACGCTCGTCTTCCTGCAGGGTGGTGGCGGATCCCCGGCCGCGGCTGGACACTGAGGAGTAACAAAGCCATGTTGAAGCGCATTCTCGTGGCCCTGAGTGGCACCCCCTATACGCCAGTTGCCGTCCGGAGGGCCGTCGACCTGGCCCAGCGGCACGACGCATCCCTCACCGGCGTCACCGTGGTGGACATCGAGCGGCTGAGCGACGTCGGCCCGGTTCCGATCGGCGGCGCATCCAAGGCCCACGACCTGGCCGAGCATCGGATGGCGGTGACCCAGGAGCGCGTCGAGACAGAGATCGCGGGCTTCGAGAGGGCGTGCACGGAGGCTTCGGTCCCCTACGTCGTCGACCGGGAACGCGGCGACGCCTTCGAGCTGCTGCTGGCGCTGTGGCGCTACCACGACCTGACCATCATCGGTCTGCGCGGGCTATTCGAGTACGGTGTCGTCCAGAACCCCGACGACCACGTCACCAAGCTGATCCGCCACGGCGTGAGGCCGATCATCGCCGTCTCTCCCGACTACCGCGAGGTGAATCGCGTGCTGATGGCGTACGATGGCTCGCCGCAAGGAGCCATGGCGATGAAGCGCTTCGCCCAGCTTCACCTCTGGCCGGAGGCGACGATCAAGCTCGCCTGCTTCGGCTTCGATGACGAGGTGGCGACACCGCTCCTGATCGACTCCACGGCGTATCTGCGCGCCCACGGCTACGAGCCGGAGGCGGAGAGCATGCCCGGCGAAGCGACACCGGGGCTGCTCGCCCACGCTCAGGAGTGGGGCGCGGACCTGGTGGTGATGGGGGCCACCTATCGCAGCCGCATTCTCAAGCTGGTGATGGGCCCGACCACCCACGAAGCGCTCATGCACGCGGGTGTACCGCTCTTCCTGTCGCAGTAACACGGCTCCGGGATCGAAACCGCTGCTGGAAGACAAGGAGATTGCTGCCGATGCGACTCTCGAGTCCCCGCGTTCCCCCGATCGATGCCGAGGCGCTGGAGGGCGAACCCCGCGAGATTCTCGACCGCTCCCGCATGAACGGGAATACGCTCAACATCTTCGCCACCTTGATCCACCACCCCAAGCTGATGAAGCGCTGGCAGGTCTTCGGGAACCACGTGCTCAACAAGTCGACGCTGCCGCCGCGCGATCGCGAGCTGCTGATCCTGCGCATCGGCTGGCTCTGCCGCGCCGAGTACGAGTTCGGCCAGCACGTCGTGATCGGCAAGCGGGAGGGTCTGAGCGACGAGGAGATCGAACGGGTCACGCGCGGGCCCGACGCAGAGGGTTGGGATCCCTTCGACGCGACGCTGCTGCGGGCCACCGATGAGCTCCACAGCGACGCCTTCCTGAGCGAGGCGACCTGGAAGGAGCTCGCGGCGCGCTACGACACGATGCAGCTGATGGACCTGGTCTTCACCGTGGGCCAGTACAACCTGGTCTCGATGGCGCTCAACACGTTCGGCGTCCAGCAAGACGAGGGCTACCCGGGGTTCCCCGGCCGATGAGCGGGCGACTCCAGGACAAGGTCGCGATCGTGGTCGGCGCGGGGCAGACTCCGGGCGAGACGATCGGAAACGGCCGCGCCACCGCCGTGCTCTTCGCACGGGAGGGAGCGCGGGTGATGCTCGTCGATCTCCGCCTCGATTCCGCGCTCGAGACCGAGCGCATGATCGCAGACGAGGGGGGCGAGTGCTTCGCCTTCGAGGCGGATGCGACCGACGAGGAGAGCTGCAAGAAGGTCGCAAAGGCCTGTGTCGAGAGATACGGCCGCATCGACATCCTGCACAACAACATCGGGGTCGGCGGTGGCGATGCCGGACCGGCCCACCTGACGGAGGAGGCCTGGGACCGCATCCTCACCGTCAACATGAAGAGCGTCTTCCTGATGTGCAAGCACGTCCTGCCGATCATGCGCGAGCAGGGAAGCGGCGTGATCACCAACATCTCTTCCGTCGCCGCCACCTGCGCCACGGGAATCATCGCCTACAAGACCTCGAAGGCGGGTGTGAATGCCTTCACCCATTCCCTGGCGATGGGCAATGCCAAGCACGGCATCCGCGCCAACGCGATCCTGCCGGGCCTGATGAACACCCCGATGGCGATCGAGAACATCTCGAAGGCGCGCGGCGTCCCGCGCGAGCAGCTGATCGCCGCCCGCGACAGCCAGGTCCCCCTGGTCCAGAAGATGGGCACGGCCTGGGACGTGGCCTATGCCGCCCTCTTCCTCGCCTCCGACGAGGCCCGCTTCATCACCGGCGTCCTGCTCCCCGTCGACGGCGGTCAAAGCGCTCGCATCGGCTAGTCGAGGGCGCGCTCGAGGCTCTCGCAGACCGAGCTCAGCACCTTGACCCGGGCGTAGCGCTTGTCCTCCCCCTCGACCAGGACCCAAGGCGCGATCGGCGTGCTGGTCCGCTCGATCATGTCGTTTACGGCCAGCTCGTAGCCTCTCCATTTCTCGCGGTTCCGCCAGTCCTCGGCACTGAGCTTCCAGCGCTTGTAGGGAACCTTCGCGCGGGCCTCGAAGCGGCGTCCCTGCTCCTCCGGGGAGATGTGGAGCCAGAACTTCACCAGCACGATGCCGTGCTCCACGAGTTGCTGCTCGAAGTCGTTGATCTCCGCGTAGGCGCGTCGCCACTCCAGGTCCGTAGCGAAGCCTTCGACGCGTTCCACCAGCACGCGGCCGTACCAGCTTCGGTCGAAAATCATGAAGCGGCCGGCCCGGGAGAGGTGACGCCAGAATCGCCACAGGTAGTGGTGCGCCTTCTCCTCGTCCGACGGCGCGGCAATCTGGATCACCCTGTAGTCCCGGGCGTCGAGCGCCGGAGTGATCCGGCGGATCGCCCCGCCCTTGCCGCCCGCGTCCCACCCCTCGAAGACGAGAGCAACCGAGATCTTCCGCTCCCTCGCCTTCCTGTGGAGGAGGTTGAGCCGCGCCTGCAGCTCGTCGCGCTTCCGGGGGTAGTCTTTTTTCGAGAGCTTCCTGGTGAGGTCGAGGCTCGAGAGCACGAGGATCCGCGACGCGCCCTCCGCAGACTCCGACGCCGGGACCGGAACGGCTTCGCTCTCGGGCTCGCCGGGATCGGCGAGGCGACGCTCGATCGCATCCAGGAGCTTGGCGCCCACCTCCAGGCTCCGGAAACGCCGGTCCGCACCCTCGATGATCGCCCACGGCGCATGGGCCGTGCTGGTCCGAGCGATGATGTGCTCGGCGGCGGAGACGAATTCTCCATACATCTTCCAGTGTTTCCAGTCCTGCTTGGTGACGCGCCAGGACTGGAGCGGGTCCTTCTCCAGCGACTGGAGCCGCTTCTTCTGGGGCTCGCGGCCGAGGTGCATCCAGCACTTGAGGATGACGGCACCGGAACTTGCCAGGGTTCGCTCGAAGGAGAGGATCCGGGCGAGTCGCTCATCGAGCTCGCTTCCCGAGATCGCTCCGTACACGCGGTCGAGAAACGGTCGCGAGTACCAGGCGGAGAGAAAAATGCCGAGCGCGCCATTTCTGGGGAGATCCCGCCAGTAGCGCCAGAACTCCGGCCTCTCCCGCTCCTCCTCGGACCGCTCCGCGTAGGCGCGGGTGAGGATCCAGCGCGGGTCCATCCACTCGTTCAGGAGGTTGGCGGTGTCACCCTTTCCCGCGCCGTCCACGCCCGCGAAGAGGAGGATCACCGGGAAGCCGACCTCACGGAGACGGACCTGGGCCTCGAGAAGCGCGCCCCTGAGCTCCATCGCCCGCTCCTGGTATTCCTTCTTCCCGACCTTCTGGCCGAGCTCCGCGGTCTCGAACATGCCTTCAGTCCATCCGTTCCATCGGCCACCGCCGCACCGCGAGCTCAAGCGCACGGCGGCGCCACTTCTGCATCCCGATCCGCTTCATGGCGCGGACGGTCTCCGCCACCGGATATCGAACGCGACGGATGCGGGCTCGCGCCTGACCCTCCTCGAGCTCGAGGAGCGCCCAGCTGGCCCGCGGGTCGCCGTCGAGGGGCCGGCCCACGGTGCCCGCATTGACGATCAGCATCCCGTCCACGGTGCGGACGAAAGGCAGGTGGGTGTGACCGCCCACGAGCACGCCCGGTCGCGGTGTTCCACCGGGAAACCAGGCGCGAAGCGTCTGCGATGTGAGGCTCGAGTACATCCCGTCGAAGGTCCCGTGCGGGCTCCCGTGCACCAGCTGGATCCCGACTCCCTCGACCTCGAGCTCGCGATCGGCCGGTAGACCCAGCAGAAACTCCCGATTCTTCTTCGTCAGGACCGAGATCGTCCAGCGCATGTGCCGCTTCGGATCGGGCCGCGCCCGGTCGGCGAGCGTCCGGACCTCGATCTCCTGGTTGCCGAGGATGGACGGAATCCCCGCCTTCCGGACCCGCGACACCACCTGGTTCGGGTGGGGACCCTGCCCGACCAGATCACCGGCACAGAGCAGCCGAGCCACCGCCTGCCCCTCGATGTCCGCGAGGACGGCCTCGAGTGCGGGCAGGTTGGCGTGAATGTCCGCGATCACGGCAACACGCACCGCGGTGTCACTCCTCCGCCAGCGTGAGCTTCACGCCGAAGACGGTTTCGAAGAGGTGGAACTTGCGCCGCGCGGCCCACTTCTCCAGGAGAAGATCGCCCTCCGCCTCGAGCTCGAGCAGGACTTCGTCATCCCCACGCCGTACCTTGACGGCCCGAACCTTCTGGCGGTGCTCCCGATCCAGCACGTCGGCGGCGCGAAGGATCGCCGCGAGACGCTCGACCACGGAGCGGTCCTCGGTGGAGAGCGCTGCGAAGCTCGGGTGCTTCATCGTCGGGTGGGCCTTGCGATGGTACCGCCCCACGTTCGCCACCATCTCTCTCTCCCGCCGGTCGAGCCCGACGAGGTCGGATTCGGAGATCAGATAGTAGGAGTGCTTGTGGTGCTTCGACATCGAGACGTACAGACCCACGTCGTGGAGAATTGCCGCCGCCTCCAAGAGGATCCTCTCCGCCTCTCCCAGGGCGTGCAGGTCCCTCGTTTGGTCGAAGAGAGAGAGAGCGAGGTCCGCCACCCGGACGGCGTGGGGCTCGTCCAGGTCGTAGCGGCGTCCGAGACCGAGTACGGAGGCCCGGAGCTCCCGCCGGCGTTCCTCCAATGCACCGCGCCGGGCCAGCTCATCGATGGTGTCGAGAAGCAGCCCCTCCTTCAGCCCCACGTCGGGCACGTAGACCCGGTCCACTCCGAAGATCTCGCCGATCTTCAAGTAGACGACTCCCGCGGGCAGGATCACGTCCGCCCGATCCTCACGGAGACCGAACTGCTCGATCCGCTCGTGGAAGGAGATGGCGGCGAGCTTTCGAACCCACTTGCGGAGGCGCGAGAGCGGGATGACCCGGACCCCCTCCCGGAGCACCGGGTCTCCGATGGCCTCGTCGCCCGCAAGGTCGGCCAGGGTGACGATCGAGCCGCCCGTGGCGGCGAGGAAGTCGAGCGGCTCGTGGCCCATCGCGGTGAGGACCCGTGCCCGGATCGCGTCGACGTACTCGGTGAGGAGCGAGAAGAAGTCCGTCTCGCCGTCGCCGGGGAGCGCCTCGAGAAGCCGAACCGCCCCCATGTCGAAGGACTCCGCCCGCACCACGTCGCCGTCCTTCATCACCAGGATCTCGACGCTTCCACCGCCGACGTCCACCGCTCCCGTCCGTCCCCGGGAGATATCGAGGGCGGAGCCGATCGCGCGGCGAACGAGGTGGGCCTCCTCCGCGCCGCTGATCACGCGGATCTCGATCCCCGTCTCCTCGCGGATCCGGTCTCGAAGCACCCCCGCGTCCGAGGCCTCGCGAAAGGCGCTGGTGGCCACGGCGCGGATGTGGGTGACCTCGTGCCTGTCGATCATCCCGCGGAAGGCGCGGAAGGCCTCGACGGCGCGGTCTCCCGTCGACTCGCCGATCTGGCCGGTGAGGAAGACGTGCGAACCGAGTCGGACCGGGGTGCGCACGTTCTCCAGCACGCGCGGCTCGTGGTCTTCCCCCACCTCCACCAGGAGGCACCGCATCGCGTTCGTACCCACGTCGATGGCCGCGATCCGCGTCACGATTCACCTCCGCCGGGATCGAGCACGCGCGGCTCTACCTCCGCCCAGAGCGCGCGGTAGGTCTTGGCCGCCTGGCTCCACGGAGCGTAGGCCTCGATCGGCATCCGGTGGACGCCCATCTTCTCCACGGTGCTGGAGTAGGGGATCGACGTCTTCAAGAAACGGAAGGGAACCTCCCGGTCTCCGTCGACGATCTCTCGGTGCATCGTCCTTCGGCGGTCCACCATCGAGAAGAAGGGTAGGACGGCGAGCTTGCGCGGGCCTTTCTTGCCCAGGTGGCGCGCGAGCTGATCGAGGGTGCGAAGCGAGAGCGTGGTCGGAATGGTGGGAACCAGGATGCCCTCCGCGGCCGCGAGCACGCTCTCCAACACCAGGGTCATCCCCGGTGGACAGTCGAGAAGGGCGAGATCGTAGTCGACGGAAAGAGGCTCGATCAGCTTTCCGATCTGCCGCTTCGGCTTCCTGGTGCTGTCGAGGGCGATGTCCATCTTCCGGTAGGAGAAGTCCGCCGGAAGGAGATCGAGGCCCTCGTAGTCCGAGCCCTTGATCAGGCCATCGAGGTCCAGGGCGCCACGGACGAGCTTCTTGCCCCCACCGCGCACCTTCGGCTTCACCCGGAGGTAGAAGCTGGCCGCACCCTGCGGGTCGAGGTCCCAGATCAGAGTGCGCCAGCCGCCCTGCGCGGCGAGGAAGCCGAGGTTCACCGCGGTCGCCGTCTTGCCCACGCCGCCCTTGATGTTGAGGACCGCGAGCACTCTCACGGCGCTCTCCCCGGTGAGAAGAGCCGCGCGAAGATCTCGCGGTTCTCCGGCGAAGCGAATCGCTGGAAACGTGTCGCGAAGCGACTCCGCTCCGCGGCCTGCCACCCGTCCAGGTGAGCGAGCAGACGACCCATCGCAAGCTGGGTGTGAACCGGAGCCGAGCCTTCTTCCGCCATCTCGGCGGCGAACCTCTGCAGGCTTCGGCTCTGAACCCGGTAGTCGTTGAAGTCGCCCAGGTTGTCCTGGAGCCGCTTGAGCTCGGCCACCAGCCGACCGATCGCCTCCTCCGAATAGAGGTTGCGGAAGAACTCGAGGAGGTAGCGAAGCTTCTTGCCCCGAATCCGGACGTCGTGGAGCACCGCCGCGGGGGTGTCGTCGCCGATCGCCCGTCCGCGTTTCACCATCCGTCGGTAGATCTCCCAGATCCGCTCCGACGCCAGCTCCCGGACGGGGCGCTCGGCGTTGCGGGCGAGCAAAGAGCCAGCCGGGGTCTCCGTCAGGAAGGCACGCCACTCCTCGACGAGGCGGCCGTAGCGCTCCGAGTCGAGGACCGTGACGAGCCCGGCATGAGCGAGCTTCTGCTTCCTCTCCAGAAACTTCTGGAGAGGGTCCAGGTCCGCCCGGATCTCCTCCGGAAGACCCTCCTTGTAGACCTCCATCTTGAGGAGGTAGACGTCGAGGTCCCGCGTCGGCCCGGTCTCGAGGAAGAGCCAGCGAAACTCCGCCTTGAATCGCTCCACGTCCTGCGCGGGGTAGACCTCCCGGATCTGGCTGAGGGCAGAGCGGGTTCGGCGAATCGCAACGCGGAAATCGTGGAGGAACTCGGAGTCGAGGTCTCGCCGCGTCCCCTCCTCGTTCCTGAGCACCGTCGTCAGCAGCGAGAGATGGATCGCACGCGCCGCGTCTCTCGCCGGCATCACCGGGTCGAGCGTCAGCTCGAACTTCGATGTGTAGTCACCCGGGGCCCGGCCAAGCGGTTCGAGGGCGTACGCGAGCTCGCCGGCGGGATCCGGAAGAAGGCCGCACTCCTCCCTCAAGAAGCCGGCCAGCCGGATCCGCTCCCTTTCGTAGCCCCGCACCGGGGCGAGGGTGACGCGAGGCTCGAGCTCGTGGAGCCCGCCGCCGTCGGGCGGCGAGGCGGTTCCCGACTCGATCCGAAGCCGCACCGTGGTCTTCTCCTCGTCGTCGAGGACGGCGATGGTGCGGGCCCGCACGCTCGAGGTGACCAGGGGCAACAGGCGCCTCATCGAGAGGACGGGCGCGAGGTCGTCGCGCAGCGCACCGCAGGGGAGATCGGCGGCGAAGGCGGGCTCGCCCGAGTGGTGGAGACGGTGTCGCACGCGCCCCTCCGCCTCCTGCCAGAGATGGACCCGGCGGGCCCCGAAGCCGGAGGTCTGGTAGGTGCCGCCGTCCCGGTGGATCCGCCAGTCGAATGAATCGTGGAAGGTCTTCACCTCGACCGTATCCGGGGAGGGCACCGTCGTGAACCCCGAGGTGAGCCTTCGCTCCAGCGCCTCGGCGGTAAACCCCTCGGGAAGACGAAAGGACCCCGTATCGGCCGAGGGCTCCGCCAGGCGGCGTTTCACGCCGGGCTGGACGAGCCCGAGCAGATCGAGGCCCCGCTCGAGCTTGCTGAGCAGGGAGGGCCCGAAGTCGGGGCAGGCGAGCAGCTCATCGCCGATGGACGTCAGCACATCCAACCCCTCGGCGGTCTCCTCTACCTCGACTTCCTGGAAGCGCCCAGACGGCTCGGCTCCCTCACCAGCGGGGGAGACCTCGACGTCGTCGAGGCAGAGTTCGGCGACCGCAGAGCCGCCCGCCATCACCTGCCGGACCCTGCGCCGGGTCCGAAGCCGAAGGAAGGGCAGGAGCTTGGCGTCCCCGGCGAGCGCGGCGACCGCATCGCCGACCACTCCCTTCAACCCGCCCTCCTCGCCCAGGATCTCCTCGATCTCCTCCCGATCCTGAACAATCCCACGGTCCTGCTTGCCCGGAATCTCCTTCAGCGTCGCCTTCAGGACTCCCGAGCGTCGCCGGTAGCGGAGGCCGTAACCCCCTGCAAAGAGACGGAAATCCTCCGTGTCGAGGTAGACGTCCTGCTGGTCTCGCGTCTCGACCGGGGAGAGAGCGAAGCCGGCGATGGCGGGCCTCCGAGCCAGCTCCTCCAGGGCGTCTGGAGCGCGGACCGCGAGCTTGATCTCCCTCTCTCTCTGCGCCATCGCGGACAAGGATACAGACTCCATCCGCTCGGCGGGAAACATGATTGGGCGCCGCCGCCGTGCTCTGGCATCATCTGACGTTCACCATCCCCCCCTGGGTGAGCCTCGAGGACCGCTGCCATGGCGAAGGAGAAGCACGAATCCGAGAAGGAAACCCAGGAGAAGTTCTTCAACCGGGAACTGAGCTGGCTCTCCTTTGCCCGCCGTGTTCTGGCGATGGCTGGGGATGCAGACATCCCGCTGATGGAGAGGGTCCGCTTCGCCGGGATCGTGGGGATGCTCCACGACGAGTTCTCGATGAAGCGGCTCAGTGGCCTGAGGCGGCGCGTGGAGAAGGGCTCCCGCAAGATCTCCCCGGGCGGCAGCGGTGCCAGAGAGCTGTTTCATTCGGTTCGGGAGGAGCTCGCCGACCAGGACGCGATCCTGAGCCGGATCATTCAGCAAGAGCTCCGCCCGCGTCTCGCTGCCGAAGGCCTCCCGATCGTCGACTACGGCGATCTGAGCAAGAAGCATCAGCGGGCGCTCCGCGACTACTTCGAGAGCTCCGTGGAGCCGATTCTCACCCCGCTGGCCGTGGACGCCGAGCACCCCTTCCCCTTCATCAGCAACCTGGGATTGAACCTGGCGGTGATCCTGCCAGAGGCGAAGGGAAAGCGGGAGCAGTTCGTCCGGGTGAAGGTGCCGGACAACCGTCCCCGCTGGGTGCCCTTTCCGGACAATCGCGGCTTCGTACCCCTCGAGCAGGTGATCGCGGCGAACCTGGACCTGACGTTCCCGATCCCGCCCGACGCCGTGTACTGCTTCCGTGCCACCCGCGGGACCGGAGGAACGCCCGAGGAAGAGGCCGAGCTCTCCGTCGAGGAGGCCACCCGCGAGCCGGGGAGCATCGTCCGACAGGTCTCCGGCGAGCTGAAAGCGCGGAAGTTCGCCGGGGTCACCCGCCTCCAGGTAGATCCGGCGATGCCGAAGAAGCGGCGCGAATGGCTGAGCGGGCAGCTCGGGATCAGCGACGAGGACGTGTACGTCACCGAGTCGATCATCGGGGCGAATGCCTTGCTGGAGTTCGAGGCGCCACGCCGGCCGGATCTGAGCTTTCCGCGCCACGAGCCGATCACCCACCCGCGGCTCCGGCGGGTCGACGGCGGCGACCCGGCCGCGATCTTCGAGGAGATCGCCCGCGGGGATATCCTCCTCCATCACCCGTACGTGAGCTTCGACACCTCCGTCCTCCGGCTGATCGAGGCTGCGGCAGAGGACCCCTACGTCCTCGCCATCAAGCTGACGATCTACCGCACCAGCCGAGACTCGCCGATCCCGCGCGCGCTCGCGGAGGCCGCTCGGCGTGGAAAGCAGGTCGCCGTGCTGGTGGAGATCACCGCCCGGTTCGACGAGGCGCCGAACATCGCCTGGGGCCAGTACCTCGAGAAGGAAGGAGTGCACGTCTCCTATGGAGTGGAGCAGCTCAAGACCCACGTGAAGCTCGCCCTCGTGGTCCGTGAGGAAGAGCAGGGGATCCGCCGCTACGCACACGTTGGGACGGGCAACTACCACTCCGGCACCACGAGGGTCTACGAGGACCTCGGGGTGCTCACGGCCGATCCCGAGATCTGCGACGACGTCGCCGCGGTCTTCAATTCCCTTACCGGATCCATGCCGTTCGGCGAATGCCGGCGTCTCCTCGTCGCCCCCGCGACGATGCGAAAGCGTTTCACCGCACTCATCCGCCGGGAGAGCGAGCACGCCCGGGCGGGCCGGCCCTGCGGAATACGGGCAAAGATGAACCAGCTCCAGGATTTCGAGATCATCCGCGAGCTCTACGAGGCGAGCCAGGCGGGTGTGCCCATCGAGCTGAACGTGCGCGGCCTCTGTTGTCTCCGGCCCGGCGTTCCCGGGCTCTCGGAGAAGATTCGCGTCTTCGGGGTCGTCGGCCGTTTTCTGGAGCACAGCCGCGTCTTCCGCTTCGAGAACGGGGGCGAGCCGGAGCACCTCCTCGGCTCGGCCGATTGGATGAAGCGAAACCTCGACGGCCGGGTGGAGACCATCCTTTCGGTGTCGGACGAGGACGTGAAACGCCAGATCGACGAGATCCTCGAGGTCTATGTGATGGACAACGCGAGCGCCTGGGACTGCGACCCCGATGGCGTTTACCGGCAGCGGACACCCCCGGAGGGCGAGGAGCGCTGCGCCGCTCAGGAGACCTTGATCGAGATGGCCAGGAGCGGCGAGCGGCCCCCCCCCGGTCTGTCTGATCCGCCGCAATGAGGCCTGGCGGAGCCACGCTGAGGCCCCCCTCTCGAGAGCGGAGCTGACGGCCGCCCGGACTCAACCGGGGCTGCCGGACAGCCGAACCGGAAGGGATGCTCTACGAGATCGGCCTGCTCCTTACCGTTGGGCTCGGGCTCTGGGTGTTGATAGACGTGGTGGGCAGCCCGCCGCGCAGGCTTCAGGCCCTGCCGACGGCCCTCCTGGGTGCTTCGAGCGCCCTCTGGGCTGGGGGCGAAGTGCTGATGAACGAGGCGGCTGGGCCGGAGACGATCCTCGTGTGCCGGCGCCTGCTCTACCTCGGCACGGCCATCCTGCCGATCGCGTGGCTGTGGGCGGCGGCCGACGCCGCACGGGCTCGCTGGCTCTCGCGGGCCCCGTGGCTGCTGGCACTGGCCGCAATCCCCCAGGCGATGGCCTACGCCTTCCTCTACACGGAGGCGCATGCCTGGTTCGTGCACGCCACCGCACAGCCGCCGCTCTTCGGCCCGGTCTTCTGGGTCCACGCGGCGATCGGCTGGGGCCTCATCGCGATTGGAACCGGCTACTTCCTGCTCGCGGCCATTCGCCTCGGCAAGGCCAGTACGGGGCGGATGCTCGCGATCGGGATCGGGACAACGCTTCCGCTGCTGACCAACCTCGTCTACCTCACCACCAGCCAGTTCCAGAGCCATGCCGATCCCACGCCGATCCTCCTCGCCGTTGGGATCCTGGTAATTCGGCTGGCGGCCATCGACTCAGGTCTCACCGCGTTTCTCCCGGTCGCACGCAAGGACGTGGTCGAGCAGCTGCAATCGGGCGTGCTGGTGGCGGATCTCGCGGGCAAGATCGTCGACGCCAACCCCGCCGCCGCTGACATCCTCGGGGAGAAGAAGCTGGCTCGCCGGTCCCTGGAGGAGGTGCTGTCCGGACTGCAGTCCGACCAGACACGCGCGATCGAGGTGGAGAAGTTTCCCGTGAAGGGTCTCGTCGGTGTGGTGGGCTCCTGTACCGTGCTGCGAGATTGCACCGAGGCGCGTCAGATCGAGCAGCAGCTCCAACAGGCCCAGAAGCTCGAATCGATCGGCTGCCTGACGGCAGGCATCGCCCACGGGATCAACAATCCGTTGGCCTTCATCAGCTCGAACCTGGGCAGCCTGGAGGAGCTCGCGCAGGCGCTTCCTGACGAAGCCGTCCAGACGGCGCTCGGCCCGAAACGCGCGGAACTGGCCGCCGAGGCCCCCGAGATCGTGGCGGAGATGAAGGACGGTCTGGATCGCATCGCCCACCTGGTGGAGACCCTGATGGGCTTCGCCCGCTCCAGCTCCCCGGACAAGGAACTGGTTCCGATCGACCTCCGCGCGGTGGCGGAAAAGGCGAATGCCCTGGCCGCCGTGGGCGTGGCATCGAATACCATCCAGACGGCCTTCGAGCCGGCGCCTCCCGTCCTGGGCCGCGAAGAAGAGCTGGTACAGATCGCGACGAACCTGCTCGTCAACGCGATCCAGGCGAGTGGTGCCGCACCGGAGATCGAGCTGGGGGTGCGTTGCGTCGAGGGCCAGGTCGCCCTCTCGGTTTGCGACCGGGGCCCGGGGATTCCCGACGACTCCATGCCGCACATCTTCGACCCGTTCTTCACCACCAAGGGGCTCGGCGAGGGAACGGGGCTCGGACTCAGCTTGAGTTTCGACCTGGCGCGCCGCCACGGGGGAACTCTCGAGGCGGCGAACCGCCCGGGTGGCGGCGCTGCGTTCACCCTCTGGCTGCCCCCGGCACCGGAGGCGGATGGCGAAGACGCTCAGCCTGGCTAGCTAGGCTAGCCAGGCGGCGGGGATCAACGTCCGCTCGTGATGTAGGTCTCGAGCTCTTCGATGGTGAGCCGCTGCGCCTCGATGATCGCCTTCACGATGTCGCCAATCGAGACGATGCCGATCAGGCGTCCATCCTCGACCACCGGAAGGTGCCGGATGTGCTTGTCGGACATCAGAACCATGCAGGCTTCCACGGTCTGCTGGGGCTCCACGGTGATCACCCGGCGGGTCATGATCTCCTCCACCCGGGTGTCCTTGGAAAACCTGCCCTGTAGAACCACCTTCCGGGCGTAGTCTCGCTCGGAGAAGAGGCCGCAGATCTCTCCCCCGTCGAACACGATCAGCGCCCCCAGCTCCCGATTGGCCATCTTCTGCAGCGCCTCGTAGACCGAAGCCTGGGGAGCGATCGTCTCGACGGAATAGCCCTTGTCTTTCAGGACCTGACGAACCGACTTCAAGGCTACCACCTCCTCCATACCTTTCCTGCGTCCATTTCAGCCTATTTTTACTTTAGTATAGGTCGACTTGCACCTCTTCAGCCTCAGCCGCCCCCCGGGGCGGCCGCTGATGGCTTGGGGTGCGTTCTGATAACCTCCCACGCCGCAGAGCCCAGCCGCTCAGGGACCGCGCGCTGGGAAGGGAGGCATCGTGGAGAAGGCGCTGACCCAAGCAGAGGCGGATGTCGTCGTCGTCGGTTCCGGCCCGGGCGGGGCTACGGTCGCCCGCCACCTCGCACAAGGCCGGAAACGGGTCGTCCTGCTCGAGAGGGGGATAGACCACCGGGAGAAGCCCTACTACGGCACCCACCTCGGCGCCCTGATCTACGCCGACAGGGGCGGTCTACTCTTCACCGAGGAGGGTCTGAACATCGTCAGGCCCCTGATGACGGGCGGGGCCACCAACATGTTCACCGGCTCCGCCGCCAGGCCGCCGCAGTGGCTGAAGCAGAAATACGGCGTCGATATCGACCTGGAGGTCGAAGACACGATCAAGGAGCTCGCGCTCGATCGGCTGCCGGACGACGCTCTCGGACTGCGCTCCACGCGAATCATGGAGGCGGCCAACTCGCTCGGCTACGACTGGGAGCCGCTGATGAAGTTCATGCGCCCGAGCCACACCACCCGCTTCGACTGCGGCGCCAAGTGCATGCTCGGCTGCCGATGCGGCGCCAAGTGGACGGCCAACGAGTACGTGGACGACGCCGTCGCTGCCGGATGCGAGCTGCTGACCCGGGCCCGAGTGGACGACCTGATCATCGAGGACGCAAGGGTCGTCGGAGTCCGCGGCAAGATGGGAAGAAGCGCTCGCTTCGAGATCCGCGCAGAGGTCGTGGTGTTGGCCGCGGGCGGCATCGGGACGCCCATCATCCTGCAGAATGCCGGCTTCTTCGAGGCTGGCCACGGCATGGCCATGGACACGACGACGATCGTCTACGGGACCTCGAAATTCGGGGGGATCAGCGCCGAGCCACCGATGAGCGTCGCCTACACCGACGACGAGAACGGCTACATGCTGAGCACGCTGATGGATCCCTGGCTCCTCTACCCGATGATCAATGCACTGAAGGGCATCAAGTACCCCTTCACCTGGTTCAACTACGGCAAGACCATGGGGATGATGATCAAGATCAAGGACGAGATCTCCGGTGGCGTCAGTCTGGAGGGAAGGGTCAGCAAGCCGCTGACTGCCCGCGATCGCTTCAGGCTGAACCACGCGTCGATCGTCGCCCGCAAGATCCTGACGCGGGCCGGCTGCGATCCGGATTCGATCTTCATCGGCCCGCTTCGGGGCACCCATCCCTGCGCGACCGTTCGAATCGGCGAGATGCTCGACGAGAACCTGCGGACCGAGGTCGAGAACCTCTACGTCTGCGACGCCAGCTGCTTCCCCGAGGCGCTCGACCGACCCACCGTCCTCACCATCATCGGCCTGGGCAAGAGACTGGGCGAGCACCTGCTGCAGGACGTGCTCGGCAACGCGGGCGGCGGTGGCCCGGCCCTGCCCCCCGTCGGCTAGCCCCTCCGCGACGAGGCCGGAAAGATGAAGCGCGCGGCATGGCTCGAGAAGAGTCAGCCCGGATTCTAGGTGGAGACTTCTTTCGGGGGAGTCATGGAGAACGCACCGCGCCACTTTCGCTGCATCCCGCTCGGAGTCGAGGGAGGTCTGATCGAGAGCAACCTCCCCGCCTACCTGCTGGCGCCCATCGGTTCCACCGACTTCGTCTGCCTCGACGCCGGGACCCTCCTGGCGGGTCTCCGGGTGGCTCGAACCAAGGGCTGCTTCACCGACCTGGCCATGCCGCCCGGCTCTTCCGACACGATCGAGGGCCGGGTGCTCCGCTGTCACATCAAGGCCTATCTGCTCACCCACACCTACATCGACCACGTGAGCGGACTGATCATGAACTCACCGGCCGACAGCCCCAAGCCGATCATGGCGCTCGAGGAGACGATCGAGGGTCTGCAGCACCACGTCTTCAACTGGATCGCCTGGCCCAACTTCGGCGGCGAGGGTGAGCCCCCGGCTCTCACCAAGTACCAGCTGGTGAGCCTGACACCAGGTGAGCGCACTCCGATTCCGGGCACCGCCATGCACGTCGAGGTCCAGCCGCTGGCTCATGGCGCACGGACCGATTCGGCTGCCTTCTTGGTGGACGCCGACGGTCACTACGTCGTCTACATGGGCGACACCGGACCCGACCATCTCGAGGATCGGCCGACGACCCTTCGCCTCTGGGAGCGGCTGGTCCCCCTGATCCGCGAGGATCGGCTGCGCGCCATCTACATCGAGTCGTCCTACGGCGACGAAAAGCCGGAAGACCAGCTCTTCTCGCACCTGACGCCGAAGTGGATCATGCGCGCCCTCCGTCAACTCGCGGGATTGGTCGCCCCGCAAAGACCGGAGACCGCCCTCACAGGGCTCGCGGTCATCATCACCCACATCAAGCCTCACCTCGACGCCGGCGAGGAGACCCGGGATGTCGTGAAGCGACAGCTGCAGGAGCAGAATGATCTCGGCCTGCACCTCGTCTTCGCCGAGCAGGGCGAGCCCTTCGAGCTCTGAGCGGGAGCCGTCAGTGCTGCTTTCGATCCGGATAGACCTGGGCCAGGAAGGGGTTGGGATCCGTGAAGCCACCGATCACGGAAATCGGATAGCCAAAGCCGCTCTTCGCCAGGGTGTCCAGACCCTCGATGACCCTGTCGATCTCCTCCGGCGGCAATGCGACGACGATTTCGTCGTCGGAAACCTGCCCCAGCGCCCGCTCTCCGTAGCAGGGAATCGCAACGGAGGTCTTTCCGGTCGCGTAGTAGCGGCCGAAGGAGTCCATGCACGCCCCCTCCCCAACGAAGGTGAAGTCGAAGCTCTCGTATCGGACCTTCTGCATTCCACAGAGCAGCATCATGATCTGAGCGGGATTTCCAAACACCATGATCATGTCGGGCTCGAAACTCGCCTTGCTGAGCGGTCCGGCCACGATGGCCTGGCCGGGAGGCACCACCGGGTAGTCCTGCTGCTGCTTCATCGCCTCCTCGGGAGAGGGCATCCAGGTCCGCGACAGCTGTATGCATTCCTGCTCGACGTCTTTCTCGAGACTGCGGATCAACCCGTGAACCCGTTTGCAGCGATGGTTGAGCTTGTCTTCGCCGGTAACCGCCACGGTCAGCTTCGCAACCCGGGCCATGTAGGGAATCTGGCAGAACACGCACCCCTGACTCCAGCGGATCACGCCCTCGATGCGTTCCAGTTCACCCGCGTCCTCCAGCCTGCGAAAGGCGATGGGTTCGGTTCTGAGCTTCAGTCGGGTCTTGATTCCTTCACTCTTCTCGGCCCATTGGCTCATCGGGCACCTCCCCTCTGCTCCCGACCTGGGTCGGGAATCACTGGCTTTGCAGGACTTCGATCAGCGCCGCGATGTTCTCCGGCTTTGCGTCGGCGGGGATCCAATGAGACGGCGCGGCGATGTAGCCGCCGTCTCGACCGACCACGTCGAGCAGGCGCTCTGCCTCCTCGCGCACCTCGGCCACGGTTCCGTAGGGGAGCGTCTTCTGGACGCTGACGCCCCCGAAGAAGCTGAGTTCGCTCCCGTACTGTTTCTTGATCTCGAAGACGTCCATCACTTCCGGTTGAAACGGGTTGAAGACGTCCGCTCCGCACTCGATCAGCTCTGGAAACACCTTGTCCACCTTGCCACAGCTGTGAATGAAGACGAGCTTCCCTCGCGAGTGGACCAGGCCGTACATCTGCCGAATCCGCGGCTCGATGAACTCACGCCAGATCTTGGGCCCCATGATGAGACCCGTCTGCATGCCCCAGTCGTCGCCGAAGATCATCGCGTCGATATCGAAGGAGCAGACCTTCTCGATCACTTCCAGATTGAACTCGAGGATCCCATCCAGCAGTTCGTGGGCGAACTGCGGATCGTCCACCATGGCCATCAACAGGTTCTCCATGCCGAAGAGCGTCCAGGCGCGCTCGAACAGCGAGAAGCCGAAATTGACCAGAAGGAAGCGATCGTCCTTCTGGTCGAGCACCTTCTCGTAGAAGGCGTACCTGGACGGGTCACTCGGATCGGGGAACCGGTAGTCGCGCAGATTCTCGGGCGTCAGCAGCTGATTGCAGACATTTCCGATGTCCTTGTCGATGCTGCGATCCCATCGGACGCCGAACTGATCCTCCCAGACGTCCGGCTCCACCTCCTTCCAGCTTCCCGCCGGCTCACAGCCCCGCCAGGTGAGGCAGTTCCCCAGCTTGGACGCGAAACCGGGATCGCCGTAGAACTCGACCATCTTGGCGTGGGACTTCAGCGTGAATCGGACGTCGTAAGGGACCTTGTCCGGCTGCCGATGGCTCAGCGAAGCGAGAACCCGCTCACGGTTGTTCATCGTAACAGCTCCTTCGAGTATCGCCTCTCCAAGAATGAGGGTACACCGTTCTCGACGGTGGGTCGCATTCGAGCGAGGCCCACTCCCGGTCCTGGTGGATTCGCCTACCATGGCGTCACTCGCTCCGAGGCCGCTGCTTGCTGATCGCCGACCCGCTGTTCTACGCCGTCGTAATTCCGGCGATCCTTCTGGTGGGGATCTCCAAGGGGGGGTTCGGCGGAGGAGTCGGGCTGGTGGGGACCCCCCTGGTGGCCCTGGTCACCACGCCGACGCGGGCCGCTGCCATCCTGCTCCCGATTCTCTGCGCGATGGATATCGTGGGCGTGATCGCCTATCGGAGGAGCTGGGATCCGGTCAACATGCGGATTCTGGTACCCGGATCGGTCCTCGGGATCCTGCTGGGCGCGGCGACCTTTCGTTTTCTCGACGAGAATCTGATCCGGCTGCTGATCGGAATGCTGGCGCTGGCCTTTGTCCTGCGATACTGGCTCGCGAGAAAGTCGGCCCTGGAGCCCAGGGCTCCAGATCGACGAGCGGGGAGTTTCTGGGCCGCCCTCTCGGGCTTCACCAGCTTCGTGGCCCACGCCGGGGGGCCGCCACTGAGCGTCTACCTGCTGCCCCAGAACATGGACAAGACGCTCTTCGTGGGGACCACGGTGATCTACTTCGCATTCGTCAACTACCTGAAGCTCGTCCCCTATTCCCTCCTCGGCCAGTTCAGCGGAGAGAACCTCCTCACCTCCTTGATCCTTTCGCCGCTCGCGCCCCTGGGAATGTGGCTGGGAATCTGGCTCCACCGGCGCATCGACGAGCAGTTCTTCTACCGGACGGTCTATCTGATGCTCGCCGTCGTGGGCCTGAAGCTCCTCTACGACGGCCTGGCGGCGCTGATCGTCTAGCCCCCCTTCGAGTTCTCTACCCACGACGGTATCGGACGCGCGCAACTCGTGTGCAGTTCTCGTGCAGCTCTCGCGCAGCTCGAATCTTCGGGTTTTTGTTCGGGTTCAGTCAACCTCTCGAAGGAGACGGTCGATAGGGAAGTGAGAGCGCCACAACGATTCTGATGTCTCGTCCCCCCCGCCAACGAGACTCGTCCAACCGGAGCGAGGTGGACAAGGTGTCGAGAATCTCCAAGCAGATATCTCTGCTCGGTTTCGCCGTTGCCCTCATGGCCAATCCGCGGTCGGCCAGTGCCCTGTCCTTTCAGTGGGACGAGAATCCCTGGCCCGGCAGCGCCGTCTTGGCGCACACCTACGATGGCATCGGCAACGGCAGCATCGACGTGGCCATCACCGACGCCAACAACTCGCTGGTTGCTGGAGCCAGCCCCGCCTCGAACTCGAACCTGGATCCTACCGGAAATGCTGGAGAGCACAGCCTCTTCATCCAGGCGACTGGGAACGACACGACGCCCTGGATCAGCATCGTCTTCGATTTCGACAACGCCGTCGGGGGCAGGACGGCGATCACGGATCTGACCTTCTCCTTCTACGACGTCGATGCCAATCCCCCCACCAGCTGGAGGGATGTGCTTCGCATTCAAGGCGTGCTGGCCGACGGGAGCTTTGTCCCGCCCGCGACCGTGACGGGCCCGGGCGCGTCGCCTTCATGGAGCTACTCCGTCGTCGGGGGCGGCACCATCGGCAGACTAAGGGGAGCCACACCGAACCAGCCGTCGTCCGGCGCCGGCTCCGACAACGGAACGGTGACCGTCTTCTTCGATCAGGAGATCACGGAACTCCGGATCGAGTACCGAAACGCTCACACCGGCGGCACCAATCAATGGATCGGGATCTCCAACATGACCTTCACCGAGGTTCCCGAACCCGAGGCATTCGCCCTGCTGAGTCTGGGCCTGCTCGGCCTCGCTGTTGCGGGACGGAGACCGCGGAGAAGACGCGCCTAGCCTGCCTGCCTCGCCGCCCCAGAGCTGGATCCTGGTCGACATCATGAGCACCGAGCGCAGCATCCACGCCGGTCGGGACTACTGCCACCGCTCGTACTTGACGATTGCCTCCAGCGCCAGGCGGTCCTTCTGAACAGGCGATGGATCTTCCGGATAGCCCACAGCCAATAGTGCGACAACGCGTATCCGTGATGGGATCCCAAGGATCTCCTTCACTTCGTTCTCCTGGAAGGCGCCGATCCAACAGGTTCCCAGCTCCTCCGCGGCAGCGCAGAGCGTCAGATGGTCGATGGCGATGGCGATGTCGATCGGATAGCAGACTTGCCCGCAGGTCATGACGTGGCCATCGGTCTCCGCGCAGCAGGCCACCACCATGGCAGCCTGCGCGACGTGCTGCTGTCCCCTGGCGGCCCTGGAGAGCCGCTGTCGCACCACTGGATCGCGTACCGCCACGAACCGCCATTCCTGCCGGTTGCTCGCCGATGGCGCCAGGCGCGCAGCCCCGAACAGTCGTGAGATCACCTCCTCGGGTATCTCCCGGTCTCGAAACGATCGTACGCTCTTGCGCCTGGAAATGGTTTCGTACACGTCCATCGCTTTGGCCTCGTTCACTGTCGATGCGAAGGCA
>CAVXZE010000009.1:0-174316 GCA_963766175.1 uncultured delta proteobacterium
CTTACGGGATCGATTCGCGCGATTGGTACGGCCAGCAGATGCATCGGGTCAGAGGACGGCGAGCCTGCCGCTACCCGACGCCGGGTGTGACGATGACTTCGATCAGGCCCTCGACGGACCGGAGATGCTCGACGAACTTTCGAGGGCCGCGAAGCCTGTGCGCCGCGTCGTAGACGAGAACGATCAGCGAGTCATAGCGTGACTGATCGGCCAGATAGCCGGCGGCGTCCGCGAGGATCTCTTCCTCGACCTGCGCAATGCTCGTCTCCTCGCCGATGAACTTCACCGCGATCAGCGTCCGAAGCTCGGGGACACCGAAGTCCGGCTGGAACCTCCTGTCGATGAACTCCGGCAAGGAGTCCTCGCGATCGAGTCGATCGAACTGGGAGCGCAGCATGATCCACGCGATCTCCTGGACGTCGCGCTCGCAGCTCGGCGCCTCGCGAAGGGGCAGGCAGCACTCGCGGAAGCGGCGAAGTGTGTCCACCAAGGCACCCAGGGGTCGCTCATCCCGGGGAACGTCCGTCTCCTTCGCGAGGCGGCGGACCTCGTCGATGATCTGGGTGAGCTGCAGGTAGCCCTCGTGGACGTGGAGGGTTCGCCCGGACAAGAAGCCCGCCGCGATGAAGTTGGGATGGACCGAGGGCGGCGTTCCGCCCCCCGCCGCGGGCACGGAGATCTCCGAGCGACCCACGAACCGCTCGATCAGATCCTCGAGCTCCCGGTAGACCTCGGAGATCTCCTGGGAGAGCGCCTCTCCCTCCGCGCTGGATTCGTACATCCGCGGGAGCTTTCGATCGATCAGGCCCCGCAGGTGCTCGAGCCTCTCCAACGCCTTCGCGTAGTCCAAGCTGGCACCTCGCCGCCCAGCGGCTTCGAGCTCACCGACTCAGGCAGAGTCGATTGGCTCGCGTCGGGCGGCTCCATCGGAACCTGCAACCTCAGCCTCCAGAACCGGTAAAGCTGTCGGTCGGCGCTCTGCCGCTGCTCCTCCGTGTGGTCGGTCCAACCCCATCGAGTGCCGTTGGCGGGTTTCCGGTAGGCCTCGATGTTCCTAGATGGGAACGCCCCGGCCTCCACCGGGGCGTTCCCTGGATCCGGTCTGCTGCAGCGCGGAGCTGCTACGGCACAGTGAGTTCGCCCTCGACAGTTGACCTGGTGGCCGACGGTGCCGGGGGCGGGGCTGAGCGACACGAACTCGGTCTCTACGAACAAGGTCCCCGAAGCGCCCTCGAAGCGGCCGCTTCCGCCCACGATCATGTATTCGGAGACAGTCTTGCCGGTACCGTCGACGCTGACGCAGTTGAACCCTGAGGTGAGCACCCCGTACGCCTGGGAGAGGTCGGCACTGGTCGCCACCGCTTCGCCTTCCAGCAGCGAGGCCTCAAAGTCGAAGCCGGCGCACCGCTCCGTAGCCAGGCCGTAGGGGCCCGCCTGCCCACGCGTGCGGTAGCTAGCCTTTCCCGGTGCGCCCCTCGCTTCCGCGATGCAGTCGTTCTCCCCCGTCGCCGAAGTTACACAGCTTCCAGCGGTCTCCTGGTCGACCCGAATCTGCCCCGCCTGCGCTGCTGGCGTCAGAAACAGTCCGAACGTCGCGCACGCGCCGAGGATCTGGAGTTTGCGAAACATGATTGGCCTCCTCGAAGCCCTGGGGGCTTCTGGTTCACCGTGAGTCCTCGGGACCCGCCTTCGGTGCGCCTTGCGGCCGTCGGAGGTCCCTTCGGTGGACTCGGTGATCGGACCACACGTACCATCCCGCCGCAGGGCGAACTTGACGGTAACTTGACGATTCGGGGGAGCGGTGGGAAAAGCGCTACCGCCGGAGCAGCCTCGGCGCGCCGGGTCACCGCCGCCATGCCGAGCTCGTCGGCGGTCGCGCAGGCCTGGTCGAGGAGCGCCTCGGCGCGCCGGCGGTCCTCGCTGCCGCCGCGCTCGAGGAGCAGCGCGGCGTACGCGAGCTGTGTCACGGCAATCCAGGGACGCGCGCCCATCCGGGTGTCGGCAGCCAGGGCGACCTCGAAGTGGCGCTCCGCCTCGTCGAAGCGCCCCAGCGCACGCGCCAGCATCCCGAGCGCACGCGAGGCACAGCCGAGGATCAGGTGAGCGCCGAGGAGCATCTGGAGGCCGGCTTCGGGCTCCAGCTCGGCGAGCAGCCGCTCGCACCGCCCCCGGTCTCCCAGGTCCGCCGCGACCTCCGACAGCATGCCGAGGCACGCGACGCGGTCACCTTCCGCGAGCAGCTCGACCGCGTCCGGTACCACGGCCTCGAGGAGTCGTCGTGCCGCATCGCGGTCACCCAGTCGGTGGAGCCACATACATCCGCTTGCAGCGCTCGCTCGCCGCCCACCGCCCCGCTTCGGAGAATGACGCTCTCCAGCGGTGGCAGTGGCGTCATCTCGCTGAGACGCCCCTGGAAGAAGCGCAGACACGTCCGTCAGCTCAGTCGCCATGCCGGGAGCCCAGCTCACCACGCCGGGCCCGAGCTCGCTCAGGGCTCTTGCGATCCGGGTCTCGGCCTCGTCGAAGCGGCCCTCCCAGAGCGCGCGCCCTGCCCGAAACACCGGCGGGAGGACGCGCTTTGCGGGCTCTCCGGTCCGCTCTGCCCACTCCTCGACGAGGCGGAGCTCGGCTTCGGACTCGCTCGCCCGACCCTGCACGAGGAGCTCGTGGTAGCGCATAGAGTGCGCCGTCGCACGCCCAGTCCGCGACGCCGGCGGCCTCGGTGACGCGTACCATCCGGGTCGTGAGCGCCAGCCTCTGGTCCGCGCGGCCAGGCCGGTGGCCCAGCATCCAGCAGGCGTAGAGAGCGGGCGATGTCGCCCTCAAGTCCCCGAGACGCTCGGCCATGGCGAGCGCCTCGGCGGCGAGGCGGTCGCGCCTCTCGAGGGTCAAGAAGGGGATCCAGGTCAGGCGCGCCATCACCATCGCACGGCGGTGCGAGTCGCCCTCCGGTAACACTGCCAGCGCCCTCTCGAGCAGCGACAGACACTCGGCCCAGGTATCCGGGAGCGAGGCGTCCGAAGACACCTTGATCGCTCCGAGCGCCGCATCGGCCAGCAGCGCGGCGTCGCCAGCGGCCCCCGCGAGCTCCGAAGCCCGCGCGAACGCCTCGAACGCCCGCCTCTCCCGCCCAGCGCAGTGGAGGCTCCACGCCAGCGCGAAGGCGAGCTGGCCGGCGCGCCCCGGCTCGCGAGCCGCCTCCCGGTCGTAGAGCTGCACCGCGCGCTCGTGGTGGACCACCGCCTCGTCGAAGGCGAGTCGCTCGAAGGCCACGTCCCCGGCACGGCGCGCCCAGGCCACCGCGGCCTCCCGCTCCGAAAGCGGCAGCGCCGCCGCGAGATGGCGCGCCAGCTCGCCCGCGTGACTGTCGAGGTCGCCGCGGTGGTGCGACTCGATCGCCCCGGCGATCCGGTGGTGAAGCTCGCGTGCGCGGCCCTCCGCGACGCCGGCGCTCACCGCCTCGTGCACCAGCGCGTGGGCGAAGCGCCACCCCAGGTGCTGCGGGTCGGGAACCACCAGACCGGCCCGGACCGCGCCGTCGAGCGCCTCGGCCACCTCCTCCCGGCTCCGCCCAGTGGCCTGCGACACCACGGCCGCCTCGAAATGCGCGCCCGCCACCGCCGCCGCCTCCAGCACCTCCAGCGCGGGGGACGGCAGGCGGTGCAGACGACCGCGCAGCACGCTCTCCAGAAGAGGCGGAACGAACGCCGCCTCGCCCCGGGAGTCGAGCACCTCGAGCGCGAGCTGGCGCACGAAGAAGGGGTTCCCGTCCGAGCGCGCCGCGATCGCGGCGATCCGCTCCTCGGAGACGCGGGAGCCGCAGAGGCGCTCCACCAGCGAGGCGATCTCGCCCGGCTCGAGACCCCGCAGCTCGATCCGCTCGAAGCGGCCCACCCGGCTGAGCGCCTCGAGCGTCTCGCAGAGAGGGTGGCCGTCGACCACCTCGGCCTCGCGCAGCGTGGCGACCAGCAGCACCCGCGCCTGCGCCATCTCGCGAGCCAGGAACTCGAGCAGACGGAGCGAGGAGGGGTCGGCCCACTGGAGATCGTCGAGAAGCAAGAGCAGCGTGCGGTCGGTCGCGGCGGCTCGGAGAAAGGCCGCGATCGCGTCGAAGAGGCGAAAGCGCGAGCCCTCCGGCGAGCCCTCGAGGGCGGGCACCAGCCCGCGTGACGCGCACCCCGAGCTCCGGGACCAGGCGGACCAGCGCCGTGGCGGAAACACGCAGAGCACCGCCCAGCGCCTCGTCGTCGACGGCGTCGACGAGACCGCGCAGGATGCGGAGCCACGGCCAGTAGGGCTGTGCGCCGGGCTGGGACGCGCACCATCCCGTCAGCACCAGCGGGGGGTTGCCCGCGGTGGACGCGCCGCGGACCAGCTCCTCGGCCGTCCGCGTCTTGCCGATCCCCGGCTCGCCGGTCAGCAGCACGATCCGGCCACGGCCCCTCGACACCTCCTCGAGGGCTTCGCCGAGCCCCGCCAGCACCTCGGCGCGCCCCACGAAGTCGCCGCGCTCCAAGCTCGCCTCCGCGGATCCGAGCGTCGCCTCGGCCGACCTCTCCTGCACGGGTGCGACGAAGCGGAAGCCGCGGCCACGCAGAGTGTGCACGAAGCACTGCTCCGCGCCCGTGTCCCGCAGCGCCCGCCGGACCCTGCGGATCGCAAACGAGAGCGAGTCGTCCGCCACCGCGACGCCGGGCCAGACGCGCTGGAGGAGCTCCCCCTTGGAGACGACGCGCTGGCGGTGGCGGATCAGATGCCGGAGCACCGCAAAGGGCTTCGGCTCCAGAGGCACCAAGGCGCCTGCCCTGCGCAGCTCTCCTCGCGCCTCGTCGAGCTCGAACTCGCCGAACGCGTAGATCATCGCCTATGACACACCGGCCAGCACCGTGATGCCCACCACGGCACTGATGCCGGCTTCGTGGTCGCTCAGCCAGGTGAAGATGCTGGAAAGCGCATCCATGCCCCGAGCCCCCGCCCCGGGCCGATTCTAACGTGAAACCCGACCGGGCGGACAGCAGATTCAGGGACGGTGAAGACCGCCAGCCCTAGGGGTGGTCAGGCGGGGGTCTCTGCTGCCTTACTTCCGCTCGCGCATTCCGCGCAGCGCGAGAGCGACGAGACCGGTAGCGAGAAGGAGAGCCGTGGTTGGCTCCGGCACCACGCCGCCCACGGTCTCCGAGCCCGGGCAAGTGCTCGTGCCCTGGATGTGAAGCGCCATCTGCGCCTCGATGCCGCCGCTGGTGAAGCTGCTCTCAAGAAGGTCTGAGAGAGTGAGGGATTGATCTGCGGAGAGCGTGAAATCGGCGAGAGTCAGCAGGCCGTTTCCGCTGGGGCCGCCGCCGTTTCCCAGGTTCACCCCGAAGTCAAAGGAACTGCCTGCGCCACCAGCCACCGAGGGGCTGGTGAGCACGCTATAGGCCGCGTTCGGTGCATTGCTCGACGTGATGTTGAGACCCGTGAACGTCCCTACGAGGTTGAAGTAGAACTCGTGCGCGTCCTCGCCAACCCCGAGCAGGCCGTTGAGCATGACGCTGAAGTCCAGGTCGTCGCCGTTTTGCGTCACGGTGACCGTCGCGTAGGCGGCGTCAGGCTCGACTCCGTCGAACTCGCTCGTGAGGTCGAACGACAGGGCAGTAGCCTGCGTCACGAAGACGAGCATGGTGGCGAGAACGAGGGTCAACGCGGTGGAAGCGCGGAACGGTCCCAGAAAGGCAAACATGGCAAGAGGCCTCCGTCGGCACCCCTTCCCAAGAGCGATGCGATCGAGTTGCTAGGGAGAAGTGGTCATTCCGGTAGAAATATGTCAAAAACCCTACGATTCCCCCCTCGGGGGGACTGCCCCGTTGGAGTTCATTCCTTGGGAGGAGAACGGGGTCTTGTCGGGCGGCGACAGCAGAGCCAGCTGGTTGTGCCGGTCAAGAAGGTCATCTCGGCCAGAAGCCATCTCCGAAGACCGGCCAGCGATGGGCGGGTGGATAGGAAGACCGGCCCGCGATGCAGGATCCTTCGACAGCCGCTGCGGCCGGTGCGCTCGTCTGATCGTTGGGCGGCGGCTCGTGCGTTGCCAGAGTGAGGAGCGCGAAGCGGTGGGCGCTCAGGCAGCGCGTCGGTATCGGTGATGGAGACCACCGACTTGGGGCTTGGCCACGATTCGCCCTTGGCTCGGTGGCTCTATCTCCCGCGGCCGCGGAGCGTTGCCATCGAGGGACTGGTGGGGCCGCGAGTCGTGGTAATACGCGAAGTACTCACGTAGAACGCGCCGCAGATGAGCTTCGCTGATCACGAGGATGTGATCGAGGCATTCTCTCCGGATCGAGCCGATCATCCTCTCGACGTATGGCGATTGCCACGGCGAGCGAGGTGCAATGAGAACCTCTTCGATTCCCATGCCGCCAACCCGATTCGCGAAGTAGGAACCATAGATCCCGTCGCGGTCACGGAGCAGATACCTGGGCGCCGTGTCGTACGGGAATGCTTCCACGATCTGCTGGGTGGTCCAGCGCGCCGTCGGATGACTTGTGACGTTGAAGTGAACGACCGTCCGTCGATGGTGCCTGAGAACCACAAAGCAGATGAGGATGCGGAAGTTCAGGGTCACGACGGTGAAGAAGTCGATCGCCGCGATCTCGCGCGGGAGTGGTTCTTCAAGAAGACGCGCCATCCCTGCGAAGGTGGCTTGCGTCCGCGAACCATGTTCTTGGCCACCGTCCGCTCGGCGACCTCGTAGCCGAGCAGAGGAAGCTCCGAGCGGATCCGGCGTCGTCCCCAGGTGGGATTCTCGCGGGACATGCGACGGATGAGGGCACGGACCTCCGCGTCGAGCTTGGGACGGCCGCAGCGGCTCCGTGACTTCCAGCGCCAGCAGAGGCGGAAGCCCTGGCGGGGCCAGCGGATCACCGTCTCGGGCTGGACAACGATCAGGCTCGACCGCCAGCCTCGCCACAGGCGGGAGAGCCAGACCCAGAAGATCCGGTCTCGCCGATGGAGCCTCGGGCGCTTCACCGAGCGCTGGAGGATGACGATCTGATGGCGGAGAGCGAGGTTCTCCGCGGCGAGTGCGGCGCGACTCTGGAGCAGCTGCCGGAGGAGGGCGGTGACGAGTTGCAGTGCGCCCATTGAGGCTCCCGTGTGCGAGGACTGCCCCGAGCGTACCGCGTAGACTCACTTGGACCTATAGACGAAAAATGTAAACGATGGCGGGAAGTTCCGAGTATTTGACCGGGACAGCACCAGGACGGTGGGGTTGTCACGAGAGATCATGCTCGGAAAACGCCTTCAGGAGGCCGCTCAGCAGAAGGCGATCATTGCAGAAACCTGAGTGGCCCGGCCTACGGCCTCGCATGCTGTACTTATCGACGACCGAGAGATCGCCGGCTCGAAGCCGCTTGGCGATTCGATCCAGGCGCTTGTCGTGCTCGCGCACCGAGCGGTACTGAAGACCCGTGCAGGTCTTGCACCCGAACTGTCGCTTGTCGGGCAGGGCGAACAACATCCGCGTTGTCTTCTCGCAGCCCGGGCAGACGGCGTGGATGCGCTCGTGGAAACCGACGCCGACCGGCTTGAGCCGGAAGTGCAGGACTGCTTTGTCGCTAACGTGATCGGCTGCGATCAAGGCCAACTCGCGTGAGCCATCGTCGCTGGCCGGCGAGAAGTGCAGCAACCACTGGGAGTGAAGCCGGCCTCGCACGGCGAAGTTCGTGGTGGCAACAGCCTCACCAGGCTGGCTAAGAGCGGAGCGCAGCTCAGGTGACAACAAGTCGATTCTTAGCGACTCCTCGACCAGCGGTGCTGGTGTGTGATTGCGCCAGCGTGTTGATCCGTGTCCGCCCACCGGGTTTTCCTAACTGTTAAAGGTGTACATAGTGTCTACTTATGTGCAAGCCAGGAGGTCAGAGAAGGCGGGCATGAAGTGGACTCGCTGGGACCGGCGCGGGCGCGGAGGAACCTCCACCCGCATCATCACTAGCTGAGTGCCAGCGTGTTATGGGCGCCCAGCTCCAAGCTCGCCGCGCCTCGCCCAGGCCAGGAAGGCGCAGAGAACCAGAAGAGAGGCGGCCGGGAGTGCATGCACCAGCGGGTCGTAGATGGCGTGTTGGACCACCGCCCCGCCCGTGACGAGGACCAGCCCCGTCGCCGCCAGGGGTGCGAGTCGCGGGAGGAAGAGTCCTACCGCGCCAGCAACCTCGGCGGCACCAATGAAGTACATGAAGCCCATGGTGAAGCCGAAACGTCTGAAGGTCTCGACCGCCAGCTCGGCACCGATCAGCTTGGCTACCCCTACGCCGAGAAAGGCGACGGCGACCACGGCGCTGAGGATTGTGATCGACCGGGAAGGTGTTCTTTTTCCCGTCACTGGATGCGCCTCTCTGATTCCTTCTGCCCGACTCCCTAGTGGGAAAGGTATCCCAGGGGAGGAAGGTGTCCATTGACCTGATCATGGGCAACTCCTGGCGGCCTAGTGTCGCCGGCACGGTCAACCTTGCGGCACAGCCGGTCTCAGAGGAGGCTTGCCCCCTTGCCCGCGTTGCAGTCCGAGCAGGCCGCCCCGAGGTTCTCCAGCTGCGCGTTTCGGACCGTCGTTAAGGCGGGATCTGGACGGTTGTCCGGTTCCCGAAGACCAGATCGTGGCGAGGGGGCTTCTTCGTGTGACTCTTGCGAGTGGTGGCTCCTTCGTGGTTGGTTACCCCCTCCGTACCACACGGAGGGTGAAGGAGCCGCCGCTCTCAATTCTCTAAATCAACTGGATCTGGGACATCCCCGTTGGAAACGCGACACCATGAACTGTGGTAAGTCGGTGATCCAACAGCGCCTACCCCAAATGCGTGGTGGCGTTTCCCCGCGCCGGGACCATGAGATTCCGAGTTGGGTGGGCGGCTCGCGGCAGGAGTGAGCGTAGCTAGAGCCCACCACAGCCAAGGTCTGCATCCATGTACTCGATAAGTCTCGATAAGTGCCAACGCCGGCCCGCGATCCTTTAGGATCGTCAGCACGCGCCATTCCGGTCGCGCATCAACAACCGCAGGGGGAACCATGACCAAAATCATCGGTCTGATCTGTGTAGGTGTACTCTTGGGCATTTCTGTGGCCGCCAATGCGGATTCCGGCGTCGAGGAAATCTGGCAGTGCACCCTCAAGGAGGGGAAGAAGATCGAGGATGCGATGGCAGCGAACACGGACTGGGTGAAGTGGGTGAACACCAATGTTGCTGGTGGCGGGATTCAGAGTTTGACGGCGACGGCCATCGTGGGGGACATGTCCAGCTTCATCTTTATCGACTCATTTCCTAGCTTGGAGTCCTGGGCAGCGATGAAGACTGCGCTCGAGTCTCCAGAGGGCAAGAAGGTCGAAGCTGCGATCAATGAAGTTGTCCAGTGTACTGAGAATAGGGTGTATAGATCGACGCCGAACTGATTGATGGACTGATTCGAGCTGAGAGCCGGGTATCGCTCATGGACCGGAGGGATGCCCGGCTGCCTCACTGTTGTCGGTACGGCAGAGGGTCGATGCCCGTCTGGCGCTCGGCCAAGCCTCCCCGAGTTCGCAGCTCATCGACATACGTCCGAGGCATTACAGGCACACCCCCGGCCCTTGCGGCAGGTGTACCTTCGGCTGATGCACGAGTTCCCGCATGCCCTTCCCGCGCTGCAGATCCGGCAGCATTGGGATCGGGGAATGCAGTCTCTCGCGGGTTGGCTCGAGGATTCGCTTGGAAGCCATTGGGCCGACGCGGCGACTTCCCGCGTGTAAACGAAGCCAACACCCGGGCTTCCGTGATCGGGATCTGCGCCGTCATCCAGAGGTGTCCGGTCAGATCTGGGCGATTCGCTCTGCGCCTCCCGCTTGTCTTCCGCCCAAAGACCGCGCTGAGCTTCGCGGGCTTCGCGCTCCGCCTCACGGAATTCCTCCATCCTCGAGAACGGGAAGCGCGTGTAAGCGTGCCCGTAGCCTTGCCGGATGATCTCCAGGTTGAGGAGTGATTCGTCGGGCAGGTAGACGTAGGCGAGGGTGCGGCCATAGCGGTCGTGGGTGGCGGTCTCCGCGTCGTATTCGAGCCGGACCTGCTTGCCCTCGGCCATCTCGCCGGGTGAACTCGCTGGCCTCTTTGCCGAACCGCTCGACCGGCTTGTTGGGGTGAACCGTTTCTGGTGTGTCCACACCGATCAGACGGACTCGCTCGCCCCCATCCAAGACCACCGTGTCGCCGTCGATCACACGGGTGACGGTTCTCTGGTCCTGCCCCTGTGCGCCGGCTGCGAAGATTGCAGCCAAAGCGGCAGCCACCACTGGGAAAAGACGATACCCGCGCCAGCTTGGCCGGAGACGACAGCTCCAAGCTCTGGTCGTCATGTCATTCTCCCGAAAATGAGCAGCTGGGTTCACTCATCGGCAGAAAAGGGGCGGGATGTGAGGTTGTGGCTGATGACGCAGCGGGCGCTTCCGCGCTCCGCCTTGGGCAAGGCCATCGGGTACACGAGCGGTCTGTGGCCGGGGCTCGTGCGGTTCCTCGGAGACCCGAAGATTCCACTGGACACCAACCGCGCGGAGCGCGCCCTTGACTCGCCACAGCCCGCGGCGTCACAATGATCTTCCCGGGCCCCGGAAGGGGCGGACACTCGTGACCCGTAGCGGGAGGGAGCACCGTGGTCAGAGACCTGGCGTTCGTCCTCGGCCTCGCTTCCCTGCTCCTTGGCGCATCTGCGGCCGGGGGCCAGCCCACGGTCTGCTCGCGCTTCGAGAATGGCCAGGTCTTCGTCCTGCCGGAATGCCGCTGGCCGGACGGCTCCACCGGAGAGTACCAGCGCGTCCACCCCTTCACCGGGCAGCCGTGGGGCGGTGGCGGTGCGATGGAGATCCTGTCCTGGAACGAGTTGGCCGCCTCGGCGACGATGGTCAGCTGGCCGCTATCGCTATCCGTGAGGGTTCAAGGACCCCTTACGGTGAAATTGATGGCCAGCTTCCAGGAGCAGACCGCGAAAGGCGCCAGGATCTCCAGGATCCGCATTACCACCAAGGACCTGATCGAGCAGTTCGAGCAGGAATTCGGCGTGAGAGGGAAGCGGGGGTCGCTCGTTCGCCGCCGCAGGATCGAGGACCTGGCGGGTGAGGAGGCGCAGCTCTACTTCGTCATGGACGGCGTGGACCACCTCGTGGAGAGCTTCATCGAGCCGCTTCCGCTCTCCCTTCCGGAGGGCTTCTACGGAAGTGCCTCCGCTCATACACTGAGACGCGGCGACGGCGCCGTCACCTCGTTCGAGTTTGAGGAGGTGTCCGCGATCACCATCGGAAATCTGGCCCTGGACGGCTTCACCCTGAATCTCTTCTCGCTCGACGGGGGAAGGTTTGTGTGGAAGGCCCTCCCCGGGCTAAATGGATACCTCTGCAAGAAGCTCACCTCCAGGGTGACGGGCGGGATGCAGCTGTCGGAGCTGCCCCTCGAATCTCCCTTGCTGGTCACGGGCACCTTGCAGATCGGTCCGGAGAAGGCACTCTCGCCTTGAGGTGCCGTCTCGGTCTCGCCGGATCATCCGGGCCGTTGATCGAGAATGCGTAGAACGACCGCGATCGTGGCGGTGGGAACGGCGCTGCTGCTGATCGGCGCCTGGCTGGCGATCCGTTCGGGGGAGGGGGTGGAACGGTCTTCGCCCGAGTCTCGGGCGCGGGTCCCTCCGCCAGCGCCCGCGCCGGGTCCCGTCGAGACCCCCGTTTCACCTCGAGGCGGAGGCCCGTTGGAAACCGAGTCCGCTCCCGCGCTTCCGTCCACCGAGGTCGCATCAGGGGCAGAAGACGACTTGCCGCTGCCTGCGGACCTAGCGGAGATCGTCGTCCGCTACCGCGGGGCGGAGACCCCTGAGGAGAGAGAGCAGGCACTCCTCGAGCTGGCGCTGACCGATGATCCCGAGTCGCTGTCGTTTCTCCTCGACGAGCTGGATCGCGCCGACGAGGCGGAGCGCGAGAGCGTCCTCTCTGCGGTCGTCCAGTTCGGGAGTCGCGACGCCGTTCCTCGTCTTCGCGAGATGGCTCTGGTGGCGAGGTCTCCAGACGAGGCGCGACGCCTGACGGAGGCCGCCGACTACCTCGAACTGCCATCCCTAACCGAGATCCGCCGCCGGTTGCGGGAGCCGTGACGCACCGGCCATCGGACGCGCCGGGTTGGCGCGACCTCGGGGCCGGTTAGACGTTTGGAACGGCTGTGCCGGTCAATAAGGTCATCTTAGCCCGAAGCCATCTCCGCAGACCGGCCAGCGATGGGCGGATGGATGGGCAGAGCAGCCAGCGATTCAGGATTCTCCGACAGGCTTCGCGGCTGCCGCGCTGCCCCGAGCGTTTCACGGCGGCTCGCGGCCTGGCAGCGCGAGGAGCGTGAAGCCGGTGGGCAGTTATGCAGCGCGTCGGTATCGGTGGTGGAAACCGCCAACCTGGGGCTCGGCGACGATCCCGTATGGTCAAGATACTCAATCCGGTGAAACTTCGAAGCCAGTTCACACAGTTGAGCGCGATTTTCCGCCAAGATCTCATCCATGACCGGCTACGCCGCTTCCCGGTAGTAGTACTTCAGCATCCCGCCGAGGCGCTGCTTGCACTCGATGGCGTTGCCCCGGGGCGACGGCGATGGCTCCGCCGACGGGAAGAGCAGCAGGTTATCCTTGCCTTGATGATTCCTCTCCTCGTGATAGTGCACGACGAACTCGTTCAAGGCTCGCCGGAGCCCTTCTTCCCCGAATGGGATGATCCGAGACAGACATTCCTCTCTCACGCTTCTCACGTACCTTTCGGCGTAGGCGTTGGACGACGTTGTCGAATGCACCGGATCGGGACGGTGCGCGAAGACGCTTCCGTGTCACTCACCCGTTCCATCCCTTGGCGGGGCGAGAGTTCGAGCTGGTCACGTACCGGCACAACTGGGGCGAGGACCGTGTCTACTTCCACGACGACGACGGGGCGCTGAAGTCGCTACCTGCGCGGTGGACCAGCGTTTTTCCTGAGGATCCTTTCGTGGTGGTCGCGGCCGGCCGCTCGCCTTTCCGGATCGGGGACCTGTGCGAGCTCAGCGACCTGCTCAGGCGGCTGAGAGCATGAACAGGCTGGGGGCGGACACCGGGTGGCCGCGAGGGGTGTCAAGCGAACTTTGCCGTCTATGTCAAATCGAATTTGCCGACATTGATTGCCTGAAGCGACCGGGAACGTATCGATATTGGAGTCTTTACGGCTATTTGTCCGCATTTTGGTGCATTGATCCCGTTGACAGGCAAGATCGGATGTGCATAAATATTATTACACATCCCCGCCCCTTCCTCCCAGGAGAGGCCCATGGCGCGCTCGCGCCCCGATCCCAAGACCGAGGCCCTGCGGCAGCGAAGCACCCTGCATCCGCATCCCGAGTGCGTGCGGGACGAAGCGTTCCTCGACGCCGACTTCTTCGACCCACGGGACCTTCTTCAGGTCAAGTACGAGATGCTCCGTCGCGTTCGGAGCGAGGGACAGGCGATTCGCTCAGTGGCCAAGGTGTTCGGCGTCTCGCGGCCCACCTTCTACGCGGCCCAGGAGGCCTTCGAGGAAGGAGGACTGGCGGCCCTGCTTCCGAAGAAGCCGGGGCCTCGCCGCGCGCACAAGCTCCGCGAGGAGATCGTGGACTTTCTGCAGCAGGAGCGAGCGGAGGACCCCGCGCTAACGTCAGCCGAGCTGGCGGGACTCGCCGACGAGAGGTTCGGTCTGTCGGTTCACCCGCGAAGCATCGAGCGCGCCTTGGCGCGGCGGGGAAAAAAACGGCGCTGAACGATCCGCCGCCCGATGCGCTGCTGCCCGAGCTCGTGGCGCGTTACGAAGAGCTGCGTCGCAGCGTGCTCGAAGGGCGAGCTGGGCAGCGTCCGCTGGGCCTGGCCTTGTTCCTCCGAGAGGGCATGCGGGCGTGGATGGACGCCTGGCTCGCGTGCCCCGTCTCGCTCGCCCCACGGCCCGAGGCCAACGCCGCTCCCGTGCCGCGGAATCCCCTTGCAAGCGCCCCCCGCGAACTCGTCGATCTCCTCGCCAGCATGGCGCTGGCTCAGATCCAGGGAGAGGCTGCATGACATCCGAACTCCATCAGAAGGTGACGGCGCACCATCTTCAGCGCAACGCGTACCTGTACGTGCGCCAGTCGACAGTCCGACAGGTCTTCGAGAACCAGGAGAGCACGAAGCGACAGTACGCCCTGCGTCAGCGCGCGGTGGCCCTCGGCTGGTCTCTGGAGCGCATCATCGTGATCGACAGCGACCTGGGACGATCCGGTGCATCGACCGATCGGGAGGGCTTCCAGAAGCTCGTCACCGAGGTGAGCATGGGCCGTGCCGGCATCGTCCTCGGGCTGGAGGTCTCCCGTCTGGCGCGCAACTCGATGGACTGGCATCGGCTGCTCGAGATCTCCGCCCTCACCGATACGCTCATCCTCGACGAAGACGGCGTCTACAACCCCTGCGACTTCAACGATCGCCTGCTACTCGGGCTCAAGGGAACGATGAGCGAGGCGGAACTCCACGTCCTGCGCGCGCGTCTGCGGGGAGGCATCCTCAACAAGGCGCGGCGAGGAGAGCTCCGGACTCCGCTTCCCGTGGGCCTCGTCTACGGCGCCAGCGGGCGGGTGGAGCTGGATCCCGACCGCCAGGTCCAGGAGGCCATCCACCACCTGTTCCGCACCTTCCGTCGTACCGGATCCGCCCGGGCCACGGTGAAGGCGTTCCGCCTGGAGCAGGTGCTCTTTCCTCGACGTCTGCGGCACGGGCCTCGCAAGGGCGAGATCGTATGGGGAGCCCCTTGCCACTGGCGTGTCCTGCAGGTGCTCCACAACCCGCGGTACGCGGGCGCCTTCGTCTTCGGCCGACACCGAACCCGCCAGCGACCCGATGGAGGCATCAGCTGCGAACTCCTGCCGCGCGAGCAGTGGCACACGCTCCTCCGCGACGCACACCCGGGCTACCTCTCCTGGGAGGAGTACGAGGAGAACCAGCGCCGACTGCGGGAGTGCGCCCAGGCGCGGGGGCGCGAGCGCCGCCTGAGCCCTCCGCGGGAGGGGCCGGCACTGCTCCAGGGCCGCGTCGTCTGCGGCGTGTGCGGAACCCGGATGACCGTCCGCTACCACGTTCGCCAGGGGAAGGCCTCGCCCGACTACGTCTGCCAGCGCCGCGGCATCGAGACGGCGACTCCGATCTGCCAGCACATCCCCGGCGCCGCGATCGACCAAGCGGTCGGCGCCCTGCTCCTCGACACCGTCCGCCCGGCCGCTCTCGAGGTGGCCCTGCAAGTGCAAGAGGAACTCCGCGCGCGTATCGATGAGGCGGATCACCTGCGGCGCCAGCGGGTCGAGCACGCTCGCTACGAAACCGAGCTGGCTCGGCGCCGCTTCATGCAGGTCGACCCCGACAACCGCCTGGTCGCCGACGCGCTCGAGGCGGAGTGGAACGAGAAGCTCCGCGCGCTGAGCGATGCGCAGGAGGTCTACGAACAGCAACAGCAGGCGGATCGCGCCGTCCTCGGCGACGGAGAGCGGGAGCGGATCCTGGCCCTGGCCACGGACTTCCCTGCCCTGTGGAACAACCCGCGAACACCGGACCGAGAGCGGAAGCGGATGCTCGCCCTCCTCATCGAGGACGTCACCCTACGCAAGAGCGACCGGATCGCCGTGCATGTCCGCTTCCGCGGTGGCGTGGACAAGACGTTGATCCTGCCTCTTCCCCAGCGTGCATGGGAGCTCCGCCGTACCTCCGACGAGATCGTCAAGGAAATCGATCGGCTCCTCGACAACCATACGGACGCGGAGATCGCGGCCCTCCTCAACCAGCGGGGTGCCATCTCCGGCATGAAGAAGCCGTTCTCATCTAGGATCATCATGCGCCTCCGTCGCGACTACCGGCTACCGAGTCGATACGACCGTCTCCGCGCCTCTGGCCTGATGACCGTGAGAGAGATCGCGAAGTCCTTGGGCGTCTGCACCAGCACCGTGAAGAACCGGGCCGCCGCCGGCCTCTTGACCGCACACCGCTTCAACGACAAGAATGAGTGCCTCTACGAGAGCCCTGGAGACCACCCGCCGGTCAAGATGCAGGGGCAAAAACTCTCTACCAGACGGCGTGTTGCGGAGATCATGGCGAATCGTACAGAGGAGGTGCAGTCAGGTGCGTAGCCCTTCAAGTTCGGCGACATGGGCGGGAGCGTGATGGGCTTGATGCCGGCCAAGCGGATGAGCCGCCGAAAGGATGAGCAGAACTTCGAGTCGCGATCGAATATCAGGTACCGCTGGCCACACAGGAAGCCCCATTCCTCCATCGTGACATTCCTTGCGACCTGCTTCATCCAGCTCTCGTTCGGGTGCTGTGTGACACCGGCGATGTGGACTTCCCGACTTCCGATCTTGATGAAGAAAAGCACGTAGTAGGTCATCAATCCCATCGGCGTGAGCACCTCGGTGGTGAAGAAGTCACAGGCGGCGATCACGTCCTGGTGCCTCTCGATGAACTCCGACCACGGGATGTCTGGCTTTCGTCGCGGTACCGGCGGAACGCCATTGCGCTTCAAGATGTTGCCCACCGTCTCGTCGCTGATGTCGTGGCCGAGGTTCGACAGCGCCCCCGCAACTCGGTCATAGCCCCAGGTTGGATTCTCCTCGACCATACGCAGTACGAGCTTCTCCAGCTCGTCGTCCACACGAGGGCGCCCGCTCTTTCCGCGCCTGGCCGAGCCGTCGAACTTCTTGGCCACGAGCTTGCGGTACCAGGCGAGGACCGTCTCCGGCTTCACGATCGCGGCGACGTCCTTCAGGGCCTTCAGACCGAGCCGCTTGCCGAGCTTCGCCAGACGGATGCGTTCCGAATCGCTCAGCTGGGGCCGGTCGCTCAGCTTCGAGAGGAGGATCTCATTCTCGGCGGCGAGGCACTCGTTGCGTAGCAGCAGCTCTTCATCGACGTGACCAGCGACCAGTGCGAAGGCTTCGACGGCTTCCATCGGGCGCAGATACTCCTATCTATAAGAGGGTGACATCATCGGCTGGGGCTCCGCTCAATCCCTTCGGGGACGTGGCAGCCACGTGCAGATGAGAATACAGCCCGAAATCGAGCGCAACTTCGCGAATGAGCGGACGTTTTGGGCTTTGAGGTTTCTTGACCCTACGGGCTAGCGCCGCAGCACGTCGCGCGTCCACTCGAAGCCCCGGCGCCAGCCGTCCGCGCAGGCGCGCCGCCGCGGCGCGGTCCCCGTCACGAAGACCTCCGCAGCTCCGGGGCACGACCGGCTCGCCCGCAGGCCGCTTCCGGGCTCGATCTCGACGAGCTCCACGCCGCGGGGCTCGGCGAAGTCCGGGAAGCGCCGCGAGCCGAAGGCGCCCCGCACGAAGCTCGCGAAGATCGGCAGCGCGGCCTGGGCGCCGGTGAGCCCGACGCGCTTGCCGTCGTCGAAGCCCACCCAGACGGCGACGACCCAGTCGGGCGTGAAGCCCACGAACCAGGCGTCGCGGAAGTCGTTGCTGCTGCCGGTCTTGCCGGCCACCGGGCCGTTCACGCCCAGCTTCCGCGCGCCTCGCGCCGTGCCGCGCTCGAGGACGCCCTGGAGCCCGCGCGCCACCACGAAGGCTTCCGCGGGCGAGAGCCCGCGGTGCTCGCGCACCGGGTCGCCGCGCTGCACGCGGCCACTTGGGCGCACGAGGGCGAGGGTGGTGCGCGGCTCGCGCCAGCGCCCGGCCGCCGCGAAGGCCCCGTACGCCGTGGCCACCTCGAGCGGCGTCATCTCGAAGGCGCCCAGCGAGAGGCTCGGAATCGGCCGCAGCGGGCTCTCGACACCGAGCGCTCGCGCGGTTTCCGCCACATGGACCAGCCCCACCTCCATGCCGAGGCGCGCGAAGGGCACGTTCAGCGAGTCCTCCAGGGCGCGGCGCAAGGTGACGGGACCCAGGCTGCGTCCGTCGAAGTTGCGTGGCTCCCACGGCCCGCCCTCGATGCGCATCGCGATGGGCTCGTCTGCGAGGATGGTCGCCAGGGTGAAGCGCGGCCGGGCCGGCGCGGTCAGGGCCGCCGCCAAGACGAAGGGCTTGAAGACGCTGCCCGGCTGGCGCAGTGCGCGGCGCGCGCGATCGAAGGGCGAGCGCGCGTAGTCGCGGCTGCCCGCGTAGGCGAGCACGTCGCCCGTCGTCGGGTCCAGGGCCACGAGCGCCGCCTGCAGCGGCGCGCTGCGCCGACGCAGGAGAGGGTAGCCCTTCTCGAGGCGGCTCAGCCCGCTCGTGATCGCCGCCTCCGCTGCCCGCTGCAGGTCGCCGTCGAGGGTGGTGAAGACGTCGAAGCCGTCGCGCTCGAGCGCCTCTCCGGCATGCCGCGTGGTGAGTCGCTGCTGCACCCAGTCGACGAAGTGTCCGGCGCTGCGGGCGCGCCGCTTCTCCCTGCGCACCCCGAGCGGCGAAGCGCGCGCTGCGGCGTAGAGCTCGGCGTCGATGCGGCCGTGATCGCGCAGATCGTCCAGCACCTGGTTGCGCCGCAGCCGCGCGCGCTCCGGATGCCGGAAGGGCGAGAGCGCGTTGGGCGCGCGGATCAGCCCCGCCAGGAGGGCGCTCTCCGCCGGTGTGAGCTCCGAGGCCGCCTTCCCGAAGTAGAAGCCCGCCGCCCGACCCACGCCGTGGATCGCCCGGGCGCCGTCCTGGCCGAGATAGATCTGGTTCAGGTACGCCTCGAGGGTCTCGTCCTTTGTGGTGCGCAGCTCCAGCCAGATCGCGAGCCCGGCCTCCTGGAGCTTGCGGCTCCAGGTGCGCTCGGGGGAGAGGTACGCGTTCTTCACGAGCTGCTGGGTGATCGTGCTGGCGCCCTCGACGATGCGGCCCTCGCGCCGGTTCTGGCGCAGCGCGCTCACGATGCGGATCGGGTCGATCCCCGGGTGCCAGCGGAAGCGCCGGTCTTCGGTGACGAGCACGGCGTCGATCAGGTGGGGCGGAAGCTCCGCCAGGCGCACGCCGATGCGGTCCTCGTCCCCCTCGCCGAAGAGCGAGCCGATCGCCTCGGGCTCGAGCAGCGCCTGTTCGATCGGGCCGCCGTCGGCGCCGCGCAGCGAGCGCACGACGTGTTTCGCGTCCACCTCGATCGCGATGGGTCCGCCCGGGTCGCGCCCGTCCGGATAGCGGAAGGCGCGACGCGCCACCTCGAGGCGCCGCTTCTGGCGACGGTAGGTGCCGGGCACGAGATCGCCGGAGGCCGCGCGGTAGCCCACACGCTCGAGGTGGGCCTCCGCCGCGTCCAGCGGCGTGCGCAGGCCGGGGGCGACCACGAGCGGCCGCGCGTAGACCCGCGACGGCACCGGCAGCAACCGGTCGCTGAGCCGGCGGTGGGGAATCCACGGCACGACCAGGAAGAGGAGTACGACGAGCGCGAACAGCCCGGCGAGCGCGTTCCACAGCCGCAAGCGCATCAGCCTCCGCGGGGCGCGTGCGCCCGGCCGAGCTCGCGCTCGAGCTCCTCGAGCACCTCCACGACGGCCGCCTCGGCCTCGCGCAGGTCGTCGTCGGGGCCGGGGATGGCGTGCGGATCGAAGGGGGCGAAGGGCAGGGCGTCGTAGCTCTCGCCCTCGGGCGCGAAGTGGTCGCGGTCTGACGTCCAGTCGTGGATGCGCGGGGCGGCCTCCTCGTTCCACCAGCCCACCCAGGCCTCGATCTCGTGCAGGACCTCGGTGAGGGCCTCGCGGTCGAACTCGCCGGTCACGGTCGAGATGGCCCACTCGAGCCAGCCCGGCTCCGCCTGCGAGCGCGGCGGCGCCCCAGGCTGCTGCGCGGCCCGGGTCTCCGGGCGGCGCGTCTCGGCGCGGCGTGGGGGCGGAGCCGGGGTGGGCGCGCGGCCCTGCACCTCGCCGCGATAGCGCTCGGCGCGCTCGCGCTCGGTTTTCTGGTAGCCCTCGGCGGCCGCGATGTCGCGCGGGTCCCAGCCCGCGAGGGCTGCTCCGCCGATGGCGAGCCCCCCCACGACCACCGCGATGACGCCAATCCGAACGCCCATGGGACCCTCCCGGCGCGCCTTCCCCCCGCCGGCCTTGGACGCAGCAGGAGGGGCGTATTCGACTGCTCCGTTGTACGCGTGAAGGCCCGCGGGGGTTCACGACCTGTGGAGAAGACGGAATCAAGGCAGCTGGTCCACGTTCTTGCGCATGCGCTCGAAGAGGAGTTTCCAGGAGCCGGTTTCCAACGGGGTTCCATCCGGAGTCCTCGGCATCGTGGGGTCCACCAAGGCGAGCTCGAAGCGGAGGCCATCGGGAAGGAGGTCGAACGAGGCGTCCTGCGGGGTGATTCGGACGGTGGGACCCGAGCCCGGCCCCAGCGCCACCCATAGCAGCCCGTAGAGGTCTTCCCCCTGCCAAAGGATCCCCTCGACCGAACGAAGGAACGCGTCACCAGAAATTGCGAGCTTTGGCATCGCCGAAGGTCGGGTTCGAGTCCCGTCTGCCCCGCTGGACGCAGTGGATCTCAAGGTCGCACGGGAATCACCGGAGCCGCGTGCCCACTGCGTGCCCAAACAAGTGCGTAGCTGCGGCTTGGTGCGGCTCCCTGCGGCTTTCTAGCTGGAATCCTCAGGCTTTCCGGAATCTTTGGGAACGTTGCCAACGTGGATGTCGCCGGTTCGAACCCGGTCTCGTGCTCCAGGGTTTTCGTGAACGCCCTCGCGGATTTACCGCGGGGGCGTTCCGGTTTGGTCGTCTTTGGCGTTACGTGACTTCCCTAGTGCAGGTACAGTCGATTCCCGAGCGGAGACGCGGAGCTAGCCGATCACGTACTGTGGGCACGCCATGGGCACGCAGCTCGGCGGCGCCGCACTTGTCCGTCCCGAGAACTCCAACCAGTTCCGCTAGGCCCGCGAGATCGTCCAGATACCGATCGCTACAAACCCGATCCCGGCGATCCAAGACAAGACCTTGGGAGTCACGTACCGGGAACTGATGACGCCGCCGAGCACGCCGAGCGCCGAGGCGAGTACAAGTGCACTCGTGGAAGCAGCGAAGACGGTGAGCTTCGGATTCTCCGCGTCGGCTGCATAGCGCAGTGTGGCGAGCTGTGTCTTGTCACCCAGCTCCGCTATGAAGATCGTCGCAAATACCGTAACAAAGACCCTGAGGTGCATTGCTTACCTCGCGTTCTGGGGACAACCCTTCCTCAGCCTAGAAGCTCCAATCAGCACTTGGCCACAGCGCCGCGTTACATCGGGTGGTCGATGCCCTCCGGGAGGAAGCTTTCGAAGGCCACGGCACGTGACCAACCGCTGGTGGCGCGAGCGGAGCCGTCTGCTTCGATCAGCAACCCCTCCACCTGAGACTGTTTTTCGAGTAGGGCAAGACCCTGTTGTGGCGTGAGAATCAGGAGCGCCTTGCTGAGCGCCTCGGCGAGAGCACCGCTCGGCGCCAGCACCGCGGCCTGCGCAGAACGAGTCAACGCCCCTCCGGAGCGCGGATCGATCACGTGCCCGTAGTGCCTCCCCGCAATCTCGCTCCACTGGCCGAGGCTCGACGAGACCGAGAGGCTCTGATTTCGGAGGGTGACCACTCCCGCGAATCCCTCGCCAGCGTCGTTCAATAACACCCGCCAGCCGGAGGCGTCGCCCGGCGCGCTTAAAGCCAGAACGCTGCTCTGCCCGAAGCTCACAAAGGCCTTCGAGATGCCCCGGGCACGCAACTGCTCCTCCATCCGGTCGAGCGCGTAGCCCTTGGCGATGCCACCGAGATTCACCGACATCCCCGCCCGCTCGAGCGCGACACTGCCGTCCTTGTCGACCAGGATATTGTCGGAGCCCACGAGAGCCAAGCTCGCGCTTATCTCGGTCTCTCGCGGCGGCTCGTTCCGGCGTGCCGCCAGCCTCCAGAGGTCGACCAGCGGGCCGACGGTCACGTCGAAGGTTTCGTTCGTGAGCCGCCAATAGGCTACCGACTCGGTGAGGATGCGCGCGATCTCCGGATCTACTGCCTGTGGGCCATCACCCGAGCGATGGTTCAGCCGGCTGAGGGGGCTCTCCGGCTCGAAGACCGTGAAGATCCGCTCGCACTCCGTGGCGAGACGGAAGAGCTCCTCCATCGCCGCGGCTGCCTCGGCTTCCGTCGGCGCTGCGACGGTGATCTCGAGGACGGTACCCATGACGTAGCGCCCGCTGCTACGCGAAACGGGTACGCGATCCGGAGCGGAGCCGGCGCATCCGACCAGCAGCGGGAGGATCAGCCCTAAGACGCCGACTCCCCGCGATAGTTGTTCGACGAACCTCGAAACGATGCCCATAGGGAGACCACGATCAGTGCGGCAAGACTTCCCTGCAACATCAGGAAACCGCCGATCTTGAGGTAGGCGAAGAGAGGATGTCCGAACCGCACAAGCCAGCTCGCTCCCTCGTCGAGAAGCGCAGCCGCGAAGGGCAATGCGATCAGCCACGCCTTCACTCCGTTTCGCACCGGCACGAACAGCATCAGGTGAGTGAGCACGAGGAGAAGCATCCCCATGGCGAAGAGATGGAAGTGGGAGACCTCGAGAAGCCCCTGGTAACTACGCGGCTGCAGGAATCTCTCCTCCGAGCCCAAGTAGTACTCGACGACGGAAGTGTAGGTCAGGCTCATCTTGTTGAAGTAAAGCAGCGTGTTCGTGAGCCAGAGTCCCGCAACGTACAAGACGTACAGGACCACGATGGTCTGCAGTAGCCGGTTCCGACTCCAATCTCCGGTGACGACGAAGCGCATGCTCTAGCGACCGCCCTGGCCGATCTGGAACTCGCCCTGCTTCGCCTTGACGACGACCTCGAAGATCGCGAGGGACCTGCGGACGCCGTCCGTCACCGCGCGGGCCGAGAGGGTCGAGCCCGCGATGCCGTGGATCTCTCCGCCGAGGCGTAGCTTGGGGTCGAGCACCCTGTGGTCGAACTGCGCCAGCCAGCCGTTGGTCGGGAGGTACTCCTCAGGCTCATAAAAAGCCAGTACCCGGAGTGATTCGATTTCTCCCTTCGGCGAGAGCACGAGCAGGAAGGCCTCGGGAAGCGTCCTCACCGTATGGATGTCGATGAACGCGTATCCAACGATCTCGTCGTCCTTTACGCCCGTGTAGACGGTGATGAGCCTCGTCTCGAGCCTCGCCTTCGCGAGGGATTCGATCGCGGCCGCCTGCTCATCGCTCAGGACGACGGTCCGGCTCTCCACCCGGTCGGCGTCCGGAAAGGCCGAATCGAGGGCCTCCGACTTGCTGTAGTAGACCTTCGCTTCGGCCGCGAAGGGTACGGCGCCGAGGCAGAGAGCCATTGCAAGAGTCAGGAGACTAGAACGCAAATCCCATCCCAATCGAGAGCTCGTCAGGACGCTCCTCGCCGCGGGTGTCGAAGTTCCGGTACTCAAGCTTGAGCACCACGTTGGGATGAGGCTTGAAGCTAATGCCCGGCGTGTAGAGCCAGTAGGAGTTCCGTCGGTTCGGCGAAAAACCGGAGGGCACCCCGTACTGGGTGTCCACGTATTCCACGCGCAGGAACGGAGTCAGGCGCTTCTCGGAGTTGTCAAAGAGCATTGGCCAGATGTCGTACGCAACCTCCGCGTAGCCACCCAGCATCTTGTCGGCGATCGGACGATTGCTGGGGCGGCCCAGAGCCAGGTTCAGGTCTCGCGCGTCGGAGAGACTGGACATCGCGAAGAGTCCCCGGGCCTCCAGGGGACCTCGCCGATACTGGCCGTGGACTTCGAAGATGGTGAGGTTGGAGTCCGGGAGGTCGACGCCGTCCAGCTCCTGGTTCTGGCCAGAGCCGCCCCGGTAGAACGAACCCCCGAGAAGCAGCTCCGGGGTTGGTGTCCAGTCCAGCCGGGCGACGAATGCCAGATCCTCGGCGAGGGCGCGATTGCCGTCCTGGCGGCCACCTCGAACTCCCGCATCGCTGAAACCTCTCGCGTTGAATCCGGTCACCACGTAGGCCCGGTACTCGAGGGTTTCGGTCAGACGGCCGAAGATCCCGGCGCCGTTTTCCCTCCAAGTGCTCGGGATGATCCGCAGCTCGGTCTCGGGCCGCTGCACCCCGTTGAAGAAGGGCGGCTCGTGGATCTCGTTGACGAATCCCATCGGAAGCAGGAGCAGCCCGGCCCGGGCGTTGAGCTTCTGCTTCCAGAGAAAGTCCAGAGCAGCGAACTCCACGGAGACGCTACCCGATCCGCCACTTGCGCTCGCGCTTCCCGTCTTCGCGTGCTCGAACTCGATCTCGGAGTTGAAGATGATGCGGTCCGTGAACTTGTAGCCCAGGTAAACGACGAGTCGGAGGAAGTCCGCGCGGTCGAGCTGTCGGTCTGAGATCGAAAGGCCGCCGACACTGTCACTTCCCGAACCGGCGTCGCCGATGAAACTTCGGTAGAAGGCCTCGCCGTAGCCGCCAATCGAGAGACCCCGCTCAACTCCGTAGATCTTGGAGGCCGCTGGTCCGAAGCCGTAGACGCTCTTCAGCTCAGGCTCGTCGGGAACCGCCACCTGGGTGCGGACTCGCGCCAGCTCCTCGACCACCGTGTCGAGCTTCTGTTCGAGCGCCTCGATCCGGTCATCGCGCGCAAGGATTTGATCTTCCAACTCTTGCGCAGACTCGGCGTAGGCATTCCCACCAAGCGCCAGTGCCGCGATCACGGCACTCGCCAGTCGAGCTCCTCCGGCCACCTCGTCCTCCTTGTTCGCGTACGAACGTGGGACTCGGGGCTCACGGCCGCTGGTCTCTGGATTGCTTGTCGAAGAGTGATCATCTGTGCTCCGCGTGGGGGCTGGTACCCTGCGGCACGGGAGCCTCCAGCGGTTGGACATGCTCCTGCAGCGGAACCAGCAGCGTGCGCTTGCAGCGCCGGCACTTGAGTTCCACACCGGCAGCGACGATTCGTGCCATCAAGCACCCGCAGAGGCAGCGGCAGTCCGCGGAGGGGGTGCAGGCGTTACGGGTGGCTCGGGCAGGGCAGGGCATAGAGATGCTCGTATTGAAAACGAATGTCGATACCGGTCAAGCGCGAACATTACTCCGACAGGGACCGAAGCGTCAAGCCTTCCCCGGGGGATTAACGCGGGCGTTCCCGAGACGAGACCGATCCGCTCGCCGCCGATATCCACCCGGCCGCCGCAGGAACCGCACGGGCATCGAGGAAAGCCACGCGCTCTTGGTCGACCGGTACATCCTACTTGCCCAGTCGAGGAGGGCTTTCTGTAAGAACTTACATAAATATGATCGATATGATAAAGGTAAGTCATGAACACGGTCACCCTGTCGAGCAAGTACCAGCTGGTCATCCCGCGCGAGGTCCGGAAACGCCTCGATCTGGAGCCCGGGGCGAAGCTCACCGTGATCGAGAAGGGCGGCATCCTTTACCTGGTGCCCGAGCGGCCTCTGGCCGAGCTGCGTGGCGTGGCTCGCGGGACGCGGCGCAAGGGCCTTCGAGACAAGAAGGACCGGCTTTGATCCTGGTCGACTCGAGCGGCTGGATCGAATACCTCGCTGCCCGTCCCAAGGCAGACGAGTTCGCGCGCTACATCCAGGGCAACGAGCCGCTCGTGACGAGCGCGATCCAGGTCTACGAGATCTACAAGGTCGTTCGCCGCGACATCAGTGAGGAGCGCGCAATCGAGTCCGTCTCGGCGCTGCGCGCCACCACCGTGGTGCCGCTCGACGAGAGCCTGGCTCTCGAGGCTGCGGACATCTCGCTCGAGCATGGACTCGCGATGGCCGATGCCATCATCTTCGCGACGGCGGCGAAGCATCGCGCTGACATCGTCACTGCAGACGCCGACTTCGAAGGGCTTCCGGGGGTGACGCTCATCCGCTGAGCGATTCGGCTGCTTACGCCTCTCGACGCCGACTGTCCGAAGTCAACGGCGCGGAAGGGATTGCCGCGGGGTGGCGGCGAGTTCCGAGGAAGAAGCGCGGGCCGAGTCCTTGTGCAGCCGGCCTGACCGCGTGCCCAGTGCGTGCCCCACCAGGCACGGAGCTGCGGCTTGGTGCGGCTCCTTGCGGCTTCCTAGCTGGAATCCTCAGGTTTTTCGGGGTCTTCACGAACGTTGCCAACGTGGATGTCGCCGGTTCGAACCCGGTCTCGTGCTCCAGGTTTTCCCAGCCCTGTCGCAACTTAGCTCGGCGGGGCTTTTGCTTCTCGAGGGCCAGGTCGGGCGTGCGTGCCTTTGCGTGCCCAAGAGACCTCAGTTCTCACCGCGCCGTCGAAGCCGAAGATCGTCGCGAGACGCTGCCTCTCCTCTTCCTCCGGCCAGATCGTCGGGTCGATGAACGAGTCGCAAACGTCGTTGACGATCCGGGTGGTGGTGTGTCCAACATGCGCCGCTACCTGCTTGGGATTCAGGCCACAGATGAGCGCGCTCGTGATCCAGGTCCGCCGAAGAGCCTTCTGCGCGTTGCCCACGCGAAGCTTGACGCCACTCTTCTCGAGCAGCCGGTGCCAGCCGCGGTTGAACCAGTCCGAATAGCTGAGGTGGTCTCCCCGACTGTTCGGGAAGACCCAGCCCTGGGGCCATCGCGTGCACGAGCGCTGGCGCTGGCGGAGGAGAAGCTCTGCCAGCGGCGGTCGGACAGGAATCGACCACGTCTCGCCCATCTTGGGTGGCGGGGCGTCTTCGAGATCGTCGATGTCTAGCCTCGCGTACTTCGGGAGGGCACGGAGGATGTGGATGCGCGATCCCGATCTCTGAGACGTCGGGCCAGGTCAGCGCGCATACCTCGACCCTACCGGGACGGCCAGAGCCGATTGAAGCTGAGTTGGTGGATGGATCCTTCAGGGACGTTGAGCCAATCGAGCCCCGGTGGTAAGGAGACGTATCTCCCGTCATTGCAGTCACCTTGGTGGGTGGCCTGGGCTGGATTGGGCTTGACAGCGCGGAGCCACCTCGAAAAGATGGCAGAACATGGGAGACCGAAGCATGGACCTGAAGACCCTGATGGACATTCCGCCTTGGGAGTGGCCCGAAGACACCGGCAAGATGTTCCTCGGGATTCTTGGGGATGACCAGGCCGACGAATCCGACCGGCTCCTCGTGGCGGAGCTGGCTGGTGACTTCACCGTCATCGATGACGAACTCGCCGAGGCGTTGCTCTCGATGGTTCGCAGTGGCGACGAAACAGAAGAGATCCGAGGCAAGGCCTCGATCTCTCTCGGTCCGGCCATCGAGCACGCAGCTACGATGGGCTTCGAGGACGCTGACGATATACTGCTTTCCGAAGGAGTATTCCTCGAGGTACAGCAGTCCCTTCGAGAGCTCTTTCTCGACGCCGATGTTCCACAGGACGTGCGGCGACGGATCCTGGAGGCCTCCGTGCGTGCCCCACAGGATTGGCATCGAGATGCCATCCGCGCGGCGTATTCCAGCGACGACGAAGGCTGGAAGCTCACCTCGGTCTTCTGCATGCAATTCGTCAGCGGATTCGATGACCAGATTCTCGAAGCGCTGGACAGCAACGACGCGGGGATTCAATACCAGGCAGTCTGCGCGGCAGGCGATTGGGAGATCGAGGCAGCTTGGCCTCACATCGCCGCACTCGTGACCTGGGACGAAATCGATAAACCCCTGCTGCTCGCCGTGATCGAAGCCGTGGCCAGCATCCGCCCAGACGAGGCACCAGGGATCCTCGGTGCTCTCGCCGACTCCGATGACGAGGAGATCGTCGAGGCGGTCTTCGAAGCCTTGGCCATGGCAGAGGGGTCCACGGAAGACGAAGATGATGATGAAGAATCTGACGAGTATTTCTGACGAAAGCGCTGCCCACGCAAGGCGGATCGAGTGCCCAAGAGGAAGAAGCCGAACCCGACGATGCAGGCCTGGATCGACGCCCGCAAGCGGCACCACCTGTCTCATGTCCAGGTCCAGATGGCTCGCGAGCTGGGGATGAATCCCAAGAAGCTCGGCAAGAGGGACAACCAGGACCAGGAGCCGTGGAAGATGCCTTGCGGGCCGCACATCGAGCATCTCTACAGCAAGCGGTTCGGCAGGGAACGCCCGGATGTGGTTCTGTCCATCGAGGAAAAGGTCCGCCGCGACGAGGAGAAGAAGGCGCGGAGGCGCGAGGCGAAGCTGCAGGCCCGGCGGGTCGAGAAGGTCGAAGAGGAGAGACCCAGTTGACGTTCTCGTCTCTGCGAATCGGATCCGAAGAGCGAATGATCGAAGCGGTCGGGTCGCTTGGCCCACAGACTCCCTCCTGCCGCGCCGTTCCTCTGGGCTTCTGGGTGCGAACGCGAAGCACCGCCGGTGCAGGCGGGGGACGGTCGTAGCGGCAGGATGCGCCGGGGAGGGCGATGATGGGGCGCCAGGCTCGGCTGCTCGGAGCCGGAGAGGCTGGCAGCGCCTCCGGAGCGACGCTGACGCTCACGCCACACGGCAGAGTTCGTTTCGAAGGCTCAGATGGCGCAGAGGGCGAACTCGACGCACCGACCGTCGAGCGCATCCGTGATGCCTTTGCCCACGGCCAGGGGCACGGCCTGTTCCATCTGGGTGCAGTAGAGGCGACGAGCGCCCTCCCACCGGTCTTCGCATTCTGGCGCGACTTCGGTCGCGTCTTCATGTCCGCAGTGTGCGCCGTCCCGGATCTCGACGAGCGACGCGATGGGCTGCCGCTCTCGATCCCCCAGGATTCTCTCAGGACCCTCGTCGAAGCGGCGCCGCCGATGATCGGAGGCGAATACCTCTCCGTGGAGGTCCTCGAAGGTCTCTGGGGCGACATTGAGGTTGCCTGCCGTTCGGAGCTGGTGGCCTTCGAAGGAAGCGTTCAGGAGTTCTTGCGCACCAAGAACCCTGTGTGGAATCAGGTCGGCAGGGTGCACTTCCACCTCGCCGAACAGAAGCGCAACCAGGCAGCTCCCTTTGCCTTCCTGGCGACCTACACGACCCGCCTGGGCAAGCACAACAAGGTGCAACACCAGCCGCTCGGAAAGGCGCTCCAGCACTTCGCCGGAGCACGGAACAAGCAGGCGCTCCTCGCGCTGCTCAGACCCGTGCACCAGGCGTGCGAGCGCAGCCCGTTTCTCCGCGAGATCGTCGACTCGGGAAGCGTCTTTCATCCGCTGGGCTGGACGCCCACCAAGGCATATCGCTTCTTGAAGGAGATTCCCGCCTTCGAATCGAGCGGCATCGTCGTGCGCGTGCCGGACTGGTGGAAGACAGGCCGGCCCAGCCGACCACAAGTCCGGGTTCAAGTCGGAGGCAAGCCGGCCGCCGGGCTGGGGATCGGCGCGCTGCTGGATTTCTCGGTCGACGTGGTCCTTGATGGCGAGCGCCTCACCGAACGCGAGCTCCGAGAGATTCTCGCTGCCACCGACGGCCTTGCTTTGATCCGGGGCAAGTGGGTCGAGATCGACAGCAGCCGGCTCGAGGAGGTGCTGGAGCACTGGAGGGCCGTCCAGAAGGAGGCCGGTGATGGCCTCTCGTTCATCGAGGGGATGCGGCTTCTCTCCGGGGCGGAACTCCCTGCGGAGGACCAGGATCTCTCCGACGAGAGCATCGAGGCGTGGTCGAGCCGGATGCCCGGCGGCTGGCTGGCCGAGGTGCTCGAGGAACTGCATCACCCCGAGCCCCAGGTGCTGGGCCTCGACGGGGAGCTGAGGGCCGAGCTGCGGCCTTATCAGAAGATCGGTGTGAGCTGGCTGTGGCGGCTCTACCAGCTTGGCCTCGGAGCCTGCCTGGCGGATGACATGGGGCTCGGCAAGACGATTCAGGTTCTGGCGCTGCTCCTGCTACGCAAGCAGCACGGTTCCAAGGAGACGAGCCTGCTGATCGTTCCGGCTTCCATCCTCGGGAACTGGCGGGGTGAGATCGAGCGATTCGCTCCCGGTCTCGGTGTCCTGCTCGCGCATCCCTCGGAGGTGCCATCCCGAGAGCTCCGGGGGCTCTCCCCCGAGGAGGTCGCCGGGTACGATGTGGTGATCACGAGCTACGGATTCGTCTCCCGACTGCCGTGGGCCGCGTCCTTCGGCTGGGATCTCCTGGTTCTCGACGAAGCGCAGGCGATCAAGAATCCCTCCGCCAAGCAGACGCGTGCCGTCAAGGCGCTTCGGAGTCGTCACCGCGTCGTCCTGACGGGCACGCCGGTGGAGAACCGGCTCTCCGATCTTTGGTCGATCTTCGACTTCGTCAATCCGGGCCTGCTCGGGCCGGCGAAGACCTTCAAGACCTTCTCGAAGCGACTCGAGCAGCGGGAGCAAGGCCGGTATGCGCCGCTGCGCAGGCTGATCCGTCCCTACATCCTGCGCCGGCTGAAGACCGATCGGACCGTCATCGCGGATCTGCCGGAGAAGACCGAGGTGCTCGCCTACTGCTCGCTCACGAAGACGCAGGCGGCTCTCTACCAGGAATCGGTGAAGAGCCTTATGGAGCAGCTCGAGCACCTCGATGGCATCCAGCGCCGTGGCGTGGTCCTCGCCTTCCTGACCCGGTTCAAGCAGATCTGCAACCACCCCTCGCAATGGCTCGGAGATGATGCGTACCGGCCTGAGCACAGCGGAAAGTTCGCGCGGCTCGGCGAGCTGTGTGAGACCCTGGCGGCTCGGCAGGAGAAGGTGCTCGTGTTCACCCAGTACCGCGAGATGACCGGTCCGCTGTCGACGTTTCTCGGGCAGGTGTTCGGTCGCTCCGGCCTGGTCCTGCACGGACAGGTGCCGGTGAAGGACCGCACGCAGCTCGTGAAGCGCTTCCAGGAGGACGAGGGAGTTCCCTTCTTCGTTCTCTCGCTCAAGGCTGGCGGCACGGGACTGAATCTTACGGCCGCATCTCAGGTGATCCACTTCGATCGCTGGTGGAACCCGGCGGTGGAGAGCCAGGCCACCGATCGAGCCTTCCGCATCGGTCAGAAGAAGAACGTACTGGTGCACAAGTTCGTCTGTCGCGGTACCGTGGAGGAGAAGATCCAGTCCTTGCTCGAGGGCAAGGAACGCATGGCAGCGGAGCTCCTCGAGGGTGGTGCAGATACGCTGCTCACCGAGATGGACGATGACCAGCTCCGCGAGTTGGTCTCCCTCGACATCAACAGTGCGCTGCAAGACGTGTAGCGCGTGAGTCTCGAGATCTGCTGGGAGGGACATTGAGCTTCGGCGGCTACCATGGATGGCGTCCTTACGTGCCTGTCGCTCAGCGGAGGTATCAGGCGGCGCGAAAGATCGCCGCTCTCAGGAAGCGGGGCCGTGCTGTCGATCCGGTGATCATCGAATCGCGGAAGATTGCGCACACTTTCTGGGGCAAGGCGTGGTGCGACAACCTGGAATCCTACAGCGACTACGCGAACCGGTTGCCACGCGGTCGGACCTACGTTCGCAACGGTTCGGTGATCGACCTGCAGATCGGACCGGGTCAGGTCAAGGCTCTCGTGAGTGGGTCGTCGATCTATCAGGTGGACATCGCCATGCGGCCGGCCGCCAGAACCCGATGGCGAGCCCTCGCCAAGCGGTGTGCGGGGAAGATCGACTCCATGGTCGAGCTTCTTCAGGGGAGATTCTCGCGGGGCGTGATGGAGATCCTCGCAAGCCGAAAGACTGGGCTCTTTCCGGCTCCGCGCGAGATCTCGCTGGAGTGCTCCTGCCCCGACTGGGCGACCATGTGCAAGCACGTTGCGGCCGTACTCTACGGGGTGGGAGCTCGCCTGGATCATGCGCCGGAGATGCTGTTCGTGCTGCGTGACGTCGACCCCACGGATCTCGTCGCCCAGGTGAGCGCAGGCGGCTCGCTGGGAGAGGTCACGGGAGACACGAAGGGGGAGATTCTGGAAGCCAGCGGCCTGTCCGACATCTTCGGGATCGATTTCGAGGACGAGCCGCCGTCTCGTCCGGCAGTGACTGCAAGACGGAAACGCTCCGGGGCGAAGATCCGCCCATCGCGCGCAGGGAAGAAGCCTTCGACGAAAGGGCGTTCTCGGGTCGAGAAACCAGCTACTTCGCGTCGCACGGGCTCGAAGGCATCGGTGTCGAGAGGGGCTCAGGGATCGGTCTTGGAGACGCGCTCACGCAGGGCGAAGTCGAGCGTGAAGAAGGTCTCGGGCAAGAAGGGTTCCGCGCGTGCGGCAAGATCGAGGAAGGACGAAACGCGAACACCCTCGGGGGGTTCGAAGAGAACGTCGCGGAAGGTCACAGCTCGTGAACTGATCGAGTTGGGCGTGGCGAGATCGACGATTCAGAACTGGCTCAGCTCCGGCGTCCTTGTCCGAACGGCGAAACGAGGTGTCTACCGCAGGACGCCGGTCACCGAAGAGCGAATCAAGAGTCTGCTTCGCAAACGGCGGCGTTGATCCGGGTCACGCCCTGGTGGGTTGTGGATCGCCATTATCTCGCCTGCCTCGAGAATCGAGTACTTGGCGCGCTGCTGCGTCTCAGAACATCCTGAAGCGGAGGCGTTGCGACAGCGACGTCCCCGAATTCGTTGAGCTTTTTCTCTCCTCATTGGCCGGGGAGGGTCGCGCCTCGGTGAGCTCTGCCAGCAGGCAGCGGTTCCTGAGGGCTCCTGAGGGTCCATGAGGGTCTATGAGGGAGTGGCCGGTTTGTAAGTGCCCGGAATTGCTCAGATGTCCACAGCCTCCGAAGCTGGGAGTCGCAGGTTCGAATCCTGCCTGGGTCACCATTTCCGCAAGCCCACTTTGATCTGACAACGGAGACACCCATGTACGCACCCATCCGCACGGCCGCCGTCGCGGTCGCATTCGTGCTCCTCGCCCCCAGCGCCGGCGCGCAGCCGGCTGGTGATGGCCGGGTGCTCCTACAGCCACATCTTCAGCGACACTGGCGGCCTGACCTTCGGACAGAGGCCCGAGTCGCGCCTGGTGTCCTCGCTGGTCAAGACGCCCGAGATCCCCTCTATCGATGGCGCGGACCGCTTCGGTATAGAACTCGCGTGGCTCGAGGGTTCGCTATCGGTCCAGACCGAGGTCATTGGATTGAGCGTCCGTGGTGACAAGGGCTCCTCCGACCTGTTCTTCTGGGGGGGCTATGCGCAAGTCGCCTACTTCCTCACCGGGGAAAATCGCATCTACGGCCGCGCCTCCGGTGTGTTTGGCCGGGTGATCCCCCAGAAGTCCTTTCGGCCCTCCGCGCGCCAGTGGGGAGCCTTCCAGGTCGCGGCGCGCGTATCGATGCTCGACCTCAATGACGCGGAGATCCGCGGTGGCCAGGAACTGAATTTCACACTCGGCCTCAACTGGTACCTGCTCTCCAACCTCCGCCTCTCCGCCAACTACGTTCACGGGCGCGTCTTCAGCCAGGGCAACGTGGACATCCTGCAGGCACGCCTCCAGGTGGACTTCTGAGCCCGGTGATCCGCGGACAGCGCAGCTGCGTTTCGGGACATTCTGGAGCGGAGGCGTTGCAGCTGCAACACCCCGAATCGATTGAGCGTTCTTCGCTGTAACGGGCTGATCGATCTCGCGCAATCCGGAGTTGCCACTTCAGATGATCATGATAATCCGAAGTACATGTTCATCGAGACGGTGCTCCGATGAGCGAAGAGGTTCAGGCCCGGTTTCTTGCCGCGCCCGGGGTGAGCGACGCCCTGAGGTCCGGGACGGAAATCGCCTGGGCCTCGTTCCAGTCGATGTAGTTTGCCGAGTCCTCTGAAGCCCAGAAGTTCCGCTCCTGATCCTCACTCTCGAATCGAGTATTTTCCCGGTTGTTGTTCATGGCCTCTTTCGTCCTTTGCGCCGCTTCCGGTTGGGGGACCCAACCCGGGGGGTGCATATTCGCGCTGACTGCTGTTACGCGACGGCCTCCTTGTCGGTGACGACCAGGTCGACGCTGCAATTGAGGACCGGCAGCAGAGAGACAAGCTGATTGATTGACTTCCTCGTGTTGATGGTGTCGAGAAGCCGATAGAGCTGCGGAACCGACGTCTTTGGCCGCCGGGCCAGCTCGCGGCGACTGAGGCCGCTCTCCTCGAAGCGCTTCTTGGCCTCGACGGTTAGATGGATCGAGCCTCGCCCATCGCGAGCAAAGACCGCGCGAGCTACCGGACATCTGACGCTCGACTCGTGGTTGGGTGATCGAAAACGACCCCGGTCATGGGAGCTGAGAGAGAAAAGTTCGGGCTGGAACGACGCACGGATCGCCACGCGCAAAGCAATCCGCCTGCGTAAAGGGCAGATCGGTCACCACCTGAAAGCAGTGCTCGGCGCCAATCTGCTCGCGGAAATGGGACAGCGTAGGGCTGAGTGTGGTGTCTCCGACCTTGACCTCCGCCATGAACCAGGGGCGGTCGTCGCGAACCACGAGAAAGTCCACCTCGCGCTTCTGCTTGTCGCGCAGGTAACGCAGCTGGAAGGCGCCGAAGCCGAGATCCTCCCACATCTCGACGGCCTTGAGGAGGTGGCAGGCGACGAAGGTCTCGGCGCGCTGTCCCGGGTCGCGGATGCCGGACCAGTCGCGCAGATACCACTTCGGCTCCTTGCGCAACGACTTGGCGACGTTTCGGAACCAGGGCCGGACCAGGAAGCCGTGATGCAGCGTGCAGAGGGTTGCGATCCAGCGGCGAGTGGTATCGACGGTCACATTGATCTCGCGCGCCAGATTGGAGTAATTGAGCTGACCGGCGGAACGCTTCCGCAGGAGGGTTACGAGGATCTCGAGCTGGGCGATTTCCTGGATACGTGTCATGTCCCGTACGTCCTCGCGCACCAGTGACTCGTCGCGAAGCTGGCGCCAGCGCCGCGAGAAGCGCGCGTCGCGTTTGGCAAACGGCTCCGGAAATCCGCCGTGCTCCCATAGAGCATTCGTCTTCGCCTGAGAAAGGGGGGAGGGCGCTTCGGTTTCGCGCTCGGGTACCTGTGGCCGCAGCAGCTCGCCGACCGAGAGCGGGTGCATCCGGTAAGGGAGGAATCGTCCCATCAAGCTGTCGCCACCGCGCCGGTAGAGGTCCATGCGGGAGCTTCCCGTGACGATCACGCGCAGCTGCTCCGCGTATCGATCGAAGAGCCCCTTCAGGAAGGTGCGCCAGCGGCGGTACTTGTGCAGTTCGTCGAGCACCAGCACGGGGGAGTCCATCGCGAGCTGCTCGATCCCGGTCTCGGCGACCACGGCGCGCGGCCCACGCAGGATGAGTCGCCGGTCGTCCTGGTCGTCCCAGTCGAGGTAGAGGCAGCGGTCCGCTACGCGTCGGCAGCTGGTCGTCTTTCCCACCTGGCGGGGACCCGATACGAAGGCCATCTGGCGATGTGTCCCGAGGTGGTGGTGGAGCACGGCTTCGTAGCTGCGCGCGATCTCCGGCATGGGACCATTATACGATAAATCGTAAGATGGAAAGGGCCATTTTACGATGATACGTCAATGGGTCCAATGCCCTTGGCGGTGGCTTCTCCCAACCCGGGAGCACCCCGGCTCGCGAGCGCCGGTGACTCCTCGGAAACCTCGCCACCATACGAAAAGCCAAACGGGCGCAGCATTTCCGAAAGTGGTGTGAAATCAGTTGCTTGCGGCGATTCTGACCCTAGTCTCCGAAGCTGGGAGTCGCAGATTCGAATCCTGCCTGGGTTACCACCCTCCCTGCAGCGGAGATCGGGGAGGCTCCTTGCGTTCTTGCGTTTCTGGAGCTGTGCGTTCCGAGATGGTCCTCCCACGTGATCCAGGCGCCTGGCTAGCGGCGGGAACCCCGCAATGCGATTGCTGTGCATAGCAAGGAGCGTGCCCGCCGTAGCGCCGTCCTGGTTCACGCAGAGCGGCTGAAGACGCGCGTCTGGTCGTCGTTGGCGGCGGATCCGGCACCAGGCCGCCGTGCGCCTCGGGCAGGTGACGCCATTGTGCCGCCCCCGATCCGATCGCGCATAGCGAGATGGCCGACGCGATGAGGCACGAGTGGGTCAGACGCCGGACGAGATGTACTTCGGCAAGGGGGATGCAATGGTCATCGATCTCGCCGCCGCCCGGGTAGGGGCCCGCCAGGAGCGGATGGAGGCGAACCGGATGGCGGCCTGTCGTGTCTGCGCAGGAGACCCTGAATTCAGCGCGTTGCAGCTGCAGCAGGTCGGAGTCCAGAATGCCCTGAGACGTAACCCGGTTTCGACCGTCGGCTCAGCCGCGTCCGATGGTTGCCCAGGACCTTGATCGCGACCTCACGGAGGCCGCGTCTCGTCAATCCGATAGCTCGAAGGGGTGATCGCCGTGGGGACCGCGGCGAGTGCGCTCGACCGATCGCGAACCCTGGGGGACAAGCCGCTCGAGGAAGCGAATGTACTCGGCAAGATCCAAGGGGCGTGACGCCTTGGCGCGTCGCAACGCCACGACGTCCTGCGTTGTGGTGGGCAGATCGTGCTCGAGGTCGAGGCCGTCAGAGCGATCGCTTGAGCTCAATGTACCTGTCCTCCATCCCGGCTCGTTCGAAGTAGCCGCGAACCTCGTCTTCGTCGATTCCGGGCACCCGAAGCAGCACGCGGATGTCGGCCATCTCCTGAAACAATCGCTCCGGGTCGTTCTTCATCGCGTGGACCTTCATAGCCACCAGATGCTCTGCACGGGGCACCGGCAGGTCGCGGCCGCCGAGGCGGAGGGTCGTGCCGGGTGCTGAGAAGAGTCGCCGCGAGGTCTCTCCCGCGACGTAGATGAAGTCCAGTCGCCCCCCGGCGGCGTCGGAGTGCAGGTGATTCGAGTACCCGGCGCTCGCATGAAGCGTTTCGTAGCCGAGCGACTCCAGGAACGCGATGAGTCGCTCGCGCACCTCCGAGTCCGTAACGAAGTCGAGGTCGGAAGTCGCCCGGGACAGGCCGTAGGCATGGAGCGCGAACGCGCCGACCAGGGCGAACGGGACATTCTCCCGCTCCAGGAAACCCGCGACCGCGTCGATCACCCTGGCAAAATCCAAGGCAACGCTCCTTCGGGATGGATCGTACCCCAGCCCGAACCATGGCTGACAGTCAGGGCATCCCATCTCCAGCCCCTGGTTGACCAAGCTCTTGTGCACTGCGCGGGAGAGCACGTGCGCGTGGACGACAGGGTTTGGGCTCCTCGCTCGGGGAGCCTCTCCGCCCGGGCCCCTCCGGCTCAGAATCGCCGGTAACTCCTCGGAAACCTCGCCACTATACGGAAGGCTGGACGGGCGCAGCATTTCGAAAATCGCTTTGAAATCAGATACTTGTGTCGGTTTTGACCCCCAGCCTCCGAAGCTGGGGGTCGCAGGTTCGAATCCTGCCTGGGTCACCATTTCCGCAAGCCCACTTTGATCTGACAACGGAGACACCCATGTACGCACCCATCCGAACGGCCGCCGTCGCGGTCGCATTCGTGCTCCTCGCCTCCACCGCCGGCGCGCAGCCCGCTGACACCGAAAGGATCCTCAGGGAGCTCGGGTTTCCGGCGGACACGCTCGCCCAGGTTCACGCCGGGAAGATGGTGGACACCGCGCTCGAGTCCTCGGAGGAGCGCGAGCTCGCGGCCGGCCTCGCCTTTCTCGTGAAGGAGGTCCCCAAGGAGCTGGAAAAGGAGCTGCGCGAGGGACTCCTGACCTCGATCGACGCGAACTCCCAGGCCCACGGCGCCCTCTCGGGTGACGGCACGCTGGACCAGCTCGCGGCGTTGAAGCTCGCGGACCTCGAAGACGCCTACCGCAAGGCGAAAGCGGGCGAGGATCTGAACCTCTCGTCGGCCGAGATCCAGGCGTTCCAGGCCCTGAAGGACAAGCCGGCGTCCGCCGTCGAGGAGGAGCTGAAGAAGTCCCTTCTGGAGCGTTACCAGGCGTACCGTCGCTCGGGTCTCGACGGGATCGCCCCCTACGACCGCGGCGGAAAGGAGCGCTCCGGCGGCGCGGATCTGCGCAGCGCCAGCCAGGCCGTGAGCGTGGTGAAGGAGCACGCTCCGGCCTTCTACGACACCCTGCTGCACTACCCAAAGACGCCGGCGACCGGCTTCAGCGAGGCGTTCAACTGGCAGCGCTACAAGGCCCACGGAGCCCCCGTCTTCATCCTGACCCACGGGTTCCTGGTCGAGCATCCGAACGGCGCGGTCACCGTGTGCCAGCGTCAGTTCTACGTGAGTGGCGGCTACAACGTGGAGCAGGCCGTCGCCGGATTTCTCCCCGTGCCGGAGGGAACCCTGGTCGTCTACACGAACCGCACTTCGACGGACCAGGTGGCGGGCTTCGGGGGCGGGGCCAAGCGGTCCATGGGCGAGAAGGTGATGGCATCGCAGCTCGAGGACCTCTTCGCGAAGCTCCAGAAGGCCGCCGTGCAGTAGCAGGGGCAATGGCGATGGGGACCCTCTGCGATGTCCCCGTGCAGCATTCGAACCCTACTCAGGAATCCATCCTTCGCGGGCGAAGAAAGCCGCGAGCTGCTGCGTGAGCTTCTTGGCCATGCGGGCTGCGTCGGCATCGGCGTTGGCACCGAAGGTTTCGGAAGCGCCGGCCATTTCCGCACTCATCATGGCGGAGGTGGCAAGATTGCCGGCCGCGGCTCCTGCGCCCATCGTCTCGGCCATGCCCGGCTTGGTGCCCAGCTGCGACTCAAGACATTCTGACGTGGAGGCGTCGCAGCTGCAGCGTCCCCGCACTGCTCGGCAAGGTGCGCCACCTGCTCGAGAACCGGGGCTTCCAGTTCACGCTCTGCGGGTCGAGCGTCCGGAAGGTGAAGCGCGGGGCGGCGAACCTGCTGGGCGGCCGGGCCGTGCGCCTCTACGAGTTTGGGGAGGGGGTGGAGCCTCCCTTGAGATAATTAAAATTCAAGAAAATTTTATTGAAAAATCGAAATTCACGAACTATCATTATTTTTCATGGAAAATCCGCTCCTTAATCGCTTTTCAGAGCCGGTCACTATTTTTCACGACCGGGCCCTTCCTGAGCCCGGCCGGCCTGCGGGCTACACCGCGCTAATCGACGCCTACGGCGTTGACGTCCCCTTTCCGCATCGCCTCACCGCGATCGGGGAGCGCCACAAGGTCCTCACCACGGATGGCTGGCGCCTCCTGACCCCCCGGCACCGCCCCGAGGACACCCTCGCCGCCCACCTAACCTTTGCCCTCAAATGGGAGGGCGTCGATCTTCTTGCCCTCAAGCGGCTGTTCTTGGCCGTCGGCGGCGACGCCCTCGCCGACTTCGTCAGGAGCCAGCCAACCGGCTCTTACGCCCGCCGGATCTGGTTCCTCTACGAGTGGCTCACCGGCCGCACCCTCGACCTCCCGGACGCAAAGCGAGCCTCCTTTACCCACGTCCTCGATCCCGAGGTCCAGTTCGCCGCTCCGGGCGAGCGCTCTTCGCGCCACCGAGTGCGCAACAATCTCCCCGGGACGCCTCAGTTCTGCCCCCTCGCGTTTCGCACCGAGGTCTTGGACGCTTTTCACGCGCGAGACCTCGCCGCCCGCGCGCAAGAGGTCATCGCGCCCGTCCCGGCCGATGTCCTTGCACGCGCGGCGGCCTTCCTCTTGCTCGAGGATTCCCGCTCGAGCTTCGAAATCGAGGGCGAACAGCCACCCCAGAACCGCATCGAGCGCTGGGGTCAGGCAATCGCGCAAGCCGGAAAGAACCCACTGGATCTCGGCGAGTTCTTGCGCCTGCAGCGCCTCCTGATTGGGGATGCGCGCTTCGTCCACCTCGGACTGCGCGCGGAAGGCGGCTATGTGGGCCAGCGCGACCGCCGAAGCGGCGCGCCCATCCCGGCCCACATCTCCGCTCGTCCCCAAGACCTCACCGTCCTCGTGGACGGGCTCATCGCCTTCACGAGCGAACGATCAAGCGCTCTTGATCCCATCGTCGCCGCGGCCTGCGCGGCGTTTGGTTTCGTCTATATCCACCCGTTTGAAGACGGAAACGGACGGATCCACCGGTGGCTCCTTCACCATGTCCTGGCCAAGCGCGGCTTCAGTCCCGCTGGCCTCATCTTCCCGGTCAGCGCGGCCATCCTGCGTCTCATCGATGACTACCGCCGCGTCCTCGAAGCCCATTCGCGCCCCATTCTGCCCCTGATCGAATGGGAAGCCACGCCTGAGGGCAACGTCCGCGTTCTCAACGACACCGCTGACTTCTACCGCTTCTTCGACGCGACCCCCCACGCCGAATTCCTCTACCGCTGCGTTCAGGAAACCGTCGAGGGCGATCTCCCGCAGGAGACTGCGTTCCTGCAGGCCTACGATCGCTTCGCCGCCCGTGTCCAGGACCTCGTCGACATGCCCCAGACCACCTTGGATCTTCTCTTCCGCTTCCTTCGTCAGAACAGCGGGGCACTGTCGAAGCGCGCCCGTGAACGACAGTTCGCCCCGCTTACTGACGCCGAGGCCGCCGAGATCGAGACGATCTACGCTGAGGAGATCGCCGGAGGCCCTTCCGCCACATGAGACAGCGCGACTACCGGAAGGTTCTCGAAGATCGTGACCCGACGTACTGGTTGTCCGCGACGACAGCTTACACCGGCGCCGCTGAGCGCCTCTTGCCCCGAAAGCCGCCCCACTCACGATCGCCGGTCACTCCTCGGAAGCCTCGCCACTCCTCGGAAAGCCCAACGGGCGCAGCCTTTTCAAAAACGTAATGTAATTAGGTGCTTGGGGAGGCTTTGTCCCCCAGCCTCCGAAGCGGGGGTCGCAGGTTCGAATCCTGCCTGGGTCACCATCTTCTCGTTGTCTTCTGAGATGTTACGTGTCTCGTCCTCGGCAGCGCCCTCCGGTCTTGTAGCCGCTGTAGCCGGTTTGTAGCCACGTGTAGCCGGTTCGGCGGGCTGTCTGTCATCAAAACTCGTCCGCTGGTCCGTTCGACGTCTTGGAGTGAACCCGAGGGCGTCTTACGCCGCCTTCGCCCAGGCGTATCGGTGGTGAAGACCGCCGACACGGGGCAAGCCGACGACCCTGGCGGTGGGGGAGGGCCGGGTCTCGGGTGGACGACCGTCAGGTGAGTCGCCGAGACGGGTGTGGACCCACTCGGCGTTGTAGTAGGCCACGTATTCAGCGAGCAGACGCCTGAGATGACGTTCGCCGAAGACGATCACGTGATCGAGAAGCTCTCTTCGACGGGTTCCTACCCACCGCTCGGCGATCGCGTTCTGCCAGGGGCTGCGGTACGCCGTGCGCACGGGATCGATCCCAAAGACCCGGATCGCAGCCATCACCTCCGCGGAGAAGATCGAGTCGCGGTCGAGAAGGAGGTCGCGAGGAGTGGAGGCCTCAGGGAACGCCTCCCGAAGCTGCTGGATCACCCAACGGGCGCTGGGATCAGAACCCATCTCAGAAATGTGAAACGGCGCCTCAGGTCGGGACGGGACCCTGAAGCGCATCCTGCACGCCTTGGCGGAGGATCTCTACCGCCGCGGCGGGATCGACATCAGCGAGGCGTTTATCGATGGCACCTTCGCAGGGGCCAAGAAGGGGGCTTCGCCGTCGGGAAAACCAAGCGTGGGAAGGGGACCAAGATCATGGCAATTGCGGACCGCTCTGGTCTTCCTGTCGCCGCAGGGATTGCCAGTGCTTCACCACATGAGGTCAGGCTCATCGAAGAAACGATCGACAACGGCTTTCTCGAGGAGGTAACCGATCGCCTCATCGGAGACCGAGCTCATGACAGCGATCCGCTCGACATGCGGCTTCGCGAAGAGCGAGGGATCGAGCTGATCGCCCCGCATCCATCCACGCGCAAGCGGGCCAAGACTCAAGATGGCCGCGTGTTGCACCGCTACGTACGGCGCTGGAAGGTGCGTCGCAATTGAATCAGGCGGCGTGCAGAATGCCCTGAGATGCAGCAGCCCTGCTCCTACGGGACGATATCGAAACGGTGGACGCTTCCGAGGGGGGCCATCGCCGAGTTGAGCTTGGTGACGCCGCCGGTCTTGAGGTCCACCCGGTAGAGCTCCTCGACGGTGTCCGTGTCCTGGTCGGCGCGGTAGACCACAATCGTGCCCTTGGGGCCGATCTGAAAGTCGCGTTCGACGTTGCCATTCGCCACCATCGGCCCACTGAGCTTGCTGACGCCGCCGGTCTTGAGCTCCACCAGGTACAGCTCGAAGACCTCGTCCGTGTCCTGGTCGGCGCGGTAGACCACGCTCTTGCCCTTCGGTTCGATCTCGAAGTCGGTGACAACCCCGCCGGCCACCAGCGCCCCGTTCAACTCGGTGACGGTGCCGGTCTTGAGAACCACCCGGTAGAGTTCGGAGAAGCCGTCCGTGTCCCGGTCGGCGCGGTAGACCACGCTATTGCCCTTCGGACCGATCTCGTAGTCGAAGCCGACATCCCCGCCAGCGACCAGGGTATCGTTCAGCTTGGTGACGGCGCCCGTCTTGAGGTCCAACCGGTAGAGCTCATCGACTTCGTCCACGTCCTGGTCGGCGCGGTAGACCACGATCTTGCCCTTGGGGCCGATCTGGAGGTCGGCGACATCCCCGCCGGCGACCAACGCCGGGTTGAGTTTGGTGACGGCGCCGGTCTTGAGGTCCACCCTGTAGAGCTCGTCGACTTCGTCCGTGTCCTGGTCGGCGCGGTAGACCACGCTCTTGCCCTTCGGACCGATCTGGAATTCGGCGACATCCCCGCCGGCTACCAGCGTCCCGTTCAGCTTGGTGACGGCGCCGGTCTTGAGATCCACACGGTAGAGCTCGTCGACTCCGTCGACGTCCTGATCGGCGATGTAGACCACGCTCTTGCCCTTCGGACCGATCTCGTAGTCGAAGCCGACATCCCCGTCGGCTACCAGCGTCCCGTTCAGCTTGGTGACGACGCCGGTCTTGAGCTCCACCAGGTACAGCTCGAAGACCCCGTCTGTGTCCTGGTCGGCGCGATAGACCACGCTCTTGCCCTTCGGTCCCATGCGGAGCGACTGGACCGCCCCGTTGGCCACTGCCGGCCCGCTGATCTTGGTGACGACGCCGGTCTTGACATCCACCCGGTGGAGCTCGCCACTATCGAGGTCGAGCACCCCTTCTCCGGCGATATGACCCACGCCCTTGCCCTTTCGGTCGACCCCGAGGCGGTTCCACAGAGTCCAGCCCGGGAGGAGCGGCAGGTTGAGCTTTGTGACGGCGCCGGTCTTGAGATCCGCCCCGTAGAGCTCCCAGGTCTGCCAGGTGTCCTGGTCGGCGATGTAGACCACCATGCGGGGCTTCGCCGTCGCGACGCCGCCCGCCAGCATTCCAGCGAGCAGACAGAGACAGAGAAGTCCGATTCGGTTCGAGATCGTCATGGTCGGGAACCTCCACACTGGATGGTGAGCCGTTCATGTGCCAGCGGCGCGGTAGCCCTCGTTCCTCTCCTACCGGCTGATCGTAAGTCCTCGAAATTCTCCCACCATCTGGCCCCGCTAGTCAAGATCCGAGGTGATTCCGGCTATTTGAAGTCCCGGGCGAGGGTGCCGGTCAATAAAGTCATCTTGGCCCGAAGCCATCTCCGCAGACCGGCCCGCGATGCAGGATCCTTTGACAGCCCCCTCGGCCGGTATGCTCCTCTGAGCGTTGGCCGGCGGCTCATGCGTTGGCAAAGTGAGGAGCGCGAAGCGGTGGGCGCTCAGGCCGCGCGTCGGTATCGGTGGGGCCGCGAGTCGTGATAGTAGGCAAAGTACTCACGTAGAACCCGCAGCAGGTGACCTTCGTTGATCACGAGGACGTGGTCGAGACACTCTCTCCGGATCGAGCCGATCATCCTCTCGACGTATGGCGATTGCCACGGCGAGCGCGGTGCAATGAGCACCTCCTCGATGTCCATGCCGCGAATCCGATCCGCGAAATAGGGGCTACAGATTCCGTCGCGGTCACGGAGCAGATACCTGGGCGCCGTCTCGTAGGGGAACGCTTCCACGATCTGCTGGGAGCTCCAGCGCCCCGTCGGATGAGTTGTGACGTTGAAGTGAACGACAGTCCGTTGGTGGTGCCTGAGAACCACAAAGCAGATGAGGATGCGGAAGTTCAAAGTGACGACTGTGAAGAAGTCGATCGCGGCGATCTCGCGGGAGTGGTTTTCCGAGAAGACGCGCCACCCCTGCGAGGGGGGGGTTGCGTCCGCGAACCATGTACTTGGCCACCGTCAACTCGGCGACCTCGTACCCGAGCAAATGAAGCTCCGAGCGGATCCGCCGCCGTCCCCGGGTGGGATTATCGCGGGACATGCAACGGATGAGGGAACGGGGCTTCCAGTTCGCGCTCTGCGGGTCGAGCGCCCGGAAGGTGAAGCGCGGTGCCGAAGGGCTGGTCCGGAACCTGCCCGTCTTCTCCGAGTTTCTGAACACGGCCGCGCTCAGCGATGCCGAGATCGTCAACTTCTCGAAAATCGCCCGCGAATGCGGTGTCTCGGGCCACACCGTGAAGAGCTACTTCGGGATCCTCGAAGACACGCTCCTCGGGCGCTGGCTGCCGGCCTACCGCAGGCGCCCGAAGCGTCGCGTGATCGGTGCCCTGAAGTTCTACTTCGCGGACGTCGGAGTCGTGAACCGGCTGGCGCGGCGCGGCGACTCGGCCCCGGAGCCCCCCTGCTTGCGACCGGCGGGTACTCCTCGGAAACCTCGCCACTCTGCGGAAAGCCCGACGGGCGCAGTACCTCGAAAAGTGTCATGAAACCAGCCGCTTGCGGAGATTTTGACCCTAGTCTCCGGAGCTGGGTGCCGCAGGTTCGAATCCTGCCTGGGTCACCACCTCTGTGTGGGCGGCCGCGGATGCGCGCGGCCGGGCTTCGCCGAAGCGATTCGCAAGTGAAGCTGCGCTCAGGGCGCTAGGTTTCGCGCGCTCTTGGAGGGGCTCGAGCGGGGGGGCGTGGACTACGCCGTCTGCGGCGGGCTCGCGTTCGCGAGCCACGCGCGCCCGCGGGCGACCATCGAAGTCGACAGGTCAGCGCCCAGAGACTCGAAACGTCCCCTCACGACGTGAGTCGGCTGCGCCACTGATCGTGCCATCGGAATCGATCTCGATGATGTGGATTCCACTTCCCTCGTACGCGATACCGCTGACGTCGTGCCCGAAGCTCCGAAGCGCTTCCACCAGACCGTCAGCTCGCCCGCCCTCGATGGCTACAGAGCCGTTGCGAGCAACGACATTGGGCAACTCGATGGATTCGGCTCCGGTGAAACCCCAGTCGAGCACACCCACGATGGTCTTGGTCACATAGGCGATGATCGATGCCCCACCTGGGCTCCCCACCGCAAGGCGGATACCGCCGTCCGAATTGAGCACCAGTATCGGGATCATCGCGGAGCGGGGCCGTTTTCGACCGGCGACCGCATTGGCCACGGGAACTCCGCCTCTGGCCGGAACAAAGGAAAAGTCGGTGAGGTTGCTGTTCAGTACCAGACCACCGGCCACACGGCGAGTCCCAGAGACGAATCCGACGCTGGTCGACATCGAGACGACGTTGCCCTGCGCGTCGGCAACCACGAAGTGGCTCGTGCCACCCGGCTCTGGTGAAGGGTGAACGGCACGCGGGAAGCCGTCGATGAGTCCGGGTCCGACGGCGACGCTCGCGGTGTAAGGATCGATCGTGCCCGCCCGCTGGGCGAGATATCCGGGATCGAGCAGCTCGTGGACCGGCACCTCGACGAAGCGATCGTCAGCTACGTACAGTTCACGATCCGCATAGGCGCGCTGCGATGCTTCCGCGAACAGATGCCAGCCAGCCGGGGTGGCGGGCTCGGAAGCGAGATCGAACGATTCGAGCTGACCGAGGATCGAGAGCGCTGTGACAGTCGAGGTCGGGGGCGGCGGCCCACACACCGTCCACTCGCGATACGGACGACAAATTGCCTTGTGGACATGCGCCTCGTAGCTCTCCATGTCCTCGAGCGTCAGGACTCCGGGCATCGGCTCCCGAGAAACCGCCTCGAGGATTGCCTCCGCGATGTCGCCGGTGTAGAACGACCGCCAATCCTTGGCGACGGAACGGAGGGTGCTGGCATAAGGAGCGTTGACGAACGTGTCTCCTTCGCGCAGAAGCGCGCCGTCGCTATTGGAGTACAGCGCAGTGAACTCGTCGCTGGCGCCGACCCCCACCGCGAGTTTGAGACCGCCGGCCATGCGCCGGCTGACCTCGATCCCGTCGGTCGCGAGCCTGATGGCAGTGTCGAACAGATCGCCCCACGGCAGCTTGCCGTGGTCTCCGTGTGCCTTGGCGAGCATCGCAACGACCCCAGGGACGCCGAATACCTTCCCTGTACCGCTCGCCTCGAGGTAGTCCATCGGGGCGCCGTCCTCGCCGAGCAACATCGATGGTTCGGCGCCCAGCGGCGCTTCGATGCGACCCTCGTAGGCCGTGGCTGTCCGAGTCTCGGCATCGTAGTGCAGCATGAATGCACCGCCAGCGAGTCCAGAGCTCTGTGGTTCGACCAACCCGAGGACCGATTGGATGGCCACCGCTGCGTCGATCGCGCTTCCACCAGCTTCTAGCACGGACATTCCAACATCCGTAGCGGCGGGGTGCGCTGCGGCAACCGCGTAGCGCCTGGTCTCGTGCGCGGTGAAGTCCGGTTTACGCACGCGGTTTTCTGAACTTGGCCACAGCTTCGAAGAACTCCGGAGCCGTGCACAACATGCTCTGATTGCGATTCTCCAGCTCAACGGCGTTTTCGAGGGAGGGCGCATCCAGATTCAGCCGGATCGTCTCCTTGGTCAGCCGCAGTCCACGTACACTCTTCTCCAGCATTTGCCGGGCTGTCTCTTTCGCTGTTTCCAGCAGCGCCTCGGCGGGGACCAGCCGAGTGAGCATACCGATGCGATCCGCCTCTTCCGCGTCAACCGTGCGCCCGGTCATCAGGATTTCAGAAGCCCGTGCTATCCCCACCATCCGTGGCAGGAAATAGGTGGTTCCCAGCTCACCGCCGGACAACCCGATGTTGATGAAGGACGGCGTAAAGCTGGCTTCGGCACTGGCGAAGATGATGTCCGATGCCAGAACCATCGTCAGCCCGCCGCCGGCAGCGGGTCCATTCACCGCCGCAATGACGGGCTGCGAGATACGCCGCAGCTCCTTGATGATCCCACAGTACCTTTTCTGTATTTCCTCAAGGTGAATCGGAGCTGATCTGAACGCCTTGGCTCCCTCTTCGCTTGACAGCCGTTCATCCCTCAAATCCGCTCCTGAGCAGAATCCCCGTCCTGCACCCGTGACGATCAGCACGCGAATATCCGGCTCTCTGTCGAGTCTGCGGAACAGATCGTACAGCTCGTCCAGCATTTCGAGGTTGATCGCGTTCAATCTGTCGGGGCGATTGAGTGTCAGCAATCCAATCCCCGCTTCGATCTCTTCGAATACTATCGTCGCGTACGTCATTGCCTGAGGGTGCTCAATATTGGTGCGCCGCGCAGCTCAGGAACGCCTCCGCTTCAGAATGTCCTGAAGCGCAGCAGCGCGGTAGCTACATGTGATTTCGAGAGAATCGGGCTCCCGAGGCGAACAGGGAGCCGCGACCCGTCCCCGCGTGCCACCTCCATGGCAGGGCTTAACGGCCAGCATTCTGGTCCTAAATGAATAATTGCACAGTTCTGAATATTAATTCATAATCACCGCAGCCATGGCGAGGAGCTGGGAGATGACGCAAGGGACGGTACCCCAGTTGGATAGGGGATCGCGGCGGCGGCTCCGAACCCGGGCGCGGCTCATCGATGCAGCGCGCCGCCTCATCGCCGAGCGAGGCGGGATCGATGCGGTTCCGATCGCGGAGATCACCGACGCGGCCGACGTCGCCATCGGCTCCTTCTACAACCACTTTCCCTCCCGGGAGGCCCTGTTCGAGGCGGTGGTGGGCGAGACGCTGGAGGCTCACGGCCGGAGGCTGGATGCGATGGCCTCGGAGATCTCCGACGTCGCCGAGTTCTGTGCCGCCGGGATTCGTCTCACCATGCGGAGGGTGGAGGCCGACCCGGTCTGGGGCGGATTCATCGTCCAGGTGGGCACCTATCTCACTGAACTCGGATCGATCCTTGGCCAGCGCCTCGTTCACACACTGCAACGCGGCATCCAGAGCGGGCGCTTCACCGTGGCCGACGAGGCGACCACGCTGGCTGTGGTCCCGGGTGCACTCTTTGGCGCAATGCACGCCCGGCTTAGCCAGGTACTGCCGGATTCATTACCGGATGACGCGGACTCCCTGGTGGCCGAGCAGTTGCTCCAGTTGCTCGGCCTGCCCCGGGAGGAGGCGGCAGAGATCGCCAGGCGGCCTCTGCCGGAGTCATCGGAGCTGCTGCTACCCGCCGCGGGCACGAATGACGGACAGGAAATTGTCATCAGCAGGAGGACGACGCCGTGACGGAGACTCACTCGAAACGCGGCCGCCAGATTGCGCTGGTCTTCGACCTGAACAAGTGCATGGGCTGCCAGGCCTGCAGCGTCGCCTGCAAGATGCTCTGGACCCGCGACGAAGGCGAAGAGCACCAGTGGTGGTGCACCACCAACACCATGCCCGGCCGCGGCACGCCCCGTGACTGGGAACAGATGGGGGGAGGCTACCCCGACGGAAAGCTCGATCTCGGACACGAGCCGACACTCGAGGAGTTCGGCGGCGGCTGGAAGTTCAACAAGGAGGAGGTCTTCTTCGGCGGCAAGGGGCAGTCCGTCCACCTGACACCCACCACGGCCGAGGGCACCCCGCCCACCTGGGGACCCAACTGGGACGAGGACCAGGGCGCCGGCGAGTTCCCCAACGCCTACTTCTTCTACCTGCCGCGGATCTGCAACCACTGCACGCGCCCCGCCTGCGTCGAGGCCTGTCCCTCCGGCGCCATGTACAAGCGCACAGAAGACGGGATCGTGCTGCGTGACGAGGACCTCTGCCAGGGCTCGCGCAAGTGCATGCAGGCGTGTCCCTACAAGAAGATCTACTTCAACCACGCGCGCGGTGTGGCGCAGCACTGCAACCTCTGCTTCCCGAGGCTGGAACAGGGGATAGCACCCGCGTGCGCGCGGAACTGTCCCGGGCGTCTGGTGTTCGTGGGGATGCTGGACGACGAGAAGGATCCGGTCCATCGGCTGGTCCACGAGTGGAAGGTGGCGCTCCCGCTGCACGCGGAGTTCGGGACGGAGCCGAACGTCTTCTACGTCCCCCCGCTCTCGCCCTACCGGCTGCGGGAGGACCGCTCGATCGACACGGAGACGATGCGCATCCCGCCCGAGTACCTGGAGTCGCTGTTCGGACCGGCGGTGCACGAGGTCCTGGCGAGGCTTCGGAGCGAGATCGAGCGGGTGCGCGGGGGTGGCAGCTCGGAGCTGCTGGACACGCTGATTGTCTACGAGTGGAAGACGCTGTTCGGTCCCTTCGGCAAGGAGCCCGCCGTCGTGGACGCCGCCCGGGAGAGCGCGCGATGAGCCGACCGGCGTCGAGCAATGCCACCGAAGCGCGGCAACGGGCGAAGATCGAGCAGGAATGGGAGCGGTGCAGCTTCGGGACCCACTGTATGAACTGTATACCGGCCTCCTGTGTCTTCTACCTCTTCGTGAGGGACGGCAAGGTGGTGCGCGAGGAGGCGGCGGGCGTGATCGAGCCGGTCGAGGACGGTGTCCCCGACATGAATCCTCTCCTCTGCCAAAGAGGGCTCGCCTGGAGCCGGGAGCTCTACGCGCCGGAGAGGCTCCTGCACCCCCTACGTCGCGTCGGCGAGCGCGGCGAGGGGCGCTGGGAGCGGATCTCCTGGGACGAGGCCTTGAGCGAGACCGCGGACGCCATCCTCGACGCCATCGAGGAGGTCGGCTCGCGGTCGATCCTGATGGAGGTGAGCCCCCAGGTCGGAGCGAGCCTTCCGGCCTCGCGCTTCCTGGGAGTCATGGGCGGCACCAGTCTGGACGGCAACGCGACGATCAACGACTTCATCACCGGCCTGCAGCTGACCTTCGGAAAGTTCTCCTTCTCGCAATCGTTCGACGACAACTTCCACTCCGAGCTGACGCTGCATTGGCACAGCAACCCGGCATTCACGTGGATCCCGTCCTACCACTTCTGGACCGAAGGGCGCTACCGCGGCGCTGAGCAGGTGCTCATCTCCACCGACGTGAGCCCCTCACACGTCCACGTGGACTATCACGTGCCGGTGCGCCACGGCACGGACGCGGCGCTGGCGCTCGCGATGTGCCAGGTGGTGATCTCCGAGGGGCTCCTCGACTGGGGTTTCGCAGCGTCGCAGACCGACCTCTCTCTGCTGGTCCGGACCGACACCGGAGAGTTCCTGCGGCAGAGCCACCTGGAGGCCGGTGGGCGAGACGATCGTTTCTTCCACGCGCACCCCGAGCGGGGCGTGGTTCCCGCGGATCCGGCGAGCCTGCACCTCGACTTCGAGCCACTCGCCGAGGGAGAGCTGGAGGTCGAGACGCTCGATGCCGGCCGAGTCGCGGTCGAGCCCGTGTTCGCGCGGTTGCGGCGCCGGCTCGACCGGGACTACACGCCGGAGCAGGCCGGCGAGATCTGCGAGGCCCACCCAGACGTCATCCGCATGCTGGCTCGCAAGGTCGCGTCGAAGCGCACCCGACTCAGTATGGGAATGGGAGCCGCCAAGTACTACCACGGCGATCTCATCAGCCGCTCGGCCCTCCTGCTGCTGGCCCTGACCGCAAACTGGGGGAAGAAGGGCGCCGGCACGGGTAGCTGGAACTCCTTCACCTTCGATGGCACGTCGACGGTCATGGCCAAGACGAAGCCTGGCGTCGAGGGCGGCATGGAGGTGGTGAACCTCGCCCGCATGATGCGCGAGCAGATGGTTCAGCAGGATCCCACGCTGACCGGCGAGCTGGCCGACCGGGTCCTGTGGAGGATGATGGGCGGCAGCGTGATGGTCCCGCCCGTCTTCTTCTGGTACCACCAGGCCGGCTTCCGGGAGCGCTGGAACCGGCGGGAGTGGGGCGATCCCACCATGAAGCGCAGCTTCGATGAGTACTTCGAGGAGGCGTCCCAGCAGGAGACCTGGAAGGTGGCTGCCGAGATGGCCGCCACCAAGCCCGCGCGCGTGCTGCTGGAGATCGGGGGCAACACGCTCAGGCGAACGCGTGGCGGAAAGAAGGCCGTGTTCGAGAACCTCTGGCCCAAGCTCGAGAAGGTCGTCTGCATGGACTACCGCATGTCCGAGACGGCCCTTCACGCCGACATCGTACTACCGGCCGCACAGCACTACGAGAAGGCGGGTTTTCCGATAGCGGGACCGTACACCATGACCCTGGCTGTGAGTCAGGCCGCGACCCCACCCCACGCCGAGGCCCGCACCGAGTGGGAAATGTTGGGGGCCCTGTGCAAGAAGATCGGCGAGCGGGCGAGCGAGCGCGGACTGGAGAGCTTCACGCACAGCGACGGGCTTCCGCGTCGCTACGATGAACTCTGGGGCACGTTCACGCTGGACGGAACGTTGGTCGACGGGGAGAGCTATGTTGCGGAGGCGCTGGCCGACTCGGTGGCATCGGGGAACCTGCCTCCCGGCACCACGCTCGACACCTTCCGCCAGAAGGGACACAGCCGCTACAACGGCTGGTCCTTCAACCCGATGGGACAGGCCAACGCCTCTCCCTTCCCCAGGAACGAGACCCACACGCCGTTCCGCAACCACGTCGAGCTGGGTCACCCGTTTCCGACGCTCACCCGCCGCGCGCAGTTCCTGATCGACCACCCCTGGTTCCGCGAGGCCGGGGAGGACCTGCCGCTGCACAAGGACCCGCCCGCCATGGGGGGCGATCACCCGTTCCGGCTGTCCGGCGGGCACGCCCGGTGGAGCAACCACGCCATGAACATGACCAACGAGGTCATGCTCGAGACGCACCGCGGAAAGCCCTTCGCGCTGATCAACGATCAGGTAGCCCGCGAGAAGGGGATCGAGGACGACGCGCTGGTGCGTATCTGGAACGACATCGACGAGTTCGTGGTGTCGGCCCGGACCAGCCCGGCACAGCGACCCGATGGCCTGACGATCTACAACGGATTCGAGGGCTTCATGTTCCGAGGCGGCAAGAGTTCGAAAGAGATCGAGCCCGGCATGGTCAAGTGGCTACACCTCGCGGCGGATGACGGCCACCTGCAGTACTCGCCGTTTGAGTGGCAGCCGGTGCCCTTCGACCGCTGTATCTTCGTCGACTGCGAGCTCTTCGAGGGCGAGCCGGATCGTGCCCGTTCGAAGAGCGTCGCGAATTAGGAGAAGATAATGCGAATGAATGCGATCGTGGCCGGCGTCGGCATGACCCGGTTCGGGAAGCACATGGAGACGGGGCTCAAGGCCCTGGGTGCGGAGGCCGTCGAGGCAGCGCTCGAAGATGCGGGTATGGGAAGTGCAGATCTCGAGGCGGCCTACGTCAGCAACGCGATGGCCGGCATCGTCACTGGGCAGGAGTGCATCCGCGGCCAGGTGGTCCTGCGTTCGATCGGCATCGGGCGGATTCCGGTCATCAACATCGACAATGCCTGCGGCAGTGCTTCCACGGCGTTCAATCAGGCCTGCGCGATGGTCTCGACCGGGTGCTACGACGTGGCTCTCGCTCTGGGCGTGGAGAAGCTCTACCACCCCGACAAGCAGAGGACCTTCCTGGCGCTGCGCGGCGGAATGGACGTAGAAGAGACGGAATCGTTTCTGGCCAGCATTGCTGCAGACCAGCCCGGGGTCGGCGAAGCGCCCAAGGCCAGTGGTGGAGGCGACAAGCGCTCTGTCGCCATGGACTTCTACGCGAACGTGGCGCGATCCCACATGCGCGAGTACGGGACGACGGTGGAGCAGCTTGCCGGAGTCTCGGCCAAGAACTCCGTGCACGGAAGCCTCAATCCGCGGGCCCAGTTTCGCGAGGCGTTGAGCGTCGACGACGTGCTTGGAGCACTGATGATCGTAGAGCCCCTCACACGACCGATGTGCTCTCCGATCGGAGATGGCGCCGCGGCGGCAGTGCTGGTGAGCGAGCGCAAGGCGCGCCAGCTCGGCCTCGAGAACCCGGTGCGCGTGGCTTCCAGCGCGCTGCACTCCGGGTGGGACCACGAGCCCGGGGAGCTGGACTCGGCGACACTGTCCGCGCGCGAGGCCTACGAGGAGGCGGGTCTCGGTCCCGAGGATCTGGACGCCATCGAACTTCACGATGCGACCGCCATCGGGGAGCTCATGGCCTACGAGTCGCTCGGTCTGTGCGAGAAAGGCGAGTCGGGGAAGCTGATCGACGAGGGCGCCACCAAGCTGGGAGGCCGCCTGCCGGTGAACACCTCCGGTGGCCTGCTGCGCAAGGGACACCCGGTGGGCGCCACCGGAATCGCCCAGATCGTCGAGCTCACCGAGCAGCTGCAGGGCCGGTGCGGCAAGCGACAGGTCGAAGGCGCGACGGTCGCCCTGGCACACAACGGGGGCGGGGTCGTGGGAAGAGAGGCGGCCTCCATGTGTGTGACGATTCTCACCCGCTAGTCCGAATCCATCCAGGAGAAGACCATGGGAAGCATCGAATACGAAGTGGAGCTGAGTGACGAAGAGCGAGCCGTACAGGCGACGGTGCACAGATTCGCCGAGGAGGTCATGCGGCCCGCGGGGGCAGAGCTCGACGCGATGGCGGATCCCCAGGACGTGATCGCCGAGGGCTCGGTCCTCTGGGAGGTGTTCGAGAAGCACCGCGCCCTTGGCTTGGCCGAGCTTACCGACCCCGGGGGAGACCTGACGCCCAGGCAGCGGGCGCGGCTGCGCTGCATCATCGGCGAAGAGCAGGGCTGGGGGGACTCGGGGCTGGCGATCGGATTCGGTGTTGCCGGCTTTCCGCGGATGATGGCCCAGATGTCCGGGAAGCCGGAGCTGGTCGAGCGCTTCGGTGCCGACGGCTGCATTGGCTGCTGGGCCGGGACCGAGCCGGACCATGGCAGCGATCTGATCTACTACATGAACAAGCCGGACGCCGAGCAGCCGGGTCGCCCGAACTGCATTGCGCGCAAGGACGGCGACTCCTTCGTGCTGAGTGGCCAGAAGGCCGCGTGGGTTTCGAACGGGACCATCGCCGATGCGGCCGCGATGTTCACGGCGGTGGACATGGGCGACGGGGTGCGCCGCGACGGCGGATTCCTGGTCCCCCTCGACGTGCCCGGCGTGTCGAAGGGCAAGCCGCTGGACAAGATCGGGCAGCGTGCGCTGAACCAGGGGGAGATCTTCTTCGACGAGGTGCGTTTTCCGGCGGACTACATGGTGATCCCGCCGGAGGCCTACGGGATCGCGACCGAGATGATCCTGACCATGGCGAACGGTGGAATGGGCTCGACCTTTGTCGGCGTGGCGCAGGCGGCGCTGGACCTGGCCATCGACTACGCGAAGGAGCGGGTGCAGGGCGGCGTGCCGATCTTCGAGCACCAGAGCGTGAAGATGCGGCTGTTCGAGATGTTCCGGAAGGTGCAGGCGGCCCGGGCGCTGAGCCGGCAGGTGACGCTCTTCAACACGATGAACGTCCCGCCCCAGCTCAAGCTGGCGGTCGCATCGAAGGTCACCTCGACCAACACGGCCTTCGAGGTGGCGAGCAGTGCTCTGCAGATCTTTGGGGGCAACGGGCTGAGCCGTGAGTATCCGATCGAGAAGCTGCTCCGCGACGCCCGGGCCTCGATGATCGAGGACGGCTGCAACGACATCCTGAGCCTCACCGCTGCGGAGAGCCTGTAGCGACCGAGTTCACACAATCGGAGGTGGCGCCGATGGCCGATGAACCCGCCACGCTGGCAGCGCTGATCGAAGCACAGGCGGCCACTTCGATCGGTGGCTTCGCGGCCATGGAAGAGGTCGTGGAGGAGGGAGGCTCATGAGCAAGAGAACGATGCGCGCGGCGCGCTTCAGCGGTCCGGGAACACCTGTCCGAATCGAGGAGGTCCCCTATCCCGAGCCCGGCCCCGACGAGGTGGTGGTTCGCGTCGCGGCTTGCGGCGTGTGTGGCTCGGACCTGCACTTTCTCGAGGACATGCCGCTACCCACCAGCCCCATCACATTGGGGCACGAGCCCGCCGGCACCATCGAATCGATCGGGGCGGGTGTAGAGGGTTGGAAGGCCGGAGACCGCGTTGCTCTTCACGTCGGAGTCGGCTGCGGCAGCTGCGCTGCCTGCAGGTTCGGGCATCCGATGTCCTGTGCATCGATCCAGTGCCCCGGTTTGCACATCGACGGGGCCTTCGCCGAGGCACTCCGGATCCCCACCAGCTCTCTGGTGCGCGTCCCGGACGGTGTGTCCATGGCGGCGGCGGCCGTCGCCACCGACTGCGTGGCGACTCCCTACCACGCGCTGAAGTGCCGGGGCGGGATGAGGGGAGGGGAGCGCGTGGCCGTGATCGGCGTGGGTGGTCTGGGCGGCCAGACCATGCGCCTGGCGTCGGTCCTCGGGGCTTCACAGGTGGTGGCGGTGGACATCTCCAGCGTTGCGCTGGAGCGCGCAAGACGCTTTGGCGCCACCGACACCGTGCTCGCCGTTCCCGGTGAAGATCCCTCCCCGCAGATCCACGAGCTCACGGGCGGAGGCGTCGATCTCTCCGTCGAGTGTTACGGCTCGCCCGACACGATCGCCCACTCCGTGAACGCCCTGGATCGGGGCGGCACGCTGGTGATCGTCGGCGTGTGCATGCAGCCCCCGCGCATCGACCTTCCCGTCGGCGTGTTCGCGATCGCCGAGATCAGCGTGCTGGGGAGCTTCGCCTCGCACCCGGAAGATCTGGCCGAGGTGCTGCGGATGGAGGCCGACGGCACCATCGACATCTGCTCGTCCATCACGCACCGTTTGCCTCTCGACCAGGTGCCGGAAGCGCTGGAGATGCTCCGCACCAAGCGTGGCGACCCCGAGCGCATCGTCATCGAGATGGAGGGCTGAGCGAATTGAAGTGGAGAACTCCTCCCTCGTAGAAACCTGCTTCCCATGAATGAGAAGGAATCTTGGATCATGGAAAGAAGAGACGTCTACTCCGGTGATTCGGTCAGTGTCAGGGTTAGGGATTACGTACCTTCCCCGCACCCTGTCCCCCACGGTCTGGATGTCAGCGGCGTCTACTTCGACGGCTACCCTCAGATCGTAAAGGAAGAGGGGTCAAAGCCGGGCTACGAAGTGAAAGTAGAAAAGGACCTGATGGTTGCGGTGCGCGATGGCGTGCGGCTAGCGCTGGACGTCTACCGTCCCGACGTCGAGGGGGAGAGATTCCCGGCGATACTGGCCTGGGGCTTCTGGGGAAAGGATTCCCAGGAGGCGGTGGGCTGGTTGCACGACAAACAACAGCCCTACTATGACAGCCCCTTCTGGGACGGGTCTCTGGAGGCGGGGAACTACCTGTACACGGTACCGAGAGGATATGCGCACGTCATTCCCGACCCGAGAGGGGTCGGTGATTCGGAGGGGTATGACGGAGTCATCGAACAGGCTCACAACCCTGATGATATCTATGACGTCATAGAGTGGGTTGCGGCACAGCCCTGGTGTGATGGCAACGTGGGGATGATGGGACCATCCTCGTATTCGATGGCACAGCTCGAAGTGGCGAAGAACCCGCCCCCGAGCCTGAAAGCCATTCACCCCGATGAGGCCCCTGTGCTCGGGAGTGACCACTTCCACGGCATCTTCGACACCCTCATGTACCACATCCTACTGGGCAGACATGGAAATGACAGCCTGGTTCCTGCACCGAATTATCCATACACGCTGAAGCAGCCGCGATTGTTCAGCCTCCTCCCAAAGGACGAACTGGAGGCCAGACTCGAGGAGGCGCTCGATCATCCGGACATCAAGTACAACAGCAAATGGTATTCTCAGCTCAAGTACCCCCTGAAACATCCCATTGCATCCGACATGCTGCTGAACTCGTTTCGTCCCATGCCGGCAGATGCAGAGCTCGAGAAGATCAGACTTCCGATGTACATCGGCGCTCCCTGGGTGAACCGATTCTACAACTGGGGGACTTTCGAGGCTTATGCGAGGTCCAGTACACCCGAGAAGGACAAGAAGCTGATCGTGTATCCCCCGGGATTTCCCCCGCGACCGTATTGCCAGTATCACGATGAGATCGTCAGATGGTACGACTACTGGCTCAAGGGGATCGACACGGGAATCATGGATGAGCCCCCGGTGAAGCTGTTCGTAATGGGGGTGAACCGGTGGCGCTTCGAGAATGAATGGCCGCTTGCGAGAACGGCGTGGACCCGGTTCTTCCTGCACCCCAAGGGCGGGCTATCCATGGAACCGGCGGCCAGCGGTGGCCCACCCGACAGCTTCACCCAACCGGCGCCCTACCTGGATCCAACTGTCTATTGTCTGAGGTACGAGACCGATCCCTTCCCGGAAGACACCGAGATAACGGGTCCCTTGGCTCTCTATCTGGAGGCCTCGATCGACAAAGACGATACGAACTGGATGGTGGACCTTGTCGATGTGGACCCCGAAGGCAACCGGCAGTGGATCAGTGTCGGCTACCTCAAGGCGGCATTCAGAGCCATCGATGAGAGCAAATCCAAACCCTACCAGCCCGTCCATCCTCGACAGGATGCAGTGCCGGTTCCTCCGGGCGAGACGGTCGAGTATGCGATCGCCATGATGCACACCTCGAACCTGTTCAAGAAGGGTCACTCCATGGAGCTGATCATTCGAAATCAGGACGACCTCCATAGCCGACTCGGTACCTGGGGCGTGTACATGTTGCCTTTCATGCAGACAGTCACTCACAAGATCCACTTCGGAAAGTCACACCTGCTGCTGCCAGTCATACCAGCGAGCGGGAAGTAGCACCGGGTAACGACTCGGCGCCGGCTTCCGCAAATGGGCCGCGTGGACGCGCATCGACATGACGATGTCATGCATGCGGCTCGAGACGCAGGCCTTCATCGCCTACAACTTGCGGGCTTACGAGCGGTATGACTGCGGCTGCATGATCACCACGCAGCATGCCGAGCCAAAGCACGCGGAAGTCGCGGTGCGCGAGAGCGGGGAAGCGGGTCGTCTCCGCCGGATCGGGTTCCTGCATGGGCGAGACTATCTCTCGCTCCGAAAGCCGCCCCGCAGGAGCGCCTCGATGCGCTCCCCGAGGCTCGGCGTGGGGGCCGGCGTGACCGCGACCGGGACACCGCGCCGCTCTCTCAGCGCCGCGGCGACCCGCTCCCAATCGACCTCGCCGCTCGCGCTCCCGGCCGCCTCCGCGATCCGGGACTCGAGTTCCGGGGTGGGCGTGGACTGGAGGGCCTCGTCGGGTGGCGTCTCACTGTCCAGGGAGAGAGGAGGATGGGCCTCGATGAAGAGGCGGTCCTCGATCCAGCCGAGCTTCACCGGCTCGTTGATGACGCGCACCGGCGTACCGCGCTCGACCTGCTCGAAGAGGGGGACGATGTCTTCGGGATAGAGGCGGATGCAGCCCCGGCTCACCCTGCGCCCGACGCCGTACGGCTCGTTGGTGCCGTGGATCAGGTAGCGCGGCCAGCCCAGATACAGCGCGTGGGTGCCGAGGGGATTCTCGGGGCCGGGTGGGATCGCCTTGGGCAGGGTCGGGTCCTCGCGACGCGCCGAGGCCGTGGGGTACCAGGTCGGGGCCTCCCGCTTCTTGACCACCTCGGTGGTGCCGATCGGAACAGGCCAGCCCAGCCGGTTGATTCCGATCGGGTAGGAGACGCGCTCGCCGTTCGTCGGGAAGAAGTACAGGCGTTGCTCGGCGAGGTTGATGACGATGCCGTCTGCCGGCGCCTCCGGCGAGAGGTGCACGCTCGGCACCACCACCTCGGTGCCCTCGCCCGGAAGCCAGGGGTCGACGCCTGGATTGGCGGCGACCATCTCCCCGTAGCCGAGGTCGTGGTCGCGTGCGATGTCGAGCAGCGTGTCCTCGCTCCGGGTGTGGACGATCTCATGGGACGTCGGCGGCGGAGCGGATGCACAACCCGCCGCTCCGAGCAACATGCCCAGCAGCGCCCAGGCTCTCACGGAAGAATCTCGATCGGGGTGCCGTCGGGCACCGCTTGCCAGATCTCGTCCATCTCCTGGTTGGTCACGGCGATGCAGCCGTTGGTCCAGTCGCCCGCCGCGTGGTCTGCGCCGATCTCGCCCAGGCCGTTGGGAAGCCCGTGGATCATGATGCCGCCCCCGGGCGACACCCCCGCCGCCGCGGCGCGAACGCGATCGCGGGCGCTCGGGTAGGAGATGTGGATCTGACGGTGAAACTTGCTCGCGTTCTGGCGCCAGTCGAGCACATATCGGCCCTCGGGCGTCCGACCGTCGCCGCGGCGCTCCTTGGGCCCCTCGGGCTGGCTTCCCAGAGCGACCCGGTAGACCGCGAGCAGGTGCTCGCCGCGGAACAGCAGCAGACGCCGCTCCGCCTTCAGCAATCGCACGCGATCGGCCGCCGGCGGAACCGAGCTCCGCGCTCCGGCGGAGAGCCCGTCCCCGGCGACGCCGCTATTTGCGAAGACTTTTCTGAAAGACCTTCTCGACCTTCTCGCTGGCGGCCTGGGCTTCGGCCGCGGAGCCGGCGGCCGCGCTGGCGGCCTTGCGGGCCTCCTCGCTCGCGGCGCGGGCTTCCGCGGCAGCGGCCTCCGCCTCCCGCTGGGCCGCTTTGGCGATCGTGCGGGTCGAGTCCAGCTCTATGCGCAGCGCTTCCACGTCCGAGTTCGTCGCGCAGCCCAGCGACGACCCGGCCACCAGCGCGGCCAGGGCGATCCATCGAATCCAGTTCAAGGTCATCTCTCTCCTCCCCCCCTCCGGACACCGGGAAGATTACACCCTCGGCCGCCACTCTGCTGCGTTTCAGGAGATCCTGAAGAGGAAGCGTCGCAGCAAGGACATCCCGGGATTCGTTGAGCTTTTCTGTTGTGCGTCCCGAGAACTCCTGTCCGTACCGCTGGGCGCCGCACGCTGGAAAGTTCTGGAGAATCAGATACTTGGAAAGATCTCGAGCGCCAGCCTCCGGAGCTGGGTATCGCAGGTTCGAATCCTGCCTGGGTCATCACCCTCCCCGAGCGGGGACGCTCCTTGCGCTTCTGGAGTTGTGCGTATCGAGAATTCCTCCCACGAGACCCAAGGTCTTGGCAACGGGCGGGAGCCCCGCGATACGATCATTCCTTGAAGCACAGAGCGTGCCCGCCGTCCCTAGTAGACGATCTTCTCCGCCACCATGCGCTCGATCTCCTCCGACGAGCAGGCGAGGACATCTCGCAGGATTTCGTCGGTGTGCGCACCCAGCACGGGTGCGGGAGCCCGCACGCCGTTGGGGCCAACGGCCAGGCGCCACGGGATGCCCGCGTGGGTCCGAACGCCGACCTCGGGATGCTCGAGGCGGGCGAAGAAGCCGCGCTCCTGCAGGTGGGGGTCGCCCACCAGGTCCTCGGGGCTCATCGACGGAAAGGCGGCCACGCCGACACCCTGCAGGGCCCTGGTGACCTCCCAGGGGTCGCGAACGCGGGTCCAGCTGGTGATGCGCTCCTCGAGTTCGTCCTCATTGGCCTTTCGATCTCGCGCGCTCCGGAAGCGGGGGTCCCGCTCCAGCTCGGGCGCGATCACGCCGGCGAGCGCTCTCCACTCCGCCTCGTCCGCGCAGGCGATCGTCACCCAGCGCTCCTCGCCGGCGCAGCGGAAGCAGGCGTGCGGAGACATCCACGGGTCCCGGTTCCCGATGCGCGCGGGCTCGGCTCCGTTCATGGCGTACTCCATCCAGCCCTCGGCGACGATCGCGGTCGTTGCCTCCCATAGCGACACGTCGATGTGCTGACCCCGGCCCGTGTGAGTCCTCGCGATCAGGGCGGCGCAGATCGCCACGGCCGCCGTGATCCCGGCCGTGGGGTCGCCGAACGAGATCCCGACCTCTCGCGGCCCGCCGCCCGGGTACCCGGTGAGGGACGAGAGGCCCGCGATCGGCGCCATCGCCGGGCCGTAGCCGACGTAGTCCTTGAGCGGCCCGGAGTGGCCGAAGCCGGTGATCGAGGCGACGACCAGATCGGGTTTGATCCGGTTGAGGTCCTCGTAGCCGAGCCCGAGCCGGTCCATCACGCCCGTCGCAAAGTTGTCGATGACCACGTCGCTCTCTGCGATGAGCCGGCGGGCGACCCGGACAGCCTCGGGGTGAGCCAGGTTGAGCCGCAGGCTCTTCTTGCCTTGGTTCCACTGGTTGAAGTAGCCGGACCGGTTCAATCCGGGCTCCATGTCCCGCGGGTAGATCGGGAGGCGCCGACCCAGATCGGGGCGCGCCTCGGACTCGAGCTTGATGACCTCCGCGCCCAGGTGGGCGAGCTGCAGGGCACAAAACGGCCCGGCCCACACCCAGGAGAAATCCACCACGCGGATCCCGTCGAGGGGCAGCCCCGAGCCGATCGGCGCGTCACCCCCTGCCGGGGCCCGCTCCGGCGCGGCCGCGGGCCGGTCGTTCCGAAGGATCTCGGCGTCATGCTCTCCCAGGACGGGCGCAGGACGTCGAATGCTCCACCACGGGTCGTGGAGCCGGTAGGGTGCCCCGGGGCAGGTGAGCGTCCCAGCCACCGAGTGGGAGACCTCGACGAAGAAACGCCTCGCGCGCAGGTGCTCCCGCTGGTCCAGCTGCTGCATCGACAGGACCGGGGCGAAGCAGATCCGCCGCTTCTGGCCCTCGTGAAACAGCTCCTCGACGCTCCACGGCGCGATCCACTCCTGCAGGAAGATGTTGAGCGCGTCGGCGTTCGCCAGCCTGGCGGCGAAGTCCTCGAAGATCTCGAGGCTGGCCCATTCCGGATTTCCCATGAACTCGACCAGCCTCTCCCACTGATCCTGCTCGATCGTACACAGGAAGATGCGGCCGTCTCGGCACTCGAAGATCCGCCACGGGTTGAGCCCGCGCTGGCCGAGCCGAGACGCCAGCACGCCCCGGTAGGTGTGGTAGACGAGCGCCTGCTCGAGGAAGGTGGCGACGTACGCCTGTACCGAGAGGTCGATGTGCTCTCCGATTCCGGTCCGCTGTGCGCGGTAGTGGGCCGCGAGCGCCGTCGCCGCCGCGGCGAGGCCGCCCTTGAAGTCCGCCTGGTGGCCGAAGGCCTTGAGCGGCGGCAGCTCCGGCCGCTCCAGGGCGCCGGGGCTGAGCCACGCCCACCCACCGCCGTGCGCCACCGTGATCTCCTCGGCGCGGAAGTGGCTGTGGGGCCCGGTGAGCCCGAACGGCGTGATAGAGCACATGACGAGCCCCGGCCGGATGGCGCGGAACGCATCGTAGTCGATCCCGAGCTCGGCCATGCGATCGGGGGGGTAGTTGTGAAGCAGGATGTCGGTTGCCGCCACCAGGCGACCGAGCCGCTCTCGCCCCTCGGTGGCGCAGAGATCGAGGGTTACGCCGCGCTTGTTGGAGTTCAGGTAGAGGAAGAGCCCGCTCCGCTCGGGATCCGGTGTGCCGCCTGGAAACGGACCACGCAAGCGGGCCCGGTCGCCGCGCGGCTCCTCGACCTTGATGACGTCCGCGCCCAGGTCGCCGATCAGCTTGGCGGCATAGGCCGCCGCGACCAACTCTCCGAGTTCCAGAACCCTGATGCCCTCCAGACCCTTCATCGGACGGCCCTCCTTCTCCGTCGGCAGACGCCGCCACCTCGGCGAGGGATTCCGGATCCGGGTTATCGTACCCGATGGGTCGACGAATGGCCTTATCGATCCCGGGTGCAACCAGGAGGGAAGGGAGTCACCTGAATCCGGTGCGTCTCCGTTGCAGAGGGAGAAGTACGGAATTCCCTGAAGTGCAGCAGAGTCGGAGCCGTCGCTCTCGCAGGATTGACAGCAAACGGGACAATCATGGCGCGAGCGATAGGAGGCGTTGCAGCGAACCGGACCATAGTGCGTTCCAATCGATTCGTGGTAGTGTTTGGCGTTGGTGCTTGGGAGCTTCGAGCCATCCCGGGCGGCAATTCCGGCAGCTGAACGACCAGTCGTAAGACAGAGTCGGCACCAGCGACGGTGTTGGAATCCACCACGGTGATCGCATAGGACTTGGAAAACAAGAATTCCCATCTCGATCTGATCCGCGATCAGTTTACGCGCACTGCGGAGGTCTGTTCGAGCTTTGCCAGAGTCCGAGTTCGTACGACTGGCTGGCGCCGTCGGCCTGACTACCGCTCACCAGGTGCGCTCCACGCTCGAAAATGATCTGGAACAGTGGATTACCCACGGAGCGCCGGGGGAAGCTGCTCGGAGAGAGATCATCTCCCTGATGGAGTCGTGCCTGGCGGATGATCGGGTGGGATTGCATGTACGTCGCGAGGACGAGAGGCTGCGCTTCACCCACCAAGTTGCCGTGTTCGTATTCGAACGGGCGCAGCAAGGAACTCCCTGACGGGTCGGACATCCCCCGTGTGGCCTTCAGGGCTCAGACGCCTGACGAGATGTACTTCGGCAGCGGGGACGCGGCCCAGGCCTATGAAGACCTCGAGCCGCGCGATGAGTTCTTCGAACTCCGGCCGAGCTGAAGCGCTTGTGGGACAGCCAGGAGCACATCATGGGTAGAAGCAACGACTATGAAGTGATCATCGTGGGGTGCGGCATCGCCGGTGCTTCCCTGGCCTATTTCCTCTCCAGGCGGGGATTGACCGACGTCGTGATTCTCGAGCGTGAGGAGCAGCCGGGCTATCATTCGACGGGGCGCAGCGCCGCTGTGCTCGTCGAGCTGGACTTCATTCCGTCGGCATTGCAGTTAGCGATTCTGGGTGCGGATTTTCTCCGCAATCCCCCGGACGGATTCAGTCAAGGTCCTCTGCTGGAACAATCCGGGATCATGGCCATGTTTCAGGGCGCCGATTGGGGCTTGATAGAGGAAGTTGCTCCCGCTCTCCGGCAGATGGGGGTCTCTCTGGAGCTGTTGACCCCGTTACAGGTCGTGAAAAAGATTCCGGTCGTCTCTGGCGACTACTTCGACGGCGCCGTCTTCCTGCCCGAGGACGGTCACATCGACGTTCATGAGCTGCTGTGGAGCTATATCCGGCACGCACGGCATGAGGGAGCTGAACTGCGCTGCGGGGTGGAGGTCCGCGATATCAGGGTTGAGCGAGGTCGCTGTCGCGGGGTTACGACGAATCGAGGGGAGTTCACGGGGCGGTGGGTTGTCAACGCGGCTGGCGCATGGGCGGGGATGATTGGAAAGCACGCCGGAGCCACAGGAATCGACCTGACTCCGTATCGGCGCACCGTGGCAGCGTTCGCGGCGCCGGACGGACTCGAGGTGGCGGGATGGCCGCTGGTGGCAGACTACACTCATAAGCTCTACTTCGCGCCGGAGTCCCGCGGTCTGCTCGCAAGCCCAATGGATGAAGACCCCGTTGAGCCCTGTGATGCCCACCCGGATGAATTGGTCATCGCTCAGACGATCGACAGGCTGGAAACGCTCGCGCCTTCTCTTGTCCCCAAGTCGCTGCGCCGAACATGGGCCGGCCTGAGGACTTTCGCTCCTGACCAATCCTACATAATCGGCGAGGACCCATCGGTCGAGGGATTCTTCTGGGTGGCAGGTCAGGGAGGAAGTGGCATCGAGACAAGCCCCGCGGTCGGACAGGTCGCCGCCGAATTGCTCACCGATGGTCACACCAACCTCGTCGACGCCGATACATTCACTCCTGCGCGATTCGCGCAGGAGTGAAGAGGCACTCGACCAACTGCGAAGATCATGGTGGTAGGGTTTTCACACTCTGAGGAGGATTGGATCGATGATATCTCCTGGACGCAGAGGGGTGGAGGTTGACGACGTCCGCAAGGAGAGTCTCTGGGCATCGGAGGCGCCGATACCACCCTCACCTCGACTCGAGGGCGACCGAGAGGTCGATCTGGCGATAGTCGGAGGCGGCTGCACGGGACTATCCTGCGCCTATTACGCAAAGACGTTTCGGCCGGACTGGTCCGTGATCGTGCTCGATTCGCATGGCATAGGTTCGGGGGCGAGTTCGCGAAATTCCGGTGCTGTCTATGCGCATCACTATGGTATCGATGATGACTCAATGGCCCGCCGGGGGCTCGAGCGGCTTCAGCGATTCATCGGTGAGGAGGAAATCGAATGTGATTTCCGACCCGCGCCCACACTGCAATTGTTCGCCTCGAAAAAGGTAGCCAAGAAGGTTCGCTCCAGTCCTCCGCAGGATACGAAATGGGTCCAGCCTGAGGAGTTGAGGGAGAACATTCGAAGTGAGCACTATACGGGAGCCCTTGATTCGACGGGCTACTTTACGATTCACCCAGGAAAGCTGGCCGCGGGTCATGCCAGGGCTGCGATGCGCTTGGGCGCCGAACTCTTCGAGCGCTCGCCCGCTCTGGAGGTGACCAGTGGCAAGCTTTCCGAAATCGTCACCCGGAACGGAACTGTTCGCGCCGCCCATGTGTTCGTAGCCACCAATGCGCACGCGCCCCGCCTCGGGTTGTTTGGAAGGCACATCATTCCAGTACATCAGTACTCCCTGGCCACACGTAAGCTGACCGATGCTGAGATCAGGAGTGTCGGTCTCGATCGCTGGCCGCTGCGATTTGAACTACGCGTGCTTCCCGTGACAATTGGCCTGACACCAGGCGGGCAGATGTTCGTCCGCGTCGTGCTCGGCTATGCAAGCTTCAACTCTTGTGTATGGCGTGACATCGAGGGCGCGCGCGACTATGCGAGGCGTATCTTCGAACAGCGCCATCCGTGGCTTTCCGACATCGGGTTTGCGTATGGCTGGCATGGTGTCACTGGCCACACGCTCAGGGGCCGCGAAATCCTGGGCGTGGTCGATGGTGGCAACATTCACGTGAGTGTGGCCTACAACGGACTTGGAGTAATGCCGGGGCATACGAACGGATATCTCACCGCATGCCGCCTCGCGGGTCGGGAAGACGAGGACACCCGCTATCTCGACAGCATTTCAGATCAGATACGAATGCCCGGGGAAATCCTGAGAAGCATGATGTGTAAGCCGGTCATGAAGATGATGACGCCAACGCGATCACTCTCGAGTCATTGGGTCAGGAAGTTGAAAGGATAGGGACGCCGCGCGAGAACGACAGCGGACGGAGACTCCCAGTAAAGCCGACGCGTGGCGGGACGAGAGGCGAGCGAGCGAGCCCTGGAGGAGTGAACCTCGATGCCAGATCGCTTTCCGGAGCGGATGTCTTCGGTGCGTAGCGGCCAGACCCTGCTAGAAGACCGCGCTCGGTCCCACGATCACCATCGGGTTGGGGAGCTCTGATTGGATCAGCTCGAGCTTGCTTCCGAACACGAGGTCCTTCGCGACGCCGTGACCATGTGCGCCGGCCACGACCAACGCATCGGAATGCACCGCGTAGAGATCTTCCGTGAGATCGCTGTCTTCGAAGCAGAGCCACTCGATCCGTCCCTCCCCGAGATCCTCGGCGAGGCCTTCCTGGTCGAGCTGATGCTCGTAGGTGTCTCTCCCTCTTTCGACCTGGGTGAAGATCGTGAGTCGAGCCTTCGAGCGACGACTGATTTCCCGGGCGCACCGGAGCGCGATCAGTGAATTGGCGGAGCCACCGAAGAAGCAGACGATGCGGTTCCACTGCTTGAACGAAGCCGCGGGCATCAGCACTGGGAACGGGGCCTGTTTGACGATCGCTCTCACCCGGGAGCCGATATGGCCGAGGCCGATCTTCGTGGACAGGTCGCTGATCGACCGCGGGCAGCTCATGAACGCGTAGTCGGAACGTAGATCAGGCAGGCCGGCGGTAAAACGTGTGGGCTCGAAGAAGCTGTGTCGGATTTCGAGGCCTTCGACGATCTCCCGGGCGTGATCACGGGCCGAGTCCGGCGACCGCAGATAGGAGCGGTCGAGGTCAACGGTGACGACTCCGTGCTCGAAGTACATCAGGAACTGCGATTCACCGGGCACGTAGATGTCGATCGGCATACCCATCTGCTGGCAGAAGAAGGCCGACTGCATCAGGGTCTCGCGGCCGAACGGAGTGTTCCGGAAGATGTGAAGAAGCTCGAAGGGCATCGGGTCTGTCGCCAGGAGCTAGAGGTAGTACAATGATAGCACGTCGTTCGGGTCGCCGGACCTCGAGGGGCTGAATCGCGTGAGCTGGCGTAGGGGGTACTCATGTCCGGGCGCGGTCGTTTCACATGAATCGAAGAGAAGCTGCGCGCTTCCTCAGAGTGGCAGAAGGCACGCTGCAACGCTGGGTCCGCCAGGGCTTGATTCGGTCGGTCGATCGAGATGGACACGACTTCGATCGCGACGAACTGATGCGCTGGGCTCGGGATCGCGGGATGCAGGTCGACGCGGATCCCGCGCTTCGGCCGGGGAAGAAGGAAGCGGCGCTGCTGGGGGCCATCGAGCGGGGTGCCGTCACGGCGGGAGTGGAGGCGCGCTCGGCCAAGGACGCGATCCAGGTCGCGATCGAGTCACTCTCGCACCTCGCGCCAGGGCTCCGCGCGCGGCTTCTCGACGAAGTGTTGGAGCGCGAAAGGATGGCCAGCACGGCGCTGGGACAAGGCATCGCCGTCCCGCACCCGCGCGAACCCCTGGGCGACGCCCTCGAGCAGCCCCTCATCAGCCTGCGTCTTGCTCGACACCCCTCTGGACTGGGCGGCCCTCGACGGTGAGCTCGTCCATACGGTCGCGCTTCTCGCCTCCCCGACCGCGGGTGCGCATCTCGAGATTCTCTCGCAGATCGGTCTCACGGTTCGTTCCCCCGAGGCCGTGCGCCTTCTGCGGAGTCGTCTTGCGAAGCCGGCGCTGATCGACGGGCTGCGCGCGCTCATCGAGGAGAAGGGCGATTGACTCCTTGGCGAAGGGGACCGCCGGGTGGGATCGAGCGGCTGATGTCGACGAAGGCATGGCGACGCGCGGTCGGCTACCTGGGGACCGAGGAAGAGCGATGGGGAGCGATTCTCGTCTTGGCGCTCGCCGTAGGACTGCTGGCGGGCGGATCGGCGGTGGCCCTCCGAAGTGCTGTGCACTTCGTGTTTCAGGGTCTGGAGACGCTGCGCGGTAGCTGGTGGGGCCCAGTCCTGCCGGCGATCGGAGCGGCGGCGGGAGTCGCGATCGTGTCGCTGATCTTCCGGGAGGCGCCGGGGCACGGCGTCCCGGAGGTGATTCGGGCGGTGTGCCGCGACGGTGGCCGGATGCGGCGGCGGTCCATGCTCTCGCGCTGGTTGGGAAGCCTGGCCAACGTGTCTTCCGGTGGCTCGGCGGGGCTGGAAGGCCCGATCGTCTTCAGTGGTGCGGCCGTCGGCTCGTTCCTGGGATCGGCCTTCCGATTCGATGAGCGACGTCGCACGGTCTTGCTCGCGTGTGGCGCGGCAGGGGGCATCGCCGCCGTGTTCAACGCTCCCATGACGGGCATGATCTTCGCAATGGAGATCGTGCTGGCCGAGTGGAGCGCGTTCTCGATCCTCCCGGTCGTCATGAGCGCGGTCGCCGCGACGGAGCTCTCACGCCTCTGGCTGGGCGACATACAGACTCTTTCGCATGCACCGTTTGCCATGGGAGTTCCCGATCTCCTCGCCTGTGGCGCCCTCGGCGTTCTTGCCGGACTCGTCTCTGTCGCGCTCGTTCGCGCGGTGGGCCTCGTCCATCGCGCGACGCTGCGCCTTCCTGCTGCGCCCCTGGCAGCTCCAGCCTTGTGCGGTCTACTGGTTGGCTTCATAGGGATGGCGTACCCGGGAGCGATTGGTGAAGGCTACGGTGTCGCGCGTGCAGCGATCCACTCCGAACTCGGGCCGGGGCTGATCTTCTGTCTAGGGCTCGCCTTGGCCAAGCTGGTGGCTACCGGCTTGACGATCGGCTCTACAGCGCCCGGCGGCCTCTTCGCGCCTTCCCTGGTCGTCGGCTCCGTGGTTGGCGTCGGCTACGGGCGCGCATTGACCACCTTCCTTCCAGGGAACCTGGCGTTCGCCGTGGAGGGAAGCTTCGGTCTCGTGGGCATGAGCGGCCTGGTGGCGGGCGTGATGCAGGCGCCGCTTACGGGCATCTTTCTGGTCATGGAGGTGACGGCCGGATACGACGTGGTCCTTCCGCTGATGATCGTTTCGGCGCTTTCCCTCGTCGTCGTACGTCGTTTTGAGCGATACTCACCGTATACCGTTGAGATCGCAGAGAGCGGAGACCTGCTGCGACCGGGTACGGACAGGCGGGTTCTCGCCGACGTCAGGGTGAGCGAGACCCTGGATGCCGACGCGACGCCGGTACTGGACAGCATGACCCTGGCGGATTTTGCCGAGGTCGTGGCGACCTCGCAACGGAACCACTTCCCGGTCCTTCGCGCAGAGACCCGGGAATTCGCCGGAATTCTCGAATTGGTGCGAGTCCGCGCGCTTCTACTCGATCCATCGCTCGCGCGGGTCACCCTGGTCGGTACCGTGATGGATCCGGATGTGCCGAGGATTCCACTCGACGCGTCACTCGCGGATGCCATGGAGGTGTTCGAGGAGGCCGGCGCCTGGGTCCTGCCCGTCGTCGATGGCAATCGGTATGCGGGACTGCTGAGCAAGTCGAGCCTCTTCGACCACTATCGGCGCGAGCTGGTCGCGCAGCAGCAGTCGCTCTGAGCGAATAGAGTGGACGCGTCCGAAGCAATCAACGGCGGTGGAACCGAGAAAGTACCACCCCAGATGTCGGTAGGAGTGCGGAATGTCCTGAGATGCACCAGGGCTGGGACCCGTCTCGGGACAGGTGAGCAAACCGAAGAGCTCCAACTGGCACGGGGGTTCTGAAACGGGGATGATCTCCATGCACATGCGCCGCTGGCTCACACATCGCCTCTCCCTGCTATGGCTCCTGCCGGTCGGGGTTCTGCTGATCACGGCGGTCTACATGCTGGGCATGAGCCAGCTCGAGGGGGAGGTGCGGGGCTTCTGGCAGAGCCTGGCCTGGGCTTCCGAGACCCTGACGACGACGGGCTACGGACACGACAACCAGTGGCAGCACCCACTCATGATTGCATTCGTGGTGGCGGTGCAGTTCATCGGAGTCTTCCTGATATTTCTGCTCTTCCCGATCTTCGTGATTCCCTTCCTGGAGGCCCGCTTCGAGGAGCGCCTGCCGAGGGCGCTGCCGGCGAAGCTACGGGATTTCGTGTTGATCTACCGCTACGGTCCGGCGGTCACCTCTCTGATTCGCGACATGGAGCGCCAGCGGATCCCTGCCGTGGTGCTGGAGGAAGATGAGTCGCTGGCGCGCCGTCTGCGAGATCGCGGTCTGAATGTCGTTCTCTCCCGACTCGAGGACGAGACTCCCTTCAGCGAAGGCCTTCCGGGGGTGCGCGCCGTGGTCGCCAACGGTGCGGATGACGAGAACGAGGTGGTCGTGCTGAGCGTTCGCGAGAGCGGCTTCCAGGGCCCGATCTACGTGTTCGTCGAGAACCCGCTCCACCGCAAGCCAATCGTCCTGGCCGGAGCCAACGCCGCCTACAGCCCCAAGCACGCGCTCGCCGCTGCACTCGCCGCCCAGGCCAGCGACCGCATCTCTCCCCGGATCGCAGGTCTCCAACAGCTCGGTGCGCGCCTGGAGGTCGCCGAGCTGCGGATCCAGCCAGAGAGCCCCGTGGCCGGTGTCCCACTGGTCGAGGCGAGGATTCGCGAGCGGACCGGTGCGACGATCATCGGCCAGTGGTTACAGGGCGAGTTTCACGCCGAGGTGGGTCCGGAGACGGTCCTCCGGCCTGGGGGGATTGTCGTCGCCATCGGCAGCGATGAGAGCATCGGGCGCCTTGGCAGCCTGGCGACTCCCCTGGCGAAGACCGGATCATTTCTCGTAGCGGGCTACGGTGAGGTTGGCCAGAAGGTCGTCGAGATGCTGCGTGACGCCGGAGAGGACACGGTGGCCATCGACCACAAGAGCCTGGAAGGAGTCGACCTGGTGGCCGACGCGCTCGACTCGGAGGCGCTGGTGCGGGTCGGGGTCTTGGAGGCCCGCGCGGTGATCCTGGCGCTCTCGACCGACGCGGCCAACCTCCTCGCGACTGCCGTCGTTCGGGACATCGCGCCCGACGTGCCGATCATCGCCCGGGTCAACCGGGCGAGGGAAGTCGCGCGCATCCGCGCGACGGGCGCCGACTTCGCACTCTCGATCGGTCAGGTCGCCGGCCAGCTCCTGGGCAGGCAGCTCTTCGGCGAAGAGTTCATCTCCCTGGAGCCACGCATGCGCCTGATGCAGGCCTCGGCGGCAGGGCTCGGTGGCCTCAACCCAGGTTCCGCACGCATTCGCGAACGCACGGGCTGCTCGATCGTGGCGATCGAACGCCACGAGGAGCTCTTCGTCGACTTCGCAGGTGACTTCGAGATCGATCCCGGCGACTCCATCTACCTCTGCGGATCGGAAGAAGCCGTGGACAAGTACTTCGGGCTCTTCCCTGAGGCCCGAAGCGCTTCCGCCAGAAGTGCCGAAAGCGTGTCGTTGCCGAGCGCGGAAATGCCCGTTTGACCCAGTTCGGGGTGCGCCAAGCTGGCCGTGCCAGTGCCAAACAGGCGTGATCAGAGCTCGAGAGCTGCGGACTCTCCAGTCAAGACGGAGGGTACTGGAAGCAAGGTGGCGAGGAGACCATGAGCGAGAAGAGCATCGATGAGGAAGTGAGATTGCTGTCGAGCGCGTTGCGCTGACGGAGAGAGTCCGCGGCGTGTTTCCTTGAAGCCTCTGTTCGGCGCTAGGGGCAACGGTGGCGAGTTCCCGACTCATCTGCTCTCCCACAGGGGAGCGCGTCACCTCCTCGTATCGTGAGACAATCGAAGCGGGCTTGAACGCGAAGGTTCCGAACCAGTCAAGCTTGGAGAAGATTTCCACCAGACCTCCATCTGCGCGACCCGGACTCTGGCCAGTTTCTCGGCCGAAACGCCCGCGACCGGCCGCTCGTCGCATCCGCTGGGGCGTCTGAACTCCGTGAAGACGGCCCCTGACACATCCCTCCAAAGGGTTAGACTAGTAACCAGCTTGCCGCTTGGCCCTCTCTGAGGGAGACAAAGGTAGTGAGCCACTGGCCATCGCCGAGGGCAGACCCATGAGTGAGCGAACCCGCATCCTGCTGCTTTCGGTCGGGATCTTGGTGATCGTTTCGGTCGTGGCCGCCGCACTTGCCATCGGCGTGCTCTATCAGGCGACCTTCGAGCAGCAGAAGGATCGCCTGGTCCGAATGGTCATGCACCGCGCACGCATTCTCAAGACGGTGGCGGGTTTCGACGCTGAGCTACGCGAGGGGGAAATCCGCGGAGTCGCTGGACCCACAGAACTAGGCGAGTTGGTCGAGGTCTACAGGCACTTCGCAACCTTTGGCGACTACCGGCGAGTTTACCCTCGCCCGCCGTGCAGGAGACCAGATCGTATGGCTTGTGCGCTCCAGAGAAGCTGACGCGGCTCAGCTGTCACCAACCCTCTTCGGCTCCGAAGTGAGCCAGCCCATGCAGCGCGCATTGAGTGGAGAGTCGGGCACCATGTTGGGGCTCGACTACCGGGGGGCGAGAGTCCTGGCGGCATACGAACCGGTTCCAGAGATCGGCTGGGGTGTCGTTGCCAAGATCGATATCGCGGAGATCAGGGAGCCGTTCCTTCGCGCTGGAGAGCTAGCCGGAGGTATTGCAGTGATCCTGATCGCTATCGGTGTGGGATTGAATCTCCGTCTTGCCTCGCCGCTGATCCAGCGCATCGAGGAGCGTGTGGCGGAACGCACCGCAGAGCTGTCGGAGGCCAATCGGAGCTTGCAGAGGGAGATCACCGAACGGAAGCAGACAGAGGCGGCACTTCGCCGGATGTCGAAAGTATTCATGGAAGCGACGGTCCCAATGTCGATCCAGGACCTCTCAGGACGAATCACCGACATCAACCCGGAGGCGGAACGAACCTACGGCTGGAGCCGGGACGAGTTGATCGGAGTGCCCATCGACAAGATCGTTCCTCCCGAGCACCTCCCGGAGCAGCAGGAACTTGCGGATCGTTGCAGGCGCGGGGAGAAGGTCCTGAACGTGGAAGGCTGGCGACGGACCAGGTCGGGCGAGGTCATTCCGGTGTTGTTGACCCTTTCGTTGTTGACTGACGCGGAGGGAGAGAGCGGAGGGATACTCACGATCGCCAAGAATCTCATCGAGCAGAAGCGCCTGGAGGAGCAGCTGCGGGCTGCGGTGGTCGAAGTGGCGATGGCCGAGGAGCGGGAACGGAGGAAGCTGGCTGTTGACCTGCACGATGGCGTCGGTCAGTTGCTGGGCCTCACCAGCATGAAGCTCGGGGCATTGCGTACCTCCGTTGAAGTCTACGGCCTCGATCCAGAGGTGCGGGAACTCGAGCAGATCGTGATCGAGGTGCAACGGCGCGCGAGGTCGCTGGTCTTTCAGCTGAGTCCGCCCACCCTGCACGACGTTGGCCTCGTGGCTGCAATCCACTCGCTCGCCGAAGACATGGAGCGTCGATTCGGGTTACACGTTACCCTGGAGGAAGAGGGGGAGCGCCAGGCGCTCGATGAAACCAGCCGCATTATCCTGTTTCGGGTGCTGAGCGAGTTGCTCGTCAACGTGGCCAAGCATGGCGAGACAGAGAACGCCGACGTCCGATTTACGTGGCAGGATCGACATGTCGAGATTATCATCGAGGACTGCGGTGTCGGTTTCGATGCGGACGCCCCCACCAGCGGGTACGGTCTCTTCAGCATTCGAGAGCGCCTGACTCGTCTGGGGGGGAGCGCGCAGATCGAGTCATCGCCTGGAGAGGGAACCAGGATCGTCCTGGCGGCGCCCATCACAGCGGCGGAAGAAGAAACAGATACGGGATTGGTATGAGCATCCGAATCCTGCTCGCGGACGACCATCAGATCATGCGTGACGGCCTTCGGGCCATCCTGGCGTCGGAGGAGAGCTTCGAGATCGTCGGCGAGGCTGAGAACGGCAGGGAGGCCGCCGCGCTGGCCAGGTCACTGGTTCCGGACGTGGTCATTATGGACATCGGCATGCCCGATCTCAACGGTGTAGAGGCGACCCGCCAGATCAAGGCCGACAACCCGGGGGTCAAGGTCATCGCTCTCTCCATGTACGCCGACAGGGGCTATGTTCTCGGCATACTCGAAGCAGGTGCCTCTGGATATGTTCTCAAGACCGGCGCCTATGATGAAGTGCGCCGTGCTGTCACGGCTGTGTTCGGCGGGAAGAATTATCTGAGCCCGGACATCACCGCAGATGGTGGTCGATGCTCAAGTTCGCGCCCCATCGAAGGGTGGTCCCTCCGCGCAGACGGAGCTGGGGCCCAGGGAACGTGAGATCGTGCAGCTCCTGGCCGAGGGACACACCTCACCCGAAATTGCGAAACGACTCCACATTTCGACTCGTACGGTAGAGACGCATCGCCGCAACATCATGAAGAAGCTCGACCTCCACAGCGTCGCGGACATCACCAAGTACGCGATTCGTGAGGGGCTGACGTCGCTCGAGCGCTGAGTCTCTCGCCCCCCCCGGCCACGCTTCCTTTCCTGGATCGGCCTCCTAGCGCTTCGACGCGGGAAAGCGCGCCCGGTAGGCGGTGGCCACCAGGCTCGCTGCGTCCTCCATGGAGAGGAAGCCGGTGTTTACACTGAGGTCGTAGCTGCCCGGATCATCCGGTTCGCGATGGAAGTGGTACATCAAGAACTCGCGTCGGCTCGCGTCGGCCTTGCGGATCATCTCCTCCGCCTCAGCGGCCGAGATGGATTGCCGCTTGCGGAGTCGCTCCACCCGCTCGGGTCGCGGTGCCACCACCAGGGCACGTAGGGTGCGCTCCGGTCGCAGGATGAACTGGGCTCCGCGACCCAGGATCACCGCGCCCCCACGCTCTCCCAGTATCGCCATGATCCGGACCAGCTGACGAAGGTAGTCGCTCTCGGTAAATCGCTCGCGGACAAAGCCATCGGTGACGAAGCGGTCGATTGAGTTGCGGATTTGCTCGTCCACTCCCGCCACCAACTGCTCGCAATGTCGGGTTCTCCGTGCAATCCACTCGACGAGCTCCTTGTTGAAGAAGGGAAAACCGAGCAACTCGGCCACCCGCTGCCCGAGCTCGGCGGCGCCGGCCCCGAGCGGTCGGGAGAGCGCCACGCAGGGCAGGGGTGGTTCCGATACCGCTGACCTTCGCGCCAGCTCCCAGCGGCGGATCTGATGTTCGACGAGCGCATCGATACTTCGGCTCATCAGGTTTCCTCCATTTCTACCCCGAGCGGGGCGGTCGGATTTACTGATCGTCATTGTCCCACGGAGCCGGAATCTGGGCCATCGGGACATCGGGTACTCTTCGCCGCTCGATCCGGTATTCTGCGCTTCGCGATCCGGTATTCCGCTCCTGGAGCGGTCTGATCGAGTTGTGGGAACGGGCAGCGACGTCTCGGCCGGCCAGGTGTCGCACCTGGTCCGCTTCGGTCAGGCTACCGGTCGTCCGCACTATCCCTCTTCCAGTCTCGCTCGACCCCACCGCGATCTCCGCTGGCAGATTACGTGAATCTCCTGGCCGAATTGCGCGGATCCCCGGATTTCCTGCGTCCCCGCGCCATGCGATTCTGATTTCTCGAAGACCTCTCGGTCCTTTCCGGTTGAAGGATGACTGCGCCGGAGGATCGAGGCACGAGCCACGAGCAGCGGCCTGGTCATCAGGAGACTCCCATGCAGACGCACAACGTAGCCGGTGGTCAGCCAGGGGGGCTGGCGCGAACCGAGAGGAAGCAGGTGGCCCGCGGCTCCTCCTCTGTACCCACCGGAGCAGGAATGACACCCGATTCCATCAGCCCGCTCCTGGTGCGGAGTCTCGCGCAGCCCTCAGCCTACCCGGACGATGCGAGTGCGGCGTCAGGGGTCGAGCACGTCCAGACCCATATATCCCATCTGTTCCTGACGCCGAGCCGCGTTTACAAGCTCAGGAAGGCGGTCAACCTCGGTTTCCTGGACTTCACGACTCGCTCGGAACGCAATGCGGACTGCGTCCGTGAGGTTCAACTGAACCGGCGGCTGGCTCCGGACGTCTATCTGGGTGTGGCGCCCCTCGAGGGAGGCGCTGATGGGTTCATGGTCGGGGAACTCTCCGACACGCCATCGATCGCTCTCAGCGACGCTGCGGAGCATTGTGTGGTCATGAGACGATTGCCTACGGGCCGAGACGCCTTGAGTCTCTTGTCGGCGGGGCGCCTCACGAATCGACACATCGATGCAGTCGCCGACCGAATCGCAGGCTTTCATCAGGAGCACCGGTTACCTCCGCGCCGCTTGATAGGCGACCGAGCCATCCTGCAATCGGTGATGCAGCCCTTCCAGGCCTGTATCCGCGCGCTTGAAGCCGCTCCGCACAACCGGGAAGTCGGCACGACTCTCCGCGCGATCGACCAACTGGCGCGCGCGTTCCTCGAGGAACGCCGTGAGCAGGTCTGCGCGTACGTGCGCGGCGGATCCCGGGTCGACGGCCATGGTGATCTTCACCTTCAGCACGTGTGGTTTGAGCACGACGGGGACGTCCCCGTGATGATCGACTGTCTGGAGTTCAGCCGAGCACTCCGGCAGACGAACCCCGCATGCGAGGTCGGGTTCCTGGCGATGGACCTCGCCTATCGGGGGCACGACGACCTCGCGGAGCGCCTGCTCAGCCGCTACGCGGATGCAGCGGATGAATTCGAATTGTACTGGGTGGTGGATTTCTACGAGAGCTATCGTGCGGTGGTTCGGGCCAAGGTTGCTGCAATCGCGTCGGCCGACTCTACTCTGGAATGGAAGCAGCGGCTCGCCGCCGAGCAGAGCACCAATCGGCACCTGGCGTTTGCCGAGAAGACCCTGCGGAAGGGGTCCAGCGGATCCCTGATCCTGCTCTGCGGGAAGGTGGGAACCGGGAAGAGCACGGTCGCCGATTGTCTCGGGCACGTGTCCGGTGGGATCGTCGTCTCGTCGGATCGCCTCCGCAAGAAGCTGGCCGGTCTGCCTCTGGGCGCCCGGATGACGGCACCGCTGGATACGGGGCTGTATTCCCCGGAGCGGAGATCGGCGATCTACGAAGCGATGCTGCAACGCGCAGCGCCAGTGGTGGCATCGGGCCGGCTGGCGCTTCTGGATGCGAGTTTCAACACGGCGGCTCGGCGCGATCGCGCACGGCGCTGGGCGAGTGAACGGGGTGTGCCTGTCTTGCTGATCGAGGTCGACTGCGAAGAGGCGACCGCGCTCGACCGACTGACGAAGCGCCAGGCGGCGGGCGGCAGCTCTTCGGACGCCGGGCCCGAGCTCTACGCGACCAGCGCGGCGGGCTTCGAGCCGCCGGATGAATGGCCTCGAGGAACACGCGTGCAGCTACGGACCGACGCGCCGAGCTGGCGCATCGACCTGTGTCGAAAGCTCCGAAGCTGGAGGGGTCGGAACCTCAAGGCGTTCGAAGAATGACGAACCGGGACCCTGATGAGCTCGCCTGGCTTCGACGGGGAAACGTGTCCGGTAGGCCGCGATCCGCACCATTGTCCTGACAGGGTCGCCCGCTGGCACCGCCATTTCCATCGGGGGATTACGCAGATTCCAGATCGGATTTGCGCAGATCCCCGGATGTCCTGGTTCTCGAGCGCGTGCGATGATGGGCTGGTGAAGTGTGGGAAGTCAGCGGCACACCGTTGTCGGTCCGGGGCGAGCGATCCGAAGAACCAGCCGAGGAGGGCTGCGAGATGTTGCCGTGGAGCTTAACGGGGAGATCCATAGCCGCGAAAGGAGAGGGTCATGGTGATCAAGGAGATAAGAAAGCGTCTGGCGGAGCGGCCGGCTCCCGGACCCGACTGGCCCCACCTGTTGGAGGAGCTCGCCGCCGCGGCGCTGATGGTGGAGTGCGCGCGCATCGACGGGGAGTTCGACGAGGAAGAGCGTGACGAGATCTGCCGCGCTGTCATGGAGGACCTCGAGCTGGATCAAGAGACGACAAAATGCCTGGTTGAAGTGGCGGAGAGGCGCCAGGAAGAGGTGTGGCATGACTGGCTCTTCACAGAAACGATCAAGAAGAGCTTCGGCCAATATGAGCGGCTGGCGGTGATCCAAAGGCTGTGGGAAGTCGCCCTGGTGGATGGGACGGTTCACCCCTTCGAGGAGCGCCTCATTGCTCGCATCGCAAGCGAGCTGGACATCCCGGAAGAGGCTTTAGACCGAAGGCTCACGATCGCTTTGAGACGACGCGGAGGTCTTTCGGGTCTGACTTCCGACGCAGGCATGCGACCGTCTCCCCAGGCCGGAGGCAGGGCGGATGGCTGCGAAGCTGAGTGAAGAAAAGAGCTAGCGGAGGAGCAGAAATGAAACCGATTGAAAACATCCTCGCGGCCGTGGATTTCTCGGAGTCTTCAAACTCCGCCTTAAAGGTGGCGGTTGGTCTGGCGAAGCGGTTCTCGGTCGAGCTGCAGGTCGTCCACGCCTTCGAGGCGCCGCTGCCGCTCTTCAGCTCCTACGGCCTCTCGATTCCGCCTGGCTTCATCAGCGAGGCAAGGGATGTGGTGGCGCGGAGGCTCGAAAAGTCCAGCCAGAGGGCGGCCGCTGCGGGGGTGAAGGTGAAGTTCCACCTGGGCACCGGTCCCGCCGCTGATGCCATCGTCGACTTGGCGAGGGAGCTCGGGACAGATCTCATCGTCATGGGAACCCGGGGCCACACCGGCCTCGCGCATCTGGTGCTCGGCAGCGTCGCGGAGCACACCGTGCGGGACGCACCCTGTTCCGTTCTCACCGTGAAAGGAGGTGGCATCGTAGCCATGAAGACCATCGAAAAGATTGTCGTAGCCGTCGATTTCTCGGAGCATGCCGATCAGGCCCTCGATGCAGCGGTCGAGTTCGCCAAGCAGTTCGGTGGGTCGCTCCACCTCGTTCACGCCTTGGATTTTCGGATTCCCCTGATGACTCCGTCCGAGGTCGTCATCCCCACCGCATTCATCGAGGAGGCTCGGAACGCTGCGGCGTCCAAGCTCGACGTTCTGGTCCAAAAGGTAGCCACCGAAGGGGTGACCGCTACCTCCCATCTGAGTGAGGTTCCGGCTGCATCAGCCATCGTCGAGCTGGCCGAAAAGCTCGAGGCGGATCTCATCGTCATGGGAACGCGGGGTCACACTGGCCTCAAACACGTGCTGCTCGGCAGCGTGGCCGAACGCACTCTGCGGCACGCTCCGTGTTCAGTGCTGACCGTGAAGCCATCCCCTGGCTGAGCCTCCGGCATCGCCAACACGGGCTACGGGGACCCTACCCATGGGCCTCCTGTTCCGCAGGACTGACGCACCTGGGCCGCTGAAGTCGGGGGCGTCGCCATCATCGCCGGGATCGGGGAAGTCTTCTTCACCGCTGCGCTGCTGCGTTTCCGGTTGAGCGTCGCGCTTGCACTCTCCTGACCGCGGATTCGATTTCGCCCTTAGGTCCGCTGTTCTTCGGGGGATCCCAGTGAGCCCTGCAGCCTCGCCCGGACCCACCCTCATCTCACTTGGCAGTTTACCCGGATCCCGGGCCCTGATTGCGCAGATCCGCCGATTTCCTGTCCCCCGGCTCGATGCGATGCTGATTTCCTGAAGGCTGAACCGCCTTTACCTGCTGAAGGAGGCGACCCGATGAGAATCGAGCAGCTCATGACCAAGCCCCCGAAGAGCTGCCAGCCCGGCCACACCCTTAGCGACGCCGCCCAGATGATGTGGGATCACGACTGCGGATGCCTGCCCGTCACTGCGGGCAATGGGTCCCAGCGCGTGGTCGGCATGATCACCGATCGCGACATCTGCATGGCGGCCCAGTTTCATGGAAGGCCTCTTGGGGAAATCCGGGTGGGGGACGCGATGGCAAAGGACGTCTGGGCGTGCAATCCGGGAGATGCCCCATGTGAAGCCGAGGCCATCATGCGCGAGGCACGCGTCCGTCGCCTACCGGTTGTCGACGAAGCCAACCAACTCCTCGGTCTGCTCTCCCTGGCCGACCTGGCGCGTGAAGCGGAGCGACAGCACTGGAAGAAGAAGCGGGAGATCACGGTGGCTGAGGTCGGCGACGTGCTGGCGATGATCTGCCAGCCGCGAGTAACCAGCAGACATGCGACCCAGGATTGAAGCACGAGCCGCGGGCAGCGGCCTATTGTCTGGAGGCTCCACATGCAGTTTCACATCGTGTCGTTCGAAGGCCCCGACCAGTACTCGCGTGCCGGAGGTCTCGCGACTCGCGTCGAGGGGTTGGCGAAGACGCTCGCGACGCTCGGCTTCGAGACGCACCTCTGGTTCATCGGTGATCCCGATCTGCCTGGCCATGAGACAAGGGGCCGGCTTCACCTACACCGCTGGGCCCAGTGGGTGAGCCGCCATCACCCAGGTGGCGTCTATGACGGCGAGTTCGGAAAGGAATCGGAATTTTCCGCGTCCCTTCCGCCCTACCTCCTGCGTGAAGAGCTGCTCCCGCACATTCGCAGTGGCGGCCGCGCCGTCGTCCTTGCGGAGGAGTGGCACACCGCCAATGGGGTTCTGCACCTGAACTGGCTGCTCGAGCGGGCGGGCGTTCGAGAGCGCGTCGCGATGCTCTGGAACGCCAACAACACGTTCGGCTTCGAGCGGATCCCTTGGGATCGTCTTGCACAGGCGGCGACGATTACGACGGTAAGCCGCTACATGAAGCACCTGATGCGGAATTGGGGGATCGATCCTCTCGTGATTCCGAACGGGCTCCCGAACGACGCGTTCGACGCCCCGAACCAACGGGCCTGTGCAGAATTCTCTCGCCGCTTTCGCGACCGGACGCTTCTCACCAAGATGGCCCGCTGGGATCCGGACAAGCGTTGGCTCGGCGCAATCGAGATCGTCGGCGAGATGAAGCGCCTTGGCTGGCGCCCGCTTCTCATCGCGCGCGGTGGGGCGGAGCACCACGGCGCGGAGGTACTGGCTTCCGCACGAGCCCACGGGCTGCGTCGGATCGATCGAGAATGGACGAAGCCCGGCACCGCTGGTCTGCTCGACGCGCTTAGGGTCGTGAACGGGGCCGACGTGGTGAATCTGCGCAGCCATGTTGACGCCGAAAGCCGCCACATGCTGTTCCGCGGATCGGGGGCGGTCCTGGCCAATAGTTCGCACGAGCCCTTTGGCCTGGTCGGACTCGAGACCATGGCCGCTGGCGGAATCGCCTGCACGGGTTGCTCTGGAGAGGACTACGCGGTCCCCGGGCGCAATGCCCTGGTGCTCGAGACCGGTGACCCGAACGAGTTCCTCTCGATGTTTGGTCGACTCCAGGCCGATCCTCGGGAGGCGCAAGCGCTGCGGCGCGCAGGGCAGCGGACGGCGAAGGAATTCGCCTGGACCGAGGTCGTGCAGCGGGTGCTGTTGCCCCGCGTGGAACTCACCTATGGCACAGGCGCCTCGGCCGGCGCCGCGAGGGCATCCGTCATTCAGGCGCAGATCCAGAGGGAGACCCCGGGGATTGGCTTCCATCCTCTGGTCCACTCTCGAAGAGAGGACACCTCATGGACATCGACCGCCTCATCGGCACAGGCACGGTGATCTGGCGGCGTAACGTAGGAACGGACCACCGAAATGAGAGACTTGAAGGTGCTCTTGGTTGATGACGAGCAAGACTTCATCGAAACGCTCTCGGAACGGCTCGAGTCGAGGAGCCTTGAAACGACGCTGGCGTTCGGTGGCGAGGAAGCGCTCGAAGCTGTTCGAGAGGATGAGCCGGACCTGATACTTCTCGATCTGAAGATGCCGGGGATGGACGGAATGGAAGTCCTTCGCCAGGTGAGAAAGGCCTTTCCGCGTGTGCAGGTGGTGATGCTGACCGGGCACAAATCCGCGAAGGCTGAAGAGGAAGCTCGGCACCTCGGAGCATACGCCTACCTCGGGAAGCCGGTGGAGCTCGAGCATCTGTCAAGAATCCTAGGAGAGGCATTCGAGAACTGCAGGGGGTCATGCAGTTCCCCGGCTAGGGAGAATCTACCCGACTTTAGCGGACACTTCGCTGCAAGTTGATCGTTCGGGTGGCACAGGGCGTCGCCGCATCTGAAGCGGCAGCGCCAGCACACGAACTCCAGGGAGCGAATCAAGAGCAATGACGTGTCGGAGTGGAAATCGTGGGAGTCTACAATCTTGACAAGATATTCAGGCCTCGTTCGGTTGCAGTGATAGGTGCGAGCGAAAAGCCAGGAAGCATTGGCAGCGCGTTGATGAAGAACCTGATCGAGGGAGGGTTCGACGGAAGCGTTCTACCCGTCAATTCGCGGCGCTCGACAATCCATGGACTCGCGGCATACCCCTCAATCGAAGAAGTAGGGAACCCGGTTGATCTCGCCCTTGTCGCAACGCCGATTGGGACAGTGCCCAAGATTGTCCGCGAATGCGTGAAAGCTGGGGTCGGAGGGGCGGTTGTCATTTCCGCTGGAGGCAAGGAGACGGGTGACGAGGGCAGGGCGATAGAGGAAAGAATCAAGAAGGAGGCGAGCGTCGGTGGACTCAGGGTGATCGGACCCAACTGCCTGGGAGTGATTTGTCCCGGAATACGTTTGAACGGCAGCTTCTCCGCTCGTATGCCACAGCGGGGAAATCTTGCCTTCATCTCGCAGAGTGGCGCGATTTGCACGGCCATTCTCGATCGTTCACCCAAGGAAAACTTTGGCTTCAGCCATTTCGTCAGCATCGGCTCCATGTTGGATGTCGATTTCGGAGATCTAGTCGATTACCTGGGTAGTGATCCCGATGTGAAAAGCATCCTGCTCTACGTCGAGAGCCTCTCCAACTTCCGAAAGTTCATGAGCGCAGCCAGAGCGGTATCGCGCTTGAAGCCCATTGTAGTCCTGAAGTCCGGTAGGAGCGCGGCCGGCACCGAGGCGGCAGCTTCGCACACCGGAGCCTTGGCTGGTGAAGATGCGGTGTATGACGCGGCTTTCAAACGAGCGGGCATCGTTCGTGTGGACACGATCGGGGAACTCTTTGACTGTGCCGAGCTCATGGCCAAGCAGCCACGCCCTTCGGGCTCTCGCCTGGCGGTCGTTACCAACGCCGGGGGACCGGGCGTAATGGCGGCTGATGCACTTTCGAATCATGGGCTGGAACCGGTTCATTTGAGACCCGAGACGATTGCCAGGCTGGATGAGATGCTGCCACGTTCGTGGAGTCATCGAAATCCAATCGACATCCTGGGCGACGCCTCTCCTGAGCGATATGCCGAGGTAGTGGAGATCTGCGTCTCTGCCCGTGAGATCGATGGGGTTCTCGTCATACTGACTCCCCAATCGATGACCGATCCGACGAAGGTGGCCGAGACCATTGCCAGCGCTTTCACAAGAACTCGTTTCCCGCTGTTCGCTTCATGGATGGGTGCCTTGGATGTGGAGAGGGGAATCGAGATCTTGAACGAGGCTGGAATCCCCACATACGATACGCCAGAGCAGGCGATTCGAGCATTCATGTACATGTATGAATATTCGCGGAACCTGGAGCTGCTGCAGGAAATTCCACCAAGAACGTCCCGGACGCGTCGCTTTGAACGCGAGCGAGCGAGAGACATCATTGACGAGGGGCTCGAGAGAGTGGATCCGGTCCTGACCGAAGTGGAGTCAAAAGAACTGCTCGTTGCCTATGGAATTCCGGTAAACCCGACCAAGGTGGCTGCTTCGGCTGAGGAGGCCGCTCGGCTGGCAGGGGAGGTGGGATATCCGCTGGCGATGAAGATCCTCTCGCCAGACATCTTGCACAAGACTGAAGCGGGCGGAGTCAAACTCGATCTGCGCTCCGAGTCTGACGTTCTCGAAGCTTACAGCTCGATCATTGAAGCGGCGCGAACACACTGTCCTGACGCGAACCTGATTGGAGTAAGTCTGCAGCCGATGATCGCCAGACCCGATTACGAGATCCTTGTCGGGTCCAAGACCGACGAGAACTATGGGCCGGTGATCCTCTTCGGAATGGGAGGAATCTACGCTGAAGTCTTGAAGGACAGAGCGATTGCACTCCCGCCACTGAATAGTGTGCTCGCCCAGAGGCTGATGGAGGGCACGCGCGTCTACTCCCTGTTGAAGGGTTACCGAAATCGTCCGGCGGCCGATCTTGCGCTCCTGGAAGAGATCATCGTCCGACTATCGCAGTTGCTCGTGGACCATCCCCAGATCAAGGAGTTGGACATGAATCCCATTTGCGTGAGCAATGGCAGGCCGACTGTGGTGGACGCAAGGGTGCTGCTCCAACTGGTTACTACAACCTCTCCCAACCATCTTGTCATCAGCCCCTATCCGGAGCAATACGAATCCGAGGAGGTGACCAGCGGTGGGTTGCAGATCTTCGTCAGGCCGATCAAGCCGGAAGATGCGCCCCTGTTGGTGGATCTCTTCAACACATTGTCACGAACAAGCATCTACTACCGTTTCTTTGGGGCGTTGAGGGAGTTGCCCCACGCGCTGCTGGTGAGGTTTACGCAAGTGGACTACGACCGTTCGATCGACTTGGTAGCGATGGAAAGAGATGCTGATGGTCAAGAACGCATGCTGGGAGTGGCTCGTGTGATTTCCGATCCCGACGGAAAGCGAGCGGAATTCGCCGTTCTGGTTGGTGATCCCTGGCAGGGCAAAGGGGTGGGAGCGACGCTCCTGGAGAAGAGCCTGAGCATTGCCAAGAAACGCGGGATCGAAACGGTCTGGGGAGTTGTATTGCGGGAGAACAGGGGAATGCGGGCGCTTGGTCGGAATCTAGGCTTCAGGATCTCCGGATCGCAGGAGCCGGGAGAGCTGGAACTGACCATTGACCTGAGGTCTCTGCAGGCGTGAGAGCGAAACGACCCTAGCAGCCTGCCCCGGCCTCACCGCCGTCTTCGTTGGCAGATTACGTGGATTCCGCGGCCCGATTGCGCAGATCCCCGGATTTCCTGCCCTCTTGCGCCATGAGATCCTTGTTTCATGAAATCCTTCCTGCCCCTACCGGCTGAAGGAGGCGACCCGATGAGAATCGAGCAGTTCATGACCAAGCCTCCGAAGACCTGCCAGGTGCGCGACACCCTCAGCAAAGCCGCCCAGATGATGCGCGATCACGACTGCGGATGCCTGCCGGTCACGGCGCAGGATGGGTCCCAGCGGGTGGTCGGCATGATCACCGACCGCGATATCTGCATGGCGGCCGAGTTCCACGGAAAGCCTCTGAGGGACATCCGGGTGGGGGAGGTCATGACGAAGGAGGTTCGGGCCTGCAATCCGGGAGATGCCCTACGGGAAGCAGAGGCGATCATGGTGGAGGCGGGTGTACGTCGCCTCCCGGTCGTCGATGAAGCGGATCAGCTCCTGGGTCTGCTTTCCCTGTCCGACCTCGCGATCGAGGCGGCGCGGGAGCATTGGTGGAAGAGGCAGGAGATCACCGAGGCCGAGGTCGGCGAAATGCTGGCGATGATTTGCCATCCACGCGCGATCGGCAGGCCTGCGCCTTGAGACAGAGGCGCGAGGGCGAGCAGTGGATCCACTGGTTCTCTTTGGGAGACACGTGCCGTGCCGAGAGCGACAGAGGAGGTGCACAGATGACAAAGAAAAGGATTCTCGTGGTCGATGACGAGAAGGATGTTGTCGAATATCTCACGGAATTGCTCGAGGACAACGGTTATGAGGTGACTCCAGCATATGACGGGGTCGCGGCGATGGAATCGATCGCCAAGGAAAAACCGGACCTGATTCTGCTGGACCTTCTGATGCCCGAAGAAACGGGAACCGGTCTCTATCGCAAGCTTCACAACAAGAAGGCGTACAAGGACATACCCATCATCGTGATCAGTGGGCTGGCGGGTCGCTACCTGGCGGTCGGCAAGTCGGTGCCGGTCATCGAGAAGCCACCTGACGAGGACCTCGTCCTGTGGGAGGTCGCCAAGGCTCTGGGGCAGTCCTTCTGACAGGAGCAGGCGTCTGCGCCAGCTACGCAGCGCAGGACCCGCACGAACAGGGCGCGTGCGGTGGCTCAGGCCTCCTGATCGGGACGGACAAAATCTCCAAGACTCATCGCTACGCCCAGAAGGCGTCGGTGGCGCGGGGGTCGAGCGGTGCGCTCCACGCCTCGGCGATCTTTCCCCCGACGATGCGATACAGGATCAGGAATTGCACCTCGAGGCGGCGATCGCCGCGGCGAGCCGAGATCTGCATCACGGTGGCCGCACGCTCCTCGCTCACCAGCAGATCCGTGAGATCGGCTTCGAAGACGTCGGCGGCCTCGCCCACCCGGCCCAGATAGTCGAGCACCGCGTCGATTCCCTCGTGATCCCCGCCCCAGGGCGTGCGCCCCGTGGCGTGCCACTGGATCCCGTCCGCGCACAGGTGCTTCAGCGTCTCGCTCTCGCCGCGAGCGACGGCGCGCAAGACGCCTCGGATCAGGGCCGCATTGGGGTGCTGGGACATGCTCGACTCCTCGGATGAGAGGATGGGGCCCATCTTACAGTGCCGGGCCAGGAATGTGGAGCAGCGATTTCTCGTCACACCGGAATGGGCCCCGTATCACGGGCGACCCCGGTGGCCTTCGCGCCGGAGGGAGCCGTGTCCGGAGGGAAGGATCCGGCGGGCAGCGACATTGCCGACTCCCCTCGATCGCACTATTCCTGTGTGGTTGCCTTCCTGTACAGCTCGAGGCAGGAAGACCCGACGACGTCCCATACACCGAGGCCGCGAGCGCACGGAGGCCCGCGGCGGAAGCGGAGGGCACCGGTATGCCGATAGACCCCCACAGTGGGTCGCTGAGGGCAGATCCTGAGATCGGGCCCGGCGCCAGCGAGTTCGCGCCGCAGCGCCGCGGGACGGGGCTCCGGATGCCCACCGGCACGGAGCCGCGATCCGCCGCGTTTCGGCGGATTGCGCGCTCGCTGGGGCCTTACCGGAAGCTTCGTCGCGCCGCGCGCGAGGAGTTGACCAAGCTCCCCGAGCCCGCCCTGCACCCGCCGTTGCCCGACTCGCAGGCGATCTTCCGCGATGTCGAGGAAATCTGCGCCACGCCCCACCGGCGCGCGGGAACCAGCCATGGCCACCGCGCCGAGGAGTACGTCGCGGAGAGATTCCGCGAGATCGGCCTCTGCGATGTCACGACAGGATCCGATCGACATCACCCTCTGGGACGCGCTCAACTGGAGGCTCCTGATTCAGTCCCACGGCGAGGAGATCGACTTTCCCGCCTTCTACGTGGTCAACACCGGATTCACGGGACCCGAGGGCGTGCAGGGAGAGATGGTCTACGTGGGCACGGGAACGGCCCGGGACTTCGCGAAGGTCGAGGTGAAAGGCAAGATCGTCGTCGCGGAGATTCCTTTTCCCACTCTCCCGCTGGGTATTCTCAACCGTGTGCTCGGCGGTGGCTTCTACACTTCCGATCCACAGGGTGGTCTTCGTCTCTCCAGCCGACACACCCTGGCCTTCGCGCGGCCGAACTTCCCGAATCAGTATGGAGAAGAGATCCACCCGGAGTCGGTGTACTGGATGGCTCAGCGCCGCGGCGCGCGAGGGATGGTGTTGATTCTCGAGAATCATCCCGGCGATACGAACCGGCACTATGGGCCCTACGACGGCGTCATGAAGCCGATGCCCGCCCTCTATGTGAGCGGCTACCAGGGGGATCGCTTGCGCTCGTTGGTAAGGAGCGGCGCTCGAGCGACCGTCGTCCTGGAGGGCTCGGCCGAATCCGGTGTGACGAGCAACGTCTGGGGCCTGCTCCCGGGGGAGTCCTCGGAGACGATTCTCGTTTCCACCCACCACGATGCCCCCTTCCGGGGCGCGACCGAAGATGGAACGGGCGTCGCACAGGTCCTGGCTCAGGCCAGGGCCTGGTCGGCCGTCCCAAAGCGTCTCCGGCGGAAGACGCTCCTCTTCGTGATCACCACCGGTCACCTCTACAGGGGCATCGGGGCGGCCACCTTCTGTCAGCGTCACGCGGGTGACCTGATGCGACAGGCCCTCATCAACATCAACCTCGAGCACCTGTGCGCCAAAGACGTAGATGACCGCGACGGTCGCCTTGTTCCCAATGGCCGGGTGGCGTGGACTCCGATGTTCGTCAGCGGCGCCGCCCCGGCGATCGCGATCGCGATGCGAAGCGTGCAACGCCATCGCCCCCCCAACACGACGGTCCTGCCCTCGACGCTGCTGGGCGAGGTCCCGCCGGGCGAGGCGGGTCACTATCACATTCACACGGGCATCGATTTCATCCACTGGATCGGGAGCCCCTACTACCTGCTCACCGATGAGGACACGCTCGACAAGGTCGAGCACACCCAACTGGCGCCCAGTGCCCGGTTGGTGGCAGAGATGGTTGCGACGTACTTGGAGATGCCCGATCAGTGGTGAGTACCGCCGGGATATGAGGTGGCGGTCCTGGCTACACCTGACCCTGTCCCCTCGTAGTGGTCACTCCCTTGGAGGGAGTACCCTCCAGATGGGGTTCAAGGTGGGAAAGCCAGATCGAGCTTCGGCCAATGGAGAAGGAAAGGAAACTGAAGTTCGACAACGCGCTGACGCGGATGCTCGGGCTGCAATATCTGCCTATGACGGATCGGTTCTCGGAAGGCGAGTCAAGAAAGCCGGCGGCAACTGGATTCACAATTGCGCCACCCTGGAACACGCTGTCTCGAGAGCTTGAGGACCGGCGCCGAGGAAATCGTATCGGAGCTCAATCATTGGGGGATGATCGACTGAGCAGAAGGCGAACGAAGCAAGGTCCTCTTTCGTCAGCAACCTGGCGCCAAGCCTCTCGGCGGAAAACTAGCTCCTGCACCAAACTGCACACAGAAATCGTTGGGCATGCCGTGGATATCCTCGTCCCTCAGGATCGCAGCATGACGGCAGAAGCTCCTCAGCGGCTCGCCGATATCTGTCCAACTGCGAGGTCCGCTGGAGATCACCGCTATCTTCGGGACAACTCGTAGGTCTTGCCGGTTTCGATCATTCTCCTGAAGTTCTCGGGCCGGACGTTGGGCGGCACACTGCAGCCACTTCCGAGAATGAACCCGCCGTCGGCGCCGACCTCGTCGATGAGCCGTTTGCAGTAGTCCGACACCTCCTCTGGCTTTCCGATCGACAAGAGCGACGCGGAGACGTCACCCCAGAGACAGAGGTGATCTTCGAGGATGCGTCTGGCGGCGAAGATGTCGGTGGTGCTGTCGAGGGCCAAGACCGCCGATCCACGAGGCAACTCCCTGAAATAGCTGAGGTTCTTGTCCCAGCACTGATCGAGGTGGAACACCGTGACGATTCCCTCCGACCAGAATGCGTCGACGATCTGCCGTGTATAGGGCCACCAGAAGCGCTCGAAGACGGCGGGGGAATAGAAGAAGCCGGAGGCGCGTTCTTCGACGAGCAGCCACAGATCGATACCCGAGGCCTTTACCATGTCGATCTGCTTCGGAATCAGGTCCGCGGTCATTTTGCGCAGCGTTCGCTCGACCGGCTCCGGGTCGTAGTAGAGATCCTTCGTGAACGAGATCAGCGAGCGCATCAACGAGAGGCTGAAGAATGGGTGGATGGCAGCAGCGACGAAGGCCGGCGTGAGGTTTCGTTCGGCGCAATTCGTCTGGAACTCTTGAAAGGCCAGCGCCAGCCTGCCCAGCGTATCGGGCAGCTGGTCCAACGTGAGATCGCTGATTCTCCACAGGTAGTCCTCGAAGTAGAATCTGTCGAATCCCATCTCGCAGATCTTCTCGTAGTCGCTTCGTGCGAGAACCTCCTCCTCGAGCAGTTGGAACTCCGCATCATCGGAGAGCTCCTTGCCGGGCGTTCGAACCTTCATGGGATAGTGTCCGATTGCCTGTAGCTGAATGGGCAAAGAGCCTGCGGGATGAGGATTCTCCCAACCGCCGTATTCGTCGAAGACCTCGAATACTGCAGCAACCGCCAGATGATTGTCAGCGGCAATCTGCGCCTGCTTGAGGCCGGTCAGACCTGCCGCGGGCTCCGGCAGCAGTGTCGGAACCACCGGAACGCGATCCGGCTTCTCCAGGTGGATCGCCGCCCAGAAGCGCTCGTCGGGTGTCATCGATTCAGCGTCACCAGGAAATCCTGATCGTGCAGGAGTCGCCACCGCGAAGACAGGTCTCGATCAGCTCCACATCCACGGGCCTGCCGAGAGCTGTCTCGTAGAGGTGCTTCAGATGGCTGATCGTGCAGAGGCAGTGGTTGGGACTTGCCTCGATCTCCAGAGTCTTGACCAACGGACAGATACAGCCCCCCTCGGTTACGATCCTGACGGCGTCGCCCTCTCTGGTCAGCTTCGATCTTCCTCCGCTGGCGGCGTTCTCGGCCTTCGCGTGAGCTTCGAGAAAGGCATCCACATCCTGGGTCGGGATCTCCAACCCGCTCGTCGCCATGCTCGCCAGCGTGAAGCCACCACAGAGCTTTCCCGTCTCGCTCAGTACCGTATTCGCCGCGTCTTCATCGAGCTTGCCGATGCCCTTGAAGAAGCCCTTGATGGCCAGAAGCGGCAGGATCTGGCGAGCGAAAAAATCCATCTGCTCCGGCAGATGTTCTTCGAGCGTCCCTTCTTCCATCAGCTTCCTGGTAGTAGCCCACAGCTCCTCGATCCTTTCGTCGATCATTGCCTTCTCCTCGCCTGGTGTAGAAGTGTCTCTTGGATCACCGGAACGAATCGTCCAATCGCTCTGACGGGTCACACTGAAGAAGTTTCCCTGGGTTCGGGGCGGCCGACCGGCCGCGTCAGGTGGTTTGTCACGTGGAGCCGCTGCAGCCGGCGGCGTGGCTCTCCTCGGCACCGGGACCGTACTCCGCGGGTGCGCTCGGCTCTTCGGACGTCCGGAACCAGCCCGAGACTTGCCGCCAGCGGCCTTTCAGGCTGCGCCAGACCGGGCGGATGGAGAGCACGATCAGCACCGCGGCGCCGGCGATCTGCGCCCACGGAGGCACGATCTGCGCCGCCTCTCCCACCGTGGCGGCCGGCGCCAGTCTCAGCGCGGCGTAGACCTGGTCCACCACCAGACCGGCGGCCACCGCCACCACCGCGATGGAAGCGAGGTAGATGGCAGTGGCGCGCTTGCCGAGCACGCCAACCAGCACGGTCAGCGAGGTGATGTTGGTGGCGGGGCCCGCCAGGAGGAAGACCAATGCCGCCCCGGGGCTGACCCCCTTGAGGATCAGGGCGGCGGCGATGGGCGTGCTGGCGGTGGCGCAGATGTAGAGCGGAATGCCCACCGCGAGCATCAGCAGCATCGACGTCACGCCGCCGCCGAGGAAGCGGCTCATCACCTCGGTAGGTACGGCGGCGGTGATCGCGCCGGCGAGCAGAATGCCCACCACGAACCAGGCCGCCAGGTCGCTCCACAGGTCGCCGAAGGCGTAGTGGAGCCCGGCGCGGATCTTCTCCGCCAGGGTATGGTGGTGCCCGTGCTCGTCAGGGGCGCAGTCCTCGCCGTCGCAGCAGGCGTCCACGGTGCACGACAGGTCCGGCTCGGCCGCCACCGTCATTTCGGGCGGCGCCACGAGGTTTTCCGCCACGCCGGCTGTGGTCGCGGCCACGAAGGCCGCTACGGGCCGGGCCACGGTCATCACCGGGTCGAGCAGGGCGTAGGTGATGGCAATCGAGTCCACGCCGGATTCCGGTGTGGCGATCAGAAACGATGCAGTGGCCCCGTTGTTGGCTCCCTGGCGCTTGAGCGAGGCGGCAGCGGGCAGCACGCCGCAGGAGCAAAGGGGCATCGGAATGCCCAGCAGCGCGGCCTTGATCACGCTGCCGAACCGGCCCTCGCCCAGGTGGCGGGCCACCGTGGCGGGCGAGAGGAAGATTTTGAGCAAGCCGCCCACCAGGATGCCGAAGAGAATGTAGATCGATGCGTCGGCGAGCAGGTGCCAGGAGGCTTGGAGCATGTCGAGCAGGAACCCCATGGCCAACCTACTCCCGCACGTGGTCGAGGCCCACCTCGAGCAGGCGGGCGATGCAGTCGTCGTCGAGGGAGTAGAACAGGATCTGGCCCTCTCGCCGGTTGTGGACGAGGCCCCAGTCGCGCAGCTTTCGGAGCTGGTGCGAGATCGCGGACTCGCTCACCCCGGCCAACGCCGCCAGGTCGCAGACGCACATCTCGCCGTCGCGCAGGCCCAGCAGGAGCTGCAGCCGGGTCGGGTCTCCCAGGGCCTTGTAGAGAGTCGAAAGCCGGACCACCTCTTCTGGCGCCAGGGCATTGTCCCGGGCCACGGCGAGCCGTTCCGCGTGGATCACGCGAACCTGGCAGAGGTCGTCTCCGGAGGCAGGCAGGGTGGGCATCGGCCTCTCGATCCAATATATGAGCGTTCGATCATATACAGGGATGGCCGGCCTGGCAAGGGACCCACCGGTGTCTTGCTGCGCCGGCTCCAGAGGGGCGAGTCACTCGGGATGCCGCACTCGGCGAGCGACGCAGGAGATTGGACGCCGGGTACGCGAGCTGCGAGTGAACGCTCGGAAAACGAGGCTCCCCTGGCGGATCGTCTACCGGATCGATCCGGAGCCAATCCTGGTGGTTCACTGGTTCGGCAGGAAGACGCACAGGACACCACTCCCCCATCCGCGGGGACGTTCTCTGCGCGCTCTTCCACACTCCACTGAAATGGTACATTCCCCGCCTCCAGATTGAACGAGAGATATCGTGGCGAACAACGGACCAAAGCTCACTACGGGGCTCCCCAATCTCGACGGCGTCTTGCGTGGCATGATCGCGGGAGACAATGTCGTATGGCAGGTCAACTCCATCGAGGACTACCGGCCGTTCGTGAATCCCTACTGTGAGTGCGCCCGGCAATCCGGCATACGCCTCATCTACTTCCGCTTCGCCAAGCATCGTCCGTTGATTGCGGATTCCCCAGGCATAGAAACACACCCGCTTCAACTCGGACAGGGGTTCGAGCCCCTGGTCAGTGAACTCCAGGGCGTCATCGAAGAATCCGGGCCAGGCACCTACTACCTCTTCGATTGTCTATCCGACCTCGCCGTGGATTGGTCGAGCGATCGAATGCTCGGCAACTTCTTCATGCTGATCTGCCCGTACATACTGCACCATGGCGGCTTGGCCTACTTCGCCCTTCTCAGGGATGTCCATTCCTCCCACACCACCCGGCCGGTTGTCAATACCGCCCAGATCCTCATCGACGTCTATCGCCATGAGGAGGCCTTGTATATCCGTCCTCGAAAGGTCGAGCGACGTCATTCGAGCACCATGTACATGCTCCACGCCTGGGAGGGTGATGAGTTCTTCCCCGTAACAGGCAGTGGCAAGAACACAGAGGTTCTTTCGCGGTCTTCCTGGAACAGACAACGGAGCACCAACAAGCGCCTTGGCATCTGGAGCAGCGTCTTCGCAAGAGCGGAGGGAGTGCACGCTGCGCTGGAGAGGGGTGAAGAGCCACAAGAAGACGTCCAGACCCTCGTCGACCAGTTGTTGCGGATGTTGGCTGGAAGAGGCGGGCGTATCTTCCAGCTCGCCCAGAAGCATCTCGACCTCAGCGACCTGCTGAGCATTCGACGCCGGATGATCGGAACGGGACCGATCGGGGGAAAGTCGATCGGGATGCTTCTGGCTCAGGCAATCCTGAAGAAGGCCGACTCCTCCTGGGACGACTTTCTCGAGTCCCACGATAGTTTCTACATCGGCGCGGACGTCTTCTACACCTATCTGGTCGAGAACGGTTTGTGGTGGATCAAGCAGAAGCAGAAGGATCCCGATACGTATCTGGATGGCTTGGAGCTTGCGCGCCATCAGATGCGAAGCGGCAGCTTCCCCGACTACATCATCGAGCAGTTCGCCGATCTCCTCGAATACTTTGGTCCGTCACCCATCGTCGTGCGTTCCAGCAGCTTGTTGGAGGACAGCTTCGACTGTGCCTCGGCTGGAAAGGCCACGAGCGTGTTCTGCATGAATAATGGCTCCCCCGAAGAGCGGATGGAGCAGTTCGTCTCTGCTGTGAAAAGGGTCTATGCCAGCGGAATGAGCGCGGATTCGCTCCGATATCGCTTCGCCCACGGTCTGCTCGGCCAGGACGAGCAGATGTCGATTCTGGTCCAGAGAGTCTCTGGAATGGCTCACGGCCAATGGTTCTTCCCGCATATAGCCGGCGTCGGCCTGTCGTTCAACCCGTACGTCTGGAGTCCGGACATCGATCCAGAGGCTGGCGTCCTCAGGCTCGTCTTCGGTCTGGGTACCCGGGCCGTCGACACCTCCGCCGACGATTTCGCCCATCTCATCGCTCTCAACGTCCCTGAACGACAGCCGGGAAGCAGTCCTGACGCTGTGCGACGATATTCACAGCGCAAGGTGGATTCGCTCGATCTGGAATCTCACGGGCATGTTTCCCGCGAGTTCATGGATCTTGCGCCTCAGTGCCCCGACCTGCCCCTTGATCTCTTTGCCAGCCGAGACCACGAGGTGGAGCGCCGGGCTGCAAAACAGGGCCTGAAGAATGTCTTTCCCTGGTTCCTGAGCTTCGACAGGCTCATCAAGGATACCGACTTCGTCGAACGCATGCGCCAGATGCTGAGCATCCTGGGAGATGCGTACGGGCACCCGGTCGACACCGAGTTCTCCGCCAACTTCCGCAGCGAAGTGCTCTATCGGATCAACCTGCTCCAGTGCCGTCCGATGCGGGCGAAGACCGACGCGATTGCGGCCGAACCCCCGGACGACCTCTCCGATGAGGACCGCATCATCGACTCCCAGGGCCCGGTGGTTGGCTCCAGCCGGGACGTCTCGGTGGACCAACTCATCTACGTCGTACCGTCCGAGTACAGCGAACTGGTACTCAACGATCGCTACGCAATCGCGAAACTGATCGGACGGCTTGCCGGTACCGACAGGGCCGAGAACGGCCACCACACCCTGATCATCGGGCCCGGACGCTGGGGCACGGCTGAACCCTTTCTGGGCGTGCCGATATCATTTTCCGAAATAAGAACGGCATGCGCAGTGTGTGAGATCGTGACCATGCGAGAAGGACTCACCCCCGATGTGAGCCTCGGCACCCACTTCTTCAACGAACTCGTGGAAACGGATATCCTCTATTTCGCCCTGTATCCAGACCGAGAGGAGGACTTCTTGAACCAAGATCTCCTGCAGAACGCCTCCAACAAGCTGGCGGATCTCCTTCCCGACGCAGCTTGCTGGGAACCCGTCGTGCGGGTGCTGGACCCTCTCGAGTGGAAGCAGGGCAAGACCCTCCGACTCAACGCCAATGCCCCCGGGCAACGCGTGGTGTGTTATTGGCGCTAGCCCCTCACAGACGGTAGGCCTTGGCGGGATAACCGTATCCGCTCATTTCCCAGGCAACCTGCCGGTTGCGGGTCACTTCGACGGCGCGGCTCTCGCCCCGGATCGAGACCAGTGTATGGCCGTCGACGAGGATCGACCCGTCGGCGTCGAAGTGAACCAGGCGGCCGGGCGGTTGCCCCTCGAGCGTACCGGCCAGGATCGCAGGAATCTCATCGACGGTGAGCGTCGTTCGAGTCATGCGGACACGTCACAGCCAGAGTCATCGACTCGAAGGCGCGTGCCTCCGAAACCAGCGAACTCGACATCCTCGCGCATCGGCATTTCTCCTGGATGGCCACTCAATCCGGTGAACTCGCGACCACTGGATTCAGTCGAGCACGATTCTCCGTCAAAGCCTCATCCGCCGGCGGTCGAGCCGAGTCCCAGCTGCGACGTCTCTGGCTTCATCGAGCTTTTCTGTCGCGTGCCGCGCAGGTCTTGGAAGTTGACAGGCGAGCAGAGATCTTGAAGCCTGGTGTGAGCGGTCCCCCAATGAGCTTCTTCATCTTAGTGAAGATCAGGCAGTAGAATGGCGCACCACACGGTCAAAGCCGCATATCTGAACCTGTACGAACGCTTGAACAAATTTCCGCAGGGAGCACCGTATTCCGAGACGCTATTCAAGATTCTTGAAATGCTCTTCAGCGAAAAGGAGGCCCGGCTTGTCGCGCAGATGCCCTTGAGGCCCTTTGGCGTCAATGAAGCCGCGGCCATCTGGGAGATGAGCGTTCCGGCGGCACAAGAAGCTCTTGATGAGCTGTCCGGTCGAGCGTTGCTGGTCGACCTTCTCCAGGGGGACGAGCATCAATACGTATTGCCGCCCCCAATGGCGGGCTTCTTCGAGTTCTCGCTGATGCGATACAGGGGAGACATCGACCAGAAAGCCTTGAGCGAGTTGTACTACCAATACTTGAACGTAGAAGAGGATTTTGTCAAAGAGCTGTTCACCGCCGGAGAAACGCGACTTGGACGGGTATTCGTTCACGAACCCGTTCTGTCCCACGACAACGCAATCCATGTTCTCGACTACGAGCGCGTCAGTGAAGTCATAAATACGGCCGAGCACATCGGTGTCGGAGTCTGCTACTGCCGTCACAAGATGATGCACATGGAAAAGGCATGCAGTGCACCGATGGATATCTGTATGACTTTCAATTCATCGGCCGGGTCATTGACCGCACACGGGTTTTCCAGAAGAATCGACGCCCAAGAGTGCATGGAGTTGCTGCATCAGGCGTACGAGCACAATCTCGTTCAATTCGGGGACAACGTCGCGGTAGGGGTCAATTTCGTCTGCAATTGTTGCGGGTGCTGCTGTGAGGCAATGTTGGCGGAAAGAAGGTTCGGCCCGCTGCACTCGGTGCATACCACCAATTTTCTTCCTTCTTTGGACTCGGAGAGATGCAAAGGCTGTGGCAAGTGCGTGAGTGTCTGCCCCGTGGAGGCGATGCTCCTCACCTCGGCCAACGATCCCAAGAAGCCCAAGATCAAGAAGGCGAAGCTGGATAAGAACTTGTGTCTCGGATGTGGTGTGTGTGCGCGAGCGTGCCCGTCCGAAGCAATTGGACTGGAATCCAGGCCCTCCAGAGTCATCACGCCCCATGATTCAGCTCACAGGATCGTCTTGATGGCGATAGAACGGGGCACACTCCAGGAGCTGTTGTTGAACAACAAGGTGTTGTGGAACCACCGCCTGTTGGCGGCTGTCCTGGGTGTCATCTTGAGACTACCCCCGCTGAAACAGGCATTGGCTTCACAACAAGTCCGGTCTCGATACCTGAGACACCTCATCGAGCGCTTTTCAAACTGAAGCCAAAGAACTCGGCTATCCATCAGAAACGAGCGATCGCAGCGCTGAATCAGTACCTCCCGAACTCTTGGGCAGTTTCGTAGACGGCCAGAATCTTCTCCGGCGGAACGTGTTCCTGTATGTTGTGGTCTGGGCTGAACACGTAGCCACCGCCGGGTTTGAAGATCTCCAGCGTTCTCTGGACCTCCTTCCTGACATCGTCCGGGGTGCCGCGACTCAGAGTGGTCTGGGTGCCGATCCCGCCGCCCCAGAAGGTGATGTGTTCGCCGAATTCACGCTTCAGCACAGCGGGATCCATCTTGTCGGCAGTGATCTGGACGGGGTTCAGGGCATCGATGCCGGCCTCGATGAACTCCGGAATCAGCGGGGCAATCGACCCGCACGAGTGCAAGAGAACCTTGACGTGCGGGCAGCGTTCGTGAACAAGCTCACAGACCCTGGCAATGCGGGGCTTGAAGTACTCTCGGAACATTCTGGTGGATATCTGGGGGCCCTGCTGCTGTCCGTAGTCGTCCACCATGATGATCACGTGGATGTAGTTGCCCACGGCTTCCAGGTAGTTGGCCAGGTTGGCGAGGTGGGATTCCGCGAGGAAATCCATCCAGCGGTGGACGAGTTCCGGCTCCGCAGCCAGGAGCAGGAAGAACTTCTCGTAGCCAAAGAGCTCGAAGCCGGGCTGGTAGAAGGACAGGGTGTAGGGATCGCCGAGGATCGCAAAGTCCGTCTCTTGATGGGCGCGCCTGCCCCATTCCGCCATGACCTCCAGCTCCGCCTCCGCCCAGTTGAAGGCCCTGTGAGTCCTCAAGCCTGGGAGGACTTCCTCGAGCTGTCGCAGGTTCTCGACGAAAGACAGCGGCGTGAAGATGCGGTCGAAGTAGTGGCCATTTTTCGGCATGCGAAACTGCGGCACGCCCTGGAACACCAGGTCCAGTGCCCCGTCTTCGCCTTCCACGGGATCGAATCTCCCCGGGACCAGACACACGGAGTCGTCCTTCAGCGTCCAGGGTTTCCAATCCTCGGACGGCATGCCGTCGACGAAGAGTCTTGGCAAGGGGAGCACGTCTCCGCCCATGAGCCTGAGCACCTCCAGACCCTCGTCCAGATCGGGAGCGGCGAGCATGGGTATGACGTAGCGAGAGTGGGTCGGGCTGCTGATGCCCAGCTGTTTCTTCAGACAGTTGTACGCGATGACGTTCACACCCGTGTTGAAGTTGGATCCGAAATCGATCGGTACACGATCGGGTTCTTGATGGTTTAGAGTGGCAACGACCCGCTCCCTGGATGTCATGTGATCGCTCACGTCTCGAGTCCTTCCCTTGAAGCTCTTCTATGATATGCCGCGATTGCTGGGCTTGCCGGCACAGGCGTCATGACGATCCTCCGCACGCGGCGAACCTCGGAGCCGTGCGGCCCGACAAGTTCTGCCCAAGCCGCCCAGCTTACCAGCAGCGGTCACCTCTCGTAAGCCTCGCCACGATAGGGAAGGTCCGAGAGTTCTTGCGCGTCTTTCACAATCGCCATATCTGCTTCCGCGTTGGAACCTTATCCGCTCTTCTACGACTCGTATAGGATCCCGCCGGCCACGCGGAACGCGTTCGCCATCACGGTGAGCATGGGATTGAAGCCGCCGTTGGTCACGTGCAACGAGGCGTCTGCGATGTAGAGGTTCTCGTGGCCGTGAACGCGGCCCCGGGAGTCCGTGACCGAGTTCCTCGGGTCGTCCCCCATTCGGCAGGTGCCCGCCTGGTGCTGGCCGCCGGTGAGTCCCTTCGGGTCGGCGGCTGCGAACGAGCGCACTCGCTCGGCGCCTGCCGCCTTCACCCACTCCTCGGCCCGATCGCGCAGCATGTTTGCGGGCTCGAAGCACGCGGGGTGGATGTGACCGCGCAGGCGCACCACCGGCAGGCCCCAGCGGTCCCGCACCTGGGGGTCGAGCACGACACGGGCCTCCGGGTTCGGAATTTCCTGGATGGGTCCCTGGACGATCAGGGTCTGCCGGTAGGCCCTCGCCATGGCGTCCTTGCCCGCCTGGCCCCAGCGCGGGAGGCCCGGGTAGAAGCGCAGCCAGAGCTCGACCGGAAAGGCGGATTCGTTCGCCAGCAGCCCGCCTCCGATGATCCCCGGGTTGCCGTGGTTGAAGTCGCAGGTCGCCAGCACGTCTCCGGGTCCGATCGAAGTGCGGATGGTTTCCGGGTGCAGTCCGAAGGCGCCACAGTAGACGTGACCCTGGAAGTGGCGCCCCACCTGATCGAAGCGGTTGCCGAGGCCGTCCGGGTGGCGTTCGTCCCGTGACAGCAGGAGCAGGCGCGCCGTCTCGATGGCGCCCGCGGAGACGACGACGATGTCCCCCTCGATCCGCTTCTCGATCGGCTCGCCTCCCGCTTCGTGGAAGAAGTGTACGGCGCGGGCCCGCCCGCCCTGGTCCACCTCGATGCGCGAAGCCTGCGCACCGGTCACGAGCTGGCAGTTGCCCGTGGCGAGGGCGCGCGGGATCATGGTGTTGGCGGTGGTGCCCCGCGCCTCCGACGGGCAAGCGAAGCCGACGCAGGTGCCGAAAGCCACGCAGGCGGGGCGGCCGTGACGCGGCTCTGTGTTGATCGCGAGGGGGACGGCGCGCACGTTCCACCCGAGCTTCTTCGCAGCGGCCTTCAGGACGGGTCCGTCGAGATCCGAATCGACAGGGGGCATCGGGTAGTCGCTGCGCGGACCCGCGTGGCTGTGGCCGAGCTCGCCGGACACACCGATCTCGTTCTCGGCCAGCTCGTAGAAGGGGGCGAGGGTCTCGTAGTCGATGGGCCAGTCGGCCAGCGAGCTGCCCTCCGGGACCCCGTAGATCGAGGCCATGCGGAAGTCCTGGGGCGCGAAGCGCCATGCCTGGCCCCCGTAGACGCGCGTGCCGCCCCCCACCGTCATGGCATTGTTGTGGTAGCCCATCTCGAAGGGCCGCATCACGCGCGCCTCGCCCCGATTCTCGAGCACCCTCGGGTGACCTTCGAGCGGAGGCCCGGTGTTGTGCCCGTACAAGGCCACCCGGTGATTGCGCAAGTGGTCCGTGCTCACCTGCTTGGGAGTGAGCGCCTCGCCCCGGTCCAGCAGCAGGACACGGCGCCCGGCCTCGGCCAGCATGCACGCGACGATGCCGCCGCCGGCGCCCGCGCCCACCACCACCGCCTCGTAAAACCGATCGAGGGCGCCCGGGTCGGTCACCTGGAGCGGCGGCAGATCCGGCTCGACGAAGGGCCGCTTGGGGCCGGGCCGGAATCCTATCCGATCCCAGGAGCGGCCGTCGCGATTCCCACCGTTCTCGGGATCCCCGTAGTAGCTTTGCGTCACGATTGCGATGACCTGATGCAGGAACCAGGTCGGGTCGACCGGCCACTCGGACTTGACCTCGCCGCTGTCGATCGCGCGCGCGAGTGCGTCGGCCTCTGCTTCGGAGAGCTCGGCGAATCCCCGTCCCGAATGCTGCTGCTCCGCCTCGGCCTGGAGCGAACCGAGACCCCGCGCGAGAAGCGCGTGCACACCCTCTCCGAAGTCGTCCCAGTTGCGCTCCAGAAAGGCGGCGAAGCCCGCCTGGGTGGCGGAGGGGTCTTGGTCTTCCGGGATGATCCGATCCGCCAGTCGAAGCAACGTTTGAAGCTGCGGCGCCGTCAGTGTCGTGACATCGCCCAGCTTGCCGGGGCTCTCGCGATCTGTCATTGCTCCCCCAGCATACGCCGTGCTGCTGTGATCCATACGCGACGACTGGAGTCGCGATCAGGAGACCATTCCTTCGATGATGTCATTGACGGGCTTGATCTCGTCGATCAGAGCGCTGATCTGGCCGCCGCCGGCGGGGAACAGGTCGAAGTTGCCGGAGGACCAGGCCGCACCCGCGTTTCCCATGTTGTACTCCTGACCGAGGTTCGCGCCCGAGGCCATTAGCTCGCCCAACTTGGGGTTGATGATGGTCCGCATGGCCATGCCGCTGATCGGCAACAACGTCGTACCGGCATCGCGGCAGCCGATGATGGCCTCCTTCCAGGCCTGGGAGGCCGGACTCTCTTGCGAGGCCAGCAGGGCGGTCCCGATCTGTACACCTTCGGCGCCGAGAGCCATGGCGGCCCGGTATCCGCGGCCACCATCTTTGGATCGTTCAGCTCGCCGATGGGACCCTGAATGATGGGGTACTTGCTGCCCAGAATATCCAACAGTCGAGACATCACTCCTCCTTCCTTTCTTCCATGGCGGCGAGGCGATCGCCCATGTAGATCCCGATGAACTCGCCGGCGTCCTTCGGAGGCTCGGTCGTCTCTTCCCGGCGTTCCAGGACGATCGATCCCGTCGGGCACTTGTGCACGCACACGCCACACCCGATGCACGCGTCGGGATCCACCGAGATCGCCTTGCGGAACTTGTTCTTCGCTTGGGGATGCACCTTCAGCTGGATGGCATCCATCGGGCAACGCTTGACGCACAGAGCACATGCCTTGCACTTGTCCGGGGCCGTCTTCACCACGTAGTTGGAGGGATCCAGGCTCTTGCCGTGACCCAGCTTGTGGTAGGCCTCGAACCACATGCAGTAGTCGGGACAGCAGTTGCAGATCGTGTCGGGCTTGTCCGTCCAGTTGTTGATGCCGTGCACCAGGCCCGCATCGGCCGCCTTGCGGAGAATCTCGAGTGTCTCCTCCTTGGTGATCTCCCTCCCCATGCCGTTCTCGACGATGTATCGACCCAGGCCGTCGAAGTGGAGGCAGACCTCGGTGGGCTTGGAGCTGTCCTGATACTCGGGATCCATGTTGTGCCTGGTCTTGCACGGGCAGTGAGAGACGGTGTAGTACTCGAACTTGTCGACGACCTTTGTGACGTCTTCGAAGGGTAGAATCTCGTGGGCGTCTCCGATGGTCTCGCCGATCGGCAACGAGCGGAGCCCGCTGATGTGGACGTCGGCCCACTGGTCGAACCAGCCATCCAGGAAGTACTTGTTGACGTGGGGCGCCGTCCCCTCGGCGCCTTCGTTCGCTTCTCCCGGCCAGTAGATTGCCCGCAGGAAGATGAAGAAGGAGTCGTTCAACGAGTATTGAACCGTATCCCCGTCGCGTTTGTTGTTGAGCATCCCCTTGGCACACAGCTGCCTCAGCTTCGGCTCCAGCTCGTCGCGATCCATCTGCTTGGCTTCAGCCAGCTCGTCGAGGGTCTTTCCGGCCTCCAGCATGTTCCTGGGAAACCCGGACAGAAATGCGGCCTCTTCCGGCGTCACGTAGGAGGCGATCATGGGCAGCCGCGCCTCTGAGTCGGTGAGCCGCCACCACGTCTCGCCCAGCCAGTCGATGAATTCCTGATAGATCTCTTGATCAGCCATTTGCTCCTCCCGAGAGATGTTCAACCGATGCCGACTGTGATTCCGTTTTCCAGGCTCTCCATGCTTTGTCAGGTGGTCACGCCGTCAGGGCGGCCCCTGCCTGGCGCGAATCCCTGAGCTTCTGCAGGAGGCCGCGCAGCTGCTTCTGCTCTTTCGAACTCAAGCCCGCGAGGAACTCCCGGTTGGCACCCGCGAGCAGAGGCTTGATCTCGCCCACGACCTGTCTGCCCTTGTCGGTCAGGCAGACGAGCACGGCTCGGCGGTCCTTCTTGGAAGCCCTGCGCTCCGCGAAGCCCAGGTTCTCGAGACGGTCGATGATGCCGGTGAGCGTCGCGCTGGTCAGCTGGACGCGCTCCCCCAGGCGACCCGCTGGAGCCCCGTCGTCGTCGCTCAAGGTGTTCAAGACCATGGCCTGTACGGCAGTCAGACCGAGAGGGGTCACCTTCCCCTGCCAGTAGTGGGCGCCACTCTGGTCGGCCTTGGCGAGCTGGAAGAAGATGCACTCTTCGGTCCTCACTCCATAGCCCCCTATTTAATCGCACCCATATTACTCGTACCCTAGATGAATGTCCAGATCTCGAACCGCTGCAGTCGGAAGAATGCCCTCATGTCTACCAGCGCTACATTTCTGCGCCCAGTGCCGAATGACTTCGAAGGATCTCCACGATGAACCATGGCGCCTCGATTTCCGCTCTCGCCGCATCCCTTCTGCTTCTGCTGCCCCTCGCCTGTGCAAGGGAGCGCCTCGACGAGGTGACGATCTACCCGACCACGCCCGTCACGATCCATCGGGACTCCATGGGAGTCCCCCATGTCTTCGCCAAGACCGACGACGCTGCACTCTTCGGCGCCGGCTATGCGATGGCCCAGGATCGACTGGTGCAGATCGAATTCATGGTGCGCGCGGGACGCGGGAAGCTGGCGGAGGTGCTGGGACCGGAGCTCGTCGAGATCGACCGGATGGGGCGATCCCAGGGCTACACCGACGCGGAGCGCCTGGGGTTTCTCGAGGCCGAGCCGGAGCGGATCCAGGTGCTGTACCGGAGCCTCGCGGCGGGGATCAACCGCTACGTGGAAGAGGCGATGGTCGATCCGGGAGCCAAGCGGCCCCTCGAGTACAGCCTGCTGGGCATTCCTCTTCGGAAGTTCAGCGAGGCCGATCTGCTCGCCGGCGGGGAGGTCAGCGCCCGGTTCTTCGGGGGCGTCGGAGGGAGCGAGCTCCACAATCAGGGCTTTCTCCGCTTCCTCGTCGAGAAGCACGGCGCCGAGACGGCGCGCTTGATTTTCGACGATGTGGTGGTTCTCGACGATCCGGATGCCGTTCCGACGGTCCCGAAGGGAAACGCGTCGGCCGGAGGGGAGGCCTCGCTGCGCCAGGTCCCGGCGTCGCGCGATGCCGCCTGGGGGCGCGCTCTGGCGGCGGCCGAGCGCTCGGGAATCGCGCCGGAAGTCTCGATTGGGAAGCAGAGGATCCTTGCACGGCTCGGGCTCTCGCAGGGAGCGAGCCGCACCATCGCTATTTCACCCGGTCGTTCCAGCACCGGCAAGGTGCTGATGATGCAGGCCACGGCGGACGGATTCGACATCCACATCCGCGGAGCGACCTTCGACGTCGCGGGCCTTTCGTTTCCGCCGATCGGGATCCCGGTCATGGGCCGCTCCAGGCACCACGGTTGGCTCGTCACCACCGGTGAAAACGACGTGATCGACCTCTTCGCCGAGCGCCTCGACCCCGAGAACCCGAAGCGGTACTGGCACGGCGGCGGCTGGCGCGACATGGAAGTCCGCCAGGAGACCATCGAGGTGAAGGGCGAAGCGCCGATTGCGCTGGAGGTCGCCCGCACCGTGCACGGGCCGGTGATCGAGTGGGATCTCGAGAGCCAGACGGCCTACAGCAAGAGCATGACGATCTGGGGGAAGGAGCTTTCCGCCTGGTCGAGATTCCTCGACCTGGCCTCGGCGCGGTCACGCGAGGAGTTCGCGTCTGGCGTGCGCGAAGTTCCTGGGAACTACAACATCACCTACGGGGGGCGGGACGGGCACATCGAGTACTGGCACGTGGGCCGACGTCCGATTCGCCACCCCGGTATCGACCCGCGCGTCCCCACGCCCGGCACCGGCGAGTACGAGTGGCGCGGCATGGTCCCCTTCGAGGAGTGGCCCCACGTGGCGGATCCTCCGCAGGGCTACCTGCACGCCTGGAACAACAAGCCAGCGGCCGATACCCGCTACGGCGACACCACGCGCTGGGGTGCTCACTATCGCACCTACCTCCCGATCTCGCTGATCGAAAGCGACCCCTCGATCGGCGTCGACGACCTGAAGAGGTTCAACCGAACCATCGCCTCGGGTCTCGGAAGCGTCGATCTGAGCCTCACCGACCCCCGGATCTTCCTGCCCTTCATCCAGGCTTCCGTCGACGAGAGCGTCGAGGGCGACCTCCGCCAGATGGCGTCCCTTCTCGCCGACTGGAACGGACTCTACGAGGACGCCGACGAAGATGGCTGGTACGACCATCCGGGTGCCCTGCTCTTTCGGACCTGGCTCCCGACGGCGGAGCGAATTGTCTTCGAGGACGACATCGGCGACTGGTGGTGGAAGCTCGACGAGGATCACTACATCAAGTACCGCACCAGCCTTCTGCTGCGCGCGCTTCAGGGAGATGCGGCAGGCGCCCCGATGAAGTGGGACTTCCTGAATGGAGAGCCCCGCGACTCCGTGGTACGGCGAACGCTGCGCGAGACGATCGACACGCTGCGCGCAGAGCAGGGCCAGGCCGACCTGGCGAGCTGGCGTCAACGCGCCTTCTGGCGTTACTTCGACGAGGAGGCGTTCGCCGAGTCGGATCCGGAGAAGCCCTGTCACGGTGATGAGCTCACCTGCGTGCACCACATTCCCGGAGCTGCCGTCACCCTGGGATACATCCCCGAGTCGATCCCCCACAACGGAATGCCCATGTGGACTGCCATCATGGAGATGGGCGACGGGCCGCCGAACCTGCTCACGGCCATTCCCACCGGGGGCCAGAGCTGGTTCATCTCCCGCTGGGGCCGACCCAGCCCGCATATCAACGACCAGACCGAGATGCACCGGAGGTTCGAGTACAAGTCCGTGGAGATGGACGAGGAGAAGATCCTCGACGACGCTGAGTCGACAACGATCCTGGAGCCGCGGAAACCGTAGGGCTGCCGCGGAGTCGTTGCTCAACGCACTCAATCGCGATCACGATGGAAGCATTCTGGATCACATCGGTGGCCTCCTGGGCGGGGCGCAATCAGGTCCCGGTGACGCCATCCTGGGTCACATTCTCGGCGGCAAGAAGAAATCCGTGGAGAGCGGATTGAGCCAGGTGAGTGGTCTCGATTCGGGAGCGATCGCCAAGCTGCTTCCTATTCTCGCGCCCATCCTCATGGGGATGCTGGGCCGCGCTCAGCGACAGCAGGGCTTCGACGCGGGCGGTCTCTCCGAAATGCTGACCGGTGAGCGCAAGCGCGCGCAATCCCGCAACCCCGACGTCGGAGGGATACTTGGAGACCTCCTCGATACGGACAACGACGGGCAGGTCATCGACGACGTGGTGAAGCTGGGAACCAGTCTGCTCGGCGGGCTGCTCGGCTCCAAGCGCTAGCAACGCTCGGAACTTGTGAAGCGCCTGTCCGTCCCGAAAGCTCCTGAGGGCGACCAGGAGCGTATCAGGGCGAACCCGATGGCAGCCTGTGCTGTCTGCGCCGGGGCCCCGGATTTCGGCACGTTGCAGTTGCAGAGGGCGGAGAGCAGAATACCTTGAGATGCAGCACTGCTGTGTTTCACTGACCCTCCAGCCATTCGAGCCGGCCAGTCGAGGTCGTGCCAGGCGACGTCGTGCAGGGCGCGATGGACGAGTTCGACATCCAGGAGACACGCCTCCACACTGCTCGTTGACGTCAATCTCTCCCGCGGGTCTTTCGGGTAGGAGCGGCTGCGCACCGACCCCAGATGTAGCCGGAGAGCATGGTCACGAGCTCCTCGACGAAGACCTCTATCGGCATGTCCGGCGGAGGGTGAATGACGTACTCGTGAGCCATGTTCTCCACCACGTGAACGACCAGGTACGCCGCGTGCTTCGCGTGCGGGCGCGAAATGCCACCGCGTTCGGCGAGCACCTGCTCGACCGCGTGGGCCATGCTGTCCTCGATGGCGTGGAGCTTCTTGGAGAGTTCGGGCGTCCTCGGTCCCTCGTAGAGGAGCACGTGGTGCAGGGCTGGTTCCGCGGCGTGCATCTCGATGATCTGTCTCACGAAGCGCAGAAGCAGATGCTCGGGCGCCTTCTTCTCCCTGAGTGCTTCCTCCAGCAGCTTCAGCAGGACCTCGGATGCTGACTCCATGTGCCGTGCCTGGAGAGCTACCAGGATGGTGTCCTTGTTCGGGAAGTACTGGTAGAGCGATCCGATCGAAACACCGGCCCGCTCGGCGATGTGGTTGGTGGTGGCCCCGGCGTATCCGCGATCGGCGAAAACGCGAGCCGCGGCCTCGAGGATCTGGTCCACGGTGAGCCGCGAACGCCTCTGGACCGGCCTTTTCCGGGGCTTCAGGGACTTTCGAACAGCCATCCCAGGCTCTCCTCAACGCGAGTTGCAGAAACCGAGTAATTACTCATATTATAACCTACGGCAGACGCCTGCAAGGAGAGAAGGAGAAAGCATGCGGCTCAACCGCGTCGAGTTCGCCTTGATGAACAACCCGGTCCGGGCAGCCGTGCAACGCCGTGTCGAGGCGAAGAGACTTCTCGAGATGGGCGGCGCAATGCCCGGTGGAACCGCCCTCGAGATCGGCTGCGGACGAGGGGTGGGGGTGGAGATCATCCTGGATCTGTTCGGCGCGGAGCGCGTCGATGCCTTCGATCTGGATTCGCGCATGGTCGATCGGGCACGGCGTAGACTGCGAGGTCGCGGGGAGCAGGTTCGGCTTTGGACGGGCGATGCCACATCCATCCCCGCGAACGATGGCGCCTACGATGCCGTATTCGACTTCGGAATCATCCATCACGTTCCCAGCTGGCGAGATGCAGTCGCCGAAGTGGGACGGGTTCTGCGCCCCCGAGGACGTTTCTACGCAGAGGAAATATTCGGCGCCTTCATCTCGAGGCGTTCTGTACAACGGCTCCTGGAACACCCCGAACACGATCGGTTCGACCACGATCAGTTCTGCACCACGCTGACCGAGGTCGGACTCGAGCTGATTGCCTCATCTCAGCTCTGGGGCGCCGGCGGCTGGTTCATCGCGGAGAAGCGATGAACGCAGAGGGGATGTGTGCCATTGGGGTTGCTGCTCTGGTACTCGTCAGTCTCTCTGCTTCCTAGGCAAGATCAGCGGATGGTCTCAGGTCTGATGGCGAGGAACCCCTGAAATCCCGCGGGGAACCGGGTTCGCTTCGGCGGGTTTCTACTGGCATCTGCGGCCATGTCCGCCGCGCCGACGGCCCGGCCATGTCGGTCGTGTACTACATCCCCACCGATACGGACGACTTGCTGATCTCGACGATGCGAGGACGGCGAAGGCGAAGGTTGCTCGGCGCGATGAGAATGTCATCGGAACCACAAATGATGCGGAATCGCCGGAATTCCTGTATTCGATGATGCCTCGAGCAGCCCGAGAGGCAAACGGAGGATGTTCAAGTGGGATCGATAGACGGTGGAGCCATGTTCGGTCAGGCGTTGCGCAACGAGGGTGTGGAGAAAGCCTTCGTTCTGTGCGGTGGGCATATCATGCCAATCTTCTATGGGATGCGGGATGCGGGGATCGAGATCGTCGATCTACGGCATGAGTGCGCCGCCATGTATGCGGCCATCGGGTACGCACAGGTGTCGGGGAAGCCGGGGGTCGTGGTGACGACCGCCGGTCCGGGCGTGGGCAATACGCCTGCGGGCATGATGGAGGCGCAAAGCCTGGGCGTGCCGCTCCTTCAGATTGGTGGCGCGGTGGCGATGAGCCAGACCGACGCGGGCGATCTCCAGGACATGTCCACGCTGAAGCTGATGGCTTCCTGCTCCAAGTGGGCGCGCAAGATCACGAGCACGGCGCGGATTCCGGAGTATGTGTCGATGGCGTTCCGTCATGCCACGGATGCGAGTCCGGGGCCGGTATACCTGGAGATTCCGACGGACCTCGTGTTTCAAAAGATGGACCAGACCCACGCGCGCTTCCCAGTGAACTCTCGCACCGACGCGATCCCCTACGGCGATCCGACCGTGGTGGACGCGGCGGCTGAGCTTCTTGCCAATGCGGAGAGGCCGGCCGTGATGGTGGACGATGGGGCGCGATTCCACATCGGGGATCATGCGGGGGCGGTCGCAGAGCTCTCGGAGTATTTGATGATGCCGGTTGGCGTAAACCGGATGTGCCGGGGGATGTTCGGCGACGAATCGAAGAATCCACAGCTAAAGATGGGCGCGGGGATGGTGCGGGCGGACGTGCTCCTCGCGCTGGGCTGCCGCTTCGACTTCCGGCTGGCACAGGGAAGGATGGTCCCGCAGGATGCGAAGGTCATCCAGGTCCATCACGACGCCAGGCAGATTGGCTTCAACCTGCGGGCGGACGTCGGCATCGTCGGGGGAGCGGGTCCTGTCGCGAGTCAGATCCTGGAGGCGGTCAAGAGCAAGCGGCCCAGACAGGAGAATGGCCAGTGGTTGGACACGGCCAGGCTGATGACCGAAATGGGCGCGAAGGCATTCACCGATGGGTTCGCCGCGGAGGGGACTCCGATTCATCCCGGGCGTTGCGCGGCGGAAGTGGCGAAATTCATGGAAGCCGAAGGCCGGGACTGGACGCTGGTCACGGACGGCGGTGAAGCCATGGTATGGATGGGGGGTGCGTCAACGGCGTATCGCCCTGGCCAGATCCTCGGGACGGGTGCGAACGGCACGATCGGCACGGGGCCCGGCCTGGCCGTCGGCGCCTGGGCGGCCAACCGAAAACCGGTGTTGTGGTACACCGGTGACGGGAGCTTCGGGTTCTACCCGATGGAGCTGGACACCATGGCGAAGCGGGGCATCCCGGTGGTGTGTGTGATCTCGAACGACTCGGCATGGGGCATGATCAGGCTGGCCGAGACCTACATCCGGGCCAAGGACGTCGAGGAGAAGGGCCACTGCAACGTGGAGCTTCACCCGATGCGGGCCTACGAGAAGATGGTGGAGATGTGGGGCGGCCACGGCGAGTGCGTGACGGACCCGGCGGAGATCGTGCCGGCCATCCGGCGGGCGGCGGAGAATGGGAAGCCCTCGATCGTCAATGTCGAGATCGACCAGGTCAGCCTGTCGCCGTTCATCGCTGGATACGCGAAGTCCGTGCAGCCCGCCGAGTAGGTACTCGGGGGCGGGCGCACAGCTCGTCGTGACCTCGAGGTGAGCCCGGGCTAGCGGAGCTCCGCTACCCAGCCGATGTCCAGCTCGTGAAGCTTGGCCGCGGTGGGCTCACCCGTCTGCGGGTCCCAGCCCATCATGCCGTAGTAGACGCTCAACATTTCGTCCAGCACTTCCGGATCGACCGGCTTCTCGTTGAGCGTGCGGCTGACGTGTGGCAGCGCCAGGCGCGGAGGCAGGACGTCGTCGTCCCGGGTCAGGCCTTCGCGCATGTTGAAGGCCCGCGCCATCGTGACACAGCGTTCGCCCACTTTGAGCAGCTCGTAGAGGTTCGTCCTCCAACCGGTGAGTCCTCTGACCAGCTCGACTACCTGGCCACGGGACCAGGGAATGAACGCGCAGCTCGAAACGCTGTTCATGAGCCACCTCCGGCTGGTTTCGACGGCGTAGGCGCGAATCTTGTGCGGATTGAGTTCGGTTTGTGCCACCGGCTCATAGATGCCAAGACTCTTCCAGACCTCCCCCAGTCGATCTCTGGCCAGCCCTTCATCCCATATGTTGTGCATGTGGTCCGCTCCGGTCGGGGACACGGCGTAGCCGAACGCCTGCCCGTGCCGCGTCCGGGCCTCGTGCATCGGCAGCGGTTGTCCCTTGACGTCGAGGACGAACTCCTCGGCGCCGGCCCCGATCTTCTGGGCCGCCCGGGTGGGCCCCTCGGCCAGCAGGTCGCCCAACCCCTCGCGTTCCCCGATCCGGCGGGTGAGCTCCACCATCGCCTGGGCGTTGCCGAAGCTCAGGTCCAACCCTCCGGTATCCTCCAGCGTCAAGAGTCCCTTCTCGAAGCACTCCATGGCGAAGGAGACGGACATCCCGGCTGAGATCGTGTCCAGGCCGTAGGCGTTGCACAGCTGGTTCGCCACGGAGATCGCGCGGAGGTCGTCGATGTCGCAGTTGGATCCGAAGGCGCCGATGGTCTCGTACTCGGGCCCGCCGTAGGGCCGTTCGATGCGGTACTCCCCGTCATCGACCTCGACCTCACGCTTGCAGTGGATCGGGCAGGCGTAGCAGGAGGGACGGTCCACCAAGATGGTGTCGCGGAGCGCCACGCCGCCGAGCCGCTCGGCGCCTTCGAACTGCCCGTCCTGAAAGTTGCGCGTCGGGAGTGCGCCGACGGTGTTGAGGGCGACCAGACCGCCGGGGGTGCCCAGATCCCGCATCCCTTCCTGGGTGTCCCGCCAGTGCTCGCTCATCCACTTGGCGAGCCCCTGGACCCGCTCCGGGTCGGCCAGCGGCACCGCCGCACGCCCCCGCGCCGCCACCGCCTTCAGGTTCTTGGAGCCCATCACCGCGCCCAGGCCGGTTCGGCCGGCAGCCCGGGTGACGTCGTTCATGACGCACGCGTAGCGCACCAGCTTCTCTCCGCCGGGGCCGATCATGGCCAGCCGCACCCGCTTGTCGCCGAGCTCGGCGCGCACGGCTTCCTGGCACTCCAGCGTCTTCGAACCCCAGAGATGACCGGCGGGGCGAAGCTCGGCCTCGCCGTCGTGAACCCACAGATAGACGGGGCTCTCCGCCCGTCCCCGTATCACCACCGCGTCGAATCCGGCGTGCCTGAGCTCAGCGCCGAAGAAACCGCCCACGTCGGCTTCTCCGTAGCCGCCGGTGAGCGGCGACTTTGCGCCCATGGTGTTTCGGCCAGCTCCGGCGATGGGAACTCCGGTGACCGGGCCCGCCGCGAAGATCAAGACGTTCTCCGGCCCCAGCGGATCCGCTCCTTTGGGCACTTCTTTGAGCAGGTAGTAGCCGACCAGACCGCTGCCACCGAGATAGCGGCGATAGAAGCTCTCGGGCGGCTCTTCAACCGTGATCTCGCCGGTGGAGAGATCTACCTTCAGGATCTTGCCCCAGTATCCGTTCATGTCTTCTCTCTTCTCTTCCGCTGACTGAATTCAGGAGGTCGGCAATCCCTGCATTCCCGAGACGAGGTTCGTGATGTCGAGCCGGCTCAGCGGTTCGGGCCGCGCATCTGTGGGTAGGGCTGCCACCGAATCAGTGTGGTGCGCGGTAGCACTGCCGGATTGACGGCGCTGCGCGGCCAGCGGCCCTGCAGGACCGTGGCGAGCTCCCGCGCCAGCCTACGCCGCGTCTCCGGCGCCATCCGCGACGTGGCCGAGGCGATGTGCGGGCTGCAGAGCACGTTCTCCATGCGAAGGAGCGGGCTCTCGGTGTCCAGTGGCTCCTTCTCGAACACGTCCAGGGCAGCGCCGGCGATCTCTCCATCCTGAAGAGCCTCGATGAGCGCGGCCTCGTCCACGCATGGCCCCCGTCCGTTGTTGATGAACAGGGCGGTGCTCTTCATCGCCTTGAAGTGCTCGGTCGACAGCATGTGGTGGGTCTCGTCATTCAACGGGGCGTGCAGCGACACGTAGTCCGACCGCTGCAGAAGCTCCATCAGACTGGTCACGGGCTCGACATTGGCCCCTGTCATCTCCAGCTCGCTCACGTAGGGATCGTAGGCAATCACACGGAGTCCAAAGGCGTGGCAGCGGCGCGCGACCGCCTTGGCGACATTGCCGAACGAGATGAGACCGATGGTTCCTCCCCAGAGACGGGAAACGTCCGAAAAGTACGGCCTGCCTTCGTTCCAGCGGCCTTGCTGCGTCAGTGAGTGCATCATCAGCAGCCGGCGATGGGCCGCGAGGAACATCGCCATGGTGTGGTCTGCCGTTTCGTCGATGAAGACGTCGGGCACGTTGGTGACCACGATCCCCTTCTCAGTGGCCGCGTCGACGTCCACGGTATCCGCGCCAACGCTCCCCAGACCGATCACTACGCACTTGTCGAGCTTCTGGATGATCTTGGCCGTGATCCTGCGCCATCGAGCAATCACCGCGTCGGCATCGCGCGCCGCTTCGATGAACTCTTCCGAGGACTTGGCCGGAATCTCGACGATCTCGGCACCGATCGGATCGAGCACTTCGCGCTCGATGGCGTACTCGCTGTCCGCCAGGTCGAAGGAAATCCCCCGGGGCTGCTGGACGACGATCTTGAACTTGCGATCAGGCATTGGCTCCGCGCTCCCTATCATCTCTAGTCAGGCTTCCTCTCTGCCGAGGCTTCCACATCTGCCCGAGACCAGCCACCGCCCAGGCCGCCGTTATGCTGTCCGATCTGGGGCACCGCGTCCACATGCTCCCTGGCTGACACCCCTCCGGGCGCCGGACTCACGCGTGGCGGTCGAGCAGGTCGCAGAGTCGCCGGTAGCGAGGGTCGTCCTCGCCCACGATGCGTTCCAGCCAGCTCTTTGCGTACGCGATGTCCAACTCGTCGGCCATCGCGTAGACCAGCTCCTCGATGTCGCGCCAGTCCTTGTCGCGATCGAAGAGGGCCTTGAAGACGAGCAGGTCCTCGGCGGCGAGCACGTGGATCGAGTCGTCGTCGCCGAAGGGCATGCGCTGGCGTCGCTCGAGGCAGCTGTCGTGGAGGGTGTCGTAGGAGAAGAAGAGATCCACGGGCGTCGCGTCCCAATGGACGCGGACCTGCTCGTCGCGCTCCAGCTGCGCCCGTTCCTCCTGGCTCAGCGGCTCGGCGCCCAGCCCTTCGAGGAGTCCCAGCACCTCGTCGGCGCGGTCCACGGAAATGAAGACGTTCACGTCGATGTCGATGGTGGCGCGCGGCGTGGCGTAGTAGGCAAGGGCGATGGCGCCGCCGAAGGCGTGGGGAACGCGGCGCTGGCGAAAGCCCTCCTCGATCAACAGCACCTTCTCCGAAAGAGAGAAGGCCACCACGTTCAGCCGGCCTCGCGCCGCGAGGAGAAGCGCGGGAAGCGCGCGCGTTCGCGTCGGCGCCGCGGGGGTCGGCTGCGGACGATGCGCCCGTAGAGATCGAGAAGCTGGCGGAGGGCGGCGCCACGCTCCGCGGCGCTGGCGCCGACCCATTCCGAGACCTCGGCCAGGGACTCCGGAACAGGCGCCTCGGGAAGCCGCGCGAGCGCGCGTCGCAGTGACGCGGCGAGAACGGGGTCGAGGGGATCGCGCCGGCGCAGACGCGAGAGCAGGGCTCGGGCCTCGGGCTCCCGCGAGCGCTCCAGCACCGGGATGCCCAGGGCGCGCGCACGACGGACGAGCGTGGCGGCGTCGAAGGGCCGCGCGGCCCGCGCGGCGGCGCGGTCCAGGACGTCGCGGGTCAACGTCTCGAGAAAGCTCGAGAGTACCCGGGAGCGTGGTCCCCTGGGTGTGGAGTGGCTCTCCCGGATCTCGAACCGGGTGGGGCTGCGGCGGACCAGGTAGGCCATGATTAGTGTCTATTGTAACTACAATCGTCCAAGTGTCAACCCAAGGTTTATGCAGCACGCTGTTCTCTGGGTATTTATCAATAGAATCAGACAGATAGGACGGGGGTTTCCACTGGGCAGAGTGGCGCAAACGATCTAGCTCCAGCTCGCTCCGGCTGCTTCGGCCGTGCTCCAGCGGCTGCACGCACGCCGCGCCCCCGGCGTGCAGCGCGGCTCGATAGTTGGCCGCGATTCCGCGAGAATCGGTTTTCCGGGAGAGACAGGAGGGCTCGCGCGTGAACAGGTCCAGGGAATGTGGCTCGGTCCTGCTCGCGCTCGTGGTGTTCGCGTTGGCGTGCAGCGGTGGGGAGCAGGCGCTGCCCGACCCAGCGACGCCGGTCGTTCTGGCCCCGGTGGAGCTTCGGGAGGTAGAACACCACATCGAGGCGTCCGGTCAGCTCGTGGCCCAGTACGAGGCCCAGATCGCCGCCGAGGTGCCCGGCCGAATCACCGAGATCCTGCTCCTCGAGGGCGATCAGGCCGACGCGGGGGCGGTGGTACTCGAGATCGATCCCGAGCGCCGGAAGCTCGAGGTCGAAGATGCGCGCGCCCGCCTGTTGGAGGCGGACGCCGCGCTGTTCGAGCAGAAGCGGGAAGAGAATCGCATCCGAGAGCTTCGCAGCAAGCAGGTTGCATCACAGGCACAGCTCGATCGCGTCGAGACGGAGATCAAGCTCGCCCACGCTCGTCTGGCCGCCGCGCGCTCTCATCTCGGGATCGCCGAGCGGGCTCTTCGCGACGCCAGCGTCAGCGCGCCCTTCGCAGGACTCATCGCGACGCGCTCCGTCAGCGTCGGGGAATTCGTGAACGTCGGGCAGGGCCTCTTCGAACTGGTTGCCCTCGATCCCCTCGAAGTGGAGTTCTCGGTGGCGGAGAAGGACTCGAGCCGGGTCGCGCTGAACTCCGAGATCGCCGTCCGTGTCGCCCCGTTTCCGGACCAGTCGTTCCGTGCCGTGGTGACACTGGTCTCTCCCACCATCGATGTTCGCACCCGGACCCTTCGGCTCAAGGCAATCCTTCCCAACCCGGACCGGCACCTCCGGCCGGGACTCTTTGCGCGTGTGGACCTCGGAGTCGACCGACGCAGCGACGTTCCGATGATTCCGGAGGAGGCAATCCTGTACCGCTCGGATGAGGAGGTGGTCTTCCTGCTCGCCGATGGCAATCGCGTCGAGCGTCGGATCATCGAAACCGGGGTCCACCTCGATGGTGCTGTCGAGATCGTGGAGGGGCTGGAGGGCGGAGAACTCGTCGTCACAAGGGGCCACCAGGACCTTATCGACGGTGCTCTCGTCGCCGGGCGCAACCCGGACGGAAGTCCGTCGGTGCCCCAGGTGGCAGAGGGGAAGTCTGCGACGGAGTCCGCCGAGTGAGCCTTTCCGACGTCGCCATACGTCGCCCTGTCCTGACCTGGATGATGATGGCGGCGCTCGTCGTCTTCGGCGTGCTCGGCTACAGCCGCCTGGGCGTCGACCAGTTTCCGAGCATGGAATTCCCCGTGGTGGAAATCTCGTCCATCCTCGAGGGGGCCAGCCCCGAGGTCATGGAGGAAGACGTCACCGAGGTCATCGAGGAGTACGTCAACACCATTGCCGGGCTGCGTTCACTCCGGTCGAGAACCTCACACGGCATCTCCCGGGTCGAAATCGAATTCAACCTCGATCGCGAAATCGACGCCGTTTCGCAGGACGTTCGAGACAAGCTGATTCTCGCGCGATACGAGCTGCCCCGCGAGCTCGAGCCTCCCGTGATCAACAAGCACAATCCCACTGACCACCCGATCCTCTGGGCTCCGCTGATCACCAACCGCCCGATCGTCGAATCGACAGAGTTCGTCAAGCACAACGTCAAACCCTACATGGAGACGATCTCGGGTGTCGGAGCCACCTGGCTCTTCGGACCGCGGGAGCGCGCCATCCGAATCTGGCTCGACGGTGAAGAGCTCAGCGCCCGGGGGCTCGCCGCCACCGACGTGCTGAGGGCGATTCGCAGCGAGCACGTCGAGATCCCCAGCGGCCGCATCGAGAGCCGCATGGTCGAGTACACCGTCAAGACCGACGCCGAGTTCAAGTCGGTGAAGGAGCTCGAACGTCTGGTCATCACCCATGTCGATGGCACACCTGTCTACCTGGGGGACGTGGCCTGGGTGGAAGACGGCGCGGAAGATCCACGCACCCTGGCGCGCTACAACGGCAAGCCGACGGTGTGCATCGGGCTGCTGAAGCAGCCCGGCGCGAATACCGTGGCGATCGCCGACGAGGCGCGGCGACGCCTGGCCCGGATCCAGGAGACCATGCCGGCGGGCTTGTCCTTCCCGACTGGAGAAGGCCTCATCGACTTCTCCCTGGCCATCCGCGATGCGGTCGCCGAGACCCAGTTCGCCCTGTTCTTTGGTGCCCTGCTGGCCACCCTGACGGTGTTCGTATTCCTGCGCCGCACCCGGCCGACCATCATCGTCGGCCTCGCGATCCCGTTGTCGCTCGTTGCCACCTTCGGGGTCATCTGGGTCCTGGGGTTCACACTCAACGTGATGACGCTGCTGGCCATGGCCCTGGTCGTAGGGGTCGTCATCGATGATGCGATCGTGGTGATCGAGAACATCGAGCGACGGCGCGAAGGTGGAGAGACGCCTTTCGAAGCCGCTTCCAAAGGCACGCGACAGGTCACCTTCGCCGCAATCGCTGCGGACTCGTCGATCGCGGCGGTGTTCCTCCCCGTCGCCGCCGTGAGCGGGATCATCGGGAACTTCTTGAAGGAGTTCGGACTGACGGTCGCGAGCGCGGTGGTGATCTCGCTGTTCGTCGCACTGACGCTCACACCGATGCTGGCCGCGCGCATGCCGCCACCCGCCGAGCGCGCCCACGGCAGCATCTATCACCGCCTGGAGCTGTCCTTCGCGTGGCTCGAGAGAAGCTACCGGCGGATGCTCTACTGGGCCCTCGCTCACCGTCGGGCGACGCTCGGGGTTGCGGTTCTCTCCCTGTTTGCCGCGCTCTGGTTTGCGTGGCTGCTGCCGCGCGAGTTCTTCCCGCCAGAGGATCAGGGGCGAATGCTGATCCGGGTCGAGACGCCCCCGGGTACCAGCCTCGGAGCCACCGGGGAAATCATGGACATGAACGAGCGCTGGATGCTCCGGCAGCCGGAGCTCGCGGGCCTGTTTTCAGCGGTCGGGGGTGGAGGGGACTCGAGCGGTGGGGAAACGAACCGTGGGCTCATGTTCGCCGTGTTGAAGAGCCGGAATGAGCGGGAGCGCACAGCGCAGGAACTCATCGTGGCAGCGCGCGAGGCACTGGGAGAGATCCCCGGCCAGAGAGTTCGCGTCTTCGACTTGTCCACGATGGCTGGGAGCGGAAGCATGGGGGCGGATTTTTCCCTGGATCTCAAGGGAAATCTCTCGCTGCTCGATCTGGACGCCCTCGCCGACACCATGATACGCGAGCTGGAGGAGAGGGGGGGCATCGTAGACCTGGACAAGAGCTTGAAGCTCGGTCTTCCCGAGGTGCGTGTGCTGCCGAACCGGGAGAAGGCGGCGGAGCTCGGTGTCGATGCGACGTCCCTCAGTACGGTGATCCAGGCGATGATCGGTGGAATGGACGTGGCGACCTTCAAGGAAGGGGGGCACCGCTACGACATCCGCGTGCGTCTTCGAGAGCAGGACCGCTCCGAGCCGGAATCGATCGATCGACTCTACGTGCGTGCGGGCGATGGAGAGCTCGTAGAGCTGCGGAACCTGGTAGAGATCGAGAAGGGCGCGGCGCCGTCCCAGATCACGCGGGCGGATCGTCAGCGGAGTGTCTCCATCTACGGGAACCTCCAGGGGAAGGAGCTGGGGCGCGCCATCGCCGACGCTCGCGAGATCGCGGATCGGATCCTCCCGGAGGGAGTGACGCTGGCCTTCTCGGGTGAGGCGGAAGAGCTGGGTAGGAGCCTCTCCGAGTTCGGGTTGATGATCCTTCTGTCGGTGGTGGTCATCTATATGCTGCTCGCCGCGCAGTTCGAGAGCTTCATTCACCCCCTCACGGTCATGCTGGCGCTCCCACTCGCGATGGTCGGGGCGCTCGGTGGGCTGCTCGTCACCGGGATGAGCATCAACCTGTTCAGCATGATAGGGATCGTGCTGCTGTTCGGTCTGGTGACCAAGAACTCGATCCTGCTGGTCGACTACGCCAACCAGCTCCGCGCGGAGGGGCTGGACAAGGTCGAAGCCATGCGGACGGCCGCGCCGATCCGGATGCGCCCCGTGCTGATGACCGCCATCTCGATGATCTTCGGCGTGCTCCCCGCAGCCATCGGCTTTGGACCCGGCTCGGAGACGCGACAGCCCATGGCGATCGCCACGGCAGCTGGCATGTTCAGCTCGATGCTTCTCACACTCGTCGTGGTACCGGTCTTCTACCTGACTCTCGACGACTTTGGAGACACCGTCAAACGATTCGCCAGGAGACTCTTCCGGGGAGAGCCGTCGCCGCCCAACGTCCCGCCGATTTCTTCCTAGCCTGGATCGCGGCACCTCACGCTGCCCTGCTCGCCCGGCTTCCTGCGGACTGAACCGGTCTGGCAAGGAAACGCAAGGTGGCCTTGAGCCCGGGTGCGTTGTCCTCCAGGAGGAGCGCCGCGTGGTGCATCCGTGCCACGGCGGCGACCAGACTCAATCCCAGCCCGCTCCCCGGAGCTCTCCGGCTGCGCTCCAGGCGGTAGAAGCGCTGCAAGACCTTGTCACGTTCTTCGGCGGGAATGCCTGAGCCGCTATCCGAGACGGTGACATCGACCGCATCTTCAGTTCGCTTCACCTCCAGCGCTACCCGGCCTCCTTCCGGGGTGTACTTGACGGCGTTGTCGAGGAGGTTGGTGACCGCCTGGAAGAGCAGGTCGCGATCGCCTTGGATGGTTGCTGAGCTCGCAAGCGAGGCGTCGACGTTCAATCGCTTCTCTTCGGCGAGCGCCTCGTAGAGCTCGGCGGCGTCCTGCACCAATGTGCCCAGGTCGACCGGCACCCGATCCGGTCGGTGGCCCCCGGCCTCGATGCGCGCAATCCGCAGCAGCGCGCCGAAGGTGGACAGGAGCTGGTCGGCATCCGCGATACTGCGTTCCACGTGCTCTTTGTGGGGGCTGGTGTCCCCCAGCTCGGAGCGCAGCTGTTCGAGGCGATTTCGCAAGCGCGTGAGCGGCGTCCGCAGATCATGCGCGACATTGTCGGAGACCTGGCGAACGCCCCCCATCAGTCGCTCGATCTCATCCAACATGGCGTTGAGGTTTGCGGCGAGCTGATCGAAATCATCGGCGGTTCCGGTGGTGGGTACCCGCCGGGAGAGGTCGCCGCTCATGATCTCGCGGCTGGTCTGGTTGATCTCTTCGATGCGTCGCACCGTGCTGCGGCTCATGGTGATACCGCCTACCAGGGCCAAGGCGACCGTGATGGCCAGCCCCCAGAGCAGGGCGCGGACGATCAGCTGCTGGGTGGCCTTGAGCTCGCGCGTATCCCGCCCCACCAGCAGGTGCAGACCGCCCTCCAGGATGAAGGGTCGTGCCCGCGCGTGAAAGACGCGCCCGCCCGCGCGCGGGTCCTTGAATTCAAAGGTCAGCCAGCCGGCCTGGGTGGGTCCGACGTCCGGCCATCCGGTCAGGTTGCCCGCCAACGGTGTGTAACTCGGCGAGGCCAACAGATACACCGAGGAACTCTCCGGATCGCGTTCCAGGCGCTCCGCAATGGTCCCTACCAGGCCGTTCAGCCCGCGTTCGCGGTATTGCTCTGCCAGCCCGACGATCTCTGCTTCGATGGTGGCATCGGTCTGGTTCGCCATGAAGGCCACCGTCGACCAGTAGATGAAGCCAAGCAGCAGCAGCGCCGATCCGGCGAAGAGCGCCATGTAGAGAAGGGCGAGTCGAAAGGTGGATGTCCGCAGCAGCTCACTGGGCTTCACTGAGCCTGTACCCTGCCCCGCGCACCGTGTGCAGCAGCGGACTCTCGTGACCCTTGTCGATCTTGCCGCGCAGGCGACTGATGTGCACGTCGATCACGTTGGTCTGCGGATCGAAATGGTAGTCCCAGACGTGTTCGAGCAACATGGTGCGTGTGATGACCTGGCCCGCATTGCGCATCAGATATTCGAGCAACCGGAACTCGCGCGGCTGTAGCTCGACCACCTTCCCGGCGCGCTTTGCCGATCGTGAGAGGAGATCGAGCTCGAGGTCGCCGACACGGAGCTCGGTCTCGGTGGTCGGCGAAACCGTGGCCCGGCGCACCAGGGCCTCGAGCCGCGCCAGCAGCTCCGTGAAGGCAAAGGGCTTGGTGAGATAATCATCACCGCCGGCCCGCAATCCTTCGACGCGGTCGTGGACCTCACCGAGGGCGCTCAAGATCAGCATCGGTGTGGTCTTGCCCGCAGCCCGCACGCTCTTCACGATCGCGAGGCCGTCGAACTCGGGCAGCATGCGATCGACGACGATCACGTCGTAGTCCTCGCTGGTGGCGAGAAACAAGCCGTTCTTCCCGTCCTCGGCGTGGTCGACCGTATAGCCGTGCTCCTTCAGCCCCTTGAGGAGGTAGGCTGCCACCTCGCGATCATCTTCGACGACCAGTGCCCGCATCTGTGCCAGGTGAGCTCCGTTTGGCTCCGTTGGAGGCCCCCGTGCCGACGCCGGCTCCAACATTACCAAAACGTAATCTTGTGGAAACCCGCTCGTAACCACTGCGCCCATATATTCGACTGCGTCCGAGCTCAGCGCGGGTGGCTGCGCGAGTGCATGTCTCGAAAAGAGCAGGAGGAACGAGAGATGGGAGCCAATCGAACGCGTCGCTTGGGACGCACGATGATCGCGAGCACATTCGCCGCTGCCCTGCTGGCTGGGGCCGGCTTGTCTGGCGGGCAGGTGGTGGGCGCGCCGGATGCGGCGGCGATGCCGCAGGCTTCGTCGTCGAATGGAGACACCTGGGGGCACGGACCTTCGAGCTTCTCGGGACTGGTCGAGCTCGTGAAGCCGGCCGTGGTCAACATCTCTACCAAGGGTACGACCAGGGCCGTCGCCGGCGTCCCGGATCACCAATTTGGAATGCCCGGGCTTCCCGAAGGTTCACCATTCGGTGACTTCTACCGGCATTTCTTCGAAGGTCACCCGGGCCAGCCCGGTGGTGGTGGCGTCGAGCGCGAATTCCAGGCTGCGGGATCGGGCTTCATCATCTCCGCAGACGGTCACGTGGTGACCAACAATCACGTGATCGAGCATGCGGACGAGATCGAAGTGATCATGGTGGACGGCACCCGTTACTCGGCCAAGGTCAAGGGGCGTGACCCCAAGACGGACCTCGCCTTGCTCGAGGTCGAGGCGGACGAGTCCTTGCCCCATGTCGAACTCGGTGACTCGGATCACGCGAAGGTCGGGGATTGGGTCGTCGCAGTGGGCAACCCATTCGGTCTGGGAGGAACGGTTACCGCAGGCATCATCTCTGCGCGCGGCCGTGACATTCAGTCGGGCCCGTTCGATGACTTCCTGCAGATCGACGCGCCGATCAACCGCGGCAACTCGGGCGGTCCCTTGTTCGACGCCGAGGGGCGCGTGATCGGGATCAATACGGCGATCTACTCACCGAGCGGCGGCAACGTGGGCATCGGATTTGCGATTCCCTCGACCATGGCCAAGGACATCATCGCGCAGCTCCGGGCGGAGGGCAGTGTGGCGCGTGGCTGGCTGGGCGTGCAGATCCAACCCGTAACGGAGATCGTCGCCGAAAGCCTGGGGTTGAAGGAGCAGCAGGGTGCCCTGGTGGCGAGCGTCGTACCCGACAGCCCCGCCGATCGAGCCGGGATCAAGGCCGGAGATGTCATCGTTCGAATGAACGGCGAAGACCTGGACGACTTCAAGGACCTGCCGAAGCGGGTGGCGAAAGCCAGGGCCGGCAGCGAGGCGACCTTCGAGGTGCAGCGCCAGGGCAAGGCGCGCAAGCTCGAAGTCGAGATCGGCCGGATGCCGAGCGATGAGGTCGAGGTCGCACTCGCCGGCGGCGATTCGGTGCCGGACTCGGCAAAGCTGGGAATCCATCTCGCCGAGCTGACCTCGGAGGCACGCGAGCGTTATGGCGTCTCCAAGGAGAGCGTCGGCGTTCTGGTGGCGGGCGTCGAACGAGGCAGTCCGGCGGCGAGAGCGGGGATCCGTGTCGGCAGCGTCATCCAGATGGTGGGCCAGGAGCCGGTCGAGTCTCCGGACGAAGTGGTCGCCAAGGTGAAGGAGGCCGCGAAGCGGGAGCGATCCGCGGTCCTGCTCCTGGTGCAACACCGTGGTGAGACGCACTTCGTCGCCGTGGAGTTCGCAGCTGCCTGACCACCGGCCGGCTCGGCGGTCGGTGAGATGGGATCACCAGAAAGATCTGGAGGGTTGGCTGTGAGTGGATCGATGAGCGACACGATGGGCGCGAGGATGGCCAGCGCCGAGCTGGATCGGCGCTGGCTGAGAGGCGATCCGGGAGCCTTCGAGGAGGTGTACGAGAGATACCGGTCGCGGCTCGAGGCGGTGGCCTACCGCATCGTCGGCAACCGTTCCGACGCCGAAGACGTGGTGCAGAACCTCTTCCTGGGCTCCCCCGGGCGGCCTACCGCGGCTCGGCGAGCCTCTGGAGCTACCTCGACCGAGCCTCGGTGAACAACTCCGTAAACCTTCTCCGGACTCGGAAGCGAAGCGACCGACTGCAGGGGCAGGTGATGGCTCAGGCCCGGGTGCAGGGTGCGGAAGCAGCGAGCGACCCCGCCTCCCAGGTCCTGGAGGCGGAGGTGTTGGCGGCCGCGGCGAGCCGAGTGAACCAAGCGAGACAACGCCCGAACCTCTCCCCTGAAGATGCCCGAAGCAGGTACCGGCGACCCTCCAAGACCGCGCCTAGACCTCGCCGATCTGGTATACGCCGGGCAGGTGAACGCTCCTACATCAACCCGAGCTTCAATGCGAGCGAGAAACCGAGCTTCTCGAGTGGTCGCATCTGCCAGTGATTGCCGGCCTCCGGGAGATCGTCGAGCTTGCCGAGAAAGCCGGGCATGTACTCGCTCATGTGCGAGACGTAGTCCGGCCTTCCTCGGTTCCTGAAGTAGGGGGCGGAGAAGAGCTCCATCAAGGAGTGGAGGGAGATGATCCCGCCCTTTCGCTTCTCTTCGAAACCCTCCCAGTTGCGCAGATGTTCTTCCGACCGGAAGAAGTTCATCGTGCTTCACGAGTAGGGGATGGCGAACATCCACCTTCCGATCGGGACCGAGACATAGCCGATCAGCCCCTTCGGCTCCTCGACCTCGATCTGTCCGTCCTTCACCTCGACCCGGATGGGCTCGCCGCAATCGAGGCACGGGGAGTCGATTCGTACTGTCTTACCGGGAAAGAGCCAGCAGACCGCCAGCGACTCGAACGCTCACTGGCCAAACCACTTCTGCTGTCCGTCGATGGTCAACCGGTACTGGGTCGGGAGGTTGTTGAAGGGGGCGAAGGATACGACGGTGTCGGTCTTCGGGTAGAGCCAGCCGGGAAGACCGCGGACCGCAAAGAGCTTCTGCAGCGCTGCCCGGCCTTCCTTGGGCGACACGCCGAGCTCGGCTGCGATCTCCGTGAAATGTGGCGCCTGCCCCGTTTCCACCATGCGATTCATGATGATGCTGAATGTCCTGTCCAACAGGGTCGGTTCCGCCATCGGATTCCTCCTCGCTTCTCGGAACGGATGAGGCAGAATGATCCTATCGCTTCTCTCTGGAATTCGCCGCTCTCATTCCTTCGAGCGAACGCCGAAGGTCGCGCCGCCGAGGCCGGTGGCGTCCTTCATCGAGAGGCGGACTTCGTCGCCCTCGAAGGTCATCTCGATGATCCAGCTGTTGATGTTGCCGATCTCGTTACTCCCCGAGTAGCAGGCGAATCCGTTTCTCATGGTGAGAAGGTCTTCCAGCGTCATCGCCTGCTTGGATTCATCGACGTTGGTGACGGTTCGGTCGGGGAAGAACCCAAGAACCGGCTGCTCGACTCCGGCGATGTCGCCTCCGTTCCGCGACAGTCGCGGGCTGAGAAGGCGTCTCGATACATGGCCGTGATTTTGCGAGAATCGGGCACTCGGGAGGTGCGCATGGGTGAGCAATCGGGAAAGGTTCAGACGGTGCAGGGCCTGGTCGAGCCCGGGAAGCTGGGTCACGTGCAACCGCACGAGCACCTGCTGGTCAATCTGCTTCCAGGGCCTTTTCGCGAGGCGCCCGGTGAGCCGATCCGGTTGGAGACGCTCGGCCACTTGCGCCGCAACTGGACCAGCAATCCGGAGAACCTGCGCCTGGACAGCATCGAGGATGCGATCGACGAGATGCGCCGCTATCGCGACGCCGGCGGTGGGACGCTCGTGGAAGCCACCTGCAGCGATATCGGTCGCGATCCGGGAGGGCTGCTCCGGATTTCCCAGGAGACCGGCGTGCACGTGGTGATGGGGTCGGGCTACTACGAAGCGGTGTATCACCCGCCGGAGCTCGAGACAGCTGCCGAGGAAGCCATCGCGGACCGCATTGCGGGGGATCTCCTGGAAGGGGTCGACGGAAGCGGCGTGCGCTCGGGAATCATCGGCGAGATCGGTCTCGGGCACCCGATCAAGGCCGCCGAGGAGAAGGTGCTGCGCGCCGCGGCGGCTGCGCAGCGGAAGACCGGTGCGGCTGTTCTGGTCCATCCCCCGCGCGATCTGGACGGGCCCCGTGAAGCGCTCCGAATCCTCAGTGAAGCTGGCGGAGATCCGGAGCGGGTGATCATGAGCCACATCGACCGCACGCTCTTCGATCTCGCTCCGATGCGCGAGCTGGCGACGACGGGCTGCTACCTGGAGTTCGATCTCTTCGGCCAGGAGTCGAGCTTCTATCCGATTGCCCCGATCGACATGCCCAACGACGCCACGCGCATCGCCTATCTGCGCGCCTTGATCGATGCGGGTTTCGGCGATCGGCTTCTCGTGTCGCAGGACATCTGCACCAAGATTCACCTCACCCGCTACGGGGGCGAGAGCTACACGCACATCCTGGAGAACGTGATCCCGATGATGGATCGTGCGGGCTTCGGCAAGGAGGAGATCCAGAAGCTCTGCGTCGAGAACCCCGCCCGGGTGCTGGCGATCGCCTAGCCTGCGTGTCTCACCGGGAGGCAGTGCTCTCTCACGGAACGCGCTCCGGCTCCTCGCCCCCGAACACGCGGCGGGCCCGGTCGTACTCGTCGAGGCTGCCCACGTCGATCCAGCGGCCGCCCAGCCGGACGCCGCGCACGCGGTGGCGCTCCACCAGCCACTCGGCCAGGTATCCCAGATTGTCGGACCGGTCCTCGGTCTCGAGATAGCGCGCGATCTCGCCGAGAAGGCGCGCCGGAAGGCCATAGATCGCGGGCGCCGCGAGGGTGGTCGACGGGTTGGGATCCTTCTCCACCAGCCGGCGCACGTAGCCCTCCGCGTCGAGTTCCACGCTCGCGAGCCGGCTCACCCGCTCGGCCGTACCCACGTCGTGGACCGCCAATGCGGGCTCGCGGCTCGAGGTCTCCGCCATGGCCTCGAGCGAGTCATCGAAGAGCTGATCGCCACCGAGCACCAGGAGGTCGGTGCGGATGCCGCTCCGCTCGAGGTAGTGATGAAGATCGCCCACGGCCCCTCGCCGCTCCTCGAAGCGCACCGTCCCGTTGCCCCAGACCCGAAGCCGCGCCCGGGTGGTCCGGTCCGCGGCCCAGCTCTCGAAGACGGCGAGGAACGCCTCGTGGGTGAGCACGTCGATGGCCTCCACGCGCGAGACGGCATCCAGCCGGTCCACGACCACGTCGAGGGGCGTCGTCTCCCCCACCGGCAGCAGGTGCTTCGGACGGTCCGCCGCCAGGGCCCCGAGGCGAGTCGCCCAGCCGGCTGCGAGGACGAGCGCGCGCATGGAGATCGGGTAGCACAAGCTCACCAGCTGCTGCGCCGCGAAGGTCGACCAAAGAATACGGGGGCTTTTCGCTACGGAAAATACTGAGAAAGATTCCCTACAGCGTCTGACGTGGCCGCCGCCCCCACAGCCAGACCAGCGGCGGAACCAGAAGCGCTAGCTCGGCGCCGAGTCCACAGCTCGGCTCGGTGGTGATGTCGTCGCAACCTTTGAAGGGCGTACCGTCGAGAGTTTTGCCGGTGAGGCAGGCCTCCGTATCACCGAACGCGATCCCCGCCTGCGTGGTGCGGTAGATCGAGATCAGATCCTTCTTGCCGTCGCGGTTCACGTCGCGGTGACTCAGCCGGGACATCCGACGTTTGGCGCGGGTGAAGGCAGGCGAAGCGCCCCTGGGGCCAAAGGCCAAGGTGTTCACGTCCACGTCGGCCACGTCGAAGGTCGGCGAGCCGAGGATGGCCACCGGGACGAGACGAGGTTTGATCAGATTGATCACATTCCAATCAGTGCGAGGCCTGATGTCGATCAGGGCGAGCCGGGCGCGCTCGAAGGCCCCGATGTCGCAGAGGGCGACCCCGTCTCCGTCGCCGTCGAGCGGTCGTTGCATCCCCCGCTGATCCACGGACTCGCACGCCCCCTCGGTGCTCCCTGGGGCATCGGGGCTGCCCGCATCGATGGCGGGACTGCCTGCGAGCAATGCATGGGTCTTCGTGGCACCGCCGTTGTTGGCAAGAGGGCCGATCCGCGGATCGATCGGGCTGTCGGCGGTACCTACCTGGTCGCCCGTGCTCGATTCAAAGCTGCAGTCGGTGGAATCGCCCAGAATGTTGTGTCCGCCGGAGAAGAGCGGCACTCCTTCCAACGACTCCACGATACAGTCGGGTCCCCCGAGAGAGGTGCTGTTCATCGCCAGGATCGAGTTCTGGACGTCCACCAGCGGCAGCCAGCCGGTACCGGCAATCCCCGCGCCCCGATTCGCTGAGTTGTCGACGATCGTGCTGTTCGAGAACGAAATCGAATTGGAGTCGAACTCAGAGGCGCCGACCCCGACGCCACCCGCCTCCACGCCAGTGTTTCCGCTGATCGTGGTGTCCTTGATGGTCGCGCCACTCGAATACCCGAAGTGGATTCCGCCGGTGCCGGAGTCGCTCTTGTTCCCCGCGACGGTGCTGGCCGAAATCACGCCGCTTGCTTCGGATACCCCGAAGCCCCCGGTTCCTTCCTGGGAGCTGTTGTTGCTGATGGTCGTCCGCTCGACGAGGAAGCTTCCCGTGTCGCCGATGGCGAGTCCGCCGGTGAATCTGGCGCTGTTCCTGGTGACTGTGCTGTCGCGGATGGTGACATCGCTGAGCCCAGTGGCGATACCGCCGCCGCCCAGGGCGGAATGATTGCGCTTGATCGTACTGTCTTCGATCGTGACGTTGTTGAAGAAATCGGCGTGAATTCCTCCTCCAGAGTACTCGGAGCTGTTCCCTTCGAGAACACTCCTTGAAACCAGGAGATCCACGTCGAACGCGTCGATACCGCTACCGTGGTTCTCGTCCACCGCCGATTCGAGGATCGAGAGCTCCGCCGAGTCAGCGCTGATCCCACCGCCCCATTCCGCTTCTCCGCCCGTCACGGTAATGCCTGCGAGCTCGACTCTCAGAAACGAGCGGCCCTCGTCGGGCCAGGGCACGTCGATCACGCGATCCAGACCAGCAGCATCGATGATGGTCTGGCCCAGTCCGGCGCCCGTGAGGATGAGGTCGTCTGAAATGTCGAGGTCGCCCGTGCACGCGGAGTCTTCGTCGGAGCCCGGGATCGTCAAGACATAGTCGCCGGCGGGCACCTCGATGGCGTCCTCTCCCGCGAGGGCATTCGTCTCCTGGATCGCGGCGCGCAGGGTGCAGACACCGGCCGAGGTGGCGCAGATGCCATCCCCGGGCGTCGCGTCCCTTGCGTCCGCACTGGAGTCGACGGTGAACGCCGCACCCGATGCGACGGAGCTCCCGAGCAGGTCCAGGGAGATCAGCGCGAGGAAAACCACCAGCCCTGCCCCCAGAAGGGGGGCAGGAAGAGCTTTCTTCAACGGCATTTCCCCCCAAGCCTCACTGTCTGCGAACCAGTATCCTACCCCTGGAAGCGCTGCTTCTGCAAGAATCGTGGCGAATTAACCCCGATTTCCGGTCCGGCCGTGCCGCTTCATGAATGCCGGCGAGAGCAGTGTCCCGGTGTTGAAGCACTCTTCACGGTTCCTGATGACGTCTTCCTCGGAGTCGAAGGCTCGATCGCGTCGCCACCGACGATACGCGAGGGTGACGGGTCCCGCATTCCGGAAAAGTGCTGTAACATCCAGTAGTTCCGAGAACTTCGAGGCTGCCTCCGGGGCTCGAGTGCGGCAGTCTCGAAGGGGCTCGGGAAGAAACGAAAACCACGACGGAGGTTCGCGGTGATTCGAGCTCGAGTGATTGGCGCCGCCGGATTTGGCGGCGCCAACATCACAGAACTGCTGATTGCGCATCCCGGGGCCGAGATCGTCTCCCTGGTTGATCTCCAGGGAGCAGGCTTGCCCATCAGTGCCCAGCACACTCACCTGAAGGGCATCTGCGACCTGCCGGTTTCGGCCCCCGAAGACGCGCCCTGGGATGGATCGATCGACCTGGCCTTCACCGCCACCCCTGATGGGGTCGGGATGACCCAGGCCGAGGCCTGCCTCGGGGCCGGCGCTCGGATGATCGACTACAGCGGCGACTTCCGCTTCGACAGCGCCGAGGCCTATGCGAGCTACGCCGAGCGGATCGGCCGCGGTCCGGACCATGCGGCCGCCGGGCTGCTGCCCCGGTCGGTCTACGGCCTGACGGAGCTGCATCGGGACGCGATCGCGGAGGCATCCCTGGTGGGCAACCCGGGGTGCTTCGCCGTTTCGGCAATCCTGGGCGCGGCGCCGGCGGTGCGGGATGGCCTGATCGATCTGGACACCATCATATGCGACGCCAAGACGGGGGTCTCCGGCGCCGGAATCAAGGCGGCGCAGACGTTCCACTATCCGCTGCGCTACGAGAACATGAACGCCTACAAGATCGCAGCGCATCAGCACAATTTCGAGGTGGAACGGGAGCTCTCCAGATTGGCCGGCGTCGAGCTGCGGGTGACCCTGACGACGCAGGTCGTCCCGCTCTGCCGCGGGATCATGACGACGGTCTACGGCCAATTGGCCGACTCATCCACGACAGCCGAGCAGCTCTACGAGGCGTATGTGGACTTCTACGGGGGATCGGTCTTCGTGCGCGTCGAGCCGCCGGGAACTCCCACCTCGAACAACGACGTGCGCGGCTCCAACCTCTGCGTTCTGTCGATCAACGTCGACGCGCGCACCGGGCGGATGATCGTGGTCTCGCACATCGACAACCTGATGAAGGGCCAGGCCGGCTCGGCGCTGCAGAACATGAACGTCATGTTCGGTCTGGACGAGGGACTCGGGCTGCGCCGTCCGGCGTTCTATCCCTAGCCCGTACTTTTCACCATTTTCACCAGCTGGGGTGGCGAGAGCGCCGCAGGTTCGCGGTGCACAGACCCAAGGGGAAGCATGCCATGGATTCTGACCAGTTCAGGGACATCGTACGGCCCAAGGAAGTCCACCGGGGAGTCATGAATGTGGACGCGGACCGCTGCACCAGCTGTGGGCTGTGTGTGGACAACTGCCCCTTCAAATGCTGGCACATGGAAGAGGGTGGGTACCCCAAGCTGAGGGACGACTACATCTGCTTCAGCTGTGGCAACTGCATGGTGGCGTGTCCGACGGACGCGATCTCCATCGTCGAGAACTACCGCGTGACCGGCGGGTTCTGGGCCACGGAGCCCCATCCTCTGCCGGTCAAGATGCCGCTGCCGCCCCGCGACAAAGAGGGAAATCTCGACGAATGGAACACCGTCGAGCGCGCTGTTCTCGAGCGGCGGAGTGTCCGAAACTTCACAGACGAGCCGGTTCCCGATCATCTCATCAGGCGGGTGCTCGAGGCCGGTCGATTCGCCCCGAGCGCCGGAAACTGCCAGCCCTGGGAGTTCATCGTCATTACCGACAGGGCGTTGATCGCCAAGATGGACGAGTCGATCTGGACCATGATGAATGGCCTCTGGGCCGCCTACCAGGACGACGAACTGGTCAAGAGCATGGCGCCCATCGCTGAAACCACGCCCTATGCGTTCGAGCCGCGGGCTCTCTGGGGCGGCGTCGGCACCATCGTCAGGAGAGAGATGCTCGCTTCGCTGAACGCGCCCTGCGTGATCCTGCTGGCTGGCGATTCGCGCGCCATCTCGGGTCCAGAGCTGAACATAGGAATCTGCGGCGAGAACATGAACCTGGTGGCCAATTCTCTCGGCATCCGGGCCTGCTGGAACGGGTTCCTGGTTTCCGGGGTTCCGGCCATTGCGGACAAGATCCCCCTCGAGCCGAATTGGCGGGTGATCACGACGCTGGTCCTGGGCTGGCCCGCCTTCAAGCAGGACGGAATCGTGCCGCGCGAGTACAGGCCCGTGAGATGGCTTCGCGAGGGCTCCGACGTGGTGGAGATCGAGGAGTAGCAGGCGGCCGGAGGCGACACGAGCCAGGCGATGAGATACATCCGGTACGAGGAGTCGAGACCTGCGGCCCTCCGGGCGATGCTCGCCGAGACACCGACGGCATACCTTCCGATCGGGCCACTCGGTTGGGAGGGTGAAGGGGTACCCCTGGGTCAGGCCGGGATCCGGGCACGCCGGGCCTGTGAGGAAGCGGCCGCGCGGACTGGAGGTGTGGTGTTTCCTCCGCTCTGCTGGCGAGGCTTCGGCACTGGCAGCCTGCCATTCACCTTCGAATTCGACCCGGCGCCCATGGTGCACGTGGTCGAAGAGGGCCTTCTGCAGCTCGCGGGATGGGGCTTCGAGAAGATCGTCGTCTGTGATGGCAGTGGCTCGACACCGCTGCGCGCGATGCTGGCGGAGAAGTGTGACCGGGTGAGGGGTGCGGAGGAGAAGGGCGCGCTGATCGAGATCTCCCGCGTCTCTTCGCTCGAAGAAGAATCGACTGTCGCAGATCAACCGCTCGTTCGCGAGGTGGACGGGAAGCAGTCGGCCGGCACCGAAACCTTCATCCGGTTCGAGGAGTCCGTGCCGAAGCAGGTCGCAGCGCTGATCGAGAGATCACCGATTGCCTACGTGCCGCTTGGCGCGCTCGAGTGGCACGGCGAGCACGGACCGCTGGGGCTCGACGGCGTCAAGGCGCACCACATCTGTGAGCGGGCGGCCGAGCAGACCGGCGGGGTCGTGTTTCCGACGATCTTCTATGGCGCCTTCGACACCATGCCCTTCCCGTTTACCTTCCACTTCGAGCGGAAGCACCTGGAGTCTCTGGTGCACCAGCTCCTGCCGCAGCTTTCCGACTGGGGCTTCGAGGTGATCGTTCTCCTGACCGGCCACTATCCTCCCACCCAGATCAAGATGCTGAAGGATGCGTGCCGCAGCTTCAATGGAGAGGGCAGGGCGATATCCCTGGGCACACCCGAGATGGGGTTCGCCACCGACATCGACTATTTCGGGGATCACGCCGGCATGTGGGAGAGCTCGATCATGCTGGCCATCCAGCCCGAATGGGTGGATTTGTCGGCGATGCCGGACGGCCTCTCCGCGATGGAACGCCTCACCAGGTACGGCACCATGGGCAAGGATCCGACCTCGAGAGCAAGCGCGGAAAAGGGAAGGGCAGTGATCGACCACATCGCCACCGGGCTTTCGAACGCGATCCGTCGAGTCATGGCCGATCGGAATGATGACGCCTTCGAAACTGTCTACGCGGCCTATGCCAAGGCGATCCGCGTCTTCTCACCCCGGGTCTTCTATCTGATCCGGGAGGCGCTGGACGTGCACTCGATCGGTGACCTGGTCCGCTATCTCAGGTGGACCTCCAAAAACTCCTGAGCTAGGCCGTCCCCGCGCTCTTCTTCGCCTCGATCTCCGCCCGGATGCGTTCGTGTTCCCGCTGGGTGATGGGGTAGTAGCGAAGCAGGTAACAGGCGGTGGCGAAGCAGATGGCGGGCATGATGAAGTAGAGGGTCTTGATCGTCCAGATCACCCGGGGCGTCTGGTCTACATTGGGAACGTATCCCGCCAGATCGAGAGCGTACATTCCGACGAACACGGCCAGGCCCAGCGCCGACTTGTCGATGAAGGACCAGATCCCGAAATAGGCACCCTCCCGCCGCCTGCCGGTCTGGAGCTCGTCCAGATCGATCACGTCAGCCATCATCGAGGGAGCCATGGCGATGGTGCATCCGTATGCGAACCCGGCGAACACGGCCATCAGGAGCCAGGCCAGCCAGGTGCCCTCATGGATGTACGTACCCAGCGCAAACACCACGGATCCGAGTATCAGAGCGCGAGACCAGGTCTTCTTCTTGCCGATCCGACGCGAGAGGCGTGTCCAGAAAGGGACGGAGATGGCTGCGGTGAGGATGTACGTGAAGATCACGTAGGGTGCCGCTCCCTCTATCTGGACCACGTAGTCCTCGATGTACAGGATGAGGATGGGTATGAATGCGTTGCCGATCAGCGCGACCACGAAGGCGATCACCAGGGTGCGAAACGGTCGATTCCTGTAGAGGGCCTTCAAGCCTTCCCCAAGGGCGATGCGGGTTCGCTGCTGGAATTCCGGATTCTCCTTCACGCTGAAGAAGCAGATGACCATGAAGAGGGCGGTGAGGCCGCCCGTCGTGGCGGCCAGATAGGAGAATCCCCTGCTCTCGCTTCCGAACTGGGCGGCGAACAGCGGCGGCACCATGGTTCCGACCAGCGCCCCCAGCAACCCCAGCCCTTCTCTGATCCCGGTGAGAAGGGTGCGCTCGTGGTAGTCCATGGTCAGCTCCGCTCCCAGCGAGTTGTGGGGGATGGAGAAGACCGTCCAGAAGGTGTAGGTGGCCAGGTAGGCTACGGTCAGGTGGAGGAACAGACCCCAGTCCCTCAGCCCTTCGGGCGGAGTCCAGAGATAGAAGTAGGCAATGGCGACGGGGATCGCGCTTACCAGGAAGTACGGGCGTCGTCGTCCCAGCCTCGATCGGGTGGCATCCGAGACGTATCCCATGATGGGGTCGGTGAGACCGTCCCAGAAGCGCCCGATCAGAAATGTCCAGGCGACGAAGGCGGGTGCGAGCAGGAGCGTGTCCGTGTAGAACTTGGAGAGATACACGGCCACCATGACGAAGATCATTGCGGAGCCGGAGCGCGGAAGGGCATAGGCCACGAGGAGGCCGTTCGAGAGGGTTCGACCGGCGGGTGCGGCAGCGGCGTTTTCGGTCATCGAGGCCTCGGCGTTGCTTCGGCTGGAGGAGCATACCATGAGCGGTGATCCCGATATCGGATTTCTGCGGGGTGATCAGCCTGGCAGTGACGCTCGCGTGGAGCTCAGGAACGGTCGGTTCCTGGACGTCATCGGTGGACGTTACCTGGACCCGCGAACCAGCCTGATCACCGAGGCCGAAAGGATTCGGTCGCTCTCCGGCCGGCCGAGCGAGCTCGGCGATCCGAAGCGGACTTCAGCTCGAACCAGCGGGAGCGGGGGGGATCGGCGGAGCTGGGTAGATCGTTCCCTGCATCGGCGGCATCGAGTTGTAGACCCAGTCGATGTCGATGGCCCCCGCTCGGAGGCCCGCGTAGCGCCGGTAGCCACTGAAGCGTCCCCTGATCAGAACGCTTTCCATCTGAAGATTCAGCGCGAAGACGGCCACCTTGGCATTCGTGGGGATGGCGGCGAGCTCCGCGCGGTGCACGGTAGGCGCGAAGACCAGCCGGCTGCTGCCGGCGGCCTGGCACGGAACGACGGGGACGATGGTAGGGTAACCATCTCCGGTGACGTAGGAGAGAAACTTGAGAGTACTGAGTCGGGTGACGTGATCCTCGGCCCAGGGCCTGAGAATCGTTTCGGGCTGCCGGCTCGAGGCAAATCGCCTGGCGAGCAACGTGATCAGGGAGCCGATGGCAATCCCCGTGGTGGACAGCGACTGCTCGCCCGAGAACTCGACGAGATCCAGAAAATGAACCGTGTGGATGCCGAAGTAGGAGTTGTACCGGAACATCGGCTGCCGGTTGTACATCTCGTAGTCGTCTCCGCTCTTCGCCTCACCGGTCCACCGCGCCTTTCCCCGCCACAGCTTCTTTTCCAGGTTCATCACGAGAAAGCCGACGTGGGGGTTGCCCTTGACGTGGGTCTTGCTGAGCCCTTCGCTGAACTGGCCGAACATGAGCTCGCTGGGACTCTTCGCCTGAAGTGACGTGATCAGACTCACGTGCGGAAGGCCCTGGGAGTCGATCGTCGCCACCAGCCCGATCTTCGCGCTCGGTTCGAACGCGTTGATGTCCTCCTGGGAAAACTGGGCCTTCCCCGACACGACACCTGCGGTGCTGCGGCTCGCTGCTGCTGCCACGCTATCCATCCGTTCGCTCATCCACGGGAGACTGGCTCACCGCAGGAACATTTTCAGCTCGCGCGACACGGGTCCGTCCCGTGGCAAGCACGATTTCAGGATCGACCCCGGACTCGCGCCCCACGTCCTCGAAGTACCTGAGATCCGCCTCGCGGAGCAGCTCGACGCCCTCGAACTCCCAGCGGAGGCCGAGGCGGCGGTACTTGTCGGCGGCCAGGTTGTTGAAGGCACAGAGCTCCCAGCGTTTCACCACGTCCCCGATCTCCCTGGCGATGAATGCGCCGATCCCCCGGATGTTCTCTTCGGTGAGCGTTGCGCCCGGTATCAAGGGCGTGCGGATCCAGAGCTCCGCAGGGCGCTGGCTCTGGCGCATCTGCTCGGCGAGGGCGACCAGGTTGGCGAGGATCCTCTGGTTCGACTGGCCGGTGAACCGGGTGTGGCGCTCGGGATCGATCTCCTTCAGATCGTAGAGGACGAGATCGGCGCGTCCGGCGAGTGTCTGCAAGTTCGATTTCGAGCACATCCCGCAGGTGTCGAGGGCCGTGTGCAGCGCCAGTGCTCGGCAGTGGTCCAGGAACGTCGCCACGAAAGGTGTGTAAAGCGCGGGATCACCACCCGATACGGTCACGCCTCCACCCGAGGTCTCGAAGTAGCTCCGGTCCTTCGCCACCTCGGTCACCAGATCGTCCAGGCTCCAGCGTGTCCCCCACTGCTCCAATGCCCCGGACGGGCACTGATCGACACAATCGCCACAGACCGTGCACCGGCCGCGATCGATCTCGATCTCGTCTCCCGAGCGCAAGATGGCGTCTTCGGGGCAGGCCGTGTCACAGGCTCTCGAGTGGATGCACCTGGGGCCGTGCCACACGACCTCCGGACTCGTGGAGATCCCCTCCGGGTTGTGGCACCAGCGGCATTCCAGGCCGCACCCCTTCACGAACACGGTGGTGCGCAGACCGGGTCCGTCCTCGGTCGACATCCGTTGGATGTTGAACACCGTGAGGTGGGAGCTGGAAGGCTCGGCGGCTTGCTCCGGGCTCATGGCCGGCTTCTTCTCGACGGTTCCCTGCCCCGAGCTAGAAATGACCGTGGCTCAGCCTGGCGATGATCTCGTCCTGCAGCTCGCGACCGATGTTGGTGAAGTACGCGTTGTACCCGGTGACTCGCACCAGGAGGTGCCGGTAGTTCTGCGGATTCTTCTGGGCGTCTCTCAGCATCTCCGCGTCGATCACGTTGACCTGAAGAGCTGTGCCGCCGTTCTGGCAGTATCCGCGCAGGAAGGCCTTGAACTTCTCGCGGTGCACCTGGTCGCGGAGGAGCGAAGGATTGAACGTCATGGTGTGGCTCGCGCCGTTGGGAAGGGCGTTGAGATAGCCGTCCCAGTCGCCGCCGCCGTTGCTGGAGGTGCCGCCGAGGGCCTTGCCGACGGAGTTGGCGTTGGCCGTGGGGCCGTGGATGTCCGCTCCGTTGGATGGACAGATGGCATTCGAGAGAAATTGTCCCTTTGGCCTGCCGTCGGCGCTGGCCGCCATGACGTAGCCATCGCCCACCCAGTAGTTCCAGCTCAACATGCCGGGCCTGAAGCGGCGATGGGTCGATGCCGTCCGGTGCTTCCAGGTCTCGGCGGTCCAGAGATCCATCACCCGGCGGGCCATCTGGTCAGCGTCGTCATCGTCGCGCCCGTACTTGGGCGCCCGGAACTTCGCCCAGGCCTGAAGCGTTTCATGGCCCTCCCAGTTGGCCTCGAGGGCGCCGATCAGCTCGGTCATGGTCGCCTTCTTCTCATCGAAGACGAGGTACTTGATGGCCAGCAACGAATCCACCGTGGTCGCGAAGGTCACGGCTTCGATGGTGGTGAAGCTGATCTCGGCGCCTCCTTGCGTGATGTCCAGCCCCTGTTCGGCGCAGCCGCGGACCAGGCAGGAGAGGTAGGGCGTGGGGCAGAATTCCGCGCGGATCGCCTCGCTCTTCTCGTACAGATCGACGCATCTGCGCACCAGGTAGCGTGTCTGCTCGATGTAGGCCTGCCAGAAACGGTCCCAGGATTCGAAGGCCCTCGAGTCCCCCGTCTCGGGACCGTCCTGGGTGATCGGCACCTGCTTGCCGGTGATCTGATCGACTGCGGAGACGAGATCCTTGCCTCCGGTGAGAGCGAGCTCGACGGCTTTGAGCAGATTCAGGTTGTTGTCGACCGTTCCCGAGCGGTCGTTTCCTACCATGGTGTTCTCGAGACAGCCCACTGGCGCGTAGTCGTGCACGTTCTCGGGGTTGATGAGGTGCTCGCAGCCGGCCTCCTTCGCCTGGCGCAGCAGGCCCGCCATCGAGCGCTCGTCGAAATTGAGCAGGAATGGTGCACCCTGGCTGGAAGCGATCATCTCGACGAGCCGATCGAGAAGCTCGTCCGGTGAATTCCTGTGAAGCCGCACGTTCGGCTTGGGCTCGAGGATCGGACTCAGCTCGTCGATGACCTCCAGGACGACATAGGTCAGGTCGTTGGTCATGTCCTCTCCGCCCGGGCCGATACCGGAGAGGGTGACGAGCTGGCCGAAGCCGGAGGTGATGCCCTGGTTGCCACCGACCTGGATCATCGCATCGTAGACCGTATTGGCGTGCATCCAGAAGCAGCGGAGGATTTCCTTGCCGAATTCCCGATCCATCCCCTCCTCGAGCGACGACTTCCAGTAGGGAAGGAGGTACTGGTCGAGTCGGCCGAAGCTAACTCCCGGGCCGGGATAGTTCTCGTCGCTCATGACGAGCATGTGGTTGATCCAGAGCGCCTGCACGGCCTCCCAGAAGTTGGAGGCGGGCTCCCACGGCACCTTCTCGAGGTTCTGCGCCATCTGGCGGAGTTCCTCCGCGCGGGTCGAATCCGGCTCCTTGGCGACGAGACGTTGGCAGAGATCCGCATACCTGGCCGCGAGGTCGCGAGGCATGGTGGCGGCCGTCATCATGGCTCGGAGCTGCGCCCCTTTGGGTCCCTGCTTCTCGCTCCTCGAGAGCGCGTCGTAGCGTGTCTCCAGGTCGGCGTAGATCCCCTTCCAGCCGATCTCGAGCACTCGCGCGTGATCGGGGATCAGGTGTCCGGAGGTCGCTCCGGCGTTGCCGTAGCCGTGGTCGTGAAACCACTTGACCGCCGCTCTGGCTCCGTCTGGCTGGTTCACCAGTTGGTCCCGGTCGCGCGCCTCGGCCTCCGTCCAACACCTCGAGGCGAGAATGTTGAAGCGGGCGCCGGCCACGAGATCGCCGGGCAGGATCTCTTGCGGCACGTAGTCGACCATCACCTCACGGATGAACCAGGCGCGTCTTTCGACAAGGCTCCACTTCCAGAAGTCCGGGTGGGGTTTGACCGGTTGGGCCGCCTGAATCGCCGAAGAGCGGAAGACCTGGAGGAACGCGTAGACCTCCGGGACGATGTAGTAGCTGATCTCGTCATACAGGACGTCCCACGGCGCGCCGCTGGTCCAGCAGGTGTACTGGTTGTTCCAGGAGCGCTTCACGCCCTCGAAGTAGTAGTCCCGAAGCCACCGTATTCGCGGGGAAAGTCCGTGTGGCTGCTTGAGCTCGTGGTCGATTCCGTGGACGGGCTCCGCGCTCATTTGCTTCCCTTCTGCAGGCAGCTAGAAGTGTATGGGAGGAGGCTGCCCAAGTCCACGCTGCACCCTCCAGGGAGGCTAGAGTGGAGACCGTGAGCGTGCGAATCATGCATCGGGCATGGGGCCGCGGTGCGGCGGTGCTCCTGGGGCTGCTTCTGCTCGCGGGCGCTGCCGCGCAGGCCGCGGTTGCACGAGAATTGCCGCCCAATGTCGTGCTGATCCTGGTCGATGACCTGGGCTGGACCGATCTGGGTGTCTACGGCAGCGCCTTCCACGAGACGCCGAACATCGACCGCCTGGCAGCGGAGGGTCTGCGCTTCGGGAATGCCTACGCCGCAGCTCCCGTCTGCTCGCCTACGCGTGCGAGCCTGCTGACGGGCAAGAGTCCGGCGCGTCTCCGCATCACCAACTTCCTCCCCGGAAGCGGGGCTCCCGATGGATCGCCGTTCGTTCCTCCGGGCGGCTGGGTGAAGGCGCTTCCGGCTGCCGAAGAAACCCTGGCCGAGCGCCTGAAGCGCGCTGGCTACGCGACGGGAATGATCGGCAAGTGGCACCTGGGCGATCCGCCGCCGGCAGGGCAGGGCTTCGACGAGGACCGATCCGACGGGTTCTGGAGCTTCGTTCGCTACTGGATTCCGCCGATCCTCTTCGACACCTACTTCGGGGAGTACTACCCGGACGCGCTCTCTCGGAGCGCCGTCGACTTCATCGAGCGCCACGCGATCCAGGAACGCCCATTCTTCCTGCTGCTCTCGCACAACACCGTGCACGTCCCGCTCCAGGCGAAGCCCGACAAGATCGCCAGGTACGAGGCCAAGAGGGAGCGCCTGCGCCCGGGTCCGGGCCAGCAGCAAAACCCGGTGTACGCCGCGATGGTCGAGAGCATGGACGAGAGCGTCGGAAGGGTGATGAACGCTCTCGAGCAACTGGGCATCGCCGATCGCACGATTGTGATCTTCGGCTCCGACAACGGCGGTCTGACCGTCGCCGAGCCGCTTCTCACCGGCCACTTCCGCCACACGCCGGCAACGGTTCTGGCGCCGTTGCGCGCGGGCAAGGGCTACCTGTACGAGGGCGGGCTCCGTGTACCGTGGATCGTGCGCCTACCCGGGGTCACGCCGGCGGGAGCCGTGAGCGAAGAGCCGGTCATCACTCACGACTTCTTTCCGACCCTCGCCGAGATCGCCGGAGTCCCGGCCGAGGATCCGTCGATCGATGGGCGAAGCCTGGTCCCGCTTCTCCGCGACCCGAGCGTCTCGCTCGGGCGAGACGCGCTTTTCTTTCACTATCCGCACTACTCGAATCAGGGCGGGCGTCCGGGCGGCGCGATTCGAGCCGGTCGCTGGAAGCTCATCGAGCGCTACGAGAACGGCTTGCTGGAGCTCTACGATCTCGAGAGTGACATTGGGGAGCAGCGAGACCTGGCGGAGGAGCGGCCGGAGCTCGCTGCCGAGCTGGCTCGGCGGCTCGGCGAGTGGCGAGTGCGGGTGGGCGCGCAGATGCCGGAGCCCAATCCGGAGAAGGTTTCGCGGTAGGCTCCGCCGCAGCCGAGAGGAGTCGAAATGCCGCACTCGGCCCCTGCCGCCACCCACGGCCGCTTCGAGCCGTTCTTCGTTCACGTGGGCAGCTTCGTCGCCGTCATCGTCTACTTCGTCGCTCTCGGCCTGGCCTCCGACCCCGAGGTGGGGGTCCGTACCGCGCTTCCCGTCGCGCTGGTCGTCATGAGCGGCTACATGCTGGCCGCACAACGGGTAGGGCTGATCAAGTATTTCGATATCGGCCTCTGGTCGATGTTCGCGGTGGGGACCGCCACTGTCCTGGGCGGATGGGATTTCGCTCGCGCCCTCTTCGCGAACTACTCGGTCGTGATCCTCTTCTGCACCCTCGGGCTGGTGGCCCTGGTTCCGCTGCTCCTGGGCATCGAGCCATTCACGGTCTTCTTCGCCCGACGCGGGACACCTGCCTGGCAGCAGAAGACCCGGGACTTCCTGATCATCAACCGGATCATCACCATCTGGTTCGCCGTCCTCTTCGGGGTGGCGGCGGTCCTCGCCGCCTCGGCGCCGCACGACATCTGGTTCAGCTTCGTCTACCCGAATCTGATCGTCTTCGTCGCCGGGCTGCCCTCACAGCTCTGGCTCCCGCCGCTCTACCTCCGTCTCGTTGGCCCGCATCCACCCGAGACGGTCGAGGCGGCGATCCTCGGAATGCCGCTGATCTTCGACGCGGACGCCGCGGGGGACGCCGAGGCCACCATCCAGTTCCGCGCCAGGGGAGAGGGTGGCGGCGACTTCTGGATTCGCGTCGCCGGCGGTGCATGCGAAAGCTCGGTGGGGGTGGATGCTTCACCGGATCTGACCATCGATACGCCGAGCTCGGTATGGCTTCGCATCGCGCGTGGTGAGCTCGACGGTGCCCAGGCGCTCCTCGAAGGGCAGTACTCGATCGAGGGGGACGGCGCGCTCCTGATGCGTTTCGGCGAGTGGTTTCCCAGCCGGCGCTGAAGGCGGGCCTGGCGGGGAGTGGGCGAGAAGCGCGGGCTGGATCCGAGCCCGCGGATCAGGGACCGACATCGAGGAAGAGTGGCCGCTCCAGATCGATGTCGAGCTCGTCGACGAGGAAGATGCTTTCCACCTGAGGGTTCTCTTCGAAGGACTCCACCCGCAGCTCCAACACTTCGGCTTTCTGCGACGCTGCGACCTCCTGGGCCGCACCGGCCTGTACGGCGTAGTGGGCGACCCGGATCACCTCCTCGCCGAGCTCGCCTTCGCGCACCTCGAGCACGTCGTATTCGTGCACCACGAGTCCGTCCAGGTAGGGAGTGATCTCCTCGGGGGTCGGAGCCGAGGAGAGGGCGCGACGGCGCGCCAGCACCCGCGCCGACTCCACGGGAACGCGCTGGTCGCGGCGCTCCGCGTAGGCGACCGCGTTCCGCTGGGCCTCTTCGGGCTCCACCAGGTGTCCGTAGAGCGCGATCCCCTCCACCACGCCGTTCCATGGGAGCTCGCCGCCAGGGCCGGCTCCGATCAGCAGGCGGAGTCCCGCGCGCCACGCCTCGAGGGTCCCGCCGATGCTGTCGTCATCCGTGACCTGCTGACCGTCCAGGTAGGCCGCGAGACGCCCGGGCGTGTAGGTTACAATCAGGTGGTGCGGACCGATTCCGGGAATCTCCGCCAGCTCGATCCGGGCGCTGCCCTCGGGAGTTCCGTCCGTCTGCAGCTGCAGGACCAGCTGCCGTCCCTCTTGGAGCAGGAGGAAGTTGGCGTCGTCGGTGCCCCTGCCCATCCCGGCGATCACACCGGGGAGCTCCGCGTCGAAAAGGTCCGGCGTGAGTGTCAGCTCCAGGCTGAAGGCGCCGCCCTGAACGATCCGCTCTACCAGCTCGTTCTGACCCTCGATCGTGAAGTGTCCCCCCGCGACGTCCATGCGCCAGTGGTGATCGAGGCGGGCGCGTCCGTGGGCCACTGCCTCGTCGATGCGCTCCAGCCCCGTCGCCAGGTCCAGGATCAAGGCCTGGCGGTCCCCCGTCGACCAGGTCAGGAGCATCTCGTCCCGCCGGCTCGGCCAGTCGTGGGGCTCGATGAGCAGCCGTTCGCGCTCCAGGCGGTGGGGAGTGAGCGCCGTGTCCCGCACGCCTTCGATCACCAGGTAGTCGGGCTCGTCGATGCGTCTCGAAGCGCGCACCACCAGGGTCTGGCTGCCTGGCTCGAGGCGGACCAGGACGGGTTCGCCCCGACGCTCGAAGCGGAAGTGCGCGCCGTCGATTGCCACCGGCTCGTCGAACAGGACACGTACTTCCGCGTGGTCGAAGCCGACCGTCGCCCGCAGCGGCCGCGGCGGCCCGCCTGGCTCCACGTGCACCTCTCCAGTGAGGCTGACGCCCTCCCGGCGGGCGACGATTCGATACAGCCCCGGCTCCTGATAGAGGTGGCGCCCGCGCTTCGCCCGGGTGTGTGTCCCGTCGCCGAAGTCCCACTGCCACAGCTCCTTGTCCGGTGGTAGCAGCGAGATGCGAAACGGGGCCTCACCCCAGTGTCGTCCCAGCTCGGCCCCCTCCTCGAAGACATCGGGGAAGCGATCCGTGGCGGGATGGAAGGAGTAGCGGACGGGCGGTCCGATCGGCGTCAGGATTTCCGGGTCGATGGGCACCACGAAGATCTCGTAATCCGCTCGGAAGTGGTCGTGCTCGCCCCGCGAGGCGCCGAAGGCCAGCAGCCGTTGCCCACCCGACACCATCGGGAAGTACACGTAGTTGAAGGGCGCGGGCAGGCTCGGGTCGTCGCGCCGGATGATGTCCGCGGTCTCCGAGGTGCGGAGGTCGACGCGGCGGATCGGGCCTCCCTGCCCCGCTACCCAGAAGCCGAAGCGGCCGTTGCGGGAGAAGTACGGCTGGCAGCCTGAGCGGACCTTGGACGGCAGAACGCGTCGGGCCTTCGCGTGGTAGCGGGCGAAGCTCGGCCTTCCGGTGGTGGCGTGAGCGAGAGTGGGATCGAGGAGGTAGCCGTAGCGGCGTTGCTTCTGGCGCTGGATGACCTTCTGCTGGCCCGTCTCGACGTCGATGCGTCGAGTGGTGCCGTCAGATGCGATGAAGAGGAGTCTGCGCGAATCGAGCCAGACGGCGGCGCGGTCCTCCTCATAGGAGCGGGCGCCCTCCACGAGGGGCGTGTCGTGTCCGTCCTCGATCCGGTGCAGACGGAGCACCGATTCGGCCTTCCGCGTCTGGCCGTAGGCGTTGGTACCCGACTCCTGGCTCAGATACACGACGTGGCGCCCGTCGAGGGACACGTGCGGGGCGAAGTGGTCGCGATCCTTCTCCTCGGGGGTGAGGCGGCGCAGCCCGGACCCGTCGAGATCGCGATACCAGATTCGCCAGCGCCCGCTGCGGTACGACTCCCAGACGACGAAGCCGGGTGTCCGCTCCGCCACGGCGGCCCAGTCTTCGGCCAACTGCTTGTAGGCTTCAGGGGTCTCCGGCTTGCAGCCGTTGGAGGAGAAGAGCAGACACAGGAGGATCCCAAGAGCGATCCGGGTCGTTGCCATTGCGGATCGGTAACGAATCCACGGCGGCGGCTCCAATATCACCGCTGTTCAACCTTAAGAACGGATGATCGTCGCTCAGTCCGGCGCGGTCATTCCCAGCCGGAGAGAAGCGCAAAGCTCACGGTGAGGGCTTCCATGTCACCCTCGCGGAAGGGCTCCTCGAGATGCTTGTGCGCGGAGAGCAGGACCAGAGGGTTGACGGCGTGGATCGGCTCGGCCTCCCCATCGTGCAGCTCCAGCACGCGGCGGTAGGCGTCCCGGGCGGCCTCTCGCGCCTCGCGGAGGTCGCATCCGTATCCGAGCAGGAGCCACGCCTCGGCGAGCTCGCTCGGCCCCTGCGCCGGAATCGAAAGCGCACGCCGCAGCATCGCTTCGGCCGGCTCGGGCTGATTGGCGAGAAGGTGAAGCCGGGCGATCATGCGGGGATACGTGGGCTCCTCCGGGTCGATCTCCTGCGCCTCGTGCAGGAGCTTCAACATCGCGTCGACGTCGTCGGGGGCCCGATCGTAGAGACATGCAGCATCAGCGTAGCGGTGCACTGCCCGCAACCGAGCGTCCTCTCCGAAGGGGTTTCCGGAGCGCCGGCCCAGAAACTCGAGCTCGCCGTCTCCCGCTAGAGCGGCGCGGCAGTCGAAGCCGAGAAAGGAGTTGTTCGCGGCAGGGACGGGCCCGACGCCCATCCAGATCGCCCTTCGTTCGGGTCGCAGGAGAACGCTGGTGACACTGGCGATGCTGCCGATCGTGTGGGCGGCGCCGCGCTCGCGGCCGGACGCCTCGTCATAGTGATCTCCCAGGAAGCCGAGCGCGGTGTCGAGATCGATGCTGCCATGGTGTTTGGTGATCAGGTCGCTGATGCGGCGCCACCGCGAGAGCGGATTTCGTCCCACCGAGGCCCGGAGCAGGATGTCACATTGCTTCTGCGCGTCGCTCGCGGTGCATACGTTGGACATGAAGACCGCTCCGTCCGAAAGCCAGCGCTGCGAGACCTCGGCGCGCGTGCACTCGAGCGCGACCGCCTCGCCCGTCTTCCCGTCCGATACGACGAAGGCGAACGCGCCCGCCCGCGGTTCAGCCTCGACGATCGAGATCGCCTCGCGAAGGTTGGTCGCGCGGCGCATGACCTCGTTCTCGAGGACGGTGAAGGCCACGCCGTCGGCCACAGTGTCCGTAGAGAACAGGAAATGCCCACCCAGAGTGATCCCCTGCTCGTTCATGCAGGTATTGCATTTGATGAGTCCCGCCGAGGTGCCGCGCACGTAGGCGAAGCCGTCGGCGGGCTTCGACAAGATCAGTACGGGGAAGCGGTTCCAGACACCGATTCCCTGGTAGTCCGTGTTCTTTCCGTGTAGCAGCTCACCGTCCCGGGTCGCCGGGCCTGCCACGGCGAAGCCCGTGCATCCGCCGCCCGCCCCGACACCCTCGGACGGCACCTGCTGCTTCAGGGAGACCTGAAGCAGCTCCGAGAGGAAGTTGCCTCGCAAGACCACGTCGGCGGGAAGGCCCGCCCCCTCCGCGATCCCACGCAGCTCGTCGAGGTAGACCTGGGGGACGAACCGTCGAAGCGGATCGAAGATCTCCCGGTCGAGCTGCGCAGCCACCGCATGTCGATTCGCCTCCGGGAGCTTGCGCAGCTTGGAATCGAACTCGGTGAAGTTTCCGAAGAACGGGAGCACGCCCTGGTGGATCTCCTCTCGGAGAGCCTCCCCGTGCTGGCGTCCCATCTCGTAGCCGGAGCCCTCGAGGGTGAGGATTCGCAGGTCGCCCTCGACCCGCAGTCTCTTGGCTCCATCTTCCATACTTTCTCCTACGCGTCATCCAGGCTCGCGGGGATTCTAGCCCTTTGAGTGTGCTTTTCCGCAAAATGGTTACAAAACAGCTGCTTGCACCAGATCTCTCGCCAGCTTCTTGAACTGTCCTTCAATCCTGGACGGGTTCTGGCCGACAACATACCTTGAGGCTCCAGAAATCATGACCAGTACGCCCGAGATACGCGATGAATCCGGCGCCCTCGGTGCCTCTGCGCCTTCGCTGCGCGAACAGCTGGAGCGGCAGTTCGAGGTCTGCGAGCTGGTCCGGCCCCTGGGCCGGTCGATCTACGATCCCGGTGACCTGCTGGAGTACGTGATCACCGGCGTCGTTCCGGCCAATACCGGGCGAATGGTCGCGGAGGTCGATCGGTTCGTCGGCGGCGGCTTCGCTGGACAGGTCTACCGGGTCAAACTGCAGGAGATCCAGGCGTATGACGGCCCCATCTCGGGGCTGACCGTTGGCCAGACCTACGCGATCAAGATCCTCAAGCCCCCGTCGAGCTTCGCGAGCATCTTCCGAAATCTTCTGTTCTTCCTGGCCTATCAGGGATCGTTCAGCGCCCAGGTCAACCCCGCCTCCGTGCGCGTCGGAGTGCTCTGGCAGAAGCTGATCCGCCGGGCTGCAGCGGCCCGGTACGGCGCCGAGAGCGCGGTGTGCGACACCTACGCCACGTTCTACGACGCGGAGATCCACAGCTTCGGCGAGATCAACGAATGGATCGAGGGACGCCTCTGGAAGTACGAGGTGGACGATCAGATGTTCGACCGGTGGGATTTTCGAGGTCCCCCACCGGCGGACCACAACTGCCCGGAGTACGTGCACAAGAAGTTCTTCATGCGGCAGCTCGTCGAGCTTCTGCACGAGATGGGAGCCCCCGAGCTGGCCCGCCAGTACGAATGGTGGAGCTGCAAGAGCCAGCCGAACGCGCTGAAACGGCTCGGCGCCGACGACTCTCCCCAAGCGGGACTGACCGCTGTCGATTTTCGCGCCGGGCTCACCCTGCTGCCCTTCCTCCCGATGAGCCCGGTCGACGTCCGATTGATCCTGACCGGATTGCTCCGCGGAAAGCTGGTTCAATTCGACCGCAGCGACCCGGTCCAGTTCCGGAAGTTCCTCGAGGAACACCGTGACGACTTCGAGGATCTCCAGCCGGTCATCGAGGAGCTGCAGGAGCAGGAGGCGATTCATCGGGCCTCACTTCCGGACCTGACCCATCACCACGTGCGCCTGATCGCGGACGGCCAGCTGCGCAGATCCGTTGGAGACGGAGCGATCACCGCCTGGAAGAGCCTGGGACGGCTCGACGAGGAGCACGCGTCTTCCCTCCGATCGAGGCGTGGACTCTTCGCGCTCCTCTTCGCGATATCGCTGGTTCCGCTGCTCGGACCGTTGGTCGTGAAGCTCTGGGGCAATGCCCTGGCGCGCGAGCACGCCAGACGGTGCCTTACGAGCTTCAGCTATCTCTGGAGGGCGATGCGCGGCTCGCGGATCGAAACCCTCATCATCTGGCAGCGCCAGGAACGCGCCTGCGACGAGCGGACACTCGGTCTGGTCCGCCGGCCGGTCCGCTTCTGGCTCCAGCGCATCTTCCTCGGGTGGCTGCCCCCGAGCTGGCATCGCGGCCTGGTGGAGCCGCGCTTTGCCTGGGCGGGAATCCGGGATGGGATCGACTTCTCCGTCCGGTTTCTTCGCGAGCCGCCTTTTCGTGAGGAATGGCTGCTCGAGCAGGTGGACCTCGGCCAGCGCGAAGGCATGGTGTCCCCGGAAGAGGCGATCCGGATCGCGGAGCAGATCCAGGACCCCTTCATCCAGAAGTATCTGAAGAGCGTCGCCGTCCACATCTGCACTCTGCCGGTCACGCAGGTCGTCTCTCTGGCCGTGGCCGTCTACGTCATGGTCCGGTTCGGCCAGTCGTGGGGCGAGTCCGTGGCGTACGCCATTGCCGTATTGGCGGTCTTCCAGGTGACGCCGATCTCGCCCGGCTCGATCGCGCGCGGCTCCTACGTCCTCTACCTGGTGATCAGCGAGCGCAACCTTCGCAACTACTCGGTGGCGCTGCTGGTCTCCTTCTGGAAGTACATCGGCTACCTCGGATTCCCCTTGCAGATGGTCCGGCAGTACCCGGCTCTGTCGCGTTTGATGGCCGGCCGCTGGGCCAAGAGCATGGCGAATTTCGTTCCCGTCTTCGGAGAGACCGGAGGCCTTCTCGAGCACGGCGTATTCGATCTGTTCTTCAACCTGCCCTTGTCGGTGAGGCGGTCCTTCAAGGCCAGACCGCTGGCCTGGTCGGTCGGTACGGCCCTGGTAGCGAGTCTGCTGTTGGGTTGTGCGGTATGGGGCTTTGCTTCGCTCTGGGAATGGAGGCAGCCGAAGCTGGAGCTCGAAAGCGCCAGGGTCGCCTCGATCACACCTTACGGTGGCCTGTCGCGGGGCTTTCGTATTCGGTTCGAAGGCCAGGATGGCCTGGTCGACTATCCGGCCAGTCGCTGGGACGAATCAGTGAAAGTGGGCGACACCATCGGCGCCGTGATTCGGAGCAGCTTCTTCGGTGACGAGTACGATGGCCTGACGATCACCGAGTCTTCACTCGGATCATCGGCGCGTCCGCCCCCTCACTGATTCTGCGGCATGCGATCCTGGAGGATGGCCTGGAAGGTGGCCCTAAGCCTCCTCCACACGGATCGAGTTCGTCGTTCCGCCGGGGCTTTTCGGGGAGCCGAAGACCATCACGAACCGTTCGCCCGGATTCGCGAAGCCGAGCTTTCTGACGCACTCGCGGGTCCGGTGCGCCAGCTGTTCCATGTCGCTCTCGAACTCGAGGGGGTGCGGTGCGATACCCCAGCAGAGCGCCAGTCGACACAGCGTATCCTTGCTCGGCGAGAGTGCCAGGACCGGAACGCGCGGGCGGGCGCAGGAGATCAGTCGCCCCGTATGGCCAGTCTGTGTGAGCGCCACGATGCATCGCGCCCCCGTCTCCTGCGCGATGGTGCAGGCGGCCGTGGCGATGGAGGCCGGGGGCTTCCCACTCGGGGGTGAGGGGCGCAGATCCACGTAGGGGCTCGCCTCGGCCTCGGCGATGATTCGAGCCATGGTGTGGCAGGCGAGGGCGGGATCCTCGCCGATCGCCGTCTCCGCCGAGAGCATGGTCGCATCGGCTCCGTCGAAGACCGCATTGGCCACGTCGCTGGCCTCGGCGCGGGTGGGGCGGGACGCGTGCACCATCGACTGCAGCATCTCGGTCGCGACGACGACCGGGCGTCTCCAGATCCGGCAGGTGTCGATGATGCGCTTCTGGAGGGGGGGGACCACGGCGGGTGGAAGCTCTACGCCGAGATCTCCCCTCGCGACCATCACCGCATCCGCAGTCCGTGCGATCTCCTCGATCTCCTCCACGGCGGCCGGCGTCTCTATCTTCGCGACCAACCGCGGCGGATGCGGCGCTGCTGCGCAGAGTTCCCGAAGAGCGACGATGTCCCGCGCGCTCCGCACGAAGGAGAGCGCCACGAAATCGACACCAGCCTCGAGCCCGAACTCGAGATCCGCCTTGTCCTTGTCCGTGATCGCGGGCAACTCGAGTCTTCCGGAGGGGAGGTTCACGCCCATTCGCGGGCGAAGCGGACCGCCGTGTTCCACCCGACAAAGAACTGCATCGCGTTCGACGGACTCGACGCTCAGCTCGATCGCCCCGTCGCTCAGGAGGATGCGGTCCCCCTCCGCGACGCTGTGGGTGAGCCGTTCGTAGTCGATGGCGAGCGTGTCGGTGGCACCACGCGTCCCGTGCGCCATGCGGACGGTGTCGCCGTTCGCCAGCGAGGCCGGTCCTCCTTCACCGGTCCGAACCTTCGGTCCGGAGAGATCCTGGAGAATCCCGACGGACTTTCCGAGCTCGCGACTCGTGGCCCGGACCGATTCCAGCCGGCGCGCGTGCTCCTGGTGCGTTCCGTGCGAGAAGTTCAGTCGGGCCACATCCATGCCTGCCTCGATCAGGCTGCGGATCGCATCCGGTCCATAGGATGCCGGGCCCAGGGTGCAGATGATCTTCGCCCGGCGCATGGTGCCGGTCCGACGGTCCGAAATCAGGGAGGAAACTCCTTGAACAGGCGCTCCATTGCCGTATCGATGCGCGCCCGCCGCTCCTCTTGACTCAGCGCGGGGTGCACGTCGGCCTGGATGAAGCCGACCCAGAGGCGTCGCTTGTTCTGGGGATCCAAGAGCGCCACCGAGATGGAGCCCATGGCGTGGGAGTGTTCGTCCGAGCCCGGCTCGGCGGCCTCGATGGTAATGGATACGCCGACCTGGTAGGAGACGAGAGCGTCGGCCTTCTCGGGGGTCGCCTTGTTCCAGCCCCGGTTCACCAGGGCGCTTTCTATCGCCGGAGGGAGGAGCTCCGCCAGGTTCAGGCGCGCAAGCTTGTCGGGGATGGAGTTCTCACCCTCGGCCCAGGCGAACCTTCCCTCGCGGGGAAAGGCCGCCAGGGGGTCGTAGGACGTTTCGATTGCCACGTCCGAGGCGCAGCCAGCCAGTGCGACCAGGAGCAGCTTCCCGAGGATTCCTCTCAGTTTTCCCAACGCATCGCCCTCCGTTCGTGAGCCCAGCTCACCTTGGCGGCGGGAGGTTCGGACAACGGACGCTAGCAGCTCCCAGCCGGAGATGCCGCGTGGCGATAGATCCTCGATCGCGGCGATTGCATTCAGCGGCTGCGCTCCCGAATGCAGGCGACGGTCTCCGCGGCGATCTCCAGCTCTTCGTTGGTGGGCACCACCAGGATCTTGACGGGTGCCTCCTCGCGCTGGATCTCGCGCACTCCAGCCAGGCGCCCGCCATTCTTCTCCGGATCGATCTCGATGCCCATCCCGGAGAGGCCCGCGCAGGAGCGCGCGCGAATTTCCGGGGAGTTCTCGCCGATCCCCGCCGTGAAGACGAGCGCGTCCAACCGTCCCAGTACGGCGAAGTACGCGCCGATGTACTTCTTGATTCGATAGGCGTACATCTCGATCGCAAGGCTGGCGCGCTGATTGCCCGAAGCCGCGAGTTCCAGGGCCTCCCGCATGTCGTTCACGCCACAGACTCCCCGGAGCCCGCCCCGAGAGTTGAGGAGCCCCTCGACCTCCTCGAGGGATTTCCCGCCTGTCGTCGCCAGAAAGAACACGATGGCGGGATCGAGGTCGCCGCACCGGGTCCCCATCATCAATCCTTCGAGCGGCGTCATGCCCATCGAGGTATCGATGCTTCGGCCCGCCTGGATCGCGGCCGCGCTCGCGCCGTTTCCGAGGTGGAGCACGATCAGGTTGAGGGACTCGATCGAACGCCTCATGTAGGCGGCAGCCGCGTTGGCCACGTACTGGTGGGAGGTCCCGTGGAAGCCGTAGCGGCGAATCTGAAGGGTCTCGTAGAGCTCGTAGGGGATCGCGTAGTGGTATGCGTGGCGCGGTAGCGAGTGGTGGAACGCGGTATCGAAGACGGCCACCTGGGGCACGTCCGGCCGGCGCGCCCGGGTCACCTCGATCCCCAGCAGATTGGCGGGATTGTGAAGCGGGGCCAGCCGGATCTGCCGGCGGATGGCGGCGACCACGTCGTCGTCGATCAGCGTCGGCTCCCTGAACTCCTCGCCCCCGTGAACGACCCGATGGCCGATCCCGAACAGATCGCCCATCTCGACCTCGCTCTCGGCGAGTGCTGCGATGATCTGATCGAAACCTTCCCGATGGTCCCGGATGCAGATCTCCCGCACGATCTCCCTCTCGCCGTCCGGGGAGGCGCTGCGCTGGCGGATCTCGCTCTCCGGCTCGCCGATCTGCGCGACGAGACCGGTAGCCAGAGCACTCCGGTCGCCCATCTCGAACAGCTGGTACTTGATCGAGGAGCTTCCGGAGTTGAGCACCAGGACCTTCACGATTCATCTCTCCCGGCTTGTGCCTGGATCGCCGTGATGACCACGGTGTTGGTAATGTCCGCGACGGTGCAGCCCCGGCTCAGGTCGTTCACGGGCTTATTCAATCCCTGCAGGATGGGGCCGATCGCGATCGCACCCGCCGAGCGTTGGACGGCCTTGTAGGTGTTGTTCCCGGTGTTCAGGTCCGGAAAGATGAAGACAGTGGCCGTGCCCGCGACCTCGCTCCCGGGCAGCTTCGTGCGAGCGACACTGGCGTCGACGGCGGCATCGTACTGGATGGGCCCCTCGATCTTGAGATCGGGCCGGAGCTCCTTGGCGCGGCGCGCAGCCTCGCGCACGCGTTCGACATCCGCACCGTGGCCAGACTCTCCGGTAGAGTAGGAGAGCATCGCGACGCGGGGCTCGATCCCGAAGGCCCGGGCCGTCATCGCGGAGCTGATGGCGATGTCCGCGAGCTCCTCGGAGTTGGGATTGGGGACGATTGCGCAGTCCGCGTACACGAGCACGCGGTCTGCCAGGCACATGAAGAAGACGCTCGAGACGATCGCCCGGCCGGGCTCGGTGCGGATGATCTCGAAGGCGGGGCGGATGGTCTCGGCGGTGGTGTGCGCGGCGCCGGAGACCATGCCATCGGCCCGGCCGGTCTGGACCATCATGGTTCCGAAGTAGTTCACGTCCAGCATCGCTTCGCGAGCGGCGTCGAGTGTGACGCCGCGGCGCTCACGGAGATGCTGGTAGGTCCTCGCGAACTCCTCGTGGAGGCTCGTCTCACCCGGATCGATGATTGCGAGGCCTTCGGGATCCACGCCCAGCTCGAGAATTCGCCGTCGGACCTCGCGCTTGTTGCCGAGAAGCGTCAGGTCGACGACCTGCCGGCGCTGGAGGATCTCGGCGGCGCGGAGGATCCGCTCCTCGCAACCCTCCGGCAGGACGATGTGCCGGCGGTCCGCGCGGGCTCTCTCGAGGAGCTCGTACTCGAACATCAGCGGCGTCACCCGTGTTGGCCGTGATACCGCGATGCGGCGCGCAAGCTGCGGACGGTCCACGGCAGCCCCGAAGGCGCCCAGCGCCGCGGCGATCTTTCGTTCGTTCCCAGGGGCGATGACGGCGCGTACCCCTTCCAGGCGAGTGATCGTCAGGTAGGTGCCTGCGTCGGAGACAAGGATCGGTGGGGCGAAGGCGTAGAAGCTCTCCACCAGCCGCATCACGGCCGGGGCGGGCTTCGAGCCGCCGGTCAGGAGCAGCCCGGCGATGCGCGGATGCTCCTCCGCGAGAAGACTGGCCAGGCAGCTGAGGATCAGGTCGGCCCGATCACCCGGGGTGATGACGAGGCAGCCCTCCTCCAGGTGCTCCAGAAAGCTCGCCACGTGCATGGCTCCGACCTTGTAGGCGAGGACCTCGCGGTTGAGCTGCTCCTCTTCGCCGTGCAGGACCTCGGCGCTCAGTGTCTTCGCGATGGTGGCAATGGTGGGTCTGCCGAGCGCCTCGTGCTCGGGAACCACATAGACGGGGACGTCCGGGGACCACTGGGCTTCGAGCTGCGCCGTGATCGAGGCCACCTCGCCCGGGGCCACGCGGTTCAGGATCGCCGCAGCCAGGGAGCAGCCGAGGCCTCGAAAGCTCTGGTGCGCGGCGCGAAGGAAGTCGACGGCTTCCCCCGGCTCCTTCTCGCGGGCGTTTGCCACCAACAGGATCGGTGCCCCGATCTGGCTGGCGATCTCCGCGTTGAAGTCGAGCTCGAATGCGGAGGAGACACCGGTGAAGTCGGTCCCCTCGCAGAGCACGAAGTCGCAGCTCCGCTCCAGCTCCTTGTACCTGGCGAAGATGCGCTTCACCAGCTCCTCGGAGCGCCCCAAGCTGGTGAGCTCCCGGGCCGTCTCGTGGTCGACGCCAAGGAGGGATTCGTACGGCGTAGCCGGGAGGTAGCGGCGCCGGATCAGCTCGGTGTCGTTGTCCAGCTCATCCCCGGCCTGGACGACGGGGCGGAAGAAGCCGAGCTTCTCGACGCGGCTCGAGAGCAGCTCCATCACTCCGAGCACGGCCAGTGACTTTCCACTTCCCGCCTCGATCGTGGCGACGTAGAGATTGCCGGCCATTCTCAGACATCCTTCGGGCGAAGCACTGCGATCAGGATCGTCACGCCGATGATGGCGGCCACCGCGGAGCCAGCCAGGACACCGACCTTGGCGGCGTTCAGGGCCGCCCCGTCGAGGGCGAGCTCCGATATGAAGAGCGCCATCGTGAAGCCGATGCCGGCGAGAAACCCGCCACCGGCGAGCGCTCCCCACCCGACGCCTTCGGGAAGATTGGCCAGGCCCAGCCGGACCGCCAGGGCGCTGACCGCGACGATCCCCAGCGGCTTGCCGATCACCAGCGAGATCCCCACCGCCAACGCGACAGGGTCGCCCAGGTCCGAGAGCTCGAAGGGGACCCCGGCGTTCGCGAAGGCGAAGAGCGGCATGATGGTGAAGGCCACCCAGGGGTGAAGGGATCGCTCCAGGTACTCGACGGGTGAGATCAGCTCGCGCGCCGCCCGTTGGAAGCTCCGCACCCGGCCGGCGCGGTCGCTGAGACCTTCGAAGCCCCCGCCCCGGAGGACTTGCGTGGCCTGGGAGAGGATCTGGCCGAATCGGCTCTCGCTCAGGTAGGCGCGGGCGGGAGTCATGAGCCCGATCACCACGCCGGCGATGGTGGCGTGGATCCCGGACTCGTGGAAGGCAAACCAGATGCCCGCACCCAGGATCGTGTAGACACCGAAGCTGCGAACGCCGAGACGCGCGAGCACGGATACGCCCGCGATGCCGGCCACGCCCCACGCCAGAGCGCCCCAGTGGAGCGCATCGGTGTAGCCGATAGCGATCACCAGGATCGCCCCGATGTCGTCGGCGATGGCGAGTGAGAGGAGCAGCACCCGCAGGCCGTGGGGAATCCGAGATCCCAGCACCGCCATGCAGCCCACCACGAAGGCGATGTCCGTCGCCATCGGAATTCCCCAGCCCCTCTCGGCAGGTTGACCGGCTTGAAGCAAGAGGTAGATCGCGGCGGGGACGACCATGCCGCCGATCGCCGCGGCAATCGGGAGCGCTGCGCGCCGGATATCCCGAAGCTCGCCGAGCACGATCTCGCGCTTCACCTCGAGGCCGATGACGAAGAAGAAGACCGCCATCAGGCCGTCGTTGATCCAGTGCTTGAGGGAGTGGCTCAGCTGGAAGTCGCCGATCTCGATGCCGAACGGGGTCTTCCAGATTCCTAGGAAACCTTCGGCGAGAGTCGAGTTTGCCAGTACCAGGGCGGCCGCCGTGAAGATCAGCAGCACGATTCCACTGGCCGCCTCGACGTGGAGGAACCGCGTGAAGGGCCCCACCAGCCGGTCGATCGGCGCCCGGGGAAGGCCGGCTCGCTGCTCTTCGCCCCCTTGCTCGCTCACGGCAGCTCCATTCTCTTGCTGAATCCTACTGGAAAGACCCGACGGTTCTGCAGCCACCCCGTCCGCACCAGTACCAGTATAGGTGCAGACCAGGCGTCACGTGACGAGCGGGACGGTGCTCTACTCCGACCAGGCGAAGCGCGCGCCATCGCGCGTCTCGCGCTGCACCAGCGCGCCGAGATCGAGCACCCGCCCCAGCTCGGAGCTCACCAGCTCCGGCGCTGTGCCGGTGGCCTCGGCGACGGCGGACGCGAACTCGGCGAGGGGATCGCGCCGGAAAGCCGGAAGCCCCTCGACGACGTCTTCGCGGAGCAGCTTCCAGAGCAGGGACTGCCGCCGCCTCCGCAGGTAGCTCGCCTTCTCGTATCCTTCGAGCTGGCCGCGGGCGTAGAGCCAGTCCTGGTAGCCCAGATAGCGCTGCATCGTCTGCTCGTAGCTGTCGACGACCTCCTGGATCACCTCCGGCGGCGCCCCCTCGGTGCAGGCGACGACGTGGTTCGCGTCGTACTTCCTCCAGTCGTTGGTGAGGATCTCCAGGCCGTAATCCGCTGCACGCTCGCGCACCTCGCTGCCCGGGAAGGGTGAGAGGACGTGGAAGCCGTAGAGCGAGCCGAATTCCTCGTGTAGCTGGTTCGCAAATTCGACGGTCTTGCGAAGTGTCTCCGCGGTCTCTCCGGGCAGTCCGACGATGAAAGAGGCGAGGGCGCTGATGCCCGCGGCCTGTGTCATGCGCATGGCCTCTCGCACCTTCCGCAGGTCCAACTTCTTCTTGGCGAGGTCGAGGATTTCCTGGTTGCCACTCTCCACACCGAAGCAGATGGCCTGGCAGCCGGCGCGCGCCATCGTTTCGACGATCTCCGGGGTGATCGTGTCCACGCGCGAGAAGGCGTTCCAGCGAACCTCCGTGCCGCGGCGGATCAGATCGGCGCAGATGGGAAGGAAGTGCTTGCGGTTGAGGGTGAACGAGTCGTCCTCGATGGTGATGTCGTGGAAGCCGAGGCCCGCGAGTTCCTCGATCTCGTCGACGCACAGGCTCGGTGTGCGGTAGCGCACCCGGCGGCCGCTCCACGCCGGGGCGGAGCAGAAGATGCAGGACCGCGGGCAGCCGCGGCTGGTGACGACGCTCGCGTGCGCCTCGAAGGCGAGGTAGCGGGCGAGAGGGACCAGGTCGCGCGCCGGTGCCGGGATCCGGTCCAGCTCCTTTTCGGGCGGGCGCGGTGCCGTGCGCACGACGCGCTCGCCGTCGCGCAGCGCGAGGCCGCGGACGTCGCGCAGGTCCGTCTTGCCCTCGAGCGCCCGGGCGAGCTCCGACATCGTCTGCTCGCCCTCGCCGATCCCGATGAAGTCGAGGGCGGGCAGATCGCGGAAGGAGCCCTCGATCTCGAACGAGACGTGGGGACCGCCCATCGCGATCGGTACGCGTTCGTCGCACTTCCGGACCACCTCGGCGATGAACGAGGCGATGTGGTGGTTGAGTGTGACCGAGGTGGTGCCCACCAACTCGGGATGAAAGCGCGCCATCCGGTCCTCGATCTTTTCGGGCGTGGTGCGCGCCAGGAGCAGATCCAGGATCTCGACCTCGTGACCTTCCTCGCGAAGCGTCCCCGCCAGGTAGGGAAGGGTCACCAACAGACGCGGAGCTTCCTCGAGCGGATATGACGGGTTGATCAACAGAATGCGCATCAGATACTCCCAGCCGCGTGGTACTTCTCGACCACGTCCGCCACATTCAACCCAGATTCGGTCGCCTGCTGGGTGCCGACGCCGTAGCCACCGGCATCGCAGCCGACGAAGAAGAGACCGCGAAGCGGAGCGCTGACCGACGGCTTCTTCTGTCCGCCCTGACCGACCAGTTGTCCCAGCCCGATGCACTCGCCGCCCTGGTTCGGCAGCACCCGATCACGAGTCATAAGAGACACGTCGCGAACCGAATAGGGCTCCTTGCGTTCGATGTGCTCGGGTAGATCCGGAAAGACCTGGAACATGATCTCGTCGCACTTCTGCCACCACGGTTTCATCTGCTCGTCCGTCGCCTGACCGTCCGACGGGCCCCAGACCGAAACTAGCACGATCTGCTTGCCCTCCGGCGCCGCATTCTCGTCGTAGTTGGAGGGCACTTCGTAGAGAACCGCGATGTCCTCGGGCATTTCGCCGGCGACGGCGCGGTCGAACTTTTCGACGGTCCAGTAGCTGTCGGTGGAGAAGATCGTTCCAAACGGCTGCTGGATCACCTTCTGATCGAGGAAATAGCGGACGCCGGGGAGGCCACAGGACGGAACCAGATCTTTCACATAGGCGAGGTAGTCTTCGTCGAAGTGCTTTTCGCCGACCAACTTGAGGACCGTCGGCTGGATCCCCACGTTGCTCACCACGATCGGAGCGCGGAAGGTCCCCTGATCGGTTGCCACGCCCGTGACCGCCCCGCTCTCCACCAGGATCTTCTGGACCCGGGCGCTGGTGAGATATTTCCCGCCATTCTCCTCGACGGCCGCGGCGTAGGTCTCGGCCACCCGGCCGATGCCACCCTTCGCGAAGAGCCCGCCGCTGCGCAGGAAGATCATCTGCAGAACCCGGATGGCCTCCGAGGCCGCCACCGCGTCCGCCGGACACACGAAGCAGGCGTCGTGGATGCTGCCGACCAGGTAGCCGTACACCGACTTCGGGAGCTGGTACCGGGTCAGGAATCCCGCGAAGCTGATATCGTCGTGGTCGTCGATCTGCTCCGGGGGCATCAGCGTGATCTCCATCATCGCCGCCAGGGCAGCGCCTCTCCCCTCCTCTGGAACTTCCAGCCAATCGAAGAGAATGTTCGGGTCGGCCGGTGTATCAGCGGGCATGGGCGGCATCGGTGCGTATTCGCCCTGTGCGTTCTTGAAGATGGCTCCTCCCGAGGGATCCGGCGTCACCAGCTCCACCCGGTCTTCCATGCCCAGCTCCTTCAGGACTCTCTCGAAGGCGTTGTCCTGGACGGGGGCCGTGATCACGACCCACGGCGTGTAGACGAATCCGTTCTTCGAGAACGCCATCGCCTTCCCGCCCGCCTTGGCGTTCTTCTCCAGGAGCAGGACCTTCTTCCCTCGCTTGGCGAGGAGCCCCGCACAGGCCGCACCCCCAAACCCCGCCCCAACCACGATCACCTCGAACTGCTCTTCTGCCATCTTTCCGCTCTACCTCCGGCTGCTTCGGGCCAGGCCTTTTTGACACTGCTAAGACTAGGGGATGTCGCCCAGGTTGCGGAAGGGGTCCCATCCCCTGGTACGCGTTCTCGAGCTCCGCTGTGAATATGCGACCGAGCCCCTCGGCCTCGGAGTGAGTTGGCCACGCTTTTCCTGGAAAATCGAGACCCCAGTTCGCGACTGGCGCCAGCAGGCCTACGAGCTCGAAGTGACCGATGCTGGCAGTGGTACCCTGGTGTGGAGCTCCGGTCGCCAGAGCTCCCCCCAGTCGGTGCTGGTCCCCTACGGCGGGCCCCCGCTCGGTTCCCGGGACCGGGCGTCTTGGCGGGTGCGGGTCTGGGACGCGGTTGGAGACACCTCCGACTGGAGTGAGAAGTCCCGGCTCGAGATCGGTCTTCTCGAGCCCTCGGACTGGGCGGCGGCGTTCATCTCTCCCGGCTGGGACGAGGACTCGACCCAGACCTCGCCCAGCCCCTACCTGCGACGGGAGTTCGAGGTCGGCGGCGAGGTGGCCCGAGCCCGCCTCTACGTTACGGCCGTGGGCGTGTACGAGGTCGAGATCAACGGCACCCGCGTCGGCGACGAGTTCCTCGCCCCGGGATGGACCAGCTACCGCAACCGCCTCCTCTATCAGACTCACGACGTCACCGCGCTGGTCAACCGGCTCCACGAGAACATCGTCTGGTCGATGAAGGGAAACTTCGTCGGCGTTCCGACCGATTGCCCGCAACGCGACGAGCGGCTGGGATGGACCGGCGACATCCAGGTCTTCGGGCCGACCGCCAGCTACCTGTACGACGTGCCCGGGATCCTCTCCTCCTGGCTCGAGGACCTCTCGGCTGGGATCGGTACCTTGGGTGATTCCCGACGGCAAGGTGTTTCCCGAATCCCACGGATCGACCGCCTGGGGCGACGCCGCAGTGATCGTTCCCTGGCTGCTCTACCGACGCTACGGAGACCTCTCGGTGCTCGAGCGCCAGTACCCGAGCATGTGTGGCTGGATCCGGTTCGTGCGTGAGCAGGCGGGGGACGACCTGATCTGGAGCGTCGGGAATGCCGGCTTCTTCCAGGAAGGCTTCCAGTGGGGCGACTGGCTCGACCCCGCCGCACCGCCCAACGAGCCCAACCGTGGCATAACCGACAACAGTCTCGTTGCCTCCGCGTACTTCGTGCACAGCACGGAGATCGTGGCGGAGGTCGCCGCGATCCTCGCCAAGGACGACGACGCCCGCGCCTACCGCGAGCTGGCGTCGGCCGCGCGTCGGGCATTCCGGCACGAATTCCTGAGCGCGTCCGGGCGGCCGGTCTCCGACTCGCCCACGGCGTGTGCGCTGGTGCTCGAGCTCGACCTCGTCGAGGGGGACGAGCGCTGCCGGGCGGCCGACCGGCTGGCCGAGCTCGTGGAGCGCAATCACCACCGGATTGCCACGGGCTTCGTCGGGACGCCCCTGGTCTGCCCCGCGCTCACCCGAGCCGGCTACGCCAACGTGGCGTACCGCCTGTTCAACCAGCGTGAGCACCCCTCGTGGCTCTACCCCGTCACCAAGGGCGCGACGACGATCTGGGAGCGCTGGGACGCGATCCTGCCGGACGACTCGCTGAACCCGCGACACCTCTTCATGATCTCGTTCAACCACTACGCCTTCGGGGCGATCGGTCAGTGGATGTACTCGACCGTCGCTGGAATCGCCCCGGGTGAGGACGGCGGGTGGAGGGAGTTCGTCCTCGCGCCGACCCCGGGCGGAGGCCTGGGCTCGGCCGAGGCCTCCTTCCGGTCTCCCTATGGCCTCGTCGAGTGTGCCTGGCGCCTCGAGGGCGAGTCGATCACCATCGACGCCACAGTGCCGCCCAACACCACCGCCACCGTCTGCCTGCCGGGCAAGGAGGAGCGCTTCGACGTCGGCTCGGGCCGCCATCAGTGGGTCTACGACGTCGACAGCGAGCTCGCCTCAGCCTGGCAGTCGGGCTAGCAGGCCGACGCTACGGAGACCCGACCCATGCCGATGCGTGTGACCCCGGCCGACATCGAAGCCATCGAGGAGCCCATACGTGCCGCCCATCAGCGCGACTTCGAGTACGCCGGGGAGCTCGTCTCACGTTGGGGCTTTGCCTGGCCGGAGCTCGTCGACGAGATTGCCCGGCTCCAGGTCGCAGCACCCTCCTGGGCGCTCGGCGCGGGCGGTACGCGGTTCGCGAGCTTTCCCATCGCGGGCGAGCCGCGAACCACCGAGGAGAAGATCGACGACATCGCGATCCTCCACGCACTCACGGGAGCCAACGGCAGCGTGAGTCTGCACGTCCCCTGGGACGACCCTCCCGACCCTTTCGCACTCGCCAGGTACGCCGCCGAGCTGGGCCTGCGCTTCGACGCGATGAACTCGAACACCTTCCAGGACAATCCCTCCACCACACGCGACGGGGAGATCTCCTACAAGTTCGGATCGATGTGCCACACGGATCCACGGGTGCGGCAGATCGCCGTCGAGCACAACAAGGCCGTCGTCGAGATGGGCATCGCGCTGGGATCGACCGCCATCACGGTGTGGCTCGCCGACGGGACCAACCACCCGGGGCAGGCCAGCCTCCGCGGCCAGTTCGATCGGGTCGCCGAGTGCTTGAAGGAGCTGCACGACTTCCTGCCGACGGACTGGGCCGTCCTCATCGAGCACAAGCCCTACGAGCCGGCCTTCTACTCGACGGTCAATGCGGACTGGGGCTCGTCCCTGCTGCTCGCCCAGGCGGCGGGTCCGCGGGCGAAGTGCCTGGTCGACCTGGGACACCACCTGCCGGGCTGCAACATCGAGCAGGTGGTGAGCCGTCTGGCCATGGTCGAGCGCCTCGGTGGCTTCCACTTCAACGACTCCAAGTACGGCGATGACGACCTCACCGTCGGTTCGATCCAGCCCTATCAGCTCTTCCTGGTCATGCTCGAACTCCTGGAGCATGGCGGCGGGCGGATGCCCGACCTCGCCTACATGATCGATGAGAGCCACAACCTGAAGGACCCCATTGAAGACCTGATTCAGGCCACCGACCAGATCCAGCTCGCGCTCGCACAGGCGTTGCTGGTGAAGCGCGATGAGTTGCACGAAGCCCAGGAAGCGAACGACCCGGCCCGGGCGACGGAGGTTCTGCAGCGGGCCTACCGGACCGACGTGCGTCCGATCGTCGCCGAGGCGCGCCGGCAGGGCGGCGCGTCGCTCTCGCCGATCTCGACCTACCGCGCGCTCGGCTACCGTGACGCAGTCGCGCGAGAACGCGGCGCCGGCGGAGGAGCGACCGGCCTGTGAGGGTGATGACGCGCGCGAGCGCGCACAGCTGAGGCTTTGGTGGAGGGACTTCCCGTCATCGCCATCGACTTTGGTGCCTCGTCGATCCGGGTCTGCCGGGTCGATCTCGAAGCCCGCCCCGTCGCGCTCCACGTCGTCCACCGATACCCGCACGGACCGATCCGTCACTCGGACGGTTCGCTGCGCTGGGACTGGGCGCGGCTGGTGGAGGAGATGCACCGGGGCCTCGAGCTCGCGCTCGAAGACGGCCCGGTTGCTTCGATCGGAGTCGACACCTGGGGAGTCGATTACGGGCTCCTCGACGAGCGCGGGGAGCTCGTTGCGCCGCCGTTCTGCTATCGCGACGAACGGATTCGCGACTGGCTGGAGATCGTCGCTCGCATCGGCGCGCGACGGCTCTACGAGCTCGCCGGTCTGCAGATGATGCCGCTCAACACGATCTTCCAGCTCGCCGCACACGACGCCGGCGAGCGGAGGAGGGCCCGCTCGCTGTTGATGCTCCCCGAGCTGATCGTGTACGAGCTCTGCGGCGTGGCGCTGGCCGAGGCGACCAGTGCCGGAACCACCGGGCTGGTGGAGATTCGAACGGGGCGCTGGTCCGAGGAGCTCCTCGACGCCGTCGAAGCCGACCCCGGCTGGTTCCACGAAATCCGGCAGGCGGGTACGGTGGCCGGGAGCTGGCGCGGCATCCCCGTCCACCTCGTGGGCGGCCACGACACGGCTTCCGCAGTCGTCGCCATGGCCGCGCATCCATCCCCGAACACGGCGTTCGTCTCGGCCGGCACTTGGTTCCTGGTCGGTCGGGAGCTTGCCTCCCCCGACACCAGCGAGCCGGCTCGGACCGCCAATTTCTCCAACGAACGCGGGACCTTCGGCAGCATCCGCTTCCTCAAGAATCTGATCGGCATGTGGCTGCTCGAAGAGTGCCGAAGGGGCTGGGGCGACCCCCCGGTCGAGGGTCTGCTCGATGCGGCGGCCGCTGTCCGCACACCGGTGCCGGTGATCGACGTCAATCAGCCGGATCTGCTGGCGCCGGCCGATATGGCCGCCACCCTTCGCGCGATGGCTGGTCTCCCCGTCGACGTGGAACGCGGTGTCATCGTGAAGATGATCCTCGATTCGATCGCGGATGGCGTTGCGCGCATCGTCGAGGATCTCGACCCGGTCGACGACATCACCATCTTCGGCGGAGCGTCGCGTTCTGCGCTCCTCTGCGACACACTGGCGCGCCGCTCTGGTCGATCGGTCCGAATCGGTCCGTCCGAAGCCACCGCAATCGGCAACGCGCTCACCCAGGGTGTCGCCCTCGGCGCCTTTGCCACCCAGGAGGAGGCTCGGGCCAGCCTTGCGCCAGAGAGCCGGTAGGCCGATCGGGCGGCGCTGGAGGAATGTCGCGGTGATCGGCTGGGTGGCATCTCATCGATCGAATCCTCCCGCCTGGATCAAGTCGCGGTACCAGTAGGCGCTGGCCTTCGGAGTCCGATGGAGGGAGTCGAAGTCCACGTGCACGATTCCCCATCGCGACGTATAGCCTTCGGCCCACTCGAAGTTGTCCATGAAGGACCACTGGAAGTAGCCCTTCACCTTCACACCATCATCCATCGCCCTTCGGACTTCTGACAGGTAGGAGGCGAGAAAGTCGATCCTCTCCCGGTCGTCGACTTCTCCATCCACCAGTTCGTCATCGGTTGCGAGCCCGTTCTCGGTCACGTAGACCGGGGGATCCCCCCACTCGTTCTTGAAGCGCATCAACGTCTCATGGATGGACTCCGGGTAGACCTCCCACCCAAAATGCGTGTACCGGGCACCCGGGATCCGATGATCGAAGTCGAGCACGGCTTCGAGCAGTGGCACGGACGGGTCATGATGGGCAAACACCCGGCTGTACAGATTCAGGCCCGCGAAATCCAGGGGCTGGTGGATCCGCTTCAGATCGCCTTCACGGATGGGCAGGTCGATATCCTTCAGCAGCTCCAGGATGTCCTCTGGATAGGCGCCGATCAGGACGGGCTCTGCGTACCAGCGGTTCATGAGCCCGTCCAGGATGCGGGCCGCTCGCCGGTCCTCCTCCGAGTCGGAGCGGGGGTGGATGGGTGGAAGCTGCAGGACGCAACCGACCTTCGAATCGGAAACCTCGTTCCGGATGGAGGCAACGGCCTCTCCGTGGGCGAGGTTGATGTGATGGGACAGGTGCAGATATTGGAGCGGATTCATCGACCCAGGCGCGTGCTGCCCCGTGAAGTGCCCCAGCATTCCGAAGATCTGCGGCTCGTTCAGGGGATTCCAGAGCTTGATGCGATCCCCAAGAGCCCGGGCAACGACAGCGGCGTAGTCGCCCAACCATCGCGCGACGTCCCGGTTGGCCCATCCCCCCAGATCCTGGAGGGACTGGGGCAGGTCCCAGTGGTAGAGCGTCACGAGGGGCTCGATGCCCGCTTCGAGCAGGGTGTCGGTGAGCTTGGAGTAGAAATCCATGCCTTTCGAGTTCAGCTGTCCCTTGCCGAGCGGGAGGACCCGCGGCCAGGAGACGGAGAAGCGGTACGCCCGGAGACCGAGCTCGCGCATCAGCGCGACATCTTCTCCGTACCTGTGATAGTGATCGCACGCGACGTCTCCGGTCCCCCCGTCTTTGATCTTTTCCGGAGTGTGGGAAAAGCGATCCCAGATGGACTCCCCCTTGCCGTCCTCCTTCCAGGCCCCCTCGATCTGATACGAGGAAGTCGCCGTGCCCCAGAGAAAGTCCTTTGGAAAAGAGATGCTGGGCATGAATCACCTCCTCTGCTCAACAGGTCTCGCTCTCTTTTGCTTCGCGTCGATGCACGGGTGACTCGAATCCGGTCGCGAACTATCTCGCGGGGCTACTTCGGGTCCCCGCCGGCCAGGATCTCCTGGTCCGGATCGACGCCAAAGCGGCGCGCGAGTGCGCCCAGCTGCTCGTTATCGAGGCGGCGTTCCACCGGCCCCAGTGCGGCCACCTTGAGGTAGATCTCAGCGGCTTTTTCGGCGGTCTCGATCAGGCCGAAAGCCGCGTCGAGGTTGCGGCCCGTCGCCACGATGCCGTGGTACTGCCAGAGCGCGAGACTGCGGCGTTCCATGATCCGTTCCGTGGTTCTTGCCAGATCCTCGCTGCCGGGCAACCGCCATTCCACGAAGCCGCAGCCCCTGGGAAAAACGACGATGCACTCGGTGTGCATCTCCCACAGCAGCCGGGTCAAGGAAGCGGTGTCGAGCGGCAGGGCGTAGGTCAATGCGATCAGGTTGGGGGGGTGGGTGTGGATGACGGCGCGGTCCCTGCTCCGCGAAGCCCGTTTCCGGGCAGTGTGCACGCGCAGATGAGGCATGATCTCGCTGGTCGGACCGCGGCCTCCGCCTTCGCCGACGACGCGGAAGCACTCGCCATTGGCATCGAGCTCGATGACGCTGGTGTTCGCCAGCAGGTCCAGCTCCACCAGGCGCATGTGGCTCCCGGTGTCGGTGAACAGGAAGTGCTCCCCGCCCAGCTCCGGGATCGCCGTCTCGAGCGGTCTCCACGGGTCATCCCGTCGAGAATCCGGGTCCATTTCGCCGGGAAGCAGACGCACGCTCAGATTGCCGGCGTTGCGCTCCGCCCAGCCCTTGAGCCAGAGGTCGTGGGCGGTCCTGATGACCGCGGACTGCAGCTTCTCCATGGTGCTGCACATGCTACCGCCTCGGCGACCAGACGTCGCGTCCAGGTCCGGATGCTCTCGAGCGTCCCTCGGCTTTGCCGGGAAAGCGGTCCTCTAGCATTTGCGCAACACTCTTGAATCAGAGGGGCGTACTGACGAGTTTCCGCTTCTGTACATCGAACTCGCGCAACATCATCCCGGGCGAGGTGCACTGCACGGTGGAGATCCGCTCCTGGAAAGACGATCTGGCGCGCCGAGCATGGGGGGTTCTCGAGAAAGAGCTCCTGGCCGTCGCCGAGCGACGTGGTTGTCCGGTCGCGATCGAGGAGACCTGGGGCGTGACGCATTCGTCCTTCGATTTGACGCTGGTGCGGCGAGTCCTGGAGATCGTAGATGCACTCGACTACCCGAGTCTGAAGATGGAGAGCGACGCCGGCCACGACGCCAGCTACGTCAACCAGGTGTGCCCCGCGGCGATGATCTTCGTTCCGTCGATCGGCGGGCGTTCGCACGTCGAGGTGGAGGGCACCACCTGGGAAGACTGCGAGGCGGGTGCGAATGTGCTGCTGCACTGCGAGCTCGAGAGTGCGGTTGAGGCGTAGCCGTCGGCGTCCAATACCCGGCAGACTCGAGTGAGAGGGGAAAGAGGTGAAGAAGACGCTCAAGATCCTCCTGGTCGCGTGCCTTCTCCTGATTATTCTCCCGGCCGTCCTGGCCGTCATTGCGGGGGCGGTCTTTCTGGATCGGCTCGAGTTCGGCGCCATGGAGCCCGCCAGGGTCATCGACACACTGGCCCGATCGCCGGCAGCCCTGGACCCCGGAGAGAAGGTCCGTGTGGCTGCGGAGTGGGAGCCCGCTCTGGGGGCGCTGGTGCGGTGGCCGCTCATGGTTCCGGAGTCCCTGGTCGTGGAGATCGCCAGGGACGACACGCTGTTCCTCTTGGTCGGCGATGGGGTGAGCAAGGCCGAGGCGGAGGGGAAGCTCGTCGAGTGGGGAGTCGATCTAGAAAACGTACAGTTCATCACCGCCGAGCAGGGCGGTGCTCATCCCTGGACTCGCGACTGGGGCCCGTCCGCGAGATTCAGTAGAGCGGACGGATACAGTCTTCTCGATCCGTGGTTCGATGACTACCCGCTCTCGGGAGCCGGGTGCGAGAGTCGTCTCTATTCCCAGCGGCGGCTCACTCTGAGAGATTTCACCAGCGATGATCTGGCGACCGAGGCCATCGCAGACGCGCTCGGCGTCGCCAACACCCACTTGACCATCGCCTTGACCGGTGGCAACGCGCTGGTGGACGGCCACGGCACGGTGTTCTCCACCTGCGCCATGATGAACGAGAACCGGGCGCTCGGTGTGAGCGAGGATCAGTTCTTCACGGCAGTGCGCGAACAGATGGGAATCTCCAGATACGTGATGATCCCGAACTTCGAGCTGTTCGGAATCCAGCACATCGATTGCTTTCTCAAGCTACTGGATGAGGAGAGGATCCTGGTGGCGCGACCACCGAAAGGTCATTCCCACTACGAGCGCAGTGAAGCCATCGTCCAGGAGCTGTCGTCGCTGACGAACGCACGTGGCCGCCCATACGAGATCATCCGGATCGACACCCCGCCCTACTGGCGGGACTTCATGCCCGCCTACACCAACTCCTTGATCCTGAATCGCAAGGTCCTGGTACCCCTGTACGGAATCCCGGCAGATCAAGATGCCCTGGAGACCTGGCGGATGGCGATGCCCGGGTATCAGGTGATCGGCTTCGAGCATCAAGGGGGCTGGCTCGAGCGGTGGATGTGGTTCGACGCGCTGCACTGCCGCACCCGGGCCATCTGGGACCCCGAGATGCTCCACATGGCGCACAAGCGTGTCGCTGAAACCGTGGTGCCGGCCGAGGCGTATCCGATCGAGGTACGGATCAAGGACTACAGCGAGGCCGGTTTGATTGGCGAGAAACTGGAGCTCTCGTGGCGCCTGACCGGAGAGGATCGTTGGCGCGCGATTCCTCTGGAGCCGACGGTGGATCCCGAGATCTTTGCCGCGTCGATCCCCGGTGCGGCTGCCGGTCGAGGGGTCGAATACTTCCTCTCCGCTGCCGACCACTCCGGTCGCCGGGAGTCCCTGCCGCGAACAGCGCCCGATGGCTACTACTCGTTCCGGGCGGTGTTGGAGGAATGAACTACGTCGGGAGCTGCGTTTCTAGTCCCGGGCGCCTGATCAGCGTCCCTCAGAGCATGGTGCCGGGGTTGAGAATGCCCTTGGGGTCGAAGGTCTGCTTGATCCCCCGCATCAGTGCCAGCTCGGTCTGCGTCTTGGTCTTCAGGAAGAGCGACCTCTTCAGGGTGCCCACGCCGTGTTCGCCACTCCCCGCACCCCCCATCTCCAGGGCGATGCGGGACATCTCGTCGAAGATTTCCTCTGCCTTCTCGGGCCACGCTTCCACGGAGATTCCTTCCGGCTTGTAGAGCGAGGAATGCAGGTTTCCGTCGGCAATGTGACCCACGGTCGGAATGGTGATGCCGTACTTCTGCTCCATCTTCTTCAGCTCCCGCATCATCTCCGGGACCTTCGAGAAGGGCACGATGATATCGCTGGTGAAGTAGGCGTTGGGACCGGCGCGCGCGACCCCTTCTGCATAGTGCTCTCTGATCTTCCAGATGTCTCTCGAGTGGCGCGCACTGACCGCGACGAAGACGTCGATCGCGCCCTGGGCCAGGCAGATCTCACCAGCTTTTCTGCACAGCTCCTCCAGCTCTTCCGGAGTGTCGCCCTGAAGCTGGATGATGAGAAAAGCACCGGCCTGATCACTGTCCTGGATGGGCAGCGCAACCCCGTGGAGCTTCGAGGACTCCAGGAAGCAGATCCGGTCCATGAATTCCACGGTTTCCGGTACGACACCCTCGGAGATGATCACCTCGGCCACTGCGGCGACGGCGGTCTCGGTGTCAGGAAAGGGAACCAGGACGTCCATGGTCTTCCTGGGAGCCGAGATGAGATTCAAGACGATCCTGGTGAAGACCCCCAGCGTTCCCTCCGAGCCGATCATCAGGTTCAGCAAGTCGTATCCCCAGGTGCTCTTTCTGAATCTACCTCCGACCTCGATCACTTCTCCGTTGGCGAGGACCACCTCGAGACCCAGCACATGACGTCGGGTATTGCCGTACCGGACCACCTTTCCGCCGCCCGCGTTGGTCGCCACATTTCCGCCGATGAAGCTGGTCTCCGTGCTCATCGGATAGCCGGCATACATCAAGCCCTCCTCTGCGACCCGCTCGCAGAGGGTATTGGTCACCACGCCTGGCTCTACCACGGCCACCCGGTCCACCCGGTCGATCTCGAGAATGCGATTCATCCTTTCCAGTGAAAGGGAAATGCCCCCGTGTGTCGGGACTGCGGCCCCGGCGAGTCCGCTGCCGGCACCCCTGGGCGTTACCGGGATGCTCTCGCGATTGGCCAGCTTCATGATCTCCGATACCTGTTCCGTGGTCTCGGGCTTGACGACCGCGTCAGGCGTGTGCCCCTTTCGATGGGCCAGCGCGAGGACGTCGAACCCGTAAGGTTGAAGCTTCTCGGCGTCGTCGAAGATCAGTCCCTTCTCATCCACGATTCCCTGGAGCTCTCGGATGATCCCCGGCGTAACTCTGCCGTAGGTCTTCTCCACGTTTCATCCCTCCACTGACGCGTGAACGATGCTCGTCATGCCGAGCAGGTCGTCATCGTCGTCACTTGACTCTGACTTCCTGCTTCTCGAAGGCCTGCTGAACCCTCGTCAGGCGCTCGACGAGCATGGTGTCCACGCCCTCTCTCGCGGCGACGAGGGCGGCGGAGATTCCACCCGGCCCACTGCCCACCACCAGGACGTCCGTCTCGGCCATGACCGGGGTCTTTCTTGCTGGCTCGTCGATGTGCTTCATGGGAGTCTCCTCCTCTCAGCCAGTACTCGACCCCGGCGGCAGATTCTGCGCGCGCGGAACCGGAAAAAAGTGGTGGTGATGGGCGCCCGTGACCTCGTAGATCGCGCTTCCGCTCCGGCCGTCGTCGGTGCGCACGGTCATGAAGTGCAGGCCGCCGCCGTACGGTCCGTAGGGCGTGCAGCGCATGCCCTCCGCTTCGACGCCGACGCGCTTCCCCCCCTCCAATGTGATCTCGATCCGCCCTGCGAGTCCGTGGGCGTCGGTGCCGTCGCGCTCGTAGCTGACGGGATTCCCGGCCTGGTCGATCCAGTGGAGATCGTGGCGGAACTCGATCAGCGGAATCGGGTCGCTTCCATCGCTGGGGGCGAAGCAGCCGTCGGTGTACACGCGGGCGCCGTTGGCGTACTCCCAGTTCCACACCCCGAGCATGCCATCGGGCAGCTGGATCGCGAGCCACATCCAGAGCGGGCAGCGCGCGTGGTCGCGGATTCCCCAGGAGTGGTCGCGCTGGCCCCACCAGTCGATGACTTCGTGTACCTCTCCCCGGGCGGTGAACGAGCCCGAGTAGCTGCCCGACTGGATCATGTGGCTCTGGTCCCAGATGATCTCGTGACCCGCCTTCATGGTGCCGCGGCGCAGCCCGCACTCCCTGGTGCGCGCCTTGAAGGTCAGATCGAGACTGACCGGCACCTGGGGTCCGGGCTCGACGTGGAGCTCGACGGTCTTGTACGGCTCGACGATCTCGAAGCTGGCGGGGCCGACGACCATGCTGTGGGGGTCCCCGTCATAGGGACGCTCGTGGCGAGCGAAGATGAACTCGCCACCGATGCGGCCGAGCTGTTGCACGTCCATTACCTCGCGCTTGGGAAAGTGCGCAAGTGTCAGGACCACGACGTCGCCGGTGCCTTCTCGGGGATGCAGTACGAAGAACAGGCTCTCGCGCCAGTGGTCGTGGTGAGTGACGACGTTGGGCAGCGGCTCGGGTATCTGGTGGAAGAAGAACTCGTCGGCAGCGGTCAGCTTGGGCAGTTCGTGTCCTCCCGGGGTCTTGGTTCGCCCCTATCGGAAACCTCATGAGACGGCCATTATAACCCCTGCGCAGCGATTCAGTACAATGCGGGCGGTGGACCGAAGCCTCACTGGAGGATCCCGATGAGCCAGAGCTATACCGACCAGACGCTGACGATCGACGATCGTGTCGGGGACCTGCTCGGTCGAATGACGCTCGACGAGAAGCTGGCGCAGCTCGGTTGTGTGTGGTCGACCCAGCTCGTCGAGGACGACGCGTTCTCCGAAGCGAGGGCGCGCGAGCTGCTCGAGAACGGCACTGGACATATCACCCGCATCGGGTCGTCGACGGGGCTGCGCCCGGCCGAGAGCGCCGCCTTCATGAACCGGATTCAGCGCTGGCTGGCGGAGAATACCCGGCTCGGGATCCCGGCCATCGTGCACGAGGAATCGACGGCCGGCTTCACCGCCCGCGACGCGACCCAGTTTCCCCAGGCGATCGGGCTGGCTGCTACCTGGGAGCCCGCACTCGTCGAGGCGATGGGCGAGGTGATCCGCGAGCAGATGCTCGCGGTCGGGGCGCGTCACACGCTCGCACCGGTGCTCGACGTCACGCGGGATCCGCGCTGGGGACGCACCGAGGAGACCTACGGCGAGTGTCCCTACCTCGCCTCGCGCCTCGGCGTCGCCTACGTCCGCGGTGTGCAGGGCCGGGATCTTTCGAACGGTGTGGTCGCCACCGGCAAGCACTTCCTCGGCTACGGCATGTCGGAGGGAGGCCTCAACCACGCGGCGGCCCGGATCGGGCCCCGGGAGCTTCGCGAGGTCTACGCGCGGCCCTTCGAAGCCGCGATCCGGGAGGCCGGCCTGGCTTCGGTCATGAACGCCTACAACGACATCGACGGGCAGCCCTGCGGAGGATCGCGGGAGATCCTCGACGATCTCCTGCGCGGCGAGCTGGGTTTCGAGGGCGTGGTGGTGGCCGACTACTACACGACCCTGCTGCTGATCGCGTGGCATCGCGTCGCCGCCGACAAGGGCGAGGCCGCCCAGCGGGCGCTGGAGGCGGGGCTCGACGTCGAGCTTCCGCAGCGCGACTGCTTCGGGGATCCGCTGAAGGAACGCGTCGAGGCGGGCCTGGTCTCGGAGGATCTGGTCGATCGCGCGGTTCGCCGACTCCTGCGCATGAAGTTCGAGCTCGGACTCTTCGAGAGCCCGACCGTCGATGCGGATCGCGCCCCCGATGCCTACGATCGGCCCCAGCAGGTCTCCCTCGCTCGTGAGCTGGCCAGCAAATCGATCGTTCTTCTCGAGAACCGAGACGGTATTCTGCCCCTCGACGCGGGCATCGAATCCCTGGCCGTGATTGGCCCCTGCGCGGACGACATTCGCCTGTTGCAGGGGGACTACAGCTATCCCGCCCACGTGGAGCTGATCTACAAGCGGTCCTCACCCGACGGCAGTGAGGCCAGCGGCATCCTGCCACGCTCGGACGAGGCCGCGTTCGCACCGGGTCCCTACTACCGGCCGATGGTCTCGATCCTGGAGGGCATTCGCGCCGCCGTTGGCTCAGCGACGGAGGTACGGGCAGCGCGGGGGTGCGATATCAGCGGCGACGACGCATCTCAGATTTCGGCCGCCGTCGAAGCGGCGCGAGCCAGCCAGGTCGCGGTTCTCTGCGTGGGCGGCAAGTCGGGTCTCCTGCCCGAGGACACCTCGGGCGAGTTTCGCGACGCGTCGGACCTGGGGCTGACGGGCCTCCAGCAGCGGCTCGTCGAAGAAGTCGTCGGAACGGGAACACCCACCGTCGTGGTGCTGGTGGGCGGTCGCGTCTTCGCAGTGCCCTGGATCGCCGAGCACGCGAGCGCTCTCCTGGAGGCGTGGTGCCCCGGCGAGCAGGGTGGCCACGCCGTCGCCGACGTGCTCTTCGGGGCTTCGAACCCCGCCGGCCGGCTTCCGATCTCGATGCCCCACTCCGTGGGCCAGGTGCCGGTCTACTACAACCACCGCTCCGGGAGCGGGCGTTCCCAGATGCTCGGGGACTACACCGACGGTCCGGTCCGGCCGCTCTTCCCATTCGGCCACGGGCTCTCCTACACGAGCTTCACCTATGGAGATCTCTCGCTCTCCAGCGAGACCCCGAGTCCGACAGACGTCGTGGGCATCGCCCTCGACGTCGCCAACACGGGCGATCGCGACGGTGAGGAGGTGGTGCAGCTCTACCTGCGCGACGAGTTCGCCTCGAGCTCGAGGCCGGCGAAGCAGCTCGCCGGATTCGTGCGCCTCGCCCTCCGCGCCGGCGAGACCAGACGGGTGACCTTCCATCTCGACCTCTCTCTGCTGGGCTTCTACGACCCGAACATGCGCTTCGTGGTGGAGCCGGGGAGTGTCGAGGTGCAAGTTGGAGCCTCCTCAGAGGACATCCGCCAGAGCGCGCGCTTCGAGATCCAGGGCGAGCTGCGGGAGCTCTCGACGGCGGAGATCGCGCCCACCCGCGTCGAGGTGGGCTAGATGCTCCCCGGCCACCGGAGGAGGATGGGTTGATTTCCGGGCAGACAGAAGGGAGGTGGAACATGAACGTGAGGAAAGCTGGAAGGATCGCGATGGTGGTCGCCTTTGCCTTGCTGGTCAGCATTTCGGCGGGCTGCGGAAGCTCTGGCGGCGACGCGCCATCCCTGCAGGACATCCCCCGCTACCCCAACGCAACCGAGGGTGAGTCGGTGGGGCAATCGAGTCCGGGTGGCATGCTGAGTGGGAGTCTCTTGCAGTTTACGACCACCGACTCATTCGATCAGGTGGTGGGCTTCTATACCGATGCACTGAGTCAGCACGACCCCGAGCTCATGTCCCACACATCCGAGCTGGGGCGCCAAACTGCGATATCGATGCCACAGAACAACGGGATGATCTCCGTAGTGGTTCAGGAGTTCACCGAGGAAGGAACGGTGAACATCACGTTCATGTCCGTCGGAGGCTGACCGGTCTGGTGTCCCGCCAGATCAGAGCTCGGGGGAATCGCGATTCGTAGATGGGTTCTAGGCACCTTGCGGCTCCTCGTGCTCATGACGTTCTGGGCAGCCGCGATCGTTGCATGCGCTCTCGGCGGTTGGCTGCACGAGCCCCTGGCTCCACGAGGAAACATCGAGCCCTTCGGGCGGGCTGCGATGGCGTACGCGGAAGCAGCGCACGTTGGCAACGTCGCCATCGCTCTTCTGGTCAATGGCGGTGTCCATTTCGAACAGAGCCATTCGATTGGTGAACCGGTCGATGCTTCGACCATTTTTCAGATGGCTTCCGTCAGCAAGTGGGTCACCTCATGGGGTGTCATGGCGTTGGTGGAGCAAGGGGCCATCGATCTGGATACGCCCGTGTCGAGGTACCTCACGCGCTGGAAGTTACCCGAGAGCGAGTTCGACAACGACGGCGTTTCCGTGCGTCGTCTGCTCAGTCACACGGCTGGATTGACAGATGGACTCGGCTATTTGGGCTTCGAGCCCGGGCAGGAGGTACAGGGACTCGTCGAGTCCCTCTTGGACACCCGTGATCCGTGGGAAGGCGCATCCGGAAGGGTGCGGGTTGGCAAGGCACCGGGCTCCGAATGGATGTACTCCGGTGGTGGCTACACGATCCTGCAGCTGTTGATCGAAGAAGTCACCGGCGAGCCATTCGCCAGCTACATGCAGCGCACCGTACTCGCTCCGTTGGGAATGACGGACTCCACGTTCCTGTTGGACGAGCGTCGAAACGCTCGCCTGGCGACCTCTTATGATCCGGACCTCGATCCAGCGCCGCACTACCGTTACGCGGCATCGGCGGCGGCGTCGCTGTACTCCACGGTGAATGACGGCGTGCGTTTTCTTCAGGCGCATCTTCCGGGAGCGGACGGTGAACCCATTGGACGCGGTGTCTTGCGACCCGAAACGGTGGCGCAGATGCAGGTCCCGCAGGCGCGGAAGCTCGGACGCGACATCTGGGGATTGGGACACGTGCTGTACGCCGACAACAATCAGGGCGGTTACGTAATCGGTCATGATGGCAACAACCGCCCGGCGATCAATCATACCTGGCGCCTGAATCCGGCCACGGGCAATGGCATCGTGGTGATGTCGTCCGGGGATGAGAGTCTGGCGAGCCGCCTCGGCGGCGAGTGGACGTTCTGGGAAACGGGCAACGTCGGTGTGGTCGCGCTGGGTTTGAATGCCCGGGAGATGGTGGCAACGATCGTTGCAGGCTGGATCGTGATCGTGGCGGTAGCGCTGTTTCTCGGATTGCTCAGGCGTCGGTCTCGTCGCCGCTGAAGGCGATCCGGTCCGGCAGGTTGCCTTCGCGGTCGAGCGGGAGGGGACGCAGCGCGGAAGCCACCTCCAGATCCGGCCGCCGCCCCACCTCCTCGAGAAGGGCCGAGGAGCACTCTGCCTCCGCCAGCTGCAGCGTATTGCGAATCCAGAGGATGCGGGCCTCCGCGGGAGGTCGCAGGCCGATCATCGGAAGCGCGGCCTCCAGGATCTCGGCGTCCGTCTCGTAGTCGAGGGGAAGCATGGCCGCGGTCAGGTCGCCGGCGGTGAGCGCGTTCAGCCGCGTCGCAGCGGTGTCCATTCCGCGGATCACACGGGAGCGACAGAACTCGGCCGCACCGATGCCCACCGCATTTCCGTGCGTCGCCCGCGTCAGGCTTCGTACCGCGATGAAGCGGACCCGGATCGGCTCGTCTGCCGCGGCGTGGTGCAGGGAGGACTTTCGCCCGACCACGTTGGTGTCGAGTCCGGAGCCGCTCAGGTTCTTTCCGATCTCGTCGATCAGCAGCAGGTCCAGGTCCGAGAAGGGGAGGTGCGGCATCCAGCGGCGCGCCATCTCGAGAAGCCGGGGCTCGTCGGAGAAGAAGCGCTCCGGTGGCAGGGCCTCGACGCGGGCGGTCTGGTCGTCTCCGCGTTCGATCAGAGCCACGCCGGCGAGGACGCCGCAGCGCGCCAGCAGCTCTTTCCCGGCGCTCTCGAGCACCGCTGAATAGCCGTGCTCGAGGATGGCCCGGTGATAGAGGCCGGCCCCATCCCGTTTGCCGAGCCCGATCATCAACATCTTGAGGAGACCGCTCTCGATGGGACCCGAGAAGAGGGTGTGCGGCTTGACCCGGTTGCAGACGACGACGTGGTCCGCTTCGAAGGCGTTCCGGTCGAAGAGCACCGGGAAGCCGAGCTTCGAGTCACAGACGCGTACCACCTCCATCGAGCTGCGGATCGGGCAGCCGCAGCTCTCCTCGGTGATGCCGTAGGAGCAGAGGATCCGCAGCTGCCCCTCGGCGGTGCCCCCACCGTGGCTCGCCATCGCCGGAACGATGAAGGGCTCGGCGCCGAGGGAGCGAAGGTGCCGGACGATCTCTTCGAGGATGAGGGTCAGGTTGGCGATTCCGCGACTCCCGGCCGTGATGGCGACCCTCGCCCCGCGTCGGACCTTGGCACCGAGGTCCAGGGACTCGAGTGTCTCGCGCACCGCCGTGGGGACGTCCTCCACTCGCGGTCCCTCGAAGCGCTGACGCACCCGGAAGAA
>CAVXZE010000010.1:0-292453 GCA_963766175.1 uncultured delta proteobacterium
AGCTACGATACCTCGTCCTCGCGCACGTGGGTGGAGGGGTGCCGCCATGGCACCCGAGCAGGCCCGTTGGATCGGCAAGATCTGGGTAGCGGGCGCCCGGTACGGGCTACGGCATGACCGAAACCAACGGCTCGGCACCACCGTCGCCGGGAAGGCGCGACTGTGCGTCCTCGGAGCTGTGGCCGACCCGCACCGCCCCTGGTCTCCGTCAAGATCGTCGACGAGCGGGGAAACGAGGTACCCCGCGGCGAATCCGGCAGATCTGGATCGACGGCCCGATGAACTTTCGCGGTTACTGGAACAACCCTGGAGCCACCAGCGAGACCCTCTCCGACGGCTGGGTGCACACCGGAGACATCGGCCACATGGACGACGAGGACTACGTCTTCATCACCGATCGCGAGAAGGACATGGTGATCCGTGGCGGCGAGAACATCGGCCGTCAGGAGGTGAGGCGGTCCTTTACGATCATCCCGGAGTCAGCGAGCGCGCCTCTTCGGCGTGCCCGACGAGCGGCTGGGCGAGACTCTGGCGGCAGTGATCATGCTGAAGCCCGGCGCGGTGATCGATGCCGCCGCTATCAAGGCACACGTGGCCGAACGCCTGGCTCACTTCAAGGTGCCGGAGCACGTGTGGCTTCGGCGGATCTGCCGCCCCGCATCGCCTCGGGAAAGATCTGACAAGCGCGGGCTCCGCGCGGAGGCCATTCGCGGGTTGGGCAAGACAGGAAGCGAGTGGGGGGGACGTTGTTGACCTCCAATCTTCATTTCTCGGGGGGCGAATCCGGGAAAATTGAGCGTTCAAGCAACGCCCCCGCGCGCGGCTCAGCTTCGCTCCAGCCGGCGCCGCTCCAGCTCCGCGAGCGTCTCCGCGTGGTGTTCGCGCGCGACGGCAGCGCGACAGGAAGATCAGCGAGCAGTAGCCTAGCACCATCATCCGCGCCCGACGACCAGGCCCAGGGCGTAGACCTTCTCGGGGGGGAGAGGGGGGCCACCCCGTCGGCCGCAGTCCTCGGGAAGTCGATCAGGTCCAGCGCGATTCCCGCCAGGAAGCCCTCGACGCCGAGACGGCCTTCTGCGTGAAGGCGATGGCCGAGGAGTAGATGCCCTGGCTGCTTTCCAGTCCTGAGTTCACCCTCGTCCATGGTGTCGGCGACCATCGAGGCGAGCAGGATCCCGATGACGATGATCCTACCGTCACGCTCAGGACGCCGTGCCCGAAGATCAGGTAGAGAAGGAGAGGGTCGTCGTTGGACGGCATCAGCTCGACCAGCCGCAGCAGAACGGGGAGGGGGCCCCACAGGATGGCGAAGGTCGCCAGACCAAGGGCGGTCTTCTTCTTGTCGAACCTCTCACTGACCGGGCGCGCCAGGCTGACGGCGACCAGGAGCGCCGGTATCGCGCCCAGGCCCAGGAAGGCGATCTCCTGGGCGCTGAAGTCCCAGAAGTAGGTGCTCACGAAGAGACCGACCACCTCGGCGAATCCCGCAGCGACGGCGGCGAAGAGCCCGCCGAATACGAGCATGAGATAGGAGACATTGCCGAATACCTCGCGGAATTCCCCGAAGAAGCGTTTCGGCGTGAACGGCGTCTTCTCGGGAGGGAGCTTGAGAATGGGGATCAGTCGGTGCGTGCCCAGCGCGCAGACCAGGATCGCCACGGCAATCCCGATGCCGCCAGCGAGCGCAAAGCTGCCGTAGGCGTCCGCGTTGTAGCGTCCGTCTCCAAATTCCTGGGTCGGGGCGAGGAAGTAGCGAAGCGCCAGCTGGTACATCGCGATTCCGCCCACCCAGCCGAAAAAGAAGCGATAGCTGACCAGCGAGGTCCGCTCGTCGTAGTGTGGGGTCATCTCGGCGACCATCGAGTTGCTGGGGATCGTGTAGAGCGTCATCGACGCCCGCACCAGAACGGCGAAGGCAGTCAGCCACAGGAAGAGCTCTGTCTGCCCCAGCGACGCCGGTGGATTGAAGAGGAAGAAAAAGCACGCCGCCATCGGGAGCGCGGAGGCGTACATGAAGGGATGGCGACGTCCCCAGCGGGAGTGGAAGTTGTCGGAGATCGATCCCACCAGGGGATCCGTGACGGCATCGACGACCAGGGCGAGGAAGATCGCAAGGCCGCCCAGTGTGCCGGGGAGGTCCAGCACTTGGTTGTAGTAGAACAGCAGGAAGGTGCTGAAGGAAGTGTTCTTGATGCCCTCTGCGACCGACCCCAGGCCGTAAGAGCAGCGCATAGAGAAGGGGAGGCGCTCCTCCCGCGAGCTGCCGGGTGCGTGGGCTCCCGCTTCCGGGGCGTTCGGGTGGTCTTCAGAGTTCGTCATTCGGCGGCGGTCACGCGGAGAAGAGAAGAGGAATCCAGCTCAGGGCGCCTGGATCGGTTCCGAGGCAACGATGCCAGCTTTTCGCAGGTGGGCGATCTCCGCGACGGTGTGGCCCAGCTCTTCCAGCAACGCATCGGTGTGCTCACCGGCGAGGGGGCTGGGTCCGTAGCGGGGCAGAGCCCCGTCCACGGTCGCTAGCGGGCCCCAGCGACGGAGCTGCCCGAAGCGCGCGTGCCGGCATCTGGGGGCCAGGCCGTTGGCGAGAACGTGCGGGTCCTGTGTGAAGAACTCTCCTACCGAGGCGCCGTCGGCGCGGACGCAGCCGACGGCGCGCTCGGTAAGGTGCTTCTCCCAGCTGTTCGCGTCGCGCTGTTTGAACAGCGAAGCGATTTCCTCGGCCAGCGCGTCGTCGTGCTCGCGCCGCGCTTCTCGCCCGGCAAAGCGCGGGTCCCGAGCCAGGTCGTCGCGGTCCATTGCGGCGCAGAAGCGAGCGAAGTCGCGATCGCTGGGGACCGCCAGGAAGACCCAGCCCTCCTTCGTTGCATACAGCCGGTAGCAAGCCTCAAGACCGTAGAGTTCGGGATCCACTGGAGGTCTGGGAGGCTTGCCCTCGTATTGCAGAAAATAGTCGGCGTTCGCCCAGGCGTTTGCGGTGAGCATGTCGACGAAGACGGCCTGTCCGATCCCGTGTCGCTTGCGTGCGAGCAGCGCCAGAAGGGTGGCCGAGGCCCCCACGACGCTCGAAGTGGGGTCGGGGTTCGCTTCGTTGGCCTGCATGAGCTGTCGAGAGATCTCGCGAATCTCCTCGAGCGTCTCGCAACGGACGGCGAGCGCGGCGCCCGCCTGGTAGACCGCGCCACCCGCAGCCGCGCCCATCACGGGGTGTGTGGCAGGTCGCCGCGCGCTGGGGCCGTCGGGCCCGTAGCCGTTGAGCGCGACCCAGACGATGCGGGGTCGCAGCTCGCGGGCCTGGTCGTAACCGAATCCGAGCCGCTCGGGCACGCCCGGCCGGAAGTTGTGAACCAGGGCATCGGCGCGGTGGACCAGCTCTCGCAAGATCTCCTTGCCTTGCTCCGACTTCAGATCGATGCAGATCGACTCCTTGCCCGCATTGGTCTTTACCGCGAGCTCTCCCCTCGGAAGCAGGTGGCGGTAGGGGTCCCCCGTGATCGGCTCGACCTTGATCACGCGCGCGCCCAGGTCCGCGAGCAGCGAGGTCGCGAGGGGCGCGGCAATCACCGTCGCGATTTCGAGAACGGTCAGGTCGGCCAGGGGGCCTGTGGCGCTCGTCTCCTTCGTCGTCGCAAGCTCGGGCCTTGTGCGAGTTTCCGAGAGCACCTCATCGGTGTGCTCACCAATACGAGGCGCCGGAGCTACCGGTACTGCCGGAGTCTCGGTGAGACGCGCGATCGGCCCGATCTGACGCACCGTTCCGCGGTCGGGGTCGTCGACCTCGACGATCGCCCCGTTGTCCACGAGATCCGGCAGGTCGAGGGCTTCGCCGGGATCGAGGAAGGGCTCGGCCGCGACGTTGCCGTTGCGGCGAAAGATCTCCATCCACTCCGCCGCCGTCTTCTCTCGCATCCGAACAAGGATCCGGTCGCGCGCGCGTTCGATGGTCTCCCAGCTCCAGGTAGCCGGTGGGCCCTGGAAGACCTCATCCGCCAGGAGTTCGCCGAGCAGGTCGATCGCATCCAGGAAGGAGAGAAACAGATGCTCGAGCAGATTGCCGCATTGGATCCAGCGATCGTCCTTGGCGAGTACGGGATGGTAGTTGAGCGTTGGCATGTCGCCGCCGACCCGCTTGGGATCCGGGGTGGTGGCTATCCCCTCTCGCGAGGAGTTGGTGGATCAGCGCGGCCCACAGGTCGTAGGGCAGCATTCCCTGAAGCAGACTCGTCTCGACGCGTTGCCCCCGCCCGGATCGCTCTCGAGCGAGGAGAGCCGCGAGCACTCCGTGGACCGCCCCCTGGGAGGCCGCGTGGCTCGCGACCGGCACCGCGGAGTAGACGGGTCCTTCGCGGCGCAGCTGGGCGGCGAAGGCGAGCATGCGTCCCGATTTGGCGGCGACCAGCCCCTCGTAGCCGGGGAACTCCGCGTAGGGTCCACACCCACCCCAGGGTGTGATGGAGCAGTGCACCAGGGCCGCGTTCAGCTCGAATGCCCTGTCCGGGTCGAGTCCCCATCGGCTGGAACGCCCCGGTGAGCCCGAGACCACCAGTACGTCCGCCGTCTCGACGAGCGAGCGAACCTGTTCTCGACCGTTCTCGCTGGAGAGATCGATGACGGCGCTTCGCTTGCCCCGGAGCCAGAGTGGGCTGGTGGCGAGGGCGCGAAAGCGGTCGCCGTCAGGTGGCTCCACCTTGACCACGTCGGCCCCGAAATCCGCCAGAACCGTCGTGGCGAACCCGCCCACGGGACCGGTGCTCAGGTCGAGGACTCGAAGATCCGCGAGAACAGTCGTCTTCACCGAAATCGCCTACCCATCAAGTCGGTAGACCCCCGCCGCGGTGCGATAGAACATCGCGTCCTTCTCATCCTCAGAGAAGTCCATGACGATCTTCTTCAGCCCGTTCCACAGCACGTGGTAGGAGAGCGATAGCTTGTCGACCGGAAAATTGCTCTCGAACATGCAGCGCTCCGGGCCGAAGCACTCGATGGTGTGCAGATAGTAGCGACGCTGTGCCTCGGTGAACTCGTCGGATGAGGGGGGAACGTTGCGCTCGTGCCAGCCAAAACCGTTGTCGGGCATCGCGAGTCCGCCGAGCTTCGCGACGACATTGGGACACCGGGCGATCTCGGCGATGTCCGCCTTCCAGGCCTGGAAGATCTCCTCGCGCCGATCGCGGTAGCGGCCCACGCCGAGAGGGGTGCCGAAGTGGTCGAGGATCATGGTCGTTTCGGGAACCGCGCGGGCGAGATCGGCGAAGGCGCTGTTCTGATGGTGGTAGTGCCAGGTGTCGTAGGTCAGGCCGAGGCGGCCTAGGACTCGCATCCCATGGCGGAACGCGTTACCTGCGTAAAGACTCTCGGGCGCTCGACCGGCGATCCTCAGATCCTTCGGGTATGGATCCCGCGCGCCGGCATGGCGGATGCCTCGGAACAGGCCCCGCCCGGCCTCTTCGTGAGCCTCGAGCACCTCCCTCACGGCATCCCCGCGATTCAGGTCCGCATGTGCGACGATACCCGCGATGGTGGCGCTGGCTGTTCCGCCAGCCGCGCTAGCGGCGGCGATCTCGGCCACGAACTCCGTCTCGCCGACGGGCTGCAGGTGCTCTGGCCCGGCGTCCCGATAGCTGGCGCTGCACTCCACGAACACGGTCTTCTCGATCCGGTGGCCAGACTCCGTATCGCCCCAGAGATCTTCGAGCAGATACGATCCTCTGTCGGGCGCATCCCAAAGGTGGTGATGGGGATCGACGATGCGGCGCTCCGGATCGACGATCGCCTCCTTCACCTGCCCGAGCCAGGCCGGTGTTCCGGGCACTACGGCTGCCATGATCGCCCTCCTTGTCAAGGCGGGGACGTTGAACGTTCAACAACGTCCCCGCTCGTTACAACGCGCGTTCAAGGATTTCCCGCAGCTCGTCTGAGGTGAGCTCGATGGGGTTGCCTCGCATGGAGCTGGCAGCAGAGGATTTCTCGACCACAGATGGGAGGTCCTCCTGCCTCATTCCGTAGGAGGCCAGCGAGGGAACCTGCAAGGTCTGGCAGAGGTCCTGCACCCAGGCGACGCCAGCGTCGGCGGAAGCGCTGTCGCTTCCGGTCAGAATGTGGGCGATCTCGTCGTAGCGTCGAAGTGCTGGACTTCCCCCCGGTCGTTGCTGCAAGGCCCGCACGTTGATCTCCATTACGTAGGGCAGGAGCCGCGCACAGATGGCACCGTGAGCACCGTCGAACATGCCCCCGATCGGTCCGGCAAAGCCGTGAACCGCACCCAGTTGGGCATTGGCCAGGGCCAGCCCGCCGAAGAGACTGGTGAGCGCCATGTCCTCGCGGGCCGCTGAATCGTCGCCCTGTTGGCAGGCTCGGCGCAGTGAGCGGGCGGCGCGTCGCATTCCCTCTCGACAGAGTGCGTCGGTCATCGGGCTGGCGCGCTTCGAGACATAGGGTTCCATCACCTGGGTGAGGGCATCGAGACCGGTGCTGGCCGTGACCTCCGGTGGCAGGCTGTAGGTGAGTTCGGGATCCACCAGCGCCAGGCGCGGCAGCATCAGCGGGCTTCGCAGACTGACCTTCACCCGATGTTCGGGCGAGGCCAGCACCGCATTGCGAGTCACCTCGGCGCCAGTGCCAGCCGTGGTCGGGATGGCGATGTAGGGCAGGGGGGGCTCGCTGAGCGGCTGTCCCCGGCCGATGACTTCGAGATAGTCGAGGGGATCGCCGTCGTTGGTCAGCAGGGCGGCGATGGCCTTGCCGGTGTCGAGGATGCTCCCGCCACCGAAGCCGATGACCAGGTCGCAGCCCGACTCACGTGCGCGCTCCGTTCCGAGGCGGACTACATCGGTGGTCGGCTCGCTGATCACGGTGAAGCTGACGGTGTCGATCTCCTGTGCGGCCAGCAGCTCGAGCAGCGATGCGGCGCGCTCGGTGGCGCGCCCGGTGACCACCAGGGCCTGGCGCCCCATTGCTCTCGCCTCGGGACCGACCTCACCCAATGCGCCGGCTCCGAAGACGATGCGCGTCGCGGTGGCAAACTCGAAGCGCGTTCCTTGGGCGGCGTCGACGGTCATTTGCCTATCCCCAACCCGAGCATCTCGGTCACCTCTCTTTTCCCTGGATTGCCATTCGCCGAGGTCAATCATAACATCCAGCAGGTGTGATTGGATGGCTGTCATGAAGAGACGTGAATTCATCGAGAAGGCCGCGAAGACGGCGGTGGCGGCGACCTGCCTGGGGATGGGATCCTCGCTGGGGTGCGGTCGCAAGACGCTGCGCGCTGCCACCGAGGAGAGGCCGAACATCGTCCTCCTGGTAGCCGACGACCTCGGATGGAAGGACCTGGGCTGCTACGGAGACGAGCAGATCATCACGCCTCACATCGACGGGCTGGCAGCCGAAGGGGTGCGTTTCAGCAACGCATTCGTTGCGGCACCCAGCTGTTCTCCGAGCCGGGCCAGCATCATCACCGGACAGCATCCCCACACCAACGGAGTCACCGGCCTGGCCCACCGTCACAAGCGCCTGATGCTCTCTCCCTTCAAGACGACCCTGGCCGACGTGCTGGATCAATCGGGCTACAACACCGCGTTCGAGGGCAAGTGGCACGTCGCACCGTACCTCCCCACCGGCTGGTACGGCTATGCAGAGCGGCTCAGCGGAATCTTGCCGAAGGATTTCTGGATCCGATCCTCCGATGAAGCGATCGCGTTCATCGAAGAGAACCGATCCAACGCGTTCTATCTCGAGATCAACTACATGGATACCCATCGGGACGATTACGGGGAATTCGGGTTCGTGAAGGAGTTTCCCGTCGACCCAGAGAAGATCGCGATCCCAGAGTACTACACCCTCCCGGACTGGCCCGAGATCCGGGAAGAGGTGGCCAAGTACTACAGCAACGCCTCGAAGATGGACATGATGATCGGGAAGGTACTGGCCAAGCTGGAGGAGCTGCAGCTCAGCGAGAAGACCCTCGTCTGTTTCGTCAGCGACAACGGTCCACCATTTCCTGGAAACAAGATGACGCTCTACGACCGGGGAATCGGAACACCGCTGGTGATGCGTTGGCCGGGAAAGATCCCCGCCGCTACGGTCAACGACAGCCTGGTGAGCACGATCGATCTGATGCCGACCTTTCTCGAGGCCGCCGGAGCCAAGATCCCGCCAGAGGTGCAGGGGAAATCCCTGCTCTCACTCGCGATGGGCACAGGCAGCGAGGCCGTGCGCGACGCGATCTTCGCGGAGATGACGTACCACGTGAATTATCTCCCCATGCGCGCAAGTCGCACTGCGAAATGGAAGTACATCCGGAACTACTCGGACGATGCGGTCGGTCTCGATCAGTGCGCCCACATGAAGTGGGCGCAGAGGCTGACTGAGCTGCCCAATCAGGGCTGGACGAGGCCCCGTGTGCCCGAAGAGCTGTACGATCTCGAGAACGACCCCAACGAGCAGGACAATCTCGTCGACGATCCCAACTTCGGACCAGCCCTGGAGATGATGAGAAAACGCTTGGATCGCCAGATGGCGGAGACGCGGGATCCCTATCTGGGGAGGGCATTCGAGAAGAATTTCTCGGCGAAGGTTCCCGAGCATCCAGAGGGGACGCGCTACCCCTGACGCAGCCCATGATCGCAGCCATCGGGAAGTCGAGTGGCTGTGGCCAGCCTCGTTTGCCAGTATTGCGGGGCGTCGGCGAATGGCGAAGGGCCGCTCTGCTGGCCGGTGATCCGAAGGGGGGTAGCGGTGAGTGAGGGTTCCCACGGCAACGGCATCGATCGGCGGAGCTTCCTGAAGCAGAGCGGTGGAGCGCTGCTGACACTCGGCCTGGTGCATCTCGTCCCGACCGTGCCGCGGCAGGGCCATGCGGCCGCGGGTGCCTCCGCGGCTCCGGCGCTCGGCGAAGGCAGCTACCAGGGCTACGCGGACGTCTACCGGGAAAGCTGGACCTGGGACAAGGTCGTGCACTCCTCCCACGCCCGGGCCAACTGTATCTCGGGCTGCTCCTGGCAGATCTTCGTCAAGAACGGCATCGCCTGGCGCGAGGAGCAGAACGCGATCTACAGGTCTTCCGAGCCCGGAGTGGTGCCCGACTTCAATCCCCGGGGCTGTCAGAAGGGGGCCTCCTACACCAGCCTGATGTACGAGGCGTCGCGCATCGTTCACCCGCTCAGACGGGCCGGTGAACGGGGCTCGGGAAAGTGGAAGCGCGTATCATGGGACGAAGCGCTGACCGAGCTCGCGGACAAGATGATCGACGCGTCGCTGAGCGAGGGTACCGGCTCGATCGTCTACGACCACGGTACCACCAACATCGATTTCGGGGCCGATACCGCCAGCGAGATGCGCTTCTTCAGCCTCCTCAACTCGACGGTGCTCGACTCCTGGGCCGGGGTCGGCGACATGCCGTCGGGGGCGGCTCAGACCTGGGGGATGTACAACGTCGAGGGCACCTCGGACGACTGGTTCAAATCCGATTTCATCGTGGTCTGGACCGGCAATCCCTCGGTCTCGCGGATGCCCGAGATGCACTTCATGCACGAGGCGCGCTACCGCGGAGCCAAGCTGGTGGTGGTGGCCCCGGACTTCAGTCCGACCGCCGCCCACGCGGACTACTGGCTGAATCCCCGCGTCGGCACCGACGCGGCGCTCGCCCTGGCGATGGCCCAGGTGATCCTCGGCGAGAACCTGCACGACGAGGCGTACATCCGCGAGCAGACCGACCTGCCGATCCTGGTTCGCGACGACACCGGGCGATACTTGCGCGCCTCCGACATCGAGGAGGGCGGAAAGGAAGACCTGCTCTATTTCTGGGACGCTGCGCAGGACCAGCTGGCCGAGGTTCCCGGCTGCCAGGGTGAGTGCTCGAAGTCACTGGCGCTCGGTGGGCTCGAGCCCGCCCTCTCCGGGCGCCACGCCGTGAAGCTCGCGGACGGGAGCACGGTCCAGGTGAGGCCGCTGCTCGAGCATCTGCGCGAGCACCTGGATGCGCATTACACACCGGAGATGGCTGCGGAGGTGACGGGCGTCGGAGCGGGCACCATCCGCAGGCTGGCGCGGGAGCTGGCCGCGGCGAAGACGGCCATGATCTACTCGTCCTGGGGCGCCTGCAAGCACTATCACAGCGACCTGACCCAGCGCGCCGAGATCCTGCTGATGGCGCTCACGGGCAACCAGGGGAAGAGTGGCGGGGGGCTGCGGGTGGCGGCGTGGTGGCCGGTCGAGGGCTTCCACAAGCTCTCCAACCCCGACATGGGCTCGAGCATTCCCTGGTCGACGCGGCTGCGTCTGCTCTACCTCGCCATGATGCCCCGCTCGCTCGGGGGCGGGATCGGCTGGCGGGACTTCGAGGACCTGATGGTGGAGCAGAAGTCCTTACGGGGCTGGACGCCACTGATGCCCTTCCTCTACACCCACGCTGGCTACTCGGAGATCTGGGACAAGCGCGAGTTCAACGATCCGGCCCTGCCGCGAACCACCTCCGAGTACATGAAGGAGGCCGTCGACAAGGGCTGGATTCCGATCCGTCCGCTGCCGGGAAGCGAGCCCCGGGTCTTCGTCTTCACCGGAGCGAACCCGCTGCGACGCTGGCCGGCGCCGCAGTACGCGGAGAAGGTCCTGTGGCCGAAGCTCGACATGATCGTCGACGTGAACTTCAAGGGCAGCACCTCGGGGATGAAGGGGGACCTGATCCTGCCCACCTCCGGCTACTACGAGCGCGACTCGCTCAAGTACAGCCAGACCTACATGCCCTATCTGCTGCTCTGCGAGAAGGCGGTGGAGCCGCTCGGCGAGGCGAAGCCGGAGTGGGAGATCTTCGGCCTGCTGGCGCGCAAGGTCTCGGAACGGGCGGTTGCGCGCGGCGTCAGCACGGTGCGCGACTCCGTCAACGGAGAGGTGGACCTCTCCAAGCTCTACGACGGCTGGAGTGAAGGCGGGGAGTTCCACGAGAGCGATCCGATGAAGCCCCTGGAGTGGATTCTCGCCGAGACGGACTCCTCCGGGAACATGGGCTTTGCTGAGGCCAGCAAGACCGGTCTCCTCCCCGTCATCAAGGCCGGCGGAGGCCCCGATCCGCTCTTCGCCGCGGCCACGGACTACCGGACCGACAGGACACTCTATCCGCACGCCCGCTTCGTCGAGGGCAAGGAGGTCTGGCCGACCTACTCGGGACGCCAGCAGTTCCTCCTCGATCACCCCTGGTACGAGGAGGCCGGTGAGGCCCTTCCCGTTCACAAGGATCCGCCGCAGGCGGGTGGCGACTACGCCCTGCGACTCTCCGGGGGCCACACCCGCTGGTCGATCCACGGGACCTGGCGCGATACGGAGCTGATGCTGCGACTTCAGCGGGGTGAGCCGGCTGTCTGGATTTCGGCGCGTGACGCGAAGCAGCGCGGCATCGCGGACGGCGATCGAATCCGCATCTACAACGACGTCGGCGAGTTCGAGGCGATCGCGAAGGTGGCGGCCTCCGTCCAGCCGGGTGAGGTGATCGCCTATCACGCCTGGGAGCCCTACCAGTTCAAGGACTGGAAGGGCTGCCAGGAGCCGGTTCCCGCTCCCTGGAAGGCGCTTCATCTGGCGGGTGACTACGGACAGCTCCACTATCGAAGCATCTACCTGGTGCCGGGCCACAGTCCGCGGGCCCAGGCCGTGGAGATCGCGAAGGCGGGCTGAGCGCGGCCAGAGGCCTGTCGTCATCCCCCAGGCAGGGCCGGTCCGTCTCGGAGCCGTTAATGTCTGCCGGGGCTGGCGGTTCCACGATCCGGTCCGGAAGCCCCGAACCCATCGACATTCGCTGGAGGGCCCCCCGTGAAGCTCGACGAGACCGTGGAGCACATCTTCGAGACCATGCCCGACCGCTTCAAGGCGGGGGAGGCCGACCCGGATTTCCAGGCGCTGATCGGCTTCGAGATCGGCGCCCAGGTCTGGACCGTCGAGGTGGAGGGCGGGTCGTGCCGCATCTCGCCGAGCTCGAAGGAGGAATGCGAGGCCACCCTTCGAACGGGCCCCCAGGAGTGGATCGACGTTGCCGCCCATGCCGTCGAGCCGACCGCCCTGTTTCTGGCCGGCAAGCTCCACGTGGAAGGCGACATCGAAAGGCTGCTGACCGCGTTCGGGCTCTTCGAGCCCTACGCCTCGGATGAAGTCCACGTCAAGGATTCGTCGTGGGTCGTGGACACCCTTGGCGACTTCTTCAGCGTGCGCGAAGATGGCCGCTTCCTGATCGAGGGGCTCGACTGCGTCCAGCTGGCCGAGGAGTTCGGGACGCCGGTCTTCGTGACCTCCGAGGGCCAGCTGCGGCAGAACTACCGTCGGATCCGGGAGACGCTGGTGGCGGCCTACCCGGAGAACGACGTCAACGTGATGTGGGCGATCAAGTCCAACACCAGCCTGGCACTGCGGAAGATTCTGAACCAGGAGGGGGCGGGTGGGGACTGCTTCACTCCCGGCGAGATCCACGCCACCTTCGCCACCGGCGCGGATCCGGAGCTCTTCGTGCTGAACGGGTCGGACCGATCCGAGGAGGCCTTTCGCATGGCCATCGACATCGGTCTGCGCATCACACTCGACCACCAGGACGACCTCGAGATCGTCGAACGGCTGGCCCGCGAGAGGGGCAAGAAGGTCCGCGCACTGATCCGGGTCAAGTGCGAGCTCCCGAGCCTGGCCGAGGTGCCCTCGACCTTCGTGCCCGGCATCACGGTCCCCTTCGAGGCGCTCAATGCGAAGTTCGGTGTGACGTACGCCGAGGCCGTCGAGATCGCCAAGGCGGCCAGCGTCCTGGAGCGCTTCTCGATCGAGGGGCTCCACTCCCACATCGGCCGCGACGTCCATCTGCCCCAGCATTGGCGGGGCTACGCCCGCGACATGGTCGCCCTCTGCAAGCGCTTCCAGGACGACACCGGGGTGACCGCGGAGATCCTGGATCTGGGCGGCGGCTTCGCCGAGAAGCGCGACCCCTCCAGCCACGACCTCACACGCCTGGCCGCACCGGCGGAGGAGTACGCCCGAGCGGTGGCCGAGGGGGTGCGGGAAGGCTGCGCGGAGCACGGCTTCCCGTTCCCCAGGCTCTGGATCGAGCCCGGCCGGAACCTGGTCGGGCCGACCACGGTGATGATCAGCCGGGTGGGGAACGTCAAGCGGACCCCCGGCGTCTGCACCTGGGTCCACGTGGACGCTTCCTGCAACTTCCTGCCCACGGTGAATCGCCACAATGGCGCCAGCTACCACCTGCTCGCCGGGACGCGGGCACGGGCCCGTGACGAAGAGGTCGTCGACATCGTCGGGCCGAACTGCTCGGGTGACCTGATCCAGCCGCGCCGTAGACTGCCGCGGCTGGAGAGAGGAGATCTGCTGATCTTCCTGGACGTCGGCGCCTACAACTCCGTGGCCGCCAACCAGTTCAACTGCATTCCCAGACCGCCCTGCGTGCTGGTCTCGGGCGCGCGGGCCGATCTGATCTGCGAGCGGGAGACCACCAACGACGTCTTCGCCCGCCAGTGCATCCCGGCGAGGCTGATGGCGTGACGGGCCGGCTGTAGCGGCGGAGGGGAGTGATGGCCGAGGAGGGCGGAGGGCGCATCGAGCCCTATTTGATGGTCGTGCTGTCCAGGAGATTCGATGCCATCTCCCGGCAGATGACCAACACGCTGCTGCGGTCGGCGCGCTCGATCGTGGTCAACACGGCCCGGGATTTCTCCTGCAGCATCGCCGACGCCAGCGGGCGGCTGATCTGCCTGGCCGAGGGGCTCCCCATCCACGTGGCCAGCTCCGGTCTGGTGGCGAAGGCGATGGTCGAGTTGTTCGACGACATCCGCCCCGGCGACTGCTTCCTCAACAACTCTCCCTACTACGGCAATACCCACCACGCCGATCACACCATGTGCGTCCCGGTGTTCCATGAGGGCGAGCACCTCTTCACCACCATGGCGCGCGCGCATCAGGCGGACTGCGGCAATTCGCAGCCGACCACGTACATGCCGTTCGCTCCGGACCTCTACCAGGAAGGGGCGCTGGACTTTCCCTGTGTCCGGGTGCAGCGCGACTACCGGGACGTGGAGGACGTGGTGCGGATGGCCCGGATGAGGATCCGGGTTCCCGAGCAGTGGTACGGCGATTTCCTGGCAGGGGTGGGCGCCTGCCGCATCGGTGAGAGAGAGATCGCGGAGCTCTGCCGGAAGCACGGCGTGGAGACCGTCAAGAGCTTCCTGGACGAATGGCAGGAGTACGGACGCAGAAGGATGGTCGACGCCATCCGTAAGCTGCCGGGGGGCACCTGGCACAACGAGACCCGGCTCGACCCGTTTCCCCTGGTGGCCGACCAGGGAATCCAGATCAAGCTGAAGATGACGATCGATCCCGACGAAGGCTTCATCACACTCGACTTCACCGAGAGCGACGACACGGTCCCCGGCGGCTTGAACATGAGTGAGGCCACGGTCCTGGCGGCGGGCATCACGGGCGTCCTCAACAACCTCGATCCGACCCTCCCGCAGAACGACGGGGCCTTCAGCCGGATCCGATTCGAGACCCGCGAGAACTGTGTGGTGGGGCCGGTCCAGCACCCGGCCTGCGCCTCGATGGCGACCACCACGGTGGCGGACCGGGTCATCAACGTGGTGCAGTCCTGCTTCGCCCAGCTGGGCGGCGAGACCGGCATGGCGGAGGGCGCCCTGGGCATGCCGGCCTCCTGCTCGGTGATCTCCGGTGTCGATCCGCGCCGGGGTGGCGCGTCCTACATCAACCAGCTCACCGTCGGCGGACTGGGCGGGCCGGGGGTCCACGGTCACGACGGCTGGATGACCTACGGCATCCCCGTGACCGGCGGAGTGCTCCACGGCGACAGCCTGGAGGTGGACGAGCAGCGGTTCCCCATCCTCTACGAGTGCCACGAGCTGATCCCCGACTCGGGCGGCGCCGGGGAGTGGCGCGGCGCACCGGGGGTCGAGTGCCGGATCCGGCAGCGCCTGGCTCCCGGGACCTGGATCTATCCCAGCGACGGCCACTTCAACCCGGCCAAGGGGGTGGTTGGTGGGCTGCCGGGCCGAAGATCCGACGTATGGAAGTACGGCCCGGAAGATCCCGAGCGGCAGGATCTGCCCAAGGTCTCCCAGGAGGTGCTGCAGCCCGGAGAGGTCCTGGTCTCCGAATCCTGCGGCGGGGGAGGGTACGGCGACCCGTTGGATCGCGACCCGGAGAAGGTGCGGTGGGACGTCAGGGAGGGCTTCGTCTCCCTGGAGAGCGCGAGGGACGTCTACGGAGTGGTCATCGACACCGGTCCGGAGCTCTACGCGGTGGACCATGAAGCCACCGCGCGGCTCCGAGCTTCGCTGAAGAAGAAGAACGGGGAGGCGAGATGAGCTACCGGATGTCGGTCGACATCGGCGGCACCTTCACCGACCTGGTCGTGGTCGACGACGAAGGACGCATCCGCGTGTTCAAGTCCTCCACCACACCAGAGGACTACGTGGCCGGAGTGATCTACAATTTGCGTCAGGCCAGCGAGTCCTTCGGCATTCCCCTCGACGGACTGATGCGGGAGTGCAGCTCCTTCATCGGCGGCTCCCTGGTGCACGGCTCGACGATCGCCACCAATGCATTGATCGAGAAGAAGGTGGCCAAGACCGGCCTGATCTGTACGCGTGGCTTCAGGGACATCCTGACCGACCGCGAGGGCGGCAAGGCCGAGCCCTTCAACTGGGACCAGGATTATCCGCCGGCCTATCTGCCGCGATACTTGACGCTGCCCGTGACCGAGAGGATCAATGCCGAGGGCGAGATCGAGACGCCGCTCGTCGAGGAGGAGGTCCGCCACGCGGTCCAGCAGCTCCAGGAGTGGGGCGTCGAGGTCATTGCGGTCAGTCTGATCTGGTCGATCGTCAACCCGGTCCACGAGCTGCGGGTCGGCGAGATCTGCCGGGAGGAGGCGCCCGGGATCCCCTGTGTGCTGAGCCACCAGGTCAACCCGATCATCCGCGAGTACCGGAGGACCTCCTCGACGGCGATCAACGCCTCTTTGCTTCCGATCGTGGGCCAGTACGTCGAGAACTTCGAGAAGAGGTTGAAGGAAATCGGCTATCCCGGAGGGATGCTGATGCTGACCTCCACCGGCGGCGTGATGTCCACCGAGGAGCTGGTCGAGAAGCCCATCTACAGCATCGACTGCGGCCCCTCCCTGGCGCCCACCGCCGGGCTCTGGCTCGGCCAGAGTGAGTTCGGAAAGGCGGACGTGATCACCGCCGACATGGGCGGGACCAGCTTCGACATCTCCTGCGTGAGCGACGGTGTGATCGCCGTCTCGAGAGACGTCTGGGTGGGCGACTGCATCCTCGGCGTCAGCAAGGTGGACATCAAGTCGATCGGAGCGGGAGGTGGCAGCATCGCCTGGGTGGATTCCGGCGGACTGCTGCACGTGGGACCGGAGAGCGCCGGTGCGGTGCCGGGGCCGGCCTGCTATGGCCGCGGAGGGAGCCGGCCCACCGTCACCGACGCCAACCTGGTGCTGGGCTACATCGATCCCAATTTCTTCCTGGGCGGCGCGATGGAGCTGCGCCCCGAGCTGGCCGAGGCGGCCATCCGCAAAGAGGTGGCCGAGCCCCTGGGCCTCGGACTGGAGCAGGCCGCCTTCAGCATCTGGAGCACCGTCAACGTGGACATGGTCTCCGCCATCGAGGACATCACCGTCTGGCAGGGGATCGATCCGCGCGAGTATCTCTTCGTCTCGGGAGGGGGCGCGGCCGGACTCCACGTGATCCCGATGATCCAGGAGATCGGCGCCAGCGACATCCTGATCCCGAAGGCGGCCGGCGTCATCAGTGCACTGGGCGGCGTCTTCGCCGACATCACCGCCGACTTCAGCTCCAGCCGTTTCACCGAGAGCGACCGATTCGACTTCGCCGCCGTCGAGGGGGACATGGCCGAGCTCGAAGCCAGGGCGCTGGCCTTCCTGGAAGGAGCCGGCGTACCGCCGGATCGCAGGCGGGTGGAGTTCACCGTCGAGGTCAGGTACCGGAGCCAGGTCTGGGAGCTCTCGGTTCCGATCAGGGGAAACCGGATCAGGGACGAAGCCGACCTCGCGCGGCTGATGGAGGATTTTCACCAGGTCCACGAGAGGACCTTCGGCATCCAGGAGCCGGGGCGCGCCATCGAGTGTGTGTACTGGCGAGCCAAGGCCGTGGGGCTGCTCGCCAAGCCCCGTATCCAGGAGGTTGCGGTCGGCGGCCGGCATCCCGCGGCAGCGCTGCGCGGCAAGAGAAAGGCGTACTTCCGGAAGCTCGGGGGGATGGTGAAGACCCCCGTCTTTCTCGGCGACGCGCTCCAGGCCGGAAACACCGTCGAGGCCCCTGCCATCATCGAGGAGGCGACGACCACCGTGGTCGTCTTCCCCGGATCGGAGGTGCGCGTGACCGGGCTGGGCTCGTATCACGTGAGCGTCGGATAGAGCATTGGAGAGGAGATCATGAAGGCAGCTGTGTTCCACGGACCGAGAGACATCCGCTTCGAAGAGGTAGCGAAGCCGACGCTCGAGGAAGGCGAGGTGCTGGTGCGAGTGCGGGGCTGCGGGATCTGCGGCTCGGATCTTCACACCTATCGCCACGGGATGTTCGAGGAGTTCCTGGGTCTTCCGGTGGAGGGGGGCTGCATCCTGGGCCACGAATTCAGCGGTGAGGTGGCTGAAATCTGTGGAGACGTAGGCGGGTTCGAAGTGGGAGACCGGGTCGTCACGGTGAGCAGGGGCGCCAATGCCGAATACGTCAAGATCAGCCCCCCGGAGACAGAGATTCTGATGCGCTTCGATGAGTCGGTCAGCTTCGTCGAGGCCGCGACCACGGAGCCGCTGGGGACTTCCCTCCACGCGGTGAATCTCGCCGATCCCAGGGATGGGGAGATCCACGTCATCATGGGCGCGGGAATCATCGGCCTGGGTGTATTGCAGTGTCTCGAGTCCCAGTCGTTGGCAAGGACCGTCGTGGTGGACCTCTCGGACAAGCGGCTGGCGATGGCGTCCAAGCTCGGAGCGGACCTGACCATCAACGCCTCGAAGATCGATCTGGTGCTGACGATGATGGGCTCCGGACTCCTCGGCCTGGACGTCCCGCTGGTTGGAAACGTGGATGCGGTCTACGACTGCGCCGGCGTCACCAAGAGCTTCGAAGGGACCAGCGTCCTGGCGCAGGCGCTATCCATCGTCAAGGAAGACGGCAAGGTCATCATCGTCGCCGTATTCGAGAAGCAGCCGGAGATCGAGTGGAACCTGGTGGTTCGCAAGGGCATCCGGCTGTTCGGCTCGTGGGCCTGGAGCCCGGAAGAGCTGGCTCAGGCTTCACGACTGATCGGCTCGGGGAAGATCGATCGCAAGCCCCTCGTCAGCCACACTTTCTCCCTGGAAGACGCCAGTAAGGCCTACGAGACCCAGCTACAGGAAGAGGAAGCCATCAAGGTGGTGTTGACTCCATAGGCGACCATCACCTGACCAAGCGAAGTCGATGAGTTCGGGCAGTGCCCAGCGCGCCATCGCAATCCGAAGCAGAGGAGTCCCATGCCTCATCTGATCTACGAGAAGCGGAACGGAATCGCCTATCTCACCATGAACCGGCCCGAGAAGCGCAACGCGCTCACCCCGGAGATGGTGATCCAGCTCGCCGAGGCGTGGACGGACTTCCGCGACGACAGCGAGGCCCGGGTGGCGATCCTGACCGGCGCCGGGGATCGCGCCTTCTGCGCCGGTGCGGACCTGGCGCGACTGATCCCGCTCATGACGGGCGCGCGCCAGCCCGACGACGACTGGGACGAGCAGCTGCTCGCCGCCCCTTCGATCGTACAGGCGGCGCTCCTCCGCGACTTCGAAATGTACAAGCCGGTGATCGCTGCCATCAACGGCTTTGCGCTGGCGGGGGGGACGGAGATCATCCAGGTGACCGACCTACGGCTGGCGGTGCCCCACGCGGAGTTGGGCCTCTCGGAGGTCATGCGGGGCCTCTTCCCGGCCGGCGGATCGACCGTCCGCCTGGCGCGTCAGATTCCGCACTGCAAGGCGATGGAAATCCTGCTCACGGGCAGGCCGATGGCGGCGGCGGAGGCCTACCGGATCGGCCTGATCAACGAGATCGTGGCGCCGGATCGACTACTCCCGCGCGCCGAGGAGCTGGCGCGGCTGATCGCCGAGAACGGGCCGCTCGCTGTGCAGTGCTGCAAGGAGAGTGTTCTGCGCACCAGCGGCCTTCCGCTGAAAGAAGCGTTCCAGATCGAGAACGAGTACACGGTTCGTGTCTTCTCCTCCGAGGATGCCATCGAGGGGCCGCGCGCCTTCGTCGAGAAGCGCAAGCCCGTGTTCAAGGCTCGCTGAGCCCGTTTGCCGAGGATCGAAGATGCAGACCAGGAGAGTCCCGGTGATCGTCGGCGTCGCGCAGCTGCGGCGGCGCCCCAAGCTGGACGGTCCGTTCGAGCCGATCGAGCCGGTGAAGCTGATGGAGGACGTGGCCAGGCGCGCGTCGGCCGACGCGGGAGACCCGGCTCTGTACGAGAAGGCCGACTACCTCGGCACGATCCCGCCGCTCGCCTGGCCCTACGAAGACACGCCCGCGCGGCTCGCCGAGGTGCTGGAGGTGGACCCGGTGATGCGCCACGAGCCCAAGCCGGGCGGCAACGCGCCCACCGAGCTCGTAAACCACGCTGCCACCGCAATCGCCCGTGGGGAGGCGCGTGTGGCGATTCTCGTCGGGGCCGAGGCGCTTCACGCTCGTCAGCGGGCCGCGCGGGAGGAAATCTCTCTCGATCACTGGTCCCCGTGGCCTGATATCCCGATCGACGTGGTGCGGCGCGGGCAGCCGCCTATGACGTCGCCCCTCGAGTCCCGCCACGGGATTGCGCTGCCCACCGATATCTTCCCGATCTTCGAGAACGCGATCCGCGCGCGCGCCGGGCGCTCGATCGAGGAGCACCAGGCAGTCCTCGGTCGCTTGATGGCGCGTTTCTCGGCGATGGCGGCGACGAATCCCTACGCGTGGTTTCCCGTCGAGCGCAGCCCCGAGGAGTTCACGACGGTGAGCGCTTCGAATCGGTGGATCTGCTTCCCCTACCCGAAGCTGATGAACGCGATCATCGCGGTCGACATGGCTGCCGCACTCGTCCTGATGAGCGATGCGGAGGCCGAGCGCCGCGGGATTCCCGTGAGCCGGCGCGTGACCTTTCTGGCGGGAGCCGATGCCGTCGATCCCTGGACGCTGACCGAGCGGCGGCAGTTCAGCCGGAGTGCGGGCTGTACGGCGGCCGCGCGGGCGGCGTTGGACCACGCCGGACTCGAGGTCGCCGACGTGGATCTCTTCGACCTGTATAGCTGTTTCCCCAGCGCCGTAGGGCTGGCGATGGATGCCCTCGGCCTCGCGAGCGACGATCCACGCCCGCTCACCGTGACAGGCGGGCTCCCTTGCGCGGGCGGACCGGGGAACAGCTACTGCATGCACTCGATCGCGGCGATGGTCGACCGTCTGCGCGAGGGCGTGGGTAGTGTCGGCTACGTGTCCGGGCTGGGGATGAGCGCCGCCAAACACGCCGTCAACATCTTCTCGACCGACCCGGCGCGAATCGCGGCGGCGGATGGTGAGACGCCACGCATCGAGCTTCCGGCCGAGGAGCGATCCGGCCCGGAGATCGCCGACGCACCGGAGGGGCCGGGGACGATCGAGACCTACACGGTGGCGTTCGATCGCGAGAACCATCCCCAGACCAGCCGGCTCATCGTCCGGCTCGACGATGGTAGACGTACGGTCGCCCACGGCGAGCAGACTCCGGCGGCCTTCGCGCGGCTGATCGAGAGCGAGGGGGTCGGCCTCTGCGGCCTGGTCACGCCGGGGCACGGCGGAGAGCCGAACCGCTTCAGGCTCGAATGAACCCTCGCGTTCTTCCCGCTCAGCGGGCCGCGCCGCCCCAGTGGACGCCGATCACCGTCGCCGGGTCCATCACGTTTGGCTCTTCGTCGGCCCGCGCCTCGAACGCCGTGTCGTCCACGGGGTCGAGACCCGTCAGCCGTCTGAAATCGTCAGCAAAATAGCGGGTGGTCAAGTATAGTCGCACCTCTGGGAGGAAACGAGAAATGAAGCTATTGCCCCTGTCGGCCGAGCCGTTTACCGCTCCGACGGGCCGCGACATGTTGCCGTCCGAACGGCGGGAGTTCGTGCGGACCCATCGGACCTGTATCTACGGGTATTCGCGACGGGCCGACGGGCCGGCCATGTCGGTGGTCTACTACATTCCGACCGATACGGACGAGCTGCTCATCTCGACGATGCGCGGTCGAGCGAAGGCGAAGGTTGCAGGGCGCGACGAGAAGGTCGGTCTCTGTATCCTCGACGAGCGCTGGCCGTTCGCCTTCCTGCAGGTCTATTGCGATGCACGACTGGACGACGATCCCAAGCTCGTCGTAGACGTGATGATGGCGATAGGCGGTCGCATGTCGGGGACGCCGCTGGACGAAAAGGCTCGTCCCGTGGTGGAGGCGATGGCGAAGCAGGAGGATCGGGTCGTGATACGCTGTCGGCCCTACCAGACCTTTGCCCAGCCACCGCGGCATCTTCACAGCAACGACCAGGAGAAAAAGATCACCCACTGGATCTCGGCGAGCATGCGCTGGGACGCGGAGGACGAAGGGCCCGCCTGAATCGCTTCCCGACCGAGGGCTTGCCCGCTGGCAAGTTGCAGATCAGTTCTTCGGAAAATTGAAGAATGGAAACATCGGCAGAAAGCCATTTTCGGCGAGGTTCAGAAAGCCGATCTGGACACCCGTGAGCTTCCTGGTGACGTTGATGAAACCCAGTTGAACCGAGGAGCGATCGGAGACGTTCAATCCGCCCAGATCTACCATGGTGTATCCATCGGTGACGTTCACGAAACCGAAGTTGGCTCCGCTCTCCAGGGTATTGATTCGATTCACGAAGGCCGCATTCAAGCCGGTGTCCCTGCCACTATGGACATTGATGAGGCCAGTGGCGCAACCGGACATGTCGCCGTTGAGCTTGCCCATCCCGAGCACCGCGCTGAGGCCCGACAGATTTCTGGTCTCGCTCAGGGAAAGGAAGCCCAGATCGACGCCGCGCACACTCTGGTTCTGGCCGTGAAACAGCGTGAATCGAATCCCGCTCACGTTGGGATCGTCCGGGGCCCGTAGATTCGGCGCGGCAAACTGGAATGGAGTCTCGGCAAGGGCCGCCTTCGAGAATACGAGGAGGATAAAGGCCAGGATGATTCGCTTCATGGTTCTCCTAATACCTGTCTGCCAGCGTCAGGCGGTGCTGGAAGGTCTTCCGCCTTCTCACTTCCTTGGAGGCCTGGGTGCTGACTTCCTCGGATACCTGCTGAATCGATTCGAGCAACTCGCCTTCCGCGATCGTGGTGATTCTTCCGTCCTCGTAGACCACCTGGCCATCGATGACGGAAATGGCCACCTCGTCTCCACGGGCGGATAGTACCAGGTTCGGCACGATGTTCCTGACCGGATCTCGAAGCACGGGCATCATGCTGGGCTTCCGCAGATCCACCAGGATGAGATCCGCCTTCTTGCCCTGCTCCAGGGAGCCGATCTCCTGGTCGAGTCCGATGGCCTCGGCGCCCTCGATGGTCGCCATCCGGAGCACCTTCCAGGTGGGCATCTTCGTCGGGTCCTGGTTCTTCATGTTGAGGGCGAGCGAGGCCAGCTTCATCTCGCTGAACAGGTTGGTGCCGTTGTTGGAGCTGGTCTCATCGGTTCCGAGGCACACCTTTCCGCCGGCTCGCGAGAAGACGTCAGCCGGGGGCACGATACCGTCGCAGATGATCAGGCTCGACGGACAGAACGCCATCGATGCCCCGGAAGCGGCGATCCGCTCCACCTCATCATCGGTGCATTTCACCATGTGCACCGCGATCAACTGCTCATCCAGATAGCCGATGCTCTCGAGAAACTCGACCGGCCGCACGCCGTACCGGTTCTTCATCTGGAGGATTTCCCGGTCGCCCTGGCCGATGTGCATGTGGATCTTGAGGCCGTGCTTCCCTGCCGCCACCTTGATCTTCTCGAACAGCTCCCTGCTGCAATAGTCGGCGCCCTGGGGGCCGATCATCACGGTGATCCGTTCGTTGGCGGCCCCGTTCCAGCGCTCGACCAGCTCGAGATTCTCCTCGAGCCTGGAGTCGCCGATGGATGGGTCGAAGGGGTAGAGTTCGCCCTCTGCGAGCACGCTCTCGACCGGTGGTACTTCGCTGATCAGAGTGCAGACCCTGGCTCGGATCCCGAGCTTCTCGTAGAAGGGCAGCGCAATCGGCATGCCCGGACCGTAGTCGCCCAGCGTCGTCGTCCCCGCGCGGATGGCCTCGATGGCGGAGAGCTGCGCGCCCGCCAGCACCGCCGCAGGGGTGAGCTGCTCGAAGAAGGGATCGACACCTTCGTGCCAGGTGGGAGCATCCTGCCCGAGGCCTCTCAGGATCGCGATCACGGTGTGCAGGTGACCGTCGATCAAGCCGGGAAGGATCGCCTTCATGGAGGCGTCGATGGTCCGTTTCGCCTGATACTTCGCCTCGAGCTCCGACGAGGGACCGACGGCAACGATGCGATTTCCGTCGATGGCCACGGCTCCGTTCTCGATGTAGCCCACGCCATCGCCGGCCATGCTGAACAGATCGCCGTGCGTCAACAGGAGATCGATCATCTGCGTTACCAGGTGGAAGAGGATCGTCTAGTCGTACAGAGAGCCGGGGTTCAGGATGCCCTTGGGATCGAAGGCGTGCTTGATGCGTTTCAGCAGCGCGATCTTGGTGGGATCCTCCAGCTCGAGGAAGTAGTCCTTCTTTGCGGCTCCGACGCCGTGCTCGGCCGAGATCTCACCGCCGGCAGCCAGGCCCGCCGCCAGCAGCTCCCTGACGATCGTGGAACGCAGCTCGGGATCGGGCTGGAACACGCCGAGGTGCAGATTTCCGTCGCCCGCGTGGCCGCAGCCGGTGATCAGTGTGGAGTGTTTCTCCGCGATTGCCCGCGCCTTCTCCATGTACTGGGTGATCTCGGCGCGGGGGACCACCACGTCGATGATGTCGTTGAGGCCGATCTCCTTTCCCACCCAGAAGGTTTTCTCCCTGCCTTCGATGAGCTTGCCGGATGCGGCGGGCGGCATCACGAAGACCTCCAGAGCGCCCAGATCCAGGCAGAGCTGTCCCAGGTCCTCGGTGTCCTCGTCGACCCGTTCGGCGGTGCGTCCCTCTACGATCATCAGGAGGTAGGCCAGCGCCTGCTCCTGGACCTCCGCGGCGATCCCCAGCTCGATGCCCTGGTGCCGGAGGATCCCCGCCATGGTGAGCTTGTCGATGTACTCGACCATCAGCGGGCCGATACCCGTCGCGACCAGCTTGGGTACGGCGTGGGTGACCTTGTCGATCGCCGCAAAGGCGACCAGCAGGGTGGACCGGTGCTGGGGGCGGGGCAACAGCTTGAGAATGATCCTGGTGACGATGGCCAGCGTACCCTCGGAGCCGATCAGGAGCTGTGTCAGGTCGTAACCGCTCGAGGTCTTGACCAGCTTGCCGCCGGTCTGGATGACTTGACCATCGGCCAGCACCGCTTCGAGCCCCAGGACCTGGTGTCGGGTCACTCCGTACTTGACCGCGCGCATGCCGCCGGCATTGGTGGCGATGTTGCCTCCCAAGGTGGCGCTGCTCTCGCCGGGGAAGATCGGATAGATGAGTCCCTGCTCGCGAGTGGCCTCGTCGAGCTCGGCGAGGGTCACGCCGGGCTCCACCACCGCCACGTGGTTCTCGGTATCGATCTCCAAGATTCGATTCATGCGCTCGAAGGAGATCAGGATGCCTCCACGGCTGGGTACGCAGGCCCCCGAGAGACCGGTGCCGTTGCCCCTGGCGGTGACCGGGATGCCAGCCTCGTTGGCCAGGCGCAGCACCCGCGAGACCTGCTCCGTGGTGGACGGCCTCACTACCACCTCGGGGTCGTGGGGGTCTACCGTAAGTGCCTCGTCGTGCGTGTACTCTTCGCCGATCGCATCGCCGGTCAGCACCTGCTCCGGGGTCACGATGTCGGCGAGAAGATCGACCAGGTTGTCCATCGGAGTCTCCTGAACGGTCCGGTACCGGGCGAGGGGACGGCCGGCATCAGCGATTCGATTGAGTCAGCTCGCGACTCCCTGCCTGGCACTCGCTTCCTCCAGACCTCTGCGGGCGGCTTGCAGATTCATCTCGAGCTTGTCGCTCGGCATGCTGTCGCGTAGGGCAGCCTCGAGTTCCTCGGGCCCGAGAGGCAGCGCCTGGCTCCCGACCAGCGCACCGGTCATGATGATGTTGGTGAGGATGGCGGCACCCATCTCGAGGGCGATCTCGGTCGCATTGATCACCCAGGCCGCACTGGACAGCTCTTCCAGTGTTCTCGCGATCTCCTGGGTGCCGGGGTATTCGGCAGCCCCCGTGGTCACGGCCATGGTGTAGACCGGCCTCGAGTTGGCGATCACGATCACCCCCGGATGACCATACTGCGCCAGCACCCGCATCGTCTCCACCGGCTCCAACCCCAGGATGACGTCAGCCTGGCCCTCGGGAATCAGGGGCCCGTACTGCTCCTGCCGCGAGATCCGGATGTGGCTCATCACCGCCCCGCCCCGCTGAGAGGCGCCGTAGGTCTCGCCGATGGTTACGTGAAGGCCTTTCTTGACCAGGGCCTGGCCGATCAACTGCGAGATGAGCACGTTCCCCTGGCCACCGACCCCTGTGACGATGACGTTCAGCGGATCCTTTTCCGTCATGGTCAAAACGCCTCCGTAATGATGGCCCCTGCGGGACAGATGTCGGCACAGACCCCGCAGCCGCTGCAGATCACCTCGTCGATCTTCGCCTTTCCCGCCTCGGCGTCCCAGATCAGGCCGGGGCACTGGAACACCCGCGTGCAGAGGCGGGCGCAGCCGCAGGCGTCTCCCCGACACTTCTCCGGGTCGATGTGGACCCGGTAGTCCGGCTCTCCCTGTCTGGCTCTCACCAGCCCGCAGGTCCTCTTCGAGATCAGGACCCGCACTCCCCCGTCGTCGCGCAACAGATCCAGGAGCTTCTCGGTGGTTCCCTCCAGATCGAAGGGGTCGGTGACCTCCACCCGGACTCCCATCGCTCGGCAGAGCGCCTCGATGTCCACGACGGGTGTCGTCTCTCCCGTGGCGGTCTTTCCGATTCCCGGGTGGGGCTGGAATCCCGTCATGGCTGTAGCCGAGTTGTCCAGAATCAGCAGGGTGAAGTTGGAGGCGTTGTAGATCCCATTGAGCAGCGCGGGAATGGCTGCGTGGAAGAAGGTCGAGTCGCCGCACACCGAGACCACTGGCTGCTCGAACCCCGTCCGCGCCAGGTTGCCGAACCCGCAGGCCAGACCCACGCCCGACCCCATGGCCTGGACGGTCTTGACCTGGAAGTAACCGGTCGGCCCCAGGGCCATGGTGTAGCAGCCGATGTCCCCGGTCACGAAGCCGCCTCTTCCATCCAGCTTGAGGGCGTTCTTGATCGACCAGAAGGTCGCGCGGTGGGGGCAGCCCGCGCAGAAGCCGATCGCCCGCATGTGGGTGTGGCTTCCCGTCAGCTGCTGGGCCTTCTGGACGTACTCCGGAGAGACTCCCTCCAGCTCCAGATCGAGGACGGAGCCCAGCGCCTTGGTGACCAGGTCCGGATTGAGCTCGCCGGAGTCGGGGATGTGCCCGCTTCGCTTGCCGTAGAAGGTGAGCGGTCCCGTGTCAGCCAGGTGACCTCCGACCAGCTCCTTCAGATTGCCCTCCAGGAACGGGGCCACCTCCTCCACCACCAGCACTCGCTGCGTGAGCGCCAGGTGCTTCTGCACGAACTTCTCGGGCAGTGGCCAGGTCGTGCCCAGCTTGAGAATGCCCACGCGGTTGCCCACATCCAGCGCCTTGACCGCCTCGAGTGAGTAGAACCAGCAGGCGCCGCTGGTGACCACCAGGAGCTCCGGCCGCTCCGGACCCACGTAGCGGTTGAAGGGAGAGGACTCGAACAGCTCCCGGACCTTCTCCAGCTTTGCGATCATCTGATGGTGCTTGAAGGGAACCGGATAGGGAGTGAAATCCACCGGGGAGGTAGCCGTGAACCTCGCCTCTTTGCTGGGCGGAATTCGCTCCCCCAGCACCACATCCCCTCGCGCGTGCGAGATCCGGGTGACCGTCCTCAGCATGCAGGCGTTGTGGATCTCTTCCGAAACCTCGAAGGCCCACCGCGTCATGTCCTTGGCTTCCTGGAAGGTGCCGGGCTCCAGCAGCGGCAGGTCGGCCCATTTGGCGAAGGGCCGGGAGTCCTGCTCGTTGGTGCTGGAGAGCGCCGAAGGATCGTCGCAGGCCGCGAGCACCAGTCCCGCCTTGGTCCCGGTGAGGTTCAGGTTCATCAGGAAGTCCGAGGCCACGTTGATCCCGTTCTGCTTCATGGCAACGATGGCTCGCACCCCGGCGAAGGAGGCGGCCGCGGCGACCTCCATCGCCACCTTCTCGTTCACCGACCACTCCGCGTAGATCTCCCCCTCCTTGGCCACCTCCGCCAGCGTGGCGATCACCTCTGACGACGGGGTCCCCGGATAAGCGGCAGCGAATCCCACCCCCGCCTCCAGCGCTCCTCGCGCGATGGCCTCGTTGCCCATGAAGAGCTCGCTCGTACCGGGCTTGCCTGTCGCGACGCTCATTGTCTTCGCATCCCCTTTCCGGCTTCTCGGCCTGGCCGAGAGCGCCGCTGCTATGCCAGAAGTCTCTCCAGTGCCTCTCCGCTCAGCTTCAAGTAGAGCAGGTCCTCGGTGCTACCGGATTTGTCGACGATGTTCCGGAGCGCCCGCTTCTTCTTGGCGAGTGCGGCTCCCTTGAGGTGCTCCAGATTCTCCTCGGGCAGCGGAGCGGTCTCGATTGCACCGCCTGCAACGGCCGCGTCCAGCAGATCCTTGCCCCTCTGACTCCTGACGATGAGCGTGTTCCAGCCCTGCACGCCCTCCGCCGCGCCCACCGAGAGGTCGGCCAACTCCGCCGTCATGTCGATGCACAGGTCGCAGGTGGATCTGATGAAGCGGCGGACCTCATCGAGGGGTAATCGAACGCAGGAAGAGTCGGTGTACACCTCGAACACCTCAGCCGGCGGCGGTGGGATGTCGACTCTGGTGATCTCGGTGAGCTGCGTCTTCTGCTGGAGGAAGTCGACGAAATCCTCGTAGTCGAGTGCCCAGGTGCAGAACAGGCCCACCACCAGCTTCAGCTTCTCGATACGGTCGGCCTTCTCCAGGGGCGACGCCTTCATCTTGGCCAGCGCCAGCGCCTGGCAGGGTGTGGCCACCACCCCGATGCGCTGCGCCTCCGAGTCCGCTTCCCGGTTGAATGCAGCCAGTGTGGGCGAGGCCACGAAATTCGAGCCGGCGGACGCCAGCACTCCCGCCTCGTCGCCCACCGCGGTCCCGCTTGGGAGCAGACCCTCGATCGCTGGAGGTGAGCACCGCTCTGTCGAGCAGACCCTCGCGCAGCGCAAACGACATGAGGGCGCTGACGGTCCCACCGTACTGACCCTTCTCCTGGATTGGGCGCTCCTTGGCCCGGGTCATGACGATCTCCCGGACCACTCCCAGCTCGTGATCGGGGCGAGGCACGCCGAAGACCGCCTGGCTGACCTCGTCGGGGTCCACGGATCCGCGGGGGCAGAAGGAGTAGCACCGTCCCTGGGAGAGGCTGCAGTCGTCCATCACGACGATCCTGCCGCGGTGGGCCACCAGGTAGGGACACATGCCCACGCAAGCGCCGCAAAGCGTGCAGAGCTGCCTGTCCACAACCTCGCTTCGAAGCTCTTGAGGCCCCTTCAACTCGGCGCTCATCTCCCGCTCCCTCCCATGGTCCTCGGCTCTCTTGCTCGATCGCTCACCACCTGTTGCTAGCCCAGGGTAGGCGACCGGTCTACCCCAGGAATCCCCCGGGAGCTTTTCGGAACTCTTCCCTATCGAAAACGGAGCGCCCGCACGGACTTTCGCCACCCTCGCGTCTCGGTGCCCCCAAACCTATAATGCGTTCTTTCGTATCCCGTCCGGTCGATCGCTATCTGCGAAATAGAGAAGAGAGGTGAATGCCATGCCTTACTGGTTCGAGGACCCGATGCTGCGATCTCTCCTCCCGCTGTCCCTCTCCTCCTCCATCAAGGGCCTGACCACCATCTTCAGCGTTCCCAAGATGATCATCGGGGCCAACGTCTTCCCATCCGGTATGACGATCGGGCCGTCGACCATCGATACCTTGTCGGCCAGATGCGCGAAGAAGAGGGCCTTCATCGTCACCGATCAGTTCAGCAACCGCTTCGTAAAGAAGATCGCTCCCTTTCTCGAGAACGGTGGGTTCACCTGTGAGACCTGGCCCAAATGCCTTCCCGAGGCACCCATCGAGAACGTCCAAGAATGCGGCGAGGCAATGAAGGCGTTCGAGCCCGACCTGATCCTGGCCCTGGGGGGAGGCTCGGTCATCGACAGCGCCAAGGTGGCCTGGATCCTCTACGAGCGGCCGGATATCACTGACGTGTGTATGGTGTCCCCCTTGGACAAGCTGGGGCTGCGAAAGAAGGCCATCCTCGCGGCGGTGCCGACCACCAGCGGTACCGGCTCGGAATGCACCGGGGCGGCCGTGGTGCACGATAACGCAGCGCATCGCAAGATCCCGCTCGCCAACGACGAGCTGCTGCCCGACGTGGCCATCCTGTCACCGGAATTCACCTACACCATGCCCCCCGAATTGACCGCCGGAACCGGCCTGGATGTCCTGGCCCACTCCATGGACGCGGTGACGATGCCGGCGGCCTATGAACTCACCGATCCACTGGCGCTCAAGTCCATCGAGATGGTCTTTCGATGGCTCCCTCGGGTCTACCGGGAGGGACGGGACCGCGAGGCTCGCCATCGGATGCTTCTGGCCTCCAGCATGGCCGGCGTGGCGTTCGGCATGAGTGGCGCCCATCTGACCCACGCCTTCGGACACTCCCTCGGCGCGGCTTTCGAGCTGCACCATGGAATGACCGTCGGCTTCTTCGTCCCTCAGAGCCTGCAGTACTGCAGCCCGGTGACGGACAAGTACCTGCTGATCTGCGATGCACTGAAGGTGGGAGGGGAGGCTCCGGAGGAGAGGCTCGCAAACCTGGTGGCCAAGGTCCGGGCGCTCCTGACCGAGCTGGGAGTGCCGCTGACGATCCAGGGTCTGGGGATCTCGGAAGCGGATTTCGAGGCCAACATCGACAAGCTGGTGGAATACGCGGCTGGCGACATCAGCAGCCTCTTGAGTCCGCGACCGGTCACGCCAGCCCAGTGCGAGAAGATCTTCCGCTACGCCTACGAGGGCAAGGACATCGATTTCTAGAGGAGTGCGCATGTACGGATATCACGGTCGGTTTCTCGAGGTGGATCTCTCGGCCGGAACCACCACGGAGATTCCCCTATCCGAGGAAATTCTCGAGAAGTACATCGGCGGGGCGACGCTGGCAGCGGCCCTCGTCTACGAGCGCGTCTCCAAGGGCATCGATCCATTGAGTCCTGAAAACCCGCTGGTGTTCTCCACGGGTCCGTTCACCGGCTCTTCGGTCCCGATGGTGAGCCGATACGCAGTCTGCGGAATTTCGCCGCTGACCGGGTATTGGGGTGAGTCCACCAGCGGCGGGAAGTTTCCAGTCCGGCTGAAGGGCTCGGGCTTCGACGGGCTGATCGTCACCGGCCGTTCGGAAAAGCCGGTCTACTTGTACCTGGAGAAGGGCAAAGCCGAGATCAGGGACGCCTCCCAGCTCTGGGGCAAGGACAGCTACGAAACGCAGAAACTCATCAAGGAGGAGCTCGGCGACGACAATCTCAGCGTCGCCTGCATCGCCAGGGGCGGCGAGAAACAGGTCCGATACGCCTCCGTCATGAACGACAAGGGGCGTAGCGCCGGGCGCTGTGGCATGGGCGCGTTGATGGGGTCGAAGAATCTCAAGGCCGTGGCCGCGGCCGGTGATTCGAAGCCGAAGCTGGCCGATCCTGCAAAGATCCGAGCCCTGGTCAAGCAGACCGGCACCGACATCGACGGCAACGTGATCTCCCTGGCCTTCGGCGAGTACGGCACGCTGATGTACATGGACATGGGGATGATGCTCGGCGACGTTCCGGTGAAGTACTTCACCAAGAGCGTGTTTCCGGTGGAGAAGTTGACAGGCGAGGCATTCCGCCAGGCTTACACGATCAAGAACCACGCCTGCCGAGGCTGTCCGGTCGGCTGCGGTCGCCTGGTCAAGAACTTCGAACCGGATCTGGACGTGGATGGGCCGGAATACGAGACGGCAGCCGCCTTCGGGCCCCTCTGCCTGAACACGGACCTCGACTCCATCGTCGAGGCCAACCATCTATGCAACGTCCACGGAATCGACACCATCTCGGCTGGGGTCAGCATTGCCTACGCGCTCTACCTCTACGAGCTGGGCGTCTTGACCAAGGACGACGTTGGCATGGAGCTCCTCTGGGGGGACAGCAAGGCCATCTTGAAGCTGGTGGAAATGATCGTGAACCAGGAAGGCATTGGCGAGATTCTCGCCAAGGGCACACTGGCGATGGCTCGGCACTTCGGCCGTGACGAGGGTGAAGCAGCCCAGGTCAAGGGGCTGGAGATGCCCATGCACGACGGAAGGGCCTTCCAGGGGCTGGCGGTCTCCTACGCGACGGGTCCTCGCGGCGCCTGTCACCTGAAGGGAGACTATTACAATGTCGACCTCGGGAACATGGTGTTGGAGTACAACATTCTGCCCAGTGATCGGCACTCCTCGGATGGCAAGGCCGAGTTCGCGGCCAAGTTCCAGAGTCTGAAAGATCTGTTCGATGCCCTCACGCTGTGTAAATTTGCGCCGCTCAGCCCGACCAGGATTTGCGAGTTTCTGAGCGCCATCACCGGATGGACGTGCACCCCGGAGAGTCTGCTGGCCGCCGGCGACCGGTCGCTGAACATCAAGCGCGCCATCAGCTCGAAGCTCGGACTCACACGGGAGCACGACCGGCTTCCCGAGATCTGCATGCGGCCCCTCGACGAGGGCACCAGCGCCGGCGTGGTTCCGGCGATGGACAAGATGCTCCGGGAATACTACGAGTACCGCTCCTGGGACTGGGAGACCGGGCGACCTTCCAAGGAAAAGCTCCTGGAGCTGGGCCTGAATCAGGTGGCGGAGGACCTGTACTCCTGATTCCAGTTCAGGCTAGGGACGAGCCACCTGGACGGGAACGCCCCCGGCCTCGATGCTCTCGAGGGCGGCGAAGACGGTCGCCGAGGCGATGTAACTCCTGGGTCCGATCCGTCCTCGTGTTGGGATTCGGCGAAGTCCGGGTGGAGACCTCGGTAGGCCGAGGGAGGGCTCAACCGCCGGTCGTGGAGGAGGCGGAAGCGGCCAGGTCGTCTTCGATCATGTATAGGAGATCGGCCTGCTTCCGTAGATCCCCCTCCAAGGCTCGAAGCTCCGACGGTGGAAGATCCCCGATCCGGATGTATACGCGGCGCCATCCGGAGGCCGCCAGGGTATGGGAGGTCAGGATGCTGGCCACGAGCCCGCCGTGCTTCCGAATCACATCGGCCACCTCCTTGATGGAGCCGGCGCGATCCTCCAGCTGGAACGCGAAGGTGGTCTTTCCCGACGAGACGCCGGAGAGATCGACCAGGACCTTGAAGATGTCGGTCTCGGTGAGGATTCCCAGGAGCTGCCCCGCAGTGTCGGTCACGGGTAAGCCCGACATGCGATGCTTCAGCATCAGCTGGGCGGCCGCCACGATGGTCTGCTCCGGGTGGATGGTGATCACCTCGCGCGACATGACTTCCTTGATGGTGATGCCGGAGAGGAGAGAATGCAGCTCTGGCATCAGCTCTCTCTCCTGAGTGTCGAAGCTGACGACCTGCGACGGCGCTGCAGAGCGAAGGTCGCGGTCCGTGACGATTCCGATCAGCTGGTTGTCGCGGATGACGGGAAATCGGCGGACCTTGTGCTTCTTCATCAGCTCCGCTGCATCCAATATGGATTGGTCCTCACTCACGCTTATCGGATTCGGAGTCATGTATTCCCTTACCAGCATGACGACGCGTCCTCTTCATCCATGGTTTGCCTCGCATAGAGCTGCCCGGTTATCGTACCCGCGATCGCCGGGCGGGTCCACGGCCATCGCTACTCGGCGAGGGAGGTGATGTTCTTCTGAATTGCCCTGGCTTCGATCGCCTTTACCAGCGTCTTGGTGTCGGGGATGATCGAGGCAAAGACGATCTCACCGTCTATGCAGATGGTCGGCAGGTTCTTTACTCCGAGCTTCTTCATCATCCCCAGACCGGCCCGCGCCTTGATCCTGTGTTCATTGATGTAGACCTTCACGAACGCGTCCCGCGCGGCGACTTCGACGGCTTCCATCATGTACTGACACGGGGCGCACGACGTGGAGTCGAGGGTGATGACGTCCACGATCACTTCCTTGTGATCTCCATAGGGGGGCACCTGGACGTCATCGAAGCTGTCCTCCTTGGTTTCTCGGGCGGAGGCCCTGACGACGTCTCGCTGGTATTCGTCGTGGACCATCTCCGCGACCGCCTGGAGATTTCTCTCCGGCGTGTGGTAGGGCAGGTCACAGCCCGGAGCCAGAATGAAGCCTTTCGAACCGCTCTTGTCGATGATCTCGAGGGCCTCGCGCCGCGCATCGTCTTCATCACCGAGAAGCAGCACCGACGTCAGCTTGATGTTTCCGCCAAAGGACTTGCCGTTCTCGGTGCAGAGCCTGCGCAGATCGTCCATCGAAATCTGCTCGTCAACGGAAATGTTGTCGGCATGGGTACGGCACATGACTTCCAGGTTCCGGGTGACATCACCGCAGACGAACAGGGATGAGAGTCCCGCATTGTCACGGATCCAGTCGAAGACCTTGTTCACGCCCTCCGTCACGAACGTCTCGAAATGCTCCAGCGATATCTGGCTGGTCATCGGATCGACGACGGCGACGACGCTGGCGCCGTGCGAGAGATAGAGCGATGCCATGCGAATGCCGACGTCGGCGCAGTAGTCGACCAGTCTCTTCACCTCGTCGGGGCGGTCGAACATGTCGAGAAAGATGTCGTTGCCGCGCAGGTGAAGTGCCAGTGTGAAGGGACCGCAGACCAGGCCGTAGAAGGCGACCTCGTCCCCCAGGTCGCGATCCAGCGTCTCCAGTGCGCTCATCACCATCGGGAGACGGCCCTTGGTCCGATCCAGCTCGGGGAGGTCCTCGAAGGTGGCTCCGGCACCGGCGAGCGGATGCGTGACGACGGCGGGAGGGACCTCGTCGGCCCAGTGCAGCTCGCAGCCGAGAATCTCGGCTTCGAGCTGCAGGTCGAAGTTCACCGGCAGGCCGTCGGGTCTGTACAGCCCATGCGCCTTCTTCAGGCCTTCGACGAGCAGATCGGCGGAGCGCAGGTATTCCGCAGCGCCTCTACCGATCAGCTTCGCGCCGTGGCAGCCGACGAAGGGCAGCCAGGCCGGCCGGGGAGTCTCTTCGCCTCTGATCGCCTCGAGCAGCAGTTCCTTCCCCGTCATCACGCTTCTCCTCGGGAGGGGTGGGGCCTGGGCGCGTTCTGTCCGGCGTCAACGATACCAGATCACGACGCGGGGTCGGAGGCGATGCCACCGCAGGCCCCGCCGCGTCTCGAGCTCAGCGGGCTGCGAAGATCCGATTGATCCTCTCGAACCGGTAGTCGAAGATCCGCGCCAGCGCGCCCCGGACCCACAGCGCGTGGGCGAGCCGACCCAGGGGCCCGAAGGGCAGCGCGTAGCGAACGGTGTCGCTCATGAGCACGCCGTCCCCGATTGGCTCGAAGGTGTGGGTGTGATCCCAGAGGCGGTACGGGCCGCGCACCTGGCGATCGACGAAGGATTTGCCCGGCTCCCAGCGCGTGATGCAGGTATCCCAGCCCACCGGAACGCCGACGATGCGAATCCGATAGAGGATCCGGGCTCCCACCCGCATCTCGATCGGATCCCCTGTCAGAACCCGGAAGTGCAGCCAGTCCGGGGTGATCTGCTCCAGGTTGTATGCGTTCGAGAAGAACTCGAAGACGTGGTCGAGCGGAGCTCGGATGAACTCCTGACGCTGGAGAACGTATTCAGCCAAGGGCGCAAGCTTAGCAGAGGCTAGAGCTTCACTCCGAAGTTCTTCAGGTACTTCTTGACGCCGATGGAGCTGGGCTCCATGGCTTCCTTTCCCTGCTCCCAGTTGGCGGGACAGACATCCCCGGATTTCTCGGTGTGCTGGAGCGCGTCCAGGGTACGAAGGACGTCGTCGATGTTTCGACCCAGGCTCAGGTCATTGACGACCTGGTGACGAACCACGCCTTCCCGGTCGATCAAAAAGGTCCCTCGCAGTGCGACGCTCTCTCCAGAGAGGATCCCGTAGTCTCTGGCGATCTGCTTGGTGAGGTCTGCGACCAGGGGGAATCCGATGGCTCCGATGCCGCCTTCGTCCACGGAGGTGTTCTTCCAGGCGAGATGGGTGAAGTGGGAGTCCACCGAGACGCCGATGACGTCGCAGTCGCGCTTCCGGAACTCGTCGATCCGGTGATCGAAGGCGAGAATCTCGGAAGGGCAGACAAAGGTGAAGTCGAGGGGGTAGAAGAAGAGCACGACGTACCGTCCGCGGTACTTCCGGAGTGAAAAATTCTCCTCGATCGTGTCGTCCGCCATGATCGCCGCGGCCGTGAACGACGGGGCCTCTTTCTGAACCAGTACACTCATGCTTCGCTCCTTTGCGGATTCTCCGGTGAGGTCATGTGATCCCGAGAAGGACCCGCCCAGGGCGGGCCCTTCTCGGGCTTCACGGGGGTCGGGATCAGCCGCCCTCCGCCATCTGGATCTCACCGTGCGCGGTGCATCCTTCCTTGCGGAAGTCGGCGCTCTCCGGGTCGACGCCGGAGTCGCAAAGCCAGTACTCGCCGTTCTTGTCCACGAATACCTTGATCGGCCGGGTGCCGGGCTTCAGTACGCCATTACCGATGTGGATCTTCTCTGCCGTAGCCATGGTTTCTCTCTTTTTTGAGGGCTTTCTCGGAAGGAGAAGGCCGGTTGTTCTGCCGGAAGTATACATCAAATCTAATTTCTGTAAATAAAAAATATGGACATATGGCGGACAGACGAATTCCGAAGGGGAGCCGCGCTGTGAGCACCCGTCCCGCGGAGGTCGCGGCCTGGCGAAGGGCCAAGCCGCCCACGGCGACCCCGTCGAGGCCGGAAGCGTGGAATTCTCTCTGGAAAATCGCGAAGATCGGATTTCGATGGGCGGGCGAGGTCTCGAGCGAAAGAAGCTGCTGGAGCGGTTGCGGGCCGGAGAGATCGACCCTGCGGCAGCGGAGCTGCGTCAGCTGCCGGGTCGCCGGTTCGCCAATCCGCTCCGTTCCGCATTGTGCAGCGACGAGGAGGCGAAGTGGCCCGCCGTCACGCTCATGGGGCTGCTGACTGCGGAGCTCGCTGCGAGGAATCTGGAATCGGCCCGGGTGGTTATGCGCACGCTGGCGTGGAATCTGACCGAGGAGTGCGGAGGGATCGCCTGGGGTACGCCAGAGTCGATGGCGGAGATCATGGCCTGCCACGAGACCTTGGCAGAGGAGTACGCGGCGATCCTGGTCTCCTACATCCGCGAAGACGGCAATTTCCTGGAGCACGAGCCCATGCAGCGGGGCGTGGTGTGGGGAGTCGGGCGCGTCGCCCAGGTCAGACCGGAGCTTCTGCGCGCCCACGATGCCGGTCGCTACCTGGTGCCTTATCTCGAGTCGGATGACGCCACGGTAAGGGGGTGTGCGGCCTGGGCTCTGGGCTTGCTCGGGACGAGGGAGGCGGTCACGAAACTCGAACCGCTTCTCGACGATCGCGAGGAAATCCGGATCTACCTGGATCGGGAGCTGGTCAAGAGCAGCGTCGGCGACCTGGTGAGCCAGGCGCTCAGCAGAATCAGACCCCGCTCTTGAGCCAGCGGCTTGCCGTCAGGACAGCAGGGCCGTCACCCCTTTCAGCAACTCATCGCGATCGATGGGTTTGGGGACGAATCCGTCCGGGGGCGGGATGCGCTTCCGGCTGCTGATGAACTTCTCGAAGTCCTCGGGCTTGTAGCCGTAGCCCGTCACCCCGGTGACGATCACGACCGGAATGCCGGCCAGTTCGGGGTCCTCTTTGAGATCCCGGTAGAAACGGATTCCGGACTCCTCGGGCATCGAAATGTCGAGCGTGATCAGGTCGGGCTTCTCGCTCCGCGCTTTTTCCATGCCCTCGCGCCCATTGCTCGCTGAAACGGTGTCGTATCCGTTGTCCTGGAGAAGGGTCTCGAGGTAGGCGACGACGTTGGGCTCGTCGTCCAGGACGAGAATCTTCTTCCGACCGCCTTGCTGCTCGCCCATGATCATACTCCTTGTTCACGGTTCGATGGGTGCGCGAACGGCTTCTACATAGCATCTTCCCACTTGATGAATCCGGGATTCACATCGACCATCGCGTTGACGATCAGCTCGACGAGACCGGCGTAGGCGAGCTTCTCCTTCTCCATCAGCCCGTAGTGCGCGATCATGTCCCTGATCTGTCCCTTGCAGTTGGAGCAGGGCGCCGCGACGTACTTCGGAACATCCGGACCGCGGCAATCCTCGAAGGCATTCAGGATCTGTTCGAACTTCTTGCGCCCGGTCACCTTGGCGCGCCATTCGGTGATGTTGCTGCGCGACATGACCGCGAAGCCGCTGCCGCCGCCGCAGCAGTAGTTGTGGGGGCCGTGTGGGTTCATCTCCCTGAACTGGGGGCAGAGCTTGTGCACGATTTCCCGCTGCGGCTTGATGATGCCCATCAGGCGGGTCACGTTGCATGGATCGTGCATCGTGACCGGGAAGTTGTTGCGCTCCGGATCGAACTTGATCTTCCCCGAGAAGACGATGTCTCGAAGCAGCGGGAAGCAGCTCTCCCGCGGAATCTGCAGGCCCGGGGGAAGGATGCGGTCGGCGATCACCGTGAGAGCCTTGTGGGCGTGGCCGCACTCGCCGAACACGATCTTCTTGACTCCCAGCTTCTTGGCTGCCTGGGCGTGGAGGAGAGCCGTCCTGGCGGTCTGAACATCGTCGTAGAAGACGCCGTAGTTGATGTTGTCGTACCCGGCCAGGTCACTGGAGAGCGTCCACGACAGGCCCGCTGCCTGGAAGAGGATGCTGAAGGCGGCGACGTTGTCGGGCCAAGAGAGGATCTCACCCGCGTTGTGGATCAGCAGAATGTCGGCGCCTTCCACGTCCCAGGGGGTCTTGAACTCGTAGCCGGTCTCTTCCGAGAAGTCTTCGTCGATGAACTCGATGTTGTCGATCACCGCCTTCGCGTTCATTCCCGTGGAGGAGCCCACCTTCATCTGGAGCATGGAGCCCTGTTCGTGGAGCTCCGGGGTGGTGATGCCCAGCTCCTGGCTGAAGATCTTGCGGATCTCGCGGGACACCAGCGCATTGTCGGCGCCGATGGGACAGGTCTGGGCGCAACGCCTGCAGACGTTGCACCGATAGGCCAGCTCTCCCAGGCGAGCCACGGTCCGCCAGTTCAGCTCCACGTCGCCGCTGCGCCATCGGGAGAAGGGCTCTTCCTTGACGTATTTCTTGTAGATCCGGCGGAAGATCTCGGAGCGGTAGAGAGGGCGATACATCTCGTTCTGGCCACTGGCCTCGAAGAGATGACAGGCATCCGAGCAGGTGTTGCACTTGGCACAATTCTCCATGGTGGTTTCCAGCATGGAGAGGAAGGTCCAGTTGTTCTGCGGGTCGAAGAGCTTGCGCATTCCGGCCAGGAACTTGTTGACCAGCTCCTCTTCTTCCTCTTTGCTCTTTGGAAGGGGGATCTGCAGGACATTCACGTCGTCCAGAATGCAGGCGTACTTCTCCCTCGTTGAATCGGGGAGGGGCTCGAAGTCCTTGTCTCCGAAATCGACGTCGCCCGGCAAGGGCATCAGGTCCGCAGCCTTCACCGTCGTGAGCTGTTCGGTATCCTTGCCGATGTCGCTGATCCTGACCTGCTTGTGGTCCTTCGCTGAGTCGAGCTGCTTGGAATCGGTCATGGTCTACTCCGTCTTCTCATTCTTCTCGGGCTCGGCCGCCGGATTGAAGGTTGCGATGTCTGCCCAGGTCTTCTTGCCGGGTATTGCGATGTGCGAGGCAGACCAGGTCGGCTCGTAGCCCAACACCTCGCCGAGCTGCTCATTGATCTCAGGTGCATTCACGTTCGGCTTGTCTTCCCAGCGAATGTCGTGATACATGAAATACTTCATGAAGAAGTGGGACATGTGCGTGAACGGTATGTACGCCAGCGTGACGACGGCCAGGACGACCTGGAGCAGGAACAGGGGGCTGTCCACATCCTTCAGGTTGAAGGTGATCAGGCCGGCGATGAATCCGCGCGCCATCTCGAAGGTCGGGTCCACCGTGGCCCAGGTGAGCATGGCGACGCCCATGGTGGCGATGAAGAGAGCCAGATTGAAGTAGTGCTCCATCGCCGAGTAATTGCGCAGACTCGGGTCGCGCAGCCTCCGGCGCAGCAGTCCGAGAGCGCCGATCAGCGAGAGACCGAAGGCGACGGGTCCGAGGATCGTGCATACCCCGACCACCAGCGCCAGCAGGCCGGACTCAGCCTGCATGCCGGCGAGCTGCCCGATGGCACAGAACGTCAGCAAAGCGACGAGACCGAAGGTCAGGTAGAGACCGAAGTGGAAGGGGAAGGAGACGTACCAGAGAGTTCGGTTGTGTTCCCAGGCCGCCTTGAGGAACAGCATCTCCGGGATCATTACGGAGAGCTCGCGGATCCGTGAGGTCTCCCGCGGCTTGTTCCACCAGTCCAGCTCCTCGAGGTAGCCTCCGCCGTAGGCAGCTCTTCCGCCGCCTTCGTGTGCGACCGGGTAGAGCTCCCACCGCAGGTGCATCGGGTTTCTCTTGTACGCGACGATGCGTTTCAGGGTGGCCAGAGCGAAGACGATCAGCCCCAGGTAGGTGAGTACGTAGGCGAATTGGGACATGCTGCTCTCCTCAGTGGACCCTCGTTCGAGATCCGGCGCTGGATCGGGTTTCAGGCTCTTCTCGAAGGTCGTTGACTCTGCGGCAGGCTGACAAGCTCAGATTCGATCCCTCGGGTGCTCAGGTGTCGTTCATCTCTGGTGGGCCGCCCTGGCCGGCCTCGACCCGGGTTCCGTGCGGCTCCTCCGTCAGGCCAAACTTGCGCATGCGCCGCCACAGCGTGCTCCGGTGGACGCCCAGCTCCATGGCGGCCAGCGTCCGGTTCCGGCCGTGCTTCTGCAGCACGGCGAGGAGTGCCTCGTGCTGGCTCTCTAGTGTGGGCCCGGCGGGCTCACCGGGCGAACTGTGCGCGGAAGCCCGGAGGATGTAGGAAGGAAGATGCTCGGGCTCGAGCACAGGCCCCTGTCCCACCACGAAGGCGTGCTCCACCAGGTTCTCCAACTCGCGGACGTTGCCCGGGTAGTCGTGGGCCTGGAGGAGCCGCAGGGCCTCGGGCGCGAGCTGGTTCACGATCCGCTCCCCACGCCGGCTCAGGCGCTCGAGGGCGTGCTCGACGAGCAGGGGGATGTCGCTCTTGCGCTCGGCCAGGGGAGGCACGTCGAGGGTGATGACACCCAGCCGGTAGTAGAGATCTTCCCGGAACCGGCCGTCTCGCACGGCACGCTCCAGGTCGTGGCGCGTCGAGGCGATCACGCGTGTGTGGGCGCCGGACTCCTCGCTCGCCCGGGACGGCTGGAACACCTCCTGCTCGAGCAGATGGAGCAGCCGAGCCTGGGCGATCGGTGAGAGGTCCTCGATTTCAGACAGGAACAGCGTCCCGGCTGCGATCTCGCCGACCCAGGCGGGAAGCCCCGGACCGCCTTCCTCTCGCCGGCCGAGTCTCTCCTCGCCACCCAGATCGTCGCTGATGGCTGCGCCACTGAGCTTGAGGAAGGCAGCCGCATTGCGCTGGCTGAGGCGGTGGATGGTCCGGGCGACCAACTCCTTGCCGGAACCGCTTGGACCTCGGATCAGCACCGGCGCATCGGAGCGGGCCACTGCGGGCAGGATTCCCAGAACGCGCCGCATCGCCTCGCTGCGCGAGACCATACCGGCGACCTCCAGCCTCTCCTCCGCAGGATCTCGGGTGGGGCGCCTCGACCGGACATCGCGGAACGACTCCACCCCCCCCAGGAAGTAGCCATCGCGGTCCCGGAGTGCGGCAGCGCTGACGCTGACGGTAAGCTCGGACCCCTCGCGGGTCAGGATCTCGACGTCGGCGGGACCTGCCGCCCGGCCAGAGGCGAGGGCGCGCCTCATCGGGCACTCAGCTCCACACAGGCTGGCCCGGAATACCTCGTGGCACTGGCGGCCGATGGCCTCCTCGGCGGTGTAGCCGGTGATCTCCTCGGCAGCGCGGTTCCAGTAGGTGATCTCGAGCTCCGGGTCGACCGTGAAAACACCGTCGGCCACGCTGTCGAGAACGACATCCATGAGAGAGCTGGGGCCCATGATCCGGCGAATCCACACCTCTTGTTGCGATGTTGCACCGTAGCACAGATCAGTTGCAACGCAACGCAACGTCTGTTGCACTCGGCCGGCATCCGTGCTTTCATGTGATGGGCCGTTCGTTTTGGCCTGCCTGGGCGTCGCAGAAGGCGTTGCGGCGTGAGGTCTCGGAGCTTCCTTGGGGCCAGATTTGATGGCGTCTCGGGCGGCCTTGGAGAGCTGGATGGGGCAGGGAGGGACATGAAGAAGGTACTCATCGTCGACGATGAGCAGTCCATTCTGATCTATTTGACCACGGTCTTGGAGGACACCGGCTACGCCACCTGCTCGGCTATCGATGGCAAGGAGGGCTTGACGGTGGCCCGCCAGGAGAAGCCGGACCTGGTATGCCTGGACGTGATGATGCCCAAACGCGGGGGCGTCTCGCTCTATGAGGAGATCAAGCGCGACCCGGAGCTGCGGCCCATCCCGGTAATGTTCATCAGTGCCTACAATCGGATCCGGGATCTGCGCAATCCCGCGGCCTTTCGAAAGATGATCCCCGACACGGCGATCCCCCAGCCGGAGCTCTGCATGGAAAAACCCATCAAGGTTCCCGAGTTCCTGAAGGCTGTCGCCATGCTCACCGGCCAGAGTCCTCCCCCCGAGAAGGACTGACGAGTGCCGGAAAGCTGGCTCAGCGACGAGCTCTTCGACCGCGTCCCCGTGGCGATCTGCGTGATCGACCGGGATTTCGGGGTCGTCGAGGCCAACGCGAGGTTCACCGAGCTGTACGGCGAGTGGATCGGGCACCGCTGCTTTGAGGTCTACAAGGACCGGAAGGAGAGGTGCGTCAAGTGTGGTGCCGCGAAGACCTTTGAGGACGGCAGGACGAGGGAGCGGGAGGAGGAGGGGGTTGACCGCCATGGGCGCCCCACCCATTACCTCGTCGACATCGTCCCCGTGGTGCGAGACGACGGCAGCATCCCCTACATCATCGAGATGTCGACCGACATCACCGAGCTGAAGAAGCTCCAGCGTGAGAAGATCGAGGCCGAGCGACTCGCCGCCGTGGGCCAGACCGTGGCCGGCCTGGCTCACGGCATCAAGAACCTGATCATGGGCCTCGAGGGCGGGATGTACGTGGTCAACTCCGGGCTTCGCAACGACAACGAGGAACGCGTGCTCCAGGGGTGGCGGATGCTGGAGGAGGACATCACTCGCATCTCCGCTTTCGTGAAGGAGTTTCTGGAGTTCGCCAAGGGCCGGCAGCCGCGCGTGCAGATGATCCAGCCCAACGACGTGGCCCGCGTGGTCGTGGAGCGGTATCGGGAGCGGGCTGCGCGGTCGGGCGTCGATCTCCAGGTCGATCTCGGGGAACTCGGGAAGGCGCCGTTCGACGAGGATGGCCTCCACACCTGCCTGACCAACCTGGTGCTGAACGCCATCGATGCCTGCGTGATGAGCACCAAGGAAGCCCGCCACGTGATCCTGTCGAGCCGTGAAGAGAACGGCGTGTTGACCTTCGAGGTCACCGACGACGGCTGCGGCATGGACTACGACATCAAGCAGAAGGTCTTCACGAACTTCTTCTCGACGAAGGCCTCCGGGAAGGGAACCGGGCTCGGACTCCTGACGACCCGCAAGATCGTGCAGGAGCACGGCGGGCGGGTATGGTTCGAGTCGGCGGAGGGGGAAGGCTCGACGTTTAGGCTACAGTTTCCGCGCGAGAATCTTCCCCGACCGCAAGAGGAGGAAGAGGCCGCGTAGCGGTCCGAGAAGCCCGCTCCCGGTGGCACGAGGGAGAGGAGAGGAGGAAAGCATGGAGGACGTTCGCGGCAAGACGGTGCTGGTGGTGGACGATGAGCCGAATGTTCGGCTGTACCTGCAGACGGTGCTCGAGGACTCGGGCTTCGAGGTCCAGACGGCCGCCAACGGTCACCAGGCCCTCGACAGGATGACGGAGAAGAAGCCCGACGTCATCTCGCTGGACCTCGTGATGCCCAAGATGTCGGGCCTGAACTTCTTCAAGTACATCCAGAAGAACAAGGAGAGAGCGGGAATTCCCGTCGTCGTCGTCACGGCACATGCAAAGGACGAGCTGGGATCGGAGGACTTCCAGAAGCTCGAGAAGCACAAGTCCGAGGAGTGCAGGATCTTCACGCTGGAGAAGCCCGTAGACGCTCCGACCTATGTGAATACGATCCGCCAGGCCCTGGATCTGGAGCCTCTCGGCAGCGAATCCGAAGAACAGACAGCCCTCAGGCTGGAGGTGTCGGACGCGATTCTGGGAGCAGACCAGGAGTCTCTCAGGAAGGCCTTGGAAATCCTCAAGGGGAGTTGACCCGTCGATCCTGATGACTTTCAGACGGTCGGGGAGGACCTCCCGGAACCGTCCTTCCCGGGCAGGCCTCGACCGGCCTTCGTGCAACCTCGAGCAGGGGAAGGAACCATGGATCTGAGCTCCTCCAGGCGGAAATTCGGCAACGTCGTGGAGATGATCGGCAACACTCCCCTGGTACCGATTCGCGAGCTGAACCCGAATCCCAAGGTCGAGATCTGGGCGAAGCTGGAAGGCTGCAACCCTGGGGGATCGATCAAAGACCGCATTGCGCTTTCGATGATCGAGGCCGCCGAAGCGGCCGGCCAACTGAAGCCCGAGATGACGATTCTGGAGGCCACCAGCGGAAACACCGGGATCGGCCTTGCCCTGGTGTCGGCCGTCAAAGGCTACAAGCTGCTGCTTACGATGTCCGAGGCCGTCTCCGTCGAGCGTCGGAAGATCCTGGCGGCCTACGGCGCCGAGTTCCTGTTGACCCCCGGCGACCTCGGTACCGACGGCGCCATCGAGCGCGCATACGACCTCGCGGACCAGCACCCCGACCGCTACCTCCTGGTGGACCAGTACAACAATCCGGCCAACCCCCTCGCTCACTACAACGGCACCGCCCCGGAGATCTGGGAGCAGACCGAAGGACGGGTCACGCACTTCGTCGCCACACTGGGCACCACTGGCACGGTGATGGGCTGCTCGAGGCGCCTCAAGGAGTTCGAGCCCGGCATCCAGGTAATCGCCGTCGAGCCCCACCTCGGTCACAAGATTCAGGGGCTCAAGAGCCTGAAAGAGGCGTACGTGCCCGGCATCTTCGACAAGCGCCTGGTGGACCAGAAGGTCAACGTGGCTGACGACGATGCCTTCGAGACCGCGCGCCGGATCGCCAAGGCCGAAGGGATGCTGGTCGGAATGAGTTCGGGGGCCGCCGTATTCGAGGCGCTGGAACTCAGCAAGACCCTGGAGCAGGGCACGATCGTGCTGATTCTACCCGATTTCGGCGAGCGCTATCTTTCGACGGGACTGTTCATCGCGTGATCCCATGATCAGGCTCTACAACACCCTGACCCGGCGCAAGATGCACTTCCGGCCCTTCCATGAGGGGAAGGTGAGCATCTACACATGCGGCCCCACCCTGCACGACCTCGCGCACATCGGCTTGATTCGTCGTCTGCTCGCCGTGGACATCTTGAAGAAGGTCCTTCAGCACGACGGCTACCAGGTCCGCCACATCGTCAACCTGACTGACATCGACGACAAGACCATTGGCGAGTCGGCGCGCCGGGGACAGCGGCTCGACGAGCTTACCGATCACTACGCCACCGAGTTCTACAACGACATGGCCACGCTCAGGATGTTTCCGGCCGATCACTACCCGCGTGCCACCGAGCACGTCGACGACATGATCGAAATGACGCGGGAGCTGGCGGGGCGCGGTGCGGCGTACGAGATGCGGCGATCGGTCTACTTCGATATCAGCAGCTTTCCCGGCTACGGCAAGCTCAGCAGAGTCGATCTCTCCAAGATCAGGAGCGGCGCCACGGTCGACCTGGACTACTACGAGAAGGACAATCCGCGCGACTTCACGCTGATGCGCCGCTCGGATCTGGCGGAGCTCAGGCGCAGGATCACCTACAAGACCGAGTGGGGCAACGTGCGACCCGGGTGGCACATCGAGTGCGCCGCGATGGCCGCGAAGTACCTCGGTCTTCCCTTCGACATCCACACCAGTGGCCAGGATCTGGTCTTTCCTCACAACGAGAACGAGAATGCCATTTGCGAGAGCCTCTTGGGTGAACCGATGGCTCGGTACTGGATGCACGTGGGCCTGGTGCTGCGCCGAGGCAAGAAGATGTCTCGTTCCAGCGGGACCGCACTGACGCTGCGCGATCTGCTCGGCCGAGGTTACAGCGGAAGCCAGCTCCGATACTTCCTGCTGCAGATGCACTATCGCCGGCAGGCGGATTTTTCGTTCGCACGACTCGAAGCCGCCCGCAAGGAGTTGGCGAGATTCAACGCGCTGATCAAGAAGCTCCGGCTCGTGCGCGGCGGCGAGGGGCCCCACAAGGCAGTGGATGAAATTGTCCATGACGCGGATCGGGACTTCTTCGCAGCGATGCACGATGATCTCAACGTTCCCAAGGCCAGAGCTTGCCTGTTCGAGCTGCTGAAACGCCTCAACAAGCACATGGATGGTTCTCCGTTTTCCCAGACCGATGCCCAGCTGGCCCTGGATCTGTTCTGGCGTGCGGACCGCATCTTGGGGGTATTGGATTTCGGTCAGGAGATGCTGCTCGATGATCGCATCAGTCTCCTGATCGAGGAGCGCAGCGAGGCCAGGGCGTCGGGCGATTTCGAACGCGCCGATGCCTTGCGCCAGGAACTGGCGGCACAAGGCGTAACGCTCGACGATACGCCGTCCGGATCGCGGGTTCGCGCCCGAAAGTAGGGCCGCGAAGGCTCGAGGGGATCCCCGATGCTGACTGAATACGACCTGATCCGCTACGGCAGGCAGATCATGCTATTCGGTGAGGACGGCCAGCGCCGGCTGAAGGAAACACGTCTGTTCGTGGGCGGAGCCGGAGGGCTTGGCTCCCCGCTGTGCACCTACCTGGCGGTCGCCGGCGTAGGGCAGCTGCGGATCGTGGACTTCGACCAGGTGGAGCTCAGCAACCTCAACCGGCAGATACTCCACTGGGACGACGACGTGGGAAAGCTGAAGGTCGAATCGGCAAGAGCGAAGCTGGCGCAGATCAATCCATCGATAGAGATCGAGGTCCTCTCCGAGAGGATCGACGAGTCGAACGTGGAATCCCTGGTGGGGGAAGCTGACGGCATCGTGGACTGTATGGACAACTTCCAGACTCGCTATCTCTTGAACGCAGCGGCGATTCGACGGAGGATTCCCTTCTTCCACGCGGCCATCCATGGCTTCGAGGCCCGTGTCGTCACCTTCGTACCCGGCGAGACGGCTTGCTTCCGCTGCCTGTTTCACGAGGGACCGCCTCCGAGCGGGGCGTTTCCCGTGGTGGGGGCGGCGCCGGGTGTCGCGGCCAGCATACAGGCGATGGAGGTCATCAAGTACTTCACTGGCTACGGGGAGCCCCTGAAGGACCGCTTGCTGATCTTCGATGGCGAGGTAGCAACGTTCCGGGAGTTCAAGCTGCGCCGTGATCCCGACTGCCCGGACTGTGGGAGCCTGTACGCGCGGGAGCGCTGAGAGATCCAGAGCTAGGGCGAGAGGGTGAGCAGCTCCGGAGTGAGTCCCATCTCTGCGAGCTGGCGGCGGATCTCTTCGCGGTAGATCGGATTGACTGCGATCACGAGGTCGGGCGGATGCTCCCTCAGTCGATCCGGCGCAATGATCTCCTGTCCGCAGGTCGCAAGGTACATGCCCCGGCGATTGGGGTTGATGTCGACCACCCCGTCGATCTCGCTCTCGATGTCCAGGGCGTTGAGAAAGGCGGTCGCCTTGGACCCCGATCCCCACATGACGACCCGCTGGCCAGCGTCCAGCGCTCGCCCGATCACCTCGACCCAGCGAGCGGCTCGTTCGTGGCAGCGCTCGGCGAAGCTCAGGCAGAGATCCCTCAGCTCGTCGAGAGGCTCCTCCAACCGCTGAGGTTGCCCCGGGCGCGCCTCCAGGCCTAGGTGCTGGCCCTGGAACTGGATGGGCGTCGCGATGACCTCGAACCCCTGGGCGGTGAAGAGCTGCCGTAGCGACGCGGGGGTGAAGTACGAGCAGTGCTCGTGCATCACGTCGTAGAACTGACGCTCCCGCAGAATCAGCCCGACCTCGGGGACCTGTACGAAGACGATCGCTTCGGATCGGTCGCCAATGCTCCGACGCAACATCCCGACGAAGGAGGCGACATTGGGGATGTGCTCCATGGTCATCTTGCAGCAGTAGAGGTCGGCGTCGATGTCACCGTAGGCCTCGGAGTACATGTCCCTCACGAATCGGAGCCGGAGTCCAGGCGCTCGGTGCAGGGCCTCCTCACGCACCGCGGGGTCGAAGCCGATTCCCTCGAGATCGCCGATGCTGCAGAGCAGCTGCAGGAACTCCCCTTGTCCACAGCCCACCTCGAGTGCGCGCCGCCCGTGCAGCTGATGGCGATCGATCAGGCCCTGCGCCAGCTCCTGGTGGTACGCATCGAAGGTGGGGGAGAAGGCCTGGGTGCCCTCGTAACGCTCGGAGTACTCGGTGACCAGCGGATCGTAGAGAAGGTTGCTGATGAATCCGCAGTCCTCGCAGAAGAAGAGGCGGATGTCGCCCTTCGGGTAGGAGAGCGCCTCTTCCCGCGTCGGGATCAGGAGCGTCGTGGTCCCGGGGACCCCGGAGACCTCGAAGAAGGGCGTCAGGCGCTCAGAGCCGCAGGCGGGGCAAGGGCAGGGAACATCCCGGGAGGAGGAATGGAAGCTCGGCGTGTGCATTGGGTAGGAGGAACCTACCCCACCTAGGACCGAGAGGCCGCGCACCTCGAAGGCATTGACTGCATCCCCAGGGGGGTGACTGGGGTGGGGGGTCGCTACGTGGCGGTACTCACCCAGCGACGTGCCGACCGGCTCGGAGTTGGCGATGGGTGCTCGTCACTACGCTCATCGGTCTGCTCCTGGCTCTCGGGGCGCCGACGGGTATACGCGTTGACGTGTCGACGCGATGGGAAACTGGGCGTTGCTCGGACTGATCGTGCGGCGACTCGAAGTAGATCGAAACGGTCGACTCTCACCACCGAGCCAGGTGCGATGGTCACTCCGCGATGCGCAGTGGAGTGACTTCCGCTTCGACGCCGGGGTTGATCACGGTGCTGAGGCCGTGAATAATCTTCAAGGCGAGCCCGAGGCGCGCCGAACAGTAGATCTCGACGCTGGTTGGCCACGCTAATCGGAGGGTGGGTGCCCTGCGCACGGGGTATCGTCGTTCGCCATGACGGATCGACTCATCATCGATTTCGAGGCTGGTAACCTGACCCGCGAGACCGATACCGGTGCGACGCGGCATCCATTCGATTCCTCCGAGGGGTTCGCACTCCTGTCGGAAGTCTGGCTCCGTAGCGGCTGGCAGACGAAGCATGTCTACACCTTCTCCTGGCTGGGGCGCCCGATCATCCAGCTACCGGAGGACATGTTTCGCGTACAGGAGGTCGTCTACCGCTTGAGGCCCGACGTCATCGTAGAAACGGGCATCGCCCATGGCGGGTCGCTGATCTTCTACGCCAGCCTCTGCCACGCGATGGGCCACGGCCGGGTGGTCGGCGTGGACATCGAGATTCGTCCGCACAACCGCACCGCGATCGAGGCCCACGAGCTCTCACATCGCATCACGCTGATCGAGGGTGATTCCATCGCCGAGGACGTGGTCGCAGAGGTCCGATCCTGCGTCGCCCCTGGCGAGAGCGCTCTCGTCATGCTCGACGGAAAACACACCAAGGCGCACGTCCTGGCCGAGCTCGAGGCCTACGCGCCACTGGTCCCGGTGGGCTCCTATATCGTTGCGGCCGACGGACTGATGCAGGACCTGGCGGGCCTGCGACGCTGGCGGGACGACAGCTCGACGGATGACTGGAGCTGGAACAATCCCCGAGAGGCGGTTCGGGAGTTCGTCGCGAGACGCGACGATTTCATCCTGGAGCCACCCGCTTTCGAATTCAATGAGAGCCCCCTCTCCGAGCCCATCACCTATTGGGCGGGTGGCTGGCTGAAAAGGGTTCGCGAGACATGAAGGTCGTCATTCTCGCCGGAGGGCGCGGAACCCGGCTCGCGCCCGAGACCGAGTACCGCCCCAAGCCGATGGTCGAAGTGGGTGGGCGTCCGCTGCTCTGGCACATCATGCGCCACTACTCCCAATACGGGCACGAGCAATTCGTGATCGCCCTCGGCTTCCTGGGGAACGTGATCAAGCGATACGTCGTGGAATACGGGACGTTGAACGGCGCCCTCAAGGTCGACTTCCGGACGCAAGAGGCAATGGCCCTGGACGAGAACCCCCTCGCCTGGCAGGTGGAGCTCGTCGAAACCGGCCTCGAAGCCCAGACCGGCGCTCGCCTGCGGCGGCTCGCCTCCAACCTACGAGGCGAGACATTCATGCTGACCTACGGCGATGGGGTCTCGGACGTCGATCTCGATGCCCTGCTTGATTTTCACCGGTCGCACGGAGGGTTGGCGACACTGACGTCGGTCCATCCTCCCGCGCGCTTCGGCCACCTGGTCTTCGACGGCAACCGGGTGGCGAGCTTCAGCGAGAAGCCGCAGGTCGGGGAGGGGTGGATCAACGGGGGGTTCTTCGTGTTCGAATCGGAGGTGCTGGATCTGATTCCCGAAGGCGAGGAGATCGCGCTGGAACGGCACGTGCTCCCTCAACTGGCGGCCAGTGGCGAGCTTCATGCGTATCGCCACCAGTCCTTCTGGCAGTGCATGGACACGCAACGGGACCGGCAGCTCCTCGAGACGCTCTGGCAGAGCGGAAACCCGCCCTGGAAGACTTGGTGACCGGCCGCAGCGACCCGGGCGAAACCCTTTCCAGGCCCGTGACGCAGTGCCGCTCCTGCGGCGGTGCGCGCCTCGAGGTGGTTCTGGATCTCGGCTGCACACCGCTGGCCAATGCGCTGCCGATCGACCCCTCCGCTCCCGAGTCGACCTATCCGCTCGCGGTGGCGATGTGCCGGGACTGCGCCCTCGTCCAGACGACCTACTGGATCTCTGGCGAGGTGATCTTTGGCGGCGACTATCCCTACTACTCCTCCTACTCGACCGACTACCTGCGTCACGCGCGGGACCACGCCCTCGACCTGATCGAGACGCGGGGGCTCGGGCCCGAGAGCCTGGTCGTCGAGATCGCGAGCAACGACGGGTACCTGCTACGCAACTTCATGGAGAAGGGCATTCCCGTCCTCGGAATCGACCCCGCTCGGGGACCTGCCGAGACGGCTCGGGGTATCGGGGTGCCGACCCTGGAGGAGTACTTCGGTTCCGATCTGGCACACCGGCTGCGCGCCGAGGGACAGCGGGCCGACGTGATGCTCGCAAACAACGTCCTGGCGCACGTCGACGACCCGAAGGAGTTGGCTGCGGGCATCGCCATCCTCCTGAAACCGGAGGGAGTCGCCGTCTTCGAGGTCCCCTACCTGGTGGATCTCGTGGAACGCTGCGCCTTCGACACCATCTATCACGAGCACAACGGGTACTTCTCCTTGCGCGCCCTGGAGAACCTCTTCCAGCCCCACGGGCTCCGCATCATCGACGTCCGGCGCCTGGAGATCCACGGAGGCTCACTGCGCGTATCGGTCGCGCCGCAAGGCGAGGAACAGTCCGCTGTCGGTGAGCTCCGCTCCCTCGAGGACCGGCTCGGAGTTGCGAACACCGACTTCTACCAGCAATTCGCCCAGCGGGTGGAGGCTGTGAACCGCGGACTCAAAGATCTGCTCGAAAGGTTGCGCGACGAGGGCAAGCGCGTTGCGGCCTACGGAGCCGCGGCCAAGGGCGCGACCCTCTCCAATGCTGCGGGTCTCGGGCCGGATCTCGTCGCCTACGTCGTCGATCGAAACCCGGCCAAACAGGGCCGATTCCTGCCCGGTGTCCGCATTCCCATCGTCCCCCCCGAGCGGCTTCAAGAGGATCCCCCGGACGTGTTGCTGGTATTCGCCTGGAACATCCTGCCGGAGATTCGCGCGCAGCTCGAGGACTTCTCCGGCCGATTCCTGGTTCCCATCCCCGAGCCTCGCATCCTCTGAGAGGCCTACAGGAACGGGAATGGGGTGAGCCCCTTCTTCCTGCGGATGGCTTCGAGCACACCCACAGTGCCGGTCATCATGTTGTCTCCGAGGGGTGCGCCGAGCTCTATCGAAAGACTCGAAGGCCCGATGAGACCGCGCTTGGGGCCTGTGGCGAGAATGATCTCGGTACTCTCGAAGCCGAATGAGCGGCGCGTATAGGCGCCGTGTCCCCCCTCTGCGAGAATTCGCGCATGGTCGAGGTCACCGTTCGCGAGATCGACCAATAGCGTTTCCAGACGCTCGAGAGTGATGTCTTCGGTGTGGTATTCGAAGAAGCCGATCAGCTCTGCCCCCTGAATGGCCGCACCGACCGTGTGAGAAGTGGCAATGTCCAGGACCAGGGCATTCTGCCGCTGCTGCACTCGTGGGTCCATGGAGGCGCCGAGGATGGCGGCCATTCCGCTGTCCATGAGGTAGACCTCATCCGCCGGAAGTGAGCTGGCGCTCTCGGCGATCGAGCGGAGCCGACTCATGTCGGGGGGAAGATCCTCGGCGTGATGCAAGAAGGCGTGGGGAAACGGCGTCGCCTCGAGGACCGTCCGGAAATGACGATGGCGGTGATCGAGGTGGGAATCTCCCTCGGGTGGCACACCGTGATCCTGAGCGCATACGCCTATCGCGTCGAAGGAGAAGGGCACATCGAAGCCGCTGACGATCTCCCGGAGGCGATCGATTGGGAGGTCTCCGAACTCGATGACGCCGTACCCCCCCTCGCGAGCCATCGCCTCGGCAGCTTCATCTTCGAGAACCCGGATGCCCGAGGAGCGGACGCGGTCGAGGTCGTGATGAACCGTAGGGGCTGCAGACAGCGACATGGCGACCTCGCCAGTTCGCGCTCGCTCCTTCACCGCCCGCGAAACGGCGCCGCCGCCCATCTCTCTACCGAGAATCAGAATCTTTCCCGGGGCAGCTTCGATCTGTCGCGCCAGGCTCGCCACGGGTGACGTGACGACGGCCTTGAAGTGCTCGGACCGTCGGGTGTCCAGATAGAGCACATCCATGGTCCCGGCGCCGATGTCGACCGTCAGGATTCGGCTCATCGTTGTCTCCCCCAGCAGCTTCGCCCGAAATTCAGGCTAGAGGCGCGGCCGGAAAGTCTACCTGCATTCGGCCGCCTCTGCGGCGCGCTGGCTGCGTTCCTCTCCCTGCGCCGTAGCGTCAGCTACGCCTCAGTCGCGCGCCTTGCCAGCCCGCCGCAGAGGCGCCCTCGGTGCGACGGTAGACTTTCCGGCTACGCCTCTAGGTTTCGACGTGCTGCGGGCCGGGCGTCGGGTTCACGCCTCGGTAGCCGTTGCCAGGCGCAGAGCGATGCGACACGCCTCGCGGAATCTCTCCACGTCCAGGGCCTCGCGGACGGTATGGGGAGCGATCTGGCCGCAGCCCAGGCTCACTGTGGGGATGCCGTGTCGATTGGTCCAGTTGGCGTCGATGCCTCCGTTCGCGATTGCGCGCTCCGGCTCCTGCCCCAAAGAGCGCACGGTCTGCTCGGCGACCCGGATACAGGGAGCGTCCCCGGGCAGAAGGAAGGACTCGTAGTCGAGTTGCTTCTCCACGCGAACCTGGCCTCGTGCGCCGGAGACGCTCCTGACCTGCCGGACGGCGCGGGAGAAAGCGCGCTCGATCTCTGCGGCGATGCGCTTGCGAAAAGCGGGATCGTGACTGCGAGCCTCCGCCCGCAGCACCACCCGATCGGCGATCACGTTCGTCGTCTCGCCGCCGTGGATGGTTCCGATATTGCTGGTTCCGAGCCTTCGTCCCTTGCGAATCTGACCGTGCCAGCCGGCGCGCTCCAGTTCGGCAATCGCCAGGGACGCGATCGAGATCGCGCTCACGCCCGTCTCCGGCGCAACGCCGGCGTGAGCGGCCAGTCCATCCACCTCGATGACGATCCGATAGCAGCCGGTGGCCCCGATGGTGAGCTTGTAGGGGGATCCCCCATCCCAGTTGAAGGCGAGCCGGGGCTTGCCGAGCATGCTCTGCTTGACTTGCCGCGATCCGTGCAGGCCCACCTCCTCCTGGACGAACCAGCAGAAGGTCAGCGGGGGATGGGAAAGTCCGCGCGTCAGTATTTCGAGAGCGGTGTTGAGCACGACCGCCACACCGGCGCGATCGTCGGCCCCGAGTCCGGTGGAGGCATCCGCAGACCGGATCTGTTTGCCGCGCAGTACGGGTCTGGAGCCGAGACAGGTGGGAACCGTATCCAGATGGGCGGATAGCATGCGCCGCGGGGCGCGGCATGTTCCCGGCAGCCTGAGCACGAGATTGCCGGTATTGCCACCGATCGGAGTGCGGCGGTGTACGGCGTCGCGCTGAACCGCCGAAGCGGGCGCCCCTGCCTGGCGGAGACGGCGCTCGATGAATCTGGCGACCCCGGCCTCCTCGCCGCTCCTGCCGGGAATCGCCATCAGCTGCATCACCAGTTCGGTGGCTCGTCGTGTATTCGGCTCGTGTGGCTGTCTCTTCTCGGAAGTCATGGTTCAGCTTCGGCGCCTCCGCTACGGAAATGGAGGGTGCGTTTCGCTTCGTTGGTAGTTCTGCACGATGCGGCGGACATCGTCGATCGTGAATCCATGGGTCGTTTTCAGTCTTCCGAGGCGCTCTTCCCGCTGAACGCCAGAGGGTAGCCCGAGCCTCTCGATGATGTAGTCGGCCGGAACGCCTGTGGTCTGCTGGATCTCGGCGAGAGTCATGGATCCACGAATCGAGTCCAGACCCTCCAGCTCGGACGAGTGCGGACCCGGACTGTGGATCTCTCTACCGGTCCGTTCCACCGGGCTCAGGAATGGAGCGATTGCCAGTGCCAGAAGAGCCGCCAAGCCCACGGTTCCAAGAGCCAGGCGGGCACCGGAGCCTTCTCTGGGGCGCCCGCTCATCAGGGTCGCGATCCAGCGCCAGTGCAGAAACAGGTGGAAGGCGAGAACTGCGAGAAAAACGATCGCGATCCAGAAGTGGATGCTTCCCCACTCGTGACGATCGAGCGTCCAGATGGTGGTAGAGCGGCCGCTTCCGGGAGGCAGCACGTAGCGCATCAGCACGCCCGTCGCGGTCAGCAGAACGAAACCCGCGAACCCGAGGCTATCGACAATGAAGTTGAGATTGGGTCGTTTCATGGCGAGATCCTTCTCCACACCGAGGAGAGAAACCGGCCGGGTCGAGGGCCCTGGTGAGGTCGATTTCCTATCGGCGGAATACGCCCTCACGCGTGTCAGTCGATCTCGGAAATCACCGAATCGGCCTCTTCATCGGTATAGGTCGGTCTCCACATTTCTCCGCCATCAACGACGAAGATCTCACCGTGACAGTAGGCGCCGGCGGGGCTGGCGAGAAGGAGCGCCATCCCGGCAATGTGCTCGGGCTCGCCGCACATTCTCAGCATGTTCTGGGGAAATCCCTTCTTTTCGAAGTGCTCGACCAGCGGCATGGCCAGCTCGGTCCGAACCAGGCCGGGGCAGATGCAGACACTTCGGATCCCGTCTCCAGCCCACTCCTGAGCCATCTGCCCGGTCACGATGTTGAGGGCGGCCTTCGAGGCGCTGTATCCGCCGATGAAGGGATCGGGCTTGAGGCCGCCGTTGGACGAGATGTTGATTACGACGCCGGAGTGCTTCTTTTGCATTGCCGGATGACAGAGCTGGGCCAGCTTGATCGCCGCCCAGGTGTTGGTCCTGATCGTTGTTTCGAACTGCTCGTAGCTGATGTGAGCCAGCCCGACCGGCTCGGCGCCACCGACGTTGTTCACCAGGATGTCGACGTCACCCAGCTCGGAGCGCACGGTTTCGTGCAGTCTCTCGAGGTCCGGGTCGGAGGACACGTCGGTAGACAGGGCGACGCAACGCCGCCCGGTCGCCTGGATCTCCTCGCGGGTCGCCTCCAGCGCCGGAACACCGCGCGCCGCAATCGCCACATCGGCTCCGTGCTCTGCGAACGCCAATGCGATTGCGCGACCGATACCCTTGGAGCCACCCGTGACCAGGGCGATCTTCCCGTCCAGCGAAAAATCGACGATAGACAACTTTCTCCTCTCTGCGGCTACTCGCGCGAGGCCAGCGTCAGCCGGCCACACCAGGACATTCGTGCCGCGACAGTATATCAGGGAATTTGGCCGTCCCCGGTGACGGATGGAGCATGAGACGCGCCCGGTGATCGCGCGACAGACGGAGGCTTGTGTCCTAGCTTGGATGGATCCATGGAGCTGGAGTTCACCTTCGACGAGATGGGTGCCTGGAGTCGGGTGCCCGCGGACCTGAAGGCCGCCCTGGCTGACGACGTCGAGGCCGATGTCGTCGTGATCGGCGGTGGCTGCACGGGTCTCTCGACGGCGCTTCAGCTGCGAGCCGCAGGTGCCGACGTCATCGTCCTCGAGGAGGGCTTTGCAGGCAGCGGTGCGAGCGGCCTCAATACGGGTGTCGTGACCGGCTCGATCGTGCAGGATCTTTCGTTGACGCGCCGCCTCCTCGGCCCCGAGCTCGCCGCGGCTCGGGCGGGCTTCGCCGACGCAGCCGTGAAATACCTCGAAGGGGTCATCGAGCTGCACGGCATCCAGTGCGACTACACACCCAGCGGGACACTGACGGTAAGTATCCATCCCTCCCAGGAGCCGGAGCTGAACGAGAAGAGAGAGATGGCCCGGGAATACGGCTCGCCGGTTCGATTCCTTTCCAGTGGGGAGATGAGAGAGCGGGGAGTGCCGCCGGCGTTCTTGAGCGGAGTACTCGAGGAGCAGGGCGGAACGCTCGACCCCGGGAAATACATGTCGGGTCTGCGGACGGCCGCCATCGGGGCCGGGGTGCGTCTCTTCGAGCGGACCCGCGTGATCGAGCTGACGGATGGCCCCAGGATCAGCGCCAGGACCGAAGGTGGGTGGGTGTCGGCAGACTACGCGGTCCTCGCCACGAACGCCTACACGCCGGCACGGGGGCTTCTCGGACGGATCGTGGTGCCGATTCGCGTCTCGCTCTTCGAGACCGATCCCCTGGGACGGGGGCCGCGCGAACGGCTCGGATGGCATGGGAGGGAGCCGGTCAACACGGCACACGGGCTCGCAGAGACCTACCTGCTCTCCGCTCGCGATACGCTGGTAGGCGGCGTCAAGGTCGCCCGCTACCCATGGCGGAGTAGGCTCGCAGGGGCGAATGATCCATCCGCCTTCCGGGTGATAGAGAGGGCGTTTCGGGAGCGCTTGCCCGAGCTTCGTGAAGTGGGAGTGGCGCGCTTCTGGAGCGGCTGGACCGGCTTTACCACCGACTTCAATCCGGTGTTCGGCGTCGAAGGGAGGCACGGCAAGATCCTCTACGGTCTGGGCTACTCCGGCCACGGACTGTCCCAAGGAACCCTCATGGGAGCCGTGCTGGCCGAACGAGTCCTGGGCCGAGAGCACCGTTTGGAGGCCGCTGTCCGCCGTCGCGTTCGCAGGTGGCCTCCGGAGCCATTCCGCTGGGTGGGTGCGCGGCTCCTCATCGAGTGGATGATGGCTGCGGATCGCAGGATCGACCGGAAGGTCCGCCGGGCCGGCGGCTGAGCTGGAGGGTCTGCGGTGTCCAAGGGAAAGATCGTCGTCGTCGGCGCAGGCATCGGGGGGCTATCCGCCGCCTATTGGCTCACCAAGCGTGGCCACGATGTCGAGGTTCTGGAAGCCTCGGACCGCCCCGGAGGGCGGATGCAGCTTCTCGAGCGCCGCGGAGACCGGGTCGACGTGGGCGCGCAGTTCTTCCACTCGTGCTACACGAACGCCCTCCAGTTCATGGATGAGCTGGGGCTGGCGGCGAACCGGCGTACCATCTCGTCCGGCACGCACTTCGCACGTCCGAATGGTTCGAAGTTCGTCTTGAGGCACGACTGGGATTTCCCGCGCCTGCTGGGGATCGGTGGATCGGCGAGCTTGATGGCGTTCGCTCTTCGCTACCTGGTCTTCGGCAAGCGCTTCCCGATGAGTCAGATCGTCCGAAGCATACCGGCGTATGACGACGTGTCCGTGGCGGACATCGTACGCGGCTCCGACCCCAGACACCTCGACTACGTGGTTCGGCCGGTCTGCCTCGGTGAGACGGTGGGGTACCCGGAACAGACCAGCCTCTACCACTACCTTCATCAGATTCGCCTCACCCTCTCCACCCGGTTCGTGGCACTCACCGGCGGAGTCTCGTCGCTCACCGACGCTCTCGCCCGTCGAGTCTCCGTCCGCTACGAGGCCCCCGTTCGCGGGGTGATCTGGGAAGGGGCACGGGCATCGGGAGTCGAGTTCGAAGACGGGACTGCATGCCAGGCCGACCACGTGATCGTAGCCACGACGCCGGATGCCGCGGCCCGGATCCTCCCCGGCGAGATGGAGGAGCAGCGCGGGTTCCTGGCGTCATTCCCAAGCACGCCGATCCCACTCCCGGTCTTCTTCCTCGACCGCCCTCTGAACGGGGAGGTCTGCTTCTACTTTGGGGATCCATCCGAGGACCGGGACTTCAACATGGCGGTGGACCAGACGGCTCGGGTTCCCGAGATGGTGCCGAGTGGAAAGGCGATCGTATCGGCATGGGCCGCCTACCCGAGAACCGAGGAGTTGATCGGCCAACCCGAAGACCGCCTCATGGAGGCGGCCGTGGAAGACATGGAAAGGCTGATTCCTGGGTTCTCCGGGTGGGTGGAGGACGTGGCGCTGGTTCGCCACGGATGGGGAAACGCCATCTATCCGCCTGGTTGGTACCGGAAGGTCATCGACTTTCGCGACAAGGCCGAGGCCTTGCAGGGTATTTCGTTCGTCGGCTCTGCCTATGGCGGCGTGCACATGGAAGCGGCGATCCTGACGGCAAAGCGCGCCGTGACCCGGGTGGAACGGGGCGCGGGCGGTTAGCTTCGTTCCGCGTTCAATCGGCGGAAGATTCTCTTGTTGCGCTTGTAGATGTTCACGAACTCACGGAAGTGGGCGTCGTAGACGCCACGCGTCTCGGGCCTGGGGAGATAGGTCTCCAGGTACTCCATCAAGTCCGGGATGTCCTCGAAGGAGATGAACCCCAGACCTACCGAGGCGATGAAGGCTGCGCCGCGCACGTTCGCCTGGATGGGGTCCTTCACCCGCCGGATCGGACGATCCAGGACATCGGCAAAGATCTGACACCACAGCTCGGAGTTTGCACCGCCTCCAACGATGTGGATCGCGTCGAGGCGCCTGCGGGTGAGCTTCTCGAGGGGCCGGAGCATCCAGCGGGTATTCAACGCTACGCCCTCGAGAAAGGCCCGAACGATGTCGGCGCGCCTGTGTTCCAGCGAGAGGTTGTAGATCGCGGCTCGTACGGTGCGATCGTCCACGGGCGCGCGCTCACCGAAGATCCACGGAGTGTAGATCACGCCATTGCTGCCCGGGGGGCTGCCCTCGGCGACGCGATCCATGAGATCGATGGCGTCGGGAGGCCTCCCTTCGCGCAATAGTTCGTCCGCGTCGTACAGAATCCGATCTCTCAAGAAAGTGAGGTTGCCACCGGCTGTCGCCTGCATGGCATGCATCAGGTAGCGGCCCGGTATGGCGCAAGGAATGGAGGCGATGGAGGTTCGGAGGTCCGTCCTCTTGTAGGGCACGTGGGCCGCCAGCCATGAAGAGGTCCCGATGTACAGATGCGCCCGATAGTCCGCCACCGCGCCCGAGCCGATCGCCGACGCCGTATTGTCGATGGCGCCCGCTACCACCGCCACGTCGTGGGTCAGACCCAGGGTTTCGGCGACCTCCCTTTCGAGGCTCCCGATCACCTCGGTGCACTTGACGATCTCGGGGAACTTCTCGCGGTCGATCCCGCAGGCGCGCAACAGAGAGTCGCTGTACACCACGTTCTCGACATCCCGGTTGTCCGTCACCCAGGAGGTGAGGATCGAGTCGTAGGTCGCCACCAACCTGCCGGTGAGCCGGAAGTTGAGGTAGTCGAGGACGTTCAGGAACTTGTGGGTCCGCTGGTAGACCTCCGGGAACTCGTGTTTGATGAAGAGCATGTGGGACGCGGGGTCCTTCCCCGTGGTGGAGGGCGCGCCGCCGGTCAACCTGATCCAACGCAGCAGCTTGAAAGCGTGGTATCCGCCCACCTCGATGGGTCCGCGGGTGATCTCTCTCAGGTGGCCGGCCCCGCGCGAGTCCATCCAGAGGATTGCGTTCATCAGGTGCCGCCCCTGCGCATCCACCGCCACGGTGCCCTCACCCTGGGTGTTGCAGCAGAACGCCACGATGTCCTCGCGTGAAACGACGCCCCGATCGATCAGCTCCTTGGAGGCGGTGAGCAGGGCATTCCACCAGTCACCGGGGTCCTGCTCGGCCCCGCCGCCTGGGAAAATGTGGGTCTCCACCGCGTGAAAGCACCAGGCGACCACCCGGCCACGAACCGACACCAGGGCGGCCTTGCAGCCCGAGGTCCCGAGATCGATCGCGAGAACGTACTTGTCGCTGGGCATGCACTTCCCCGTGCGGGGCCCGGTGTCGGCTCAGTCGGACTGCCAGGAACCGTTCTTCCTCGCAATCTCCGCGTCCTGTTCCCGCTTGACGAATTGGAAGAGCACGTTGGGCAGCGGGTCTGGCAGCGTCGTAACCGGCTTTCCGGTGGCGAGGGCGCGATAGTAGACGGAGGCCGTCTTTTCGAGCAATTCGACGTAGTTGACCGTCTTCTCGAGGTTGCTTCCGATGCACAGAGCACCGTGGTTCTGGAGCAGATAGCAGTGGCAGCGATTGTCGAGCTTGCCGACCACGTTCTCGAGGAGCTGCGGACTGCCGGATACGCCGTAGGGAACAACCTCGACCATGGAACCAATGGCGACCGTGACCTCATCGAAGAGGGGAGGGATCGGCTCGTTCAGAATCGAGAAGATACTCGCGTAGATCTGATGGGAGTGAACGACGGCATTGACGTCTCTTCTGTTCTTGTAGACACCGACGTGCAAAGGCGCTTCGACCGAAGGAGCGCGAGTGCCTTCGATCGGGGTGAGGTCGAGATCCATGATGCAGATGTCATCGGTCGTCATCCCGGCGTACGGCAATCCGTGAGGCGTTACGGCGACGACCTCTTCGCCCTCGATCAGGACCGAGACATTGCCCGCGCTGCCCGAGCGCGTTCCGAAGTATCCGTGCTCACTGAGCCTCTGGCTGACTTCGAGGACCTCTCGTTTGTAGTCGTCGTACTTGCCCATGTTGGATTTCCTCATCGATTGCAGCTCGAACTCCTGGACTCCGGCAGTCAGACCCCCGGGACAGTGTTCAGCCCACCCCTTCCACGCTGGCGAGAACCCGCGCGAACCCGGCGAGGGCCTCTTCGACGACCTCGTCGGTGTCCGCCATGCTGGTGTAGAGGCGACTCCCGGCCAGGGTGATGATTCCCTCGGCAGTGTAGGCTGCGCCCATCTCTTCGGCGATGTCCTTGCGCTGCGCGACCTTGGTGAAGAAGTCGGGGTCGCTGGTGTCGAGCAGGAGTACCCCATGCGTCTCGAGATGGAGGATGGAGCCGTGGTTGTAGACGAAGAAGGGGAGGGCGAACTGGTCGATGATGGCCTGAAGCCCCTGGGAGAGCTTGTCGGCCGCCTGTCCCGCTAGGACCGGGGCGTCAGTCCGCTCCATCTCCAGGATCGCGTAGTAACCCGCGGCGCAGCTCAGGGGATTGGCGGAGAGGGTTCCGCCCACCAGTGTCCGCTGGCCTCCCGAACCGATGCCCGCCGAGAAGGTCGACATGACATCGGCACGGCCGCCGACGCCGCCCGCTGCGGGATACCCGCCGGCCACGCACTTCCCGAAGACCGTGAGGTCGGGCTTGATGCCAAAATACCCCTGGGCGCCGCCCAACCCCAGGCGAAACGCCGTGACGACCTCGTCGAAGATGAGAAGAGCTTCGAATTCATCGCACAATTCCCGTGCCCGGGCGTTGAAGTCGCGCTGAACCGGGCGCGTGGCGCTTTCCGGTCCAACGGGCTCCAGAATCACGGCCGCCGTGCCGTCGCTTCCACGGTTCTGTTCCAGAAGGGCTCGCAGCCCTTGCTCCCCGTCGATGTCGTTCGGGAAGAACTCCTGGGTGTGCTGGAGGCAGCCCTCGGGAATCCCGGCTGCCTCGTAGGCGCCAGTGCCGGGGATGCGGGTACCGAATACGAGCTGGTCGCTCCATCCGTGATAGGCCCCGCCTGCCTTGATGATCTTCTTCTTGCCGGTGAAGTTTCGCGCCGCTCGAATGGCGGCCATCGCCGCCTCCGAACCGCTCCCCAGCATGCGAAACATCTCGACGGAGGGCATGAGCCGGTGGATCAGCTTGGCGAGCTCGACCTCGTACTCGTGAAAGAGCCCCGTCACCGGACCGGAGTTGCGCAATACCTCGATGATCTTCTCGCGCAGCGGCTCGTAGTTGCTTCCCAGGACGGTGGGCCCGCCGGCCTGCAGGAAGTCGATGTAGCGATTGCCGTCGATATCCCACAGGTAGGCGCCTTCCGCCTTCGAGATGCTCAGCGGAAACGGGTGATTGAAGGCGAGGTTGTGCTGGACCCCGCCGGGGATGTACCTGGCCGCTTCCGCGGTTGCGACCTTCGACTTCTTGCACCGTGTCTCGAAGAAGTCGAGATACTCCTTCATCTTGTCCCGTCGGATCGGCCGCGGTGGCGAGTCCACCAACCGTTTGGCCTTTGCGATCAGCTCATCAGTGTCCGGCCAGTGAGAAATCGCGTACTGGTTCGCGCTCATACCGATCCTCTTCCATCGCGTACGGCTCATCCGCCAGGATGGATAGGTAGCATACGGTGATGTTTCGCCAATGGTACGGCGCTCCCGGCCAGAGGCGTGCCAGCCGGGAAGGAGCTCGAGTAGACTCCTCGGAATGCCTTGAATCGGAGCGGGAGTGAAGAGTGAAGTTAGAGAATCAGGTGTGTCTCATCGTCGGAGCTTCATCCGGCATGGGGCGAGTGCTGCCCAAGTTTGTCGTCAATCGGGTTCTCGAGCGAGAAGTCCCACCCCTCGACGAAGGGCTGGCTGGACCGGTGAGGTAGGTAGCTACTCGCTGCGCTCGCGCAGCATCGTGTACGGACCTTCGGGAATCACGGCTACCCGGGCGCCGGGATGAGCTGACAAGAAGTCGTCGACGGCGCGCTGGGCGCGCCGGATCGCGTCACCTTCGCCCAGCAGCGGCGTCAAGCCGAGGCGCCCTTGCAGCTCGGCGGGGATGCCATCGGTGGCGAACCAAAGACGATCGCGTCCGATGCGGTTCAACACGCGGCACTGCACCTGGAACTCCCACTGATCGAGTCGGGTTTCGCGGCGATTCGCCTCGATGTGCTCGAGAAATCCGCGCCAGTCGGCGCCCCAGGCGAGCATGAGCTCGGCGTAGGCTCGACTCCCGATGCCTTCGCCACAGCCCGAGACCTGAAGCAGCGTCGTATCCGGTCCCAGAGCGGGCAGGGCGGTGCACATGCCCTTGACGGTCTGGTAGAAGGTCTGGTCGAGCGGATATCCGCCGCCGCAGGTGACCACCAGGTCGAGGGGGTCGGGTACCTCCGCCGTGGTCCACTCGGCGACCTCTTCGCACCCCGCCAGGTGTGCTTCGACCAGGTCGCCGCAGTAGATGCCGGCGATTCCGCGATCGCGGGTGATGGCGACGTTGAAGAGGAAGTCGACACCGACGGCCTGTGCGATCTCGAGCGCGATCTCGTGACAGGGATTCCCATCCAGGATGCCGTTGTCTGCCAGGGGGCTGGCCAGGGTGTCGAAACCGTGAAATCGCTGGATGCTGGCTAGATCGACCAGTGCGGGGAAGACGCCCTTTCGTCCGCCGGAGAAGCCCGCCATGAAGTGAGGCTCGATGTAGCCGGTGACGATCCTGAAATCGGAAGCCGCGAAGCGGGTGCAGACGCTGACGGGCGGGTCGTCGCTGACCTTGGTGAGGGTCTCGGGCCGGTCCGCAGTGTGGTCGATGACTTCGACGCGCTCGAGGACCTCTCGACCCAGGATGAAGTCGCGCTCCTCCGGTGTGCTGGGCCGGTGCATGCCGGTGCCGATGATGATCGAGATGCGCTCGTCGCCGACGCCCGCCTCCGCCAGCACCTCCAGAATGGCGGGAAGAAACTGCCGGTTCGGCACCGGACGCGTGATGTCGGAGACGGTGATGGCGACCGTCTCGGGTCGCCGCCGGCGGATCAGGTCGATCAGAGGCGGCGCGCCGATCGGATCGGCCAGCGCGGACGCCACGGCCTGCCCCGGATTCGCGACGGCGGACGGATCCTTGCCGCTCAGAACCAGCGCGTCGCTCGGAAGCTGGAGGTCGGCTCCCTCTCTCGCGTACAGCAGCTTTACCGGTCGACGATGATTCACGATTCGTTCCTGCAAGACGGTGTCGATTTCAATCGACGGATGTCTCGACCTCAGACTTCTTTGCTCAAAGATTTGCACACGTTGCGAGAGCTCATCAGCTGGGTCCACACGCCCGGCCCTGTCTCGGACTGGCTGCCGATGAACCAGAGCCCCTGGAAGGGCGTGCGATGCGGAGCGCCACTGCGGCCAAGCATCGGGCAGTAGCCGCCAAACGAATGGTGCTCGGGCATGTGCGTCATCTCTCGAAACTCCCGGGGGGTCAGGGTCAGGCTCACACGGGCGTGAGCGCGCAGCCCGGGAATGATCTTCTCGGCTTCTGCGAGCAGGCTGTCGGTCAACTTTTCCTTGTCGAGACCCCAGTCGCCTTCGATGACGTTGGGCGCGATGGTGTAGACGGTAATCGCGTGTCTTCCCTCCGGGGCCATCGAGGGAGAATGCAGAGAGGGGATGTAGATCAGGAAGCCGGCTTTGCCTTGGTGGAAGATCCCGGCCCTGGTACGTCGGACGCCGTCTTCGACATCGTATTGACCGTAGTAGTAGTTCAGCGGGACATCCTGGTATGGCGTTGGGTCCATGTCCACTCCGAGGTGGACCATGAAGATGGACTCCATCAGCGGGACGTCGTCGACGGCGGTGGCCAGATCGTCCGGCAGTTTCTCGCGGCCGATCAGCCCGAAGAAGCAGTGGCGGGCATCCCCACTCGCCAGGACGATGTCTGCCTCAGCTCGGGTGCCGTCGTCGAGTTCGACGCCTCTGACCCGATCCTTCTCGATCGAGATGGAGGTGACAGTCTTCCCCGTATGAATGCTTCCTCCGTTCGCGTGGATCACGGAGACCAGGGCGTCGACCAGCTTGCCACATCCTCCGGCGATGAACTGGTAGGTGATGCTCTTGGGGCCGATCCCGAGTGCTCGCCTGGGGGGGATTCGCCGGTCGTAGGCGGCCTCCTGATTGGAGAACGGGATTCCGAGAGCCGGGTACTCCTCTGGAAGAATCGTCATGTCCGCCAGGATCATCAGAAAGAACGACTTGAGCTTGGGATCGGTGAAGAAGTGATCCATCAGCTGCATCGCATTCCAGTTCGCGTACTTCCGGATGCGGCTGAAGAGGAGAAGTGCTCCGAGCTTGAGCGGAATCGACCGGGGGAGATCCGCGATCACGGAATGGCGCTCGAGGGTGATGAGGTCGACCGACGTCTTCAGAAAGCTGTAGAACCGATCGATTCCATCCGCTTCATGAGGAAAGATCTCCTTGAGTCGCTCCCGTCGCCAGAGCGGACCGGCGTAGGAATCGGGACGGAAGATCTGGAAGTCCGGGAAAGAGAGCCCGCGATCCCCTCTCACCAGCTGGATCTGGTCGTAGCATCCGAGCTGCTGGAGAACCAGCGCCGCCGGCTCTCCAGGTCCGAAACCCTCCAGCGCCATCGGGCCCACGTCCCAGGCGAAGCCTTCCCTGTGGAGCGTGGATGTGACCCCTCCGATGTGGGGGGCTTGTTCGAAAACATCGACCTGGCACCCTTCTCGAGCGAGAAAGGCCGCTGCGGTGAGACCCGCGGCTCCCGCCCCGATGACTACGGCTCTGGCCATCCTCGTTCCTCGGCGAGTCGCGCCTCCAGCGCTAGAAAATCCGGCGGCGCGACATCATCTTGACCGTCCTGCTGGCGCTCGTCATTGCACCTGTGACGCCGCCATAAACCTCGCTCTGCCCCCCCACGAACCACAGCCTTCGGATCGGCGTCCGGTGGCGAGGGGGGGTTCGATCCACGCGCGGGGGGGAGCCGCCGAAGGCGTGAACGCCGAGCGCCGTGCGACGCCTGAAATCCTCCGGCGTGTAGACGACCCGGGTCACCGTGTGCTCACCGAGGCCTGGCAGGTACTGCTCGGCGTAGGAGACCAGGCGGTCTCCTAGCTCGTCTCCGCGCTCAGTCCAGCTCCCATTCGCGAGGGTATCGGGAGCGACGGTGTAGATTGTGACCGCCTGGTGTCCGGGAGGAGCCATCTCGGGCGAGTGCTTGCTGGGGATGTAGACCACCCAACCGTCCCGGCCTTCGTGGTAGACGCCTGCGTCGAGCTCGCGGATGTTCGGCTCCACCTCGTAGGTGGAGTAGTAGTAACAGAGCGCCTGATCGTTCTGATGGACACTCGGATCGAAGTCCACCCCTAGGTGGACCATGAAGACGGAGCTGGTAACCGCCAGATTGTCGACGTGGTCCCTGAGGAACTGCGCTGGAAGGTGTTCGCGAGCGATCAGCTTTCCGAACAGCTCCTTGGCACCGCCGCTCGCCACCACCGCGTCGACTTCCTCGCGCTTCTCACCGTTCAGCTCGATACCGGTGACGCGCCGGTTCTTCACCAGGATCTGCGTGACCTCCGTCCCCACGTGGATCTCGCCTCCGTTCCCGGTCACGGCACCCGCGATGGCATCCACCATCGCCCGTGTGCCGTTGCGGATGAAGGTCCAGGAGGAACGACGCGTGTGGCCTCCGTACTCCAAGGGGATCCTCTCGTCGTAGGCGGCCTCGGGGTTGATGATCGGGATGATCATCCCCGGAAAATCCCGCGGATAGGTGCTGTAGTCCGCCAGGATGTGGGAAAAGACCGCCTTGAGCTTTGGGCTGCTGAAGAAGGCGTCGAGGAATTGCTCGGCCGTGGAGTTCTTGATCCACCGCATCCGCAGCATTCTCATCAGGAGCTGGAGGCGGGCGCCGAGCCCAGACTGGTTGCTCAACCCGAGGAGGTCGTGGACGCGGTCGTAGACGTCGTAGTAGCGGTCGAGACCCTCCGCGTCCTCGGGAAAGATCTCTTTGAAGAACTCGCGTCGCCAGTAGGGGCCGGAGCAGGTGTCGGGTCGGAGGATGGCGAAGTCGGGGAAGACGTTCCCGCGGCAGCCCCGGACGACCTCTACCTGATCGGAGATCCCCAGCTCTTCGAGAACCGAGCGCCCTGGCTCCCCAGGTCCCAGATCCGGCATCAGCATCTGACCCAGATCCCAGTGGAACCCGTCCTTCGCGATGCCCGAGGTGACCCCCCCGATTTCCGGGTGCTGTTCGTAGAGGCTGACTCGATGTCCTTTCCGGGCCAGAAGTCCTGCGGCCGTGAGACCGGCCAGCCCAGAACCCAAGACAGCGACGCGCATCATGGAACTCCCAGCTGCTACGGAACACTCGCGGCGCTCCAACAAGATCCAGAAGGCTAGCCTGCATTCTCACCAGGTCGCTACTGCGGTCGCCGATGGCACCTCGCCTTCATGACTATCTCCCTCCGGGGGCGGCCAATCGAGAGAGCGTGCTCTCTTCGTCTCAGATAGGCTCCGGGGATGGTTCAGGCTTCCGAGAGAGCGTCTGTCTCCGGAAATGTGAATGTCTCCGACGAGCGGACCCCTCTCGCGACCATTCTGATCTACGCATCGCCCGCCCCGTGCATCGGGTTCATGTTCTTCCTCGTCAGCATGTACCTGATGAAGTTTTCGACCGACGTGCTCCTGATCGCGCCAGGTGTGATGGGGCTGATCTTTGGGATCTCCAGGATCTGGGACGGGATCTCGGATCCGCTGGCGGGTTACTTCTCCGACCAGACCAATACGCGAATCGGGCGCCGGCGCCCCTGGATGCTCGCCTCGCTGGTGCCGATCGTAGTGGTCTTCCTGATGATGTGGAGTCCGCCAGAGACCGTCACGGGAACCGCGTTGGTGGTTTGGATGGGTGTGGGTGTGATCGGCTTCTACACGGCGATGACGATCTTCACCGTGCCCCACGCCTCCCTGGGAGCCGAGCTCAGCATGAGCTACGACGACCGCAACCGCGTCTTCGGCTGGCGGCACGTCTCCTTCATGAGCGGCGCCTTCGTGGCGATCGGTGGGATGCGCTTGCTGATTGCCTCCGATACTCCCCGAGAGACTGCGCGTGATGTCGCACTGATCGCATCCCTGGTCACCGTCGCGGTCATGCTCTTCTGTGTGGCTCGCGTGCGAGAGCGGCCGGAGCACCTGGGGCGTGGCGCCGACAATCCATTACGGGCATTCCGCGATGTTCTCGGGAACCCGCATGCCCGCCGGCTCCTGGTCGTGGCCCTGATCGAGCACCTGGGATCGGCCAACATCACGATCCTGACGCCCTACGCCTCCCATTACATCATCGGAACCCCGCACCTGACCCCGTTCTTCGTCCTCTGCTACATGGTCGCTGCCGTCTCGACCGCTCTCTTCTGGGTGCGGCTGGCCAAGCGATACGACAAGAAGCAGCTGTGGATGTTCTCGATGATGCTCACCGGCCTGTCGTTCGGCGGCATGTTCTTCTGCGGAGAGGGGGACTGGCTCCCCGTCGCCCTGCTCGCCACACTCGGAGGCGTAGGAGGGGGCTGCGGTGGGGTCATTGCGCCCTCGATCCAGTCGGACATCATCGACTACGACGAGTACATGACGGGTGAGCGCAAGGAAGGAGCCTACTTCGCGGCCTTCAGCTTCGCCTTCAAGGGGTCCGCTGGTCTCACCCTCATGCTCACCGGCCTGGTGCTCCAGCTGTCGGGGTTCGAGCCCAACGTGGAGCAGACCGAAACGGCCAAGCTCGCCATCAGGAGCCTCTTTTCCCTGTTCCCGCTGGTCTCGCTCTCGAGCGGCGCACTTCTGCTCTCCCGTTTCGCTCTGAACCGGGAGGCACACGCCGAGGTGCGGGCCGCCCTCGACGCACGCCGCAAGTGATCGCGCAGCGGGGGCGTCATCCCTTCGGCGGTCGTTTGAGGGCGCCCGGGTCCTCGGGGTAGGGGCCCAGCAGCTGCTGCCAGTTGCGCGCGATCAGGATGTCGATCAGCTCGGACTTCTTGCCCGAAGCCGCCTTCTGGCGCTCCGCCTCGACCTTGGCCAGCGCCTTCTCGACTCCGGGACCGAACAGCTCCCGCAGATAGTCGAGCGGGATCCGTGAGCCCTTCTCGTCGAACTCCCCCTTCTCGTCGAAGGCCATCGGCGAGCTCGGCGGAATGTAGAAGACGTTCGGCTCCACCTCGAAGTCGGGACGCAGCGGAAGCGCCACCTTCCACTTCTTCACCAGCTTGTAGATCGGGCTCTCGGGATCGTCCAGATACCCGATGTGACGCATCCGGCCCGGACACTGCCGCACACACGCCGGAGCCACTCCCGCCTCCAGACGCGGGTAGCACGAGATGCACTTCTGGGCGATCGCCCGCTCCTGGTTGAAGTAGATCCGCTTGTAGGGACACGCCTCGATGCAGAACCGATAGCCGTGACACCGCTCCTCGTCGATCAGAATGATCCCGTCCTCCTCGCGACGGTAGATGGAGTCGCGGGGACAGGCCTCCAGACAGGCCGGCTTGCTGCAGTTCATGCACAAGAGCGGCAGATAGAAGAAATACGAGTTGGGATACTCGCCACCTCCCATGTCCTCGTCCCAGTTCGGTCCCCACTGCGGCGAGGCCCCGTCCCGCTCCCGGGGACGCAGGTACGCGCTGCCGCCCTCACCCCGGGAGAAGACCTCGTCGTACTCGAAGTCCCAGGCCTCCCCCCACTCGCTCTTGCCGGGAAGCTGACCCGGGACCGGCTCGCCGCCCCGGTAACCACCCCCCAGCTCGAACGCGTCACGGGGCGTGCCGCGGCCCGGCATCGTGTTGACGATGTTCCACCACATCGCCTCCATGCCGGTCGCCTGCGTCCACTGGGTCTTGCACCCCACCGTGCAGCACTGACAGCCCAGACACTTGTTCAGATCGAACACCATCGCGAACTGATGCTTCGGGGACTTTGCAGCCTTCATCACCCGCCTCCTCCACCCATCACAGCCGCAGCTCACAAGCCTGCGGCGAGTACGACTTGAGACCCGCGCGTTCCCGCGCTGCACCCGACCACACTGCAAACGCCACCGGCAGACCGGATCCCTTCCGCAGCGGCATCCCACCGGCTCCCAGCGGACCCGCCAGCACCACCTGCCAGCGACCCTCCGACCAGCGGGAACGGACCTGCACCGGGTGCTCCTTGGCCCGCTCCACCGTGCCGATCCCCGTCGCCGTCACCACGAAGGGAAGATCGGTCCCGGCACGCCAGTGCCACCCCTGCACCGGATGCGTCGGGCTCCCCATCGTGTCGAACTCGGCCTCGCGGCCGTCGGCCGGGAAGAGCATCGCACAGGCGTCGGGATACACGTTCCAGTCGCTGATCAGACGCGAGGGCCGAAGCGCCTTCCAGTCGAGCCGCACTGCCAGACCATCGGCGCCCGCAGCGGCGCGCACCCGCACCTCTCCGATCGCACCACGGGGCCGATCCCGCCAGGACACCTGCACGTAGGCCGAAGGCAGGCGGTCCAGGGGCGTGGGATCGATCGGAACCACCGCCTCCGTGGCGCCTCCCCACTCCGCGGCATCGGGAGCCACCAGCTTCTCCAGAGCGGCCTCGACCTTGCTGACCTGGATGGGAACGATTTCGACAGCCATGATCACACCTCCTCCCGCACCTTCTCTACCTCCACGGCCACCTCCTTTGGGATGTTGTTCATCGAGAAGTACGCCCCCCGGTACTGGAGGTGACCGTAGTCACCGGCCATGTTGTTGGGCTTCAGCGCTCCGGGGAGCACGTCGTTCTGGGTGGCGCCGTCGGGGAACTGGTAACCCTCCCAGGCGTGGTAGCAGATCAACGTACCGGGCTGGACAGCCGGCGAGATCTTCGCCCACAGCGTGAACTCGCCCACGTCGTTGTAGACCCGGATCTGGTCGTTGTCGGAGATCCCCCGCCCCCGGGCGTCGGCCTCGCTCAGGTAGGCGACCGGGGAGCCCCGCTGGAGGCGCAGCAACGGCTGGTTGGCGCGGAAGATCGAGTGCTGGCTCCAGCGATTGTGGCCACCGGTGAGCCGCAACGGATAGGGACCGCCAGCCGCAACCGGCTCCTTGTGCACGGCCAGTCCCTCACCGACCTCGAGGTACCACTCGTGGTCGATGTAGAACTGCTGGCGGCCGGTCAGCGTCGGCCACGGGTCCTTGTGCTTGTGGAACCAGTCGAACTGGTTCATCGGCTCGCTGTAGTCGAAGTCGCTCATCATGCAGCTGAGTCCCAGGGCCATTTCGAGGGGCGCGACCTCCTCGATCTTCACCATGCCGTCCTCGACCGCCTTCTGCCATGGCTGCTCACCGAGGTCGGTGGCCTGGGTGACCGGCGAGTATCGCATGATGTAGTCGAACGCCGCCGCCTCACCCTTCTCGCCCTCCACGTACACGCCGTCGGCGGTGAGCTCGTCGTAGAAGTTCGAGAGCTTACGCTGGTTGCCGACGCCGTCGATAAAGCCCTCGATGCCTCGGGCCCTGGCGCGTTCCTGGATCTTCCTGGCCAGGCCGATCATGATGTCCCACTCGTGCTTGGACTCGTAGAGGGGAGCCACCGCCCGGTCCCCCACGACGACGTAGGGGATGTAGGACATCACGTACTTGATCCCCGGCTTCTCGTAGTAGCCACAAGCCGGAAGAATGTAGTCGGACCACATTCCAGAGGTCGACATCCGGAAGTCGCAGGTGACGATGGTGTCGAGGCTCTTCCAGAGGCTGTCCCGGATGGTTCGGGGATTGGGCCAGCGGCGGAGCGGGTTGGGGCCCGAGAAGTACAAGAACTTCGGGCGCTTGGGTGGCTTCGGGAAGACTGGCTGCCACTCCCGCTCGATGATCTCCTCCATGTACTGGGAGACCGGACGGGGAAGCGCCGGATCCACGTAGGCGTCGTTCCCGGCGGCCTCGGCGAACTTCGGATCGTGGGCGTAGAGCCAGGGGATCAGCGGTGCGGACCGTTCACCCTCCTTGGTGAGCTGGAACATCAACTTGGAGATGTTCTGCATCTGGGGGCGATCCATCGGGACTTGTTCTCGTGGCTCGGTGTTGGGCCGTAAGCCGAAACCGAACATGTAGAAGCCCGGCATCGGCCACCAGGTGGACACCTTGATGCCAGAGCCCGGCTTCCCACCGGAGTTGCCCGTCAGCGCCATCAGGTAGACCATTCCGCGCTGGAACAGATCCGAGTGGTAGTGCTTGCAGGCGCCCCAGGAGGCGAAGATCATCGACGACCGGGCCGCCGCCATCTCCCGCGCCACACAGCGGATGTTGGCGGCCGGCACTCCGGTGATCTCCGCGGCCCGCTCCGGCGTGTACTCCGCCAGATGCGCCCGCAACAGCTCGAAGACCGGACGCACCCGAACCTGCTTGCCGTCCAGCAGACGCACCTTGTGCGTCCCCTCCAGCGCCGGGTCCGTCTCCTCGTCCAGCGCGATCGTCATCACCTCCGAGCCCCAGGTGCCCGTCGCCAGCTGCTTGCGGCCCTTGGCGGCGTTCCAGAAATAGAACTGGTCGTCTGCGCCCCCCTCCACCATGTCGCACTCGCGAAGGAAACGGCCGTTGTCATCGCGCACCAGGAAGGAGAGATCGGTCTGCTCCTTGATGTACTCGACGTCGTGAAGACCCTCGTCGACGATCACGTTCGCCATGCCCAGAGCCAGCGCGGCGTCGGTTCCCAGGCGGACATTGAGCCAGCGGTCGGCGTGCAGCGTAGAAGGGCTGAAGTCGGGACACACCGCGACGATCTTGGCTCCCCGGTAGCGCGCCTCGTAGAGGAAGTGGGCGTCCGGCTGGCGCGTGTAGTTCGGATTGCCCAGCCAGATGAAGATGTAGTCCGAGCGGAACCAGTCGTCGGCGGTCCCCTCGCTCATGTAGGTGCCCCAGCTCTGGATCAGACCTACCGGAAGATCGCCGACCCCCGCCCAGGAATCGATGTTGACGGCGGCCAGCCCACTGAGGAAGAGATGCATCTCCATGGTCGAGCCGATGCCGTTGTCGATGTTCGTGGTGCCCGAGTCGAAGATGACGCAGTCGGAGCCATCTTCGGTGATGACGTCGATCAGCTTGTCGGCGACCTCCTCCAGGGCCTGGTCCCAGCTGAGCCGCTGCCAGCGGCCCGAGCCCCGCTCTCCCACCCGCTTCATCGGGTAGCGGATCCGGGTGGGGTCGTACATCTGCGCACTGTAGGCGCAGCCCGCCGTGCAGCCCCGGGGATTGAAGTCGGGGATGTCGGAGAACTCCTGGGGATAGTTGGCGTTCTGCTCCTCGCGCCAGACGATGCCGTCCTTCACGTAGGCGTCGTACGAGCAGGTCGAGATGCAGTTGACCCGAAGGTGCGAGACGTGGACGACGTCGTCCCAGGTCCACTCGTCGCGGTAGACGTCCTCCCATCCCCGGTACTGGTAGGATCGCGACATCAGGTCGTCGAGGCGAACCTTCGGATCGATCTGCGCGAGACGGCGAAGACCCGGAATGGACGAGACGCGGGTATCAGACACGACCAGTCTCCCTATCGAGGACCAAAGCTGCAGCTCGGGTTGGCATCTCGGAACATGATCAGCGCCACTTCTGGATGTGGGCCAGGAAGGCGATTCGATCGATTCCCCGTCTGGGATACGATATCGGCGAGTGGTTTCGTCCGCTAGCCCGGAAAATTCAGGCTACCATTCTCTTGCGCTTTGGGAGTAGACTCTCCAGGTGACCCGCCGGGAGGGGAACACCATGTTCAAGGAGCCGGCACCCCGCGACGTCCAGAGGCTCGTAGACGACCAGGTACGCAGGTGGGTCCAAGGCGAGAAGAAGCGCGCCGGAGAGCGCGCGCCGGAGCCGTGGCCTTTGATCACCGTGTCGCGGGAGTTCGGCGCCCTCGGCACGGCTACGGGCGAAGAGGCGGCCAAGAAGCTCGGCTTCAGCTTCTGGGACCAGGAGATCGTGCACACCATCGCCGAGCAGACCGGCATTCAGGAGGCCTTGCTCGCGACGCTGGACGAGCAGACCCGGACCCGCATCGAGGATTTCATCGGCGAGAGTGTCTTTGGCGCTGGAACCACGGCGGCGAAATACGTGCGTCAGGTGATCCGGGTGGTGCGGACCCTGGAGCGCCATGGCGGCGCCGTGGTGATCGGACGCGGTGTCCAGTTCATCCTCGCGCCCGAAGCGGCCCTGCGCGTGCGCGTCGTGTGCCCTTACGGGCAGAGGATCGCGAGCTATGCCGAGCGGGAAGGTCTGAGCGAACGCGAAGCCGAACGCATGCTGGTGCGCGTGGAGCGGGAGCGACAGACGTTCGTCCGCCGTCACTACGACCGCGAGGTGGGCAACCCCTCCCATTACGACATCATGGTCAACACGGAGAATCTCCCGCCGGACCGGGCAGCGGATGTGCTCGTGGCTGCCTACAGATCCAAGTTCGGCCGCCTGCCCGAGGGCACCGGCTGAGCCGCTTCTATTCGCGCCCTGACTTGGGGGCCACGGCGAAGCGCCCGGCCTTGAGCTCTTCGATCAGCTCCTGATCGGTTTCGATATCGTGTTCGAAGTCGGTCACCCACTTTCCCACTTCATCGATCCGATGGGCGTCGCTCCCGGCGGTGCCGGGCAAACCCAACCGGGCAGTGACTCGAGCAGCCATATCGTTCTCCTGATCGGAGACCTTGCCATTCCTGATCTCGACGGCATCGACGAAATCGAAGACCTTTCGCGTGCAACCTTGCTCTACGGTCATCTGGAGCTGGCCGATTCCAAACGTCTTGAAGCCTCGGAACGGATGGGCCGCGATCATGAAGCCACCGGCCGCCGTCACTCGATCGCGGAGATCCTCGATCATCAGTAGCTCCTGGACGTCCTCTTCGTATCCGAAGACCAGAATATCCCCCTGGTTGGTGGTGAATTCGTTCCCCCGGAAGATCTTGACCGGCGTTCCCTGCGCCAATTCCGCGATCTCGTTGGACTTCCACAGCACCTGGTGCTCCGTGAGACAGATCCCATCCAGGCCCAGGCGCGAGGCTTCTCGAACCAGCTCCAGGGGCTCGACGCTGCTGCACGGGGACCGAGGCGAAGTGTGTGTGTGGAGGTCGATACGCATGGCCGCGTCCCCTTGTGGCCTTCCGAATCAGGCGGACCTGATCTCGGGATGGTTCTCCGCCCACGTCTCGACGAATTGCTCCTGGTTCAAGGCGGGATTCTGCTGGAGCGCCTCCAGCATCTCCTTGGAGAGCCGAGCCTGGTCGAAACATCGCCCGCACTCGATGATGATCTCGGCAAAATGCTCGCAGCCGTTGCGCCCGATCTCCCGCATGACCCGGCGGTCCCAGCCCTCTTCTCTCAAGGAGACGCCGACGGCACTCTGGAGAACGGGGAGGGCTGCCGGGCAGACGGGGTTGGTGTATCGCTTCATCAGACCCTCGATGGCCAGAATCTCCCCATCTGCGATGCGGACCTCCATGCTGATTTCCATGTTGTAGATGTGGTCCTGCTGGACGCCGGAGAAGCGAATCGTGTCCTCATCCGGGAATTCCGCCTCGATCAGCTGACTTCGGTTGAAGGTGATCATTCCCGTTCTCCCTTCAGAGCTCGATTCCCTGCATGATCGGGCTCTCATCCTGGAAGGCGATGCAGCTTCGGATCAACCTGGGGTTGAATTTCAGCATCTCTCTGGTTGCGGCGATTAGGATTTCACCCTCGAGTCTCTCGCCCGCCTGGATCCCGGGACGCGTAAAGTGGAGGATGACGGCATTCGAAGCCTCCAGCACGGCATGGACCAGCACGGGGCATCCTTCGGGGCCGCCGAGCAGGCCGGCCACGATCTTGCGAAGCCCTGGGCCGACCCTTACGCCCTCCACCTTCTTGATCAGCTCAGGGGCCGATGACCACGCCTTCAGGGGAAGCCTCTCCAGTCTTGCCTTCGCCTCCACGATCTCGAGGTCCGGAGGTCGCACTCTCAGCTCGATTTCCGCCTTCAGGAGGTCGTCCGTGAGTCGCCATGAGACGCCCAGATCTCCGTCGGGGAGGGGCTCCACCTCGACCACTTTGTTTCTCAGAAAGCGTATCGTCATTCCCATTCTCCCCGGGTCAGAGGCATCGACTCTCTAGCTGGCCTCACCACCCGCTCTTCTGTCCTGCTGAATCTGCTTCAGTTTGTCCCAGAGCTCCTCCACCTGCCTGCGGGTGTCTTCGAGGGAGCCCGAGTTGTCGATCAGGAGGTCGCAGTAGCCCTTCTTTTCCTCGACGGAGAGCTGCGATCTGATCATGTTCATGGCCATCTCTTCTGTCATGTGGTCGCGCTCGATCAGCCGCCTCTTCTGCTCTCTCCTCCGGGGTATAGACCATCAAGAGGTTGTGAAAGAGCGCGTGCATGTTGGTCTCGATGAGGAGAGGCACCACCACCTGGATGATGGCGTTCGGGTCCTGGCTCACGAATTGCTGGACGCGCTTGAAGAACTCTTCTCCAATTCTCGGATGTATGAAGCTCTCCAGCTTCTTCTTCTTCTCGAGATCGCGAAATACGACGTCGCGCAGTTTCTCACGGTCCAGGGTCCTGTCTTCGAGCAGGACCTGCTCACCAAAGAACGAGACGATATCCCGCCAGGCCGGCTTGTCGGGCTCCACCACCACGCGGCTCAAGACGTCGAAATCGATCGCGGGCGCTCCCAGCTCTTCCAGCATCTTGGCAACCGTGGTCTTCCCGGTGGCGATGCTGCCAGTCACGCCGAGGAGGAGGGCATCTCCGGTACTCCGGAGGGCGGTGACCCGGTCCTCCGCTCCATATGCCGCTGGAAAAGCGCGAGTCACGTCCGTCTCGGCACCCGCGTAGCTGATCGGGTAGCGGATTCCCCTCTTGTACAGGGCCTCCAGACCTCTCAGGAGCTTGTCCATCACTTCGGCAGGAAGGGCGATCACCAGCTCATCGTCCTGAGCATGGCCATAGCGGCGCTCGCCGTAGCAGGGAATGGTCAGAGAAGGCTTCCCGTCGAGGTAGCACCTGGCGATCGCGTCAGAGCAGGAGCTCTCTCCGACACAGTGGAACTGCATCACCTCGTACTCTTCGAACTGGAGCGCGTTGATCAGCAGCATCATCTGCGCGGGGTTGGCGTACAGCAGGACGATGTCGGGATCAAAGGGGTTGTAGACGAGGGGGGCCAGCGCTACTGCTTGGTACTTGCCGGCGGGAAGGCGGGGAATGGAGTTCTCGTACTTCTTTCCATCCGCCCGGCTCTTGGTCCACACGATGCTCCGGAATGTGCCGTCCTTCATGTACTCGGGAATGTCGGTGAGCCCGATGATGGAAGGACACATGGCCGACATGAAATCGTCGAGATCGGCTCCAACCGTCCAGTCGAAATTCCTGACCAAATTGAGCATCTGACAGAGCGTGGACTTGTGCTCCATGCGGCGAACGAAGGGGATCTCGGAGAGCGCTTCCCTGTCTTCGAGGAGTTTGAAGGCGACGGGGAAGGACTTGAGCCTCGTCAGGAGCTCCATCCTTCGAACCGGTTTCTCCCAATTTCGGGTCGTGTTCATCTTCTCGTCCTCGGGTCAGGAAGGCTGCATGGGTCAGCGTTTCCGGTCGGTCGCGCGGCGCACCGGAGCCTGCTGATTATGACAAATCCCCACGGGAGATCCGCCCGGGCGCCCCGATCGGCTCCACCGGACTCTGCCATGCGATGACTGTCCGGGGCCGATCTGTGGCATGATGAGGGCTCCGGGTACCACGAAGCGTTGCGCGTGTAGAAGGAGGAGTCGACGTGAGCCTCGAGGAAGAAATGGGGGCGATTCTCGGCAAGGCGCGTGGCTTCTGGGAGGCGCGAATATTGATGACCGCGGCGGAGCTGGATGTCTTCTCGCTGCTGCAGCATGCCCCGAAGACGGCGCAGCAGGTCTGCGAAGATCTCTCCTCCGATCGAAGGGGCACCGAGGCACTCCTGAACGCTTTGGTCGCCCTGGGCCTGCTGGTCAAGGAGGGCGGTGCCTTCCGGACCAGGCCGGGCTTCGAAAACGCTCTCTCGCGCTCGGCGCCAGAGACCGTGCTGCCGATGATTCTGCACATGGCACAGCTGTGGAGCAGCTGGGGGAAGCTGACGGAGATCGTCCTCGGGGGGAAAGAGGCTCAGCCCGTCGAGGCGCTCGAGAGAGACCTGGAGGGAGTCAAGGCCTTCATCGGCGCGATGCACACCATCGGTCGCGGCATGGCCCAGGGAGTGGTTTCCAGGCTGGATCTCACGGGCCGCGAGAACATGATCGACGTGGGCGGCGGATCGGGTGTCTACACCATTGCCGCGCTCCGGGCGGCTCCCCAGATGCGCGCCACCCTCTTCGACCGTCCCCTGGTCACCGACATCGCCCGGGACAAGCTGGGCGAGGAGGGGCTGCTCGATCGCGTGACCCTGGTGAGCGGCGATTTCCATAGCGACGCCCTTCCCGGCGGACACGATCTGGCACTGCTCTCGGCGATCATTCACCAGAATGACTCCGAGCAGAACGTCGCGCTGTACCAGAAGATCCTGGATGCCCTGGTGCCCGGAGGCACCGTGGTGATTCGCGATCATGTCATGAGCGATGACCATACGGAGCCCGTCGGTGGGGCCCTCTTCGCCATCAATATGCTGGTCAATACCCCGGGCGGCAGCACCTATTCGTTCGATGAAATCAGCGAGGATCTCGAAGCTGCCGGCTTCACGGATCCGAAGCTCCTTCATCACGGTGAGATGGACAGCCTGGTGACGGCTCGCAGGCCAGGCGTGCGGATCGCCTGACGCTGGCGCTGCAGCTGGCGCTTGACATGATCGAAGAGATCGACTCCAGAGCGCTGGATGGCCAATCGGGGAATGACGTATGATCCCGCTAGCAAGGAGGCTTTGATGAACGTCAACATCGGTGAGTTCATGACCAGGCGAGCTCTGCTTTCCCCGGATCGGGAGGGACTCGTTTGCGAGGGTATCCGGCGGACTTTCAGGGAGCTCAACGAGCGCGCCAACAGGTTCGCAAATGCCATGCTGCGTCTTGGAGTGGGCCATGGCGATCGGGTCGCCTTGCTGGCCCTGAACGAGCCCGAGTATTACGACATGCTGTTTGGCCTGGGGAAGATCGGCGCCATCCTGGTGCCGGTCAACTACCGACTGGCTGGGCCCGAGGTCGGATTCATCCTCTCGGACAGCGAAGCAAGGGTCTGCGTCTTCGGAGGCGAGTACACGGACACGGTCGATTCCATCCGTGGCCAGATACCGGCCAAAGAGCTCGTGGCGATCTCCGATGACGCGCCGGAGTGGGCCACCCCCTACGAGACCCTGATCAGTGGTTCGCCCGACCAGGAGCCGGAGATCAGAGGGGGCGATGATGACACTCTGACGATTCTGTACACCTCGGGCACTACCGGAAGACCGAAGGGCGCGGAGCTCACCCATTCGTACTACTTCTGGAGCTCGGTCAACCTGATGGCGACCCTTGGGGTGCAGATCGGGGAGACGCCTCTGATCGCCCTCCCGCTGTTTCATATCGGTGGTCTGGCCGGACCCCCCTGGTTCGTCTATCAGGGCGCGAAGACGGTCCTGCTCCGGAGCCTCGACCCCAAGCGTTTCCTGGAGCTCCTGGGCGAAGAGAAGGTCAGCGGCTTCGGCTCGGTACCCGCTCTCCTGGATTTCCTCAAGCTGGTGCCCGACTTCGAGAAGTACGACTGGAGCTCGGTCCAGGTCATCCTGGTCTATGCGGCGCCGGTACCGGTCAGCCTGATCGAGGAATACGCAGCGGCGGGCATCGAGGTGCGCCAGCTTTACGGTCTGACCGAGAACAACACCGGCAGCGTTCTCGGTGCCGAAGACGCGATCGCAAAGGCAGGCTCCTGTGGCAAGCCGTTCTTCCACACGCGTGTGCGAGTCGTCGACGAGGCGGGGAACGACGTCGGGCCAGGAGAGAAGGGCGAGGTCTTGCTGCACGCGCCAAATACCATGAAGGGCTACTGGAACCGGCCCGAGGACACGGCGGAGGCGTTGCAGGATGGATGGCTCCATACCGGAGACATCGGAGAGATGGACGAAGACGGATATCTCTACATCATGGACCGGAAGAAGGACATGATCATCTCCGGCGGAGAGAATATCTACCCGGCAGAGATCGAGGACTCCCTTCTCCGCCATCCGAAGGTCGCCGATGCAGGAGTCATCGGCTACCCGGACGCGAAATGGGGGGAGTCGGTCAAGGCGATCCTGGTCGCGAAACAGGGAGAGGAGCTGACGGAGAAGGAGGTGATCGATTGGTGCCAGGGGAAGATCGGGAGGTTCAAGATCCCCAAGCAGGTGGTCTTCACCGATTCCATTCCCAGAACGCCGACGGGAAAGATCCTGAAGCGCCAATTGAGGGAGCAATTCAACTAGTCCTTTCCTTCGCATCCTTCGTGATGTCACTCCCTCGTGGAGGACAAGGTGGAAAAGCTCAACGTAGGGATGATCGGCTGCGGGCTCATCTCGACCCTTCACGCCGCCGGCTATCGAGACAATCCGCGGGTGCGTCTTCACGCGATCTGCGACATGGACGAGCGGGTCGTCGCGGCTCGAGGAGAGGAGTGGAAGGTCGAGAAGACGTTCACCGACTACCGCGAAATGCTGGCGGATCCGGCCATCGACGCGGTAGAGGTCATCACCCCGCACAAGCTTCACGAACAGATCACGGTGGACGCCCTGGACGCGAAGAAGCACGTCGCGCTGCAAAAGCCGATGACGACCAGCCTGGCGAGTGCCGACAGGATGGTCGCGCGCGCGAAGCAGTCCGGCGTGGTGTTCAAGGTGACCGACAACTACGTCTGCTACCCGCCGATCGTCCTCGCCAGGAAACTGATCGAGAGCGGAGAGATCGGCGACCCTCTGTTGCTGCGGATGAAGATGATCAACAGCCCGCACGGTGGCTGGGACATGCCCGTCGCTTCCTACGATTGGCGATTCGATGAGTTCGCCGAGGGGCGGTTTTCCGAGACGTTCGATCACGGCCATCACGAGTGGGCCACGGCCCGGTATTTGATGGGTGACGTGGAGAGGGTCGGAGCCTGGATCGATTCGATCGACGGTGTTCTCGATAGTCCCGTTACGCTGATGTGGAAGCACAAGGGGGGCAAGAAATACGGGATCTGCGATTTTGTCTATGCCGAGAAGCTCCACATTCCTTCGAAGTACTACCCCAATGACGAGTGGTTCGAGCTCACCGGAGACAGTGGGATCATCTTCATCCATCGCTGTACCGGTGACATCCACGGCGGGCCCGCGGTGAGCCGGTTCGGCAATGACGGTTGGACCCACTACGACACGGTAAAATCGGACTGGGCCGAGGGATTCCGGGGAGCACTCGAAAACTTCGTGGACGCGATCCGGGGAGACGCGAAGCCGCTCCTCTCGGGGGAGGAGGGAAGGGAGATCCTGCGGATGAGCTTCGCGATCTATCAGGCGGCGAAAAAGCGCCGGGACGTCTATCTGGAGGAGCTCGACCGTCCGTTTCCCGGTCTCTACGCGTGGCGGCAAAGGCGAAGGGAGAAGAAGGAGTCCTTCATCGAGAGCTTCCGGAAGCCGCTGTTGGGCCGAAATCTCTCGAAATACGCGCCGCAGGCCGGAGACCTCACCGAGCAGTTCGTCGGGCGCTTCGACGCCGAGGCGGCGGCGGATTGGGAGAGCGTGGTGGGGCTCAGACTCACGCCGGACGGCGGAGTCAAAGAGCAGACCTTCGTTCTCCAGGTCTCCGCGGGTCAGGTCACCTTGAAGGAGGAGCCGATTCCCGACGATGCGAATCTGACCATCGCAATGCCGGCCGGGACCTGGGCAGCGATCGTGCTGGGGAAGAAGAGCCTCGAGAGCGCCCTCTTCGGCCGCCAACTGAAGGTAGACGGAGAGGCCCGCGAGGGACTGAGACTACGCGGTGCCTTTCACATCTGAGGTCGCGTTCGGGCAACTTGGACGCGGATCTACCATCCGCTCCGCCACCTCGAGCTGATCGAGCAGGAGATGCCGCCCATGCAGTCGGCTTCGACCATCGCGGTCTATCTGGCGCTGATCGCCGGGATCTCGCTGCTCGGGGGCGTGGCGCCGCTGGTCCGGACCTGGTCGCGCGAGAACCTGACGCTGCTGGTCTCGACAGGGGCCGGCGTGCTGCTCGGTGCGGCCTTCGTCCACATGGTGCCCCTCACGGCCGAGGGCCTCGGGCGCGCCGCAGGCTTGCCAATCCTCGCAGGCTTTCTCGCCATCTTCGTTCTGGAGCAGTTCTTCCTGGTCGATCCGTGCGAGGAGGTAGGCTGTGAGATCCACAGCTTCGGCTTTGCCGCCTTCCTGGGAATCACGTTTCACAGCTTGATCGACGGGGTCGCGGTCGGGTCGAGTCTGATCGTTCCGGAGCTGGCGCCGCCCGTCCTCCTTGCGATCGTCCTGCACAAGATTCCCGCGGCGTTTTCTCTCTGTTCGATCCTGTTGCTGGCGGGCTACAGCCGGGGCAGGGCACTGCTTCACATCTGCGGGTTTTCGACGGCGACGCCGATCGGCGCGATTCTCTCCTACCTCTTTCTGAGCGGACTGGGCGAAGAGGTGATCGCCATCGCGATCGGCGTATCGGCGGGATCGTTCCTCGCCATTGCCACCTCCGACCTCCTGCCGCAGATCCATCGGGAGGGCGTGCGGCGTGGCAGGTCCCTGGCGTTCCTTCTGGTCGGCATCGCCGTGGTCGTCGGGCCCGGTCTCGTGGTCGGACACTGAGTCCGTCAGCCCATCTTCGAGAGGGCCTGATCCAGATCCGCCATGATGTCCGCAGGGTCCTCGATCCCCAGGGCGAGGCGAATCAGTTGATCGGTTATGCCCAGGGCGTAGCGCTCCTTCCGGGTGTTGCGATAGTAGGTGACCGTTGCGGGGTGTGTGATCAGCGATTCGACCCCCCCCAGTGTGGGACCGATGTGGAGTGACCGCAGGGAGTCGAGGAACTTGTTGACCTGCTTGAGATTGCCGTCCACCCAGAAGGAGACCACGCCTCCATATCCTTTCATCTGCGCCTTGGCGATTTCGTGGTGGGGGTGGCTGGGGAGGCCCGGATAGAAGACCTTCCTGATCCTGGGGTGATTCTCGAGGAACTCCGCGACCGTCTGCGCCGAGCGGTTCTGGTAGTCGACGCGGAGCGCAAAGGTCTTGGCGCCGCGAATGAGCAGATAGCAGGAATGCGGATCCAGCACCGATCCGGTCACGCGCTGGTACTCACGCACCTGATCGACCAGCTCGGTGCTGCCCAGAACGGCGCCGCCGAGGATGTCGTTGTGGCCACTCAGGTACTTGGTGGTGCTGTGGATCACCAGGTCCATCCCCCACTCGAGGGGCCGCTGGTTGAAGGGCGTGGCGAAGGTCGAATCGATGATCATCAACCCCTTGAATCGCTTGCGGATCTCCTGCATCGCCTCCAGGTCGATGACGTTCAGGTAGGGGTTGGTGGGTGATTCCGAGAAGACCATCTTGGTGTTCCTGCGAAGTGACTTCTTCATCTGACCGTAGTCGCCCATCTTGACCACGGTGCTATCGACGCCGAAGCGCGGCAGATGGGCGCTACAGAACTTGAGCGTCTGACCGTAGGCATCGTCCGTGATGACGATGTGATCTCCCTTCTTCAGAATCGCCAACATGGTCGAGGTGACAGCACTCATGCCGCAGTCGAGCAGTAGACAGTCCTGGGCCCCCTCGAGCTCGGCGAGCTTCTTCTCAGCGGCTCGCTGGGTCGGGTTGCCGTAGCGACCGTACTCGTAGCGGGCCAGCTTCTTGGAGGTGTATCGCTTGATCTCGTCGCTGCTCTTGAACACGAAGGTCGAGGTCTGGACGATGGGCGTGGTGATGGCATCGGCGTACTTGAAATGATCCTCGCCGCCATGCACCGCGGTAGTGAAGATGCTCGATTCAGTCCCCCGACGCTTCTGCTTCTCTTTCATGGTCGCGAGCCCTTTCTGGTAGTTTCTTCGCCGGTACGCCGCGAGTGGAGTTGCGCATCGCGTTGGCCTGGGGTGCGTCGGATCCGCGATGGACCAGGATCGACGACACCCGATCGCGGCCGGAAGAATGGCAATAAGCAGGGGAGGAGGCAAGCCGAGCAGGGGTTGGTCCTGTGCGGGAGAATTCGCAAGAATGGCCCGGGAACGGGCAGTGGAGGAGACGTCAAATGAGCTCGCTCGGGCTGCTTTTCACGCCGATCAGCATCGGCTCCATGGAAGTGAAGAACCGCGTCGCCATGGCGCCGATGGCGACCGATTACGCCGAGAGCGACGGAAGAGTCTCTCAGCGACTGATCGACTACCTCGCGGCGCGAGCTGCCGGGGGTGTGGGGCTCATCACGTCCGAGATGACGACGATCGATGAGTTCTCGCCCTACGTTCCGAGGACGGTGGCGCTATGGGACGACAAGTTCATCCCCGGCTTCAAGAAGCTCTCGGATGCGGTGCACGCGCACGGCGCAAAGATCATCCCTCAGATCGCTCACCCCGGTCCTGAGTCGCTCTCCCCGTTCTTTCACCAGAAGCAGCCGGTGGGGCCATCGCCCGTCATGTGCTTCGTGACGAAGCACGTCAGCCGCGAGCTCGACCGCGACGAAATCGAGACGATCATCGAGCAGTTCGGTGAGGCCGCGCGGCGCGCCAGGGAAGGGGGCTGCGACGGCATGGAGCTCCACGCCGCGCACTCCTACATGCTGGTGGGCTCCTTCCTGTCACCGCTTCGCAACAAGCGAACGGACGAGTACGGTGGTGACCTGGACGGGAGGCTCCGCATGCCCCTTCGGGTGATCGAGCGGATCCGCGAGAAGGCCGGGGCGGACTTCCCGATCATCCTGCGCATGTCCGGCGACTACATCATCGAAGGTGGGATGGGCATCGAGGACGGGCAGTACATCGCCCGGATTCTGCAAGCAGCGGGAATCGCCGCCTTTCACGTTTCGGCGGGCATGTATCCCGACTATTCCAGCCGCATCATGCCGCCGACCGGGACGCCGCTCTGCCCCAACGCCGGGCTGGCGCGGGCGATCAAAGAAGTGGTCGACGTGCCGGTGATGGTCGTCGGACGGATCAACGATCCACGAGTGGCGGAAGAGGTGCTCGGGCGCGGCGACGCCGACATGGTGGTGATGGGCCGGGCGCTGCTCGCCGATCCGGCATTTGTGAACAAGGCGCGCGAGGGCCGGTTCGAGGACATCGCACCCTGCACCGGGTGTGGCATCGGCTGCGTGGCCGGGCGGCTCGAGGGCCGGGACATGACCTGTGTGATCAATCCCTGGAGCGGAAGGGAAGGGGAAACCGAGCTGGTCCCCGCTGCGAGCTCCAGGAAGGTGATGGTGATCGGCGCCGGGCCGGCCGGGATGGAGGCGGCGCGGGTCGCCGCGCAGCGCGGCCATCGGGTCACCCTGTTCGAGAAGGGGCCCAAGACCGGTGGTCTCTTCAATCTGGCAGCGGTGCCCCCTCACAAGCAGGAACTCACCCGGGTCACCAAGTACCTGACCACGCAGCTGGCCAAGGCGGGGGTGGAGGTCCGCCTGAATACCGAGGTGACCGAGTCGGTCGTTGCCGAGGAGAGGCCGGATGTCGCGATCATTGCGACCGGTGGCAAACCGCTGGTTCCCGAGATTCCCGGAATCGATGGCCAACGGGTTACGACCTATCAGGAGGTGTTGGCGGGAAGAGTCCCGATCATGCCCGGCAGGGTATTGATCATCGGGGGCGGCATGGCCGGGTGCGAAACTGCCGAGTTCATGTTCCAGCAAGGCGACTATCCCCTTGTCGGCCACACGTCGGTGACCATCATCGAGATGCGGGACGCGATCGCCACCGACATGTCGCCGGAAGGCCGCATGGTGCTGATGGAGCGAATCCGCCGCAAGGGAATCGGGATCATGCTGCGCACCAAGGTCGTGGAGTTTCTAGAGGACGGAATCGTGGTGGAACGAGATGGCCGAAAGGAGACGATTCGCGGCGTCGAGCGCATCGTGCTCAGTATGGGAAACAGACCGGCGGACGAACTCGCCACCAGAATCGGCGCGGAGATCGGCGAGGTGCACGTGATCGGCGACGCCAAGCAGGCGCGCAGACTCAGCGAGGCAATCAGCGAGGGGAGAGAGACGGCGATGGCGATCTAGTCGCGCCCCTCGGCAGCGCTCACATCTTTGCGATCACCGTATCCGCAAAGCGCTTGACGGCGTCGGTCTTGAACTCCAGCGCGGATTCGAAGCCCTGGCCGTAGAAGAACCAGGGCATGACACAAGCCTCAGTCACCCCAAGGTCCTCGAGCCGCCGATGTCCCTCCAGGTCATGGGTGTCTATGGCCACCGAGATGATCTCGAAGGGCTTGGCCTGCGTTCCGTATTCAACGCGGTACTGCTGGATCTTCTCGGCATAATCGCCAACGGCCTGCGCCGTGGTGTTCGGTGAGACGTAACCATCGCCGATCCGCGCTGCGCGCTTCAGCACGGCGTCGGCAGTTCCACCGATGTAGATCGGTACGGGCTCCGATGGCACCGGGCTGATCTGCAGGGCGGGGAAGTCGTAGTACTTTCCGTGGTGTTCGAACATCTCTCCGGTGAGTGCCTTGCGGATGATCTCGATCATCTCCGAGCAGCGGGGCCCGCGGTTGGACCACTCCTCGCCACACACCTCGAAATCCTCGGGCCAGGGGCTGAGTCCCACCCCCATGCCTACGCGGTTCCCGGCGATGACGGCAGCGGTGCTGACGCTCTTCGCTACCAGCAGGGGATTTCGCACGGGGAGCTTCAGCACGTTGGTCCAGAGGCGAATGCGGTCGGTTCGCATTGCCATGGCGGGGATCAGCGCCCAGGGATCCATGAAGGGCGTCTCGCCGACCCAGTAGCGCGCGCCGTCGTCGGAGTAGGGATAGTCGACCGAGGTCTTCTCGAAGAAGAAGAGCCCATCGCAGACATTGACCGAATCCCAGCCGTTCTCTTCAGCGCACTCGGCCAGCGGGATGTACTGGTCGGGGGGCAGGAACATCAGACCCAGGGAGAACTTCATGGGACCTCTCCTTTCACAGCGGGACTTCTCACGATACCCGCCTCATCGAGAGCCGTGTCAAGCCAGGATAGCCGAGGTATGCTCCGAGTGTGAACAGGATCGACACCGAATTCGAGAGCGCCGGGACTCGCTGCGCCGCCTGGTTGTTCCTGCCGGAATCGGACGTGGAGGGTCGACGCCCGCCGGTCGTGGTCATGGCGCACGGCTTCGGAGCGCAGCGCGAGATGCGCCTTCCGGAGTTTGCAGAGCGCTTCGCCTCTCGCGGGCTTGCGGCGCTCGTCTTCGACTATCGCTGTTTCGGGGACAGCGATGGCGAGCCGCGGAACCTGATCGACCCACGCCGTCACCTGGTGGACTGGCGCGCGGCGGTCGAGCACGCGAAGGCTTCGCCGGACGTCGACGCCAGCCGGCTCGCGCTCTGGGGCACCTCCTTCAGCGGGGGCCATGTCCTGGCACTCGGTTCGGAGCTCTCCGGCATCTCTGCCATCGTCTCCCAGGTCCCCTTTGTCGGTCTCGATTCACGTGGTGCGTCGATGCCACTGGGCAAGATGGCCCGAGCCCTCTTCTCAGGGCTCCGGGACCTGGCGCGGGCCGCGCGCGGCGCCTCCCCGTACTACGTTCCCATCGCGGGTCCACCCGAGGTGTTCGCCTTTTTGAACACGCCGGACGTCATGGATGCCTTCCAGGATCTGGTGCCGCCCGGGAGCACCTGGCAGAACCGGGCTCCGGCCCGTGTGCTGTTTCAGATGTCTCGCTATCGGCCCCTGCGTGAGGCCGCGAAGATCACGGCGCCGGTCCTGATGGTGGCCGCCGAGGACGACAGCTTGATCCCGGTCGCCAGTGTCGAGGCGGCTTCGAAGCAGGTCCCCAATTGCGAGCTCGTCATCCTGCCCGGGACGGGTCACTTCGAGCCCTATACGGGCGAGGTCTTCGAGCGCGTGGCCGCACGCGAGGCCGAATTTCTCTGCGAGCATCTGCTCGCTTGATCCGTAGCGACGCGGAGCGCCTCCGGCGCTGTCTTTCGTCAGTGGCTGATCCGGCAGTCGAGGATTCCGTCGTCCATCACGGAACCCACCAGGAGTCGATCTCCCTGGACCGCGGCGACACTCGACCCGGACAAGTCCTCACCGAGGCTCAGCAAGACCTCTTCTACCAGGGGGGCGTCGGATCCGGGGGCGGCGACCCGGATGACCTGTGAGGGCGCGATTCGACTCGCATCGCCGGTGTGCTGCACGAAGCTCAAGAGCTTGGGGTGCGCGCCGATCCAGAGGTCGCCCTCCGGATCGACTTCGATGTTGTCGACACCGCTTCCAATCTCGATTTCACCGCGCTGCTCGAGGGCCGCCGACTCCGGCTCGATCCGAAAGACGAAGACCGAGCCTCCGGTAGTCGAGGCGACGTAGAGAGTCCCGCCATCTCCACTCACGTTGATGCCGTTCGGATAGCGGAGGCCCGATGCCACTTCGACGAAGCGCTCCCCGTCGTAGTAGACGACGGTCGAGATCGAACGCTGGAGGTAGTCCTCGAGCTGCCGGGCGAATCCGGGGGCGTTTGCGTGGTCGTTCGTCACGTAGAGCCGGTCCCGCCCGACGGCCACCAGGTCGTTCGGGCTCACCAGCAGCGGATCCGAGAGGGACCCGCGATGTGAGAGCCCATCGCCGACGAGGTCGAAGATCTCGATGGTGTGCCGACCACCCGCGTGGTTCACCACGTAGAGGACGTCCCGACCGTCGTCGTCGAGGTACAGGCTGAGTCCATGTGGGTGGAAGTCCTCATTGGCGGACGGGGTCAGGTTCCGCAGCTGCGGCGAGTCGGCCTTCAGGTCGTAGGCGTAGATCCCGCCGCGTCCGTTCCCGCCCGCAAGGACCGAGCGGCGGTCGGCCGCGGTGATGTACGCAACTCCGGTGCGGGGGTGGATGGTGATGTCCTCGGCCCCGGGGATGCCTGGAACCACGGTGCAGCTTCCAGCGAAGTGCGGCTCGAGCGTCTTGAACTGGCCGGCCGAACGCATGGTCTGGAGGATGAAGCCGACGGCCAGCAGCAGCACGACGCCAGTCACGTAGATCGCGATTCTGACGGGCTTGGAGAGTCCTCGCATCAGTTCCTCCTGGTCTATTCGATTCTGACGTTCTGCTTTTCGAGCCTCTTCTGAACTCTGGAAAGATTCACCTCCCGGCACGTCACACCGTCCTCCAGGGAGATGGCAGCGGCGATACCCGCACCCTGTCCGGTGACGGCGCAACACATCATCTGCCGAGTGGCGGCGTGAGACACCCTGTCTCCGGCCACACAGCGACCGGCAACGAGAAGGTTCTCCACCTTCTTCGGGAGTGTGATGCGGTAGGGCACCTGGAAGTATCTTCCCGTGGAGGGCATGATGGCGATGCCGCTTCCGTCCAGAAACTCCGGGAAGATCCCGATCGAGTCCTCGAAGTGGGCCTGGTTGAGTACGTCGTTCTCCGTCAGATCGTATTCGCCGACGATCTTCCTCGATTCCCGGGTGCCGAGGGATGCTCCCATGGTGCGAAGCCGGGCCTTCTCGAAACCGGGCTGGTATTTTTTCAGAGCCTCCACGGCCCACATCACCCTCTGCCGGCCTTCGATCTCCGCCTTGGTGAGATCCCATACGTCGGTCGGGTCGAAGCCTTCCATGTGGATCGCGTTGAGGCTCGGAAGTTCACCGGCATCCGTGAAGCTGCTCCAGTAGCTCTCCAGCCGGATATCCTTGGGAATCTCGCCGGCTTCCTTGGCCTTGTCGAACGGCTCGACCAGATAGGTGCTGAACTCGGCCTCTTCCTTCTTGCCGGATCGGTCGCCCCAGTCGGCGATCGAGCTGGGGTGCGCGAGGGTGTAGTCGAGAAACCTCTGGATATCGACTCCACTACAACCGAAGTTGACGCTGACTCCCTCCAACTGGTTCTTCGGGCCCTTTCGGCACGGGGCGCCCGCGCGGTAGGCGAGATCCGCGTCACCCGTGGCATCGATGACCCGCTTGGCGAGGATCGCTTCCCTCCCAGCCTTGCTCTCGATGATGACGCCCTTGACGGTGCTACCGTCCGTGATCACATCCACGGTATGGCAGTGGAGCAGGGGGACGATGCCGGCCTCCTGAACCATCTGGTCCGCGATGTACTTGAACTTCTCGGTGTCGAGCACCTGGTAGAGAAAGATGGGCAGGCTCGCCTCCATCTGCTTGGCCCGCTGCTCGAACTCCACGCCGATCCCACCCGCGTCTACGACCTTCTCATTGGTGCGGTACCAGGCGAGGGTCCCCACCATGGCCTGCGTAATCACGCCTCCGAAGCAGCCGTGGCGCTCCAGGAGCATGGTCTCGGCGCCCTCTCTCGCCGCGGAGAGGGCGGCGGAGAGCCCGCCCGGGCCGCTTCCCACCACCAGCACATCGGTCTCCGCCATGACGGAAATCTCTCTCGCCGGCTCTTGAATCCGCTTCATCAGAGGTCTCCTCTACCGCTTCGTTCGCCTGATGCTATCAGAAGGCACGGCAGCTGACCGGCGCGAAGGCCAGGCTAGGACTTGATGATGGTCTTCCAGCGTCCCCGGTGAAAGCGCAGCGTCAGCATCGTCGCCTTGACGATGTAGTCCCCGATCAGGGCGTAGAAGATCCACTCTACCGAGAAGTCCAGCTTGGCGAAGATCCCCGCCAGAACGCAGCGGACGAGGACCAGGCCCGAGAGCACGGTGAGAAGCGGAAACCGCGTGTCTCCAGCGCCGCGCAGCGAGCCGGTCAAGGCGAACTCGATGGCCATGAGCGGCTGCAGGCCCCCGAGCACATAGATGAAGACGACTGTCAGCCGCACCACCTCGGGATCGTCGATCATCCAGCGAGCGATCGGCCAGGCGCCGGCGATGATCACGAGGCCGAACACCACCATCGAGACGAGGGAGAGCCGCGCGGCGCGCCAGCCGGCGTGCGTTGCGCCGTCCGGATCCGCCGCGCCGAGGTGCTGTCCCACCAGGGTCGAGGCCGCGATGGAGAATCCCCATCCGATCAGGAACGAGAAGGAGAGGATGCTGACGCCGATTCCGTAGGCCGCGTAGGGGGCGGTGCCGTAGAGGGAGACGATCCAGAGAAAGAGGACGAACCCACCTTGCCACACCACCTGCTCGAGACCCGCCGGGTAGCCGATGTTCACCAGTCGAAGCACGCGCTCGCGCTCCAGACAGCGCGGGGGGCCGACTCCCAGGATCAGATAGCCCCGGAGCCAGAGGTAGACGATGGCGACCGAGCCAATCGCAAAGGCGGCGCCGCCGGCGATGGCAGCACCCGCCACCCCGAGGACTGGGAATCCCAGTCGGCCGTAGACCAGCGCGTAGAGCAGGATGATGTTGGCGAGGTTGGTGAGGGCGCCGATCCAGAGCGGAGTGCGCGCATCTCCCGCAGCTCGCAGCGATACGCTGAGCACGAACTGGAGAGCGAACGCCGCGTTGAACAGGCTGATCCAGCGAATGTAGGTCGCGGCGAGCAGCAGCGTTTCCTCTTCCAGGCGAAAGAAACGAGCCAGCGGATCGGCAAACAGCACCGCCGGAAGGGTGATCAGCAGAGAGATACTGAGGCAGACCCACAGCGACGCCCGGTTGACCCGTTCCGCCTCTTCGCGATCGCCCGCTCCCCACGCCCGGGCCACCAGGGCCGTGGTGCCCGCCGTGACGGCCATCAGCAGCGCCTGGAGGATGAAGAAGACCCGATTTCCGGTGGTCACCGCCGCGACCGCTCCGGCCCCGAGAGAGCCGACCATCTTGATCCCCACCAGGCCGACCAGCGAGTGGAAGAGGTTGTTCAGGATGGCCGGCCAGGCGAGTTCCCAGATTCCGAGCCTGGGCGCGGCTATCGGCCCCGGACCCGTGGTCGTGACGCTTGTCGCCTCGCCCGTGTAGGCGGGGGCTGTGTCGACCTTCGGCGTCTTTTCTGTCATTTCCGGCGCGCCCTAGCATACAGATCGAGGGCAGGATCGGGCCAGACGCGATTTCGGGGCCGAAACGCGTCGATGGAGAGAATGGACCGCCGCAGTAACGGGTCGAGTCGCCCACCGGCCGAAATCGGGAGGGCTCCCCGGGCGATCATTCCGGGTCGCTATTGCCCTTCGAACAGCTCCAGGAACCTAGCGTAGCCTTCCTCTTCCAGATCGCTCCGCGCAATGAATCGGAGCGAGGCGGAGTTGATGCAGTAGCGCAGGCCGGTCGGAGGCGGACCGTCCTTGAAGACGTGGCCGAGATGAGAATCCGCGTGCCTGCTACGGACCTCCGTCCTCACCGTGAACAGGCTTCGGTCCGTCCGCTCTGCGACATTCTCCGATACCAGCGGCCTGGTGAAGCTGGGCCATCCGGTGCCCGACTCGAACTTGTCCATCGAGCTGAACAGAGGTTCGCCGGAGACGATGTCGACGTAGATACCCGGGCGTTTGTTGTCCCAGTAGTCATTCCGGAAGGGCGGTTCCGTGGCATCTTCCTGGGTGACCTGAAACTGAAGTGGAGTCAATCGGCTCCGAAGGTCGGCCTTGCTGCTCTTCTTCTGTCCTTCTTTCTCCCAAACGGAGTCCAGAAATCTATCTCTTCCAGAACGGCTTCGGTAATACCGGTATCTCACCGGATTCTTCTTGTAGTAGTCCTGGTGGTGTTCCTCGGCTCTGTAGAACCGGCTGGCAGAGATGATCGGCGTCACGATGGGCTGGTCGAAGATGCGCTTTGCCTCCAGGTCTGCCTTCGACCGCTCTGCCAGGCGCTTCTGCTCGTCATCGAGATAGAAGATGGCGGTGGTATAGGATCTGCCCCTGTCTACGAACTGGCCAGCGGGATCGGTGGGGTCGATCTGCCTCCAGAAGACCTCCAGAAGCTGCTGGTAGGATATTTCCGCAGCGTCGTAGACGATCTCGACGGCCTCCAGGTGGCCCCCCTCACCGTAGTCCTGATAGGTCGGGTCTTCGGTTCTGCCACCGGTATAGCCCGAGGTGACGGAAACGACGCCGTCGAGCTCCTCGAAGGGCTTCTCCATGCACCAGAAGCACCCCCCTGCGAATACTGCCGCCCTCGTTTCCACTCGCTTTTCGCCGATAGCGGGCCCGCAGGCGATGGAGATAGCCAGGGCCAGCAAGACGCAGAGCTGAAGAAATTGCGCGCGCATGCGGTCACCCGGAGGCGTTCTCTCGAACCGTTTCACATCTAGAATATACTCCGTCTTTGGAGGCCGAGGAGCATTCCCCTCCAAGGGGGAGGGTGGTGCGCGTCGTGGCAGCAGGAGAAGGATCCACCCGGTGCCTGGTTCGTTGGCGGCCCGAACCGCCCTGCTCGTTGCCCTCGGTGCCGTCGCCACGGTGCTGGCCTACCCACCTTCGGGACTCGGTGTGCTGGGCGCGGTCATGTTGGCGCCGATCGTCGCTGCCCTCGAAGGTGCCTCTCCGCGGCGCGCCTTCCTCGTGGTCTGGGTCTACACCGTTGCAGCGGCGCTGGTCTTGGTCCGATGGCTGGTGCACGCGCTGGCAGGGGAATACGGCGTGGCCCCAGTTCCCGCGTGGGTCTTTACCTTTCTGGTGGTCTGCGGCGGTGGTTTGATTCCCGCGGCCGCGGGTGCCCTCTACACCGTACTGCGCCCCCGCATCCTGGCCGTCGCGGCGCCGCTCGCGTTCGCCGCTCTCTGGGTGCTCGGCGAGTGGCTGCGCGGGGAACTGCTGGGCCTCCCCTGGCTCCTCGCCGCCCACACGATGGTGCGCTTCCCGGCGGCCATCCAGATCGCCGACCTGGGCGGCAGCTACGCGGTTGGCTTCGTCGTGGTGGCAGTGAACGCGGCGCTGGGGATCGCGGCCTGGCGCCGAAGCGCCTTACCCCTCGCAGGGCCCGCCCTGTTGGCTGTCTTCGCCGGCTTCTACGGCGCGTGGCGGACGGATGCGGGGCCGGGCGCCGGACCGGCGGCGCGGCTCGCCGTTGTTCAGGCCGCCGTTCCCCAGGACCAGCGCTTTCAACCCGGGTCTGCATACGCCAACACTGCGCGCCACGCGGAGCTCACACGCCGCGCCGCCCAGCGGCAGAAGCTCGACCTCGTGGTCTGGTCGGAGACGGCCGTGGACATCGACCTCGACCAGACCCCTGCGCTGAGCGATCGATTGGGCCGGCTTGCAGACGAGGTCGGGGTTCCGTTCGTCACCGGTGCCCCGCGCTCGGCGGGCGGCCTGCGCACCAACTCGGTGGTGCTCTTCACGCCGCGGCACGGGATTGCCGAGAGCTATGCCAAGCAGCGGCTGGTTCCGTTCGCCGAGTACGATCCGAGCTTTGCCGCGCCCCTCGCGCGTCTGCTCGCGCCGGTGGTCGAGGGCGAGCCCTATGTCCCGGGCACGGAGCCATTCGTCTTCCGCCGCGGTCCGATTCCCTTCGCCGCTCCCGTATGCTTCGAGATCACCTACCCGGGTCTGATGCGGCGCTTCCGCGCGGCGGGCGCCGAGCTCGTGCTCAACCTCTCCAACGACGCCTGGTTCGGCCGCAGCGGATACGCGGAGATGCACTTCGCCCACGCCATTCTTCGAGCCGTGGAGCTGCGCAGCTGGGTGGTACGGGGGGCGAACACGGGGATCTCGGGCTTCGTCGATCCGGTGGGGAGAGTGGTGGCGGAGCTTCCCGTATTCGAGGAGGGTGTGGTCTCTTCCGAGGTGCAGGCCGCCGGCGCTGCGCCATTCTACGCGCGCGCGGGTGATCTGCCGGTCCTCGCCTTCCTCGTGGCCGTGATGGCCATTGCGTGGCTCACCGGGGCGAGGTCGGCGCGCGGCGGGCGCCCGGCAAGAATGTCGAGCCGATCCGCGAAGGGTTGACGCAGTATCGGGGGGTGGGGCTGAAACGAGCGCCCTGCATCGAGGCAGGCACGCTCGTGGTCGGCTCCGGCTACTTGCTTCCTCGAGAGCTCGGCCGCTTCCGACGCCCCGCCCCCTTCTTGGTGGCCTTGCGCGCCTTCTTCGGCGCGGGTGTGCCAGCGCCCTCGCCGCGTTCCTCCCCAGCGTCCCCCGCCACTGTGGCGAAGTACGCCACGTAGCGCCCCTCGCCCTGCTCGGTCACGACAGCGTCCCCCAGACGGCGATGAATCCGCAGGGTCGCCACATTCGAGGGCTCGAAGGATCCCGTAAACCCCACCACTCCGCTGCGTTCGGCGTGGTAGCGCAGGCGTTTCTGGAGATACAGTCCGAGTCCGAGGCGGCGAGAGTCCTCGTGGACGATGAGCGCGCTCTCGGCAAGGCCCGTCTTCTCGTTCATCATGTAGCGCCCGATCGCGACGATGCGCTCACTCTTGCCGGCCTTGTCGAACACGGCCAGGGCAAACTGCCTCCGGTAGTCGAGCGTGCAGAGCCGCAGCGCTTCATCGTGCGACAAGGATTTCTTCAGATAGCGGTAGCGCTGGTAGATCGTCTCCGTAGTATGAGAATAGAAGAAGTCCATCAGGTGATCCGCATCCGCCGACCGGAGCGGCCGGACGAAGAGCGGCTTGCCCTTGAACTCGCGAACCTCCTCCATGTCGGCCGGGTAGCGCTGCGCCTCGGTTGGAAGCTCCCAGGAGATCGGCACGAAGCGCCGGTCCACCGCGGTGTTTCGAAGCTCCGCGCGGAAATCGGGGTGGGCGGCCTCGATCAGAGCCATGGCGCGCTGCCGGATCGTCTTCCCGTGAAGGTAGGCGACCCCGTATTCGGTGACCACGTAGTGCACGTCGCCGCGGCTCGTTACCACGCCGGCGCCGGCGTCGAGCTCGGGCACGATGCGCGACACGGTTCCGTCCTTCGCAGTCGAAGGGAGGGCAATGATCGGCTTGCCTCCAGGACTCATGGCCGCACCGCGGATGAAATCCATCTGACCCCCGATGCCCGAGTAGAAGCGGGTGCCGATGGAATCAGCCGACACCTGCCCGGTAATGTCGACTTGCAGTGCCGAGTTGACGCTCACCATCTTGTGGTTTCGGGCGATGTTCAGAGGGGAGTTCACGAATTCAGTGGGCCGAAAATCGAAGAACGGGTTGTCGTCCAGGTAGTCGTAGAGCTGCTGGGTTCCCATCGCGAAGCTGGCGACCGACTTGCCGGGAAGAAGGCGCTTCTTCTCGTTGGTGATCACGCCCTTGTCGCAGAGATCGATGACTCCGTCGCTGAACATCTCGGTGTGCAGACCGAGATCCTTGCGTTCGCCGAGCAGACTCAGGACTGCGTTTGGAATCTTTCCGATACCGAGCTGGAGCGTGGAGTCGTCCTCGACCAGCGCGGCGACGTGCCGCGCAATCGCCAAGGACGTCTCATCGGGCGCCACCGACTCGAGTTGGAGCAGCGGCTCGTCGTGCTCCACGATCCGGTCGAGCTTCGAGACGTGGACGAAGGTGTCGCCGTGAACCCGCGGCATCTGGCGATTGATCTGTGCGACGATCGTCTTCGCCGTCTCGATCCCGGACATCACGATGTCGGGACTGATCCCGAGACTGCAGTAACCGAACTTGTCGGGGGGGCCGAGCATGACCAGCACCACGTCCAGGCGGAGCTGGTTCGAAAAGAACAGATTGGGAATCTCGCTGAGGAAGATCGGAGTGTAGTCTGCTCGCCCTTCCTGGATCGCCTGGCGCACGTTGGAGCCGATGAAGAAGGCATTGTGGCGGAAGGATCCTTCGTAGATCGGGTCCACGTAGGGAGCGATTCCGAAGGTGAGAAGATGAAAGAGCTCTACGTCCGCTACCAGGGGAGCGCGCTTGACGAGGGCCCTCAGAAGCTCCTGGGGGGCAGCGCAGCCCGAGCCCACCAGGACGTTCTGACCCGACCGGATGACCTCGAGCGCCTGCTCGGCCGTGGCAAGACGGCTCTTGTAGAGGGGCTTCCAGTGTCTTCGCATGGCCGCGGCCGGCTATCCCGCCAGCTCCGGGTAGTGACCGTATTCGCGCGCGGCCTCGACCATTGCCAGGTAGTTCTCCGGCTTGCACCCCGGATGGATCGAGTTCGAGGAGGAGATGATGTAGCCACCACCGGGTGCGGCCTGGGCGATCGTCTCCTTGACGCTCTGCCGCACCTCCTCGGGGCTCCCCTGGACCAGGAGAAAGCCGCAGTCGATGTTGCCGAGCAGGCAGGTCCTCTTCCCGAAATCTTCCTTCATCTGCCCGATGTCCATGCACTGAGGCTGAATCGGGTGGATGCCGTCGAAGCCCGCCTCGAGCAGCGCAGGCACCAGGCGCAGGAGATTGCCGTCGGAGTGCTTGATGATCCTGCCCCCCTTCGCATGGACCCGATCGCAGATTTCCTTGTGGTAGGGACCGATGAACTCGTCGTAGTGCTTCGGACTCATCAGGGGGGCGGGGTTGTGCGCGAGATCTCCTTCACAGGCGATGAAGTCGGCGCCCTTCTCGAAAGCGCGATCGATCAGTAGGAAGCAGTAGTCGGTCACCAGCCGTGCCAGGTCATGGACCAGTCCGGGGTCGAGGACGTAGTCCATCAGAAGCTTCTCCATCGAGCCACGGAGGGTCCAGGAGAGCTTGAAGGTGGCGGGCATGTGGTACGCGATCGACTTCTCGGGAAAAGTGGAACGAAGCACGTCGAGCATCAGGAAGTCGGCGTCGACCGGTGAGCGAAGGCTGAAACCCTCCAGGTCCGACCGCTGCTGGATGGGACCGTCGACGGGGTAGGGCTCACCAAACTCGCTCAGGTGGTAGATCACGCCGATCGCGTCTCGAATGTGCTGCTTGTCCACCCGTTCACGAGGTGCGAGTGAAACCGCGGTCACTCCGTCGAGATCGAGCTCGCGGACGAAGGCGATCAGTGCCCCCAGGACCTGCGCGCGCTCCTTGTCGCTCATGTCCATCATCAGCTTTGGCTCGGGGAGGTCCTGGGCCTCGACGAAGTACTTGGCGATGCCGATGATCGACGATTCGTTGTAGGCCATCTCCCAGATGGGGACGACATCGGGCTGCCTCAGCTCCAGTGCGGCCTCAATCCGCTCTTTTCCGTTCATGACGGATCCCTCCCGTTCACTTCCTGTGCTTCCGTTCCGACGCCTGGGCAGGTTACGAGAGCCCCAGGAGCGCCATGGCGTTTTCGCCGAGTATCTTGGACCGAAAACCCGGCGGAATGTCGACGCGATCCAGAGCCTCCAAAGTTTCCTTGAAGCCGAGGAGCGGGTAGTCGGTGGCAAACAATACTTTGTCCTCGACATCGAACTTGGAGTAGGCGTCCCAGGGCAAGTGGTTGTAGAGCTTCGGGTACGCCGAGATGTCGAGGTAGACATTGGGTCGTCGCGCCACCAGCGACCATGCCTCCCACGGCCAGGGGAAGCCGCAGTGCCCGAGCACGATCTTGAGATCGGGGAATCTGAGCGTGACCGGCTCGATGAGCATCGGGTGGCCCAGCCGGGCGTCGGAATCGGGATGTGATTTCTGGTGGGCGGTGTGACTCCACACCACGATGTCGAGGTCCAGCGCCGTCTGCCACAATGGATGGTGCCTGGGATCGGAGAAGTCGAAGTGCTGGACGGGAGGAACCAGTTTGAGCCCGCGACATCCCAGATCCTCTACGGCGTGGACGAGACGGTCTACCGCGAGCCTGCCCATGGACGGGTCGACGCTCGCGAAGGGAATCAGACGGTCGGGGTATTTCGACGCCATCTTCGCCACATCCTCGTTGGTCACGAGCTCCACACCGTAGTGTGTGGACAGATCCATGGCGACGATGCACGCCTTGTCGATCCCGGCATCGTCCATGTCCTCGATGATGCCTGCGAGGGTACGGTTCTGGAAGAAGGCCTTTCCCATCTCGGCGGCTTTCTCGAGCGTTGCCCCACGCGAGCTCGAGCCCAAGAACATCCTTTGCACCGCCTCGCCCAGGCTGGGTGTGATGGTGGCCTCTTCACAGAAGGGATGAATGTGCAGATCGATGATCACGAAGACCTCCTGCCAGATGATAGGCAGCTCGGATCCGCTCTCCAAGGGTCGAGCAGCAGATCGACCTCGTACCTTCGCGATGTCACGCGAGCCTGCCGGATGGACGCGCGAGACGTACGCGCTCGCCTCTTCCCGCTTGGCGGTGTCCATTGTATATCGCTATAAATAACGGCCGTGGAGATCAGGGCGAAGATCAACATCGTCGACGACCGGGGCGAACCCTTCATGGGCCCCGGTGTTCTGTCCGTGCTCCAGCGAATCAAGGAGTACAAGTCCATCAACAGGGCCGCGGGGCAGATGGGGCTCTCCTATGTGAAGGCCCTGAACATGTTGAATCGGCTCGAGGCGGATCTCGGCGAGAGGATCCTGATCCGCAAGCGAGGGGGCAATGACCGGGGCGGAAGCGAGCTGACTCCGCTCGGAGAGAAGCTCATCATCGAGTACGGCCGCCTCGAGAAGAGAGTGAAGACGCATGTCGAAAAAGAGTTCCGAGTCTTCCAGGAAAGAGTCGAGGAAGCAGGGCTGGACGGCTCTAGATAGGCTTGCGCCCGTCCTCCTCGTGCTCCTGGCGAGCCTTCTCGGCTGTGGCGGACCCGACGAGGCCGCCCCCACCTCTCTGACGGTCTTCTGTGGATCGGCGAGCAAGCCCGCCATGGAACAGATCGCGGGGCGCTTCGAGCGGGAGACCGGAATCCAGGTCAATACCATCTTCGGCGGCTCGGGCACGCTGCTGTCGCAGATCGAGTTGTCCCAGCAGGGAGAGATCTATCTGCCGGGATCGCCGGACTACATCATCATCGCCAACCGCAAGAAGCTCCTCGTCGAGGGGAGCGAGCGGATCGTGGCCTACCTGGTTCCGGCCATCATCACGCCCGCGGACAACCCGGCGGATATCCACTCCTTGTCCGATCTCGCGCGGCCCGGCACCCGGGTGGGCATCGGAAACCCGGAAACGGTCTGTCTCGGACTCTACGCAGTCGAGCTTCTGGAGGCCAATGGCCTGCTCGAGAAGGTGATGAAGAACGTGGTCACCTTTGGAGGAAGCTGCTCCAAGACGGCCAACCTCGCTGCGATGAGCAAGCTGGACGCCATCCTCGGGTGGAGGGTGTTTCACTTCTGGAATCCCGATCGCATGGCGTACGTACCGATCGCCCCCGAGAAGATCCCGCGCATCTCCTACATCCCCATCTCCATTCCGATCCACACCAGAGATCTCGAGCTCTCCCGATCCTTCGTCGACTTCGTGCTGTCACCCGCGGGCAGGTCGGTCTACGAAGATCTCGGCTACATCACCGACCTGGAGACGGCCAAGAAGCTGGCTCCCGGTGCCAGCGTCGGCGGTGAGTACACGCTGCCGGAAGAGTTCTTCGATCTGCTGGATGGACTCTGAGAGCAGCGATGAACCGCTCCTTCAACATTCTGATCGGCGGTGTCTCCGCCCTCTTGATCGCGCTGTTCGTCGTCCTTCTGATCAGCATGCTCCTGGAGCTCTGGCAGCAGACCTCCCTCCGAACGCCGCACTTCTCTGAAATCCTCTTTGCCGCCCGGCTCTCCCTCGTTACCGCGACACTGTCCTCGATCATCGCTCTGGCGGTCTCCGTTCCCGTAGCCTACGGGTTCTCCAGGTATTCTTTTCCCGGGAAGGATCTCTTCGACACATTGCTCGACCTTCCGATCGTCTTGTCTCCGATCGCCATCGGTGCCCTGCTCCTGATCTTCTTCAACACCCCTCTCGGGAGGCAGATCGAGCACTGGTTCGGACCGTTCGTCTTCGAGGTCCGGGGCATCGTTCTCGCCCAGTTCGTGGTGATCGTCGGCCTCTCCCTGAGGCTTCTCAAGGAGACCTTTCAGACCATCGACATCGAGTACGAGAACCTGGCCCGGAGCCTCGGTTACAATCAGATGCAGGTCTTCGCGAGGGTGGTGCTGCCGATGGCCCGCCGCGGCCTGCTGGCGGCCTTTCTGCTGATCTGGGGCAGGGCGATCGGGGAATTCGGCGCCACGGTGACGCTGGCGGGCGCCACCACCATGAAGACCGAGACGATCCCAGTCGCGATCTTCCTGAACTTCGAGTCGGTCGACATCTCCAGCGCCATCGTATTCATCACCATTCTGATCACCATGTCGTTCGCGATCCTGTTTTTCGTGCGCAAGACAGAAGCCTATGTGCGATAGCGCGCCGTTTCTGTGCGTCGATTCGCTGAACGTCAGACTGGGAAAATTCTCTCTGAAGAACGTGACGCTCTCCTGCGCCAGGGGGGAGTACCATGTTCTGCTGGGTCCGACCGGGAGCGGGAAATCGACCCTGCTGAAGTGCATTCTCGGATTCCATCGGCCGGAAACCGGGCGAATCCATCTGGATGACCGCGAGATCACCGGTGAGCTCCCAGAGCATCGGCGGATAGGATACGTTCCGCAGGACTACGCGCTGTTTCCGCATCTGGACGTCGAAGAGAATCTTCGCTTCGGGCTCCGTCCGAGGAGAATCCCCTCCGAGCAGGCCGATTCGCTGGTAGACCGGTTGTGTGCGGTCTTGAACATCGGGATGCTGCGACGCCGAGAGGTTCGGCACCTCTCGGGAGGGGAGCGGCAGAAGGTGGCGATCGGACGAGCCCTGGCGACCCAGCCGAAGCTGATGCTGCTCGACGAGCCATTCTCTTCGATCGACGAGGGGGCGAGGCGCGGTCTTTGGCTGGAGCTTCGGCAGATCATCAAGGAGGTGGGGATCACCACCCTCCACGTGACCCACAATCTGGACGAGGCGTATTCACTGGGGGAGCGCCAATCGCTGATGATCGAGGGCAGCCTGGTGCAGAGCGGGAGCACGCGGGAGATCTTCGAGCGCCCCGTCAATGAGAGCGTCGCCCGATATTTCAACTACACGAATATCTTCGAGGGGGTCGCCGAGGAGACTCCCGAGGGAACGCGGATCAATCTGGGTCATTTTGGCGTGGAGCTGAGCGCGAAGTTTGCAGCGGGCAGGAGAGTCAAGGTCTGCATCAGACAGCAGGACATCAGGATCATCCAGGAAGGTGGAGATGTCAGGGAGTCCTTGAAGCGAAACATCCTGTCTGGTGAGATCACGAATCTGATACCCCTCCGCGAGGAATGCATGATGTGGTTCAAGATCACAGGAAGCCCGAAGCCATTCGATCTCGAGGCGAGATTTCCGCTACGCATGGAAGGACGGCACCAGCTCCACGAAGGGAAGAAGATCAGAGTGGCTCTCTTGGAGCCCATGATCACGGTGTTCGCAGAGTGAGCGCGTGTCCAGAGGCGTCCTGAGGAGGGCCGGGAGATGATGGGCAGTCGCTGTGAAGGTGGGATGGAGAAGAGCTGGAGGGCGCCCCGGGGCTTTCGCTGGCGGCGTGGCCTGCATCGGGTCGGGTGGATGGCGATTCTCGCCGCCGTCGGGCTCGGCCTGGCGGGCTCGGCGCAGGGGGCGGACTCCGCGACTCGACCGGCCGAAACGGCGGATGCGGTGCTGGTGAGCGAGAGCCTGTCGTGGAACCGCTACCTGAAGGGCGCGCTGGGGCTTCCGTCCTGGCTCGATCTCGCGATCGACCACCGCACGCGCTTCGAGCTCCTGGAGGGCCCGTTTCGCCCTGACGAGCCCGATTCGCAGTCTCAGTTCGCACTGCGCACCCGTCTTCGCGTAGGCGTCGATGGTCCGGGTCCGCTCCGCTTCCTGGCCGAGCTAGAGGATTCACGCGTCTTCGGAGACTCATCGGGCGACTTCACCTTTACGCAGATCGACACGCTCGACGTTCTCCAGCTGCTGGTCTCGGCGAAGACTCTCGATCTCCTGGGAACCGGACTGCGCGCAGACGTCCATGTCGGGCGCCTGACCATGGACTTCGGCTCGCGCCGGCTGGTGGCGCGGAACAGCTTTCGGAACACCACCAACCGCTTCGACGGCATCCACCTTCAGCTCGGCGATGGCAAAGCCTGGCGGGTGCGCGCGTTCTTGACCCGGCCGGTGACTCTGGAGGAGGGGTACTTCGACGACGACAGCTCGGCGAAGCGGCGATTCTGGGGAGTGGCATACGAGGACGCTCGGATCGACTGGCTGAATCTGGATGCCTACTACTTCGGTTTCCGCGGCCGCGAGCTCGACCTCGAGTTTCATACGTTCGGGCTCCGGGGGTGCCGGCCGGCGCAGCCGAAGCAGCTCGACTACGAGCTGGAGCTGATCGGGCAGTTCGGCGAGTCGAGCGGACGGGATCACAGCGCCTTCGCCGGTCACGCCGAGCTCGGCTACACCCTGGACCTTCCGTGGTCGCCCCGGCTGGTGGGGCAGTTCGACTACGCGTCGGGCACGGCCGACCCGGGCGGAGACGAGAGCCACACCTTCGTCTTCCTGTTCGGGGCGAGGCGCTTCGATCTGGTTCCCACTGGGATCTACGGACCGTTCCGGCGCTCCAACATCCTCTCGCCGGGGATGCGGCTGGCCGTGTCGCCCCACCCGAAAGTCAAGGCAGAGCTGAAGGTCCGCTACTGGGAGCTGGCCCAGGCGCGGGACAATTTCGTCGGCACCGGTCTCCAGGACCCGACGGGTGCTTCGGGGCGGAACCTGGGCACGGACCTCGAGCTCAGCGTGCGGTGGAAGCCGACACCGTGGCTGGAGCTGGACGCCGGCTACGACCACTGGTTCAAGGGCTCCTATCTGGACCGGGTCGCGAACGCCTCTTCCATCCGAGACTCGGACTACGTCTACCTGGCGACGCGATTCCGCTTCTAGCACGAGCGCTGCATCCTGGTATTACGAAAGTCATTGTAGTAATATCCGGCGGACGATGAAGGGTCTCCTCGTTGCGCTCGGGATCGCGGTGGCGGCAGGGCACGCCCATGCGCACGACCTCTGGCTCGAGAAGGAGGACGGAGGCTTCGGCCTCTATTACGGACACAAGCACTCCGCCCACGGAGGCGCGACCTTCGTCGAGTACCAGGTCGAGTGGGTGCGGGAGGCCCTCTGCTTCGATGCCGCCGGAGCCAGGATTCCGTTCCAATCCGAGGAGGCCTACCCCTACCGGATGCGGGGGCAATGCGCGGCGGCACACGTCTCGATCTCGAGTGGCTACTGGACAAAGACACCCTACGGCACCGAGAACCTGCCCAAGGACGAGGCTCGCATGCCCGTCAAGAGCTGGCTCTCCCACGACAGCGTCAAGCGGATCGACCACTGGACGCCATCCCTGGCGAGGCCGCTCGCGGAAGGTCTGGAGCTTACGCCGCTCGAGGATCCACTCCTGCTCCGCAAGGGCCAGAAGCTGCGTCTCCGGGTCACCTTCGACGGCCGACCGGTAGAGGATGCCGACGTCGCTTACGACGGGAAGCCGCGCGGTCGACCTGGCCCGGACGGTGAGATCAACATCCGCTTGAGACACGGCGGGTTCCAGGTGATCCAAGCGAGTCTCACCCGCGCGATCGCCTCGGAGAAGGTCGACGAGGTGATCCATTCCACCAACCTCAACTTCGAGCTGCCCGAGGAGCGATGAGGTTCCGCCGCGTCCTCCCGCTGGTAATCTGCGCCTGGCTGCCGGCTCAGGCCCTGGCCCACGATCTGCGGCACCAGATCGACGAAGGCACAGCGGTCTCCGTCAGGCTCTCCTTCGCCGACGGCAAAGACTTCGCCTTCGAGAGCTACGAGGTCTACCGCGCTGGTGAGGAGGTCCCCTTTCAGGTCGGACGAACGGACCTCCAGGGCCGCGTCGTGTTCCTTCCGGATCGAGCGGGGACATGGCGCATCAAGGCCTTCTCGGAGGACGGCCACGGCGCGGACTTCTCCTTTTCCACGGACGTGATGAGCGGCGTCGAGGAAGCGAACCGGTCGTTTCTCGAGCGCCATCTGCGAATCGTCGTCGGCATATCGCTGATCTTTGGCGTTTTCGGTCTGCTCAACCTCTTGATCCGGAGGGGAGGGAGAAGATGAGAACAGGACTGGCTCGTTCTTGTGTGCTGCTCCTGCTGCTCGCCCCGTCCGCCGCGGCAGCTCATCACGGGGTCGCGGCGTTGGGAGCCGCCGGCCTGGAGGGGCCGGGTGCGCCCCTCGAGACGTCGACCTCCCTGACTCTTCCACGCGGCAGCATCCTGACCTATTTCAAGTTCGACCACGCCGAATGGGAGCGTTACACGATCCGCCGTGATGAAGAGAGCGTCTACAGTACCTTCTGGCTCTTCGGGCTCGGCTACGGGGTCCGTTCCTGGCTGTCGGTCTACGCGTTTCTGCCCTACAACCAGAAGACCGTGGAGGGCGGCTCGTCCAACTCTTCGGGCTTTGCCGACATGGCCCTCAACGCGGTCCTGGGCTTCAAGTACGACGATGGGCTGCGGCTGGTGCCCGAAAACCAGAGTCTCGACGACCTCGAGGACTGGCATTTCTCCTTCTACCTAGGCATGACCCTGCCCACCGGTGATCCCAATACGCGAACCCGAAGCAACGAGATCGATCCCGGCATGTCCCTGGGCTTCGGCAAGCCCGCCCTCGGGGCGGGTCTCACGGCGACCAAGCTCTTCAAAGAACGCTTCACCTATATTGGCGAGACCGCCTATCTGTACTTCCAGGACTACAAGTACGACGACGGGAACCGCACCCAGTTCGGAGCCGAGTTTCGGCTCAATCAGGCTATCACCTACCGCCTGCTGACGGTTCCCCGCTGGAAATTCCGTCTCGATGCGCAGCTGGAAGCCGACTACCTGAGGCTCGGGAGGGACAAGAGCAATGGCTCCGGTGAGCCCGCCACCGGCGGCCAGATTCTGTACCTGCTGCCGGGCTTTCGCGCCTATTGGCGGAACACGAGCCTGGGCCTCGGGGTCAAGCTGCCGACCTGGACGGATCTCAACGAGACGAGCGAGCAACAGGGAGGAGAGGGCAAGGAGGTCTATCGAGTCATCTGCAGCTTGTCCCTGCTATTCTGAGCGATCTGCCTGGCTCTCTCTACGGGCCCGGCCAAGGTCGCCCCTTCCACCCGGGTGAGGGAGCCAGCAATGCACATTCCGGACGGCTTCATCGCCCCGCAGATGTACCTGCCGGCGTACGGCGTGGCGGCGGGCTTGTGGACCTACGGTGCGAGGCGTCTGCGCGCCACCCTGAGGGAAGAGACCATTCCGCGGCTGGCGGTCCTGACAGCCTTCTGCTTCGTCGTGATGATGGTCATGGTGCCGCTACCCGGTGGCACGTCGGCTCACGCCACCGGAATTGCGCTGCTTGCGATCCTGTTCGGCGTATGGACCGCCTTCGTGTCGGTTTCCCTGGTACTTCTGCTGCAAGCCCTGCTCTTCGGAGCCGGCGGCGTGACCGCCCTGGCGCTGAACGCGTTGGCCATGGGGTTGGTTGGGAGCGCGGCGGCCCGGTACAGCTATCTGCTGCTGCGGCGTCTTCACGAGGGGTTGGCTCTGGTGGCGGCCGGCTGGCTCTCGATCAACGCAGCCGCTTTGGTGATGGCGCTGGCGCTGGGAGTGCAGCCGATCATCGCCCACAACGCCGACGGGCAGCCGCTCTTCTTTCCCTTCGGGCTCTCCATCACGCTGCCCGCCGTGATGGTCCCGCACGCCCTGATCGGCATCGGCGAGGGGGTGCTGACACTCTTGATGTTCCGTCTCTTGAGCCAGCGGGGCTGGGTTACTCGATCATGAGGGCGAGAATCGCGCTGCTGGCCTACCTCGGCGCAATCGTTCTCGCGACGACGGTGCACGAGATCGGCCTGCTGGCACTGGGACTGGGGCTGGTCCTCGTCCTGGCGGGGCGCCAGTGGCTTCGAATCCTCCGCCGCGCGTGTATCGCCATCCTGCTCTTCAACCTGGTCGTCACCTTGTCCTACGGAGTCATCGCGGGGCTGCAGGGGACCTTCTCGCTCGAGTTCGTCGTGCTCATCAACCTGCGCGTCCTCCTGCTCACCTGTCTGACCTTCCTCTTCGCCTCTCGGGTGAATCCCTTCGAGGCGCTCGCCTTTTCGCGCAGCCTGACCTATCTCTTCACCCTGGCCTACAGCCAATCGATGGCGTTCAAGCAGTCGTTCGAGAACTTTCGTCTGGCGTTCAAGAGCCGCCGAATCGAGCAGGTGGCTCTGCGCGACCGGTATCGACACAGCGCGACGATGGGTGTGCATTTCCTCGACAAATCGCTGCATCAGGCCACCGAGATCACCCAGGTGATGCGTTCCCGGGGCTTCTTCGATGATTGAGCTGAAAGGCGTGAGCTTCCGCTATCCCGAGAGCCAGCCGGTGCTGAAGGAGATCTCCTTCGACGTCGCGGAGAAGGAAAAGGTGGTTCTGCTGGGAGCGAACGGCTGCGGCAAGACCACCCTGCTTCGGATCCTGGACGGCCTGCTCTTCCCCCAGGAGGGTTCCTATTGCTACGGATCCGAGCTGGTCACCGAGACCCGGCTGAAAGACAGGAGCTGGAGCCGTCGATTTCGAAGAGAGGTGGTGCTGCTCTTTCAGCATCCGGAGGCCATGCTCTTCAACCCCACCGTCTACGACGAAATCGCCTACGGTCTCCGGCAGCTCGGTGCGGACGACCTGGACGGGAAAGTGCGGTGCTGGGCGGCGCGGCTCGGTGTGGAGCCGCACCTGAAGCGGCCTCCCTTTCAGCTGAGCGGCGGCGAAAAGCAGAAGGTCTGTCTGGCGGCGCTGCTGGCCCTCGAGCCGCGGGTGTTGCTCCTGGACGAGCCTACCGCGAACCTGGATCCTCGCAGCACCGGCTGGCTGGTCGACTTCCTCCAGGACCTCTCGGTGACGAGCCTGGCCACCACCCACAACCTGAGCCTCGCCGGAGAGCTCGGGGACCGCGTGCTGGTGCTCTCCGAAGAACACGAGCTGATCTTCGACGGCCAGATCGAAGACCTTCTCGGCAATCAGGAGAAGCTGCTGGCGGCAAATCTGGTGCACAGCCACCGCCTGGGCAGCTCCCGGGATCGGCGCCTCCACACGCACGACTGGAGTTGAAAGATGGCCAAGTCCGAGCGCGTCACCCGCTTCAGCGTCTCGCTACCCGATTCACTGCTGGCGGACCTGGACCGCCGGGTGATCCGACGGGGGTATTCCTCCCGCTCCGAATTCGTGCGGGACCTGATCCGAGAGCGGATGGTGGAGGACAAGTGGGAGACGAATACCGAGAAGGTCATCGGCGTACTGACGATCGGCTACGACCACCACCAGCGGGGTCTTCTCCAGAAGATCGTCGACCTCCATCACAGCCAGTACGTCAACATCCTCTGCACGACCCATGTGCATCTGGATCGCCACAACTGCCTGGAGACCGTCATCATCAAGGGTCGCCCGAAGGAAATCGAGCGGATCGCGGTCAAGAGCGCTGGCCTGCGGGGCGTGCGCTTCGCGAAGCTGACGAGAGCGTCGGCCGTGGAGAGCTGATCGCTCAAAGGTCCACGAAGATCGCCAGCACGCCGAGCCCCACCAGCAGGAGGCCCGTCACGCCTCTCTCGTGGTGCTCCAGGAAATGGGACTGGATCCTCGCTGCTCCCTTGAGTCCCAGATCGACCAGCACCACCATGCCCCCCACGGTCACCACCACATACACCAGAGAGACGGCGACGATTCCCGGCCATCCGATGGCGCCGGCGGTGAAGTAGTACGCCTCGATCTCGATGCAGGGAGAGAAGAACATGGCCGCACTGAGGGATGCCACGAGCGAGAATCGTGAGACCCTTCTTTCGCGCTCCGGGGCCGCGAAGTGACTGTGGTGATGGCGTCGCCCGGTGACCTCGAGGACCAGATAGATGACACCCAGCCCGATCAGGACCGCGGGTGCCACCACCGAAGCCACCACCGAGTAGCGAGTCGAGAGCTCGTGACCGAGCAGCCCCACCACCACGCCGATCAGTATCGTGCTGGTGACGTGAGCCAGTCCGGTGATCCCGGTGAAGGCGAGTGTCTCGGATCGGCTCCATCCCTCCGATCTCCCAATGGCGACGAGGGGGATCCAGTGATTCGGAATCAAGGCGTGGATGGCGCTGAGCAGCAGGCTCCCCAGCAGAATTTGCGTCAAGGCGATTGACCCTCAAAGGCGATCGGCAGAGCCAGTCTTCGAAACGCCGAGGATAGCTGCAATACGGCGCTCGCGCGCGAAGGAACGCGGGTCACGGTGTGTTGGTCCGTCCAGGTAGGCTTGATGGTGGGATCGGCGTATGCTCTGCAATCAGACGAGGATCCAGTGTCGAATCCGATGACGAAGCTGATGGAAGCCCTCGAGGGGGCGCGGAGGGCGAGGGACCCGGGAGCGGACTGGCTGAATCTCATCACCGTGGATTCGGGGGGCTTCCCGGTCGCTCGCATCATGACGATTCGAGGCGTCAGCGCAGAGGGCTTCGTGGTGACTGCCACGCGGGAATCGCCCAAGATGCGGGAGCTGGAGGACAACGGGCGTTACGAAGCCCATCTGTTCTGGCCGAAGGTGCTGGGCCAGGTTCGGATGCGTGGCGCCTACCGCATCGAGGATCCCCCGGAGCTCGCGCAGGGGTGGGGAGCGCGGGCCTACGGGGGGAAGATCGTCGACCTGTATCAGGTCCACTGCAGGCCGCAGAGCAGCGTCGTCGCCTCTCGGGAGGTGCTGCTGCGAGAGCTGGCCGAGCTGCGGCAGCGATTTCCCGCTGCCCAGGCCATCGAGAAGCCGGCCGAAGTCGTCAATCTCGTGTTGATGCCGAACTTCCTGGAGCTCTGGATTGGCGACGCCACGGATCGTATGCACGACCGACGCCGATACACGCGGCAGGGTGACGACTGGCTCGAAGAGATTCTCGTGCCCTGAATCGACGGCTAGCTCCGGGCGCGGATCCGGTAGCGGACGGGCATGCGCTTGGGACCACCGACGAAGCTCGCATGGAGCAGCTCCACGGGACCGGCGAGCTCGATGGACTCGACGCGTTCCACCAGCTGCCGGAAGAAGACGCGGAGGTCCATCCGGGCCAGGTGGGATCCCAGGCAGAAGTGCTCGCCGATCCCGAAGCCCAGGTGCGGATTCGGAGATCGGTCGATCCGGAAGCGGAACGGGTCCTCGAAGACCTCCTCGTCCCGGTTCGCCGACGCGTAGAAGAGCGCGGCGGAATCACCCTCGCGGATCTTCTGGCCCCGGAGCTCGTAGTCCTCGGTCGCGGTCCGGACGAAGTGATTCACCGGCGTCGTCCAGCGGACGATCTCGTCCGCGGCCCGGTCGACCAGCGACGGGTCCCGGCGAAGCTTCTCGAACTCCTCCGGGTGCTCGAGCAGGGCGAGCAGCCCGCTCGAGATCGCATTCCGCGTGGTGTCGTGCCCGGCCACCATGACCAGGAAGAGCAGGGAGAAGAGCTCGAACTGCGGGACCGGCTCGCCCCGGAGCGTCGCTTGGGCCAGCACCGTAGCGAGATCTTCTCTGGGCTCCTGGCGGCGCGCCTCCAGCAGCTCACCCAGAAAGGCGAAGGCCTCCTGGATGAAGGAGAGGCGCTCTTCGCGCGAGTCTCCCTCGCGGGCGAACTCGGCATCCTCGATCCCGAAGTTCTCGTTGGTGATGCGGAGGACGAAATCCTCCTTTTCGCGGGGAATCCCCAGTATTTCGGTGATCATTCGCAGCGGCTGGCGGGCGGCGATGGTGCTGACGAATTCGCACTCGCCCTCGCCGACGAGCTCGTCGAAGATCTCGCGGGTGATCTCCTCTAGACGAGGCTCCAGGCGGCCCACCGAGCGCGGGGTAAACCACTTCGAGACGAGTCCTCGGAAGTCGCGGTGCTCCGGCGGATCCTGGTTCACGAGCATTCGCAGGGGCGGGTCGTTCGCCATGCTCTCCGCGGTTTGCCCGTCGCCCAGCTCCGGGAAGAGGACGAAGCGGCCGGCGCTCCGGAACTTGTTTGGCTGCTTCGAGATCTCGACGATGTCCGCGTGCTTGGTGATCGCCCAGAAAGGCCTGTACCTCGGAGGCTCCATCCAGCAGACCGGCGCCTCCCTGCGGAGGCGGGTCCAGGCATCGTGTGGGTAGCCCTTGGTCCCGTATTGGGTGGCGGAGATGACGTCGAGCTGTCCGGGGGGTAGAACCGGCGTGTCACTCATGGGGGACTCCTGGTCGGATCAGTGCGCGATTCCCAGAATTGCCCGGGCCTCGCTCGGGGTGGCTGGCTCCTTGCCGACCTCGCGGGCGATCCCCACCAGCGCTTCGATGAGCTGGCCGTTGTCCGTCGCCGTTTCGCCAGTGGGGAGGTAGAAGGTGTCCTCCAGCCCGGTCCGGACGTTTCCGCCGAGCTCGACGGCGGCGCGGTGCAGCTCCCAGATCTTCTCGCGCCCTGGGCCGGTGGCGATGACCTGCCAGTGGGCGTTCTCGGGAAGCTCATCCTTCAAGATGGGGACGAGATCGGCGCGCGCGGGCATGCCGGATTCCACTCCCATGACGAACGACAGATGTGGGTCACCTTCGAACATCCCGTTTTCCTTGTACATCCGGACGCTGCGCACGATACCGGTGTCGAAGCACTCGAATTCGGGCACGACTCCCCGTTCCGTCATCACGTCGAGGAAGCGCTTCACCTTTTCCACGGGGTTGTCGAACAGCAACGGGGGCCAGGCCCACTCACCGCTCCTGCGGATCTTGAGATAGTTCAAGGAGCCGGCATTGCACGCCGCCATCTCGGGGTCGAAGGCCTTCAAGCAGGCGGCGGGTCCCGAGATGTCGGCTCCTGGAACGCCAGTGCTCATGCAGACGATGATCTCGGGCACCCGGGCCCTGATCGCGGCCATGATGCTCCCCACCTCCTCCAGGTCCCAGGTCGGCAGTGCGCCCGCTCCGGGCGTCTGGGATCTGAAGTGGGTATGCACGATGCTTGCGCCCTGGTCGTAGGCCTGCTTGGTAGCCTCCGCCATCTCCTCGGGAGTAACCGGCACGTTGAACTTCTTCGGATCGGTCAACACGCCGGTCAGGGCGCAGGTGACGACGATCTTGTCGCTGGAATTCAACGCCTCTCGGGCTTCGCTCATGATTCTCTCTCCTGACTAGAGCCGAACGACCTCAGTCATCGTCGTCATCCTCATCATCCACTTCTTCTGGAACGAATTTCTGGATGAAGCTGGTATCGAATTCGCCGGCCTTGAAGTCCGCGTCCTCCATGACCTCCAGGTAGAGAGGAATGGTGGTCTTGATCGGTGAAATCGTGAACTCCTCGAGAGCTCGCCTCATCACGGCGATCGCCCCTTCGCGCGAAAGATCGTAGGCGATGAGCTTGGCGATCAGGGAATCGTAGTATACCGGCAGCTCGTAGCCCTGGTACAGGTGGCTATCGAGCCTGATTCCAAAGCCGGCCGGTGGCCGGTACTTCTCGATCGTGCCGGGACACGGCAGGAAGTTCCTGGCGGGATCCTCGGCGTTGATCCTGCACTCGATGGCCCAGCCTCTCAGGTTGAGATCATCGAAGGTGTAACCGAGCTCCTCGCCGGATGAGAGCCTGATCTGCTCCTTCACGAGATCCACACCGGTCACGAGCTCCGTGACCGGGTGCTCGACCTGGATTCGGGAGTTGATCTCCATGAAGTAGAACTGGTCGTCCCCATCGAGGAGGAACTCCACGGTACCCGCATTGAAGTATTCCACGGCTCTGGCGGCCTCGATGGCGGCCTCACCCATCTTCCGCCGCAAGGTCTCCGAGAGCGCAGGGGAGGGCGACTCCTCGATGAGCTTCTGGTACCGGCGCTGGATCGTGCACTCTCTTTCTCCAAGATGTGCGACGTTTCCGAAGCGGTCGGCCAGAATCTGGAACTCGATGTGCCGCGGCCTGGTGATGAACTTCTCGATGTAGAGCTCGTCATTCCCGAAGGAGGCCTTGCTCTCCATCTTTGCCACCGGGAATTCTTCTCTCAGGCCTTCCGCGTCGTGGCACACCCGTATGCCGCGACCACCGCCGCCTCCAGCGGCCTTGATCATCACCGGATAGCCGATCTCGGCGGAGACGGTCGCTGCCTCATCCACCGTGCCGACGCCTCCCCGGCTACTGGGCACCGCGGGTATCCCCGCCTCCTCGATGATCCGTTTCGCGGTGATCTTGTCGCCCGCGAGTCTCAGGTTGGACGCCGTTGGGCCGATGAACGCGATACCCCGCTCCTCGCATCTGGCGGCAAACTCGCTGTTCTCGGCCAGATAGCCGTACCCCGGATGGATGGCGTCGGCTCCCGTGCTCTTCGCCGCGTCGACGATGCTCTCGATGTTGAGGTAGCTCTTGGCACTCACCGCCGGACCGATACATACCTTCTGATCGGCGAGCTCGAGATGGAGGGAGTCACCATCGGCTTCGGAGTAGACTGCGACGGTCTCCAGGCCGACTTCCTTGCACGCCCGTATCACCCTGAGCGCGATCTCACCTCGATTGGCAACCAGGATCCTGGAGAACATCGTTTGCCCCCCTATCGGGATGGCCGAGAGAATGCGGCGACCATCCCGGCTACCCCACCTGGATGACGAACAGCAGGTCCTCGTCCTTGACCGGCGCTTCGTCCTGGGCGGCGATCTCGACGATCTCGCCGCTCGCCGGCGATTTGACCTTCTGGAAGACCTTCATGGTCTCGAGCAGCGCGAGCACCTGCTTCTTCTTGACGACGGATCCCACTTCTACGTAGGGGGACTCGTCCGGTGAGGGCCTTCTGTAGAAGATACCGGACATCTTTGCCCGCACCTCGACCCGTTTCTTGTCTGCTTCGGCCATCGTTTCCTTCCTCGTCCTATGTAGGGGGCGTCCCGTGCATTTTCCCCCTGGAGGGGAGCTGCTCGCTCTTGTTCCTGGTGATTTCGAGGGCTTCTATGATCTTGATCCTGGTGTCCTTGGGGTCGATGATCTCATCCACGATCTGCGCGGTATAACCCCTGGCGACGTCGAAGACGTCCACTTTCTCCCTCGACCGGTTCAGGTAGCCGCTGTAGGCATCTTCTTCCACCCCCCTGCCGTAGACCACCCGGAGGTCGAGCTCGGATGCCTCCACCGCGAACTGGGCGATTGGCCATGCGTAGCAGAGGTCCACACCCATCCCCTTGGCTCCGCCCATGATCATACCACCCGCGTCCGAGTAGCACTCCCTCAGGATGACACTGATCTTCGGAATCGTCGCCGTTGCATAGGCATCCAGTATCTTCCCGAAGTGCCGGAGGAGACCTTTCGACTCCTGCTCTTCACCCGGAACGGCAGGGGGCGTATCCACCAGATTCACCAACGGAATATTGTACGCATCCAGAACCTGGATGAAGCGGTAGTACTTGTCGCAGGAGTTGATCTCGAGAATGCTGCCGGTCTCGTTCGGGTTGTTGGCGACGAACCCGACGACGTCGCCTCCCATCCGCGCCAGACAGGTGATGAGGTTGCGAGCGTATTGGTCCTTTATTTCGTAGTAGTGACCATCGTCAGCGAGCGATTCGATCACGTCGTGCATGTCGTAGGTGAGCGCAAAATCGTCCGGGACGATTTTGATCAGCTCGCTGACCAGGCGGCGGGAGTCGTCGGGCGTTGCCACCGTGGGGGGCCTCTCGCGGCAGTTGGCGGGCATGAAGCCGACCAGCTCTCGAGCCTTTGCGATCGTCTCGCTGTCGTTGTCGCCTACCACGTCACAGGTGCCGCTGTGGACCATGTGGTAGTCGGCACTTCCGACGCTTCTGTCGATCTCCTCCGAGGTGGCGGCCTTTGCCTGCCTCGGACCTGCGAGCCACAGATTGGCCGTCTCCCTGCTCATGAGGAGAAAGTCACACAGCGTCGGAGCATAGGCCTGGCCGGCGATACACGGTCCCATCAGCACGTTGATCTGGGGAATCAATCCCGAATAGCGGGAGATCATGAAGAAATACCAGTCGATGCCCGCCAACATCACATCGGAGTAGCCGAGCCTGCCGCCTGAGGAGTCGAGCAGCCAGATCATCGGAATGCCCCACTCTGCGGCCATCGTGATCAGCTCGGCGCACTTCTGGATGTGTTGCGTTCCGAGGGAGCCGCCGAGCACGGTGAAGTCACTGGCATAGACTGCGACGGTTCGGTCGTTGATTCTCCCGGTTCCGATGATGCCACCGTCGCACGGCGCTTCGGATCTTCTGCCGTCCATCCTGGCGCCAGTCGTGCTGACACAGGAGCCGAACTCGACGAAGGTCTCGGGATCGAGCAGGAGGTCGACCCTCTCCCGGGCCGTCAGCTTGCCCCGGCTGTGCTGCCGTTCGATGTGCTGGATGCCCCCGCCCAGGAGGTTTCCCTCCTGGATCTCGCGAAGCCTCTGCAGGGCCGCCTCCATTCTGGTGGACATGCCTTCTCCTCCATCCCTCGAGCTACGCGGGCTTGATGTAGCGTCGCTTCTGCGGGAGCTCTTCGTGCTTGTTCGCGGTGGCCTCGAGCGCCTTGATGATCACGGGGCGCGTGTCCCGTGGATCGATGGCTTCCTGCAGCATGTAGTAGGAAGTCCAGTGCTTGGACAGGGTCATGACGCTCATCTGCTTCCTGATGGCGTCGACCATGGCGTTGTACATCGTCTGGTAGTTGCCTTGCTCCCTCGCCTTCTCCAGCTCCTTGTGAAAGACGGCCTCGACGACGGCTTCGGGACCCGTGGGAGCGAACTCGCCGGTGGGCCAGCCCAGGATGAAGTCGGGGTTCATCTGGGAGCAGCCCATGACGATGTTGGTACCCCCGTAAGCCCGCCGCAGAACGATGGTGATCTTCTGCGTGGTGAGGTGGGAATAGGTGAGGAGGTTCTTGGCGCCGTGCCTGATGATGCCCAGTCTCTCCCACTTGTCTCCAGGCACATAGGCAGTCGAGTCGACCAGGGTGAGCAGGGGAATGTTGAACGCGTCGAGAAACACGATGAAGCGATCGTACTTGTCGGCGGAGTCGATCTCGAATACTCCGCTCATCTCGTCCGGGTTGTTGGCTGCGATGCCCACGACCTGGCCTCCGAAGCGCGCGAAGCCGGTGACGAGGTGGCTGGCGTAGTCTTCTTTCAGCTCGAAGAACTCGCCATCGTCGACGATCTTGTCGATGATGTCATGGATGTCATAGGTGAACTTCGGATCGTCGGGCATGACATCGAGCAGGCCTTCCTCTCTTCTGGAGGAATCGTCGTCGGTCTTCGTGGCTGGGGGCTTCTCGAAGCAGCTCTGGGGAAGGAAGGCCAGAAGCTCTTTTGCCTTGTCGATGGCGTCCTCATCGCGCTCTGCAACCAGGTCGCACTGGCCGCTGCTTTCCATGTGGAACTCTGCGGTGCCTGCATCCTCGGATTCGATTTCTCCACCGAGCCACAGGAATCCGGTGTCCCGGTTGATGATCAGGAAATCGGAGAGCGCAAGTACGGCCGCCATCGTGCCCGTGCAGGGGCCGAGAAGAAGCATGATCCTGGGCGTGATGCCGGAATAGAGACTCAGGTTTCTGAGGAACCTGGAGAGGCCGTTGACGCCACTGTTTCCCTCTCGGAGGCTCAGCCGCTGGCCGGCGGAATCGATCATGCCGATCAGGGGCAGCCGCCTCTTTCCCGCCATCACGGTGAGGTCGGCGAGCTTCCAGGCGGCCTGATCTCCCAATGATCCCGACATGACGGTGAAGTCCATCGAGAACAGCATCACGGGTCGGCCGCTCACCTTCCCAAAGCCCATGATCACACCTTCCGACGGGCTGGGCCTGGCGTTGCCGTCATAGGGGGGACGGCCGTCCCTGACCAGGGAACCGATTTCGTCGAAGCTACCCGCATCGACCAGCCTGTCGATCCTCTCCCTGGCCGTGAGCTTTCCGAGTGAGTGCTGCAGCTCGATCCGATCCACACCGCCGCCGGTCAGGTTCTCCAGGCGGTTGGTCTCGAGCTGCTCGAGATAGCCGTCCATCCATTTGCCCATGCTTCGGTTCTCCTCTTTCCCGCAGGACTCTACCATCTTGCCCGGTGAAGAGTCTCTACACGGTCCTCTCGCCCGCTCGCCGACGGGTCATTTCGGGGCGACGCAGAAGCTGTGGGCGGGCGAATCGGGGAGCGGGCCGCAGGTGATCTTGGTGCCTTCCGGCACGCGCGAGATCTCCGCCGCGGTGCCGCCCAGGTGGGTGACGGAAACGGACTCCTGGAACTCGGTGTCCTCGAGCACGAAGGAGTGATCGGGCGTACCCAACGCAATCAGGTAGACGCGATCGTCCCGCTGGGTGAATCGAACCTCCATGCCCGCTTCCGTCGTCGCCGCGTGCGTTCTCCATGGTCGAGTTTCATAGATCGCCTCGCCATTCACTCGTAGCCAGCGCCCCAAGCTTCGCAGCCGATCCGCCTGCAATTCGGGAATGGAGCCATCCGCCTTTGGACCGACGCCCAGAAGAAGGTTTCCGTTCTTGCTCACCCGATCCGCGAGCAGGTGCACGAGCTCGGTCACGCTGAGCACCGAGGTCCCGTCATCCTCCTGCTGGTTGTAGCTGAAGGAGGCGCCGACGCCGCGAGATTCCTCCCAGACGTCCTCGGAGACGTGCTTCGGGCAGAAGTACTCGGTGGTTCGGTAGTCCCAGTGGCGGGTTGGCTCCGCGGTGTCGGTGGTTTGCAGTCGATCGTTGACCACGCCGTGGGGCACCCGGTCGTAGTAGTCAGCCAGCAGAGCGTGCACATCGTCCGCAGTGGGATGGGCGATATCGGGCCAGATGAGGTCCGGTGCATAGCGCTCGAAGAGCTCGCGCCACTGCCCGTCTACGTAGGCGATCTCCCCATCGGACTGCAGGATCGAATCGTCCCCGAACGGCGGAAGGGTGGGGAGGCCCTTGATGCTCCAGTCCAGTCCGCTGCTGTAGTAGAGGCCGCATCGCAGCCCGGCTTCGCGGAGGGCGCGAGCGTACTCTCCGACGAGATCGCGGGAAGAGCGCCAGTGGTTCCACCCTCTGGGATGCGGTACCTGGGAAGGCCAGAGGCAGTAGCCGTCGTGATGCTTGGTGGTCAGTACGGAATATCGGGCGCCGGCCTCGCGCATCAGCGAAGCCCAGTCTTCGGGATTCCACCGGGAGCTCGCCGCCACGAAATCTTCGGCGAAGTCCGTGTAGGGGCGATCTCCCCAGGTGTCTCTGTGGTGTTGCGCGGTCTGCGAGCTCGAGATCGAGAGCGTGTTCCAGTACCACTCGGCATAGGCGTTCTCACCGACGAGCTTCTCGATCACCTTGTCGATGGCCACATTTTCGAAGCCCAGGATCTCGAGAAGGCGCGCCAGGCATTCGTTTCGCTGCCTGTCGGCGTCCTGCATGCTCTCTGCGTCGATACGGAACAGGTCGAGCAGCTGCGTACCGGCATCGCCCTTCGGACCCGCCGGCGGGGCCCACGCGGGCACCGAATAGACGCCCCAGTGGACGAAGATTCCCAGCTTGGCATCGCGAAACCATTGCGGCACTTCACGGTCGCAGAACGGATCGTCTGCCGGTCTTGCGCTCATCGTGTCTGCCTCTGTGAGTCCTGAATTCCCGCGGTGTGGAGACGATAACCCGATACCCTGCCTTGCCGCACAGGGGGTTGGCCCCCGTCGACCCATGGCGCGCTATCCTCCCGCAGCATGGCTGGCTCGTCTGATCTCCCCTGCAATCTTCAGCCATTCCTCCACACGGTGGAGGCACTCGTCGCCCGACACGCGCTCGGCCCTCCGGGCGCATACGCCCGCTGGACGCGCCCGAATGCCTCGGGTTCGCGCGACCTCGGCCTGAATCCCTACGGCTGCGCGGATGCGGTGAATCTGCTCTACACCCTCGGCAGCCTGCCGCGCTCCTCCGAGGAGCGAAGCGCCTGGGTGGACACGCTCCAGAGCCTCCAGGACCCGGAAGACGGACTGTTCCGCGAGGCGACTCACCACCCGATTCACACCACCGCCCACTGCGTTGCGGCCCTCGAGCTGCTCGACGCGGGCCCGCGCCATCCGCTCCAAGGTCTGGCGTCGCTTCGGGAGCCAGCCGCGATGGAGGCGTTCCTGGACGCCCTCGACTGGGCGGGCAACCCGTGGCTCGAAGCCCATCGCGGCGCCGGGCTGTACGCGGCCCTGGTCCTGGTCGGCGACGTCGACGCCGGCTGGGAGAAGCGCTACTTCGCTTGGCTCGCACGCGAGGTGGATGCGCCCACGGGGCTCCTCCGGCGCGGGTGCGTATCGCGAATGCCCGACGACGAACCGCTGCTGTTCCCCCACCTGGCTGGAACCTTCCATTACCTCTTCAATTTCGAGCACGCGCGGCGTGGCCTGCCCCACCCCGAGGGGCTGGTCGAGACCTGCCTGCGGATCTTCGAGAAGGAGCTGTTCCCGTTGTCTCGCTTCGTGGGCTTCGCAGAGATCGACTGGGTCTACTGCCTGACGCGCAGCCTGCGACGCTGCGAGCACCGCGTCGCGGACGCCTACAGCGCCCTGGCGGCCTTCGCCGAGCGCCACGTCGCCTTTCTCAACTCTCTCGATCCCGAGACCGATGATGGACTCGACGATCTCCACTCCCTCTTCGGGACCGTGTGCGCGCTGGCGGAGCTCCAGGCCGTGCTCGGGGATCGGCTTCGCAGCGATCGGCCACTGCGCTTGGTACTCGACCGTCGTCCCTTCATCTGAGACTCGCGTCTCGGTCTCCACCGACGGCCGCTGCGAGACCGCTCGTACCCTTCTCAGAAGTTGACCAACAGCGATCCGTAGTACTTGAGATCATTCTCTTCCGTATCCGGATCCACATCCGACTCGTAATCGTTCTCGATCCCGAGCTTGAGGGCCAGCGGGTAGCGCTCGCTCAGCTGGATGGTCCAATCTGCATTGGTAACGTTGCGGAAGCCGCCTGGGTCGCTCAGCGCCGGGAAGACGCTGTTGGTCAGATTCAGCGTCTGAGAGTCGCTGATGCGCCAGACGGCCTCCAGACCGAGCATCAGCTCGCCTTTCACGTCGTCGTCATCGCCCCGCTGGATGGTGAGGCTGGGGCCGACGCGAGTGCGCAGGTCGAAGCTCTCCGAGGTGAAGAGCTCGTAGCCGGGTCCGCCGCCGAGCGTGAGCCGGTGATCCCAGCTCTGGAAATCGTCCCAGTCGTAGCGGCCGCCCGCAAACAAGAACCAGCGAGAGTTGGGGCGCAGAAAATCGCGGTTGAGGATGGCGCGAAAGTTGTTCTGGCTGGTGTCGTGGTCCTGCTCGCTGAAGAGGTAGCGGGCTTCGAATTTCCAGCGCCGGGTTTCGTCCTCGTAGCCGAGGTTGACTCCGGCGCGCAGATCCTTGGTCTCCGAATTGCCGCTGGCCCCGCTCAAGCCCATCTCGACGCTTCGCTTCCAGCCGCGCAAGAACCGGGTGCCGAAGAGCCCGCGGGTCGCGGGCTCCGGGGGCTTGAGCTGCGCTGTGGGCACTGCCACGCGACCCAGCACGGCATGCTCGAGCACGATCCGATCTTCGGTCCGCTCGATGACTTCACCCGACAGCTTGTCGCCATTGGCAAGCTCGAGCGTTTCGGCGCCTGCCTGGGTGAGTGGAAGGACGAGTAGAAGTGCGAGCCAGGCGGTCCTGGGCATGACGATCCTTTCGGCAAGAGTGCGATCGATCGAGTGCAGCCGCTGCCTGCCGTGCCCCTCGATGCCGCTGAGGAGAGAAGATGAGGTTTTGGGGTGGACGTGTCGACGGGTACTGGCCATCATGTCGGGAGCATGACTCAGGTGGAGTTCGACCGTCCGAGGCCCCATGTCGCCGTCGTCACCATGAACCGGCCGGAGCGCTTCAACGCGCTCTCCTTCCAGGTCATGCGCGAGTGGAGCGCCGTCCTGGACGAGCTGGAGTCCGATCTGGATACGCGCGTGGTGATCGTGACCGGTGCGGGGCGGGGGTTCTGCTCCGGCTTCGATCTCAAGGCGGCCGAGGGAGGCGAAAACGGTCCGTGGCAGGAGGGGCTGGGGGCTCTGCAGGACCAGTATCGCATGCAGCAGGCCTATGGCGGTCTGATCGTGAGGCTGCGCAGAATTCCACAGCCGCTGATCGCTGCCGTCAATGGTGCGGCAGCCGGCGGGGGTCTCTCCATCGCGCTGGCCTGCGACCTGCGAATCGCCGCGCCCGAGGCGAAGTTCAACTGCGCGTTCACGAGGATCGGGCTGGGCGGAGGCGAGATGGGGAGCAGCTACTTCCTGCCCAAGCTCCTCGGATCCGCGCTGGCGGCCGAGCTGATGTACACGGGCCGCATGGTATACGCGCCCGAAGCGCTCGAGATCGGTCTGGTAAGCCGCCTGGTGGAGCGAGACCAGCTGCTGGAAGCCGCCCTGGAGATGGCTCAGCAGATGATCGACTCGGCCACGCCTTTCGGTCTGCGTCTCACCAAGGAGGTGTTCGACCAGGTGCAGTCGGGAATGTCCCTGGAAGCCGCCATCCACATCGAGAACCGCAACCAGGTGCTCGCGGTACGAACGAAGGACGCTGCTGCCGCCATGGCCGCGTGGGCCGACGAAAAGAAGCCGGAGTACCGGGATGAGTGATCCGTGCGCTGGAGCGCGCCCGGAATCGAGGGGGACGGGAGGCATGCGGATCGACGGCGATCGCCTCCTGGCGGATCTCCGGGAGCTGGCGGAGTTCGGCCGCTGCGGTATCGGTGTGCATCGGCCCTTCCTCTCAGAGGAGGATCGCGAGGCGCGCGACTGGCTGGTGCGGAGGATGTCCGACGCCGGGCTCGATGCCCGCATCGACGGAATCGGCAACGTGCTCGGCCAGGCTCGCGGCGCCGAACGCGCGCTCCTGATCGGCTCCCACACCGACACCGTGCCGAGAGGAGGCTGGCTGGACGGTGCGCTGGGCGTGCTCTACGGCCTCGAGATCGCGCGCGCTCGGAGTGAATCCGGCGAGCCGGAGCGATGGGGAGTCGACGTGATCTCCTTCGCCGACGAGGAGTCCGCCTACCTGGGGATGGCTGGAAGTCGAGCCTTCTGCGGGTACCTGTCCGAAGCGGAGATCGAGGCCGCAAGGAACGAGGGGGGCAGAAGCCTGCGCGAGGCGCTGGTCGAGGCCGGCTACGCCGGTCGCCCATTCGTCGGGTTGGACCCGGATCGACACCTCGCCTATCTGGAGGCCCACATCGAGCAGGGTCCACGTCTGGAGGCGGAGGGCAGAAGGATTGGTGTCGTCACCGGAATCGTCGGTATCCGCCGGATCCGGGTCACTTTCACCGGGCAGGCAGATCACGCTGGCACCACCCCGATGCACCTGCGCAGGGATGCCGGCGCCGCGCTGATCGAATTCTGCCACGAGCTCCGGCCGCGCCTCGAGACGACGCGCGGCGCCGACGGCGTCTGGAACCTGGGGAAGGTGGCCTTCCATCCCGGGGTCGGCAACGTGGTGCCGGGCTCCGCCGAGGTGCTGATCGAGTTCCGCGACCAGTCGGTGGAGGCGCTCGACCGGATGGAGGCGGAGATCGAGGCGACGGTGGCCGCGGCGGACGGCCGCGGCGGCGTGACGGCCGAGGCGACTCATGCCTTGGGCCTGACACCGACGGCTCTGGACACGGAGTTGGCCGATCTGATGGTGGCGGCGGCGCGCGCACGGGGGGAGGAGCCTCTCCTGATGCCGAGTGGCGCGGGGCACGACGCCATGGTGCTGAGCAGCCGGTTGGCCGCCGCCATGCTGTTCGTACCCAGCATTGGCGGCCGCAGTCACGACGTGGCCGAGGACACCGCGGAGGCGGATATCGTCCTCGGGGCTCAGGTCATGGCGGACATGGCGGGAGTGTTCCTGCGGCGCGCGGCGCGGGAGTGACCGTGAACGCGATTCCAGTCGAGGTGAAGGGTGCGAGGGGCCGGGTGCCCGTTGCGGCCTGCCAGGCCGACTCCTGATCGATTTCCGTCTTGGCTATCCTCGCCGGAAACCCAGGCGCGGAGGGAGCTGCGCAGACGGTGGGTTCCAGGAGATTGCCATGAAGCTCGAGCACTTGATGACGTACCGCGCGGATCTGAAGCCGCCGGTGGAGGTCGGCGCCGGACCCTTCGGGACGAGGTCCATCTTCGACGTACTCGGAGGCACCGCAAAGGGACCCCGGCTGCGGGGGAAGCTCCTCGCCAGCGGGGCCGACTGGCTGCTGGTGGACGCCAACGGGACCGGCTACCTGGATGTGCGAGGCACCCTCGAAACCGACGACGGAGCCCGAATCTACATCCACTATCACGGCGTGCTGGAACTGAACGAGAAGGTCGCCTCCGCCCTCGCCGAGGGCAAGGAGACGGACTACGGAGACACCTATTTCATGACCCAGCCCCGCTTCGAGACGGGCGATCCCCGCTACGAGTGGATCAATCGCATCGTCGCCGTGGCGGAGGGGCGGGTCCTGCCGAACGCCGTCGAGTACAACGTCTATCAGTTGGTGAACGGCTAGGCCAGCCATGAATGGGAGGCTCACTCGCCGTGAGACTCCGCGAATGAGCGCTCGGAGTGACCCATGATGCTTCCGATGTTTCGACGCGTGTTTCCCGTGCTCCTTTTTGCGTGCCTGTTGACCACCTGCGGCGGTAGCGACCGGACCGCGGGGGAGATCAAGGGCCGGGGTCGCTCAGAGGCTACCCTGGCTGCGGCGGCCGAGCGGCAGGCCAGTGCGGGGAACGCGATCGCGACTCGCGCCGAGGCCGGAGGCCCCTCGAAGTCGATCCTCTTCGGCGATCTCCACGTCCATACCACCTTTTCCTTCGACGCTTTTCTCTACTCCCTCCCGTTGCTGGGAGGGGAGGGCGCGCATCCGCCCGCCGACGCCTGCGACTTCGCGCGCTACTGCTCGGCTCTGGATTTCTACGCCCTCACCGACCACGCCGAGAACCTGACACCGGAGCACTGGGGGGCGGTGAAGGAGAGCATCCGTCAGTGCAACGCGCGAGGAGGCGAGCGCTCCGATCCCGACCTCGTTGCTCTCACCGGCTTCGAGTGGACGCAGGTGGGCCTCTCTCCCGAGAGTCACTTTGGACACAAGAACGTGATCTTCCCGGGCACCGGGGAGGAGGAGCTTCCGGCTCGTCCGATCGGCTCCGTAGAGGGAGAGGGAGGCCTGGTCTCCGGCTTCGAGACGGTCGGACCGGCTCGCTGGGTGGATCCCATGGGCTGGAGGGAGTATTCGGATTTCCTGTGGCTGCTGGACGCGCTCTCCGAGACGCCGCTCTGTCCCAAGGGCGTGGATACGCGATCGCTGCCGCCGGACTGCAGGGAGAGCGCCACGACGCCGGATCTGCTCTTCGAGAAGCTCCGGCAGTGGGGCTACGACGCGCTGGTGATTCCCCATGGGACCGCCTGGGGAATCTACACGCCCCCCGGCGTCTCGATGGACAAGCAGCTGACCCGCGCCATGCACGATCCCCAGCGTCAGACGCTGATCGAAATCATGTCGGGTCACGGGAACTCCGAGGAGTACCGCTCCTGGCGCGAGTTCGAGCTCGACGAGGACGGCAAGAAGGTCTGCCCCGCGCCGACACCCGGCTATCTCCCCTGCTGCTGGCGCGCCGGTGAGATCATGCGGGAGCGCTGCGGCGACCTCCCCGAGTCGGAGTGCGAAGCGCGGGTAGAGGAGGCGAAGCGGTTCGCGCTCGAGGCCAACGTAACGCCGCATCTGGTGTTTCCGGACACGACCGGGGAGGACTGGCTCGACTGCGGGCAGTGTCGCGACTGCTTCAAGCCCGCCTTTGGTCAGCGCCCCCGGGAAACCGTTCAGTACGCCATGGCCCTCTCGAACCTCGAGGAGACCGACGGAGACGGGAAGCCGCTGCGCTTTCGCTACGGCTTCATCGCTTCGAGCGACAACCACAAGGCCCGCCCCGGAACCGGCTACAAGCAGTACGAGCGGCGTCTCATGACCGACCTCACGGGCGTGCGCTCGGAGTTCTACGCGGGGCTCGCGAGGCTGGGCGCGGAGGCCGATCCTCAGGAGCCGCAACCCGTCGAGATCAAGGGCGGGCTGATGCAGCGGGACACCGAGCGGGTCGCGAGCTTCTTCTACACGGGCGGGTTGGTGGCCGCCCATAGCGAAGGCCGAAGCCGCGAGGCGATCTGGGATGCATTCGGGCGCCGGGAGGTCTATGGAACCAGCGGGCCACGGATCCTCCTCTGGTTCGACCTTCTGAATGCGCCCGGCGGCGAGCTGCCGATGGGGAGCGCGCTCGACTTCGACGGCATTCCGCGATTCGAGGTGCGGGCGATCGGGTCCCTCGAGCAGCGGCCCGGGTGTCCAGAGGAGAGCGTCGATGCGCTCTCACCCCAGCGACTGGAGCGGCTGTGCCGGGGCGAGTGCTACCACCCGGGCGACGAGCGGCTCTCGATCGCGGCCATCGAGATCGTCCGCATCCGACCCCAGGTGCACTCTGGCGAGGGGGTGGGGGCGCTGATCGAAGACCCCTGGAGGCGGTTCGAGTGCGAGCCGGACCCTCGGGGCTGTGCCGTCACCTTCCAGGACCCCGAGTACCCAAACTCCGGGCGCGACGTGCTCTACTACGCCCGGGCGATCCAGGAGGAGACCCCGGCCATCAACGGCGCCAATCTCCGTACCGAGTTCGACGCGGAGGGCAACGCCGTTCGCATCGAGCCCTGCTACGGCGACTACCGCACCCCCTTCACCGAAGACTGCCTGGCGCCCGTCTCGGAGCGCGCCTGGTCGTCTCCGATCTTTCTCGATCAGCCTCGACGTCAGCCTCTCTCCGAACCTGAGTCTGCCGACGCCGGCTGAAATCGAGCTGCTAAGCCGGGCGCTTGCGTCATCCGCGGGTGGCTGCTGACACTCGCCCGTCGGATGACGTAGCGTGGGGTCTAAGGCGCGCCATCCCGGCCTCTGAGAACGAGTCGCGAATCGAATCTTAGAACCATCCCCTCGAAAAGGACGCGTGATATGGCCGGAGACCTACCTGCAAAGCTGACGCTGCAGCTTCGAATTTTGGGGTCTACGGTGTGGGGGCTGGCCCTGTGGCAGTGTCTCGGCCTCGCGTTCGCGCCCGCAGGCCTCGCCCAGTCGGCCGGCGACTTCGGAGGGTACCCCGGCTACGCAGGGCCTGGCTATCGGGGATACACGACGAAGGCGCTCTACGTGAGCGCCCAGGATGGAACCAGACTGGCCATCGACGTCCATCTCCCGAAGGGACTGCCTGCGGACGCGAAGATCCCGACGGTCATGCAGATGACGCGCTACTGGCGAGCCATCTCGCTGCGCTGGCCGGCGAGCCTCTTCAACCGCGACGAGTTCGTCGGGTTCTTCACCAGCAACGGCTACGCCGTCGTCCAGATGGACGTGCGGGGAACCGGTGCCTCCTTCGGCTCGTGGCCGATCTCCTACACGCCTCAGGAGGCGCACGACGCTGGCCACGACGTGGTGCAGTGGATCGTGGAGCAACCGTGGTCGAACGGAAAGGTCGGTGCGCAGGGCATCTCCTATCGCGGCAATGCCGCGGCATCCCTACCCATCGCCAATCACCCGGCCGTGAAGGCTGTGGTGCCTCGCTTCATCGAATTCGACGAGTACATCGATCTGCCCTTTCCCGGCGGCATCGTCAACAGCGGGTTCATTTCGCTCTGGAACGAGAGCAACTGGGCACTGGATACCAACGACACGCGAAAGGTCATCGCACTGAAAGGGGAAGGTGTCCTCGCCAAGCTCATGCTGCGCGGCGTCAAACCGGTGGACGCGGACCGCGATCGCTCGCTGTTGCGCGCTGCCATCGCGGAGCATGCCGGAAACGGCCACCTCCTGGCTCTGGCACACAGCGTCACCTACCGCGACGATATTCCCGAGGGCTTCGACATCACCGTCGACACCATCAGCTTGCATACCTACCGCGAAGCTGCGGAGCGTTCGGGCGCCGCCTACTATCTCTGGGGCAGCTGGCTCGATGCGGGGACGGCCAATGCGGTCCTGCGTCACTTCTTCACCTACAGCAATCTCCAGCGCGCCGTGATCGGCGCCTGGAGCCACGGCGCGCGCGCCGACGCGGACCCCTTCAAGCCCGTGGATGCGGCGCTCGAGCCGAGCAAGAGCGATCAGATGCTCGACTGCCTGCGCTTCCTGGATCACTACCTGAAGGAAATCGACAACGGCGTCATGTCCGACAAGCTGCTGCACTACTACACTGCGGGCGAGGGAAAGTGGAAGACCACCGCGGTCTGGCCGCCCGAGGGAACCACCATGCAGCGCTACTACCTGGCCGCGGACTACGGGCTCTCGGAGGCGCCCCCGCGCGAATCGGAAGGTTCGGACGAGTACGCAGTGGACTGGAGCGCGACGAGCGGCACCACCAACCGCTGGTACACCCAGCTCGATGGCAGCGACGTGGTCTACGACCGGCGCGCCGAGCAGGTCCCGAAGCTGCTCTCCTACCGGAGCGAGCCGCTCGCGCGCGAGATGGAGATCACCGGTCATGCGATCGTCACGCTGCGGATACGCTCGACCCACGAGGACGGCGCCTTCTACGTGTACCTGGACGCCGAGGCGCCCGACGGCCGGATCGTCTACCTGACCGACGGCCAGCTGCGCGCCCTGCACCGGAAGGTCAGCCGGGAGAGACCGCCGTACCGCACCTGGGAGCCGTATCACAGCTTCGAGCGGGCCGACGGCGCTCCGTTGGTGCCGGGAGAGGTCGTCGAGCTCAGCTTCGGTCTGTTGCCGACCTCGGTGCTGATCCCCAAGGGCTGGCGGCTGCGGGTGTCCATCGCCGGCCACGACGCGGACAACTTCGCTCGCATCCCGGCCGAGGGAGATCCCGTCATCACCGTGGAGCGCAATCTCGCCCATGCGTCCTATCTGGAGCTTCCGGTGGTCGTCCGGCGAGGCGACTGAGACGGAAGGCGAGAGCTGGGGGCGTTTGGCCATGGAAAGAATCAATATGTGCAGGGAGTTTCTCGCATGAGCGAAGAGGTCGAGAATCCGTACGCGAAGAAGCCTTGGCTGAAATTCTACGACCCGCACGTTCCGCCGAGTCTCGACTACCCGACGACGACCTTCGCAGAGCTCTTCCGCGAGGCCGTGGAGCAATGCGCCAACAGAGTGGCCCTGTACTACATGGGTGCGTCCATCACGTTTTCCGAAATCGACGTTCTATCCAACAAGTTCGCCCACTATCTGAAGAAGAGCGGACTGGAGCCCGGGGACGTCGTCGGGGTCAATCTCCCCAACATCCCCGCCTTCTATATCGCCGTGCTCGGGATTCAGAAGGCCGGATGCGTGCTCTCGGGCGTGAGTCCCCTGCTCACTCCGGAAGAGCTGGAGTATCAGCTCAACGACTCCGGGGCAAAGGCGCTGCTGACACTCGATGCACTCTTCGGCAAGGTGCAGGAGGTGGCAGAGCGGACCGGGGTGCGGGCGATCGCCGTCGCAGAGACCGGAGACTTTCTCCCCACCGTCAAACGGCTGGTGGGCAGGCTTCTCAAGAAGCTCCCGAAGGGGAAGGTGGAACCCATCCCAGGGATCGAGGTAGAGCGGTTTCGGGACCTTCTCGGAAAAATGCCCGAAAGCAGGGTCGAGGAGAAGGTGGCCTTCGAGGCCCCGATCATGATGCAGTATACGGGCGGCACGACCGGGCCGCCGAAGGGCGCGGTGCTCAGTCACGAGAACTTCGTTCGCCACTTCAACCAGATCCGGGTCTGGCTGGACTCGGGGATCGGAGAAGATATTCTGCTGTCGGCCTTTCCCATGTTTCACCACGCGGGTCTCTTCATGGCAAAGGTGTGCCTGCTCGGGGGCCTCACCCAGGTGGCGATTCCCAATCCGAGGGATCTCGAATTCATCATTTCTGCGATCAAGAAGTACAGGCCCACCGGGATCGGCAACGTTCCCACGGTGTTTCTCGAGCTGCTGAAGAGGCCGGCGTTTCGAGAGCTCGACTTCTCGGGCGTCAAGTGGTTCCTTGCCGGTGCCATGCCCTTTCCCGCCGAGTACATCAAGGAGTTCGAACGGGTGGTGGGAGAGGGCAAGCTGATCGAGGTTTTCGGGATGACCGAGACGAACCCGATCACCACCAGTCAGCCGCGCTACGGTTTGAAGAAGTTCGGCTCCGTCGGAATACCCTATCCCGACACCGAGGTGAAGCTGGTCGATCCGGAGACGGGGGAGATCGTCCCTGTGGGCGAACCCGGAGAGTTCGTGGCGAAGGGGCCTCAGGTGTTCACCGCCGGCTACCACAACAGACCGGAGGAGACGGCGCACACGCTGCGGGATGGGTGGATCTACACCGGTGACATCTGCAAGATGGACGAGGATGGCTACTTCTACGTCGTGGACCGGCTGAAGGACATGGTCATCGTTTCGGGGTACAAGGTCTTCACCCGGACGGTGGACGAGGTCCTGATGGAACATCCCAGCGTCGACGTGGCTGCCACCATTGGCCTGCCCGATCCCAAGAGACCCGGGTCCGAAATCGTGGCGGCGGCCGTGGTGCTGCAGCCAGGCATCGAGAAGGGTGAGAAAACCCGGGAGGAGATCGCCAGCTACATGCGGGAGAAGGTGGCCCCTTACAAGGTGCCGAAGCGGATCGACTTCGTCGATGCGCTCCCGACCAGCGCGGTCGGCAAGGTCCTGAAGCGGGAGCTTCGCGTGATGCTGAAGGAAGGCGAGAAATGACCAAGGCTCGAGTCTCGGCGCCGCGCCAGCGCCTGCAATTTGCCAGCGACAACGCCGCGGGAATCTGCCCCGAAGCGTGGGTCTCCCTCCAGGCTGCAAACGCCGGTCACGCACCCGCTTACGGCGAGGATGAATGGACGGATCGGGCGTGCAATCTGCTGCGCGAGGTATTCGAGATCGACTGCCAGGTTTTCTTCGTCTACAACGGAACGGCTGCCAACTCGATCAGCCTGGCGGCCATGTGCGAGTCCTACCACAGCATCATCTGTCACCAGGAGGCGCACCTGGAGACCGATGAGTGCGGCGGGCCGGAGTTCTTCTCCAACGGGACCAAGGTGCTCCTGGTGGGTGGCGAAGACGGCAAGATCGATCTCGACCGCGTGCGCCACACCGTCGAGCGCCGGACGGATATCCACTTCCCGAAGCCGCGCGTCCTCAGCATCACCCAGGCCACCGAGATGGGTACCGTCTACAGCGTCGCAGAGCTGGATGCGGTCAGCGAGACCGCGCGTCGGCTGGGGCTCCGCCTCCACATGGACGGTGCCCGTTTCGCGAACGCCGTCGCGACGCTCGGAGTATCCCCCAAGGAGATCACCTGGAAGGTGGGTGTCGAGGTCCTGTGCTTAGGTGGCACCAAGAACGGAATGCCCGTGGGCGACGCAATCGTCTTCTTCGACCGGGAGCTGGCCCAGGACTTCGCCTACCGCTGCAAGCAGGCCGGTCAGCTTCACTCCAAGATGCGCTTCATCGCCGCGCCCTGGGTGGGCCTGCTGGAGGGCGGCGCGTGGCTCGAGCACGCACGACACGCAAACGCCTGCGCCCTGCGTCTGGAGTCCGGACTGCGAGACGTGGAGGGCGTCGAGATCCTCGCCCCGACCCAGGCGAACGCCGTCTTCGCCCAGCTCCCGGGAGTGGTGCTGGAGGGACTTCGCGAGCGGGGCTGGCAGTTCTATACCTTCATCGGCGCCGGCGGCGCCCGCTTCATGTGCTCCTGGCAGACCGTAGAGGCGGACATCGAGGGGCTGCTCCGCGACGTGCGGGAGCTGTCGTCGAGAGAGGGATAGAGCCAAGAGGCGCTGGAAGCAGAGGAGACGCCATGTCATACGAGTTTCTCGAACTGGGCGAACCGAAAGACTCCGTCGCGCGGCTGACGCTGCGGAGGGAGAGCAAGAAGAACGCCCTCAGCATGGCGATGCGCGACGAGTTGGAGGACGCCTTTGCCCGGCTGGTGAAGGACGCGGACGTGAACGCCGTCGTGCTGGCAGGTGGCGACGGCATCTTCTGCGCCGGCTTCGACTTGAAGGAAGGCATGGATAGCGGCGGGAAGTCGTTCCTTCATCGCTTCGCCGAGTTCTTCGAGGCCTGTTATCTCTTCCCCAAGCCGATGGTCGCCGCCGTCGATGGGCCGGCGCTGGCGGGCGGCTTCGACCTTGCGCTCACAGCGGACTTCATCGTGGCCTCGACCCGCGCCAGCTTCGGCCATCCGGAGATCGAATTCGGCCCGGTCGCCATCGTTCCGCTGGCGCGCTTCGTCTCACCGGCGCGGCTGCGCGAGCTCTGCCTGCTCGGCACCAACATCGATGCTGAGACCGCCAAGGCGTACGGCATCGTGCACGAGGTGGTCGAGCCGGGTCGAACGGAAGCCGCCGCGACAGAGCTGGCCGAGAAGCTGGCGACGCGGCCGCCGGTCGCTATGGCTACCACCAAGGGCGCGATCGGCCGGTTCCTGCGCACTGGGGAGATGATCCGCTCCGACGGCGATTCGATCGACGACGTTCTCGGAGGGCGGACCCAGACCTACGATGCCTACGTCGCCGACAAGCTGAAGTAGACGCGACGATTTCGCCTCAGGAAGAGACGCGCTCGATCTCCTGGCGCGCGATCTCGAGCCAGTGGTCGAAGCGCTCCGGCGTGTGCTCGCAGGTGTGGGTGTCCTTGAGGATGATCTCGAGGACGCAGTCGTTTGCGCGGGAGACTTCGATCCCGTGCCGAAGATACTCGCGTATCCGACCCTCGTGGAATTTCCCGATCAGCTGGGCAGGCTGAGGCTTCCAGGAGAGGATCGCACGACGACCGAGCTTCTCGGCGCTGCGCTCGACGTCGGCGAAGGGAGAGATCGAGATGCGGCGGATCTGGGGAATCGCGAGCACGGAGTCGAGCTTGCCGCTGAGATCCTCGCAGCAGCCGTAGCCAGTCAGGCCGAAGGGTTCGAGCAGGCGCTTCTCGTACTGCAGGATGAACTCATCGTGCATTCGGGGAGAGACCTGGGCCATCTCCTGGGCCTCGGCGCTGGCCCACATGTCGCAGGGGCGGGTGCAATCGGGCTCGTAGCCCGGCCGGGGAAGCTCATCGGTGTAGCCGTTTCCACCGGTGCTGTTGTAGGTGGAATCGTTGTTGGCCGACAGCAGATTCTGCTCGATGCACTGATCGAGGATGCGGCGATGGCCTTCGGCGAAGAAGCTCATGGCGTCGTGGAGCATCTCCGGCGCCTCGATCATGTCCATCATCACCTGTTCGAGGCCTCGTAGCCCGGTGTACTCGTTCATCAGGTGATAGGACATGTGCGCGATGCCCTTCAGCTTGATCTCGAGAATGTCGCCGAAGAGATCTCCGGCGACCTCCCATCTCCTCTGTGTCTCGGCTTCGTCGTGCTCGATCTCGGGGAAGCGAAGCTTCTCGAGATCGGAGTGAGCCACGATCACGGGCTCGAACGCCCAGGCGCCGCGCTCGGTGTCGCTGTGGCGGCGCCTGGGCGCGAGACCCCAGCCGCTGTGTCGAATCGCCTTGTTGACGATCCATTCCCGCTCGATCACGGTGTCGTCGCAGAAGTGCTCGTGGTAGTAGAGGCGTTGCCGGAGCTCCATTTCGAAGAGGCGCGCGACGGGGTGCTCGCAGCGCAGGCTTTTGAAGGGCATCAGCTCCACCCACGATCCTTCGGGGAAGACCAGCAGCATCGGTCGGACGGCCCTCAGGCCGTTGTGTTGCCTCCAGAGCTCGCGCCGCTCGGCCTGAATCGGAAGCTCGGCGAATTCGGCGACGCGCCGGGCCAGATCTCTCAGCAGCTCACGATCCGGACTCGAGAACAACTCGACCTCCCACTGCCATGGTGCTGGAGACACCTCCGCAGCTCTTCCCGAGCATACCGGATCGGGCCGAGGCGGTGCTGGTGAGGGCTTCCTACGGGCTCTCCATTGTGAGAGAATCGGGGAGCACCCGAAGCCAGGAGGGCCGATCCGCCATGCTGAACGATTCTCCGTTCGCGGCGACCGAGCGCGAGGACGGCGCGATTGCCGGACCGCTGCGAGAGCCCCGAAACCTCGAACAGGCCATCAAGGGCAGCATCCACGACGATGCCACCGCAGTGAAGCTGGGCCTTCGCGGGGGCACGGTGGCGGGATCGCTCCACATGGAGCAGTTTCCGCCGCTGCTGACGCACCTGTTCGGAAAGCGCTGGTGGCAGACCGGCGGGCTGTCGCTCTACTTCCGGTACGCGACCACCGACCGGGAAAAGGTCCAGTGCTTCTCCCGCAGACCCGAGCCGGATCCCGCGGTGCACGACGACGCACGGTCCGAGGTCTGGATGGATCACGAGGACGGCCAGCGCGTGGCCGAGGGGACCGCCTCCGTCGGAGAGCCGGATCCCGCCTCGGTGCTGCGGCTGCGCATCCAGCAGGTTCCTGCACCGAAGGATCTACGCATCCTTTCGGACCTGGAGCTGGGCCGCGAGAGCGAGCCGGTACCGACAAAGGCCACGCGTGAGAGGCTGGAGAGGCGCCTGTCCGTTATCGTCGAGCCCCTGCTCGACTACGGGCGTGAGAGCTCGTGGGGCGGACCGATCGCGCCGCCCAGCCTGGTGGTGGACGCCATGACCCGCGTGCAGCAGGAGCTACTGCCGCCCGAGAGGAAGTACGGCGTGGGTCTCTACGGGGCCATCGAGATCCAGCATCTGAAAGGCCCGGTACTCATCGAGCGGGACTACCAGGTGCGCGCGCGAATCCTGGCGGTGAGCGAGACTCCGAAGACCGAGTACCTCTGGTACGAGAGCACCCTGTCGGACCCGGCGGGCGTCGACGACATCGCCTCGATGCTGATGATGCTGCGCTTCATGAAGGCGTCCCACCCGGCCTGGCAATGAGCCGTATCAGAACTCCTCCATCATCCAGGGTGTCGGGCCGGCGAAGGCCGCATCGAGTGCCCGGAGTTGGATGGCAGAGCCGCCCTCGAGGAGCCCGGCGCGTGAGAGCGTGGCGGTGCTCGCCCAACCCGTATAGAGGGACGAGAGGGCGCCGATTCCGAGCCGGGGGCCGCCTCGTCCGCCGGGCTCGAGGCGCCCTTCGCCCTCGGCCACCTGCAGCGTCCAGTCGCCGCTGTTGTCGGCAAGGATCGCGTCCTGGATGGCGAGTGGAACCTCGATCTTCAGGGACGGGGGGTAGCCGCGCGCGGTCATGGCGGCCGGCGCGTCGATGATCCGGAGCATCCAGCGCACCTGCCCACGCACGGCAATGCGCTGCTCCGGCATCAGGAGCAGGAGCGCGTCTTCGGGTGAGGCGGCGAAGGTGACGGCGTCGACGAGCGAGGCGGAAGAGGCGAGTGTCCACCACACCGCCCGGAGCCCCTCGGGCGTGGCCGCGACGATCTGCTCGACGCGCAGGCCGTAGTCGCCGACAGCGCCGGGAGGGGTGGGTTCGTGGCGATAGGCGAGGTAGGCCTCGACCTCGCCGGCTGGGTTTTCGCAGGCGCAGACGTAATGCCCCGAGTGCCACCAGTCCCAGAGCGATTGCCAGCGCCGATCGTCGCGATCCAGCCAGCCGTTGATTTCTGGCGCGACGCGTTCGTAGCAGCCGCGAATCCCCGCCGGGTCGTCGCCCTTCTCGATGCGGCGCGTCTCGAGGCCGGTGGGCCCGCGGAGGTCGCGTAGCACCCGCGGCGACACCTGGTGCCAGACGGCGGCGCCCGCCAGTTCGTAGCCGACGCCCCGGTAGAGCGTCGTCGTCGCCGGGAAGAGTGCCGAGATGACCTCGCCCCGGGCCCGCATGGCCTGGAGTGCCTCGGTCATGAGGCGGCGGGCCAATCCCTTGCCGCGGTGCTCGGGGGCGACGGCCACGTCACCCACGCCGCCCATCGGCACCGAACGCCCGCCAAAGAACTGGCCGAAGGCGTGGACGTGCGTCGTGGCCACCAGCCGATCGTTGGCGAAGGCCCCGTGCTTGCGTTCCGGTACCGCCCGCTTGATCCAGAGCTCGCGGCGCTTCTCCGGCAGGTTGAAAACCTGCTGGTCGAGCCGGAAGGCCTGCTCGATATCGTCCTGGGTGAGGAACCGGATTTCGAAGCCCATGCTCGTCAGTATGGCCGAAACCCGACTTGAAGTCTCGAAGCGCGCTGCGGAAGGATCGGCGTCGCAGACGTCGCTCCGCCCGAATGGAGCGGAGGGAGGCCTACTCGGCAGCGAGATGGCGGTAGAGCTTCGGAAGCCGCTGGGGGAGTGACTCGATATCGGCGACCAGCTCGTAGCCCATGTCGTCACAGAGATGCCGCAGGTAGTCGTGTCCCTCACTGTCGACGGTGATCAGGAACGGCGTGATCCGTTGGCGCTTCGCTTCGACCAGCGCCTTCCTGGTGTCGTGAACCGCGTATTCCTTCTCTCCGCGCTCGCGTCCGTATTCGTCGTCCTCCGGTCGGCCGTCGGAGACGAGGATCAGGATCTTCACCTTGGCGTCGTGGTCGTTCAGCTTGGAGATGGTGTGGCGGATGGCCGGGCCCATGCGCGTGGAACGGATCGGCTCGATCTTGTCGATCCGCCGGCGCACCGAGTCGTCGAAGGACTCGTCGAGATCCTTGATGACGTGAAACTCGACATTCTCCCGGCCGTGGCCGGAAAAACCGTAGATGCCGTAGGCATCACCGATGGCCTCGAGGGCCTCGACCACCAACACCGTCGATTCCCGCTCGATGTCGATGATGCGCTTGTCGCCTTCGGCCGATCTCCCCGAAACCAGGCGGGCACCCGATCCTCGCGACGCGACGGGAATCGGAGCCGGAGGGGCGATCACCTCGCTCGTCGATCCCGACATGTCGAGCAGAAAGGCCACGGCGACGTCACGGTTGATCTTGTTGCGCCGCGCGTAGAATCGGGCCAGTGGTCCGGCTCCGGCCTTCTTGTCGGCGTGGAACTCGATGGCCTGGTCGAGATCGATCTCGTCGCCGTCTTCCAGGCGCTTGAGTCGGCGGAAGGATTCGGGCCGCATCATCTCGAACTGCCGACGGGTCTCGACCACGAGACCGTGGTAGCGGCGGAGCGTCTCTTCGTAGAAGTCGATCTCGCCCTCGGCGGCAATTCGCTCGCCGACTCGACACCAGTCGGGTCGATAGTCGCCGACCGTGTAGTCCCACTCGTCGTAGTGGAACCACTCGATCGCCTCGCCCGGGCCGTTTCCCGCAGCTTCGTCTTCGGCGCGGTCCGATGCCTCGTGCTCGATGTTGGCGAGCAGCTCCTCGATATCGCTCTGCGGATCGTCGGCATCTGCGGTGATCTCGATCTCGGCCGAATTCTCGAGCAGCTCGAGGATCTCTTCCCGGGTCAGCGTCTCGCCATCGGCGAGCTGCTGCTGGTCGGTCAATTCGTCGATCAGCTGCACCAGCTCGGGCTTGAAGTCACCGCGGTACTGGGCCTGTTCGGGGCTGCGATACGGGACCTCTTCGCCTTCGGGGTGCTCTTCGCCCGTGTGGGGCGCGAGGTCGAAGAGGGCGGCTGCATTCGATACCGCGTCCTCGTCGAGCTTTTCCCATTCACCAGGTACCAGGTGTGGCGGCAGGTTGGGGACTGCCATCGCCATGTCGTATAGCGCCGCGGTCACCTCGGCGGCGTCCTGCACCGTGGCGCCATCCCGCTCGATCACTCGGAGTGCGGCAACCGCCTGTGCGAGTCCGGCGGCCAGACGCACGGGCCAGCGGATGGTGTCCAGGTGGCCGAGAGATGCTCGAAGCAGGTTCTCGATGAATGCCTGGCGCAGAGGCATCAGCTGCACGTTGGGGCGCTGCTCGGCCTCGCGTTTTTGAACGCGTCGAAGCCAGTTGCGCACGCCCGGATACTCGTTCTTGACGCAGACGTCGATGCGGGTGTCTTCGACCAGCGTGAACAGCCGCGAGGCCAGTCTTCGGTTCTCGAAGAGGCCGAAGAACCGCTGCATCGAGGTGAGGGCGGGGTGCGGCGCAGCCTCGGCTTCGAGTCTCATCCGTTCCCGTTCGAGCGCCGTCGAGGGAAGATGTTCGCCATCGACCCCGAAGGAGTAGCGAAAAGACCCGAACTCGAGCCGTCCGATCTGGTGCGTGGTGTACACCTTGTACACCTGGAAGTTCGCGTACTCGTCTCCGAAGAGGTCGACCGCAGATGGCAGGAAGATCGATGCCCCATCGGTCGTCGCCACTTCGGCGCTCCAGCCGATGTTGCGCCCCACCAGCGACCCGGTCGGCTGCACGAGCACCTGTTCGCCGGAGAGCGCCTTGGCGTAGAGACGGAGGATGCCGACGACGCCGACCAGCTCGACGCGTGGAGTGAGCCTTCCCAGCATCTGCTCGGCCAGTGCCGACTCGATCCGAAAGTAGCTCTCGGCTCTCTCGGTGCTCTGGCCGTCGCTCAGGAGCTCGAGACCGGCTTCGGACCAACGTCTGGCCTGTATCGCGGTGAGTCGCTGGCGGACCTCCGGCGCCGACACCAAGGACTCGATCGCGATCCTGGCGCCGTGGGGCGCCAGCTGCCGGGCGAATTCGATCACCTCGGCTTGAGCCTCCAGTTCGAGGCTGCCGAGGGCTTCGGCAGAGGCGACGAAGAGCGAGAAGCCGTCGCCGCCCACTTCAGAAGCCACTGCCGCGGCCAGATCGAGAAAGGTGCCGCGCAGGGCAGGCCGCACGACTTCGAGTAGACCCGGTCCGCGCTCGAAGAGCGGATGGGTGTCCACCCACGATGCGCTGCACAGCGCTCCTGCAAGGGCCAGGAATGGCTCGCGATCGTCGTCGGCCAGCCGATCCAATAGCGACGGAGAGTCGTGCAGACAAAGCGAAGCCATTTCGTAGGAGCGCTGGGCGAGCTGGTCCACGAGATCGGCGAGTGCATCGAGAGCCCGCAGCGAGAGCGATTCGAGGAGGCGTGGCCCGATCCGGAAGAAGTCCGCCGCCAGCCTTGTCGACTTCCAGCTGCCCCTGCATAGCCGTCGCCCCTGGCCGGCCCAGGTCTCGAGCTCTGAGGGCTCCAGGCGGGCAAGCGCGCCAGGTGTGGCCTGGATGAAGGCGGCGGCGGCCGGGGGCGCCCGGTCGGCCAGGTGGGCCGAGATTTCGGCCCACCTCGAGAGGGCGGCAACGTCCAGCCGGTCGACGGCGGGGCTGGTCTCGAAGAACGCTACCGCTACCTCGGGGGAGCGGCGCGAGAGTCGTGCCAGACCGAGGCCGATGCGGGCCCATTCGCGGAGGCTCTCCGGACCGAGGCGCTCCTCCAGCGCGCCTGCCGCGTCGGCGAACGAGTCGCCGAGTGTGCCGGCGATGCCGCGCAGCTCGGCGGCGTGACGCTCGATCAGCTCGGCGGCGTGGCTCATGGTTCTGGCTACCGCGGACGCACGGCGTCACTCCTCGAAGACGGAGGTGACGACCTCTTCGATGGAGCGCTGGAGCTCGATATCGTCGCTGAGGACCCAGGCGATCGCGGTCTGGCACGCGCTGAGCGGGCCAATGCCACTGGCGATCAGCTTCCCGGCGTAGACCAGCAGCCGCGTCGACACCCCTTCGCCCAGGCCGTGGTCCTTCAGGTTGCGCACCTTCTCGGCCAGCTTCGCCAGATCGAGGGCTATTTCTGGCGCACAGCCTGACTCGGTCGAGACGATCTCGGCCTCCTGCTGACGCGAGGGGTAGCCGAACTCGATGGCGATGAAGCGCTGGCGGGTGGAGTGCTTCAAGTCCTTCAGCGCCGACTGGTAGCCGGGGTTGTAGGAGAGCACCAGCAAGAATCCGTCCGCCGCCTCGAGCAGCTCGCCGCGCTTCTCGATGGGCAGGAGCCGACGGTAGTCGGCCAACGGGTGGATCAGGACCGTCGTGTCCTTGCGCGCCTCGACGATCTCGTCGAGATAGCAGATGGCCCCCACCTTGACGGCTCGGGTGAGAGGGCCGTCGATCCAACGGGTCTCGTCACCCTCGAGCAGGTAGCGCCCCACCAGATCGGATGCGGTGAGATCCTCGTGGCAGGCGACGGTGATGAGGGGAACGCCGTCTTCCTCCCGGTTGCCGACGTGGCGGTGCAGGTGCCACGACACGTACTCGATGAAGCGCGTCTTCCCGCAGCCGGTGGGGCCTTTGAGAAGCACCGGAATCTGTTTCTCGTAGGCAGTCTCGAAGAGCTCGACCTCGTTTGCGATGGGGAGGTAGAAGGGCTCTTCGGTGATCCGAAAGTCCTCGATCTGGTGCCTTTCGAAGCCGGCTGCCCGTTTTGCCTTCTTGCCCAATGTCTCTCCCGTTGATCTCAGTCTATGTGAGCCATGCCGTGGAGCAACCAGTCGAGGAACTCATCGCGGAGCTCCTCGGGGCTGAGCTCGGCTCGCCGCTCGGCAGCGGCAGCCAGCATGATGGAGCCGGTGCTCAGAAAAGCGTGCGCTGCGACGTCGGCTGCGATGCCCGGACGGAACTCTCCCCGGGTCTGGCCGCGGCGGATGATGTCCTCGACAAGTTCGTGGATCGGGTTCGCCTCGTCGGTCCTCTCCAGCCGGGTGCCCGGGGGCAGCGAGGACTCCACCAGCATGGCGCCCATCACCTCGGCGTGCGCGAACCAGGTCTCCATCACCAGCGTAGCCAGTGCATGCAGTTGCTCCGTGGCGGGCGCCTCCGAGTCCCAATGCGACTCGCGGAAGCGAGTCGCGATACCCCAGCTGTACTCCCGGAGCAGGGCCGATTTCGATGGGAAGTGGGCGAAGAAGGTGGTCCGGGCGACGTCGGCCACCTCGCAGATCTCCTCGACGGTGACCTGGTGGTAGCTGCTTTCGGCAAAGAGCTTCATCGCCGCCGCGTAGACCTCCTGCCGCGTGCGCTCCTTCTTTCGCTCGCGTCGCGAAGGTGGCTTCGCTTGGGGATTCATCGGCACCCTCTCGCCGCGCTGGGAGTCCGACGCAGCTGAAGCTCGGTCCCGGTCTCGACTGAACCAAAGTATTAAATCGAACTTGAGTATTAGAATATACTCAGGTAGCATGTCCGGTCAAGGCAAATGGCTGGGTAGTCCAACTCAGTCCTGTATGTCTTTGGCCTGCGGATGAAATCGCTTCGCGCGCGCATTGACAGGCTTGGCGTTCGCCCCGGAAGGAACAGGCGTGTGGGTCTCTGGGTCGATGTCGGTCTCCACAGGTTGAAGGAAGCTGCCGAAAACTGCGATTCTCCGATCCAGGCCGGGCCCCTGGCCCGCGATAGGGAGGCTGGTCGTGTCTGATACCCGTGTCTCGTCCGCCGCTGGGTTGCGCCGTCTCGCGCAGATCGATCCGAAGGCTCGCCTCGACGACCTGATGTCGCGACCCTACCAGTACCGGGGATGGGAGGACGTCTACCGCGACGAGTGGACCTGGGACGACGTCGTCCACGTCTCGCACCTTCGGGTCAACTGCATCTCGACCTGCTCGTACGACGCCTACGTGAAGGACGGCATCGTCTGGCGCGAGGAGCAGAACGCCAACTATCCCCAGGAGTTCTCCGACATCCCCGACTTCAATCCCCGGGGCTGCACGGCGGGCTGCGCCTACAGTGCGCAGATGTACGACCCCACCCGGATCCGCTACCCGATGAAGCGGGTGGGAGAGCGGGGCTCGGGCCGCTGGCAGCGGCTCAGCTGGGACCAGGCCCTGGAGGAGGTCGCCGACAAGCTGATCGATGTGATCACCGAGGACGGCCACGACTGCATCATGTTCGACCAGGGCACCACGAACATCGACAACGGCATCGCTTCAACGTTGGAGATGTTCCTGTTTCTGCGCGGTCTGGCTGCCAACAACATCGATTCCTGGGCGGGGGTCGGCGATCTTCCGGTAGGTCTGATCCAGAGCTGGGGCACCTACATGAGCGAGGGGACCGCCGACGACTGGTTCCGCTCGGACTACATCTTCATCTGGCTGGGCAATCCGAACTACACGCGCCAGCCGGACGCCCACTTCCTCTACGAGGCGCGCTACCGGGGAGCCAAGATCGTCGCGGTGTGTCCCGACTTCAGCCCTTCTACGCTGCACGCCGACCGCTGGCTCAATGTCCGCCTGGGAACCGACGCCGCGCTGGCTCTGGGCATGGCGAACGTGATCGTCGACGAGGGTCTTCACGACGTCGAGTACATCAAGGAGCAGACCGATCTCTCCTTCCTGGTGCGCGATGACAACGGCCGTTTCCTTCGCGAGTGCGACATGGTGGAGGGGGGCGCAGACGACCAGTTCTATTTCTGGAACGCCGCCAAGGGCCGCAAGCAGCTGGCGACGGGCACCTGGGGCTCGGAGGTGATGACGATCGCGCTGGACGAGGAGACGGACCCGGCGCTGGAGGGGACGCACAAGGTGCGTCTGCTGGACGGCAAGCAGGTTCGGGTGCGTCCGGTCTTCGAGCTGTTGCGGGCGCATCTGGCGGAGTACACGCCGGAGCGGGCCGCGGAGATCACCGGAGTGCCGGCCGCCAACATCCGCTGTGTGGCGCGGGAGATGGCGGCGGCCCGGTCGTCGATGATCTTCGCCTCCTGGGGCGCCTGCAAGCACTACCACTCGGATCTGTTCCAGCGCGGAATGGTCTACCTGATGGCGCTGACGGGCAACTCCGGTGGGAAGCCGGGCTCTGGCATCAAGGTGTCCACCTGGTGGCCGATGCCGGGCATGGTCCTGATGGGGATGGGCGAGGAGCTCCAGACCGAGCCGCGGATGGAGGTTCCGATGGAGCATCCCCAGATGCAGAACGTCTCCAAGCTGATGTTCGCGCTGATGAGCCAGAGGCTGCGGTCCACGCCGCTGATCCCCTGGCTCTACGCCCACGATCCGAAGTTCGCCGAGGCCGCCGGGAACGACGCCTACGCGGATCCGGCGCTTCCCCGTCCGGTCTCCGAGTACATGGAGGAGATCATCGAGCGGGAGTGGCAGCCGATCCGTCCCAAGCCACCCAAGCGGCCGAAGTTCCTGTATTACTCGGGTCCCAACCCGCTTCGTCGATGGCCGAATGCCAGAACGATTCGCGACAGCCTCTGGAAGAGCCTCGACACCATCGTCACCTGCGACTTCCGGATGTCGACCTCTGGAATGTGGTCCGACTACATTCTTCCGGCTTGTGGCTACTACGAGAAGCCCGGGATCAAGTACACGATGTCCTACATCCCCTACGTCGTCGTGGGGGACCGGGCGGTTCCTCCTCTCTACGAGTCGCAGCACGAGTGGGACATCATGATGGGACTCGCGAAGAAGATCCAGGAACGCGCCAGGGCCCGAGGCGTAGAGGGATTCACCGACCACCTCGGCGAAGAACACACCCTGTCGAACTTCTACGACTGGTTGACCGTCGACGGCGTCTACGTGGAGGGCGAGAAGGGCGAGACGGCAGCGCTCGACTACATCATGCGGAACTCGGGCGTCACCCGTTACACCGACCTCGGTGAGCAGCCGTGGCGAAAGGCGGTCGAGGACGGCATGGTGAAGATCGAGAAGGTCGCCGGGCTCGAGATGGCCATGATGCTCAGCTGTATGATGAGTGACTTCGACTACAGCGAGCCGATGAACCAGTTCGGCTGGTTCCACAAGCACAAGACCCCGTGGCCGACGCTGACCGGCCGCCAGCAGTTCTACATCGATCACGAGTGGTACCTCGAGGTCGGTGAGGGACTGGCCGTGCACAAGGAGCCGGTTGCGGCTGGCGGTCCCTATCCGTTGCGGCTCACCGGTGGCCACAATCGCTGGAGCCAGCACTCCATCTTCCGCGCCAACCAGCCGCTGCTGCGCCTCCAGCGGGGTAGTCCGGTCGCCTACCTGAGCGAGGCCGATGCTCGAGAGCGGGGGGTCTCCGACAACGACCAGATCCGGGTCTACAACGACGTGGGCGAGTTCACGCTGTGGGCGAAGATCTCTCCGGCGGTGCAGCCCGGTACGTTGATCTGCTACCACGCCTGGGAGGGCTACCAGTTCCCCGACGGCGCCACCCAGAACGACGTGGGGGCCAACCCGCTGAAGCCCAACAACATGGCGGGTGGCTACGGCCACATTCAGTACCGCGGCGCCTATCTCTCGATGAACAACATCCCCAAGGAGGTGGCCGTGGAGGTAGAGAAGGTGCGGGAGGAGGTGTGATCATGGCTGTCGAAATCGTTCCCATCCAGGTCAGCAAGGTCGAGGCCGCTCTGGAGAAGCTGGTGGCTCCCGATGCCGCGGAGTGGGGAGGCGCCACGGAGGCGGTGGTTCCGATCGATCCGACGCCCCTGGACCGCCTGCCTTCGGCCTACGTGCAGGTGTCCTGGCGGGATCGGCCCCGTGGTGCGATCGGAGAGGTGCGGGTGCGCGCCGCTGCGGGCGCCGATGGTCTGGCGGTGCGGCTCGACTGGAAGGCGCTTCGGCCCTCGCGTCTGATCAGCGACTGGAACGTGTATCCCGACGCCTGTGCGATGCTCTTCCCGGCCGACGGCCGCGAGGCCGAGTTCGACACGATGGGGAGCCCGACGCATCCGGTGCAGGGGTGGCACTGGCGTGCCGGGACCGATCTTCCCTTCGTGGTGACGGCGACGGGGATCGGCACGGTGGAGCGGGCCAAGGAGCACCCGGTGCAGGTCCGTTCCCGCTGGTCGGAGGGTCGCTGGCAGGTGGTGCTGGCGGGTCCGCTGGGAGCCGGTGGGATGCCGCTGCGGAAGGGATCCGGTCTGCCGGTGGCGTTTGCAGTGTGGTCGGGTGCAGCGCGGGAACGCGCGGGTCTCAAGTCGTACTCGCCGCAGGCTTGTGAGCTGCGGCTCTGATGGGTGGAGGAGGCGGGCGATGAAGGCTGCAAAGTCCCCGAAGCATCAGTTCGCGATGGTGTTCGATCTGAACAAGTGTCTGGGCTGTCAGTGCTGCACGGTGGGGTGCAAGACCCAGTGGACGCAGGCGACCGGCATGGAGGCGATGTGGTGGAACATCGTCAACACGATGCCGGGCCGCGGCACGCCCCGTGACGCGTTCGAGCTGGGGGGTGGTTACCGGGGCGGCGAGCCGGTCCCGGGTCAGCTTCCCGGCAAGAGCGAGTGGGGGGAGGCCTGGGACTTCGAGTACGACGAGGTCTTCTCCCGGGGTGAGGGCGGCAGCGCGTACCTGCGTCCCCGGGAGCGGGACGGGGCCTCGCCGCAGTGGGGTCCGAACTGGGACGAGGACATGGGAGGTGGCGAGTATCCCAACTCGTATTTCTTCTATCTGCCGCTCTTGTGCATGAACTGCAGCAAGCCGGCCTGTCTGGAGGCCTGTCCCCGCGACTCCATCTACCGTCGCGAGGAGGACGGGATCATTCTGATCGACGAGGAGCGGTGTCACGGCTATCGGTTCTGCATCGAGGCGTGTCCCTACAAGCGGATCTACTTCAACCAGGAGCGGGCGATCGCCCAGAAGTGCATCTCGTGCTACCCGCGTCTGGAGGCGGGAGTGGCTCCGGCGTGTGTGCGGCAGTGTCCGGGCCGGATGCGTCACATCGGGTATCTGGACGATCCCGAGAGCCCGATCTACAAGCTGGTGAAGAAGTGGAAGGTGGCGCTTCCGCTGCGTCCCGACTTCGAGGTGGAGCCGAACGTCTTCTACATTCCGCCGAGCTCGCCGATGGCCTTCGACGAGAAGGGGGAGTTCGACGAGAAGGGCTCACGGATCCCGCTCGACTATCTGCGGGAGCTGTTCGGTCCCGGAGTCGAGAAGGCGCTGGCCAAGGTCGAGGCGGAGCGCAAGAAGGCGGCTTCGGGCAAGAAGTCCGAGCTGATCGACATCCTGATCGCGCGCAACTGGCAGCAGCTGCTGGGCCCCTACCCCGAGGACCCGGGCGCCCTCAAACGACCGCCGAAGGGCTAGCCCGTATTATTCACCAAGCTCGTGGCGAAGCCGCTGCAGACCCAGCGGCTCTACTCTCCAGAGCCCTCCGAAGGGATAGTCGAGGTCGAAGAGCGAGAGGTAGAGCACCATGATGGCGCCCGTGGTGAGGCCCAGGAGCAGCGCCTCGAGCAGGGGTGCGCTCATGTCCAGCAGCAGGAAGCCCACCATGATGAGGCTCGAGAGGATCTCGATCTGGAACCAGTGGATTCGGGGGATGTACCGGGCCGCGATGGAGAGCCGCTCGCTCCGCGCTCGGGTGGTCGTGCGGAGCTCGTCGTGGATGGCATTCAGCGTGATCCGGTCCACGTCGTCGGAGACGCCGTCGGTGGACATCTCGTTCAGCACGGGGACGATCCGATAGAGGATCGGCGCGGCGTCGACCGCGTCGTCCGGGGGGAACTCGTGGTCGAGGAGCTGCTCGACGTAGCTTAGTACGTGGCCGCTCACGGCCTTCTGGGAAGTCCCTCCGCGCATGGTTCCGGTCAGCAGGATGAGATTCCGTAGACTGCTCGCCTCGGCCGTCAGCTTCTGACGAAGCTCGGCCTGGCGTCCGAAGGCCTGCTGGAAGGTGAATCCGATGATCAGCGCGTAGATCACGCCCACCACCGTGAGGAACGCGCCGACCCCTTCGCCGAGATCCTGGGCTCCGGCCGTGCGGAGCGCCGCCTGCAAGGGGTCGGCCAGATACGGGTAGAGGACGAACATCGCGCCGCCGGAAACGGCCGGGATCGCGAAAAGCATCCACGGCCGTGTCCGGATGGTGCGATTCAACGCCTTCTGCGCGGTCGCAAAGAGCTCCATTGTTCCTCGCCTGAATGACCGAAGGGCACTCCGCTCGCCGGGACGCTCCGCCAGGATACCGCGGTTCCTGCTCCGACTCTCGTCGGGTGCTGTCTGGTTCCCACTCGAGGATGTCCGACGAGACCGGGAGGCACCAATCCTTGGTAGCCTCTACAGCCAGCGTTTGGTCGCGAAATAGTAGAACAGCCAGGGCTTCGACCCGGGACTAGGTGTCGTCCCGAACCGGCTCGCAGTCGACGCGGATGCAGCGGTCGAAGGGGACCGGTTGCCACTCGGTGGGTGAGTAGAGGAGGTGTCCGTAGTCGCCGACCAGGTGCAGCCACTTGACCATGCCTGGCTCGACTTCGTTGGAGCCCTTGCCGCCCGGGAACATGAAGCCCTCGAAGCCGTTGTAGACGGTCAGGCCGTCGGGGCGCTGGGCGGGGCTGGTCCGCGCCGGGACGACGAAATCGCCGACGTCGTTCCAGATCCGCACCAGGGCGTCGTCCTCGATCCCCTTCTCACGCGCCACCGCGTCGTTGATCAGCACGAAGGGTTTTCCGCGGTGCGTCTCGAGCATGACGGCGTTGGTCATGTTCATGGCGTGGTTGCTCCAGCGGGCGTGTCCGCTGGAGAGTCGGAACGGGTGATCGCCGCCCATCGCCGGCGGCTCCTTGTGCACGGGGAGGTCTTCGCCGGCCTCGCGGTACCAAGGGTGGTCGAGCAGGAACTGAGCGCGGCGGGTGAGCGTGGGAAAGGGGTGCCCCAGCTCGACGTGATTGCGCAGCGGTGCGTGTGTCTCGTTTCTTGGGAAAGGAGAGGCATTGGCTTTCGCCATTGCGATGAAGGCCCAGTCATTGTAGTGGCTATGGCCCTTCTTTCGGAAGGTCTCGAGGGTGGTGCCTTCGGGCATGTTCCCCGAGGTCACGGCGTCGGCCAGCGCCTCCTTCGCGAAGCTCTCGCTGTCCACCAGCGTGCCGTTCAGGGTGAAGAGATCCCAAAGCTCGTCGTAGCGTCGGGGAACGCCACTGGTGTGCATGAAGCTCTCGAGCCCGCGTACTTTCGCCCGCTCGGCGATGCTCTTGCAGAGCGCCCCGAGCATCTCCCACTCCCCGCGCGCTTCGGCGAGCGGTGGGACGGCCGCCTCTCCCAGCGAGAGGAACATGGTGTAGGGGGCCGGCATGCCGAACCCCGTCTTCTCGTAGTGTTGGGCGGCGGGCAGCACCAGGTCCGCGTGGAGTGCCGTCTGCGACATCCGGTAGTCGGCGCAGACGACCTTGGTCAGCTGGGGCCAGAGGTTCTCGAAGACCGCCTTCTTGCCACCGCGCGTACGCCGGAGCGTATTGCCTCCGATCTCGAGAAGCACCCGCGCCGGCTTGCTCGCGGCGGCCTCGGCGGCCTCCTTCCAGGTCTCCTGCTGGGAGGCCTCCTCAAAGTACTCGTCGAAGCTCCGCTTCATGGCGGGATCGTTCCACTCGGGCCGGTTCCAGCGTTCGCGGTAACCGGCCTGGTGGTACCAGAAGAAGGCGGGGGGAACCATGTTGCTGCGGCCGAGCATCCGCCAGAGGGCGCGATCGGCCAGCTCTCCCGTCAGCGTGGGATCCTGCTGGACCAGCTGCTCGCGCATCATGCGGGCCGCGTCCAGCACCTCCAGGCCGCCCTCGACTCCGGGCTTGGTCTTCGTCATGACCGTCGAGATGCCGTCGAACATGAAGGAGTTCCAGCTGGCGGTGCCGGCTCCCTTCTTTCCCCAGTTTCCGGTAAGCGCCAGCACCAGCAGGATCGAACGCGACATCAGGTCGCCGTGGTAGTACTTCGCGGCCGACATGCCCACGGTGATGCGGGTGCGCCGGGTGGCGACCTTTCGCGCCAGCAGGCGGATCGTATCGGGATGGACCTCGCAGATGGCGCTGGCCTGCTCGGGCGAGTAATCGGCATCCAGCATGCGCGCGACGCGAGCGAAGAGCGGCTCGACCTCGACCTGGCCGGCGTCGAGGGTCTCCACCTCGAGCTTGCCCTCGAGGAGAGGCTCGAAGTCGAGAAAGAGGCTGGCGGGATCGGCGGGCTGCGGCCCTTTCTCGGGGTGGGCCTGGAAGAAGCGGTCGTCGCGGCCGCCCTCCTCGAGGTGGAGGGGTCGCAGGAACTCGCCGGTATCGGTGCGGACCAGCAGCGAGAGGTCGGTCTGGGACGCTGCGAAGTCCCGGTCCATCAGGCCCTCGGAGACGATGACCTGGCACATCGCCAGGGCGAGCGCTGCGTCGGTTCCGTGGCGGATCGGGACGTGGTAGTCCACGTGACTGTGGGAGGGACTGACGTCGGGTGAGACCAGCGCGAGCTCCTTTCCCCGGTAACGCGCTTCGGTCATGTAGTGGAACATCGGAATCATCGTGTGGGCGGGGTTGGAGTGGAAGACCAGGCTGAACTCGCTGTGGAAGCCGTCGTCGATCGATGGGGAGAAGGAGAACTTGCCGAAGGTCTGCTGCAGTCCGGTGATGAAGTCGTTGATGGTGGCATCGACGTCCAAGCTCGTTCCGCCCAGCACCCCCATGAAACGTGAGCCCGGTGTACTGGCCGCCAGCTCCGGGCTCATTTCCATCACCACGGCCTGCGGTCCGATCTCCTCGATGGCGTCGAGAATGGCGTCCGCGGTCTCGCTCAAAGCCTCGTCCCAGGAGATCCGCTCCCAGCGCGCCTCGCCGCGTTCGCCGGCGCGACGCAACGGGAAGCGGATCCGGTCCGGGGCGTAGAGCTCCCGGCTCCAGGCGAGCCCTCTTTGGCAGAGGAGAGGATTCATGTCGGGGACACCGTCCTCGACCGGCTCGATCACGCCCGCCGCCTCCTCGCGCACCACCTTGCCGTCCTTCACGAAGACGTAGAACAGGCAGTCGGCCGGCGCGCAGTTGACGCAGTGGGTCCCGAAGCTGACGCGGTCCCAGTCCTGGTGGATGCGGTCCCGGTAGCGCTTCTCGGTCGCGTTGGTCTCGCGGGGTCGGCTCATCGCGCGCTCTCCCGGGCGGCGTCCACGACGGCGGGCTCCTTGCCGAAGGGACCGAACAGCGTCTTCCACTCGTAGACAATCAGCGTGTCCAGCAGCTCCGAGCTGCCACCCCCGCGCACCCGCTCGATCTCGCTCCGAAGCCTCGCCAGGACCTCGTGCACCGCCGGTCCGAACAGCGACTCCAGGTACTCGGGCGGGATGCGCATCGTCTCCGTGTCGATCGAGCGGTCCTCCCGCAGCCGGTAGGGCGAGAGCGGGGGGACGTAGAAGACGTTCGGCTCCGTCCCGAACTCCGCGTGCAGCGGAAGCGCCACCTTCCACTCGTGGACCAGCCGATGGACCGGATCCTTCTCGTCGTCCAGCATCCCCACGAACACCAGACGCCCGGGACAGTTCCGCGCGCACGCGGGTGCTATCCCCTGTTCCAGCCTCGGGAAGCAGAGGTTGCAGTGCTGCGCCACACCGCGCACGTGGTTGAAGTAGATCTTCTTGTAGGGACACGCCTGCATGCACTTGCGCGAGCCCTGGCAGAGGTCCTCGTCACGCAGCACGATCCCATCTTCTGCGCGCTTGTACATGGCTCCGGAGGGGCAGGCCTCGACGCAGGCGGGGCGCGTGCAGTGGTTGCAGATGCGCGGCAGGTAGAAGAAGTAGGCGTTGGGGAACTCGCCGGCGCCCTGGTCCTCGTCCCAGTTGGGTCCCCAGGTGGGCGGGGTGCCCTCGGCCGTGGTGGGTGTCAGGTGGACGGACTGCCCCTTGCCGCCGAAGAAGACCTCCTCCTTGTTGAACTTCCAGCCGCCGCCGAACTCCTCGAGTGTCGGCTCGTGTCCGAGATCGAGCTTTCCGTCGGGGTAGCCTCCCCCCATCTGTTCCCAGTCACGGGGCGTGCCGCGGCCGGGCATGGTGTTGGTGGTGCACCACCACTGGTGCTCTTCGCCTTCGTCGCGGGTCCAGAGCATCTTGCAGGCGACGCTGCAGGCCTGGCAGCCCATGCACTTGTTCAGGTCGAAGACTAGCGCGACCTGGCCTTCGGAGGCGACACTCGGTTCACTCATCGCGCGGCTCTCCCGTGCTGCGATTCGGATTCCGGAGTCTAGCCTGGATTGGTCAGTGGGTAGACCTTGCAGAGATGGGACTTGAGCGGCTCGGAGCCGGTCTCGGGATCGAAGCCGTCGTCTCCAAAGAGCAGATTGACGTTGGACCGCTCCCAGCCGTAGCCCGGGGGGCCTTCTTCCGGGAACCACCAGGCGTGCTGGGCATTGACCACGTCGGGCGCCACTCCATCCCAGAGCTTGGCCTTCATCTGGATCCGGGCGACGGGCGTCTCGATCCATACCCAGTCGCCGTCGCCGATGTCCAACGACCGGGCCGTATCGGGATGGATTTCCACGAGTGGGTCCGGGTTCGCGCGCCGGAGCGCGGGAATCTGCCGCAGCTCCGACTGGAAGAAGTGCTTGATCTTGACGCCGGTCATCAGGATCAGGGGATATTGCTCCGCGACTTCTGGCGTCGATACCGGAGAGAGCGGAGGCTCCCGGTACTCGGGCAAGGGAGACAAGCCCATCAGGTCACACAGTCGGCTCTTCAGCTCCAGCTTCCCAGAAGGCGTCTCGAAGCCCCTGGTCCGGTACTTGCGGTACTCCTGCTTTCCGATCAGCATTCCGCGCTCACAGAATGCCTCGAAGTCGAGACCGGTGTCTTCGAGCACCCAGTCTTGATACTCCCGCAGGTTCCTCCAGGGGAACGCCGCCTCCAGTCCCAGCCGCCGCGCCACCTCGATCAGCACGTCACGGTCGTCCCGCGCCTCTCCGATCTGGGCGACCTTGCGCCGGGCCAGCACGCACCAGATCTTGTGTACGAAGGCCACGTCGTCCTGCTCGAGCCAGGTGGCGGCGGGCAGCACCAGGTCCGCCAGCTGGGTGGTGGGGGTCATGAAGAAATCCGATGCCACGGTGAACTCCAGGTGCTGCTTCAAGGCCTCGGCGATCTTCCGACCCTGCGTGGCGGTCATCAGGGGGTTGGATCCCAGAAGCCAGAGGCTGCGGACCCGGTAGGGCTGGTCGCTGACCACGGTCTCCCAGAAGGTGGGCGAGTGTAGAATCAGGTCCGCGGAGAAGCGTCCGGCGGAGAGCATCCGCTTCCGCTTCTCCGGCGCCAGAAAGATCTCGCCTCGATGCTCCGGGCTGTTGAAGACGGCGACGTTCTTCAGGCCTTCCGGCGGAAGCCACTGGGCGTCGCCCCCCGGCACATCCACGTTCCCGGTCAAGGCGCGCAGGATCAGCAGCGAGCGGGCGGTCTGGATGTTGCAGGCGCTGGCGTCGATGCCCTGACCCCACTGGATACAGGCCGGTCTGGTGGTGGCATAGGTGCGCGCCGTTTCGCGAATCTCCTCGGCCGGGATGCGGGTGATGGAGGCGGCCCACTCCGGCGTGAACTCTCGCACGTGCCGTTTCAGCTCGTCGAAGCCCAGGGTGCAATGATCGACGAAGTCGTGATCCACCAGGTCTTCGTCGATGATCGTATGGATCATGGCGAGGGCCAGGGCTCCGTCGGTGCCCGGTCGGAGCTGCAGCCAGTGGTCGGCCCGCCTGGCCAGGCTCGTCCTTCGCGGGTCCACCACGATTACCTTCTCCGCCCGTCGAACCGCCTGGAGGAGGGGCCCCCCACACATGCCGTCCGCCGCAGCGTTGGTGACGATGTCGCAGCCCCATACCACGACACAGGCCGGTAACGTGCCACCGTGGCCGTAGATGTCGCAGACGGGTAGCTGTCCCAGGGTGGCGCGGCTGGCGATCTGCCGGGGCAGGTAGCAGATCTGGCCGGGGGCGACGAAGTTGGGTGTGCCCAGGGCGTTGGCGAAACGCAGACTCATCTGGATGTAGGGCCGCCCGGTGCCGGTCACCATGGCCAGATACTCCGAGCCGCTCTCCTTCCGGATGGTGTCGAAGCGATCCACTACTTCGTCGATGGCCTCGGACCACAAGACACGCTGCCACCGGTTCTCGCCGCGCGCCCCCACCCGCCGGAGCGGATGGGTCAGACGATCCGGGTGGTAGAGGAGTTCCGGAGAAGCCTTGCCCTTGGGGCAGATATAGCCCCGGCTGATGGGGCTCTCCGGATCGCCGGTCACCTCGACCACGCGATCGTCTTCCAGGTGGACGAGAACCTGACAGACGCCGTGGCACATCCGGCAGGAGGAGCGAACGGTTCGTCTTTCAGGCATGGGAGCCCGTGGCATCTGCCTCATCTGCGGCTCAGGAGAGTCATCCTTCGCGATTCTCGCGGGCCATGGCTTCGTCCAGCTTCCCTGGTGTTTCGAAGGCGATCGAAGAACGTTCGATCCGGTGCAGCTTCAATGACTCCTGAGTGCATACCAGGGTGCATACGCCACAGCCGATGCATTTCTCGAGGTCGACTCGTATCTGATCGGTTTCCTCGTCCAGGGACAAGGCTCCGAAGAGGCATCGATCCGCGCAGGTCTCGCAGCCGATGCAATCTTCCCCGGGCTGGGGAGCGAAGTTGGAGGGAGCGAGGGCATCCGGATTGTCCCACACCAGCCTCCCCCGCGTCTGGGAGCAGCAGCAGCCACAGCAGAGGCAGATGAGCCGGTCGCCGACCTCCGCATTCAATGTTTGTCCGACCAGACCGAGCTCCACCATCTCGTCGAAGTACTCGATCGCCTGCTCCTTACTGACTGGCTTGCCGAGGCCGAGCATCTCGAAATGCGTGGCAGCGGCACCCATCATGATGCAGGCCGCGATGGGAAATTCGTCCTTGCACTCGCGAGTTCCCAGCTTCTCGGTGCGGGTGCGGCATGGGCAGGGAACCAGCGCCAGCTGTTCCGACGAATGGTTCAGGATGTAGTCGTGAGCCTCCTCGGCTGCCAGGACTTTCTGGTCGGCCTCGATGGCTCGGGCGATCGGAATCACGCGGCCGGCGGGCGTGCCCTTCTTCACGGTCTGGTACTTCTTGTAGAATCCACTCTTGACGAAGTACTCCTCGTGGAGCTTGGCCGCCTCGACGTCACCCTCTCGGGTCTCGGGGTAGAAGTGATGCATGTTGATCAGGAGGGGTATCGGGGGCAGGCAGTACATGTTGCTCAAACCCATGACGCTGTTTCTCGAGTGCGCATCCGCCAGGATCCCGCTCACGTACTCGAGGCTCTTACCGGACGCCTCGGCCACGTCTTCGGCGGAGCTGAAGCTCGGGAGGACGTCCAGGTGCTGGAAGACTTCGGCTTCCTCCGGCGAATACACCAGCTTCAGGTGCTCGATGAAGGCGTCGTGGATACTTCCATCCGCGGCCTTGGGAGCGGTATGCGGCTCCTGCTCGTCGATCTTCTGGGCGATGCGGGCGTGTGCCGTCAGAGCTTCCATCTGTCGTCCTCTATCTGCGGTTGCGGCAGGCAGCCGATCCTCTCAGCGCGTTCCGATCCTTCGCTTGGGTTCGATCCCGATCAGCCTCGCCAGGTTCTCGCCGAAGATCTTGCGCCGGTCGTCGTCGGTGATGGCAGGGTAGCCGTAAGCCTCCTGCATGTCCTCGGGGATCTGGAACTCCCGGAAGCCCTTGACCGCCGCCGCGATCTGCACGCCGTAGCCTGCGCAGTCGGTTCCCCAGATGATTCGCTCGGGGGGCACGAAGCGGAGCGCCTCGCCGATGATCTTGGCGAACTTGCGGGGGGCCGAGATCGCCCAGGGGATCAGGAGAGAGAGGCTGGGATAGACGTTCGGATGCCCCAGGGCCACCATGTTGAGATCGTCGCAGTGGGGGTAGCCCATGTGGAAGGCCACTAGCTTGAGCTCGGGGAAGTCTCGGGCCACGTCGTCCAGAAGAATGGGCAGGGCGTACTTGCTCTTGCCCGGGGGCACCCAGCTGAAGCCGGTGTGGATGTCGAGAACGATCCCCAGCTCCTCGGCCTTCCGGTAGAAGGGCCAGAGATCGGGGTCGTTGATGTAGGTGTCCTCGGGCGGGTAGAACTTGAAGATCCGGGCGTCCCTCTCCTTGACCCAGTACTCGACCTCCCAGATGGCATTGTCGACTCCCCGGTGCTTGATGGGCGAGATGTTCGGCTGGTACATGAAGCGATCCGGATGCTTTTCGACGGCGGCGGCCATGTCGCCGTTGGAGACCCAGCGACTCGAGAATCCCGTCGTGTCCATCATCGACTCCGGAAGCAGGCAGCCGATGTCCACCCCGTAGCGGTCCATGGCGGCGAGCAGATCTTCCGGATCCGGAGTCTTGCTGAGATGGGCCGGGTCGATCCCATCCAGCGCGCCCTCTGGCGTTCCCAGCAACAGGGGCCGCTTGATGTTCTCGATGGCGCGCCACCACATCTGTACGCCGGGGAAGTGCTCGAGCGACCCGATGTCGCCCACCAGGTGGAGTTCCGGGTCGATCTTGAAGTAGTCGTCCTGCTCGAAGGTCGTGTCACTCATCAGAGTCCTCCTTGGTCCTGGGTCATTGGGTGCGCCGTTCTTCTCGGGCGAGCGTCTCGAGAAACGCCTGGACGCGCGTGCGCAGCTGCCCGACGCCTCCGGCCGCGGCATAGTCGCGTTCGAGCACGAGCACGGGGATCCCCGCTTCCTGCTTCAGCGAGCGTCGCAGCATCTCGATCTCGCCGCCCCAGAGGTCGCAGAACTTGAGCCGCTCGCAGATGATCCCGTCGACCCGGTACTGCCTCACCGCCTCGAGCAGATGTGCCAGTCGCTTCGGATACTGGTCCAGCATCCGCGGACACGGCATGTGCTCGAGAATCCGTCGGGCGATCGCGTCGATCGGATCGGTTTCCTCGTCCGTCAGGTCTGCGAAGCTCTTGGATCCCCAGCAGAGCTGATCGGCGACGATGGAGGCGCCCATGGACTCGATCTGCTCGAGGTAGCCGGGCTCATCGAGGGCCCCGCCGAGTATCAGCAGGCGCGGGCCGGAGCTGGCGGGAGGAGGATTGCAGCGCTCGAGCTCCGCGAGACGCTGCTCGGCCAGTTGGTTGAATCGATCCTTGGGCATGCTGGCGCTGGCGACCGATAGAGCCAGCGCCTCGCTGCCCGTAAATCGAGGCGGGTCCTCGGCGCGCAGCGCGGAGGCCCGACCGAGCAGGACTCGCGTCCGGTTGTGGAGCTGGATCGCCTCGGTGAGCGCCTCGCGCGAGATGCTCACGTTGAAGAAATCCTCGAGCTTCGCCTGCAGGTGCCGCAGCTGCCCCACCAGACGCGCGAAGGACTCCTCGCTGTTCAGGTGCGGGACGTCGAGGTAGTGGTTGAAGGGCGCCACCTCCTTGGCGGCGAAGATGTCGAAGAGACGCCGGATGTGATCGCAGCTATTCGTGACCAGCAGGCCGTCCAGAAAAGCGAGATCGCCCTTCATCAGCCGGTTGAGGGTGTGCCGCACGAAGCGGCAGTTGAACGGGCCGAGGTACTGGTCGGCGTAGGAGGTATCCTCACTTCCCGTGCCCCGCAGCCGCAACGGCAGGACCCCCGCCGCCCACAGCAGCTCCTCCGGCGTGTGCGCGCAGAAGAACCCCACCACGGGACGGCCGGAGGCCTTCCACTCCCTGACGTAGTCGTTCTCGATCGGACCGGCGAGCCGGTTGAAGTCGATCGCCTCTTCCACGGAACTTCCGCTACTCCATCACCGTCGTGAAGAACTCCTCGATCGTCTCGCGGATCGATTCGACGGAGCGGACGCGCGAGTCCATCCAGTCGAGATCGAAGGAACAGATCGGGATATCCCGCTCGCGACACGTTTCCTTCAGCAGACTCAGCCAGGCCCAGGCGTGCTTGCAGCCCGCGGGGGCCGGGAAGACGACGCAGTCGGCGCCGAGATCCACGTAGTCGCGCAGGAACTGCTCCCTCATTCTGTCCGCCGTCACCCGGAGGCGGCTCATGGTGGTCTCGAGGCCGCGCCGGGCCAGGTCCACCAGCATCGTGTCCAGGCTGGTGGTGTCGATCGGGTCCTCTCGGCAGAAGCTGCCCAGCTGGTCCATCAGCACCACGACGCTGAAGTTCTCTTCGAGCCACTCGTGCAACCCGAGGTCGAAGGTGATCGGAACGCAGTACCAGAACACGCGGTGCCTCTCCTCCGCGACCGCGCCTCGGCCTTCAGCGACGGCCCGCGCCGCATCGTCACGCAGGAACTCGAGATAGCCGGTGAGCTCCGGCGTACCGAGCTCGGTGGCCATCGCCATATAGGCGCCGGCTGTCACCGCACCCGCCTGGGGGCAGGGCCGGGCGCGTCTCAGCTCGAACAGCTCGAGGAAAGCCTCGGTGGCGCGGTTCGACTCCTCACACACCTCGCGCAGGCGGTCTGGATCGAGGCGGGTCCCGGTCTGCTCCTCCAGAAAGTCGATCAGCTTGCGGATCTCGCTCGCGTAGTACAGGTGTGCCTCGCGCGAGTCCTCCACCGGAGCGTCGAGGCGAAAGACGGGACAGTCGGCGAGCTGCTCGAACATCTGGTATCCGATCCGCGAGCTGTCGCAGGGGGCGCTCCCCGTCACGATGAAGTCCGCCTTCGGCATCTCGTTCTTCAGCATCGCCCCGTAGATGAACTTGTCGAGCGCGCATAGCTCGGAAGGTACGCCGGCCGCCTCCGCGGTATCGACGTACTCCCAGCACACCTCCGGCGCGGCGCGCGTCACCGTGACCGGATGGCTCTCGCCGAGGAAGGGGAGAATGTCCATGGCGAGGAAGAGCTCCGGGGTCAGACAGAAGCTGTACCAGCCGAGCTTCTTGTGCCGCTCATCCATGGCCCGGAAGGTCTCTTCATAGTGAGCAATCGCCAGCTCCAGACCGCCCGCGATCAGACGTCCGTGCGAAATCAGGTTCGCCCGAAGCATCTCCAGCGCGGGCTTGTACTGCGTCTCGACCTTCTCGCGCATGAAGCGCATCGGCGGTGCGCTCATTCTCTGACCCCTCGCTCTCTCACTCGCGCGTGAACGGGTTCAGCCCGACGGCCTGTTCGATCAGCCGGTTCACCTTGGTGCAGGACTCGATCTCGCCGGCGACCGCGTCCGGGTAGGACTCGAATGCAGAGCATCCCGACTCGACGGATCGCAGGACGCTCTCGCCCGCGGCTCTACCGGTCAAGAGGGCCGAGGTGATGCCTTCTCCGCAGCGGTTGAATCCGCCAGCCTCGCCGGCCAGAAGCAGGTTTCCTTCTCCCAGGCAGTAGTTTCCGGTCGCCGACATGTCGTGTATGGAGCACCCGAACCGCTCCACCCTCTTCTCGATCAGGAGCCCGTGCTTCTCCTGGAGATGGGCGGTGAACCTCTTGAAGCAGTCCTTCACTGGATCCCCCTGGCGGGTACCGGTCACTGCGACGATGCGGCCGTCCTTGTGGAAGACGGTGGCGAAGTACCCGGTGATTGCCCTGTCGAAGAACAGGTAGAGCCACTCGGGCTCGAGATCGATCTCGCCGATGTACCACTCCTCGTAGTTCGGGATCAGGCGGAGTGTCCGCTCGAAGCCCCTCGAGACCGCACCGCGAACCGCCGATCGCGTACCGTCCGCACCCACCAGGTATCGCGTTCTGACCTCGAGATCCTTCCCGCCTTGACGGAGTGCGAGGACCAGGTCGTCGCCGTCCCGGCGAAAAGCCCGAAACAGGCACTCGTCGACGATGGAAGCTCCGCTCTCCCGGCAGAGCCAGTGATCCAACTTCGGACGACTGGCGTTGAGGCCGTCCTCGCCGAGGCCGGGACCGTCGTCGAAGACACTGAAAGGGGCATCGACGACGGGACTCTCCAGGGTGAGGAAGACCCGATTGCCGCGCACGCGCGTCGGCTCGCAGAGCACGTCCTTCGGGATGGGGCCGAAGCCGTCGGCGATCAACTTGCGGGCGCTGGGGAAGAGGATGCCGCTGCACATCTTGTATCGCGGCAGCTTGGCCTTCTCGATGATGACGCACTCCAGGCCATGCCCGCGCATCGCCTGTGCAGCGGCCGCCCCGGCCGGCCCCGCGCCAACGATCACCACGTCATATCGGCTCTCGAACATTCAGTCTCCTCGCGCCTGGTCGTCCGTGTACCACTTCTTGACATCCTTCCGGAGGATCTTCCCCACCGTCGATTTCGGCAGCTCATCGACGAAGTCGACCGACCTCGGGCACTTGTAGCCGGCGATCCGTTCCCTGCAGAACGCGATCAACTCCTCGGCGGAGGCCGTTCGGCCGGGTTCGAGCGCCACCACACCCTTCACGGCTTCTCCCCACTTGGGGTCGGGCAGGCCGATCACGGCGACCTCGCGAACCGCCGGGTGCTCCTGCAGCGCGTTCTCCGTCTCCGTCGGGTGGACGTTCTCGCCGCCGGAGATGATCATGTCGCCCTTGCGATCGGTGAGGAAGAGGAAGCCGTCCTCGTCGAGGTAGCCGAGGTCGCCGGTCCAGAGCCAGCCGTCACGGAGCGCCTCGCGGGTTCGCTCGGGATCCCTCCAGTAGCCGAGCATCACGTTGGGTCCCCGGACGGTGATCTCGCCCTCCTCGCGGGTCCGGCACTCGCTGCCGTCCTCGCGGCAGATCCTCACCTCGACGTTGGCCAGGGGCTTCCCGACCGATCGACCCTGCGCGACGAGCTTTGGATCGCCTTCCAGAACGTAGTCGTCGGGATTCAGGCTCGAGACCGCCGGAGCCGCCTCGGTGAGTCCGTAGCCCTTGCCGAAGCGCATTCCGAAGACCTCTTCGCAGCGCCGCATCGACTCGGGGGCCATCGGAGCGCCGGAGACTGTGAAGCGGCCGACGAAGGAGAAGTCGAGCTTCTCGATTCCCGGGAGCGCCAACATCGACTCGTACACGGTCGGCACCAGGTTCACCAGCACCGGCTTCTCCCGGAGCAGCAGCTCGACGATCCGCTGGGGGTCGGCCCGTCTGCTGACGATCACGCAGCCGCCGAGGGCGTGGAACAGGAATGCCTGCCAGTTGGCGATGTGGAAGAGGGGGAGGGCGTAGAGCGTGCGCGCGCCGCTGGCCTGCATGCCGATTCCGGCGATGGCCTCGACGGCAGCGAGGAGATTGCGGTGAGAGAGCATCACGCCCTTGGGGAGCCCGGTGGTTCCACCGGTGTACATCAGCACCGCGAGCCCGTCCTCGTCGAGGCCTTCCGAGCTGGGCTCCTCCGGGCTGCCCGCGGCGATGATCTCCTCGTAGGGAGTCATCTCGGTAGACCCGGTGACTCCGACGCCGATCAGCCGGTCGAGTCGCTCGATCTTGTCGCGAAGCAGAAGGGCGGTTTCCGCATGCCCCGGGTCCGCGATCAAGGCCACGGACTCCGAGTGGTCGACGATGTACCTGAGCTCCTCCTCGGAGAGGCGCCAGTTGAGGGGCACTGCGACCATGCCCGCCTTGGAGAGCGCGTAGTAGGCCTCCAGGTACTGGTGGCAGTTCTCGAGCACCAGGGCCACGTGGCTACCCCGGCGGAGCCCCAGGGAGCCGAGTCCGTTCGCGAGCCGGTTGACCCTCTCGTTGAGGAGGCCGTAGCTGAGGCGCGTCTCCTCGAAGACCACGGCCTCTGCGTCGGGCTGCTTGGCGGCCTGCTCGATCACCATGTCGCTCAGATAGGCCATGGTCGGCTCCTAGTAGGACTTCGGCAGGCCCAGCATGCGGGCGATCACATTGATCGCCATTTCGTCTGTGATGGGTGCGAACACCATCTGCTTGTAGTCGCGGAAGTGGCGCTGCATGTCGTACTCCATCGCGTATCCCCAGCCGCCCAGGATCTCCATCCCTTTGATGGCGCAGTACTCCGAGGCCCGCGCCGCCACCACCTTGGCCATCTGAGCCTGCACCACTGCCGACTGACCCGCGAGGGAGCGGGAGACGGTGCCGTAGATCAGGTTGCGGGCGTTCTCGATCTGGATGGCCATTTCCACCAGGTAGTTCTGGATGATCTGGAACTGGCCGATGGGCTTTCCGAAGGCCTTGCGCTCGAGGGCGTAGTCCAGCGCCAGCTTGTAGGCGGCCTTGGCGATTCCGAGGGAGAGGATCGAAGTGCTGACACGCTCTATGTTGAGGAGCGCGTTCATTCTGGGATCTCCCTTGGCGGCGCCGCCGACACTCTTTCCGGAACTCTTGCTTCCACCCCCTCCCACCAGGAATCGATAGGCCCCGTTCTTGGGCCCGACCAGGTTCTCCTTGGGGACGCGCGCGTTCTCCAGGAAGATCTCGCTGCAGGCGCAGGCGTGTATTCCCAGCTTGGGAATCTTCCGGATGGTGATGCCGGGGGTCTTGGCGTCCACCAGGAACACCGACCACGATTGGCTCTTGTCTTCCGCCTTGGGATCGGTGATGGCGATCACGATCAGGTAGTCCGCCACGTGGGCCGCGGTGATGAAGACCTTCTGGCCGTTCAAGACGTAGTGATCTCCGTCTTCGACGGCGGTGGTGCGGAGGGAGCCCAGGATGTCGGTGCCTCCCCCGGGCTCGGTCAGCGCCATGCACATCTTGACCTCGCCGGTGGCCAGCTTGGGCAGGAATTCCTCGCGCTGCTCGGGAGTTCCGAGCATGGCGATGAAGCCCTGTCCGAATCCGATCGAGGCCCCGATGGCCAGCATCACCGCCACCGAGGCCGTGGCGATCTCCTCCTGGATGATCAGGAACTCGTAGGGAGAGCTGGCCAGACTGCGATCGAAGATCCCGTGCTCCGCGAGCTTCTTCCACAGGTCGTCAGGGGGGAAGTCGCAGTTCTCGTCCATCCAGCGGACGTACTCCGGGCTGAGCTCATCCTCGCAGAACTTCTCGATCGAACCGCGCACCACCGCCAGGTGCTCTTCGTCCCATTCGTAATAGGGCATGGCTTGGCCTCCCTGTGGGTTCTCTCTGGTTGGCTCTTCTCCGCCTCCCCCGATCCAGTTCAGGTCAGGAGCCGGTCGCTCCGGTCGTCCGGGAAACATCCGGGAACTCCGGGAGATCGCCGGTCTTCCGAGCGGCTTCCGCGATTTCCCGCAGGTTCTCCATCCCCGGTACCGGAATCTCCGGGAGCGACTTCAGCACCCGCTGCTTCTTCCGCGCGCGCGCGGGCCGGTGGTACTCGGGCATGAAGCGCTCCCGGCCGAGATTGGGATTCGTCGAACAGCGGACCGTCAGCCCGCGGGCGGTGCGAAGCAGGCACTCGTTGCAGCGGGCGCACTTGTCGTACTTCTCGCCAATGCGCACCTTGTTGGCGTAGTCGGGATCGGCCAGCATCTGGCGCCCCAGGGAGACCATGTCGATCCGGCCCGTCCGGATCGCCTCGGCGGCGGCGGCGGGCTTGTGGATGGATACGCAGATCACGGGTACGCCGTCGGGCAGCACCGACTTGAAGCTCTCCGCCGGCTCCAGCATGGTGCCGTCCTTCTCCGGGAAGAAGTACTTGAGGGCCTCGTAGGAGCCGTCGGACAGGTGCACGTAGTCGATGCCTCGCTCCCCCAGCGTCTTGACCACGATCTTGAGCTCGTCGTGGTGGATCCCCTCTGGCATGTGCTCGTCCCCGGAGAGGCGGACTCCGATGGGTATCGCATCACCGATCGCGGCCCGGGCGGCGTCGTAGCATTCGAGCAGGAAGCGCATGCGGTTCTCGAGGGAGCCGCCGTACTCGTCGGTCCGCTTGTTGGAGCGGGGCGAGAGGAACTGGTGCTCGAGGTAGCCGTGGGGCGCATGGATCTCGAGCCCATCGAAGCCCGCCACCACCGCCAGGCGACAGGAGCGCCCGTACTCCTCGATCTCGGAATGGATCTCCTCCCGGGTCATCTCGCGGGGCATGTCGGGTCGGGTCGCGAAGGGGGTCTCGGGGTGGAGGAACCAGGAGAGCTCCTTGGTGGAGTTCTTGACCACCACCTTGGGCAGCATCCCCGGCTCGGTGCGGTAGGGAATCGCGGAAGGGGCCGGGGGCGACTCGTGGTCCGGATTGTGTCCCTGGCGGCCGAAGCCGATCGAGAGCTGGATGAAGATCTTGGAGCCGAAGGCGTGAACCGTCTCGCTCAGCTCCTCGAGTCCGGCGAGGTGGGTGGTGTTGAAGAGGTGGAGATTGGACGTGTAGGGGAAGCGCGAGGCGAGCTTGGTGCCGAGCACGCACTCCGAGATGATCAGGCCGGTCCCACCGCGTGCGCGTGCCGCGTAGTAGGCCAGGTTCTGATCGGTCACCAGGCCGTTGTTGCCCGAGGACATCAGCACGTTCATGGGGGCCATCACGATCCGGTTGTCGATCTGGCAGTTCCCGATCTTGATGGGCTGGAAGAGCTCCGGATGGGGGACCTCGGGGGCGTTTTGCTTGGCCATGGGGTCGATCTCCTCTCTGGGCCCCGGCTGGCTCCCGGGGCCGGATTTGCTGAGACTCGAGTAATCTGACATAATCATCAGAATAGATCAAGTCCTCTATTCTGGATTTCGAGAGGGCCCCGGCCGGCGTTGCCAGGCGGGCGGTCCGAGAGCGGGGAAAAGCCCCGAGAAGAGGAGAGACCATGCTCGTTCCGGAGGCCTACCAGGCGATTCAGATCGAGAAGCGGGAGAACGGTGTGGTGCTCGCCACGCTGAATCGGCCCGAGAAGCGGAACGCCGTCGACGACACCATGCACCGCGAGCTCGGCCAGCTTCCCCGCGACGCGGACGGGGACCCGGAGGTAAAGGTCGTCGTGATCACGGGCGCCGGCCGGGCCTTCTGCGCGGGCGGGGACTTCTCCGGCGGCCTGACGCCCGACGAGGGGATGTGGCTGGACGCCCGCCGCGTCGTCGATGGCATGCTCGACTGCCAGAAGCCGATCATCACCGCCGTGAACGGCTATGCCATGGGGCTCGGCTCCACCGTTGCCTTCCTGGGAGACGTCGTCTTCGCGGCCCGCAGCGCCACCTTCGCCGACACCCATGTGCGGATGGGAATCGCCGCTGGCGACGGGGGTCAGGTGATCTGGCCGCTCCTGATGGGGGTCAACCGGGCCAAGTACTACTTGATGACCGGTGAACGCATTCCCGCCGAGGAGGCCGAGAGGCTGGGACTGGTGAATTTCCTCGTCGAGGACGATGCGCTGATGGACCGGGCGCTGGAGCTCGCCGACCGGTTGGCGGCCGGCCCCGCCGTGGCGATTTCGGCCTCCAAGGTCGGAGTGAATCAGCTGATCAAGATGGTCTCGAACCTGGTTCTCCCGCTCTCGCTCAAGCTCGAGGAGCGGACCATGGCCACGGAGGATTTCCGGGAGGCGGTGATGGCGTTCGCGGAGAAGCGGGAGCCAAAGTACAAGGGACGCTAGGACGGCCGCCGGAACCGGGCATCGGTCGCTCTGGGGTCACTCAGGCGGCGGCGTTCCGGCTTCCGAAGGGGATCTCCGGGAGCGGGCGGCTGGCGATCGCCTCCGCCTGACGGGCCGAGAGTCCGACCAGCTTGAGGGCGATGGCCGCGGCGTTCTCCGGCGCATCCTCTCCGAGCTCTCCGTGGAGCCGGCCGGCCAGGACGGACAGCGTCACTCCGGAGATCGCCACCGTCGCGTAGGTGACGTCGGCTGCGCGGAAGCGCCCTGCCTCGATGCCGAGGTGGATGTCGCGCATCAGGCGCCGGCCCAGACCGGTCCGGAGGACCTGCGCCAGAAAGACCGAGCGCATCAGGAACCAGCCCCAGGTGGGGTCCTCGGCGCCTCGCATCACCACGTAGCGGACCGAAGCGGCCAGGATCTCGGCGGGATCCCCCACCTCGTCGGCGATGTGGTCGAGTGCGTCGCCGTAGCTTTCGATGGTCTCGTCGAAGATGGCCTGGACGATCGCCTGCTTCGACTCGAAGTGATTGTAGAAGGAGCCGAAGCCCACGTCGGCCGTATCGGTGATCTCCTGGATGGTGGTGGCGCCGATTCCCTTCTCCGCCATCAGCTCGTGCGCGGCGCGGATCAGCTTGGCGCGAGTTTCCTGTCGCCGCCGCTCCCCTCTGCCCGCGGGCCGCTTTTCTCGGGCTGCCACCGCTGGAATCCTCCTGGTGCTTCAGTGGAGGAGACTAGCACTCTCTAAGGATTTCGTCATACTTGATTTTTTCATCACCTTTGCTGCGGGGCGAAATCGAATCCCACCCGCGGCTTCCGCGTTTTGGTAGAAGACTGGAAGGTTCCATGGGAATCGAGCCGATCGAGACGGATCTCCTCATCGTGGGAAGCGGCTTCGCCGGTCTCTGGGCAGCGATCAGCGCGCGCGAGGCCGGCGTCGGGCGCGTCGCCGTCGTCGACAAGGCGGCGATTGCCATGTCCAGCCAGTCGCGCCTCTGCGCCGGCGCCACCATCTACTGTCTGCCGGAGGATGACGCCGAGGTCTGGCTGCGCGACATCGTCGAGGCGAACGGCTTCCTCTCCCGCCAGCCCCTGGTGGCGGAGATCCTCGAGACTTCGTACCAGAGGCTCTGCAAGCTCGAGGAGTGGGGTGTCTCGTATCCGGCCCCGGAGGGAGCCTACGTCCGCATCCCCTCCCGGGGCCTCAAGAACGTGAAGATGATGGTGGTTCCCCGCTTCCGGGATCGCGTCGGGGGCTCGGCGGTCATCGACGCGCTCCGACGCCGGGCGATTCGGGCAGGCATCCGTCAGTACCCACGTGTACTGGTCACGGATCTCCTCCAGCGTGGGGGCCGCATCGCAGGGGCCGTCGGGCTGGACCGCACCACAGCCGAGCCGATCGCCTTCGGCGCAAGGGCCGTGCTGCTCGCCACCGCCGACTGCAGCTTCCGCGGCAATTACGTCTGCACAGACGGAACCACCGGCGACGGCTTCCGGCTCGCCTACGACCAGGGCGTGCGCCTCTCCAACATGGAGTTCCTCTGTACCAACACCGGCTCGCCGAGTTTCGGCTTCGAGGGCACCGGCGTGGCACTCAAGTGGGGCGGGCGTCTGCTCAATGCCGAGGGTGAGAGCTTCATGGAGAAGTACCATCCGGATGCGAACGCCGCAGAAATCCACGAGTTGACCCAGGCGATGGCGCGTGAAGCCGAGCAGGGTCACGGTCCTCCCTTCTACATCGAGATGGGTGACGCCTGGAAGACACGGATCGGCCCCGCTCTCGCGGGAATCGGCGGCTTCATGCCCGTCAACCTGGCCAAGCTCGAGGCCGAGGGCGTCGACCTCGCACAGCGACAGGAGTGGGTCCCCGCAGTGCAGACGCTGCGCGGCGGCGTGCGCATCGAGACCGATGGTCAATCGGATCTGCCCGGTCTCTTCGCAGCCGGAATGACCGAGGCACTGGACCCCGGCCTCTTCAATGGCTGGTCGACGATGCGCGCGATGGGCTCGGGAGAGCGCAGCGGCCGCGGCGCGGCCGCGTACCTGCGGAGCGCTGAACCGGTTTCACCCGATGCCGGCGAGATCGCCGCGCTGGTGGCGCGTGCGACGGCGCCGCTGGACGGGAAGGCGACCGATGCGTCGCGCCCCGATGAGGTCATCGAGCGCATGCACGCGCTGATCTTCGACCCGAAGGTTAGCATCTTGAAGCGAGGTGAGAGCCTGAGCGCAACCCTCGAGGAGATCCAGGACCTGCGCGTCGCCGCTCTCCCCGCGCTCGCCGCCCGCGATCCCCACGAGCTCGCCAAGCTGCACGAGACCCGCAACATGATCCTGGTTGCCGAGATGTTTCTCCGCGCCTCGCTCACGCGCACGGAATCGCGCGGCTCCCACTTCCGCGCCGACCATCCGGAGCTCGACAACGAGCGCTGGCTCTCCTGGGTCAACCTCCGGAAAGGCGAGGGCGGGGAGATGCGGGTCGAGACCGAGCCGGTTCCGCTCGACAGCTATCCGATCCAGCCGCGGTCGGCAGGGGCGAGGGCATGATCGAGTCCCTCGACGAGAAGAAGTGCAACGGCTGCGAGATCTGCTTCAACGTCTGTCCCTGTGACGTCTTTCGCCTTCTCCCCGAGGAGCACGGCGTTCGCATCGCCTACGCCGACGACTGCCAGACGTGCTTTGCCTGCGAGCTCGACTGTCCGGAGGGCGCGATCTACGTGGGACCGATGCGCAAGCCTCGCCTTCAGGCCTGGTGAACGGAGACGCCTCGCGCCCGATACGGCGCGAATGGTGAAAGGAATTCGAAGATGGCAGCGACCTGTGTAGCGATCCTGAGCCCCGGGGACATGGGCCACGCGGTAGGCGCGCTCCTCGCCGAGCGCGGCTTTCGTCTGGTCAGCGCCCTTGCAGAGCGGAGCGAGCTCACGCGCAGTCGCGCCGAGCGCGCCGGGATCGAGGATGCGGGTGATCTGGACGGCGTGGTGAGGGCAGCGGAGGGGATCCTGGCGATTCTTCCACCCGCAGAGGCCGAGCCCCTCGCTCGCCGCGTCGCGGAGGCGATGCGGCGCACCGGACGGACGCCCATCTACGCGGACTGCAATGCGGTCTCGCCCGCCACCGCGGGTCGGATCGCCGAAGCGATCACCGCCGTGGGTGCTCCTTTCATTGACGCAGGGATCATCGGGGCGGCTCCCGGCCCCAAGCGCCCTGACACTCGCTTCTACGCGAGCGGGCCCCAATCGAAATGGCTCGAAGGACTCGCGGGCCGCGGGGAGCAGGGGGGAATCACGGTGATCGGTCTCGGCGAAGAAATCGGCAGGGCCTCGGCCATCAAGATGGCCTACGCGGCACTCACCAAGGGAACCATGACGCTCCAGGCCGCGGTGCTGATGACGGCGATGCGGCTGGACGTCTTCGAGGAGCTGGGCCGAGAGCTCGAGAAGAGCCAGCCGGAGGCCTGGGCTCGCATGCGGATCCTCCCCTTCCTGCCCGCGGACTCCGGGCGCTGGATCGGCGAGATGGAGCAGATCGCCGCGACCTTCCGCGACGCCGGCGTGCCGGACGACTTCCACCGGGGCGCGGCGGCGATCTTCCGAATCATGGCGGCGACTCCATTCGCCGCCGAGAGCCGCGAGACGCTGGACCGCAGTCGCAGCCTCGAGGACGCGATCCGGGTGTTCGCGGAGCAGCTTCCGGCCCGGCAGGGAAACGATCCCGCGAGCGACGCCTGAAGTCCACCGCATGGTGGGGTAAACGAGGAACGGCACTCCCGCGACTACCTCTCCCAGCCGGCCGTATTCGTAGTCTACCGATATGTCATTGTCTTGTTCTTCGGAACCCATCGCTCCACTCGATCCGGCGCCGAGGCGCAAGAGCTTCCCAGGCCCGCCGGCCGATCTGACAGACCAGTCTCGCCTTCGTCAAGTGTCGCGCGAATTCGAAGCGTACTGGGAGTGGGAGATGTTGATTGGCTTGCCAGTTTTCGAGCTCCGGGCGAGACTCGTTGCATGCTGATCGACGATTTTGGCGGCAGCGATTTCATCTCGAAGCTCGGCACGCGATGGCGTGCTGTCAGCGACCGGGTCATGGGCGGGATCTCGGAAGCCTCGATCGCCCACGACACCATCGACGGCCGTCAGTGCCTTCGCCTCACCGGCGACGTCTGTCTCGAGAACAACGGCGGTTTCCTCCAAGCAGCGCTCGACCTGCACCCATCGGGCAAGAACATCGATGTGTCTGGATACACCGGGGTCAGACTCGTCGCGCGTGGCAATGGAGAGAGATATTCCGTTCACCTCCGCACTCCGGACAATGTCCGTCCTTGGCAGTCCTACCGCGCTCATTTCACCGCAGGTGCGGATTGGGAGACGATCCATCTTCCTTTTGGGGATTTTACGCCCCATCGGCTCGACGCGCCCTTGGATACCACGCGGCTTCGGCGGATCGGCCTGGTCGCTATTGGACGGGCGTTTCATGCCGACCTCGCGGTCTGCGAGATCGGATTCGATCGCCAGGCCCAGTTGGCCAGCCAGAGCGGGACGTTGAGTTCTAGGGGCGGCTGAGCCGGGCTCTATCCGCGCCGATAGTGTTTTCAGCCATTTACGAAAACCGGCTGTTCAGCACTTATTTGCCCAAGGCCAAGCCTGTATTCTTGTTAGATCAGCCGTTGGCCGGTGCTGTTTGGTCGCGGTCGCGATGGCAGATTGCACGGCGATATGATGATCCGAATTTTGCACCGATCGAGTGGTTCAACCTGCAGGGCGCCTACAGTGGTGTAACGGCGGATTACCTGCGAATTCTGGAACAACGACAGGAGATCAGCTTCGAAGTTTTGACGCGTGCGATCTTTGCCACCCAGGAATTCAAGCCCGATCTGATCATGCTCGATGTGAGGATGCCGGACATGACGGGTGACGAAGTGGCGGCACAGCTCAAGGGTGATCCGGAACTGGAGCGTCAGAGAGTGTTAGACGAACTCGAGGAGCTCCGCGCCAGGATCGAAAGGGTGCTGGCTGAATAAGCAGGTGGTGCAGAGAACGATAGGAGCGAAGCCATGGCAGGGTTGAGTGAGAGGCAAGAGAAGGCGTTGAGGCAGTGGTACAGCCAGCCGAAGGTCCTCGACGAGGCCCTCGCCCATCTCGATGAGAACGATTGGTCCGGCATGGAAGAATACGTGCACCGCGATGCCTTGATGCCAATTGCTCGGATCGACGAGCTTCCCGAATTCATGCGCGACGAGAGCGGAACCCCGTTCTTTCCGACTGGCATAGATCCCGCAGGAAACCTGGAGGTCTGGCAAGATGCCATCGAGGTCGGTTGGGAGGTCATGGAGAAGGAGCGAGGAATCAGCCACGACCGTGTCCACAAAGAGATCGCCAAGATCGAGCGGGATGATTGGGACAGGTTCATCCGTCGTGCGGAGGAAAGGAAGAAGAGCGGCGGAAAGTGAACGGGGTCTTGTCGCTTGTGGCGTGGCACGACAGCGATCTCGGATCGCCGGATTCGCCGTTTCTCCTCTAGCAGGCTGCGGAAGAACGCCGGACAGGGAGGGAACCCCTGGGGTTCGAGGGGCTTTCGCTCGTACATGAGCGCGGAATCGGCGTTTCGTGCGCTCTTGTTGTCCGGCTCGTCATCGGTTTCGCGCTCCACTCGGGCGGGTTAGCTACGTCGGGCATAGCAGGTTCCTCATTCGCACGAGGTTGTAGGCCGCCTGGGTGAACGTGAACATCCAGCCCACGCGGTCCCTGCCCCGATGTTTCGTCTTGCGGATCGGGCCCACCGTCTTGCCCCAACCGAAGACCTGCTCGATCGCCTTGCGCTTCCGCTGGCTGATCTCGTAGCCCACGTGCGTCGTGGTTCGATCGTCGACGGCGCTGCTCCGACCCTTGTCGTTCTGTGCCATGTGCGGCGTGACACCCAGCTTTCGAAGATCCCGAACCTGGGCCTGGGTGTCGTAGCCCTTGTCTCCGCCCAGCGTCGATCGACGGCCTCGCGGTAGCCTCTTCATCATCGCCACCGAAGCCTCACGCTCTGCGGTACCCGTCGCCAGCGTGGTTCGCGCAGCCACCACCAAGCCATGCCGGTTCTCCGTCACGACGTGGCCCATGAAGCACAGCTTCGCTTCCTTCCCCTTCCCTTTGCGGAACAGCCGGGACTCCGGGTCTGTCGTCGAAGCGTGCGTGTCGTTCTTCCGGCGCTCACCGTGGAAGTCCCGTTCCGTTGCCTTCCGTCCGCCACCGCGGCCGCCCTTACCCTCGTCCTTGGGCCGAAAGCTCTTGTGGCCCGCCCACGCCTCGATCAACGTGCCGTCTACCGTGAAATGCTCGTCAGAGAGAAGGCCGTGCTCTCGCGCCTCCTCCAACACCGCCTGAAAGAACGCCTCCGCGATCTCTCCCCGCAGCAGCCGATCCCGATTCTTCGTGAACACCGTCACGTCCCAGACGCGATCATCCATCTCGAGCCCCACGAACCAGCGGAACAGCAGGTTGTACTCGAGCTGCTCCATCAGCAGCCGCTCGCTTCGAACCGAATAGAGCACCTGCAGGAGCAGCGCGCGCAGCAGCTGCTCCGGCGGAATCGACGGACGCCCCGTCCGCGAGTACAGGCTGCGGAACTTGCGGTCCAGACGCCCGAGAGCCCGATTGGCCATCTCCCGCGTCGCGCGGAGCGGGTGATCGTCCGGAATCCGGGCTTCCGGCGACACGTAGCTGAACATCGTGGACTGCGGTTGATCGGTTCCGCGCATCTCCCTACCCCCTATCAACCGTGTATCATCGAATTGCACGCTATGCACGGGGTTTTTCCGCAGCCTGCTAGTGCTGCGCTGGGCTATGCTCCTGCCGGCTCCCACCAACGTCGCCCGAGAGATCGGGCGATTCATCACCGGGAAAGGCTGTCGCGGGCTTCGCGCTGAGCGGAAATGAGGAAGAAGATCTTCTACGGCTGGTGGATCGTCCTGGCGACGAACCTGATCTGCATGGTCGGCTACGGCACCTGGCTCTACAGCTTCGGTGTCTTCTTCAAGCCGATGTCGGCCGAGTTCGGCTGGACGCGGGCGATGACGGCCGGCGCCTATTCGTTCCGGGGCATCCAGGGAGGGATCGCGTCGCCGATCGTGGGCTGGGCCGTGGACAAATACGGATCGCGCGGCGTCATCGTCCTGGGAGCCATCTTTTCCGGGGCCTCGTTCGCCCTGATGTACTTCGTCGACTCGCTGCTTGGCTTCTACCTCGTCTACGGGGTTCTGCTGTCGATTGGAATGAGCGCGATGCTCTATCTCCCGGCCTGGACCGTCATCGCCAAGTGGTTCAAACGCCGCCTCTCCCTGGCCATGGCGCTGCTCGCGGTGGGCGCCGGATTCGGTGGTCTGATCTGCGCTCCCTCGGCGGCATTCCTGATCGAACGCTTCGGATGGAGATCGGCGTTCGTGGTGATGGGGGTGGTGATCTGGATCGTGGTGATTCCCCTGGCCCTCGTGGTCAGGAACAGTCCCGCCGAGATGGGACTGGCACCCGACGGCGATCCGCTGCCGGAGCGGGAGCCGCAGGAGAACGATTTGCCGTCGGAGGAAAACGGGGGTGCACGGGAGCTTTCGGGGTCGGGCGAGTACACCCTCAAGCAGGCCCTCAAGTCCTCCGCCTTCTGGCTGATGTCACTGGCCTTCTTCTTCTTCGGCATGGCCCACTCCACCGTCACGGTGCACACCGTCCCGGCACTGACCGATGCTGGAATTCCGGTGACGAAGGCGGCTTTCAGCATCGGTCTGCTCACCCTCGTCAGCGTGATCGGCAGGCTCTCTTTTGGCTATCTGGGCGACTACATCACCAAGCGTTATCTGTTCATGATCGCCTACGTTCTCACGGGGCTGGGTCTCCTGGTCCTGATGAACGCCAGGACCATGCCCATGGTCTACCTCTTCATCTTCCTCTTCGGTGTGGGCTTCGGGGGAACCGTGCCGCTGATGCCGGCCATCCTGGCCGACTACTTCGGCGTCACGTCATTCGGAAAGATCCAGGGCTTCATGAACCCCATCATGATGTTCGCCGGCGCCGTCGGTCCGATCTTCGCGGGTTCCGTCTTCGACGCGACTGGTTCGTACCGGATCAGCTTCATGGTGACGGGTCTCCTCAGCTTCTGCTCCGCCATCGCCATCTTCTTTGCACGGCCGGCGATTCCCCCGCAGGAGTTCGCCGCGCAGCTGGCATGAGGCGGTGAGCGGACGACCCGGAGGGGCCCGCGAGAGGAGAGAGACGTGACCGACACAACTTCCCAGGAGGAGCGTCACCTGCTCGTCGAGAGACGGGACGGCGTGCTGATCCTCACCATGAACCGCCCGGCGGCGCGCAACGCCCTGAGCCCGCAGATGTTGGTCCTGATGGCCGAGGCGTGGCACGAGTTCCGAGACTCGAAGGATCTTCGCGTGGCGATCCTCACCGGCGCCGGCGGCGAAGACTTTTCTGCCGGGGGCGACCTCAAGCTGACCATGCCTCTCATCACCGGTGCGCGGAAGCCCGAGGACGAGTGGGACCACCGCCTCGTCGCCGATCTCACCCAGTTCAGCGACGCCATCCTGCGCGGCTTCGCGCTCTACAAGCCCGTGATCGCCGCGGTCAACGGGAACGCGCTGGGTGGTGGGAGCGAATTGACCAACGCCTGCGATCTGCGCGTCGCTGCCGAGAACGCGGTCTTCGGAATGCCCGAAGCCAGGGTAGGGCTATTGCCGGGAGGTGGCTCGATCAGTCGTCTGCCGCGTCAGATCCCCTATGCGAAGGCAATGGAGATGCTGTTGATCGGCGACTCCTTCGATGCACACCAGGCGCTCGAGATGGGTCTCCTCAACTACGTGGTGCCTCCCGAGGAGCTGATGGACAAGGCGTTCGAGCTGGCCGAGAAGCTCGCCGCCAACGGACCTCTCGCGGTGCAGAAGATCAAGGAGGGAGTGGTGCGGACCAGCGGCCTCCCCCTCGACCGCGCCCTCGAGATCGAGAACGAGGTATCGGTGGCGGTGGTGACCTCGAAGGACGCCCGGGAGGGGCCCCGCGCCTTCGCGGAGAAGCGCAAGCCGAGGTTCACCGGCGAATGACTAGGGAGCGATCCAGGGGTTCGCCTCCACGGCAGGGCGCCGGCGGATCGCCTCGAGCCAGCGCAGGATGCCGGGAAAACGCGGCCCCTCGATCTCGAGACCGAGAGCGGGGAAGGTCTCGATGCGCGTGAACCAGCCGAGGTCGGCCATGCCGAAGGTGTCGCCTACGAGGTAGGCCGATTCTGCCAGCCTTCGCTCGATCACCTCGAGCTTGGACAGGATGATCTGGCGAGCCAGGGCCTCGCTGGTGTCGAAGCGAACCTTTCCTCGGAGCGCGTCGCGAAGCCACTCCAGGTGGGAGGGATGGACGCCCGGAGGCACGACCTGGTCGACGTTCTCGGCGGTGATTCCTGCCGCCAGCCCTGCCGGGCGCAGAATGTGCAGGTAGAAGAGCGGACGGAACTCCTTGTGGGTTCCGGCCTCCAGGGCCAGCCACATGCGGACCTGTGCGACCTGGTAGGCGCCGCGCGGATAAAGCTTGGCTCCCTCGAAGCTGGCGTCGAGATACTCCGCGATCAGCTGGGAATCGTAGATCAGCCGATCGCCGTGTCGCAGCGCTGGAAGCTCGCCGTTCGGATTGATGGCGAGGTAGTCGGGCGCCTTGTGAGCCATCCGAGTCATGTCCACCCGAACGGTCTCCCACGGCAGCCCCTTCTCTGAAAGCAGAATCCGGATCCGGCGCCCGTGAGGTGAGCGCGGGTCATCGTAGAGGGTGATCTCCGGATCGACCTCTCCGGTAACCGGCTTGCAGGAGAGCCGGCTCGGGGCGTCGCGTGGTGCGATTTCGCCGTTACGGGGTGGTCGGATTCGCCGCCTGGGGGCCGGCGCGGGGTCGGCCTTCTCGCCGTCCAGGAAGCGCCGGGCTGCCCGCCTCAAGACCGCCAGGCGCAGGGTATCCCAGACGGTACGCTCGCTCTCGACCTTGCGGAGGGTCCGCCCGAGCCAGGGCAGGAGCGGCGTTCGCGAGAGCCTGGTGAGATCCCGGTCCTGTTTGGAGAGCGTGCCTGCGAAGGACGGGCGCTCCCGAAGGCGCCGCATCCAGCGAGAGACCCCGGGATAGCGGTGCGGATCGATGCGGAGCCCGATGTAGGGGTACATCGCCACGCGCGGGTAGATCGAGATCTCGGCCTGGCTGAACCCGTCTCCGACCAGGTAGTCTCGGTCTTCGAGTCTCTTCTCCAGCGCATCCAGCCAGCGCAACAGACGATACTGACACTCGCTCTCCTCGGCGGGTGTGAGCACCGCGAGGCGCCAGACGCGTGCCTCCCAGGCGAGGTCGGCGGCGTCGGAGGTGGAGCGTCGAGCGACGGCCAGCGCCTCCTCCAGGCTTCGGGTGAGCCGGAGCATCGGGCCCATCACGCGCTGGTACATCAGCGTGCGGTAGTCCTTGGCCATGGCGGCCTCGGCGGACTGCCACATCTTGACCTGCGCCAGCTCCCAGGGGTCGCTCGGGTAGAGGAGAACCTCCGGAAAGACATCGTCGAGGTACTCGGTGATCACGTTCGACTCGTAGATGACCCGCTCGCCGTGAGCGAGGGTGGGGACGAAGCCGTTGGGATTGATCTCGAGATAGGCGGGGTTGCGCTGCTCGAGACGAGAGAGATCGATCGTCTCGGTGTCCCAGCGGAGCTCCTTCTCGATCATCGTAATGCGGCAGCGCCGCGCGCAGGGCGAGGCACCGAAGTCGTAGAGGAGGAGCCCGTGCCGATTGCCGGTTCGGAAGCTCTCTTCTCCGCTCACGCCTCCGGCGCCTCGGCTTTCTCGATGCGGCAGGCGCTCTTGTAGATGCCGTCCTCCCGGGTTGCTCTTCGCTCGGCGCCGGGTCCCGTTGCCATCTGTCGCTTCATTCGCGATCTCCCGGTCGGAGCTTCCAGGAACTCAGGGATGGTAGAGCCGCTTCGCCTCGTCGCGCAGCCAGTCCCGGTGGTCCGGGTGTGCCACTGCAATCAGCTCCTCAGCCCGCTCGCGAACGCTCTTTCCGAGCAGGCGCGCCACACCCTGGTCGGTGACGATGGTGTCCGCCAGCTCGCGCGGGATGGAGACGATCTGGCCCTTCTCGAACTGCGGAAGGATGGTGGAGACGCTTCCGCCCTTTGCGCTCGAGGGCAGCACGGTCACCGCGCGGCCCTTCTTGGAGAGGAAGGCGCCGAGGTGGAAGGCCAGCTGCCCCCCCGTCCCGCTGTAGACCATCGGCCCAATGGCGTAGACACCGATCTGTCCGCTCAGGTCCACCATCAGCGCTCCGTTCAGAGTGAGCATGCGCTGGTGTCGAGCGATGACCGTCGGATCGTTGGTGTATTCGTAGGAGCGGAGCTGGAAGAAGGGATTGTTCTCGATGAACTCGAGATCTTCGGGGCTGTTTCCCACGTAGGAGGAGACGAACTGCCGAGGATGGAGCTCGGCGAACCTGCAGGTGATGATGCCCCTCCGCACCAGATCCACCGTCCCGGGGACCGTGAGCTCTCCGAAATACCCGAGGTCGTTGGCGTCGTCGAAGGCGCCGAGCAGCGGCAGGGCGCCGGTGTGGGTGCCCAGACCCAGCTGGAGGGTATCGCCGTCCTTCACGAGGGACTTGACGTGTTCCGCGATGCGGCGGTCGACGTCCGGAAAATCTGCCGGGTCGGGGTCGGGTGCGGCGAGACGCGGGCGATCTCCCTCCACGATCGCGTCGAGCTGCGAGACGTGGATCCAGCTGTCGCCACAGGTCCGCGGAGTCCCCGGAGAAATCTCCACGATCACCCGCTTCGCGCGCCGCGCGCTGGTCACCGCGTCCCAGACCGAGTTGCCCACGCAGACCCAGCCGCGCTCGTCAGGGGGCGAGACCACCAGCAGCAGATCGTCGATCGGTCGCCCTTCCCCGGGCCGGCTGTCGGCGGCCTTGTGCTGGTTGATCATGTGGAGCGGGTGGAAGTCGACGAGACGGTTGGCGAGGGCCCGGCGATTGTCCGGGGCGAGGGCGTACTGCACTTGCAGATCCCAGGCCGTTCGTGCGCTCTCGCGGAACCAGCCCATGTCGGGAATCACCACGCTGCGGATGGTGACGTCGCGAAGCTCCTCCTCCCGCGCAGCGAGCGTCGCCAGGATCGCCGGCGGTTGGTGCGCGCTCGGCATCCAGACGAGATCACCCGATTCGACAAGTCGCGCGGCCTCCTGGGCCTCCATCCGCTTGCGTTCGAATTCCTTCTGCGGATCGACGCTGAGATCGAGCCGGGCCACTTGGATCTCGATCCTCGCCGGCGATCAGCTGCTCGAGCTCCGAGCGCGGGCGACCGCCGGCCGGCCCAGGCAGGCGTCGAACCAGGCCTTCACGCGAGGGAAGCCCGTGAGGTCGAGGCCGACGAAGATCGCCCAGGAGAGAACGGAGGCGACGTTCAGGTCGGCGATGGTGAAGGCGTCTCCCAGCAGGTATGCGCGGTCGGCGAGCGCACCGTCGAGCACGCCTAGCGGCGCCTGGAGAGCTTCCGCGCCGGCCTCGGCCTCGGAGGCGTTGCGCTGATCCTCCGGCAGAAGGACGCGGTGCTGGAGCATCTTGAGCAGGTGCGGCTCGAGCTCGGTCATGCCCCAGAAGCTCCACTGTACGGCGCGGGCCTCGTCCTCGAGAGCCTTTGGCTGCAGGCCGCCGTCGTACTTCTTGGCCAGGTAGAGATTGATCGCCATTGATTCGAAGAGGGTCAGGTCACCGTCCACGAGCGCGGGAATGCGCCCGTTCGGGTTGATCGCCAGGTACTGGGGCTTCTTCGCTTCATCGAGAAAATTCACAGCCACGTTCTCGTAATCGACGCCGATTTCTTCGAGCGCCCAGAGGGAGCGAAGAGCGCGCGACATGGGAACTCCATAGAGCTTGATCATGGGGGTCTCCTCGGTGCAATACAGCCAACCTCCAGGATACTCGATTGCGGGCCTGGTGACCGGTCCGCTCGAAAGGTGGTGGAGCGCTCGACAGGGCTCCGCGGGCTCACTGCAGGTAGCCGAGCACCTCGAGCATCTTGCTCCGGATCGGGTCCAGTGTGGCGCCGTTCTGGCCACTTCCGGCTCCGGCACCTCAGCGCTGAGGCTCGTCTCGCTCCCGTGGAACGGCCGCTCCTCTCCCGGGTCCAGGCTCAGGTCGTATCCGGAGTCGGAGCCGTCCTGGGCGACGATGCGCTTGAGGCCCGCGCTCAGGGAGGCGCGGGGACGTTGTTGAATGTTCAACTTCTGAATCGTATGGTGTGTTCCTCCGCGTGACCAACGAGGAAAGTTGAACATTCAACAACGTCCCCGCTGAGGAACTGCCAAATGGATGCCAACGCCCAAGACTTTGTCCAGACCGTCGTCACGGTCGTTTCGACGTGGGGTCTCCAGGTCATCGGGGCGCTGGTGGTCCTGCTGGTGGGGCGTGTCGTCGCCGGCTCGCTTCGGCGCCTGACCCGCCGCGCCCTGGAGCGGGCGAACCTGGAACCGGTCCTGATTCCCTTCTTCGCGAATGGCATCTACTACCTGACCCTCGCCGCCGTCGTGATCGCGGTCCTCAGCCTCTTCGGCATCGAGACGACCTCCCTGATCGCCGTGCTCGGCGCGGCCGGGCTGGCAGTCGGCCTGGCGCTGCAGGGTACGCTCTCGAACTTCGCCGCCGGGGTGATGCTCCTGATCTTCCGGCCCTTCAAGGCGGGCGACTACGTCGAGGTCGCCGGGCAGGGCGGCTCGGTGCAGGAAGTCGGGATCTTCTCGAGTACGCTCCACACACCGGACAACGTGAAGGTCACGATCCCGAACTCCGCCGTCTACGGGCAGACGATCAAGAACTACACGGCGAACGATACGCGGCGCAACGACCTCGTGATCGGGATCTCCTACGGCGACGACATCGCCCGGGCGATCGAGACCATCAGTCAGGTCCTCGCGGCCGACTCGCGAGTGCTCGACGATCCGAAGCCCATCGTGGCCGTGGCCGAGCTCGCCGATTCCTCGGTGAACCTGGTGGTCCGTCCCTGGTGCGCGGGTGGCGACTACTGGGCCTTGCGTTTCGACCTGACGCGCAAGCTCAAGGAGGAGCTCGAGGCTGCGGGCTGCTCGATCCCGTACCCGCAGCGGGACGTACACCTGCACCAGGACGGACGCCAATAGGAGTAGCCGCGGGGCCGAGAGGGTTCTCATCCCGGTGTGACTCCGGTCTCCCGCCGACGCATGGGAGAGGAAGAGTGCCGGTGATTACTTCTCTATTGATCCCCTTGCACGCGCCGTCGAGATCCCGCGCGCAGCCGCTCGCTTGCGCCCTGTTCCGCTACCCTACGATGAGAGCACAGGTGATCGCCGGGAGTCACTGGGAAGCTCACCGACTGTGGCGAAGGCGGGTTCCCAATGACCCGCATCCCCGCGATCTGGAGAGTCGACGGGAGGTTGCGATCCCATGAGAGAAGGCATCGGAGATGTCGAGGTTTCCGAGCCGAACGTGCGTCGGGGGCCGCTCGACCGCTTCGCTCGCGTGGCGGTTCTGGACCGTCTGCGCAGGATCAGAGACAGCCTGGAGAGAACTCGTTACCTGTGCTTCTGCTCCTGGGCTGGGTCTCCGGCGTCGGTAGATACCGCGGAGAGGACGTCGGCGACGAAGGCGGGCTGGTCCCAGCCGCTCTCTTCGAGGGGGTCGAGACCCATCCGGGCGACGACGAGGTCGCGGGAGGGGACGATGGTCGCGTGCTGTCCGCGGGCGCCGGAGGTGCTGTAGGTGTCGGGTGGTAGACCGGGCTTGCGCCCGTAGAGCCAGAACTGCGCCCCGTAGCCCAGGTAGGCCCTGTGGTCTTCGGCCAGCCGCAGCGTGGCCGGTGCGGGCTTCACTGTGAACGCCACCCAGCCGTCCGGCAGGATCCGCTCCCGGTTCCAGATCCCGTCGTTCTTGTACAGCAGTCCGAAGCGCGCCAGGTCGCGGGCTGTCGTGTACACCTGGCTGCTCAGGATGAAGTTGCCGTAGGGATCGAGCTCGGGGACCGTATCTCGCATCCCGATCTTGTGAAGCAGTGCGCGGTGCGGAAAGGTCAGGTACTCGGCGCCGTCACCGATCACCTCTCGCATCGCCCGCACCAGCAGCAGCGTGTCGTAGTTGGAGTACTGCCACCGCGTTCCCGGCGCCGCCTCGAGGGGGGTCCGGGCGACGGCCGCCGCGGTATCGATCCCACCCCAGTACGCTTCGAGAGACCGCGCGCCGTCGCTCTGGAGCCCACTGCTCATGTGCAAGAGGTGTGCGATGGTGATCTGGCTCCGCGGGTCATCCGGTTCCCGCCACTCGGGAATCGGCGCGGGGGCTCCGATCTCGATCCGGCCCTGACCGACGAGGATTCCCACCAGTGCGCTGGTGATGCTCTTGGCAGAGGACCAGCTGCGGTACTGCGTGTGCGGTCCGAAGCCCGGGGCGTAGCGCTCGGCGATGATTCGACCCCGGTACACCACCACCACCCCGATGGTCTTGTAGGGCAGCTCTCGCTCTCCCGTGAATGCCGCCTCGACCACCGTCCCCAGCCTCTCCTCGTCGACTTCGGGAGGCAGCGGATCGTCCGACACCAGATCGCCGTCTGGCCAGGGGATGATCGACGGGTCGCCACCCGGGGCGGGAATCTCCACGGTGGGGAGGGCGGCGCCATCCCGGAGCGAGGAGCCGGGTGGCAACACCGTGCAGCCGGTACCCGCTCGATAGACGGCGCGCCGCGTCATCGAGCCGAAGAGCAGCGGTACGGCGGCGGCGAGGGACTGGCGATCGACGATCGGATCCGGGACGAACCGCAGGCGAGGATCGAGATTTCCGAGCTCGTCCTTCAGCACGGCGTTCGGGCTTCGCCCTGCGACGAATACCGCAGAGCACATGTGCCCCGCCTTCAGTCCGGCGGTGGCGGACAGAATCGGAAGCACGCGTCGCGCTCCGATCACCAGCGCGGAGATCAACGCGACGCCGGTGACCAGAACGATCAGCTTCAGATGGGGACGTTGTTGAATGTTCAACTTCATTCGCTCGCGGTGAGTGGACTAGATGACCCGGAAGTTGAACGTTCAACGTCCCCGCCGCTACTTCGCAATCACTCGCTCGGGCAGTCCTCGAGTCAAGATCTCGGCCGCTTCCTCGACCATGTCTTCGAGGATCTTCGCGGCCGGCTTGATTTCCTTGATGAGCCCGACCACCTGCCCGGCGAAGGGGCCCATGTAGTCGCGCTTCTCCGCCTTGCGGAACATCTCGACCATGGCCGATGCGAGGAGCACCTGCATCGGGAAGGGCAGGGGCTCCAGACCGGATTTCTCCCAGAGATCGTGGAAGCGCGAGTAGGTGGCTCGGGAGGTCTTGCCGGTGTAGAGGTAGGTTCGCCGGGTATCCTCGTCGCCGGCCTCCAGGATCAACTCCTTCTGGACGTCCAGGGCGCCGCCTTCGTCGGAGGCGAGGAAGCGCGTGCCGACCCAGACACCCACACAACCCACGGCCAGTGCTGCCGCCACACCTCGGCCGTCGCCGATTCCCCCGGCGGCGAGCACCGGCGTCGGAGCGGCGGCGTCGATCGCCTGGGGCCAGAGCGCCATCGAGCCCACCCGTCCGGTATGGCCGCCCCCCTCGTGCCCCTGGGCGACCACCAGGTCGGCGCCGGACTGGGCGATGCGCATTGCGTTCCTGGTGTTTCCGGCCAGGCCCAGGACCTTCATCCCGGCTGCGTGGGCCTTCTCGACCATGAAGCCCGGATTGCCGAGCCCCGAGCAGAACAGCGGGACCTTCTCCTCGATGCAGACCTGCACGGACGCGTGCGGACGGGAGATGGTGGATGCCACGCGGGCCGTGGCGTCGATGTCGGGAAGCTGCATCTCCTGCTTGACCTTCATGACCCAGTCATAGTGGGTCTTTGGCAGCATCTTGAGGAGGTCGGCGAGGGCCGCCGTCTGAGAGCCGACGTCGTCCCGATCGCCCGCCTCGACGATGTCCCGGGGCAGGAGCAGGTCCACTCCGAAGGGCTTGTCGGTCAGCTTCCGCACCTCTCGAATCGCGTCGCGCAGCTCGTCGACGGTATAGCCGGCGGCGCCAAGAACTCCGAGACCACCGGCCTCCGAGACGGCGACCACCAGCTCCACCGGCGCGCCGGTCTTCTCACCGATCAGGCTCGGTCCCATGCCCGCACTCAAGATCGGATATTCGATTCCGAGAAGGTCACACAGCTGTGTTCTCAGGGTTCTCTTCGCCAATTCCGTTCTCCCGACTGTTTGGCTCCTGGCGTCGTCTACGCTGTCGCCCAGCCCTGAAGGCGTGCGGCGTGCTCGCGAAGCAGCGTCGGAGCTCCCAGGAGCTGGCGATCGAGGCCCACGCGCTTGAACCAGAAATGCAGGTCGTGATCGTCGGTGAAGCCGATCCCGCCGTGAACCTCGGTGGAGGTGCGTGCGATCTGGGTGCCGATCTCCGCCAGGTGCGCCTTGGCGTGGGCCGCCATCAACGAGGCCTCCTCGGGGAGCTCCGTGAACGCATGAGCGGCGTACCAGACCAATGAGCGCGCGGGCTCGATCTCGGCGGCCATCTCGGCGCACATGTGCTTGACCGCCTGGAAGGAGCCGATCAGCCGTCCGAACTGCTCGCGCTGCTTGGCGTACTCGACCGCCATCTCGAGACAGCGCTCGCTGGCGCCGAGCAGGTCGGCCGCCAGCGCGACCCGACCCGCGTCGACCATTCGCACGATGCCCTTCGCAGCACCGCCCTCGCCGCCGATCCAATCATCGGGGGCGACCCCTTCGAAGCAGAGCTCGCCGACGCGGCGGGTGTGGTCGATCGTGGTGAGCAGCTCGATCGAGAGCCCCGCGGTGTCCCTCGCGACCATCGCGAGGCTCTTACCCCGGAGCGGCACCAGGAAGACGTCCGCGGAGCCGGCGTCCACGACGAAGAGCAGCCTTCCGTGGAGGTGTCCGCCCTCGAGCCGGACACCGGCGCCCTCGTGGACCGACAGGAGCTCGGTGGCCGCCACGCCCACACAGGTTTCGCCCGAGGCGATCTTTGGTAGCCACTCCGCCTGCTGCCCCGGGGTTGCCGAGCACACCAGGGCGATGGGCGCCATCACCGCCGTGCCCAGGAAGGGAGCGGGCGCCATGCCCCAGGCGAGGGACTCGGCGGCGATCGCCGCGTCGAGCAGCGCGAGACCGCTGCCACCGTGCTCCTCGGGAACCAGGATTCCCGCGACGCCGAGCTCGGCCAGACCCTGCCAGAGCGGGCGGTCGTGCCCCGTTGGCGTCTCCACGATCTCGCGCACGCGGGTGATCGGCGCCTCGGCTTCGAGATAGCGCCGTACGCTCTCCTCGAGCAGTCTCTGCTCTTCCGACAGTCCGAAATCCATATCAGTTTCGACCCTTCTCCAACCTCGGCTCGCGGGGCATGCCCAGCCCGCGCTCGCTGATGATGTTCTTCTGGATCTGAGCGGTGCCGCCGCCGATGATGAGACCCAGCGAGAACATGTACTGGAACTGCCACATTCCCCCATTGCGCAGGTACTTCGACCCGTCGTAGAGCACGCCCAGCTCGCCCAGCGCGTCGATCGCCAGCGCGGCGATTTGATGGCTCAGCTCGCACCCGGTGAGCTTGGTGACCAGGCCTGCAACTCCGGTCGACTCCCCCTTCAGGTTGCAGGTCAGCATGCGCAGACTGTGGTACTTCATCGCGATGACCTGGGCCTGGAGGCGCAGGAGACGGTCGCGAAACACCGGGCTGTCGATCGGACGTACGCCGGTCGAGGTCTCCTGGTTCATGACTGCCGCCAGGCCGCCGAAGACTCCCTCGAGCAGGCTGCTCGAGGCCAGCATGTTGCGTTCGTGCTTGAGCGTCGTATTGGCGATCTTCCAGCCCTCGCCCCGCTGGCCGACGACGTTGGCCTGCGGAACCCGCACGTCGGTGAAGAAGACCTCGTTGAACTCCGACTGGCCCGTCATCGTCTTGAGGGGACGAATCTCGATTCCGGGGGTGTCCATCGGGATCAGCAGATAGCTGAGACCGGCGTGCTTGGAGGCGTCGGGCTCGGTTCGAATCAGCGCGAACATCATCTCGGCGAGGTGCGCGGTGGTGGTCCAGATCTTCTGTCCATTGATGACGAAGTCATCGCCGTCGTCGGTGGCCCGCGTCTGCACGTTGGCCAGGTCACTGCCGGCGTTCGGCTCCGAGTAGCCCTGGCACCACACGATCTCCCCGCGGATGGTCGGTCCGACCCAGCTGCGCTTCTGCTCCTCGCTGCCGTGCTCCAGCAAGGTCGGCACCAGCATCTCGGGGCCCTGGCCACCGATGCCTCGGGAAAGTCCGGACTTGTGGAACTCCTCGTCGATGATCACGCGCTCGAGCAGGTCGGGCTCGGCGCCGTACCCTCCGTAGGCACGGGGGATGGTCCGGGCCGCGTAGCCGTGCTCGATGAGGATCCTCTGCCACTCGAGCGTCTTGGGGTCCTTCTCGCCCAGTCTCATCGCGATGCTGCCCGAGGAGGCTCGGTCGCGATTCTTCTCGAGGAAGTCGCGGACCTCCCGGCGGAAGGCCTCGTACTTGGGGCTGTAGCTCAGATCCATGGCGTCCCTCCGTCCCAGTCGCCACCGTTCCCCTGGGGAAAGCGCCCGCGGGGCCTCTGACGTCATCTGACCAAACCAATGTTGGGCGAATGCGTCAATGGCCGATCGGACCGAGATGCGGACGGTATCCCCCGGCTCTGCTAATTTCCAATACTGACCGGTCAGTATTGGAAAGACAGATGGCTACTGCAAGCGATTCGAGAGAGGCCGGTGAGCCCGGCCGCCAGAAAAGCAAACGCCCGCGGATCCTGGCCGCCGCCCAGGAGGTCTTCGCCGAGCAGGGGTTCGACGCGGCCCGGATGGAGGAAGTCGCCCGTCGCGCGCGGGTGGGGAAGGGGACTCTCTACAACTACTACGAGTCCAAGGAGGATCTCCTCATCCACGCGGTGATCGCGTCCATGGAGGAGGTGCGAGAGCGGATCGCGACCGCAGTGGATCCGAGCCCGGACGAGCCGATGCGATCGGTGGAAGACGTGCTCCGGATGCTGATCGTCGACGCTCTTCCCGGGATCACGCGCCGGTCCTATTCGCTGTACAACCAGGCGTCGGGCTTGATCGCGCGGGATCCCGAGGCCCGCCGGCGTCTGTTCGAGGCCAGCAGGGCCTTCTACCGGGAGCGCGAGCGCGATTTCAAAGGCCTGATCGAGGCCGGGGCATGCTCGGGCCAGTTTCGCTCCGATGTCGATTCCGCCGAGATGAGCCTGCTCCTTCTGGCGCTGTTCGACGGTCTGGTGCGCCGCGCCATCTTCGACGAGCCGCGCGTCGATCCCTCACGTGCCTTTGGCGCAGTGCTGCAGCTTCTGCGCGGTGGCCTCTACCAGGCGCCCGCGGCGGGCTTGGAGAATCCGCGATGACCGGGAAGACCGCGCCGATGGTCGTGCTGGTGCTGGCGGCGGCTGCCCTGCTCGGGGCGATGCTGATGTTCTGGACTTCGCCCGATGCGATCGCGCGCCGGGAGCGAGGCGATGCGGCGCGGCTGACCCGAGGCGAGGCGACAGAGCCCGCCCTGGCGGGCGCGGCACCGGCCGGGCCCATGCTCGCGGTCGAGGCTCATCTCGCAGTCCGCGAGGTCGCGAACATCACCGCGGAGCTCTCTGCCGTCCTGGCGCCGATTCGCTCGGTGGTGGTCGCGGCAGAGGTCGGCGGGCAGGTGGTCGCGGTGAATGCCGAGGAGCACGAGTGGGTCGAGGCAGGCGCCGTGATGATCGAGATCGAGCGGACCTTTCTGGAGGCGGCGGTGGAGCGGGCCCGCGCTCAGCTGCTGAGTGCGAAGGCCGCCCACGGGCTCGCTGTGACCGATCTCGAGCGGCAGCGCGGCCTCGCCGAACGTGACGTCGCCAGCGCGGCTCAGCTGGACCGCGCCTCGAACCAGGAGCGCGCCAGCTACGCCGCGGTGCTGGACGCGCGCGCGGCCCTCTCCGACGCCCGCACCCGGCTCGAGAAGACCGCCATCACCGCTCCCTTCGCCGGTGTCGTCAACTCCCTCGATCTGGAGCCGGGCGCCTACCTGCAGCCCGGCCAGGCGGTAGTCGAGCTCCTCGATCTCTCCGCGATCGAGGTGGAGTTCGGTGTCACCGACCGCGAGGTGGTGGTACTTCGGGTCGGCGATCCGTTGAGCCTTCGGGTCGATGTCTTCCCCGAGGAGTCGTTCGCCGGCACGATCGCCCATGTGGGACACGCGGCGGACGAGCGCACCCGGAAGTACCCGGTCCAGGCCCAGGTACCCAACCCGGACGGGCGCCTTCTGGCCAGCATGCTCGGAAAGGTCCGCTTCAGCGTCGGGGATTCCCGTCCCGCCATCTGGATTCCCCGCCGTGCCTTGCAGCGCGAGTTCGAGCTCGATTACCTGTTCGTGCTCGAAGGGGATGCGAGCACCGCGGTTGTCCGCCGCCGGCGCGTGAAGACCCGGCCGGTCCCGTTCGGTCCGGGCCTGATCGAGGTGATCGAGGGGCTAGGCGATGGCGAGCGGGTCGCCGTCAGCGGCGTTCGCGAGCTCCGCGAGGGGCAGCGCGCCAGGGTCATTGGGGACGAGTCGTGAGCCTCCCCGGCTTCAGTGTGCGGCAGTCGGTCCTGGTGAACCTGCTGTTCATGGTCTGCATGGTGGCGGGCTTCGTCAGCTTCACGCGCCTCCCCGTCGACTTCTTCCCCGACATCTCCTTCAACGCCAGCATGATCAGCACGGTCTGGAGTGGCGCGTCGGCGGAGGAGGTCGAGCGACTCATCACCACCAAGATCGAGGAGGAGATCCGCGAGATCCCGGACATCAAGGAGATGACCTCCGAGTCGCGGGCCAACTACTCGTCGATCCTCATCGAATGGAAGGAGACGCTGACAGACGCGGAGTACGAGTCGGCGATCAACGACCTGCGCGCGGCCGTCGAACGCGTGGACGATCTTCCGCCCGACGCAGAGGATCCGTACATCCGGGAGCTCTCCGTCGGGGAGACCTACCCGATCATCATGGTGGTCGTGGCCGATACAGCCGAGCTGGGGGAGATGGCGCTTCTCGAGGTCGCGCGCAACGTCAAGAAGGGGCTCGACGACCTGCCCGGCGTGCGCACGGCATCGATGCAAGGCGAGCACGAACGGGAGGTACGCGTGATCGTCGACCGGGACGAGGCCTCGCGCTACGACCTGACCCTGATCGACATCGTCGGGCGCATTCGGGCTCACAATCTCAACCTTCCGGCGGGCACATTCACCGGGTCCGAAGGTGAGGCGACCCTTCGCGCGACGGGAGACTACCAGTCGGTCGAGGCGATCTTGGACACCGTCCTGCGCGAGAGCTCCACCGGCACCTACGTGCACCTGCGGGATGTTGCCAGGGTGGAGGAGGATCTCGAGAAGCGCCGCTTCTACGGACGTTACAACGGCGACCCCTCGCTCATGATTGGACTCGCCAAGGAAAATGACGCCGACCTGATCGATGTCGCGGCCGGTGTGCGGAGCTGGGTGGAGTCCCATCGAGAGGCCGTTCCCGAGGGTATCGAGCTGGGCGTGACCTGGGATTCGTCGCACTGGGTCTCCGAGCGCATGAACGTGCTCAGGAACAACCTGCTGACCGGCATCGTCCTGGTGATGGCGATCCTCTGGTTCACGATCGGGTTCCGGAATGCGACGCTCACCATCATCGCCATTCCATTCAGCTTCCTGACTGCGTTCATCCTGTTTCCGCTGATGGACATCACCATCAATTCGATGTCGTTGATTGGGATGCTCCTGGTGTCGGGGATGCTCGTCGACGACGCGATCATCGTTCTCGAGAACATCTACCGCCGCATCGAGGAGGGGGAGTCTCTGCGGGACGCGATCGTCAAGGGCGCCGAGGAGGTGATGTGGCCGGTGACCGCGGCAGTCTCGACCACCTGCGCCGCCTTCTTCCCGCTTCTGCTGATCGGGGGGACCTCCGGCGAATTCATGTCGATCCTCCCCAAGACCGTGATCGTCTGTCTGATCGCGTCCCTCTTCGAGTGCCTGATCATCCTGCCCGCCCACTACTACGATATGGGCAGCCGGCACGCCGCGGAGAGTAGGCCCGAAGCGCGTGGGAGATTCGGGCGTATCGTCGGAGTCTTCGGGGCGATGCACCTTCGCGTCGACAGGGGAATCGGTCAGCTGCGTCGGCTCTACCTGGCCGCGCTGGACGTGGTCCTGCGTCACCGCCTGTCATTCGGCGCCCTCTCTGTTGCGCTTTTCATCTTCGCGGCGGGCGTAGCGACCCACCTGCCCGTCGTGATGTTTCAGTCCGAGTTCAACAACTTCTTCGTGGTGCTGGAGACCCCGACGGATTTCGGTCTGGATCGCACCGATGCCGTCTTCCGCAAGGTCGAGCGCGAGCTCGACGACCTGCTGGGCGAGATCCTGATCGACTACTCCGCCTTTGTCGGCCGCGCCGTGACCGGAGATACGCAGCCCTACTCCGGGAGCAACGTCGCCATGGCCCTCGCCACGATCGTGGAGCGGGAGGAGTTCATCCTTGCTCCCGAAAAGGCGGTGGCCCTGGTGCAGGAACGAATCGACCGGGTACGCGAAGCGAATCCGAAGGAGGTGGTCGCCCTGCGCGCGCTGGCGCCGCGAAGCGGGCCGCCGGTGGGAAAGCCGGTGGCGGTGAGATTACAGGGGGACGACTACGGGGTCTCGAAGTCGATCGCGCGCGAGATGAAGGACTACCTGCACACCATCCCCGGCGTCTCCAACGTCGAGGACAACCTCCGCGAGGGGCCCCGGGAAATCCGCCTGGTGGTGGACGAGCAGCGGGCTGGTCAGCACGGGCTCTCCTTCGAGGCGATCGCGGCCTCCTTCCGGGCCGCCAATGACGGTCTCACCGCATCGAGCTTCCGGGCGCCCGACGAGGAGGAGGAGTTCGACATCCGAGTGCTTCCCGAACTCCGCTATCGCCAGGACGTGCGCAGCATCCTGGAAACGGAAGTTCGCGCGCCCGGCGGCTATCTGATGAAGCTGGCCGACGTCGCCGATGTCGACTTCGCGCGCGGGTACCAGGCCCTGTCGCACTACGACGGCACCCGCGCCGTCACCGTCTACGCCGATGTCGACGAGGACCAGGCCACCTCGGTGAGCGCGAACCGGGCGCTGGAGGGTCACTTCGCCGACCTCGGGACGCGCTATCCGGAGGTGGAGGTAATCTACGGAGGTGAGTTCCAGGAGACCGCCAAGGCGTTTGCGAACCTGCGCGCCGTCTTCCCGGTGGCGCTGCTGCTGATCTACATGATCCTCGCCGCCCAGTTCCGCAGCTACCTACAGCCGCTGGTGGTCGCCACCGCGATTCCCTTCGGCCTGATGGGGGTGGTCGCCGGTGTCGGGATCATGGGGTACACCGTCAGCTTCGGCCTGCTCTACGCGACCATCGGTCTTACCGGTGTGGTGGTGAACGACTCCCTGGTGATGGTGGACTTCATCAACCGCGCGCGAGGTGAGGGGATGCCGCTGCTCGAGGCGGTCCGCCAGTCGGGAGCCCAGCGGCTGCGACCGATTCTCCTCACCACCCTGACCACGGCGCTGGCACTGCTGCCGATGGCGCTGGGGCTGGCCGGTGTCTCCAAGAGCTACGGGCCCTTCGCCGCGGCGCTCACCTTTGGCCTGATGGTCGCCATGCTGGGGACCCTCTTCGCGGTGCCTCTCTCCTACACCGCGCTGATCTCGCTGCAGGAACGCTTGAGGGGGCGTTTCTCGCGCCGAGTTGCCCCCGCGGTGGCCCCCCCCCGGCCGAGGCGGGAGCTGAGATCGGGCCGGTGACCTCGGTTCCGGAGGCGGGAGCGCAGATCGCCCGGGTTTCGGCTACCCGCGATCGCCGCCGGGCAAAAGGGGATGCGGCTCTCTGATCCCCGGAGCTACTGTGGGTGTGACGAGTGAGGAGTTGGAGGGCAGTGTCGATGAGTGCTGAGGTCGAGCGATGCAGGGCGATGGTGGAGCAGGCGGCACGGGAGCTCTGCCAGGCGCGGGGCGGCAATCCGCCCGAGCTCCAATGGGGAGCGCTGACGGATGCTCCGCAGCGGGTCAAGATCCTGATCGAGGGCCTGGATCCGATCGACCTCGAATTTGGCGCGCCGACCCTGACCGATCAGGGCGGAATGGCCGCGGCGCGATTCACCCGGCGAAAGATCCTGGACGCTTCACGTTCTGGTTGAGAGACCCAGCTCAACCCCGGATCCCTTCAACCGTTTTGCGTCTCCGACGTCACGCATCCAGAGCGGAGCCCGGCTCCGCCTCGAGGGCGTCAGGCCTTGGCGCTGGGTCGGGAGGAGACGGCCGCGTGCCAGCGCGCCAGGTTCTTCTGCTCCGGCTTGACGCCGATCCCGGTGATCCGCCCAAAGTCGATGCCGCACAGCGCCGTGATGTCCGCCACGGTCAGGCGTTTGCCGGCGATGAATTCGCGATCGGCCAGCACCCCGTCGAGCCAGGCCAGCCGCTTCTCCGCTGCGCCGCGGCAGACCTCGCCGTACTCGGGAACCTGGGGGATGCGGCCCTTGAAGAAGTCGTGGGTGTTGCGGAAGCAGCCCGTGATCATGTTGAAGACCTCGATCTCCATCCGGCGGTTCCACATTTCCACGACGGCGATGTCTTTGGCATCGACGCCAAAGAGCGGCGGATCGGGCTGGAGGGCCTCGAAGTAGCGACAGATTGCGATGCTCTCGGCGACATGGGTGCCGTCGTCGAGCTCGAGCACGGGCAGCCCCCCCATGGGGTTCTTGGCCAGGAACGGCTCCTGGCGGTTCTCCGCCTTGCCAATGTCCACCTGTTCCGCGGGGACTTCGATACCCTTCTCCGCCAGGAAGATGCGGACGCGGCGCGGATTGGGCGCCATCGCGCTGTCGTAGAGCTTCACAGGGAACCCTCCTCTATGCTCACCCACCGTTCCTCCAGAAACTAGCGCAGGCGGAATGGGAACGGCTGGTGAAGAGACGATTCGATGAGCTGATCGGAAGGGCCCTCACCCGCTGGGTCGGCGTGGTGCTGGCAAACGCCGCACGGGTCGTGGGTGTGGTCCTGGTCCTGGCGCTGTTGCTGCTCGGATATTCGATCGCCTTCCTGGGCATCAACTCCGACAACGTGAGCCTGATCGCGAAAGACGTCCCTTCGCGCCGGGCCCTGGACGAGTTTGCCGAGCTCTTTCCGATCCTAAACAACGCTCTCCTGGTGGTGATCGACGCCGAGACCCCGGAGCTGGCCCGGGACGCCGCCAGCGAGCTGGCGGCGGATCTGAGGCGGCAGACCGATCGATTCACCAACGTCTTCATTCCCGGAGGAGGCGACTTCTTCGAGCGCAACGGTCTCCTGTATCGCAGCGTCGATGATCTCTACGATTTCACCGACCACATGGCTCTCGTACAGCCGATGATCGCCGAGCTGGAGCGCGACCCGAGCATCGCGAACGTCGCCGTGCTGGTGCGCGCGGGTCTGGAGCGCATCACGCTCGAAGACGCGGATAGCGAGCAGTGGGCCGCGGTTCTCGACCGTGTGAGCAACGCCACCGCGGGCGCATTCGATGAGTTTCCGCTGGCGATCTCCTGGGAGGAGTTTCTGCTCAGCGGATCCTCTCTCGACGTCTCCACCCGTCGGGTGCTGATGGTGGAGCCCGTCCTCGACTTCGGCGCGCTGCTGCCTGCGGGAGCCCCCCTCGAGGCGATTCGGAGTACCGCCCGGGATCTGGGATTCACACCGGAGCGAGGCGTGGTGGTGCGCGTGACGGGGAACCCGGCCCTCAACCACGAAGAGATGCTGGGATTCGCCTGGGACCTCGGTGTGGGTGGCGTCTTCTGCTTCCTCTTCGTGGTCTTCGTGCTCTACCTGGCGCTGGGTTCGCTTCGCCTGGTCGCCGCCGCCGTCGCCACTCTTCTGGTCGGATTGGTCTGGACCGCCGCCTTCGCCACGGCGGCCGTCGGGCACCTGAACCTGATTTCCATCGCGTTTGGCGTGCTCTTCATCGGTCTGGGAGTCGACTTCACCATTCACCTGGGGATGAGCTACGCGGCGCTGCGGCGCGAAGGTCTCGACCACCCGTCCGCCATCGTGGGGGCGGTCGACTCGGTCGGAAGCTCGCTGGTGCTCTGCACGCTCACGACGTCGATCGGCTTCTACGTGTTCGTCCCAACCGACTACCTCGGGGTCGCGGAGCTCGGGCTGATCTCGGGAACCGGCATGCTCATCATCCTGTTCCTCACGGTGACATTCTTTCCGGCCCTCCTCAGCTCGGCGCTGCGGCTTCCGGAGGGCGAGGTTCCGCGGGCCAGACCGCGGCTTCGCGCCGACACCGCCCAGGGCATCGGGCGCCACGCGGGGACAGTGCGCTGGGCCGCCCTGGCGGCCGGGATCGGTGCCCTTTGCCTGCTTCCGTACAGCAGCTTCGACCCGAACGTGGTGCAGATGCGCGATCCGTCCACGGAGTCGGTTCGAGCCTTCAACGACATCGCGTCCACGAATGACCGCGGCTCACCGTGGTATGCCAACGCGCTCGCCTCCGATCTCGACGCAGCCGGGGAGTTGGCGGCTCGGCTCGGAGATCTGGACCTCGTATCCGATGCGCTCACCCTGGCGGACTACATCCCGGAGGACCAGGAGGAGAAACGCGAGATCCTCGCCGATCTGTCGCTGATCATCGACACACCGGTAGCGAGGCGAGGGTCGAAAGCCGACCTGAGTCAGGAAGAGCAGCTCTCTGCACTGCGCGAGCTGCGGGCCTTTCTGGGGGCTTCCCGTCTAGGCCACGGGCACTCGAAGCTGCAGGCCAGCATCGGGCGGCTGGAAGACGTGCTCGACGAGTTCCTTGCGCGCGTGGATTCCGGGGGTGACGTGGCTGCTGCGCTCGCAAGTCTCGAGGAGACTCTGCTCGGCCAGCTCCCCGTGCACATGGATCGCCTTCGGAGCGCCCTGGATCCGGCTCCCATCGATCTCGAGAGTCTGCCCCGGTCGGTCGTCAGGCGGATGATCGCCCCGGACGGCCGAGCGCGCGTGATCGCCTACCCGAGTGAGAACCTGCAGGCAGAGGACGAGGCTCTCGTCCGCTTCGTCGATGCGGTCCACTCCGTGGCTCCAAACGCAACCGGCCTGGCGGTCAACCTGGTGGAGTTCGGTCGCGTGACGGTGCAGTCGCTGTGCCAGGCGCTCGTCTCTGCGATCCTCGCCATCGCGCTGTTGCTTTGGCTGCTCTGGCGCCGCTTCAGGGAGATGTTGCTGGTTCTCACGCCACTGCTGCTCGGGGCGATGCTCACCGCAGCGTCGATGGTGGTGATCGGCATTCCCTTCAACTTCGCCAATGTCATCGTAATCCCGCTACTGCTGGGAATCGGTGTCGACAGCGGCATCCATCTGGTGCACCGCGCGAACGTCGAGCCGGACGCCGAAGGCGGCCTTCTCGCCACCACCACCGCACGCGCCGTCTTCTACAGCGCGGCCACCACGATCGCGAGCTTTGGCGCACTGGCCTTCTCGTCTCACCGCGGCATGGCGAGCCTCGGTCTCGCGTTGGTGATCGGGATGGTCTTCATCCTCGTCAGCAACCTGGTGGTTCTCCCCGCCCTGATCGAGTGGAGACGCCCTCCGCAGAAGCCGTAAGGGACCCCGGCCGCACCCCGGTGCTGAAGTTCTTCGGGTCTCCTGGGAATCTCGGAGATCCCTGACTCAGAGTCGGGTACCGTACCTCTCCATCGCGTCGCGATCGAGCTCGACCCCGATGCCCGGGCCACTCGGTACCTGGATCATGCCGTCGCGGGGACGCGGCGGGTCGAGGAGCATCGCGTCGCGCGCCTCGGGCACCCAGCCGGGCTCCTCGAAGGGATACTCGAGGATGTCGCAGTTCGGCACACCACAGGCCAGGTGCAGGTTGAGAAGCAGGCCGATGCCGTTGGTCCAGGTGTGCGGGCTGAAGCCTTTGCCGCGCGCCTCGCAGAGCGTTGCCACCTTCCTGGCCATGGCGATACCGCCGGCAAGCGTCACGTCCGGCTGCAGCTTGTCGAGACAGTCGTGATCGATCAGCAGCTTGAACTCGTGCAGGCCCTGGTTGAGCTCGCCACCCGCGATGGTGATCTTCACTTCCGCGCAGAGCCGGGTCAGCCCCTCGAAATCGAAGCGGTGTCGCGGCTCTTCCACCCAGCGGAAGCCCAGGGACTCGGCGGCGCGGCAGAACTGGTAGGCCTCCTCGTAGCTCCATTCCGCACCCAGCGGGCTGAGGTTCCAGCCCTGATTGCAGTCGATCATCAGGCCGATGTCATCGCCCACGTGGTCGCGGATCGCCTCCATCAGGCGGATGTCGTCGCGGTAGTCGGCGCTGCGGCTGCGCAGCTTGAAGGCGCGAAATCCATCCGCGAGCCGCGCATCGACGGCTTCCTTGCGAGCGGCCACGTCCTTGACCAGCAGGCTCTCTCCGAAGCTGCAGTAGAGGGGAATGCTCTCCCGCGCGCCGCCCAGCAGCTTGTAGAGCGGCTGCCCGGCGAGCTTCGCCATCAGGTCCCACAGGGCACACTCGAGAAGCCACGGTCTTGCACCGAACATCATCGCGAAGCGGGTGACGAGCTTGGAGTGCTTCTCGATCTCGAAGGGATCGGCGCCGATCAGGAACTGTCCGATCAGGTCGACGGCGATGTACTTGACGACCTCGGCCTGCTGCCTTTCGAAGCAGGTGGCGGTGCCGATGCCCACCTGGCCCGAATCATCGCTCACCTCGAGGACGACACAGCGATTCTCGCTCTGCGTCCTTCCCGGAATCCAGCTGGGAAGGAAGTCGGCCGGGAGGGGGATGTCGAGATAGGTGGCTTCGATGCCGGTGATGGCCATGCGGCGCGCTCCTTCTATCGATGGCGGAGGGAAAACGGACTCGGCGGGGTCGTCAGCGAGGAGCGTTGCATCACGAGGCGGCGTGTTCGCGAGTCGCGACCGGCGATTCGGGCTGCTCCCGCATGTAGCGCTCCAGCAGAAAGACCGTCACCTGCTTGCGGCGCTCGACCTCGATTGGCGGTGTTTCGTCACCTCGCCGGCCGAGGATGTCCGCGTGGTAGTGAAGGATGGTCTCGATCGGGTGTGCGTTCTCGGCCCCTCCGAGCATGGCGTCGTACAGGCCATCGAGTCCGCCTCGCTTCACGAAGTCTTCCCAGCGCTCACCCGGCTTGCGCTGTTTGGCGGGTACGTGGTGGACGATCACGTCGAAGACCAGGCGCTTCTGGCCATCGCTCAGGCCAAAGCGCGCGAGAACCGGCCGTGCCGTTTCGAGGCCCCGTCGCGCGTGAGTCGCGGTTTCATCCATTCCGCCGCCGGTCTTCCCGAGGTCGTGCAGCGCAGTGGCCAGCAGGAGCAGGTCGCGACGACTCACGTGGTCGATCTCCTCTTCGAGCATTGCGTGCACCCGTTGGCGCACCGGCTCGGAGACGAAGTCGAGGGGAAGCACGTTGTTCACCAGTTGGTCGAGCACTTCCAGGGTGTGAAAGTAGACGTCGAAGCGATGGCCCGGCCCCTGTGTGACGCCCCTGAGGCGGGGAAGCTCGGGTAGCAGGGGCTCACCCGCCGTGATGCGCGCTCGAATCGTCTGAAGCGGCAGGAAATTGACGATGATTGAGACCATGTGGGTCTGGAATCGCTTTCGCCCGCTCACCAGCCCGTAGACATCGACCTGCTCGGCGGGGGTCATGGACTCGCCACCTTGGAGCTTGAAGAGCACGTCTCCCCACTCGGGGTAGGACTGATACAGCCCCCGGATCTCCCCCTCGGAGACGCGATAGGTAGGCTGTCCGGGAAGACTCACGGGGATCCTGCGCTCCGGGTCCGAGAAGCGGCGCGCGAGGACCCGCTCCTTGACGAGACCGATGACCTCGACGGCGTTTCCCGGCGTCAACCGGTTGGCCGCGTTCTCGCTCCTCCACGCTCGAAGCTCGCGCTGGGAGTCTTCGACGCCGACGATGTTGAGTCGGCGCATCAAGCGAACCAGGTTGCAGCCGCGGGTTCGCAGCATTTCGTTGAGGAGGGGTCGACCCAGGTCATCGTCCACCAGCCGGTTGAATACCGGGATTCCCATCAGCGCCACCTCCTGGAGGAAGTGGGCGGCGTTTCGCGGGCAGACTCCCATGCGAGCGAGGAATGCCTCGCGGGTGTCCTGATCGCTCATCAACTCGCCCAGGGCAGCGTCGCCGATGTTCGCGACGACCTGGATGATCTCCACGGCGTCACGGGGATTCTTCTTGAAGCCGGCGGCGTAGCACCCGCGATCTCGCGTCACGTCTTCGAGGATGCGGTGGGTGTCGAGGAACGTCGTCGGCCCCATGTCGGCGATCTTGTGAAAGGCCTGGCTGGTGCCCCATTGATGTTCGGCGACGGCGTAGTTGAATGTCTCCTGAGACACCACGTAGTCGACTATCCGGTTCAGGCTGACCGGATCCAGGCGGCTGGTGGCGCGGAGGAGGTCCACGACCATCCACAGATTGCGCTCGACTGCGAGGCGAAAGCTCGGTGTATCGAAGGTCTCGGAGTGATCTCGATGGACCCTGAGGATCTTCTGGGCACCGGAGGCCTCGGCATCACCCATCTCGTTGATGGTGCGCAGCGCCCGAGCGGTGGAGTTCTTGTGAAGCTCGCGTGAACGCTGGAAGCCTCGTTCCGTGAACAGCGACTCGACCAGCCCCTTGAAGTCGTCGGCGCCCATGCGGGCGATCTCGTCCTCGATCTCCGGGAGGTCCGGCACTCCCCGCTGCACCTGCTCCCGGTACAGCTCGTGGAACGCACTTCCGGAGCTGCGGCTCGCGCTGAACGCCCTCTTTCCCAGGTCGAGCAATCCCTGGGGATCGCGTCGGCTCTTCTCGAAGAAAAGAGTCCGGGTATCGGGCTCGTCGAGGGCGAGCTCCAGCTCGCCCTCGGGCATCCGGTCGTAGCCGCGCACCATCTTCACGGAATTCCAGGGGTTGAGTCGCCAGGAAGCCTTGGGCAGCTGGCTGTCTCCGGTCAAATGGGTGCAGTAGCGATCGTAGGCTCGGACGTAGCGCCACCAGCGCATGTTGTTGATGCTTCGGAAGGCATGGGCGGTGTTCCAGGGTCGCTCTGCGAGCGTCTCCCGAAACAGGCGCACGCCCATCGTCTTGGCGATGGTGGTCTGGGTCTCGGGGATGCCGACTTCATGAGCCTCGTTGATCAGATCGGCTGCAGCCCACGGTGTGGCCGCCAGGGCGCTGTTGAAGGATTCCTTGCTGAACACCTCTTCGACGAGGATGGTGAAGTTCTCGAGACCGGCCTCGTGGATGCCCCGGACCAGCTCGGCGACGTATTCCCGGCTCTTCTCGAATGCCGTGACGAAGGCTTCTGGACGGATCAGGGTCGAGAGGAGGTAGGAGAAGCGGTCGATCCCGACCCCGATCAGATGGGTCGCCAGCTCGTGGAGGTGGTCCGGCGTCCGCTCCTGGGCAGCGAAGATCCGGTAGTGGCCGACCAGGGCGTACAGGAGGTCGTAGGCGGGGCGCAGCTCCGGGTGCCAGCGGAAGCCGGTGATCCTGCCCGCGTCGACCAGGTATTCCCAGAGCGCTTCGCGGCGGCGCTCTACGAGGTTCCAGCCAACCTTCTCGATCTGCTGGATGACCGCGATCACTTCGGTCGGGTCGGAAACGACGATGGCTCCCGCCTCGAGCAGGTGCTGTTCCTTGACGCGCGGGTCGTCTGCCTCGGCGAATTTTACCGCCCCCTGATGACCGCATCGGACGCCGGCGGGAAGACTCTCGCCGGTGACGATGGCGATCACGGGCTTGGTCACGACTCCCGTGGCCAGGAGCCGCGCGGCCAGCTGTTCCTGGATGCCGCCCGACTCCCCGCCCAGCACGATGAAGCGCGTCTGCGGGTCCTGCTCGAGCATGACCAGCGCCTCGAGAAAGCCCAGACCGGTGTACTTGTCCCCCCCGATGGCCCACGCCAGGCGCGTTCCGATGCCCTCTGCCGTCGCTCCCTCGACGATGTCGAAGATGACCGTGCCGCTGCGGCCCACCACGCTCACCCCTCCGGCGATCTTGAAGAGACGGGGGGGCATGTTGCCGAGCTTGAGGAGGTCGGGCTGGCCGTCCCGGTCCTCGACGATCATGACGCCCGGCGAGTTCGGCCCGATACAGGCCGCTCCGCTCTCCTCCAGCGCATCCATGGCGCGGATCGTCTTCTCGTAGGGCATGTTCTCGGCGACGAGGATCATCAGCTTGGCCTGCGAGGATCCCGCAAGGCAGTCGCGGGTGGCGTCCAAAGCGTGAGCGGCCGGGGCGTAGCTGACCACGACGTCGACATCTCCGCGAGCCGCCACCGCTGCCTTCACGGTGGGGAAGACCTCGACCTCGGGGATCCCGGACTCCACGTACTTCGAGGCGTTTGGCGTCACTGCCCAGGCGATCCCAGCGCCGTGTTCCTTCATCACTCGGAGCTGGAACTGGGCCGTCCGGCCGAAGCCGAGAACGCCGACCCGGGTGCGCTCCTTGGTTCCGAATACGTGCTCGATGGTCCGGTCGGGAGTCAGCCACGCTTCCGGGTCCATCGTGACACCGAGACGCGAACGGATCTCGAGAGCGGCCTCGACCTGCTTGGCCAGGTGATTCGCCGTCGCCGTCGCGTCCGGCAGGATCCCGAACAGCGCGGTCGTCTTCTCGACCAGCTCGCGGGTCGAGTCCGCGAGCGTCACGGCGCTGCTGCGCTGCTCGAGTTCGCTCAGAATCGAGCGGCTCTCCTCGGGTCGCGGTCCGCTGAAGCGCAGGATCACGGGTATGCCTTCATCGACGGAGCTGCAGAAAAGCTCCACGGCCTTCACCGTGTCGGGGGCGAGGGCGATTCCGCTGATCATGTTGACGACCAGGGCGTCCATGTCGGGACGCACCGTACGGGCCATCTCGAAGGCGGTGGCGATCTTTCCCTCGCTGAAGTTCCGCTTCAGGTCGATCATCCCGGCAACGCAAATGCTGCGAGAGAGCTGATCGACCGTGTTTGTCGCCACGCCGGCACCGTTCGAGACGACGAAGACGCCACTGCCCCGGTTCGGCTTCTGCAACCGCTGCTGGGGGCTGAAGAGGGTGAGGTTGAGGTCGTATTGCTCGCCCCGGAAGACCAGCGCGCTTCCCCCATCCTCGGTTTCGGCGGAGAGAAACCCTTCCGGGAGAGGCTCGTGCCCGAGGCGGGTCTGGGCGATGCGGTGGTCGAGCTCGCGGAACAGCAGCGGCTGGATCCCGGGCAGATCCTCCTGCGGCACCCTGCGAATCGGCGACCTGGTGCGGATCTCCTCTTGATTCGAGGAGATCCGATCTTCGCTGAGCGTGCGTTCGGCTTGGCTCACACCCTGTAAGGTAGCACCGAGCTCTGGGCGGTCTCAGCCCTCGTGCTCGCGCAGGATGTTGAGCACCCGGCGCAGTGGCTCGGCGGCGCCCCACAGCAGCTGATCACCCACGGTGAAGGCCCCCAGGTAATCGGGGCCCATCCGCAGCTTGCGCACCCGGCCCACCGGTGTCTCCAGGGTGCCCGAGATGCGCGCGGGAGAGAGCTCCAGCGCGGTGACTTCCTTCTCGTTGGGCACGAGTCGCACCCAGTCGTTGGCATCGGCCAGCACGCCCTCGATCTCGTCCAGGGGTACGTCGCGGTTCAGCTTGATGGTGAAGCCCTGGCTGTGGCAGCGCATGGCGCCGATCCGCACGCAGATGCCGTCCACCGGGATGGGGCTCTTGGTACCGAGGATCTTGTTGGCCTCGACGAAGCCCTTCCACTCCTCTCGAGTCTCGCCGCCCTCCATTTTGCGGTCGATCCAGGGAATCAAGCTCGCGGCCAGAGGGACGCCGAAGGCTTCGGAGGGCAGATCGTCGCTCCTCAGCACCGAGGAGACCCTGCGGTCGATCTCGAGGATCGAGGTGGCGGGATCGGCGAGGAGGTCTCTGCTGGCGTCTCCGATCACCTTCATCTGCTCCACCAGCTCGCGCATGTTGCGCGCTCCGGCCCCAGAAGCAGCCTGATAGGTCATCGCGCTGAGCCACTCCACCCAGCCCTCGCGGAAGAGGCCGTGGAGGGCCATCAGCATCAGGCTCACGGTGCAGTTGCCGCCGATGTAGTTGCGCACGCCGCTCGCGATGGCCCGGTCGATGACATCGCGATTGACCGGGTCGAGAATGATGATGCTGTCGTCGTCCATGCGCTTGGCGGAGGCCGCGTCGATCCAGTAGCCGTTCCAGCCGGACTTGCGCAGCTCGGGAAGCACCTGCTTGGTGTAGTCTCCGCCCTGGCAACTCAGGATGGCGTCGTGGCTCCCGAGCCGGCCTACCTCGTAGGCATCGGCCAGCGGGGGCGTCTCCACACCCAGGTCGGGGCCCTTTTCGCCCACCTGGGAGGTGGAGAAGAACTCCGGCTCCAGCCCTTTGAGATCACTTTCGGCCTTCATGCGCTCCAACAGAACGGAGCCCACCATGCCGCGCCAGCCAACGATTCCAACTCTTTTGATCGACATAATCCGCAGTCGGTAACAGATGTTGGCGCGAAAGTCATCGCCCCCCGAAAGCCATTGCCCCGCGGGAATTAGGCAAGTATTCCCGCCCCGAATTGTGTCGGGCTAGGGGTCGCCTCGGATCCCGACCAGCTCCTCCTTGGACTCCCGGGTGAGGAGGAGATCGACCGCCTCCCGCAGCGGTCTTCCGCGATGCAGCACGTGGAAGACGTGATCGGTGATGGGCATGTCGACCTCGAGCTTCCGGGAGAGCTCCCACGCTGCGGCCGAGGTGAAGAAGCCCTCTGCGACGGTGCGGCGGTTCGCCAGGTACTCCTGCGGATCGATGCCCTCGGCCACCTTCTTTCCCAGCGTGCGATTTCGCGAAAGATCGCCGGTACAGGTCAGAACCAGATCGCCAACCCCCGCAAGGCCGAGGAAGGTCAGTGGATCGGCGCCGAGCGCGAGGCCGAGCCGCGTGATCTCCGCCAGACCGCGAGTGATCAGGGAGGCGCGGGCGTTGGTGCCGAAGCCCAGGCCATCGCAGACGCCCGTCGCGACAGCCATCACGTTCTTCACCGCGCCTCCCACCTGCACCCCGTTGGGATCCGCGCTCGTGTAGACGCGGAACATCGGTGAGTGAAGCATCTGCTGCACGCTGTTCGCCGCGGTCATCCCCTCGGACGCCACCGCCACGTCGGTCGGCAGCCCCTTGGCGACCTCCTTCGCGAAGCTGGGACCGGAGAGAAACGAGAGTCTCTCGGGTCCGAGGTCGGGCATCGTCTCCGCGAGCACCTCGGACATCAGCAGCAGCGACCCCTCTTCGATTCCCTTGCTGGCGACCGCCACGACCGCGGTCTTCGGAACCGCGTCCGCCACCAGCTGGGATACCGAGCGCAGGTGCTTGGAGGGTGGAACCAGGAGCACCATCTCAGCCCCGCTCACGACCTCCGCCGCGTTCGACGAGGCGCGGAGGCTCTCCGGGAGGTCCTGATCCTTCAAGTAGATCGAGTTGGTGTGCTTCGCGTTGATTTCCTCCACCACCTCCGGCTCGAGCGCCCACATCTCGACGCGATGGCCGAGCTTCGCCGCGTGGCATGCAAGGGCGGTCCCCCAGGCTCCCGAACCGACGACTGCGATCGTCCCCATTCGACATCTCCTCGCCTTTGACTGCATTCTGGACGGGTTTCGGCCTTCCCGCAACGACTCGAAGCCCGGTTTCTGCGGGCACTCAGCGGATCGAAATCCAGAAGCTCCCGGCCTGGCATGCGGCTTCGCCGGACGCTCCGCGCTACCAGTAGGAGGTCATGGGGGCATTGGTGGCGCGGAGGGCGGGGCGGAAGGTGAATCCGCTGGGCATCCCAGACCATGCGATCTGGGGCTCCGAGCTCTCCCCCTTCGCACTGAAGCTCCGCGCGCTCTGCGATTTCGCCGGGATCGAGTACGCCTGGCTTCCAGCTGACGGCAGCCGCCTTCGCAACTATCGCGCACTGTGGACGATCAACCGCGCCAAGCGCGGGCGCACTGCGATCCGCTATCCACAGCTCAGTGATCTCGATGAATATCCGCTGGTCCCATTCCTCATCGAGAAAGGGCGAAGGGTCTACTACGACTCGTCGGCGCTGGCGCGCTGGATCGACGACTGCCGGCCTCCCGAGCTCGGCCGGCTCTTCCCGGAAGAGCCTGGCGCCGCCTTCGTTGCGCAGTTGATCGACGAGGCCTTCGACGAGTTTGGGCTCTACATGGTGCACCACAAGCGCTGGGTTCTCTCGGCCGCCAGCAACGACGCCGGAAAGCGCCTGGCGCGGGAGTTCGCGCGAGTGCGCTTGCCGGGCACGGCAGCGGCCTTCGCGAACAGCTTTGCCCGGCGCCAGGTGCGTCGCCTGCCGTATCTCTTCAGCGTGGCACCCTCCGGATTCTCGATTCCAGGGTTGCCTGGCGATCTGACGCCGCCTTCCCGCGAGGGATTCCCTCCGACCCACGGCCTGCTCGACGAGGCCTGGGAGCGGCATCTCGCGGGAGTGGAGGCCGTTCTTGCCCTGCAGCCTTTCCTGCTGGGCGAACGCTTCACGGTCGCGGACGCCTCCGTATACGGCCAGCTCGGGATGAACCTCGCGGACCCGACGGCCGCGGAGCGGATGCGTGAGCGCGCACCGGTGACCCACGAGTGGCTCTGCCGCATCCGCGATGGCGAGGGCCTTGGAAGCCCGGGTGCGCTGCAGCTGAACCACGCCCTCCGCCCGTTGCTGGGCAGCATCGCCGCGACCTTCATTCCCCTGATGCGACAGAACGCCCGCGCGTACCAGGCGGCGCGCGAGCACGGTGAGAGCCTCTTCAACGAGCGCGCCTTCGATCGTGGGCGTGCCTGTTACGACGGAGAGCTCCTGGGGAGGCCCTTCCGCTCCGTCGTCAAGACCTTCCAGGTTCGGGTGTGGCGTGAGCTCTGCGATGCCTGGGACGCCCTGCCGGACGATGCCCGAGTTCGGCTATCGACGATTCTGCCCAACGAGGAGCTTGGCGACCGCTCGGCTTTCTCGTGCGATTCGTGAGGCCGTGGACACTCCCTGAGCCTCTTCACGGGAGTCCCCGCGCGTGGTCGGTCGGTGCAATCCGGGCTACGTGTATGCGAGACCGTGGCGGATCCGAAAATCCCGTCGCGAAGCGGCTCGAAAAGGAATCGAGGCATGGACCACCCCGTTGCGATTCGTCCCCAGGAGCACGCGGCATTTCACCCCGAAAAAATGGGCAAGGCGACGATCTTCGAGTCCGAGCGAATTCTGGTCGGACTCAACTGCTTCGAGCGGGGGCAGGAGCACGATCTCCACGGCCACGCGGAGATGGACAAGGTCTACCACGTGATCGCCGGCGAGGGGCGGTTTCTTCTGGAAGATCGCGAGCTTCCCATGGATGCGGGCGTGATGATGGTGGCGCCCGCCGGCGTGCCTCATGGGATCCGAAACACTGGGAATGGACGCCTCATCGTACTCGCAATTCTGGCGCCTGCACCCGGCTAGATCCCGCGGAAACGAAGACAGAGACGGACGATGAACCCACGCGAACGGATTCAGGCCCTGCTGCGACACGTGGAGCCCGACCGCGTGCCGAGGATGGTCAACTTCTACCCGACCCTCTTCGGTGCCCATCCGGGGAAGACGCCGGATGCGGAGTTCGAAACCGACATCCGCTTCACGGGCTTCGCAGAGCCGGAGGAGCAGGTCGATTTCGTGCGCTATCTGAAATCGCTGCCCGTGAACACCTACGTCGGTACTCGCGCCATTCTGCGCACCTACCACGACTGGGGATATCATCCGGAGATCGAAAGGGACGCGCGCCTCGGCGACGCCCAGAGCATCGAGGAGATCGCCGCCGCGCCGCTGCCCGACTTCATGGCGCAGGTGAAGCCGGAGCAGCTCCGGGCTGACATCGAGTACAAGCACTCGCAGGGATATCCGGTGATGGCCTCTCCACCCCACCTGGGTGGTGACCTCTTCGAAGCCGCTTCCAGGCTGCGCGGCTTCGAGCAGTTCATGATCGACATGCTCGAGAACCCGCCGCTGGTCGACTACCTGCTGGAGCAGCTCACCGCCATGCACCTCGCGGTGGGGCTGGTGCTCACCCGGGCGGGTATCGACATCCTGGCACTCGACGACGACGTCGGCGAGCCCAGCCGGATGCTGATGAGCCGGGCAATGTGGCAGCGCTACTTCAAGCCGCACCTGAAGACCATCATCGACACCTGTCGGCGCGGCAATCCCGAGCTGGCGATCTTCTGGCACAGCGACGGCAACATCGAGCCGATCATTCCCGATCTGATCGAGATCGGGGTCGACATCCTCAATCCCGTGCAGCCGGACGTCATGAACCCGGAGAAGCTCAAGGCCCTCTACGGCGACCGCCTGACCTTCTTCGGCACCGTGGGGACCGCTCAGCGCTGGTCCTGGGCCTCTCCGGCGCAGATCCGCGCCGAAGTCCGGGAGCGGATTGCGACGGTGGGCAGAGGCGGTGGACTGATCATCTCCCCGGCCTACGACCTCGAGCCGGCGGAGGGAATCCCGTGGGCGAACGTGGTGGCATTCTTCGACGCGGTCGATGAGTTCGGGACGTACTAGTCCAGCTCCGAGGGCTCGCCGCCGCCTGCCCCCCCGGCACCCTCTCGGGCGCCGGGGGAAGGGCAGGGGATGTCCGATCGAACACCCTTTGATGAATCTTCAGCCGGGGTGTAGCCTTGTTCGACGCCCCGCCTGGCTGCGGGTGGAAGAGAGAGAAGGGGAGAAGCATGGCTGAGAAGACTCTGAACGAGCAACTGGCCGAACAGGTCGGGCGGGGGGGCTCGCAGATCATTGCGGCCATCTTCGGGACGCTGACCGATGAGAACGAGGCCAAGCTGCTTCTCGCCGCGGCGCCACCGGCCACGGCCGAGGAACTCTCGGAGAAGACCGGAATCCCGGTGAACGACATCGGGAGAATGGTCGATCCGCTTTTTCGAAAGGGACTGCTGTTCAAATCGAAGAAGAAGGACGGCACCCGATACTATCGGGTTCGACATCTCCTCCAGATGCACGACTCCACGGCGGTGGCAACCGATGCTTCCCGCGAGATGCTGGATCTCTGGAAGCAGTTCATGGTCGAGGAGTGGGTTGATTTTTCGAGGACGTTCGAAGAGAGGCTCCCCAACTCGGTGATGCGAGTCATTCCGGTCAACGTGAGCGTCGGCCTCAATTCGCAGATCCTCGCCTTCGACGACGTGAGGAATCTGATCGACGGCGCCAAGAACCTCGCCGTGACCAAATGTTCCTGCCGGGCCATCGACGGCGCATGCGGAAAGGAGCTGGACGTGTGCATCCAGGTCGACCGCGCCGCCGACTACGCCATCGAGAGGGGAACCGGGCGGCAGCTCAGCAAGGAGGAGACGATCGAGCTGCTGAAGAGGTGCGAGGAGGAAGGCCTGGTACACGTCGCCGAGAACAAGAAGGCCCTGGGTCACGTGATCTGCAACTGCTGCAACGACTGCTGCATCAACTGGCCAACCGTCAGACCGGAGATGGGCACGTTCGTCGCCCCCAGCCGCTACAAGGCGTGGGTGGATCCCGAAGAGTGCATCGGGTGCGATCTGTGTCTGGAGCGCTGCTACTTCGATGCGCTCCACATGGAGGACGATCAGGAGCTGGCGGTGGTGGAAGCGGACAACTGCATGGGATGCGGGCTCTGTCAGGTGGTCTGCCCGACCGATGCTATCCTGATGCAGGAGGCGCGACCCGAGGAGTTCGTCCCCGGAAACTAGTGACGTGATGCCCCGCGATGACGCGGGTGCGAGAATGGCCGCGCGGCCCGTGGGCGCCGGGATGCCCACTGGAAGGTCCCTTCGCATGCACGAGCTACAGGTCACGGAACGGATACTCGACGTCGTGCTCAAGCACGCTGCCGGGCACGAGGTGACCAAGATCGTCGTCATCCACTTGAGGATCGGCGAGCTCTCCGATCTGGAAGACGAGTGGCTGCAGCGCTACTTCGACTACCTGAGCAAGGACACCCTGGCAGAGAACGCGAGACTGGCGATCGAGAAGGCGCCCATCGTCATGCAATGTGAGTCCTGCGCCTCCTCTCTCGAGGTGAAGAAAGACGCGCTTCAGAAGATCGTCTGCGCCGACTGTGGGGAATCCCGCTTTCGCCTGGTCTCTGGCCGTGAGTACTTCGTAAAGAACATCGAGGTGGTTTGATGGACGAGGTCCGACTGATCGAGGTCAAGCAGGACATCCACGCCGACAACGAGAAGGCTGCGGAGGAGCTGCGAAGGCAGCTTTTCGACCAGAAGACCTTCTTGTTGAATCTGATGTCGTCACCGGGCGCCGGGAAGACCAGCACCATCCTGAGCACGATCGGGCAGCTCGAGGGGACCCTCCGGTTCGGCGTCCTCGAGGCGGACATCGACTCGATGGTCGATGCAGAGAAGGTGGCTGCGGAGGGAATCAGCGCGGTTCAGCTCAGAACCGGCGGCTTCTGTCACCTCGATGCCGTGATGGTGGCCAGGGGACTCGAGGGGCTGGATCTCGACAGCCTCGACGTCGTGATCATCGAAAACGTCGGGAACCTGGTCTGCCCCGCGGAGTTCGACACCGGTGCGATCAAGAACGTGATGATCCTGAGCGTGCCGGAAGGGGACGACAAGCCGCTCAAGTACCCCTTGATGTTCACCGTCTGCGATGTGCTGCTGGTCAACAAGATCGACTACCTCGGGCTCTCGGACTTCGATATGGAGGCGCTGAGGGAGAGGGTCTTGAGGCTCAACCCCGACATCCGGATCTTCGAGATTTCTGCGAAGACGGGAGAGGGCATCGACGAGTGGGCCGCCTGGCTGAGCGAAGAGGCGACCAGCTTCATTCGAGGCTGAGCCGAGAGGTCCGAAACAGGAGGAAGGAATGGCCGTCATCAATTTCGGCGGGGAGAAGGAGAAGGTCGTCACTCGCAAGGAGTTCACGCTGGCGAGGGCGAGGAGCGTCCTGAAGAACGAGACCGTTGCCGTGATTGGCTACGGCGTCCAGGGTCCCGCGCAGGCGCTCAACATGCGCGACAACGGAGTGAAGGTGATCATCGGCCAGTCTCCGGAGTTCAAGAAGGACTGGGACCGGGCGCGCAAGGACGGGTGGAAGCCGGGAAACACCCTCTTCGACATCGCCGAGGCGGTGAAGCGGGGGACGGTGATCCAGATGCTGGTTTCGGATGCGGCGCAGCGCGCGATCTGGCCGGTTGTGAAGAAGAACCTCGATCCCGGCGACGCACTCTACTTCTCTCACGGCTTCTCGATCGCCTACAGCGACCAGACGAAGGTGATCCCTCCCAAGGACGTCGACGTGATCCTGGTTGCGCCCAAGGGGTCCGGTACGTCGGTACGCCGGAACTTCCTCTCCGGCGCCGGGATCAACTCGAGCTACGCCGTCGAGCAGGACGCCACGGGCCGCGCCGAGGAGCGCTGCCTCGCGGTTGGGATCGCGGTGGGCTCCGGATATCTCTTCCCGACCACCTTCCGGAACGAAGTCTACAGCGACCTCACCGGGGAACGCGGGGTCTTGATGGGTGCGCTCGCCGGAATCATGGAGGCGCAATACGAGGTGCTCCGGAAGCATGGTCACAGCCCCTCGGAGGCCTTCAACGAGACCGTCGAGGAGCTCACGCAGAGTCTGATTCGTCTCGTCGACGAGAACGGCATGGACTGGATGTACGCCAACTGCTCCGCCACGGCGCAGCGGGGTGCGCTCGACTGGAAGCCCAAGTTCAAGAAGGCGGTGATGCCGGTCTTCCGGGAGCTCTACCAGCGTGTAAAATCCGGGGCGGAGACCCGCCGCGTGCTGACCGCCTGCGGCAAGAAGGACTACCAGAAGGGCCTCACGAAAGAGCTGGCGCAGATCGGCAACTCCGAGATGTGGCGTACGGGAGCCGCCGTGCGCGCTCTTCGTCCCAAGGAATCGGCCAGGGGGATCACCCGGAGCACCAAGGGGGTTTCGGGGCGAAAGGCGAATTGAGGGGCTGCTCGGGGGGTGCGGGGGTCCCGCCGCGCCATCGACCGCCTCGATCACTACTCGAAGACTCAAGCGCAACATCCCGAAATAAATAGAAATTTCGCCAGACGTCTGCCGTGATGCCCGGCCTGCGCTGCGGCGCCTTGCGCCTGCGGACCGTATCGACGGAGGTGTACGATCCCCGGCGAGAAGGAGGCTTCGGATGAGCACGCACAAGGAGCGGATTCTGGCCGCGATGAGGGGCGAGATGGTGGACGTGATCCCCTTCGTGCCGAGGCTCGATCTGTGGTGGCTGGCCAATTCTCTGGGCGGGACCCTGCCGCAGCAGTACCGGGAGATGAGTCACGATCAGATCGCGCAGGCCAACGGCTGGGCGCTCTACAAGATGGTCCCCGACTTCACCAGCGTGAGCGGCGGTCCGGATGCGGTCCTCCACCGGGCTCTCGGTCTCTACCGCTTCCGCCAGGCCGTCTACCGTTGGGAGTTCGGGGGCGATGTCGAGGTCAGCGTCGAAGGCGAGGGCGGGCAACAGCGGGTCGAGTACCGCACGCCGTGTGGCACCGTGAGCACCCTGGGCGGGCTCAGCGAGGAGATGAAGCGGGCAGGCGCGTCGTTGGGCTGGACCCAGGAGCACGTCATCAAGAGCCCCGCAGACTACGAGGTGATCGGCTACATCTTCGAGAACATCGAGGTGCACCCGAGTCACGAGAACCTTCTCGCCTACGCCGAGGAAGTGGGAGAAGACGGCGTGATCGCCGCGGGGGGGCCCTCCCTGGCAGCTTCTCCAATGCACCACATCCAGAAGGAGTTTCTCGATCCCACGCGTTTCTTCTTCGAGTACCAGGACCACTACGGCTTGATGCGGGATCTGGCCGAGCGCATCACTCCCTACTTCGAAAAGGTCCTCGCTGCGATCGCCGACTCTCCGGCCGAGGTGGTGCTCTGGGGCGCCAACTACGACGACATGCTGACGTACCCGCCCTATTTCGAGAGGGAGATCGCGCCCTGGCTCGGAAGGGCCGCCGAGACGCTGGGCGCACGAGGCAAGCTGGTGGCTACCCACACCGATGGAGAGAACCTGGGGCTGATGGATCTGATTCGTGACTCGGGCGTCCACGTGGCGGAGTCGGTGACGCCCCATCCCATGACCAAAGTCGATATCGCGGAGTACTACGCGAGGTGGCGGGACAGGCTGACGATCATGGGTGGGATTCCGGAGTCCGTCTTGCTCGAGGAGACGGCCAGCGAAGAGGAGTTCGAGGCGTTCCTCGATCACCTCTTCGCGAGCGTCGCCCCCGGCGACCGCCTGATCCTGGGTGTCGCCGATTCGGTCCCACCGCATGCGGTGTTCGAGCGGCTGCTACGCCTCGGAGAGCGCATCGAGAAGGAGGCCAGGCTGCCGCTGGCGGCGGGCGCGGCCCGAACCGTCTCGAAGCAGCGGCTGGAGGAGGCCGCGGCCCGAATCTCCCCCGACAGGAGCGGCGTCGACGAGTTCGACGCCGTCCGCAGCGCGGTGGTCGCGGGCGACGGCGCCTCTCTGGACGCGCGTGTCCGGGAGCTGCTGAGCAGGGAGGTGAGCGCCCGGGAGATCCTGGACCGCGGGCTGACCGCGGGCATGGAGGTGATCAGCGCCCGCTTCAAGACCGGGGAGGTCTTCATCCCCGAGGTGCTGCTCGCCGCTCGCGCCGTGAACGAGGTGCTGGAGGTTCTCGAGCCGCACCTGGCCGGCGAGAAGCAGCAGGAGAGCTTCAAGGTGCTGATCGGAACGGTCAAGGGGGACCTGCACGACATCGGCAAGAACATGGTCGCCACGATGCTGCGAGGGGTTGGCTTCGAGATCCGGGACGCGGGCATCAACGTCGCCAGCGAGGAGTTCGTACGCCAGGTCGAGGAGTACCAGCCCCACATCCTGGCGATGTCCGCCCTGCTGACCACGACCATGCCCGAGATGAAGAAGGTCGTGGACCTGCTGGACCGGAAGGGCATTCGACAGAGCTTGCGGGTGCTGGTGGGTGGGGCGCCCGTCAACCGAAAGTTCGCCGACGACATCGGAGCCGACGGCTACGCGCCCGACGCCGGAGAGGCCGTTGCGGTCGCGCGGGATCTGATAGCCTCCCAGTCCTGACCGGATCAGCGGGACTCGGGGATCGAGTCGCGCAGGCTCAGGGGACGCAAATGGCAGGACAATCTTACGACGTCATCGTGATCGGAGCGGGATTCGGGGGGAGTTCGTGCGCTGGCTTGCTGGCCAAGAAGGGGCTCGAGGTGCTGCTGGTCGAGAAGAACGCTCAGGCCGGCGGGAAGGCGATGAGCCTCTCCAAGAACGGCTTCACCTATACCGCCTGGGTGGTGATCGGGGCTCCGGCGGAGGGGAACCTCTACCAGGTGGTCCTCGATGAGCTGGAAGTCTCCGATCTCGCCAAGCTGGCCACTACCGAGACCCAGGGCAGCATCTACAAGACGACCGCCGGCAAGTACCAGATGCTGCCGTCGATGCCGGCGGGGCAGACCGATCCCAACGTCATCTTCGAGTGGCTGGAGATCGAGGAAGAGCAGAGGGCCGGGGCACTCCAGTTCTTTGCCGAGATGACGCTGATGCCGCCCGACGCAGGTGCAGCAGCTCAGTGGAGTCACCTTCCAGCAGTGGATCTCCGGCAAGGACGTCCCGAGATCGCTCTACGCCTTCCTCGTGAGCCTATGCTGTGATGGCATGTTCATGGTGCCGGTCGATTCACTCGACGCAGCGGAGGCCATCACCAGCCTTCAGCAGATGTTTACCCGCGGCGGCGGTGTCTTCTGTGAGGGGGGCTTCGGCCGGGTCGCGGAGGCCTACTGTGAGGCGGTCCGGCGAAACGGCGGCTCGGTCCTGATGGGCACCCGAACCGAGAAGATCCTCGTCGAGGGCGGGCGCGTCACGGGGGTCCAGACCCGGAAGGGCAGCTTCGAGGCGCCCATCGTCATCAGCAATGCGGGCCTTCAACCCACTGTGCTCAAGCTGGTGGGTGAGGAGCATTTCGACAAGAGCTACGTCAACTACGTGAGGGAGCTGGTTCCCTCCTACTCGTTGCTGGGGCACCGCTACTTCTTGAGCGCGCCCGTGACGGATCGGCCGTATGGGGTGGTCTTCTCCAACGACAGCCCCTGGAGCCTGGAACGCTTCAATCTCGCCCGGGAGGGCAAGGCCTCCCGAGAAGGGGTCCTCTACTACGAGGTTCCGGCCAACTACGATCCCAGCGCCGCCCCGGAAGGCAAGCAGATGCTGATGACGGGCTCCTTCTGTCCGCCCGACCCGGAGCTCAGCCAGGAGGAGACCCAGGCCTGGGCAGACGCCGGTGAGGAGATTCTGTTCGGCGCCTTCCCGGGACTGGAGGACCTGATCGAAGCCAAGGAGCTCTACACCACGCGCAGCGTCTCCAATGCCACCCGCGACTCGGTGATACCCGGTGCCGGTGGAGAGACCATTGGCCTCGGACAGATCGCCGGCCAGTGCGGTGCGCTGAAGCCTTCGATCAAGGCTCCGATCGGCGGTCTGTTCTACGTGGGCTGCGATGCCGGCGGCACCGGAGTGGGAACCCAGCAGGCGATCGAATCGGGGATCGTGGTGGCCGAGGCCGTGCACCGCCGTCACCACCTTCGCCGCGCGACGAGGTGAGCCGACCGCCTGGAGCGCGCAAGACGACTCGCGCCCCAGTGCCTGACGACGTCTGCTACCCGCTGCGCCTCAGAGCGCGGCCAGGGCTCCCGTCGGGCGCACCACGTGCTTTCGCATCGAAAGGTCCGCCTGGGAGTAGCCCAGAGCCAGCGCCACCAGCTGCGGAATGTGCAGGATGGGGATTCCCAGCTTCTTCCCCATCTTGGAGGCGAACGTCGGCTGGTAGGAGTCCAGGTTCAGGTGGCAGAGCGGGCAGGGCGTGACGATCAGGTCCGCCCCCGCGTCCTTGGCTCCGGCGACGGCGTTGCCGCCGAGCTTCATGGAGTTGTCCCGGTTCATCATCATGATCGGGAACCCGCAGCACTTGAGCCGCTCGGGGTAGTCGACCGGCGTGGCGCCGAGGGTCTCGATCAGCCTCTCGAGCTCGTTCGGATCGTCCGGGTCCTCGAGGTCGTTGACCTCCGGGGGACGCGTGGCATAGCACCCGTAGAAGGGGGCCACCTTCAGTCCCTGGAGCGGACGGGTCACCTTCTCCCCGATCTTCTCCAGGCCGATCTCCTGGAGCAGCACCTCGTAGAAGTGCTTGATCTTCACCGTTCCCTTGTACTCGCGGCCGGTGTCCCTCTTGAGCTCGGCGTTCACCCGCTCCATGTACGCGGGATCCTTCTCGAGCTTGCGCTGGGCCTTGCGATGCACTCCCTGACAGGTGGTGCAGATGTTCATGATGTCGAGGCCCTGCGCCTCGGCCAGGGAGAAGGTGCGGGCGTTGAGGATGTCGGCGACCATCGGATTGTCTTCGCCGATCACCCCCGCGCCGCAGCAGGCGGCATCGGTCATCTCGGCGAGTTCGACGCCGAGCTTCTCGCAAACCAGCTGGGCAGAGGTCAACAGCTCCCGTGCCGCGCCCTTGGCGACGCATCCGGTGTAGAGGGCGTACTTCATTTCCTCAGCTCCTCGAAGCGGGCAAAGATCTTCTTGACCTCATCGGCCTTGTCGATGGAATGGGGAATCAGCGGTGGCATCTTGCCCCGCATCATCATCCGCAGCCCGACTGGCATCAGCGAGATCAGCCCAGCGATGTTGAAGAACCCGACGCTTCGAAGCGCCAGCCAGTTCTCGTCCAGCAGGCCGCGCTTGCCGACGGTCTCGCGGAAGCCGAGGGCGTGGCGAGCACCGGGATTCCCGTGGTGTTCATCGGTCATCGCCTGGACGCGGATCTCCTCGATCCGCTCCAGCGGCTTGGTCTCCGTCGGACAACGGGTGGAGCACTCACCGCAGTGGGTGCAGTCCCAGACTCCCGTCCGCTCCGAGATCTCGCGCAGCCGCGGTTGGTCGTTGGCGTCGCGGGAATCGAAGATGAAGCGGTGGGCCTTGGCCAGGGAGGCCGGGCCGAGGAAGGTCGGATCGACCTCCAGCACGTTGCAGTCGGAGTAGCAGGCGCCGCACAGGATACAGGTCGTGGAAGGGTCGATGCTCCCGAACTGATCCGGGGTCTGAGCCCTCTCCTTCTCCGGGGCCTCTCCAGCGGGCATCAGGTAGGGCTTCACCTTCCCCAGCGACTCCCAGAAGGGCTCGAGGTCCACGACCAGATCGCGCAGGATCTTGAGGTTCCCGATCGGTGCGACGCGGACCATGCCGTTCCGCACGCACTCGGAGACCTGGGTCTTGCAGGCCAGGATGGCGTGCCCGTTGATCTTCATCGCGCAGGACCCGCAGATCGCCGAGCCGCACGAGTAGCGCAGGGCCAGCGTCGGGTCCTGCTCGGCGCGAATCCGGTGGAGGGTCTTCAAGATGGTCGCGCCCGCCGCAACCTCGATCTCGAAGTCCTGGTCGTGCGGCTTCTCGTCCTTCTCCGGATCGAACCTCTGTATCCGGAACAACACCTTGTTGTTCGCCATCAGTACTTCCTCTCCTCCGGCTGGTACCTCGTGATCGTCACCGGCTTGTACCGCAGCTCGTGGCCGCCGTCCTCGGTGCGGAAGGCCAGGGTGTGCTTCATCCAGTTCTCGTCGTCGCGCGTCGGGAAATCGTTGCGGAAATGCGCGCCGCGGCTCTCCTCACGGGCCATCGCCCCGTCCAGGATCAGCTCCGAGAACTCGAGCATGTTCCCGAGGCCGGCGGCTTCGAGGAGGTTGATGTTGAAGACCTTCCCCTTGTCTCCCACGCGGACCTTTGCGAAGCGCTCTCGAAGCTCCTTGAGCTTCGCCTGGGCCGGCTCCATCCCCGTGGCATCTCGATAGACGCCCACCTGCGTGGTCATCAACTGCTTCAGCTCCTCGCGGATGGTGTCGAGGTCCTCCGTCGCCGGCCCCTCGTAGAGCTCGTCGAGGTCGCGCTGGGTGGCCGCGACCTCGCGCTCTTCGTTCACGGGAGAGAGCTGCAGCTGGGGCACGTCGTCGAGCAGCTTCTTGCCGGCTCGGCGGCCGAAGACGAGGGCCTCGAGCAGCGAGTTGGTCCCCAGGCGGTTGGCGCCGTGGACGGAGATGCAGGAGCATTCCCCGGCGGCGTAGAAGCCCTGGACGTAGGTGCCCTTCTCGTCGAGGAAGACGTGGCAGTCGTTGTCCGCCGGAATGCCCCCCATCGAGTAGTGGGCGGTGGGTTGGATCGGCACCGGGTCCGCGATGCAATCCACCCCGATGAAGTCCTTGGCCAGGTTGTAGACCTGCGGGAGGCGCTCCATGATCTTCTCGGCGCCGAGGTGGCGCAGGTCGAGCAGGACGTACTCCTTCTCCGGGCCTGCACCCCGTCCCTCGTTGATCTCGGCCTGCTCGGAGCGGGAGACGATGTCGCGGGGACCGAGCTCCATCTTGCTGGGCGCGTACTTGGACATGAAGCGATCGCCCTCGCCGTTGAGCAGGTAGCCGCCCTCGCCGCGGGCCCCTTCGGTGAGCAGGATCCCGTGCTCGTACAGCCCCGTCGGGTGGAACTGCACGAATTCCATGTCCTGGAGGGGGACCCCCGCGCGATATGCCGCCACGATGCCGTCGCCGGTATTGGCGGAAGCATTCGAGGTGATCTTGAACGCCTGCCCGTATCCTCCAGTGCCAAAGAGGACCGCCTTGCCGTGGATGACTTCCAGCTTTCCGGTGTGGATGTTCATTGCGACCACACCCCGGCAGATGCCGTCCTCGATGATGAGCCGGAGCATGTGCCACTCGGAGTAGAGCCGGAGCTTGCCGCCCTGCCGGTAGGTCTGCTCGAAGAGAGTGTGGAGCAGTGCGTGACCGGTCCGGTCGGCGGAGAAGCAGGCCCGAAGGTAGGAATGACCGCCGAAGGCGCGCTGGTTGATCTTCTGCTCATCGTTGCGCGAGAAGGGACAGCCCCAGTGCTCCATCTCGTAGATGGTGCGCGGCGCATCGTTGCAGAGGAGTTCGATCGCGTCCTGGTCGCCCAGGAAGTCCGCACCCTTGACGGTGTCGTAGATGTGGTCCTCGACGGTGTCCCCATCCACGTTGCCCAGTGCAGCGGCCACGCCACCCTGGGCGGCGCCCGAGTGGCTGCGGCTCGGGTAGAGCTTGGAGACGATGGCCACGTCGAGATTTCCGGCCAACTCCAATGCGGCTCGCAATCCCGCGAGCCCCGATCCTACGATGACGACGTCGTGTGAGTACATAGCTCTCCGCCTGAAGGGTTCTCACCGGCTGCGCGCTACGGATGGCGATCCCGGTGATCCGGGTCCTGGAGACTTCCGCGCATACTTTTAGTAACTGCGGCGGGTTTTGGTAAGGGGTGCACTCGAGAGCGGCAAAGAATCCGACCCCGCCGCCATCATTTAGTCCCCGCGGGTGTCGTTCGGGCGGTCTTCTCGATCTGGTAGAGAAGAGCCCCGTTCTCGTCATGAAAGTCGAATCGCAGCGTGGCAGGCTGCTCTCCTTCAGCTGGACTCGCAGTCACCTTCAGGAATCCGCCGGATTTCTCTTCCTGTGTATAGGGCTGGGAGATCGAGGCATCGGGATCGGTCGACATCGGGTCTCCGGGCTTGCGTCCCAGGCGGGCATTCCCGTCGACCAGGGCTCCCGAAGAGAACTCCTCGAATCCGTCCGGTCGAATCGAATGGTATTGCCAGTGCCGGTCCCCACAGACGATGTAGAAGTCCCGGTTCAGGAAGCCGTTCTCCGCGAGCCAGGCGAAGAAGGTCTCGGCCTCGTCCTTGAAGCCGTGGGGGTTGGTGTGGTTGTCCCGCTTCCGGTTGTCCCCTTCCTGGCCGATCACCGCGCTTCCCACCAGACGGCCGATGAGCCCGCCCTGGCCGCCCGCCAGCTTGTCGTCGGGACCGATCATCGGCGTAGGCGAGATCAGGACCTTGAAGACGGCGTCGCTGGCCAGGAGGGTCTCCTCGAGCCAATGCTTCTGCGCGGCCCCCCACATGGTCTTGTCCGGGCCGGGGGGCTCGATGTTCGAATCCCGGTAGTCACGCCCTTCCAGAAGCCAGATCTGCAGCAGATCGCCGATTTGGTGGGTGCGGTACGTGACGGTCTTCTCGTCCTCGGCTGAGACTACCGGCACCTGCTCGAGAAAAACGGCCGCTCCCAGCTCGGGGGACGGCTCCAGCGTTCCATAGGGATCTGCGTCGTTGTAGCGGTAGTCGTGGTCGTCCTTCTGCCAGTAGACCGGGACGCGCTGGAAGAACGCTGCAAACCGCGGGGTGGCGAACTGCCTGTGCCACTTGGCCCGCATGCGGTCGCGTGACTTGGCCCGGCCGATGTACGGAGTGTCGTAGTAGACGTTGTCGCCGGTGGCGACGAGGAAGTCCGGGGCCTGGGAGGCGATGGTTTCGAGGGCCGGGAATCCCAGCTCCTTGTTCTCCGCAGGGCTCCGAAAGCGGAAGGCAAACGCGTTCATGCCGGTCACGACGACGAAGCTGGTCTCCCTCGTGACCTGCCCCGCGTCCAGCGTCCTGAAGGTTCCCGTCGGCCCCGCTTCGGGATCGGTCTCGCTGCCTCCCCTGGACAGCAATCTGTAGTGGTAGCGCGTGCCCGGCTCGAGCCCGGTCACCTTCGCCTTCACGATGTAGTCACCATCGGGCGTGGCGGCCATCCAGCGGGTGCGAAACGCCTCCCGGAAATCCGGCTCGGTGGAGAGCGCGAAGGCTCCGATGCCCGGGCGACCCTCGACGTCGAAGAAACGGACCTTTCCATCGGCGGTCAGCCTGGCCTGCAAGATCACCGTGTCCTGGGTCACCTCGCCCGCCATCTCGCCCTGCCAGTGCACCGAGGTCTCGGGAGCCGCGATGGGCGTGTACTCCATGGGGTCGGTGGGAGGCGCGGACACCACTTCGTCTCGCTGGCATCCGCCGCCCAGAGTGGTCATGAGCGCAAGCAGCAGCGCCGAAACCGGATATCGCCACCGAGCCGGGTCTGTCCGCTGCATGCGCTGTCTCCTCACCCTTCGTCACCCTTTGTGATTGGACGTCGAGCCTCGCCGGTTCCCCTGGCCTAGCCGTCCGGGCCCATCCGGCGGATGATCGCCTGCGACACCTGTTCCTGGTGGAGCCCTTTGCAGGCGATCGTGAGGTCGGCGTACTTCTCGTAGAGCACGGACCTCTCTTCGAAGAGGTCGGCGAAGCTCTGCTCCGGGGCCCTCGCGATGCCTCGCGTGCCGAAATCCCGCACCCGCTCCACGATCTCCGCGAAGGGGACGTGCAGGAAGACGACGACGCCGTTCTTCTTCAGGTGCGTCATCGCCTTTCCGCTGTAGGCCGCGCTTCCGCCGGTGGCGATGACGTGGTTGTCCAGATTCAGCGAGAGCAGGATCCGCTCTTCGATTTCGCGAAGGACAATGTGACCATTCTCGTCGAGAATCTTCTGCAGGGGTCGCCGCTCGGAGGTCTGGATCAGGACGTCGGTATCGACGAAGGAGCGCGATGTCTGCTTCGCCAGGATCACGCCCACAGTGCTCTTCCCCGCGCCCGGCATCCCGATCAGCACGATGTTGGAGCGCGGATTGGGTTGCACGGCGGACTCCTGATTCGAGCTCTGCTCTCCAATGCGGGCGCCGGCGCCGCGGTCAACGGCTCGGCGCAGTGCAGCCAGAGACCCTACCACCGAGCATCAGCCGAGACGAGCGGGGAGAGATGGAAGGCCAACTCGTCTCGTGGTGGGGGATCCCCACAGGGGGATGCCGGTCCGCCGTTTTCGGAAACGAGCTGGTAAAAAATGCAGGCTGGCATTGGCTGCCGCCCGCCTCCCGCCGAGCCACAGCAGTCCGCTACTGGAGCGCGGCGATGATGTCGCCCAGCCGGTTGAGAGGGAGCGAGATGTGCCCTTCGTCTGGAAAGAAGTGTGCGTGGCAGTCCGGAATCGCGCGGGCCTGGTAGCGGCCCATCGACGGTGGCACGTTTACATCGCGTTCACCCTGGAATAGCGAAACCGGCATGCGGATGTCTTCGAGCCGGAAGCCCCACGGGCCGGCGTAGAGGCGGGCCTCTTCGACGGAGGAGCGCGTGCCCTGGCGGAACGCTTGCTCCGGACTCGCCAGAAATGCCTCGCGCACCTCGGGACGCTCGAGCGCTCTCCGATCCGGCTCGGGCAGATGCCGCACCATCTTCTCGATGAAGCGCTCAGGGTCTTTCCGGAGTCCTCGCACCGTCCATGCGAAGAGCAGCCCCACCAGCGCCGGGGCGTAGCGCGCCGAGCCAAACAGGACGCGGTTGGAGCGCATCATGCCCTTCGTCGCCTCCGGCACCTGCAAGGGACCGACGCCGCAGACGATGGCAGCGCTGGTCAGCCGCTCTGGAATGCGTAGGGCACAGGCGGCAGCGTACGGACCGCCACCCGACACACCGATCACCGCGAAGCGCTGGAGGCCGAGGCGGTCGGCGAACCTCACCACGTCATCGGGCCAGTCCAGGATGCGCCGCCCGGGCCTGGGCGAGGAGTAGCCGAAGCCAGGCCGATCGATCGCGATGAGCTGAGCGCCGCCTCTCGCCGCGGCATCGTGCACCGGCAGAGGCTCCAGGCGGCTGCCCGGAAAGCCGTGAAAATAGAGCGCGGGCCACCCGACGGGATCGCCGAGGCGGGCGTAGGAGAGCGTCCGCCCGTCCTCGAGCTGGACCTGCTTCAGAAGCTCGGGTGTCGTCACGCGCACCTCCTGGCACGAGATGAGGAGTGCCTGTGGGAGCCATGTCTCCGGTCTTCGCGTCGACCGCACGCATCCTAGCAGCCTCCAAGAGCGTGCTGTGCTCCGCGATGATGATGAACGAGGCGAACGCGCTCCCCGCGTCGATGGTCATGCTCGCGTTGTCCAGAAAGGCCAAGCAGGGCGGGTGGCAATCACCTACCGTGCTGCTGGAGCAGAAGAAATGCCCCGTGCAGACAAGGAGATGCACGACATGACCCCCACACGCGAAGAAGCCTGGTCGTTGCTCTGCGAGTTCAATGAAAGCCTGTCGCTCCGCGCGCACGCGCTCGCGGTGGAGGGTGTGATGCGGCATCTGGCGCGGAAGCGCGACGGCGACGAGGAACTCTGGGGCATCGTGGGAATCCTCCACGATCTCGACTACGAGAAGTACCCCGAAGAGCATTGTCGGAAGTCCGAGACGATTCTGCGCGAGAGGGGCTGGCCCGCGGAGATCATCCATGCCGTGGTCAGCCACGGCTGGGGCATCTGCACCGAGGTCGAGCCCGAGAGCGACATGGAGAAGTGCCTCTACGCCGTCGATGAGCTGACGGGTCTGGTGACGGCCACGGCTCTGGTGCGGCCCAGCCGTAGCGTTCTGGACATGAAGCCGAAATCGGTGAAGAAGAAGTGGAAGGACGCCCGCTTCGCGGCGGGCGTGGACCGCTCGCTGATCGAGAAGGGCGCCGAGCGTCTGGGAATGCCAATCGAGGAGCTGATCAGCGAGACGATCGCAGGCATGCGGGAGGTCGCAGCCGCGATCAACCTGGAGGGCAAACCCGCCTAGATTCGCTCAACCTGGCCGCGTTCCTTCGGGAGAAACGAGCGCCTGGGGACGGATCAGGACGAGGGGTCGCGGGTTCACCCACCACCGGAGGAAGCGAACCAGTAGCGGTCGCAGAAGGGTTCGCAGGACCGCGTGGACGATGGTGAAGGGAGCCGGCGGAAAGAAGGGGTCCGCAGTCACGATGGCGTGCTTCCGCTCGATGTCTTCGACTACCTCGGCCTCCCCGCTCAGGGTCCATCCACCGGCGCTGAAGCGAACCCGGGGGTCTCGCTTCAGGTTGCGGATCCACTGCGATTTCCATCCGTAGGTGGAGATCACGATCAGCGCGTCGGGGGCACGCTGGCACGGAAGCAGGACCTCCCGAGGGAGGCCTGTCTTGCGGCCGGTCGTGGTCAGGATGACCCACCCCGGAGCGCGCTCGAAGTAATGGCGGAGGAGACGTATCAGCGCCGCGTGCTTACCTCGCAGCGCAGTGGGAATGAAGTAGAGACGTGCTGCAAAGGGCTCTCGTGTCATCGGCGTTCTTCGCCTCGCTTCGGCAGGTTCGCGCTGACCGGCACCCGCGCCGAGGGTATCACGCCCCGGCCGGGATGCGATGGACATCCTTCAGGGTCGCGGATAGAGTCGGAATCGATCACTGCGACAGAGCCTGCCGATCGTGGGATTCCGAGCATCTGACGGAAATCTCGATCGAGAGGGGAGAAACCGATGTCCTACTCCGGTTACGAGTGTCTGAAGGTCCGATCCAGCCAGGGCGTGGCCTTCGTGACGATCGACCATCCGCCGATCAATCTCTTCGACATGGCGCTGATCCTGGAGGTCGATCGCGTTGGCCGCGAGCTCGAGGCCGACGGCGACGTCCGCGCGGTGGTCGTCGACAGTGCGGATCCGGATTTCTTCATCGCTCACGCCGACGTCGAGCTGATCCTCGCGGGATCCGCGGAGACGCGGGAAGCTCCCAAGGAGCCCAGCGTCTTTCAGCAGATGGTCGATCGCTTCCGCACCATGCCCAAGGCGACGATCGCGCTGATCGAAGGGATCTGTCGGGGGGGTGGCAGCGAGTTCGTCCTTTCGATGGACATGCGCTTCGCGGCGCTGGGCAAGGCGGCCCTCGCCCAGCCGGAGGTGGCGGTAGGGATCATTCCCGGCGGTAGCGGAACGCAGCGTCTCCCGCGTCTGATCGGAAGGGGCCGTGCGCTGGAGGTGATTCTCGGCTGCGAGGATTTCTCGGCCGAGCAGGCGGAGCGCTACGGCTACGTGAACCGCGCCTTGCCCGCCGAAGAGCTCAGGCCGTTCGTGGAGAACCTCGCCTATCGCATCGCTTCCTTCCCGGCCGAGGCGATTGCGCGGGCGAAGGCGGCGGTGTTGGCGGCGGAACCGCCGGTGGCTCCGGGTTTGACCGAGGAGGCGCGCCTCTTCGACGAGTCCGCGGCCTCACCCGCGGCGCGCGAGCGGATGCGGGCGTTCCTGAACGCCGGCGGCCAGACCCGGGAGGTGGAAGGGGTGAGCGGTGCGCTGATTGCCGCGACACTGGACCGGATTTCGAGTTCGACGTCCTCGGAGTAGACGGCGGCGTGGCGGCACCGAGGCCGCGGGGAGCCAGCCATGGTGGCCACGATCCTCCTCTCCAAAGTCTCCTTCTCCCATGCTGATTCCGTTCCCTTGATCGTCGATCTGGACCTCCAGATCGAATCCGGCTGGACGGGCGTCGTCGGACCCAACGGAGCGGGAAAGACCACACTCCTCGAGCTTCTGGCCGGGGATCGCGAGCCGGACACCGGGTCGGTTCGCTTCCATCCTCCCGACCTACGCAGCCAGCTGTGTCCCCAGACGGTGGACCGGTGCACGCCGGAGGTGGCGCTGTTCGCGGAGGCGAGCGAGGGCCAGGCACGGCGGATCCGTGGGCAGCTCGGGCTCGAGGCCCATGAGCAGAGGTCCGCCGAGGTGGGTCTGGGCCGGGAGACGCAGAAGCTGCGGGGGAGACTCGACCGGCTCGCCGATCAGGCGAAGGGATTCGATTTCCACAAGGCCCTGGGTCGGTCCTTGGAGGTCGACTACGTCCCGTCGCCGGCTCCGCGCCTGATGAGCCTCGCGATTGAAGAGCTGCGCGTGGGTGATGCGGTGCTACTGCGAGAGGTCCACGTGCAGGTGGAGCGCGAGAGCCGTGTCCACCTCGCCGGCCCCAACGGCGCCGGGAAGACGACTCTCCTGGGACGCTTGATGGGCGCGCTACGGGTGCCCGCATCGCGAGTTCTCTACCTGCCCCAGGAGTTCGCTCCCTCGGAGGAGCTCGCTTTGCTGGAGGAGCTGCGGGAGAGCGCGTCTCCCGAGCAGGGGAGGGTCCTCGCGATCGTGGCCGCACTCGGCGTCGATCCCGACGCGCTGCTGGCTTCGGCTCGTCCCTCTCCGGGAGAGGCGCGCAAGCTCGCACTGGCGTTCGGTCTGGCCCGGCAGGTGTGGGCCCTGGTCCTCGACGAGCCCACCAACCATCTCGATCTTCCCTCGATCGAACGGATCGAGGCGGCGCTGAGCGAGTATCCCGGCGCGCTCGTCATCGTCACCCACGACGACGACTTTGCCCGGCGCTGCACGGACACCGTGTGGGAGCTTCGCGACGGCCGGATCTCCGTCTCGAGCAGCGGAGACAGCGCAGCCGGGTGAAGAAGGCGGGCTAGCGGTCTGCCACGGGGGCGAGGCCCTCGCGCCAGTTCCACTCACTGTCTTCCATGAACTGTGCCGCGGGGCTGCGGAGCGGCTTCTCCCAGTCCCGGAAGTTCGCCACCGATGCGAGTACGGGATTGGCGTTCTCGAGACAAGGCTTCCCGAGCAGGCGCTCCATCCCATCGACGAGATCATCCGGCTTCTCCGGCGCTGCGCGCAGCTCGTGCATGAACCACTTGTGATAGGGGAAGAGGATCCGGTTGTGCGCCAGGATCAGACGCCCGGCAAAGAGCGCGAAATCCGCGGCAGAGCGCAGTAGCAGATAGGACTCGTTCCGTCTCTCCGCCTCGCTCAGGTACCAGTAGTGGATGAGGAAGTGAGCGTAGAAGCTCCGAATCCTCGAGATTCTCTCGGCCTCTGGGTAGGTCGTCACGCGTTTCAGCAGCTCCGCCAGCTCGGGTAGCCGTGAGGAGAGGATTCGGGCGTCTACGAATGCGGCTCGCGCTGGCTCGCTGCCGCGCTCGGCAATCTCCTCGATGAAGGAGACGGACATCACCTTGGCCTCGGCATAGCCGCCGGGATAGTCGCAGACCTCCTCGTTCAAGTATCCGAAGTCGTTCTCGGCGACGCGCTGCGCGTACTCCTCCTGGCTGGCGATGAGGATCAAGTCGATGTCCGAATCGGGAAGCTCAGTGCCGCGCGCGACCGACCCTCCCAGAATCACCGCCAGGAAACGCGGATCTTCCCCGAGCTCGGCGATCAGGCGCTCGATTGCGCGCCGGTGATTCTCCCTCATCGCTCTGCGCTCCCGGCTAAGGCCATCGATTCACCTCCTCTTTGGTCCGATCCATTCTAACAATCGAGGCTCGGGTCGGATGTTGCGGCCTTCTCGCTCCGGCTCGAGGCTGCCTGTATCCTGGAATCGACTCCCGCCGTCGGGCCGCCGAAGGCAGCCGGATCGTGGGTAGGAGACGGATTGTCTCGAAAGATCATCAGCGCCAGCCGGCGAACCGACATCCCCGCATTCTACAGCCGGTGGCTGCTTCGGCGCCTCGAGGAGGGGTACTGCGATTGGGTGCATCCCTTCACCGGCAGACTCGAACGCGTCTCGCTTCTTCCGGAAGATTGCCTCTGCATCGTGCTCTGGACGCGCAACCCGGCGCCCCTCTTTCCCGCTCTTCGAGATCTGCGGGCCTCCGGTCACTTCCTCCACTTCCACTTCACCGTGACCGGCTATCCAAAGCCGCTGGAGAGCGACAATCCCGAGCTGGCCATTTCCCTTCGTCGCCTACGCGAGCTCGCGGAGCGGGTTGGACCGGAGTCGGTGATCTGGCGATACGACCCGATCGTGGTGAGCTCGCGAACTCCCGTGACTTTTCACCACGAGCAATTCGAGTCGATTGCGCGAGAGCTCGAGGGTGCGGTCCGGCGCGTGTATTTCTCCTTCGTGGATTTCTACGGAAAGACTCGTGTCCACTTCGAGCGGCTGAGCAGGGAGCACGGCATCCGCTTCCTCCAGCCCAATTCCCTGGACCGGCGGAACCTCGTCCTGCGCCTCCGCGACACGGCGGCGAGCCATGGGATGACGCTCCACGCCTGCTGCGAGGATGAGCTGGTGGGCGAAGGTGTGGAGAAGGGGCGCTGCGTCGATCTCGGTCTGATTCGAGGCCTTCGTCCCGATGTCGACGAGCGGCTGAAGCGACGTCCGACCCGCGCGCAGTGCGGCTGCACCGAGTCCGTGGACATCGGCGCCTACGACACCTGCGTTTTCGGCTGCAGCTACTGCTATGCGACGAGAAGCCGCGAGGCCGCACTGGTGCGCCTCCGCGAGCATGACCCGAACGACACCGTCCTGTGGCGTCCGCCGCGATTCCGGCCGCGGGACGGAAAGGGGAGGTGACCAGGCGGCTCTCGCCAGAAGTCTCCTCGGCTCCATGCCCCCCAGGGGAGATGCGAACCCGAGGGTGCCTTCAAGCTCCCTCCACACCTGGTCGATCTACTGGTTCGACTCCTGGGACATCGGGCGAGGAGCCCGAGGAGCGCGTGCGTTGCATCCGTACGTCCTGATTCCGCTCTTCTCCGCTGTCGCAGCAGCGATCGTGGGAACTTCGATCCTGACCCGTGACTCGACCAACCGCGGCCATCGCCTGCTCGCCGTGATCTTCGGTTGCACCGCCTACTGGTGCGCTCATCGAGGTCATCGGGCAGTCGCTCGACGAGCCGAGCTGGGTTTGCTGGGTCGTGCGGATCTCCTGCATCGGCTGGATGCCTCTCGGCGCGCTCTGTCTCCATCTCTTTCTCGAGCTGATCGGAGAGACGTCTTCGTGGCTGCGGAGGCGCTGTCTTCCCGCTCTCTACGCGAATTCGCTGCCGTATCGATCGCGATCTATATCACGACGCCCTGGGGCATCGAGAGCGTCCACCGCACCGCCTGGGGTTGGGGCTTCACCCCCGGCCCGCTCTTCTTCTACCTCTTCGCGCCGACCGGTGGCGTTCGTCGCGGTTTCTCTCGGCGTGCTGTGGCGGCGCGTCTACCCGCCCGACGCTCCGATCAGCGAGCGCCGGCAGGGATACCTGGCCTTCGTCGCGATCACGATTCCCCTGCTGCTCGCGTCGACCACCGACGCGATCCTACCGATGTGCGGCATTCACGTCCCACAGCTTGGAGCCGCCAGCCTGGCGATCATCGGAGGAGCGATCGCCTGGAGCGCTCACCGCTACGGCTACTCGCTGCTGGTACCCGGAACCTTCGCCTCCGAGATCCTCGCCACGCTTCGCGACGGCGTGGCGCTGGTGCGTCACGACGGGCTGATCCGCAGCGCCAACGCCAGCCTCGCACGGCTCTGCGGGTGTGCCGAAGACGAGCTGATCGGAAGGGCGATCGCCGATTTCCTTCCCGAGTATCCGCAGGTCGCGAATCAGGAGGTCGAGGAGTACGAGTGCCAGCTGATCTCCGACCCGCAGCAGCCGATCGCGATATCACTCTCGTCCAGCTTCATTCTGCGATCGCCTGGGCGAGCGGGTGGGACAGGTCCTCGCGGTGCGCGACCTTCGCGAGGTGACTGGCTCTGCGAAGCCGGCTGATCATGTCGGGAAGACTGGCCGCGGTCGGCGAGCTGGCCGCCGGAATCGCGCACGAGATCAACAATCCCATCGCGTTCGTGCAGTCGAACCTCAATCAGCTCGTGGCTCACTGGGAGGCCGCCGAGAAGGGCATGGATCCTGAGGCCATCCAGGAGGGTTGGGAGCTGCTCGAGGAGTCCCTGGAGGGTGCATCCCGCGTGGCGGCCATCGTGAAGGACGTCCGCGGATTCGCCTACGCCGGCCAGGGAGAACGCGAGACGGCGGACATCAACGATCTGCTCGCCGCCACGCTTGCGGATTGCCCAGCCACATCTCCGGCATCACGCCAACGTGGAGTGCAACTTCGGCAGGATTCCGCTGCTGCTGTCTCAGGCACAGGAGCTCAAGCAGGTCTTCCTCAACCTGCTGATGAACGCGTCCCACGCGATCGGGGACGGCGGAAACATCCGCGTCGCGACGGAGTACCTCGATCCGGACATCGTCGTGACCATCGAGGACGACGGCTGCGGCATGCCGCCGGACGTGCTCGAGCGCATCTTCGATCCCTTCTTCTCGACGAAGAAGGCCGGGGAGGGCATGGGTCTCGGTCTCTCGCTCTCCTATGAAATGGTCAAGAATCACGGTGGCGACATCCGGGTCGAGTCGGAGGCGGACAAGGGGACCTGCTTCTGGATCTCCCTTCCCACCCGGTAGGCGCCACCCCACCCGTAGTCGAACGCTTGCCTCCCGCGGAGATGCTAGCCTGCATCTCTCACCCGCTCGCTACGGCAGCCGTCTCCGGGATCGAGGGGAAGGGGAATGATCACCGATTTCGACGACTTCATGGTTCACCAGACCAGCGAACCGGTCAGCCAGCCGGCCTCGAGCGATCGCAACTTCTACGAGCGGTACTGGTTCAACGGATTCGACGGCGATGGAGAGTTCGTCTTCGAAATCGGCTTCGGCGTCTATCCGAACCGCCGCGTGATGGACGCGCACTGGAGCGCGGTCATTGGCGGTCGGCAGCACTGCTTTCACGCCTCCCGGCGCGCGCCCAAGGAGCGCTCGGAGATGCGGGTGGGGCCACTGCGGATCGAGGTGGTGAGACCGATGAGAGTCGTCCACGTGCGCGTCGATCCAAACGAGACGGGGATCGAGTGCGACCTCACTTTTCATGCCCGCAGCGCGCCGACCCGGGAGCCGAAGAACGTCATGTACGACGACGGGCGCCTGATCATGGATACCAGCCGCTTCACGCAGCTGGGAAGCTGGGGAGGGCACTTCATCGCCGGAGGAGCGCGCAGAGAACTTTCGCATCGGGAAGTGTACGGAATTCGCGACAGATCCTGGGGAGTGCGCCCCGTCGGAGAGCCCGAGGTGGGGGCGCCCGGCAAGCTCACCACCGAGCCCGGCGTGTACTGGGTCTGGGCTCCAGTCTTCTTCGATGACTTCTGTACACAGTTTCAGACATTCGAGGATCACGACGGGAACCCCACCCAGCTGGGTGGGGCGATCGTCCCCCTCTTCCGGTCCTTCGACGAGATACCGGACGGAGAGGAGATCAGCCACCGGGAGGTGAGTTCGGCGAGGCACCGCATCGAGTGGAGGCCGGGAACGCGACTCGCCGATGGCGCCGAGATCGAGTTGGTCACGCGCGACGGGAAGACCCATTCGATTGCCCTCGAGCCGATGATCCGGTTTCACCTCCTGGGTATCGGCTATCAACATCCGGAATGGGGACACGCGTTCTGGAAAGGGGAGGAGGTCATTGGCGGCGAGTCCTGGAACCTGGATGACCTCGCCCTCTTGGACTACAAGCACATTCACACTCACCAGGTCTGCCGGGCGCGTCTGGGCGACCGGATCGGTATCGGCACGCTCGAAACCATCGTCTTCGGACGCCACGATCCGTCCGGATTCAAGAGCATCCTCGACGGTGCCCCATAGGGTCTCGCTCGCGAGCGAGCTCCCGCCTGAATTCGAGAAGAAGGGAAAGAGAGGAGATGGCTGAATCTGCACTGCTCGCCGAGAAGGACGGACATATCCTTACCGTCACCATCAATCGGCCGGAGAAGAAGAACGCCGTGAATGCGGAGGTGCTCTGCGGCTTGAACGATGCCTGGCATCGCCTCGACGCGGAGGGCGATCTGCGAGTGGCGATTCTCACGGGGGCTGGTGGCAACTTCTGCGCCGGCATGGACCTGGGCGTCATCAACAAGCTCACTTCCGGAAGGCCGCCAGAGGACGAGTTCGAAGAGCGCATGGCGAAGGACATGAGCATCATCTTCAACGGGTGGCTCAAGACCTACCGCCCGACCAAGCCCGTGATCGCGGCCGTCGAAGGCTTTGCCCTCGCCGGAGGAACCGAGATCCTGCAGGGAACGGACATCCGCGTCGCGGCGGAGAGCGCCGTCTTCGGGGTGACGGAGGTGCAGCGCGGGCTCTTTCCGATGGCCGGCTCGACGGTTCGCCTGCCCCGACAGGTGCCCTACACACTAGCCGTCGAGCTGCTCCTCACCGGCGATTCCTACACGGCTGCCCAGTGCAAGGAGATGGGTCTGATCGGGCGTGTGGTCCCGGACGGCCAGGCTCTGCGGGTCGCTCGGGAGATCGCCGAGCGCATCGCGTCGAATGGACCACTGGCGGTGCAGGCCATCCTCAAGGCCGTGCGCGAGACCGCTCAGATGACCGAGAAGGAAGCCTTCGAGCAGAAGGAGATGGCGATCGGGATTCCGATCTACAGCTCCGAAGACGCCAAGGAGGGGCCGACGGCCTTCCTGGAGAAGCGCAAGCCGGTTTTCAAGGGAAGGTGAACTCAGCTCTCGAGCTCCGCGCGGCTCTGGAACTGGTCGAGCGCCTCCGGATTGGCGAGTGCGTCGAGGTTCTTGACGGCCTTCCCGTGCACCACGTCGCGGACCGCGAGCTCCACGATCTTCCCGCTCTTGGTGCGGGGAATGTCGCTCACCTGGAGGATCTTGGCGGGGACGTGGCGTGGCGTGGCGTTCTCGCGAATCTGCCGTCGAATCTTCCCTGCCAGCTCCTCGTCCAGTGCCAGGCCGGGACGGAGCACCACGAAGAGCACGACGCGGACATCCCCCTCCCAGTCTTGACCGATGACGAGGCCCTCCATCACCGCGTCGAGCTGCTCGACCTGGCGGTAGATCTCAGCGGTCCCGATGCGAACGCCGCCCGGGTTGAGAATCGCGTCGGAGCGACCGTAGATGATGATTCCGTCGTGCTCGGTCAGCTCCACGAAGTCGCCATGGCACCAGACGCCGGGAAAGCGCTCGAAGTAGGCGGCGTGATACTTCGAGCCCTCGGGGTCGTTCCAGAAGCCCACCGGCATCGAGGGAAAGGTTCCCGTGCACACCAGCTCGCCCTTTTCTCCTCGAACCGGTCTTCCAGAGTCGTCGAAGACCTCCACCTGCATCCCCAGGCCTCGCGCCTGGATCTCGCCGCGCCAGACCGGACCGATGGGGTTCCCGCCCATGAAGCAGGAGATGATGTCGGTGCCTCCCGCGATCGATGAGAGGCAGAGGTCCCGTTTGATCTTCGCGTAGACGTAGTCGAAGCTCTCCGGCGCCAGGGGAGACCCGGTGGAGGTCACCGTCCGCAGGCTGGAGAGGTCGTGGCTCCGGACGGGATCGAGTCCCTGCTTGGCGATGGCATCGATGAACTTGGCCGAGGTCCCGAAGAGCGTGCACCGCTCTCGCTCCACCAGGTCGAAGAGGATCGCTGCGTCGGGATGGGTGGGCGATCCATCGTAGAGGAGGAGCGTGGCCTCCGAGGCCAGCGCCGAGACCAGCCAGTTCCACATCATCCAGCCGCAGGTGGTGAAGTAGAAGACGCGGTCGTCGCGCTTCACGTCGCACTGCAGCCGGTGCTCCTTCAAGTGCTGAAGCAACGTTCCCCCTGCGCCGTGAACGATGCACTTGGGTGCTCCCGTGGTTCCGGACGAGTACATGATGTAGAGGGGATGGTCGAAGGGGAGCCGGCGGAAGGGGATCTCGGTCGGCTCGAATTCGGAGAGAACCTCCTCCCAGAGGGTCGCATTCGCGATTCCATCGAGCGGGGGAGCTTCGCGCGTGAAGGGAACCACGAGGGCGTGCTCGACACTCGGCAGAGCTTCGAGGACCTCGGACAGCTTCTCCAGGCAATCGTGACGCTTGCCGTTGTAGACGTAGCCGTCGGCGCAGAGCAACAGCTTGGGCTGGATCTGGCCAAAACGGTCTAGAACCCCGCGCGTCCCGAAGTCCGGCGAGCAGGAAGACCAGATCGCCCCGATACTGGCGGCGGCCAGCATGCCGATCAGGGTCTCGGGCAGGTTGGGCAGGTAGCCGGCGATGCGGTCGCCTGCGCGAACGCCGCGGGCGCGGAAGGCCTGTTCGAGACGAGAGACCTCGGCGTGAAGCTGTCCGTGGGAGAGGCGTCGGGTCTCGGCGTCCTCACCCGAGAAGACCACGGCTTCCGCTTCATCGCGGCGGCGCAGCAGGTTCTCGGCGAAGTTGAGGCGCGCTTCCGGGAACCAGCGGGCGCCGGGCATCCGGTGCCCGTCTACCAGAATCAGGTCGCCGCGGGACTCGGCGCGGACCTCGCAGAAGGACCAGATCGACTGCCAGAACCGCTCCTTCTCGCGGATCGACCAATCGTAGAGCGCCGCGTAGTCGGAGAGCGCGACTCCCCAATCTTCCCGAACGGCAGCCATGAAGGCCGTGAGATTGGACCGGGCGATGCGCTGCTTCGAAGGTTGCCAGAGGGGCTCTTCCACGGTTCCGCAGAGGCTACCCGGGAAGCACTCCTGCATCCACCCGCGGAAACGGGCGCGGGAGAGAGCGCGGCACGAACCATCTCAATGCTGCTGCGGCTGGTTCCACTCGATCCACCCGAGGCCCCGGCGACCGTCGGCGTGGGAGAATCGGGCCATGGTGCGTGGGAACTTCGCGACCCGACCGTCCGGGTCGACCATCAGGACCGGCGCAAAGTACAGCGGTGCGAGATCGAGGTGGAGGTCGCCGACTTCGATGCGGCCTTTGACCGGGAATCCGTTCGCGTCGATCTCTTCGCGGGCGCTGGAGCTGTGGATGGGTATCAGCGCTTCCCCGGGCGCCTGGACGTAGCCCGCAGCCCAGGGCAGCTCCTCTCCATCGAGGGTCCGGGGCGCCACGGAGTGAAAGCGGGTGCCGTCCTCGAGGCGGCCCGCATTCCAGCAATAGGCCATGTTCCACCAGTCGCGTACTCCCCAGGAGTGATCCCGCTGGCCGTGGCCGGCGAACTCGATGCGCTCATCCCCTACGCGGATCCGACCCTGCACCCGACACGATATCTCGTAGCGAGTCATGTCGCGGAATCGGTAGCCCCCGGGACCGTCGGTCTCCCATTCCAGATCGAAGGCGAGAGGGGTGTCTTCTCCTTTCATGGGACCATAGGCCTGGACGGGATCGTCGAGCGCAACCGCGTTGGCCTCGGCAAGGACACCAAAGCATTGGTTCGGGGACCTGCACTCGTGATCGACCTCAAGTACCTGGGAGCGGACTTCGAGGGTGCCAGGGGGCGGGAGCGGGGCGTGATGGTCGATCGCGGTTACGAGCGGCCGCCCGGCGCCGACCAGACAGGCCCACTGCCACGTCACGCCGAGGTTGGGATAGAGGCCGATTCGCACGTAGCCCCCCAGGGATCCGTCCTCGTCGTGGAAGTCGAAGTAGTACGACTCGCTCCAGAACCGCTCTTGAGTGGGCTCGTGGCGCGCTTCGTCCGCGGGGTCGATGGCGTGATTGCTCATTGCCCCAGTATCGCAGGGGAGCGGCGGCTGCACCATCCATGGCGCCGATTGTCCCAATTGGCTCGAAGGCGTAAAGTCGCCACGTATCGGATCCCAGAGGGAGAGAGGCCCGTCGGCATCGCTTGCCGGCGGCCAACGCGTAGGATCCGGGAGTGAACCATGCGCCATCGCGAGCCCTGGATTCTCGCCCTCGTGGTTGCGGTTTCCCTCACCGGCTGCACGACTCCGGCGTCGGATTCGAGCGTCGAGCCGAGCGAGCCCCGGCCTCTTCCGCAGGATGCGCAGCCGCCCGGTCTTCCTGTTGAAGACTCGCAGCCGCGATTCGAGACTACCTACTGGATGGTCCTCGAGGTGGAGGCCGCCAGCGGTCAGCCGCGCTTCGTGGTCATCGACGGAGGCATCAAGAACGGACTCCAGAGGGGATTCCGGGGTCGCCTGATCGAGCGCGGCAGATCCATCGCCGAGATCGAGATCGTCGAAGTCTACGACGAGGGCAGCCGTGCGCGTATCGCGACGGAGCTCGCGGATCGGATCACGCCTCAGACGGCGGCGGAGATCGACGTTCCGGTCGCCGACAAGCGGTGAGGGCGGGGCTCGATGCGCGCGCACCTGATCCAAGTTGCGGACGATCGAGCGATAGCGTCGACCCCCTTGCCGACCCGCGGTCTCGAGATCGGCCGCGACGCCGATGCCGATCTCCCCATCGAAAGCGAAAGAGTGTCGCGTCGCCACGCCCGCATCCACGGCGAAGGCGGCCGTCACCTGCTCTCGGATCTGGGAAGCGCCAACGGCACCTTCCTGAACGGACACCGCGTGCAGCAACCGGTGATCCTGAATCACGGGGACCAAGTCGATCTGGCCGGGGAGATCACCTTCGTCTACCAGGTCGCCTCGCCTCGACGGGTCCATTGGCTGGGAGCGCTGGCCGCCGTCCTCCTGGCTGCGGCCGGGGCCTGGGCGGTCTGGGGACAGCTGCGGGAGCGGCCCGACCCGGTCTGGGACGGCGCGCTCGCCCTGGCGGACGAGGGAATCGCAGCGGAGCGCGCCGGCGATCCCGTCGCCGCCAGGGCCAAGCTCAAGTCCGCCGCGGGCCTGCTCTACAAGGGCGGAGAGCTCGACGACTTCGAGCGCGCACGGGTGATGACGGTGGCGATGCAGCGCATCGGCGAGCGGCTCGACCAAGACGTCGACCTCCCGGCCCTCTACGAGCGAGTTCTCGAGAGCTCTCAACCTCCGGGTTCCAGCTCGTCGAGTCGGGGCCGGAGCATCAACTGTCCGCTGGATCGGGTCGACGGCACCCGGATCGAGGCCTGCATCGCGGCTCAGGTCCATGCGCTCTTTGCCGAGCTTCGCCAGCCGGTGGATCAGATTCCCGACTCCTTCTACGCGGATGTGGGCCGGCAGCTGCGCCAGGAGCGGGACTTCATCCAACGCGCCCTCTTGCGCGGGGCGCCGATTCTTTCCGAGCTGGAGCGAGCCCTGGTGGCCAAGAAGATGCCGCCGCTGCTTCACTACGTGGCCCTGATCGAGAGCGGCTACCGGAGTGACGCCCGGAGTCCCCAGGGCGCCGTGGGCCTGTGGCAGCTGATGCGGTCCACGGCGCGGGAGTACGGCCTCGAAGTCAGTGACTCCGTTGACGAGCGAGAGGACGTGGCCAAGTCCAGCGATGCGGCGGCCCAGTACATGCAGCACCTGGTGTTCGAGTTCGGCTCCGACGCCCTGCTGCTCGCCTTGGCCGGGTACAACTTCGGCCAGGGGCAGGTCCGCGCGAGGCTCAAGCAGCTCGACGATCCCTTCAGCGATCGCTCCTATTGGAGACTGGTAGAGACCGGCCTGCTTCCCGAGGAGACTGCGCTGTACGTGACCCGCTTCGTAGCGGCCGCCATCGCCGGCGAGGCCGGGGTACCCGGCCGGGACGCACTGGCAGCGGCGGGGTATTGAGGGGCCGCAGACCCGGGTGAAAGGGATAGGATGGCGGAGATTTCGGGTTTCGGTTCGGGGTGCCCTCGGGGTATCCTGCGGGCTGCCCCACCCGGAGAGCCCGCCCCGGACGACTTCCCCGCGTCCGAGACGGAGGTTGACGAGGTCCGCGTGGCATTCCGCGATTTCTTTCGCCGCATCCGCATGCTAGCGCGCCGCGACCACCGGCTCGGAGGGGAGCGGCGGGGGGCGCAGCCACGGCACCGGCAGCCGGGCGAGGCCACGATTGCCCTGGGAGGCGCCGGTGCTGCCCATGAGGGGGCGGCCACAGTGCACCCCGCCTCCGCGGGGCTAGCCGCAGAGTCCTCGTCCGAGAGGCCCACGGTCATCGTCCCGCGCGTCCCGGCGCAGACCTACGAGGCGTCCCAGGCGTCCTCGGAGCCCGCTCTGGGTGGCGGGGTCGATCCGTTGGCTGCGACCCGCGTGGTCGCCGCGGCCGGGGAGAAACCTCTCGGCCCGGTGTTGGGTGTGCTGGTCGCCGTGGAGGGGGAACTCGAGGGCGCGATTCTCCCGATCCGAGGTGGCAGCAACCGGCTCGGGCGTCATCCCGAGTCCGAGGTCTTTCTTCCCAGCGAATGGATCTCACGCCAGCACGCGAGGATCGAGTACGAGCAGGGGATCTTCGCGATCGAGGCATCCAGCGACAAGCCGACCCTCGTCAATTCCGAGCGGATCGAGGGAAGCGAGCTTCACGACGGAGACTACATCAAGCTCGGAAAGACCACGCTGCGGTTCCGCACCGTCCTGTGAGGATCGGGGATGTGATGATGGGGAAGTCCTGGCTCATCCCGCTGCTGATCTTCGCGAGTGTCGCCTCCCGTGCGTCCGAGCAGGGGGTCGCGGACGCCGAACCTCTCGAGATTCGCCGCGTGGAACGGGTTCAGCTGGACGATGTCCACCCCGGTGCCGGCGGTGAAGAGGTCGTCGATCTCTACTTCCGAGCCCAGGACGAGCAAGGGCAACCCATCGAGGATCTTCGGCGGGTCGATGTGGAAGTTCGGGAGGATCTCCGCAGGGTGTCCTCCGACGAGATCGTCCGAATGACGACCCTCGAGGATGCGGGACTGGGCGTGACCTGTGTGCTCGCCCTGGACACGAGTCGCACGATGATCGGCCAGCCCTTCGAGAGAGCGAAGTCCGCAGCGCTCCGCTTCCTCGACAGGCTAGGGACGGGGGACGCGCTCGCAATCGTGACCTTCGCCAGCACGGTGGAGGTGGCGGCGTCCTTCACGGACTCCCACCCCAGCGCGCGAGATCGCCTCGGTGGCATCGAGATCGATCAGAACGCGATGTCCACGGTCTTCTACGACGGGATCTACCAGGCGGCGGAGCTGGTTCGCCACGGGTTCGATCTGCCGCGTCGCGCCTTCGTGATCGTGTTCTCCGATGGCAGGGACGGAGGGAGCACGCGCTCCCTCGATCAGGTCATTGCGCTGGCCAAGGGTGGTGGGAGCGAGCCGCGCATCCCGATCTTCACGGTGGGGTATGCGGGCCGGGGTGGCGGTGGCCTCGAGGTCCTCCAGAAGCTCGCCGCGGAGACCGGGGGAGGATCCAGCCGGGCCAGCCACCTGAAGGAGTTCTACGACGAGACGCTCCAGCAGATGCGGCAGAGCTATCTGCTCCGCTACGAGTCCGACATGGACGGGAGCGAACACGTGGTCGAGGTGGCGGCGGAGGGCAAGCCCGACTCCCGAAGCGCGACCTATCCGAAGATCGAAGGGGGAATCTGGCGCTGGCCTCTCGCGGCCGGATTGGCGGTCATCGCGCTCCTGGTGGCGCGGACGTTCATGGGGGGAAGATCTGCCGGGAGTCTGAGGGTCGTCCAGGGTTCCTTGCCGGAAGAGCGCTTTTCTCTGCGCAGGGGCCGCACGAGAATCGGCTCGCTCGGGGAGAACGACGTCGTCATCGACACCGACTTCGTGTCCCGTCACCACGCCGAGATTCACGCCAGCGGCGGGGGATTTCGGATCGAAGATCTCCGCTCTACCAACGGCACACTGGTGAACGGTGCGCCGATCCAGTCGAGTCCGCTTCAGCCCGGTGACCGGATCCGGATCGGTGACGTGGAAATGGTGTTCGAACGATGAGCGGGAATCATCCCCAGTGGATCCAGACGGCGTCGCATAGCCACGTGGGCCTGGTCCGCAGCGTCAATCAGGACCGCTACGCCGAGTTCGAAGATGGTCGTGGCAATCGCCTGCTCGTCGTGGCCGACGGAATGGGCGGGCACCGCGGCGGAGAGACGGCGAGCCGCCTGGCGGTAGAGACCATCGGCGAGGTCTTCGAGGGCTCCGAGGAGTCGCTCGAGCAGACCATGAGGAGCGCCGTCGAGACGGCGAACGACCGGATTCACGAATGCGCCAGTGCGGACCCGGATCTCGCGGGGATGGGCACCACCGTCGTCGGGCTGGCCCTCGGGAAGGAGGGAGAGGCGTGGGTGGCGCACGTGGGGGACAGCCGTCTCTACCTGCTGCGGGATGGAAGACTGGATGCACTCACGGCGGACCATTCACTGGTGGCGGAGATGCACCGACAGGGCTTTCTCAGCGCCGAGGAAGCGCTGGTGCATCCCCGGCGCAACGAGCTGACGCGATCCGTCGGGGTGACACCTGGAGTGGAGGCGGAGATCAGCAGGATCGCGGTGAGGCCCGGTGACCGCTTCCTGCTCTGTTCGGACGGCCTCTGCGGCTACGTGGGGGACGACGAGATCCGAGAGGTTCTCGAGTCCGAGTCACCGCCCAGAGCCGCTCGCCTGCTGGTGGATCGCGCCAACGCCAAAGGCGGGCACGACAACGTCACCGCCCAGGTAGTGGCCATCGCGGAAGACGCGCCGCTCGGAGGTGATGGCGCCGACGAGAATGCGACATCGCTCCCTTCCACGAGGCGAGAGGCGATGGACCCTCTCGGTCCGGCGCACGGGGCGCGCCGGATTTCTCGGCTCGCACTGGCCGGGAGTGTGCTGGTGGGGCTTCTCCTGGCGGGCACAGCGCTCTGGGTGCTTCTCCGGGGGTGATCCAACCTCTCTACGGTCAGCTGCGCCGAGCTTCGAGGCTGGGTTCGAGCAGGGGGAGGGCTCGCTCGGCTCCCATGGTGGCCAGCAACGTGGTGAGCTTGGGACCCTTCGGTCGGGCGATCAGCAGATCGTAGATCACCGGAAACAGCGCCTCGGGTCGAAGCGGAGTGTTCTCGAAGAGGTTCTTGACGTGGGAGACGAGGGCTTCCTCGTCGAGATCCGGCTCTCGTCGCAGGGTCTCCACCAGCTGCCGGAGGGCCGTTGCCTGGTGGTCGGTGAGCTCGCGCGTCGTCGGCTCGGAGCGGATCCGGTAGCGAAAGGTGTCCGGGGCGTACTTGTCGATCCATGTCCACACGCGGCGTGCCCGTTCCCCGAACCGGCGCCTCTCGCCGTCGCTCCGGATCGACCCCGTGGCCTCGTAGTACGCCCGGGCGCGCTCGATGTCGCCGTCGTAGATCTGCAGGATCATGCTGAGCGAGCGAAACGCGGGGACGAAGGGGAGGAGGTCGCCGGACTGGATCCGGTGGTTGTCGACGCTGGCGAGCTGGAGGGTGCGGCGTGCCGTCTGTCGCTTCCTGTCGCCGCGCCCTCCGTCGTCGGCCTGGTGGGCGGCCTGACAGGTGCGATCGTAATCTTCGTAGAGCTTGATCACGTCGAGGTCGAAGGAGACCTGGAATTCGGAATTGGGACGGTAGCTGGCGAAGAGCCAGCGCAACATCTCGGGCTCGTAGATCTCCAGCGCGTCGCTCACGGTAACGGCGCCGCCGGCCGAGCTGGAGATCTTGCCTCCCCGTCCCTTGATGCGAACGAAGTCGTAGGCGACGTATTCCGGCGCGCGAGCGCCGTACACTTCGCGGACGATCTCCTTGCCGGTGTCGTAGCTGCCGCCGGCGGAGGTGTGATCCTTGCCGCCGGGTTCGAAAGAGACGCCCTCGTGGGCCCAACGCATGGGCCAGTCGATACGCCAGGGCAGCTTTACGTTGCCTCCCTCGCGCAGATCGAGCTGGCGCTCGTGCCCGCAGCTGCGGCACCGGTAGCTCACACACCACTCGCCATCCCACTCGAAGTCGAGTCGATCGCGGCCGCAATCGTCGCAGAAGCCGGCCAGCGGTAGCCAGTCGTCGCCGAGCAGCTCGTTGCGGTGCCGGTTGAGGATCTCCCGGATTCGATCTCTCTGCTCGAGAGCGCGACGGATGCCCTGGGCGTAATCGCCGGCGCGGTAGCGCCGGGACTGCCGGATGAACTCGGGCTCGATCCCCAGCGGTTCGATGCTCTTCGCGAAGGCGTCGATCTGGTGACTGGCATAGCTGTCGTGTGCACCGCAGGGATCAGGAACATCGGCGATGCTGCGGCGCAGATTGGCCTGCAGCATCTCCTGCTCCGGCATGTCCTGGGGGACCTTGCGAAAGACGTCGAAGTCGTCCCAGGAGTAGATGAAGCGGACCTTCGCGCCCTGGTCGCGCAGCGCGCGGGCCAGGAAGTCGACGGTGATGACCTCGCGAAGATTGCCGATGTGAACCACGCCCGAAGGGGTAATCCCCGCCGCGACCACGAAGAGCTCCGCGTCCGGATGGGCGGCCATCGTCTTTCGTGCCGCCTGGTCGGCCCAGTGGGAGAAATAGGGATCGGGCTTGGCGCGTCTCTGGCCCATCACCCCGAAGTTCTCGCCCACGCGGTTCCCGAGCGCAAGTGGAGCCGTCCGCGCTCGCGAAGGTTTCCTGGCATCCTTCCCCCAGCCTTATCCGTGCGATACGATCGGAAACAACGCGATGTCTCGGTTTCCCGACTACGACTTCTCTCCCTATCTCGAGTCACTCGGCCGAAACTGGTATCTGGAGGACGAGCTCTTGCGGCGCGTTCTCGTCCGCCTCGTGCCGAAGGACGCAGAAGCGTCAGAGGACCTCCTGGTCCATTTCGGGGAGCGGGCGGCTCTGGTCTATCGAGAGCTGGCGGACGTGATCGAACGGCCCGAGAAGCTTCCCTTCATCTCGCGGAAGGACGCATACGACCGGCGCCACGACCACGTGGTGCTTCCGCCCGAGACCTTGCGCATGCTGGCCGAGCAGCACGGCGCGCGGCTGGCCGGCGGCGAGCTGAACGACCTGGTGCGCTACGCAGCCATCTTCGTCCTGGCACAGAACGGGGAGACCGGCACGCTCTGCTCCCTGGCCTGCACCGATGGGCTGATCCGCGCGCTTCGGGAGCTCGGGAACGAGCCCCGCTCGCGGAGCGCGCTGGGGCGCCTCCTCGGCAATACACCTGGCGAATGGGTGCACGGCGCGCAGTTCGTGACGGAGGTTCAGGGAGGCTCGGATGCGGCTGCGAACGCCGTGCAGGCGGTGGGGGCGGGAGACGGAATGTTCCGCCTCTCGGGCAGGAAGTGGTTCTGCTCGAACTGCACCGCCGACTACTGGCTGCTGACGGCTCGGCCCGAGGGCGCCGTGGAGGGCGCCCGTGGCGTGGCTCTCTTCGTGGTGCCACGGCTCGGCGAGGACGGCGCGCCCAATGGCTATTCCATCGACCGGCTCAAGGACAAGCTCGGGACGCGCGCGCTTCCGACCGCCGAGATCGCCTTCGAGGGTGCCGAGGGCTGGATGCTCGGTCCAGCCGATGCGGGCCTCAAGAACATGGTCGCCATCGTGTTGGTCACCTCTCGCATCTTCAACGTGCTCGGTGCGGCGGGACTGGTGCGCGGGGCGTCACGCATCGCGGGCGCCTACTGCGGGTTCCGCGAAGCGTTCGGCTCGCGCATCCGCCAGATGCCGCTGGTCGCGGACTCCGTCCAGCGCATCCAGCGCCAATCCGACCTGGCGCTTGCCGGTGCCTTCGAGACCCTCGACCTCTGGCTCCGGCATCCGGCCCACGGGCGAAGCATGGGGGACATCGCCGCGAGGGTTCACGTGAGCATCGCCAAGGCGGTCGCCACCCGCGTGGCGCAGTCGCTGGTCTACGAGGCGATGATGCTGCTCGCGGGCAACGGCATCGAGGAGCAATTCTCGGCGCTGCCACGCCTGGTGCGCGACGCCGCGATCTTCGAGACCTGGGAGGGTCCCTACACGCTCCTGCTGATGCAGGCGCTCGACGACCTGGCTCGCTTCCAGGTGGGCGGCCGCGAAGAGGAGTTTCTAGCCCAGGTCTGGCCGACGGAGGAAATCCCAGGCGCGCTGGCATCGACGCTTCGCGAGGTGCTCGCCGACCCGACGTCCGAGAAGAATGTGCTGGGCTTCCGCGAGTTCGCTCACGACTACTACACCGCCTATCAGCGTGCAGCACTCAGCCACTATCGTTAGTCTGGTCCTGTCCGAGCGATAGCGTGGCTCCGGGGGGTGGCCCGCGATCGGCCGATGATGCAGAAGGCTGGGATGGAGATGCCGATCAAGATGGGTGCCCTGTCGGGAATCTCGGTCCTGGAGCTCGGTAGCATGGTCGCCGCGCCGTACTGCGCGAAGCTGCTCGCGGACCTCGGTGCAGACGTGGTGAAGGTGGAGACGCCGGGTCTGGGAGACCCGGCTCGCCGTCGCGGTCCCTTCCCGGGCGACGTGCCACACCTGGAGCGAAGCGCGCTCTTCCTCTACCTGAACACGAGCAAGCGCGGAGTCACGCTGGAGCTGGGCAGCGAGACGGGGCGAACCATCTTCCGCGATCTGGTCCGCGACGTCGACGTTCTGATCGAGGACTGGACACCCGGAGAGCTCGAGCGCATCGGTCTCGGCTATCCCCAGCTCGCGGAGCTGAATCCTCGACTGATCGTCAGCTCGGTCACGCCCTTTGGTCAGACGGGTCCCTATCGCGGCTACCGGAGTCACCACCTGAACCTCTACCACGCGGGTGGCCACTCCTCGCCGTTCCACATTCCCGGCGGTGCGGAGGGTCGCCCACCGCCGAAGGCGGGCGGCTACCTCGGTGATTACGACGCGGGACTGACCGCCGCGATCGGGGCGATCGCGGCGGTGATCGGGCGCGCTGCCAGTGGGCGCGGGCAGCACGTGGACCTCTCCAAGCAGGAGGCGATGATGTGCATGGAGCGGGTCGACATCGGCCGTCTCACCAACGACCCGAATCCGCAGCCGCGGCGCATGGTCGGAGGGCTCACCAGGGCGAAGGACGGCTACCTCATGGTGACGCCCCTCGAGAAGCACCAGTGGGAGTCGCTGATCCGCGCCATGGGAGAGCCGGAATGGTCGAAAGCCGAATGGTGCAAGGAGGAGATGGGACGTCTGGAGCACGCCACCGAAGCCAAAGAGCACCTCGACGAGTGGGCGGCGCAGCTCACCCGCGACGAGATCTATCACACCTGCCAGGCCGAGGGAACGCCGGCGGGCCCGGTGCGCAACGTGGCGGAGGTGCAAGCGTGGGAGCAGGCGAAGGCGCGCGAGTTCTTCGTGGAGATCGAGCACCCGGTGGCCGGTACCCTGACGTATCCGACCGCTCCCTACCGTTTTTCGAAGACGCCCTGGGCTGGCTCCTCCGCTCCCCTTCTCGGTGAGCACAACGAAGCGGTCTACTGCGACGGTCTCGGCTATTCCCAGCAGGATCTGGCGCGCCTGGCCGCGGCGGGGGTGATCTGATGCGGGACGCTGACGCGAGCCAGGGACCGCTGTCGGGAATCCGGGTGACCGACTTCACCTGGGCCTGGGCGGGACCCCAGGGAACCCTGCTTCTGGGGATGCTGGGGGCGGAAGTCATCAAGATCGAGAGCCACGCGCGTCTCGACCACGCGCGTGTCCACTCGCTTACCGCAGGGGCTGTCCGCGGTGATCTCGACGAGTCGCCCCTCTTCAACGATCTGAATCTCGGCAAGCTCTCGATCAATCTCGACCTGCGCAAGGAGGAAGCGCGCGACATCGCCCGGCGCCTGGTGGCCAAGAGCGACGTGGTGACCCAGAACATGAGACCCGGGGTGCTGGACCGCCTGGGGCTGGGCTATGAGGATCTCCGGATCGTGAAGCCGGACATCATCATGCTGTCGTCGTCGGCTGTCGGTGCTACCGGACCGGAGGGGTCCTACGCCGGCTACGCGCCGACCTTCGCCTGTATGAGCGGCGCCGTGGAGATCACCGGCTACCCCGACCAGCCCCCCTCGCCGCTCAGCGGGGCCGTGGATCTCCGGGTGGGCACGACGGCCGCCTTCGCCGTGCTGGCGGCGCTTCATTACAGGCAGCGCAGCGGCGAGGGACAACACATCGATCTCTCCTCGACGGAGGTGATGAGCTCGATGATTGGGGAGGCTTTCCTGGGGTACAGCTCGTGCGGCCGTCTCCCGGAGCGCAGCGGCAATCGCGACGACGCCATGGCTCCACACAACTGCTACCGCTGCAAGGGCGAGGAGCAGTGGCTCACCATCGCGGTCGGCACGGAAGCGGAGTGGAACGCGCTCCGATCGGTGATCGCCGATTCGGAGCTTGGAGACGCTGCCTTCGCGGGTCCCGCGGAACGCTGGCAGAACCAGGAGCGCCTCGACGCGATCGTCGAGCGATGGACGCGGGAGCGGGAGCCTCGAGAGGCGATGGAGATCCTCCAGCGGGCGGGTGTGGCGGCAATGGTGGTCCACACGGGCATCAGCATTGGCAAGGACTCCCACGTTCAAGAGCGCGGCGTCTTCGAGACGGTGGTGCACCCGAGGATCGGCGAGAAGGCGGTGGTTCGCCCCCCGTGGAGACTCGAGGGAGTGCAAGTGCGCCGTGCCGCACCGCTGCTCGGAGAGCACACGGAATACGTCCTGCAAGAGATCCTCGGGCTCTCCCGCGACGAGATCGATCGGCTCGCTGACGCAGGTGTGCTCAACTAGGCGCCAGTCGGGGCTTGGAGTGGACCGGATGCGCATCGAGAAGACCGATTTCGGCGCCACACCGGCGGGTGAGGGAGTCGCTCAGTTCACCCTGGAGGGTGGCCCCGGAATCGTTGCCAAGCTGATCGAGTACGGAGCCACGCTCACCAGCCTGGAGGCCCCCGACCGCCAGGGCAGGGTCGGGCCCGTCGTCCTCGGCTTCGATACCCTGGAGCACTACCTGAACTGTGGCGCCTATCTCGGCGCCACAGTGGGGCGTTTCGCCAACCGAATCGCCGATGGGAGCTTCCTGCTGGAGGGCCGCACCCACCAGTTGACCCGGAACGAGGGCCGCCACCATCTCCACGGTGGTGGTCGGGGATTCGACCAGGTGGTCTGGCGCGGCGAGGCGATCGAGACCGGGGACGAGGTGGGAGTTCGTTTCCACTACTGCAGTCGGGACGGCGAGGAGGGCTACCCGGGTGAGCTCGACGTCTCGGTCAGCTACCGGCTGGATCGGTCCGGTGGCCTGCGCATCGATTACCGCGCCACAACGGATCGAGCTACACCGGTGAACCTGGCCCACCACAGCTACTTCAACCTGAGTAGTGGCGGGGCGACACCGGTGCTCTCTCACGAGGTCGGAATCGAAGCCGACGACTACCTGGTGATCGACGGAGAGGGCATTCCGACCGGGGAGCTTCACCCTGTCGAAGGAACACCTCTGGATTTCCGTTCACCACACACTCTGGGATCGCGCATCGATGCCCTGGTCGCTTCGCGCGGCGGCTACGATCACACCTTCGCCCTGCGATCCAGGGGGGCCGAACCGACTCTCGCGGCGCGGGTGACGGACGCGGAGACGGGTCGCATCCTCGAGGTTCTCACCACCCAGCCGGGACTGCAGCTCTACTCCGGGAACTTTCTCGACGGCAGCCTGATCGGTCGTGGCGGAGTTGCCTATCGCCGCTGGAGCGCCTTCTGTCTGGAGGCTCAGCACTTTCCCGACTCGCCGAATCACCCCTCCTTTCCATCGGCGGTGCTGGAGCCCGGCGAGGTGTACGCGCACTCGGTGATCTATCGTCTCGGGGTGCACAGGTAGCTGGGTACTCGAAGATGTCGGGAGTGACGCGGAGCGCCGCTTCGTCGAACGCACACACCGACTGGAGGTCGCAGATGGCGACAGTGCTGATCAAGGGCGGCCGGGTTCTCGATGGAACCGGGGCTTCGGATTTCGAGGGAGACGTCCTGCTCGAGGACGATCGCATCGCCGGGCTCCTGACGCGGGGAGAAGACGCCCCGGTTGTCGATCGGGTTCTCGATGCGAGCGGTTGCATGGTGTCGCCCGGATTCATCGACATGCACTCCCACGCGGACTGGACCCTTGCACTCGCCGACCACGAGGCGTTGATGAAGATCAACCTGGAGCAGGGAGTCACCAGTGTCGTGGCGGGGAACTGCGGATTCTCGCCGGCGCCAGTGGCCCCCGGCGGCCCCGGAGCCTCCGAGGGATCCCTGGTCGCGATGCTGGCCGATGAACCTCTCGATTTCACCTGGCGCGGAATGGGGGAGTTCCTCGATCAGGTGGAGAAGAACGGGCCGGTCGTGAACCTGGCCGAGCTCGTCGGTCACGCCAGCGTCCGCGCCGCTGCGTCGGCGCAGGTTCGCGGCGCGATGCCTTCCCACGAGCTGGCGCGCTGTCTGGAGGAAACCAGACGCTGTCTCGACGAGGGCGCCTGCGGGCTGAGCTTCGGCCTCGGCTACGACCCCGGAATGTACTCACCGCTGGAGGAGCTGGCTGCCTTCTCTCGGGTGGCCGCCGAGGCAGGCAAGCCAGTTACCGTGCACCTCAAGGCCTTGAGCGCGATCTCCCCCACCTACCCGCTCACCTACCTGAAGCCCCACAATCTGCGCGCACTGCGGGAGATGCTGGACATCGCACGGGAGAGCGGCGCAATGCTGCAGGTCTCGCACTTCATCTTCGTCGGCAGGCGGAGCTGGGGGACGGCGGGAAGGGCCCTGGAGATGGTGGAGCAGGCGCGGCGCGAAGGTGTCGACGTCATGATCGATGCCTTCCCCTACACCTGTGGAAACACCACCATCAACGCTCCGCTTCCCTACTGGTTCCTCGCGATGGGGCCGAGGGGCTATCGCTCCAGAGCTGCGCGCGCCAGGCTGCGGGTGGAGCTGGAGATCGGCTTCCGGCTGGTCGGCTTCGTCTACGACGATTTCCAGGTGATGGATGCGGCGATCGAGGGCGCGGAGGAGCTCAACGGACTGACCATCGCGGAGATCGCCAGGCGCCGGGGCACCCGTCCCTTCGACACCCTGCTCGAGCTGAGCGAACGGAGTAGGGGCGAGACGCTGATGCTCTTCCACAGCTACAGCGGAGCGCCGGGCCACGAGGGCGCCCTCGAAGCCGTCCTGGCGGACCCGCACTGCCTCTTCGAGACCGATGCCCTGGTGAGGCGCCGAGGCCATCCGAATCCGGCGGCGGCCGGCACCTTTCCGCGGGTCCTGGGGGAGTTCGCGCGCGAGCGAGGACTGTTCCAGATCGAGGACGCCATCCGCAGGATGACCTCCGCCAGCGCAGAGCGCTTCGGAATTCGAGATCGCGGAATCCTCGCCAAGGGAAAGGCGGCGGACGTGGTGGTCTTCGATCCGGAGCGGATTGCGGATGCACCGGTGGAGGAAGGCAGGCCCGCCGGAAGACCCAGCGGGATCATGCACGTCTTTCTGAACGGAAGACAGGTGGTGAGCGACTCCGCCTTCGTAGCGGGAAGTCGCGCCGGCCGCGTGCTCCGGAGCTGAAGCGGAGACGAGCCGATTGGCTCGGACGCGATCTGAGTCGGGACCTCGATCCCTGAGTGCGTGGCCTGGCGAAGGCCTCAGCGAAGTGGGTTGCTCGAGAATCCCTGGAGAACGCGCTCGTAGAGCTTGATCGCCGCGTAGCGGAGGGGCTCGTGGCCGACGTAGGGCATGCTCTTGTTCACCAGTGCGAGGCTGGTGAGCTCGCTCTCGTCGCCGGCGATCAGCTGTGAGAGGATCTGCCCCGCCAGCTGCGTCATCACGACTCCTTCGCCGTTGAACGCGACGGCGTAGAAGAGATTGCCCGACTCTCCCAGCGTGCCGACCGATGGCACGAAGTCCGCGGTGAATCCCATCGTTCCTCCCCACCCGTGGGTGAATCGAACACCCTCCAGCTGCGGGAAGGTGGTCAGCAAGCTCTGGTGGAGCTTGTCCAGCGAAGGCTGGTAGTTCCCCGTGCTGGGCGAGCTTCCGTAGAAGTAGGGGGCGGATTCGCCGCCGAAGACGATCCGGTTGTCCGCCGTCAGCCGCAGGTACATGAACTGCACTCGCTGGTCGCTCAGCCCCTCGCGGCCGGCCCAGCCGATGCTGGCCAGCTGCGTTTCGCTCAGAGGCTCGGTGGCGGCCACGTAGTTGCAGAGGGGGATCAGGCGATTGCGGAAGAAGCCGAGCTGGGGCGCGTAGCCGTTGAGGGCGATCACCGCCTGGTCCGCGCGCAGCTCGGCGAACTCGGTCACGATCCGCAGGGGCGTTCCGGGCTCGATGCGCATCACCTTCGATCGCTCCGAGACGACCACCCCCATCGACTCGATGACGCGCTTGATGCCCCGCGCCAGCTTGGCGGGGTTCAGGATCGCGTGGTGCGGGTCGCGCAACCCTCCGATGAATCGCTCGGAGGTGATCCGCTCGCGGACCGCCGCCTCGTCCAGCAGCGCGACCTCGATGCCCATGTTGTCGAAGCGCTGCTTGGTCTCGGCGAGCTCTTCGAGATGCCGCTCCTCGGTGGCCATCATCATGGCGCCGTTCATCTCGAACTCGCAGTCCACACCGTGGGTGTCGACGAAGGTCTGGATCTGCTTCATCCCGAGAATCGTGGCGTCGTAGTAGGCCCGCGCGGCCTCGGGGCCTTGGCTCTCGTAGACGAAGCCGAGACCGGGCATCCCCAAGTCGGCGAATCCGCCGTTCCGCCCACTCGCTCCGTAGCCGCAGCAGGCGCCCTCCAGGAGCACGATGCGCTTGCCCGGGAAGCGGCGCTTCAGGTTGTAGGCCGCCGACATCCCCGCGAACCCCCCGCCGATGATCGCGATGTCCGCCAGTTGCCGGCCCTTCAGCGGCGGGTTGATCGACTCTCCGTAGAGCCCGGCCGTCTCGAACCAGAAGTTGTCCAGGAAGTACTCGTAGAGCTTCGGCGGGCGGTGGGGATCGTCCATGAACGCTTGCCGCGGCAGGACCGACGCCGCCCAGATTCCCGCTCCTCCCACCGCCGCTCCTTGCAGGAACCTGCGGCGCGTCACGCGCTTCCCTTGCACTTCGCTCGAAACCGGATTCGCCTGGTTCATGCTGTGGTCCTTTCGCAAGCGGAGACTGATTATAGGCAGCACGCCGGTATTGCACTGCGGGAGAGGTTGATTTCTCATCCGGGGGAGGTCACCTTCGAGCGAGAGCTTCGCTGTATTCGCACCGGAGCCGTCCATTCGAGGTCGACTGCAATGCACTCGCCGAGAGTTCCCGTACCCCTCGATCGCCGGAGCTTCCTCCAGAGCTCCCTTGTCGGCGTCTCGGCGCTGGCGCTGGGGACCTGTGTCAGCGGGGGCCGCGGCCGGCTCGCCTCTGCGGAGCCGGCGGATGCGCCGATCAGCCGCCACCGCCTGCCCGACCAGCCCGCGCCGCCCGCGAACAGCCGCGTCGCCGTGGTTCGCTCCGGCGAGCATCCGGCCCATCGGGAGGCCGTCCAGCGCGCGATCGCACTGGCCGGTGGTCTGGAGTTCATTCGGCCCGGTGAGACGGTCTTGCTGAAGCCCGCGGTCAACAGTGGCAACGGCTATCCCGCGACCACGGATCCCGAAACCGTCTGGGTCGTGGCCGAGATGGTCAAGGAGGCCGGCGGCGAGCCCTTCGTGGCGGATCGGACCATGTTCCTGCACTCCACCGAGAAGGCCTTCGAGGCGACGGGCATCCGCGGTGCGGCCGAACAGGCTGGGATCCCGTGCCGCTGCCTGGACGATGACGACTCCGTCGCGATCACCCACCCGCTGGCTCAGCACTGGTCGGGCAACGCAATTCGCATCTACTCGCCGGTCATCGAAGCCGATCACATCATCAATCTCTGTACGCCCCGCACCCACGCGCTCGGCGACTTCACCATGTCGATGAAGAACAACGTGGGCGTGGTGAACGGCTCCAGTCGACTTCGGATGCATGTTCCCTGGGGACTCAAGGAGCGGCTGGCGGAGATCAATCTGGTCGTGCGTCCCTCTCTGATCGTGATGGACGGCCGCCAGGGATTCACCAATGGCGGGCCCGACTCGGGCGATCTGGCTCACCCCGGGTTCATCGCAGTCGGATCGGATCCGGTGGCGATCGACGCGGTCGGATTGGCGCACCTGCGCCTCGAGGGGGCCAACGAGGAGATCGGCGAGGGGTCCGTATGGGCGATCCCGATGATGAAGCGCGCCGTCGAGATCGGACTGGGGATTGGTGGCGAGGAGCGGCTCACCCTGCTGGGGACGGATCCGGAGAGCGAGGCCGCACTGCGGTCGCAGCTCGCCTGAGCCGTGCCAGCCTTCTCGGGTATTCTGGTGCGATGATGGCGATGACGATGGCGGAGAAGGTGCTGGCCCGTACCTCGGGCCGGGATTCGCTCAGCGCCGGTGAATACGTCACCGCGGCAGTCGATCGCGTGATGGCCCACGAGGCCTGGACGCTCTGTGCCCTGCGTCTCCTGAAGCTCGGAGTCCAGCGGGTCTTCGATCCGGAGAAGGTGATCGTGATTCTCGATCACTACTTTCCGGCGCCTACCGAGCAGATGGCTCGCGGCCACGCGATGGCGCGGGAGCTGGTCGAGCACTTCGGAATTCGGCACTTCCTGGGCAACGCGGGGATCTGTCATCAGGTACTGACCGAGCAGGGCCACATCTTGCCCGGTCAGCTGGTCTTCGGAACCGACTCTCACAGCACGACCTACGGCGCGGTGGGCGCCGCGGGTACCGGGTTGGGGCTCACCGAGGTGACCTACGCGCTCGCTACCGGAGAACTCTGGCTTCGGGTGCCACCGACGGTTCGCTTCCTTCTCGACGGAAGGGCGGCGGCCGGAATCATGTCGAAGGACGTCGTGCTCCACCTGGCCGGGCGCTTCGGTACCGAGGTCGCCCAATACCGCGCCATCGAGTTCGCCGGCCCCGTGGCAGAGCGGATGACCGTCGCGAGTCGCCTCACCATGGCGAACATGGGTGTCGAACTCGGCGCGAAGTTCGCCTTCTTCGAGGCGGACGAGACCACCTGCGCCTACCTGCGCGAGCGCACCGACGAGCCGGTCTCCCCCTTCGGACCCGATCCCGGCGCCGGATACGAGGTGGTCCACGAGATCGACATCTCCGGCCTCGAGCCCCAGATCGCCTGTCCTCACAATCCGGGAAATACCAAGCCGGTCTCCGCGGTCAGCGGGGTGCGGATTCATCAGGCCTTTCTCGGCTCTTGTACCAACGCGCGGCTCGAAGACCTCGCCGTGGCGGCCGAGATTCTCGAAGGCCGGAAGGTGGACCCCGGCACGCGCCTCCTGGTGACGCCGGCTTCCGCACAGGTTCTCCTCGACGCCACCAGGGCCGGCTACATCGAGATCCTCCTGGAGTCGGGAGCGCACCTCACCACCCCCGGTTGCGGCGCCTGTCCGGGTGGGCACGGCGGCTTGTTGGCGCCTGGGGAGGTCTGTCTTTCCTCGACCAACCGCAACTTCCGCGGTCGCATGGGTAGCCCCGAGGCCGAGGTCTACCTGGGCTCTCCAGCCAGCGTCGCTGCGGCCGCCGTGACCGGCCACATCGTCGATCCGCGCGAGTTCTGGGACGGGACCACGATCTAGCAGGGGGGGGTGGCGATGCAGACGCGGATACGAGGTCGGGTCTGGAAGTTCGGCGACGACGTCGACACCGACGTGATGGCCCCCTGGAACACCATCTCGGCCCCATGGGAAGAGAGACGCGGGTCGGTGTTGCACATCCGCCCCGAGTTCGCGGTTCAAGTCGAGCCCGGGGACCTGATCGTTGCCGGTCGCAACTGGGGCTGTGGCTCCAGCCGCGAGCACGCCCCCGAGAACCTCCAGCTCCTCGGAGTCGGCGCCGTCGTGGCCGAGACCTTTGGACGGATCTACTTCCGCAACTGCATCGCGATTGCCTTTCCCAATCTCGTCTGTCCCGGCATTGCCGCGGCGTGCGAGGAAGGCGACGAGCTGGAAGTCGACATGGAGAGCGGCACCGTGCGCAACCTGACCCAAGGGACCGAGCTTCAGGGGGATGCCTACACGCGCGACATGCTCGAGATCGTGGAGAAGGGTGGACTGATGAAGGTTCTCGAGGCGCGCCTGGGCGCCGGTCGGGAGGCCCACCAGTGAGCGCCAAGCGGGTGGTGGTAGTCGAGGGAGAGGACGCGGCGCCCGAGGCGATCCGACCCAGCCTTGCCCTCGTCGATCGGCTCGGAGTCGATATCGAGTGGCTCCACCCTCCAGTGGGGCAGCGCGCGATCGAGCAGTCGGGCTCGGCGTTTCCCCCTGAGGCGCAACAGGCCATCGACGATTCCGATGCCACCCTCTTCGGCGCCACCAGCGGGAAGAGCGCGGGGGCTCTCTTCTATCTACGCTGGGGCAAGCAGACCTACGCCAACGTGCGGCCCTCGCGTTTTCGTCCGGGCTTCAAAAGCCCGCTGGCGCACCCGGAGAAGGTCGACTTCGTCATCGTTCGCGAGAATCTCGAGGATCTCTATCTCTTCCTGGAGGGAGAAGTCGAGGACCTCGCTCCGCTCCGCCTGGTGAGTCCCACCGCGCGCCGGCCGGTGGCCGAGATGGGTCCGGGGTGTTACGGGCTCAAGGTGATCACGGAGGCCGGATCCGAGCGCGTTTGTCGCTTTGCCTTCGAGCTGGCTCGGGAGCGCAAGGGGCGGGGGCGGCCGGGCCGGGTAACCAGCGGGACGAAGCACAACATGCTGCCCCGAAGCGACGGGCTCTTTCGAAACGTCGCTGAGCGGGTTGCCGGGGAGTACCCGGAGATCGAGTTCCGCAGCTTGATCATCGATGACCTGGCACACCACCTGACGGCGAGGCCGGAGGAATTCGACGTGGTGGTGCTGCCCAACCTGTACGGCGACGTTCTCTCGGACGCCGCCGCGGGGCTCGTGGGTGGTCTCGGTCTCGCTCCGAGTGGCTGCTACGGGGATGACTACGCCTACTTCGAGTCTGCCCACGGTACGGCTCCCGACATCGTCGGTCGCAACGTCATCAATCCCACGGCCACGCTGCTCTCGGCGGCGATGATGCTCGAGCACCTGGGCTTCGCGGGCGCCGCAGAACGACTCGACTCCGCCTTGACGCGCGTCTATGCGGATGGGCGCGTCCTCACGCCGGACCAGGGGGGCAGGGCGAGTACGACGGAGTTCTGCGAGGCGGTCGCTGCCGTGCTCTAGGGCAGCAGGATGATCTTCCCCACCGTTTGCTGGCTTTCGATGCGCGTGTGGGCAGCGGCGGCGTCTTTCAGGGGAACTGTCTCGATGGGAAGGAAGATGGTGCCGCTGGACAGACCATCGAAGAGCGTGGCATAGGCGCCGCGAATCGACTGCGGATCCGAGAACAGAACCGTACCGAGAAAATAGGTGCGCAGTCCGAGGTTGCGAGCGCCGCCGAGGAAGGCGTCGTCCAGTACCTCCCGAGGTGGATCCCCTGCCGCCCGGCCAAAGAGCACGACCGTGCCCCCGGCCCGGCACATCTCGAAGCTGCGCGCGAATCCGGGTCCCGCCACCGAATCGTAGACCACGTCGGCCCCGGCACTGGCTGTGATCTGCCGGACCCGTTCGACGGGGTCCTCCCGACGGTAGTTGATTACGTGGAGATATCCCGCACGGCGAGCGACCTCTGCCTTCTCCTCCGTCGAGACGAGACCGATGGAGGGGGCGCGTTTCTGCGCGAGGAGGCCGCCCAGGAAGCAGCCCACGCTTCCGGCCGCAGCGTGGACGACGACGTTGGTGGCCTCGCCAACGCCGTGGTCGCGGATCATGAAGCAGGATGTGAGGCCCGCTACGGGGCAGGCAGCTGCCAGCTCGTAGCTGATCTGCTCCGGGATTCGGACGGCGAGGACCGCGGGGACCACGGTCTTCTCCGCATAGGCGCCGGCCGCGGTGATGCCCAGCACCCGGTCTCCTTCGGCGAAGCCCTCCACGCCCTCTCCGACGGCGTCCACCTCACCGGCGAAGTCGGTGCCGGGGATGTAGGGATGGGTCTGTCCGCGCACGCCGCGGCGGCGGCCCTGGACGTCGTGGAAATTGATGCCGACCGCCCGGTTGCGAACCCGAAGCGTGCCTCGTGCGACCTCGGGCTCGGGGACGTCGACCGCTTTCAGAACCTCCGGACCCCCAGTCGCCGTGACGTGGATTGCTCGCATGAATCGAGAATACTACGCAGTCGACATTTCCGCCCATTTTGCGCAGCTTTCCATTCGTCCTCAGTCGGTCGCGTTCCGCGGCGCCGGATCTTCTTTTCGCGATGCCCTCTCTGCGAGTGCGCGCACCAGCTCCACCAGCCGTCCGCTCGCGACGGTCTCGTGGAGTGGATGGTCGTCGTCCACTTCGTGGAGCACTACCCACTCCGGTGAGCCGGCGGCGGCCAGGCGGCGGCTGTCCTCGATGTCGATCAGCTCGTCCCGAAGTCCGTGCACCAACCAGATCGGAACACCGGGCGGAAGCTCGGCATGCGGATCGCGTCGAAGAGCCGCCTGCGCCAGCAGCAACGTCGCGCCGCGCCAGAGGTCACGCTGTAGCAGCTCTACCGCCACGGCCGCGCCGAAAGAGGATCCCACCAGTACATCGGGTCGGAAGGCGGCGAGGGCATCGGCCTGCACAGCGACACAGGCCTCGAAGTCGCTGGTATCCATGGCCGGGGTGAGTGCCTCGAAGTGCCGGGCCAGCAGCCGCGCCTTGTTGCCCTGCGGGCTTCCCTCCAAGCCGTGGATGAACTGAACGCGGAGCCGGGCCATGGGTTTCAGACGTCCCTGGCGCGAAGGTCTCGCGCAGCGCGGCTTGCCTGCAGAAAGAAGACGCTGGCCAGCCCTCCCACCAGCGCCACGGCGAGTAGCGAGTAGCGGATCGCCTCGATCCCGAATCGCCCCGCGAGCTGGTCGTTCAAGAATCCGACCACGAAGGTGCCTGCGCCGAGTCCCACCATGTTGAGGATGAAGAGCAGGATCGCCGAGGCGGTCGCGCGCATGCGCAGCTTGACCAGGCCCTGGGTCATCGCGAGCATCGGTCCGATGTACATGTTTGCGATGAAATAGAAAGGGAAGAAGGAAAGCAGCGCGAGCGCCGGGCTCTGGAGCAGCAGGAACCCGGCGACGAAGGGAACGCCGAGCAGCGCCTGGATCGCGGGGAGCCGCATGTACCAGCTCTGGTTTTTGGCACCGAACCGGTCCGCGAGTCTCCCGCCCAGATAGGCGCCGGCGCTGCCGCCCACGCCGACGCTCAGGCCGAGCCAGGTTCCGATCTCGACGACCCCCATCTGGTGCACGCGCTCCAGGAAGGCGGGCCCCCAGCTGAGGATCGCGTAGCCGCCCAGCGACTGACACGAGGCGCCGGCGGCGATATACACGAAAGAGCGACGCGAGAGAAGAAAGCGGATGACCTCGCCGGTGCCGACCACCCGGGTGTCCGCGGGCCGGCTCTCCGAGAAGCCTCGAGGCAGCTCGCGGACGGTCATGCGCACCAGGAGCGCGAGCGGAACTCCGGGGAGGCCGACCAAGAGATAGACGAGCCGCCAGCCGAAGTGCTCCCGGATGTATCCACCTGCCAGGAAGGCGATCATCGCCCCGATGTAGACCCCCGTGGCGTAGATCGAAAGCGCCGTCGCGCGGCGCTCGGGAGGAAAGTAGTCGGAGAGGAGGGAGTGGGCGGGCGGACTGCCCGCGGCCTCGCCGATTCCCACGCCGACGCGGGCGAGGGCGAGCTGGGTGAAGCTGCGCGCCAGACCCGAGGCGGCCGTCATCGCGCTCCAGACCGCGAGTCCGATCGCGATCACGGAGCGGCGCGAGGTGCGATCCGCGAAGCGAGCGATCGGGATCCCCGCGAAGGTGTAGAAGACCACGAAGGCGAAGCCCGCGAGGAAGCCCATCGCGGTGTCGGAGGCCTGCAGATCCTGCTGATGGGCTCACAGAGGCAGGCGATCGATGAAGTTGAAGACGTGGACGGCGAAGAGGACTCCGAGGACGTAGTAGGAGTACCCCAGCGAGATCTCGGAATCGGAGGCCTGAGCGGGCGGCGGCGCCTCGGGCTCCTTCGACATCCTCTACCTCGGCCGCGCGTTACCCCAAGTAGCCGCGGTGACACCACTATACCGACACCGTGGCTCGTCGATGACCACAAACCTCGCGGAAGGGTCCGTTTCAAGGAAAGCTTTGCCTGCGCGCCTGCTCTACGTGGTGGTGTCCAGGAGCCAGGCAGAGCGTCGAATGGGACCAAGTCATGAGGAGATTGGCCAGTGCGCTACTCAATCCCGCTCCCCGTGGCAGTCCGGCGGATCATCCCCTCGCCCGTCGCCCTTGTCCGACGCATACGGCAAACCCATTCACGGAGGCCCGTTGTGGTGGTGCGCATCCCTTTGTTGGTCCTTCTCATCCTCACGCCACTGCTCGGCGCGGCCAGGTGCCAGCCTGGCGCCCGGATCGTCTGGCTCGCGTCGGGCTGGTCGAGAGCTGCGGACTCCAGGTGGAGTTCACGCTCACGGCCGGGTTCGATCTGGCCACGTTGGAGGCGAGCCTGAACTTCCATCCGCTGGCGCGTGAGCGAAACGGGCCCGTCTACACGATCTGGGTCGATCCGGGCTTTCCCCTGCAGGCCGAAAACCAGCTGCTGGTGCGCGCCGACCGGGTAAGCGATGGCGTGACGATCACGTCCGGTCGCGCCTTCAGCTACACGCCTCCGAAAGCCAGCGCACGCCTCATCAGCGACCCGGGCGATCTGATCCAGGGTCCCCTCGCAGGTGGACGAGTCGGGGACTACCTGCTCGAGAATGGCTGCGCGCGCTTCATCGTTCAGGAGGGTCTCCAGCGCGACTTCAACCAGGTGGGAGCCTTCGGAGGCAACCTGATCGACGCCGAGATCGTGGTCGACGGTGTCCGCCAGGGGAACGACAACTTCTGGGAGGTCCAGCCCGCCGTCAACATCGAGACGGTGATCAACGCCACCAGTGTTCGCGTCCTCAACGACGGGGAGGACGGAAACCCCGCGGTGGTCGAGTCCTGCGGGCCCGATGACCTGCTGGACGGCATCAATGCCTCGACCGAGGTCGAGAGCGCCGGGGGAGCACCGCTACCGCCCGAGGTCGACGACAGGGATTACGATGTCGAGGGGTGCACCGCGTACACGCTCGAGCGCGGAGTGCGCAGATTGGAGCTCACGACGACGCTCGCCAGCATGGAGGCCGCCGACCTCCCGCTGTTCCCCGGCGACTACGTGAGCGGCGCCGGCGAGCTGGAGCAGTGGACGCCGCTGGCCGATGCCTTGCCCTTCCTCGTCAAGGGCGGGGTGGGCGAGCTGCTGGCGAACTGGGGCGCCGACGCTCTCAGCTATTTCGGCTTCGACGAAGCGGAGGGAGTCAGCTACGCCATCGCCGCGCCTCAGCTACCGGGGATGCTGGCGCCTTCGAGCACCTTCACGGTGACCGGCGTCTCCTACCTGATGCACGGTCAGGCCATCCCTGCGGTGCTGCAAGGCGCCGCCTCCAACTTCATCGTGCCGGCGGGTGGCACCAAGTCCTTCACCCGCTGGTTCGCCGTCGGCGAGGGAAGCGGCAACGATGCCATCGACGCCCAGGTGGATCTGCTGGGGACTCCGGCGGGCTCGCTCCGGGTCTGCGTCACGGTCGCCAATGCGGGCCAGGATCCCCTTCCCGGCGCCCGCGTGGCGGCGGCCCGGGACAACTTGGGCGGAACCAGCGCCGCCAATGTCCTTCGGGGGCACTGGGTGACCGGGGCGGACGGCTGCTCCGAAGGGCGGCTTCCGGCGGGGAATTACCTGGTGGCCGCGGCGAAGGAAGGCTTTCCTTACCAGGGGGGTGGCTCGGTTCCCGATACCACGCTGGTGAACGTTCCGGACGGAGGAGTCGCCGGTCTCTCGATCGCGCTTCGGAACCTCGACATCGAGATCCAGGCGCCGGCCTGGGGCTCCCTACGACACCATCGAGGTCTACACCAACTCCACTACGACCGTGGCCAAGACGAACGACGGGGTCCCCGGGCTGTTCGGGGCGTTGCCCGACATGACACTCACACTGGGCGCGGGGGATTTCGCCGTCGATTCCGTCGACGTTTCACCCGATCCTCTGAATCCGATTCCGGGAACGACTCGTCTGGAGACCAGCAAACGGATCACCTTCTCTGGAGCGAGCGCGCTCACCGCCGACACCTGGGTGGTGGGGACGGACGCGTCTGCGCCGATGTTCCCGGTGCACGCCAGCGGCTCGACCTCGGGGAAACCGATCTCACCTCCCTCGTCGACGTGACGACGACCGAGGCCGGGATCCGGGCGCTCGGCTTTGCCAATCCGCTGTTCGTGGACATGGACGGCAACCCGGGCTTCGATCCGCCATCGGCCCGCGCCGCAATGACCCGGCCCGGGCTCCGAGCCGCGGCCTGGGTCCTCTCGGGTCTGCTGCTCGGGGTCGGGAGCACTGCATGGGAGGCCGGTGGGGAGCCGAGGACCCTGCCGCCCGCGCCGGGCGGGACGCCGCTGCTGGCTGCGTCCGAGACGAGCTCGGCGACCGTGGTGGGCACCGTAGGTCCCGCGGTTCGGCTCGACGTGCGTGGCCTCGCGGCCGAGCTGGTGGTGGAGCGGGTCCTGCCGGAGCATCCGGCGGAGCATCAGCGGATCGGAGAGATCCGCGCGCGGTCGTCGCCCTCGAGCCCCTTCCCACTGGCTCTCTCTGGCGCACGCGCTTCCCGAACGGCGACGCGCTGGCGGTTGCCGCCCGCGGCAACGCTTTCTTGTGGGAGCCCGATACCGCCACCCTCGACGCGCTGGCGGCCTATCTCGCCCTGGAGTCGTCGGCCCGGTCGGAGTCACGAGGCGTCAGCGCACTGCTCGCCCTCCGTCTCCAGGCGCTCGAGCTGGCGGGACGCCACGCTGTTCGGTCTCTTCGGAGCTCGATCGCACCCTGGGCGAAATCGCTGCGAGCCACCTCGACGCCCGGGTTCGAAGGCTGGCGGGGCTCACGCTGGGACGTTTCTCCGGGGATCCCAACTGATGGGTTCGCAGCCGGCACAGAAGGAGTCCGTATATCGTCGCTACTGGACGATCGTCGAAGCGACGCCAGGATCGGCTTGCTTCGTGCGAAGTTGCCGGTAGGAGAAGAACCTCTGCTCGCGGAGAGCTTCTCGAGGAGAGGACGCGGGCTTGACCTGATCCGGGACCGAGCCCGACTCTGTTAGAATTGCACGCTCTCGAATGGAGGTCTGTCGCCATGCAACGCATCCCCGTGTCTCGCGGACGTCGCGCCAACCGCACCCTCGCGGTTCTTCCGCTGCTTCTGACCGGCCTCTTCGCCATCGGCTGCCAGGATGGCTACGTCGGCGAGAGGTGGTTCCGCAGTCGGCAGATCGATTATCTGGAGTTCGCTACCTCGGTACCGCTTCGCCCCGGGAGCGTCCTCCACGTGATGAACTACCTGGAGCGCGCGCGGCGCGATCCCGACTTCGCAGATCCCCCCGATGGAGCGGTCCCCGCGGATGCCTGGGACGGTATCTTCGACAAGCTCTGGAGGTTGAAGGACACCAGTGATTTCGATCTCCTCTACCTGATGAATCTACTCTACGCCTACCGGGGCCACCCTGCGGTGCCGGAGGCCCTCTGGCTGAAGGCCGAGCAGGCCGTACTCGACTTCAAGTACTGGTACGCGGACGATACCCCGGTCCGGATCGTCGACGGCGAGCAGGTGGTCGACCAGATGTGGTACTGGAGCGAGAACCACGTGCTCCTGTTTCGTGTCAACGAGTACCTCGCGGGCCAACTCTTCCCGGATCGGACGTTCACGGTGACGGGGCTGACCGGCGCCGAGCATCGGGCGCGAGCGGAAGCCGAAATCCTCACCTGGATCGACCATCGCTCGCGCTGGGGCTTCACCGAGTGGCACTCGGACGTCTACTATCAGAAGGACCTGACGCCCCTTCTCACCCTGGTGGAGTGGAGCGACGACGAGTACATCGCCCACAGAGCGGCGATGCTGCTCGACGTTCTCTTCCTCGACGTCGCCCTGCATCTCCACAAGGGCAACTTCGGCGTCACCCACGGCCGTTCCTACGTGAAGGACAAGGCTTCCGCGACCTCCCAGGACAACTTCCACTCGAGCAAGCTCTTCTTCGAAGACACCGAGCTGCCCTACACGAGCACCTCGGCCGCCGACGCGTCACTCCTCTCGCGGGCCAGGGAGTACCGGCTGCCCGCAGTGCTTCGGGAGATCGCGCGCGACGACACCCCGATGGTGGACCGGGAGCGGATGAATTTGTGGCTCGACGAGGTGCCGCCGGAGGATCTCGATTCACCCATTCCGCCCGCTCCCTACGGACTCGACTTCGACGACGAGGCGAACCTGCCTCTCTGGTGGTCGATGGCCTCCCAGCCACTCTGGCTGATGCTTCCGATGACCTTCGAGGTGGCGGAGCGAGAGAATCTCTGGGAGGCGCAGTTCGAGTCCTACTGGGATCTCGCTGGCCCCATCTATGACGAAGACAGGGAGGTGTGGGTGCGCCGTGCCTGGGGGCTGCTCCAGATCCTGTGGCCCATGGTCAATTCGGCGCTCTTGATGGAGGTCAACACCTACACCCATCGCACCCCGGACTACATGCTCTCCACGGCCCAGGACTACCGGAAAGGGTTGCGCGGGGAGCAACACCACGTCTGGCAGGCGACCTTGGATGAGAAGGCGGTCGTCTTCACCCAGCACCCGGGGAAGCTGCCAATCCCAGAGGGAAGCCCGATCCCCCCCGACTGGAACTGGCAACGCGAGGACGAGCCGGGCCCTGGCTACTGGACGGGAGAGGCTTCGCTGCCGCGCTCCGCTCAGCACCAGAACGTCGGCATCCACATCTACGCCCCTCAGTACACCCCGATCGCGTTCTATGGGTTCGACTACCGTCAGGAGACCCACGCCTACTTCCCCTGGGCACACTTCGACGAGGAGCCGATCCAGGAGGGCCACTGGACCTTCGGGCGCAAGGGCGACGGCTTCGTTGCTCTCTACTCTCTCCTTCCCACCGAGTGGCGGATGGGGCAGCCCGAGGTCTTCGAGAACGGCGGTCTTCCGTTCGATCTGGTCGCGCCTGGAAGTCCGGTGAACGTGTGGATCGTCGAGTGCGGAAGCGCTGCGGAATGGGGAAGCTTCGAGGCTTTCCGTACCGCCGTCGCGTCAGCGCCCGTGACCACGACGCCGCTTGGAGACGGGGACGGCAACGGCCGTCCCGACGGCTTCGACGTGGAGTACGTCTCCCCGAGTCAGGGAGTCATGACCTTCGGCTGGCACGCGCCCCTCACGGTCGCCGGTCAGGAAGTGCCCATCGCCGACTACCCGCGCTTCGAGAATCCCTACGTCGAGGCCGGATTCGATGAAGGCCGCTACGAGATCTCGGCCGGGGGCTACGGCCTGATGCTCGATTTCGCAACCGGGGATCGAGTGGCAAATGGGCCGCCGCGAAAGCTGCGCGGCTTCCCGAGAAGACTCGCGCTTCGCCACTATTTCGGGCGCTGAGATCCCGTCTCCCGGAAGGCGGCTGCGGGGGTGGCCCTGCGCTCCCAGATCACGAAGGCTGCCCACGGGCGGTACCGGCGATCCCAGAGCGGCGCCCGTTTCCACTTGTGACGGGCCAGATCGCCAGTGACGATCTGCGTCTGATCGTCGCTGCGGTAGGGCACCACCGCCAGTAGCTGGTAATCGCTCTCGACGAGCTCCCGCAGCCCGTCGCGGAGGTCCTGGGGGGTCTTCGGGCTTTCGAGATGAGAGGCCTGGCGGAAGGTCGCCACGATCAGGCGCGGTGGCCGTGCCGCGAGCTCCTCCAGCACCTCGAGCTGCCGATCTCGAGCTTCGTCAAAGGGAAGGTTCAGTGCGTAGACGGCGTTGTAGCGGCTCGCACTCTCGCGCTGGGCGTAGAACAAGATCTGGGGTTCGGAGCCGTAGACGAAGATCCGGTCTCGCGGCCCGGAGTGGGAGGCGAGAAAGTCCCCGACCGCGGGGGACTCGGCGAAGGGATTCGCGCTGTAGATCTTGCGCGACTTCGCCGTGGGCGAGCCGGGTCCGTAGTACCACCACGAGCCATGGACGCAGAATGCCACGATGGCGAGAGCCACGCTCGCGGACAGAAGCCGGGCCGGCCGGCCGGAAAGCAGCACGCCGGTCAGGGCGCGAACTCCAAGCGCGGCCATCAAGCTTGCCGGGGGGATGGCGAGATGGAAGTAGTGTCGGCGGAACCAACCTCCCGACCCCGCAGCGACCAGGGAGGCCGCCAGCCAGGCTGCCACCCAGAGCCAACTCCGCCGGCTCCCTCTGGGTGTGCCCGCGCCGGACTTCGGTACCGATGCGATGCGAGGCGCCGGCATCATGAGCCCCAGGAGCACCGCCGCGTAGATTGGCCACAGGCCGGGGAGAGTGGGCCCCATCTGTTTCACCAACATCGTCGGATACGAGGCCAGACGGACCCCGGCGGCGTAGTGCAGGTTGAAGCGCACCGTCGCGTCCCACATCGGCCAGAGGCCCCCCTTCGCCCAGAAGTAGAGCCCGGCGAGTCCCAGTACCACCGCGCATCCCAGGCCGAAGCTCCAGAGGGTCGCCAGCCACCGGGAGCGCGACGTCGCGATGGCGAGGCAGTGGAAGATCACGATGGGTGCGACCTGTGGCTTGAAGAGCAGCGCGGTGGCACCGAGCGCGCCGGTGAGCGCGCACCGTCTCCAATCTCCGCTCTCCGAGGCGCGCAGAGCGGCGATCGTGGCCGCGGTCAACGGCAGCATCGCCAGCGTCTCGGTGTTGGCCGCATTTCCAAACAGATTCGGGTCGACCGTCAGCAGACCGGCCAGCAGCGCCGCGACGAAGGCTTCCGCCAGGCCGAAGAGCCGCAGCCCCAGCCGGAAGATCAGAGCCAGTGTCGCCAGGCTGTAGAGCTGGAGGCCCCAGTGAAGGGCGGTGGGGCTGGAGCCGAACAGACGCTGCACGGCGGCGTACACCGCAAAGCTGCCGGGTGTCTTCTGATTGAAGCTGTCGAGATAGGGGACGTCTCCTTGCAGCCAGCGCCAGCCGATGTATGCGTACTCCCCCTCGTCCCTTTCGAGGGGGATGGGCGCCGTGGCCAGACGCAGGCAGACGACGATGATCAGGATGACCAGCAGCGCCACGGTCGTTGCGATCCGGTCTCGACGAATCATTCGGAGCTGCGCTTGCCAGGGGCGGCGCCGCGCGGAGGCAGCTCCGCAAGAGCTCGTTGGGCGTGCTCGCTCAGCGGTCCCGGTTGCTCCAGCACCTGCTCGAAGGCGCGGCGGGCGAGGTCGATCTCTCCACGAGCGTGATGAGCGATGCCTACCGCGAAAATCTCCGCTTGGGTGGGATCTGCGCGTCCTCCGAACAGCTCGATTCGGCGACCGGCCATGTCGCGGATCACCGCATCGAAGTCGGGATCGCCGCGCAGCTGCTGGAAGACATTGCCCTGCAGGATTTGCTCGAAGCCGTCGAAGCCGCGCTCGTAGGCCGCCCGCAGCGACGCCACGGCTTCTCGCGGGCGTCCGTTCTGCACCTGACGATGCGCCCGCAGCAGATGGCCGTGCATCCCATCGGGGTAGTGCGCAGCGGCGTCCGCCAGCACCAGCGCGGGCACCGCCCAGATCCTCGCCCGGTCGTGGGCTCGAAGGGACAGCGTGGTGAGGACGACGACCGCCACTACCGCACCCACCCGCGCGGGCCAGGGACCGCGCAGACGAAGACGGGGGAGCAGCGACTGCGCGGCGAGCAGCGTGCCGCCGATCAGGCCGGGCAGGATCGGGTAGAGGTAACGATCTGCCAGCGGATAGGGGAAAGGGAAGATCTGGCTGACGGGCAGGAAGGCCACCCCGGCCCAGATCCACCAGGCGGCCTCCTCGCGTCCTGCGCGCAACACGACGAGGGTGCGGGCGGTGATGGCCGCGATCACCGCCAGGCCTGCGAGCCAGCCGAGGTTGAGAAGAGAGAGGGCGGGGCCGGGCTCGTGAAAGGCCGAGAGGCCCCGCGAGGTGGCAGCCATCTCCAGGTAGCGTGCGACCAGGGCCACCGACGAGCGCAGGCGCACCCACGGGTCCGGATCGATCGGCTCCACGTAGGTGATGGTTCTTCCGACGGCGAGCATCTCGGCGATCGCGAATGCGGCGAAGATCGCCGACCAGACGCCCAGCCAGAGCAGGGCGCGTCGGTGCGGTTCCCGGCCTCGTTTTGCGCGGCGCAGCCAGGTGAGGACCGCGGCCACCGGAAGGGCCAGGGCCGCGGTTGGCTTCGCCAGCAGTCCCAGGCCGAAGGCGAAGCTGGAAAGCACCGGCCGGCGCTCGAGGGCGAGTAGCGCCAGCAGCGTGAGCACCAGAGCCGAGCTGGTCTTGAGCTGAGAGATCCAGGCCACGGCCTCGACATTGGCGGGATGAACCAGGAACAGGGCTCCGCCTAGCATGGCCGCGGCGTCGGCGACTCCCGAACGCCGGAGCAGGAGAACCAGCAGAACCGAGGCTAGGACGTGGAGAAGGACGTTCACCAGGTGATAGCCCGCGACGCTCGTGCCGAAGAGCTGGTACTCGGCGGTGTGCAGCAGCAGGTGAACCGGTGAGTAGTTGTGAACGAGCACGACCGGTTGGCCGGTGGGGTCGAGCACCTCGAGCAGGCGCGCGGCCGAGGGATCCGTGACGTAGGGGTTCTGGGGGATGTAGTGGATGTCGTCGGCGAGAAACGGCCCTCGGAAGGCGGCGCTGTAGATGCCGAGACCCACCACCACGAAGAGTACCGAAGCGGCGAGCCATGGTGTTCGAGCCGGCAGAGGGCTTCCGCCGCGGCAAGTCTGTTTTCGGCCCGGCTTCGTCAAGAGGCCCCCGTTCTGCGCGAGGATTTCGGGGATGGGCGCCACCCCCTCTAGGGGTCGCCGTCCTCGTTCGTCATCAGCTCGTGCTGGCTTTTCGCCCCGACCTCAGCACATCCGGCTCTTGATGCCAGGCGCATCATAGTTAGCGCCGCGAGGGCAGCAAGCAGGAATGGCCGAGTACGGAGCGCATTTCTCGAAAGCGGCCCTGATCTCGTCCATCCCCCCCCCCTCCCCCCGCGGGGAAATCAGTCTCCTGAGCGCGAATCACTTACGCCAACCGCGTAGCGGCCCTGCGAGTTGTGGTCTAACTTGCGCTTCAGGGCACGGAAGGATTACAGTAGCTTTCGATGTCCCTCGTCCGGGATGGCGCGCTGCTTGGAGAAACTCGGAGTATGGTATCCCCGGCACGCTCGAACGAGGTCACAAGGTCACACATGGCTAAGGAGTAGGAGGAGTTTCTCAATGCGCAGCTTCTTGAAGATCATCTCGGCCGCGGGCCTCACAATGGCTTTGGTCACCAGCGCACAGGCGGCGCCGTTCACTGGAAGCGTTAGTTTCGGGCTTTCGACTCTGCCGCCTGTGGTAGCGAGCGGATCGGGGAACGGTAATAGCCCCGGGCCGGTGACGATCGCGACCACCGCCTGGGCAGCCACCGGTCCGAATCTCATCACGCTCAACCCGACCGCGGCGGCGCCGCTCACCGCCCTCAACGTCTTGCTCTCGGCCCCTGGGCCGTGCGCGGCTCTCCCCGGCTCCTGCCCGCTAGGCGGGACGTCGAACGCACTGGTCGGTGGCGCCCCGTTCCTGGTCGTACCGCTCAGCGGACTTGGCCAGGTTGGCCGCATCAAATTCGGCCCTTATGGCAGCTTCATCGACGCCCAGGCCTGGACCACGGGCGTGGCAACAGCCACCGTCGCTGGCGTCGGGCTCACCACGGGTAATGCCACCAGCCCGGGCGGCCTGGCTCAGACCACTGGCTACGACAACCGCGACGCGGGTGGGAACGGCGTGGTCAAGCTCGTCGCGCCGGCTGGGCTGATGAGCACGCTGGGTGGGAACCTGCCGCTCTACGTCTCGATGACGCTCGACTTCGTTCCCGAGCCGGGACAGCTGCTGCTGATGGGATCGGGCATCGCCAGCCTCGTTCTTCTGGGGCTGATGCGCCTGCGACGCTGACGGCCAACGCCGATTCCCAGGGTAAGTTGGGGCGGTCACTCTCCGGGGTGGCCGCCTCTCTTTCTGTCTGCTGGCGGAGCGGTGATATCTCCACCTGAGCGTCGCGGCGTACACCGCCCTCCGAGAGCGGGAGATGTATGTAGACCGCTCTCCCGCGACGAAGAGACGTGGAAGAGAAGTCGATGAGCGGGTTACCGGTCGATTCCGAAAGCATGCGGATTCCGGTCCTGATCGCTCTCGTCGCCCTCGCGGTCTCGCCTCTGGCGGGTGCTGCAGAGGGCGAGGACCCCGCGGCCGAGGTTCTGGCCCTCTTCGACCCGATGCTGACGTCGATCGATGCAATTCTCGACGACCAGGGAGCCAGTCCCGATCAGAAGCGCGCCCTGATCGAGCGCGAGTTCGACATCTGGATCGACTACGCGAGCATGGCCCAGGCCGCGCTCGGGCCCCGCGCCGAGGAATTCCCGGCCCTCGAGCTCGCGAACTTCGCCAGCGAGTTCGAGCGCTATTTTCAACACTTCTACGTGTCTCGCATGGCGCTGCGCGACGCCGCTGCCCGGGAGGCCGTCGACGCCAGCTACGATCCGCAGTCAGACGTCGTCACGGTCCGGGTGCCGGGTGCCGCTGCCATCAGCGGGCCCTTTCCGGAGCGCACTACGGACCCGAGGAACGTGGATGCGCAGTTCCGGCTTCGGAGGCGCTACGGCGACTGGCGAATCGTGGACGTCAGGATCGGTGGCGTGGGTGTGACGAAGCTGTTTCGACAGCAGTTCGACTCATTGCTCCGCACCGAGACTCCGGAGCAGTTGATCGCTCGGCTTCGCGATCGCAACGAGCAGCTGGAAGCGCGAAATCCGCTCGACCGGAAGTAGGCTGCCCGTCATGCGCCGGAATGCGTAGGGAAGAGCCGAGGACGGCCCTCTTCGCCCCGCACCGCGCGCGGCGCCAAAGGCGGTGCGGCGTGATATAACCAACGGGCTCTACCGCGCCCCGAGATGTTCACCTCGGGGCGCAGCGAAATCAAAGTGGTGGTGAAGCATGACCGAGGTTGAGCTTCGGGATCCGGGGCCGCCGCTCTCCGTGGGGGAGGCACGGGCCCTGTTCCAGGGCCTCGCGAACACGACCTACTTCGCCACCAACGGTCAGGCCCTCCTGCCCAGTCCGACTCGAGACCGGCTGGCTGCGGGCATCGACGACCTGATGGCGCGGGTCCCACTACTACAACAATCTGGACGGAGCGGAGCGCCTGCTCTCCTTTCTGTGAGGCTGACCAGGCACGGCGGCTTCTGGACGGGGTCGCCAGCGGTGACGTAACCTGACGAGAGGGAGGAACGCTGAAATGGCCAATATCACCGGTGGAGAGCTTCTCGCACGCTGTCTCGCTAGCGAAGGGGTGCAATTCGTGTTCGGGCTTCCGTGCCCGGAGGTGGATCCGCTCCTGGCAGTGCTGGAGGCCCACGAGATCCGCTTCGTCCCGCTACGACACGAGGCGGCAGGTGCCCACATGGCAGAGGGTCTCTACAAGACCACTGGACAGGTGGCAGTGGTGCTGGGAAATCCCGGTCCCGGCTCTGCGAACCTGATTCCGGGCCTGATCACCGCCCGGCACGAGGGCGTTCCTCTGGTAGCCCTCACCGCGCAGCACCGTCTCGCGAACGTCTATCCCTCGCCGCCTTCGACCTTCCAGGGCCAGGATCAGCTCAATTCGGTCGGCAGCAGCGTCAAGTGGGGTGGGCCGATCCTTTCGTGGGACCGGATCCCGGAGGTCGTGCGCTTCGCCTTCCGCGAGATGTGGTCGGGAAGACCTGGGCCCGTGCAGCTCGAGGTGCCCTCGCCGGTGATGTACGCGGAAGGCGAGGAGTCCAACGTCCGCGTGCTCCCGCCCGAGAGCTACCGCTCTGCGCAGCCGGAGGCCTCCGAGTCGCAGCTCGAGCAGGTTGCGGAGCTCCTCGCATCGGCCGAGCGACCCGCCGTGATCGCCGGCTCGGGTGTGGATCGCGCGGGGGCGAATGCGGCCCTGCTCCAGCTCGTCGAGATGCTCGGCTGCCCGGTGATCGCCACCATGGCGGGGCGCGCCGTGGTCCCTGGCGACCACGCCCACTGCCTCTACGGATTCAGCGCCGGCGGCGATCTCGTCAAGCGCGAGGCGGACGTGGTGCTCGTGGTGGGATCGCGGCTCGGAAACCTGGATCTTCCCTACGACAAGTACTGGGGCGATCCCGCCAGTCAGAAGGTCGTTCAGATCGACGTGGATCCCCGACACGTGGGAGTTACGCGACCCCTGACGCTGGGCATCCTTGCCGAGGCGAAGAGCGCTCTCGAGGGTCTGGTGCGCGTCCTCGAAAAGCGCGGCCTGCGCCGAAAGGAGGCGCACGACCTGGCCCGCTACCGGCAGGCCGAGCTCGCCTGGCAGGACGAACTGTTCAAGGCGGTGGACGAATGGTCGGGCCCCGGCCTCCACCCCGCCCAGGTGATGCGGTCGATCGGAGAGGTCTTCGGGCGGGAGGCGATCTACGTCACCGACGGAGGCAATACCTCGCTCTGGGCCCACCGGTTCCTTCCGCCCACGCAGCCGCGCTCCTATCTCAACATTCTGGAGCTCGGTATGCTCGGAACCGGAATTCCCTCGGCTCTGGGTGCGAAGCTCGGCAGTCCCGAGCGCGAGGTGGTGTGCGTCACCGGCGACGGCGCCGCCGGCTTCAACTTCATGGAGATGCAGTCTGCAGCGCGGGAGGGGCTCGACATGACCACCGTGGTCTTCGCCGAGGGATCATGGACCATGGAGGAGCCCAACGAACGCCTCCGGTATGGCCGTACCTTCGGCACGGCGCAGGGCACGATCCGGTGGGACGTCGTCGGTCAGGGCCTCGGCTGCGCGGGCTTCTACGCCGAGCGGTTGGAGGAGGTCAAGCCCGCCCTCGAGGGCGCGAAGGCGGAAAAGGGCGCCGCGGTGGTGTGCATCCGGAGCGATCGCGATGCCAATCTCGCCATGCCCGGGGAACTTCTGATGCGGTTCCTGGAGGTCTACGAGGGCCCGATCGGTTGATTCTATCGCGGGCGTTCGTTCTTGCAGCACCGAGAGATGAAAAACCTTCAGCAGGAGGCGGATGCAATGTCCGACATCTACCAGGAGCTTCGTGAACGACTCGACATGTTTCCCCAGGGTTTTCCCAGGACCGAGAGCGGCGTCGAGATGGAGATCCTGCGAGAGCTCTTCAGTCCCGACGAGGCCCAGATCATGCTTTTCCTCGGGCCGAACCCCGAGCCGGTCTCGGCCGTGGCCGGGAAGATGGGGCGGGACGAAGGGGAGCTGGGGAAGCAGCTCTACGACATGTCGCGGCGTGGGTTGATCCTGCGATTCCGAGTCAGCGACGAGGAAGCCCTCTATTTCCTCGCGCCCTGGGTGGTGGGGATCTGGGAGTTCCAGGTCAAGAATCTGAACGATGAGAACATCCGGCTCTACGAGAAATACCACGAAGAGGCGATGGTTCCCGAGAGAAGGAAGTCCAAGGCGGCCGGATTTCGCGTGATTCCCGTCGAGCAGGAGCTGAAGGGCAGCTCCGAGGTCGAGACCTACGAGAAGGTGTCCGAGATCATCGAGTCCAGCACCCGGTTCGCCGTTGCCGACTGCATCTGCAGGAAAGAAGCCCAGATGTTCGGCCATGGCTGCGACAAGCTGCTGGAGGGCTGCATGATGTTCGACATGGCTGCTGCGTACTACATCGAGAACGAGGTGGGCCGGGAGATCACCAAGGAGGAGGCGAAGCAGATCCTCGCCAAGGCGGAAGAAGACGGGCTGGTGCACCATTCATCGAACCACCTGGGGAAGAAGATCTTCATCTGCAACTGCTGCGGCTGCTGCTGCAAGGCGTTGGCCAATGTCACGAAGCATGGCAATCCGGATGCCATCGCTCAATCGAACTACTTCGCGGTGATCGACCCGGACGAGTGCAACGCCTGTGAGGCCTGCATCGACCGATGCCAGGTCGACGCCATCCAGCTGTTGGATGACGTCGCCGCAGTCGACAAGGACGCGTGCATCGGATGCGGACTCTGCGTCTCCAGCTGTCCGACCGAGGGAATTTTCCTGGCCCGGAAGACAGGGGACGAAGTCTCGCCGATCTTCGCCGATGATGCGGAGTTGCTTCAGACCGTGGCAAGGGACAAGAACAAGGAATATCCCTTCCAGTAGAGCAGGACTGGAGGGACTACGAACCCGCCCAGAGGAGGAAATCGAGGAGCTCGGTCGTGGTGCGCTCCGGGTCTTCGAGAGCGGTCATGTGGCCCCGCTTCTGCAGCACCACGTGGCGGTTGTTCGGAATTTCCCGAGCCAGTTGCTCCGACGGCTTGACGAAGAGTACGTCGTGCTCGCCCAGCAGGATCAGGCAAGGGCAGGAGATCCCGCGCAGCTCGCGAATCCGCGGATCGGGGTCGTCGTAGAAGGCCGACATGAAGTCGGCGAGGGTATCGGGGTCGCCGCGGCGCTGGAGCGCCTCGAGCATGGCAAAGGCAGCCTCCGGGCTCTTCGCCGCGTGCATGCGGTTGAGGAAGACGTTCTCCCGCGAGAACTCCCGGCCCCTCGGAGAGATTTCGTCCCAGGTCTGCCCGCGAAAGCCGGCCGCCATCTGCTCGCCCAGCCCCGGGGTTCGCTCGAAGCTCGCATCCGGGTCGGTGACCTCCGCGGCCGCGTCCGTGGGCAGGGTCGCCGATCCGGTGTCGGTGGACATCAGACTGAGCAGACGCTCCGAGTGGCGCATCGCGTAGCGCAGGCCCGCCATCCCGCCGGTGGCGTGAGTGAGGAGGTGGAAGCGGTCGAGCTCGAGATGATCCGCGATCGCGCCGAAGTCCGCAGCGAGCGTCTCCACATCGTAGCCCCTCGGCTCTCCGGTGACGCGCGTCCCTCCGTGCGCGCGCATGTCGGTGGAGATCACGCGGTAGCCCGCCCGCGCCAGCCGGTCCACGATGCCCGGCAGGATCCAGTAGAGACCGTTCTCCGTGACGCCGTGGGTGGTCAGGATGGCGGGGCCCTCGCCGACCTCTTCGTAGTAGAGGCTCGCGCCTTGTCGTTCGAGGTACGGCATGGATTCTCCTTTCCTGGGCGAGGCCGCGTTGGACATGACCCCGATGTGTCCGTCTGGCGAAGATTCAATCACGGACCGCGCGAATAGGCGAGCCCGCGCTCAAGCGCGCACGCGGAAGGCGGTCGCGAGACTCGCGGCCAGGATCAGCGTGCAGCCGAGGAGCGATGCCGGGCCCGGCTGCTCCGAGTGCAGGAGCCATGCCCAGATCGAGTTGAGGACCGGCTCGAGCAGAAGCAGCAGCGAGGCCTCGAAGGCCGGCGTGCCCCGCATGCCGCGGGTCATCGCCACGTAGGCGAGGCCGATCTGGAAGAGGCCGAGGTAGGCGACGACCGCCCAATCGAGCGGCACGCTGCCCGACACCGGGAAGGCGAGCGGCGCACACACCAGGAAGGCGAGCGCGTTCCCCGAGATCACGGCTGCTCCCGCCGACTCCGGCCGCTCCGAGCCGGCGAGCCAGCGGAGTCCCAGGAGCGTGAGCGCCCAGGTGACCCCGCTTGCGGCTGCCACCAGGTTGCCCTGCAGCGGATTCGGGGCGGTGGTCAGGGCGGGATCGACCTGCACGAAGAAGAGGGTCATCCCCGCCACCAGAAGCGCTGCGAGCAGCATGTCGCCCCGGCGCAAGGGCTCGCCGAGGAGGCGCGGGGCGAGCAGCAGGAGGTAGAGGGGTGCTGTCGCCTGGAGGAAGATCGAGTTCGCGGCGGTGGTCAGCTTGTTCGCGGTGACGTAGAGGATCAGCGTGACGGCGTAGAAGAAGCCGACCAGGAGGGTTCGCCTGCTCCAGCCGCGCCGCCAGGTGGGCAGCAGCAGGAACAGCGCGATCGCCGCGATGCCCGAGCGGAAGCTGGCCACCTGCCAGGCCGAGAACGCCGTCGCCTTGATTGCCGCCCCACCGGTGGAGAAGAGGAGGGCAGCCGAGAGGACCAGAAGGCGCGAGGAAACCGGGGACACGGTGGCATCCTTCAGGGGCGCTCGGTTGGCGGAAGGGCGGGCGGCGTTTCACGACGGCGCAGCCAGAGGACTCCCGCGTAGGCGACGAAGCCGATGCCGGTCCAGAAGATCTGCTCCAGCCGCAGGACCAGGGAGAAGGTGAGACCCATGGAGACCGGAATGCTCACCAGGGACATGGCTAGCATCAGCCCGCCTTCCTGAGTGCCCAGGCTCGCGGGCATGAAGAACGCCGCGAGCTCGATGGCCCGAGCCACCAGGAAGATCGACACTACGTCGAAAGGTCCGACCGGGACCTCCATCCAGTAGAAGAAGAGCGCGAGCTGGACGGCGCCGATCGCCTTGCCCGCAATGTGGAGAAGCGTCGAGACCAGGGCGTCGCCGCGTCCCGCTGCGTGGAAGTCGGCGATGCGCTGGTCGATGTCCTCGGACAGGTGGGCGACGCGAGCGGCGCGCTCCTGTCCGAGGAAGCGCTGCAGGACCGAGCGGCGGCCCACCAACCCGGCGAGCTGTCCCCGCCGCTGGAGCACCCAGAACGCCGCCGTGCCGCCCACGAATAGCAGGCCTCCGGCGAGTGCGGCGAGCTTCCACTCCGGCGCCAGGGATGCCGACGCTACCAACACGCTCACCCCCGCCACCGCCAGGATCAGGTCGGCCAGGGTGACCGTGAGCTTGTTGATGGTCAGAGAGGCCGCAGCCTCGCGGCCGGGAATCCCGCGCGGCACGAGGGTCCCCTTCACCACCTCGCCGCCCAGGGTCGCGGTGGGGGTGACGTAGTTGACGGCCGAGCCCGCCAGGTGCGGCCACCACAGACGAAGCAGCCCCGGCTTGTGCTCCCGCGTGAAGCAGCGCTGCCAGCCCCATGTGTGAAGCAGGTCGCCGAATCCATCGATCAGGACGATGACCACGATGCCCCAGCCGAGCTTCGAGGCTTCCTCCCAGACCGCGGCAAGGCCGACCCGGGAGACGAGCCACACGAAGAGCGCCGACCCGAGGAGCAGCAGCAGGCGGTGGAGCCATCTCAAGTGCGGCCTCTCCTTGCGGGGAGTGAGGAGGATTCGTTAGGAACCCCCATCTGGCAACCCGCGATCCGGGCCGGAGAAGGAATCCGGGGCTCCCCCCATCCGAGGTGCCCAGGCGGCATGCAGTCAAGCTCCAGCGAGGCGAAGGGTTGCGGCCTGATCGACGCCCGCGGTGAGGCGCCTTGGCGCGTGGTGGGCGGCATAAGCCTGGTGACCCGTCTGGTGCGCGGCCTCGAGCTCGCGGGGCTGGAGCGGATCCTCGTGGTCTGCGACCGGCCTCTCGAGCCGGAGGCGTTGGAAGCGGCCCGGCGCGAAACCCAGCTCGCCACGCGACGCCTTCAGCCGGGCGCCCCAATCGCCGAAGTTGCCGCGGAGTTCTCGGAAGAGAGCGAGTATCTGGTGGCGGACGGGTCCCTTGTCGTCGACCTGCGCCTACAGGCCGCTCTCGCCCACTCCCCTGCACCCACCTTCGTGCCTTGCCCCGGGCAGGCGACGCTGCGACTGGCACGCCTCTCGGCGGACCAGCTGGCCGGTTACGGTGCCCCTCCGGACCCGGCTCTCGGCTGGCAGACGCTGGAGCCGAACTCGCTCGACACCTGGAGCACCAAGCTCCGCGGACACCAGGAGATCCTGCTGATCGACGCCTCCTCGCCGGAGGTCGCTGCCCGGGCGGAGACGCTCCTCATCGAACGCACCCAGAAATTCGTGATGGACTGGCCGGCGCGCTGGATCGACCCGCACTTCGAGAACGTCATGGTCCGCTGGCTGGCACCGACCCGGGTCGGCCCGGATACCGTCACCTGGGTCGGGGCGGCGATCGCGCTGGCTGGCGCTGGCCTGCTCTGGAAGGGATGGCTCATCGCAGCGATCCCCTTCATGCTGCTCACGGGCTGGCTGGACGGCGTCGACGGGAAGCTGGTTCGCCTACGGCTCAAAGGCGGCTGGGTGGGAGACGCGGAATCCGTCGTCGACTTCTTCGTCGAGAACAGCTGGTGGGCGGCGCTGGCCGCCTGGTTCCACGGGGCGGGCATGGGGGAGAGTGCCCTCTGGGTGTGGGCCGTGTTCTTCGCGGGCAGCCTCATCGACGATTCCACCTACTTCCTGGCCGACATCTTCCTCGGCGAGAACATCGACCTCCTCACCCCGGCGGATGGCGCCTTCCGCCTGGTGGCCGGCCGGCGCAACGTCTACGTCTGGTACCTGACCGTCGCCTTCCTGACGGGCTTCGCCTGGGAGGGCTTCGTCTTGTGCGCCGGCTGGGCCATCTTGACCGGGCCGGCCCACGCCGTGCGCCTGGTGGTGGCGCTGCGCGCCAAGCGGGCTCGGAAGTAGGACTGGAACTCGCCCCGTCGCCGCAGTCGAACTTGGCTCCGTCTCGGTGCGGTGTCCGAGATGTCTCCTACGGCACAGGACACCTGGCCATCATACAGGCGAAGACGGGACCGAGGCCCACAGCAATTGCCACGCATATCCAGAAAACGACCTGGAAGGCCCTGGGAAGCCTGCCGGATTCGGGGATCTGCGTCGTGGCGAACAGCATGGCCATCGCCATGTTCATCTCGAGCCACTCCTCGTAGAACGTGAACCGGTCTGTCGCCAGCTCCCGATCCAGAACGAGGGCGATCGCAGCCTGCGCGATGCCGATGACGACCAGTGGGTACGCACTGTCCCGCTTCAGGAAGCTCACGGCGGCCCGGATCCGGGCCCGGTAGCGGACCGCGAGAGCGCCGGCGATCGCGGCGACTGCAATGACGACGAAGAGCTTCGCTTCGGGTGGGTCGAGGTCCCGCCACAGATTGTACCCGGCGTGAATCCATTCATGGAACGCCGTCAGCTTGATACCGCGAAACTCGAGAACGGATTCCTGGAAGATGCCGTCACTGATCTCGTCGTAGAAGGCGAGCACAGCGAGGATGGGTATCGCGACGTACCGTCGCCGGATCTCCGGTCGCGCTCGGGAGCACGCCCAGGCACCTGCCAAGGCGGCGAAGAGATGGAACGTCGCCGAGAGATTCTCGAGGATGCCTCCTTCCCGGACGATGTAGTGGCGCAGCATGGGCGAAAGGAGCTGGAGCGAAAAGAACGTGATCCCACACATGCCCACCAGCGTCAGGTACGTCAGCCACGCGCGGGTCCGGGGGCTCTTCACCTCCAAAAGCATCGGACATGGCGGACATCTTCGCACGCCGGGATCTCGCGATTCGGAGCGGTGGCGCAAACAGGCTGGGTTCTGGATCCTGGGGGCCTCATCGGGCAAGGGGGGACAGGAACCTTCATGATCCCGAGGACTTACGTCACTATTCAGAGAAACGCACCCGGGTGATGCAGATCCGCGATGGGGGACCACCAGAGTTCACGGAGAACCTCCCGGGCGTGAGCTATCTGTATGCCGCTACTCGGAAAATCCTGAGTAGAGTGCATGGTACCTACCGCGCTGGCGCAACTCGGGAGTGAAGAGATGGACGGAACGGCGTTGGTGCTCTGCGATGGGTACTTCGACACGCCGGTCGGCAAGACCGCGCACGGATTGGTCCGCGGCACCGATCGCTACCGGGTGGTCGGCGTCATCGACAGCGCCAACGCCGGCCGCGATGCCGGCGAGGTGCTCGACGGGAAACCGGTGGGCATTCCCGTCTACCCGAGTCTCGGCGAGGCGATCGCGAGTCTGCCGAAGAAGCCGGATTACCTGGTACTGGGGATGGCCACCGACGGTGGAGTCTTGCCTCCCGAGGTCAGGCCGGCGCTCCTCGACGCGCTCCGTCTCGGTATCGGTGTGGACAGCGGTCTCCACCAACGACTCGGTGAAGATCCGGAGCTCGCAGCAGCTGCCGAGGCGGGTGGTGCCGTGATCCGCGACATTCGCCGCTGCAAGCCGTTCGAGGAGCTTCACTTCTTCGAGGGGAAGATCGAAGAGGTCGGAGCGCTTCGAATCGCGGTCCTGGGCACCGATTCGGCGGTCGGCAAACGCACGACGGCGCGCCTGCTGATGCAGGAGCTTCGCGCCAGGGGGATCCCCACCGAGATGATCGGCACCGGCCAGACCGCCTGGTTTCAGGGCCTCGAGTACTGCATTCTCCTCGATGCGACCATCAACGACTTCGTCGCCGGCGAGATCGAGCACGCCGTGCACCAGGCGTGGGTGGACAAACGACCGCGGGTGATCCTGCTCGAGGGCCAGGGATGCCTCACCAACCCCGCATTTCCCGGCGGATTCGAGCTCCTGGCCGCGGGACGGCCACACGCGATCGTCCTCCAGCACGCTCCGAAGCGCCGGTATTACGACGGCTTCCCCGGCTACGAGCTGGCAGGTGTCGAACGAGAGAAGGCGATCGTCGAGCTGCTCTCACAGCGGCCCGTGGTCGCCATCGCCATCAACCACGAGGAGATGACAGCCGAGGAGATCGAGGCCGCCGTCGCCGAGTACCGGGAGCGGTATGGCGTCGCCGCGGCCGACCCGCTGGTCCACGGTGTCGAAGAGATCGTCCGTGCGCTCGAGTCCCGATTTCCGGAGGCGTTCTCGTGAGCGAAGTGCTCTCGGTGCGCACGGTGCGCGCCTACCGGCTCGAGATCCCGCTCCAGACCGGCTACGAGCTCGCCTACGGCAGCTTCGAAGCCGTCGAGAACGCGGTGGTTCGAGTGGAGACGGAGTCCGGCCTGATCGGATGGGGCTGCGCTGCGCCGGACAGTCACGTGACCGGGGAGACCGTCGAGGGAAACCTCGATGCTCTGCGGGATGCGCTGGTTCCCACACTCCACCGATCGGGGGAGGCCACCGTCGAAGAGCTGCTGTGCCGGGTCGAAGAGGCGGCGCCGAAGGAGCCTGCCGCGCGCGCCGCAGTGGATCTCGCCCTCCACGATCTGTGGGCCAAGCAGCGCGGGATCTCGGTGCAGGCGCTGCTCGGAGGCAGAGAGCGCGAGATCTCCACCTCGATCACGATCGGCATCCTGAACGTCGAGGAGACCTGCGCCGCGGCCGCACAGCACCTCGCGGAGGGCTTCGGGCTTCTGAAGCTCAAGGGTGGGCGCGATCCCGGGGAAGACATCGCCCGGGTCCGCGCCTTGCGCCGGGCACACGGTCCGGAAGTAGGCATCCGACTGGATGCGAATCAGGGGTACTCCTTGGATCAGGCGAGAGCAGTGATGGGGGCGCTGGCCGAGGAGATCGAGTTTCTCGAACAGCCCGTGGATGCCGCCGACCTCGATGGCCTGGCCGCGCTCGCGGCGGAGGCCCTGGTGCCGGTGATGGCGGACGAGTCGGTGCTCGGACCCGATCAGGCGCGCGAGGTGATACTCCGCGGGCTACGGCTGGTGTGCGTCAAGCTGATGAAGAGCGGCGGTCTGGCCGGGGCGTCGCGGATCTGCGATATCGCCCGGGAGCGTGGTGCCCGAGTGATGATCGGCTGCATGGACGAGCTACCGATCTCGATGGCCGGAGCCGCCCACCTGGCGCTCTCCCATCCGGCGGTCGCCTACGCCGATCTGGACGGCCACATCGGGATGCTCCAGCGGGTTGCGGCAGGCGGGCTCGAGGTCCGCGGCGGCAGGGTTTCCGTCACGGCGACGCCCGGCCTCGGCGTGCAGGTCGACGAGCTCCAGCTCGAGGAGTTCCGAGTCTTCTGAGGGCCTCTTCAGTCCCCCGATCTGGCTGCATTCTCCGCCCCCGCCGTGGCGTCGGTCGTCTTCTCCATGGTGATCCCGGTGAATCCGTAGAACACCGAGATGATCGGGGTCAGCAGGTTCAGGAACGCGTACGGCAGGTACGCCAGCGGGTAGACGCCCAGCGTGGCCCACATGAAGGCGCCGCAGCTGTTCCAAGGGATCAGCGGCGAGGTCATCGTTCCCGAGTCTTCCAGCACTCTCGACAGATTCTTTGGGTGGAGTCCCCGCTTTTCGAAGGCGTTCTTGTACATCCGGCCGGGAATCACGATCGATATGTATTGATCGGAGGCCACCGCGTTCATCCCGATGCAGCTGACGACGGTGGTCGCCACGAGCGATCCGGTTCCCTTGACCATCTTGAGCAGCGAGTTTGCGATGACCTCCAGCATGCCCGTGTGCTCCATGATCCCGCCGAAGGACAGTGCGCAGAGGATCAGGGCGACGGTCTCCATCATGCTCATGAGTCCACCCCGGGTGAGCAGGTCGTCCACCTGGGCGACTCCCGTGGCCGAGACATAGCCGGAGTGTGCAGCGGCGATCACCTCGGCGAGCGAACTCGATTGAGTCGCGACCGCGCAGATACCTCCGATCACCGTTCCCCCCAGGAGCGCTGGCAACGGCGGGACCCGCTTCACGACCATGGCGATGACCAGGACCGGCGGGAGCAGGAGCAGAGGATGGATGGTGAAGTTCGCGTCCATCGTCTCCAGCATGGCTCCGATCTGCGGAGCTTCCAGGGTGCCGCCCGCGTACCGCAGCCCGATCACCGCGTAGAGGATCAGTGCAATCACGAATGCCGGTGCAGTCGTGTAGATCATGTGCCGGATATGGGAGAAGAGGTCGGTTCCGGTCATCGCCGGCGCCAGATTCGTGGTGTCCGACAGGGGCGACATCTTGTCGCCGAAGTAGGCTCCGGAGATGATGGCGCCCGCCACCATGGGGAGAGGGATTCCCAGCGCGGAGCCGACTCCGATCAGTGCCAGACCGATGGTGCCGGCCGTCGACCATGATGATCCCGTACCCAGCGACACGATCGAGCAGATCAGCATCGTCACGACCAGGAAGATGCCCGGGGAGAGAATCTTCAGTCCGTAGAAGATCATCGTCGGTACCACGCCGCCCAGAATCCACGTCCCGATCATGGTGCCGACGACCATCAGGATCAGGATCGCGCCCATGGCGAGGTTGATGCCGTGCGCCATGCCGGCCTCGACGTCCTTCCAGGGGATGCCGTGAAAAAACGCCACGGCGCCGGCCACGGCTGCCGCAGAGATCAAGGGGATGTGCGGTGAAAGTCCGTACACGCTGATCGCCAGGACGAGCGCGCCGATCAGGAAGACCACGGGGACGAGGGCGACACCCAGGCGGATCGGCTCTCGGTCCTGTTGATCGGTCATTCGGGGAGGCTCTCCTGTCGCTCCGTCGCCGCCGGCTGGCTTCGTGCTGGCCGGTAGAGCGGGGGCCGCAGGATACTATCAGGAGTCCCCACCGGGAGCGGCCCCGAGGCATCGGGGACGACAAAGAGAAGCGATTTCGATGGCTTGCGAGAGATTCTTCACCTGGTTTCCCAGGCCGGATCCAGCGCGCCGCACCGGTGCGCCGTCGCGCTTCTCGCACTGCCTTGGAGATTCGAGTGTGGGCACCGAGTGGCCTTTGATCTCAAGGCCGCTTGGCGAAGAGTCGATCCCGTCATCCGAGTAAAGGAGGGAGACCCGGTGCTCGTGGTGCTGCTGTCGATCGTTCTCTCGGTGCTCGCCTGCAGCTTCGTCGGCCTTCGGATGCTCTCGCTGGCCAGGAGGACCCGAAAGCTTCCCGAGCTTTGCATGGGTCTGGGGCTCTCCGCATTCGCGCTCGCGCAGGTGAGCCGGCTGGCGCTCGGTGGGCTCGGCGATCGCCTCGACCCGCAGCTGATGCTCGACGCGTACGTGTTCATGCAGGTTGGCTACCTGCTCACCCAGCTCGGGCTCTGTCTCTTCACCGCGAGTGCGTTCGGTCTTCGGAGTCACTGGCGCTGGGCACTGCTGGTGGCGCTCGTCGCTCTCTGTGCGCTCAGCAGGACGATGATGGTGCAGGCGTCGGCACCGCGATTCCTGAGCGGTGCTCCCAGCCAGATGACCGCGTTCTGGGATCCGGTGGCGGTCGCGAGCTTTGCCTTGGCCTTCGCCTGGATGGCTGCCGAATCGCTCCGCTACCACGGACTTTTGCGCCGCCGGCTGGCGCTGGGCCTCGCCGACCCGGTCGTCACCAATCGGTTCTTCGTCTGGGGTGCGGGCGCCGCCGCGACCTCGCTCCTGGTCCTGCTACTGCTCGGGCTCTATCTCCAGGGAATCACGCTGATGGGGAACTCCCTGGCGGCCTCGGTTCTGGTTACGGTTAGCGGCCTGGTGATGGCAGTGGTCCCATGGCTCACCTTCGCTCCACCGGGCGCCTACCTGCGCTTCGTGCAGCAGCGCGCCGAGCGCAGCGGAGCCGGCCAGGCCTGATTCCTCGAGCTCCGATCCGCCTACGCACATCTCTACATCGGAGCCCTCGCACGGGGATGCCGGGTCGGGGCTGGGGCGACCAGCGAGACGAGAACGGCGAGCACGACTCCGCCGAGGACCAGTCGATCCAAGTCGAGGCCGTGGTCGAGCAACCAGCCGAAGAGCGCCGGGCTGAGAGCCGTGGCAAAGACGCCGGCCGAACCCACGATGCTGCTGATGGCTCCGAGGGAGTCGACTCCGAACACCTCGGCCCAGAGGGCGGGCATCGTCACCGAGACGGACCCGAGCGCGAAGACCACCGCAAACGAAGCGGCGAAGAGCGCGAAGGGAAACGACGGGCCCGGACCCGAGAAGAACATGTGAAGCGAGCTGAAGGTCAGGAACCTGGCGTCGTCCCTGATCAGTCTGCTGTATTCTCCGAACATGATTCTCCAGCGGGCTCACCGCCCCGCCGGAGGGTTCCACGGGTATCGAGCGGATTCAGGTCACTGCCTTCTCCATCTGGCTGCTTCGCTCGAGAGGACTGCTCCGCCGATGCAAACGATCGAGACCGAGCGACTGCTGCTGCGCCCGTGGAGGAATGCGGACCTCGACCCCTTTGCGGAATTGAATGCCGACCTGCGGGTGATGGAGCACTTCCCCTCGACCTCCTCTCGCGAGGAGAGCGAAGTCTTCATGGCTCGGATCCGCGGACACTTCGACCAGCACGGTTACGGGCTGTGGGCGGTCGAGTTGAAGGGGGGCGAGCCCTTCATCGGCTTCGTCGGGTTGGGCACGGTTCCGTTCGACGCCCACTTCACGCCCGCCGTCGAGATCGGATGGCGCCTCGCACACGCGAGCTGGGGGAATGGCTACGCAAGCGAGGCCGCCAGAGCCTCGCTCCGCTTCGCATTCCTGGAGCTTGGCCTCGACGAAGTCGTCTCCTTCACGGTCGCCGCCAATCGCCGCTCCAGAGCCGTGATGGAGAGGATTGGCATGCACCGGGCGGCCGTCGACGACTTCGATCATCCTCGCGTCCCCGAAGGCCATTCCTTGCGGCGCCACCTTCTGTATCGGCTCCGACGATCGGCGTGGGCATCCGCTGGATCGAGGGACGAGGGCTGACGGGCGATTCCGGCTCGTGTCAGCAGTCGGGCACATTCACCGCGAGACCGCCGAGCGAAGTCTCTTTGTAGCGCCTGGACATGTCCAGTCCGGTCTGCCGCATGGTGGCGATGACCTGGTCCAATGAAACGATGTGACGACCATCCCCGGACAACGCCAGCCTCGCGGCATTGATCGCCTTGACCGCCCCCATCGCGTTGCGCTCGATGCACGGGATCTGCACCAGACCGCCGACCGGATCGCAGGTCAGCCCGAGATTGTGCTCCATGCCGATCTCGGCCGCGTTCTCGACCTGGGCGTTGGATCCACCGCGCGCCGCCACCAGACCCGCTGCTGCCATGGAGCAGGCGACCCCAATCTCGCCCTGGCAGCCCATCTCGGCCCCGGAGAGAGATGCGTTCTTCTTGTAGAGAATGCCGATGGAGCCCGCCGTCAGGAGAAAGCGGATCAGTCCTTCCGGCGTCGCATCGGCGGTGCGCTCCAGGTAGTACTCGAGCACCGCCGGGATGATGCCGGCCGCTCCGTTGGTGGGCGCGGTGACCACCCGGCTGCCGGCTGCGTTCTCCTCGGCGACCGCCATTGCCCAGACGTTGACCCAATCCAGGGCCTCCAATGGGCCTCTCCCACTCGACGAGACCAGCTCCTCGGCAAGAAGGGGTGCCCGTCGCGGGACCTCGAGCGCGCCTGGCAGGGTCCCCTCGGCCGCCACCCCTCGTTCGATGCACGCTTCCATGGCCGACCAGATGCGCCCGCACTGCTGCCGAACGGCGGACTCGTCCTGCCAGGTGGCCTCGTTGGCCAGTGTGATGTCAGCGATCTGCAGGCCGGTCCGCTCACCGATGGCGAGGAGCTCGGCCGCCGAGTCGAAGGGGTATCGCAACGGGCCTGGACGCTCGTCCAACGCTCGAGTCCGATCTCCACCCTCGAGAATGAAGCCGCCACCGATGGAGAAGTACTCCCGCTGGAGCAGCGCTCTACCCAGAGCATCGTTGGCGCTGAAGCGCATGCCATTCGCGTGCTCGGGGAGGAGTTGGTCGCCGCGCAAGACGAGGTCCCTGCTCTCGACGAAGTCGATGGTCTTGGCGCCGCCCAATCTCACCCGCCCTGTGGACCGGATCCGCTCCAGAATGGGTTCGATCGCATCGGGGTCGATCTCGTCCGGGAGGTGTCCTTCCAGGCCCAGCAGAATGGCCCTGTCGGTGCCGTGACCGTGTCCCGTCAGTGCCAGGGACCCGAACAGCTCGACGCATAGCTGGCGCACCTCGTCCGTTTCTTCAGCCAGGCTCGCCACGAATCGAGCCGCAGCGCGCATCGGCCCCATGGTGTGGGAGCTCGAGGGGCCCATACCGATCTTGAAGATGTCGAAGATGCTGATGCTCATCTCGCGCGCGAATGGCTTATGCTCAAGGGAGACGCAACTATAGGGTCGCTCCTGGAGCCATGGCGAGCTGGAAGATCGCACAGCTGCAGATCTGCACTGTCAATGGTGGTAGACTCGCCGGGCTCGGCCGCGAGTGGCCGACCCCGGTCGAGGTCAGGTTCAAGGGGAGAGAGTCGGATGAATCGAAGAATCCTCAGCGTCTGCGCAGTCTTCCTCGCCGTGTCGTGTGCTTCGACGGTGTCGCCGACTGCCGAGACGGCGCTCGACTGGCAATCCGTGGCCGATGTAGGAGTGCCGACGATCGTCACCCGGGACCCGGACGGCGGGGAGCGGGCGACGAAGCTCTGGCTCGCGGTCGTGGACGGAGAGGGTCTGATCCGCACGGGTGACAGCCGGTGGTTCCAGAACATCGAGCGCGATCCAAACGTGGTCTTTCGGATCGGTGGCTATGCCTATCCTCTACGCGCCGAGCGGGTCGACGATGAGTCGCTCGAGAAGCGCGCGAACGCCGCCTTCCGCGAGAAGTACGGGTGGCAGGACCGGTTCATCCACCCTTTTGGAGAGCCCGACAAGAACCTGATGCGACTCGTGCCCCGCGAGTAGAGAACCCGCATACGATGAGAGGATCCGCGGACCCATGACGCATCCGTTCCGTTTCGGTGTCCAGCTGCACGAGCTTCCCGCCGGTGAATGGCGCGACCGCGTGCGCAGAATCGAAGCTCTCGGCTACTCCACCATTTTCTGGCCCGATCACTTCGGAACCCAGTGGGAGCCGGTGGCGGCGTTGGCTGCCGTCGCCGCTGCGACGGAGACGATTCGCGTAGGGTCGCTGGTCTACGACGTGGACTACCGCCACCCGGTGGTGCTAGCCAAGGCGGCGGCTACGACCCATCTGCTCTCCGGAGGTCGCTTCGAGTTCGGGATCGGTGCCGGATGGATGGAGTCCGATTATCAGGAGGCCGGGATGCCCTTCGACCGGCCCGGCCTGCGTATCCAGCGACTCGAGGAGGCCCTGGCGATCATCCGGGGGATGTGGACCGCGGAGACGACCAGCTTCGCGGGAAAGCACTACCGCACCGAGGCCGCCCAGCGGGCTGCGAATCTGCCGGAGGGCCCGGTGCCGCCCATCCTGATCGGTGGAGGTGGCCCCCGGCTGCTGCGGCTGGCCGGGCGCCACGCGGACATCGTGGGCATCAGCGCGATGGTGGATCAGGGCAAGGTCACTCCGGAGACGGCGCGGAACGTCACGGCGGATCGCGTGCGGGAGAAGGTCGCCTGGGTCCGGGAGGCGGCGGAGCAGGCGGGGCGCGACCCGGAATCCATCGAGTTCCATACCCTCACCTTCGTCTGCGCTGTCACCGACGATCCGAAGCCGCTGCGTGAGATGCTCTCGGGAAATACGGGGATGAGCGCAGAAGAGGTGGCCAACTGCCCGCTCTTCCTGGCGGGTTCGGGCCCGGAGATCTGCGACCGGCTGGAGCGACAGCGAGAGGAGACCGGCATCAGCTACGTCGTGATCCAGGGGGGCGACTCCAATCTGGTCGAGAGCTTTGCCGAACAGGTCGTAGCGCCGCTCAGCGGCAAGTAGCGGCGGATCCGCCGCCATCTGACCGAGAGGGGCGGGGGCGACCGGGGGCTGGCATACTCCCCGCCGTGGCGATTCTGCACCGATCTCTGGCTCTTCCCGCGCTGCTCGTTGGGTTTCTACTCCTGGCAGCGGCTTCTACCGGAGAGGAGCGTCCGTGGTTGGTCGTCGATGTACCGAGTGAGGTCGAATCGAGGGTGCAGCACGCACTCCTCGAGGTGAGCGGCTACGGCGGCTCCCGCCGCGGAAGCGGCCACGACGTGGTGATCGCGATCGACGTCTCCGAGAGCACCCTGGAGGACACGGGGATCGATCTCGATGGCGATGGACCGCTGGGTCGCTCCGATCCCGCCCTGGTCGCCTGGCTCGAAGGTCAGGCGGCTGACGATTCTCTGGTGGAGCGGCTCCGTGAACGGCAGGACTTCGACGACACCGTCCTGGCCGCGGAGCTCGAGGCCGCCCGAGTTCTCTGTGCGCGCCTCGATCCCGCCCGCTTCCGCGTGGCGATCTTGACGTTTGCCGAGCAGGCTCACGTCCTGGCACCCCTCGGAAGCTCTCGCCCAGACCTGGAGAGGGCGCTTCGCAGCCTGCACCAGGATTTCTACCAGGAGCTCGCCGGAACGAACTTCGCGGCGGCCGTAGAGCTGTCTCACGAGACCCTCCGCCCGGAGTCAGGCGTTCCGGACGATCGACTCCGCTCGATCGTCTTCCTCTCCGACGGGGCTCCCACCAGGCCGATCCATGGAGACCGGGCCGAGAGGTACGCTCTCACCGCGGCAATGGCCGCCGCGCTGGACGGGATCCACCTCTACGCCTTCGCCATCGGGCCCGAGGCCGAGGCCGGGCTCGATATCATGGAGCGCATGGCTGTCTGGTCCGGCGGACGTCTCGAGACGGTGTCGCGTCCCGCGCTCGTGGTGGCCAGGCTGCGACAGCTCGACCTGGTCGGCATGGCCGAGGTCAGCGTCGTGAACCAGACCACGGGAGCGGAGGCGCGCGCCCTGCGCGTCTTTCCAGACGGGACCTTCGACGGCTTCGTCGAGCTGACCAGAGGGCGCAACCGTCTGCGCTTCGCCGCGCAAGACCTGGACGACTCGATTCACGGGGTCGAGCGCTGGGTCACCTACGAGCCGCCAAGCGGACCGAACGGGCCACCCGCGGTCTCCGCGGGGCCCGGGGGTTCCGAGGGGGCGGAGGCTCCGGCCGAGGACGAGCGCGTCCAGGAGCTCCGTCGCCGCACGGCCGAGCTCGAGGCCTGGGCCGACCTCGAACGAAGCCGGGAGCGACAGCGGAAGGAGCTGAAGCTGCGGGTCGAAGAGGAGGACGGCCAATAGAGCCGCCCGCCCGCGTTTCTTGCCCCCCAGGCTCAGCGGCCTGGCGAGAAGAACGAGCTCGGGACTCAGACCTCCGGCGAGTCCCAGGGGCCGGGGTTCTTGGCTGCGGCGGCGAATACACCCCAGGAGCCGCAGCGATCGCAGTCGACATCGTTGCCGTAGCAGCAGAACGGGGTGGTGAAGTGATCTCCCTCGATGTAGAGGGGCAGCATGGTCTGCATCATCGGGCAGTGGTCCGTGACCAGCTTCGCGGTGGCCGGCCGCATCAGGTCGAGGCTGCGGCTCGAATTCCAGATGAAGCCCGGATAGCGGCGCTTCAGGTCGAAGACGAGGTCGATGATTCTCTCTCGCTCCTCGTTGCTCTCCCAGGCTCTGGGCGAGACCTCGCCAGCGCGGGGCACGTAGAAGCTGAAGGTCAGGCCAGGGGCCTTGGTCGGAAGCAGCTCGCGCACCAGCTCCTCGAGATGATCCTGGTTCTCCCGGTGCGCCACGCACTGGACCACGACGTCGGAGCGGAAATCGCCTGGGATCGCCGCAATCGTCTTCATGACCATGTCGAAGACGCCCGCCCCGCGCACCGCATCGTTCACCTCCCGGGGGCCGTCCAGGGAGATGACGTAGGTGATGTCGGGTCCGAAGTCCTTGAGCGGAACCGTTCCGTTGGTGGTGATGTGGTTGCGGTGGAAGAGAGAGATGCCCTTCTCGACCGTGCGCCAGCGAAGCATCGGTTCTCCGCCCATCCACATCATGAAGCGTATTCCGTGCCGGTCGCGGAGTCGCTGCAGCTCGGAAAGGACGCGCTCGGGCTTCATCTCGCCTCCGGGCTGATTCGGGTTCCCTTCCCGGAAGACGAAGCAGTGTTTGCAGCGGAGGTTGCAGTGGTTGGTGACGTTTACCATGGCGCCCGGATAGAGGGGCGGCGGCTCCATCGTGAGCCGCCGGGATCCCAGCGATGCCGGGTGCGAACCCGGGAGGGTGGAGGATCGGGGGCCGCTGGGCGGCCTGGGAGCAGTGAAGTCCACCTGCTGAATATAGCGATGATTCGGCTCCGGCATGCGCCCTCGGCTCCCAGAGCCCGTCGGACTCCGGGAACGGGTATGCTCGGGAGCATCCGGAAGGGAGGCTGCAGAATGCCGGCGGAAGACGTCCTGTACGAGGTGGACGGCCCCATCGCTCTGGTGACACTGAACCGTCCGAAGTACCGCAACGCGCAGAGCTGGCCGCTACTCGATGCGCTCGACGATGCGCTGGACCGCGCCATGCGCGACGGTGCGGTCCGTGTCGTGCTGGTGCGCGGAGCGGGGGAGCACTTCTCCTCGGGGCACGATCTGGGGACACCCGAGCAGCGGGCTGACTGGGAGGCACGGGAGATCCCCGAGGGCGGAATCGAGTTCTACGAGGCGTTTCGCAAATACAACCTCGACTACACGTTGAAATGGCGAAACCTCCCCAAGCCCACCATCGCCCTGGTGCAGGGCTACTGCATCTTCGGCGGCTGGATGATCGCCGCGGCCATGGACCTGGTGTTCGCCTCTCCTGACGCGCGCTTCCTCGCCGGGCTGGTCGAATACTTCTCGCTTCCCTGGGACATCCACCCGCGCAAGGCGAAGGAGCTGGCGTTCGAGAGCCGCTTCATCGACGCCGAGGAGGCGCGGGAGCTGGGCTTCGTGAACCGCATCTACCCGGCGGCCGATCTGGAGCGGGAGACGCTGGCCTACGCGCGTCGCGTTTCCGAGAACGGTCGCAGGGCGCTGCGCGTCTCGAAGCTGGCGATCAACAAGGCCCAGGACATCCAGGGCTACAGTGCGGCGATGGAGGCAGCCTTCGCCGACTACCTGGTAATGGCCCAGTCCGGCGGCGGCGCCTTCCCCCGCGAGGGCGAGCGCCGCCTCGGTGCCGTCGACCTGGCCCTGCGCGGCCTGCGCGGTGAGCGGCCGGGGCTCGAAGAGGGCGAGCCTCGTTGAAGTGGCTACTCGGGCTCTGCGATCTTGACCAGCTGCTTGCCGAGATTCTCTCCGCGAAGTAGACCGATGAAGGCGCGGGGTGCGTTCTCGAGTCCCTTCGCGATGCTCTCGCGGTACACTAGCCTTCCCTGCTCGATCCAGCCTGAGAGGGTGGTGATCGCTTCCGGGTATTCCTGGATCCACTCGCCCACCAGGAAGAAGCGGTGGGTGGGAGGCGGATCCAGTGCTCCCAGGACCTCCAGCGGGCTTCTCACCTCGCTTCGGGATCGGGCGTTGTAGGCGGAGATGAAGCCGCAGACCGGGACGCGCGATCCCCGATTGAGCAGAGGCACGACCGCATCGAGAACCGCGCCGCCGACATTCTCGAAGTAGACGTCGATTCCGTCGGGACAGGCCGCCCGCAGATCCTCCTCCAGGTTTCCGGCCTTGTAGTCGACGCAGGCGTCGAATCCGAGCTCGTCGACGACGTGGTCGCACTTCGCCTTGCCCCCCGCGATCCCGACGGCGCGACAGCCCTCGATCTTGGCGATCTGGCCGACCACGGATCCGACCGCGCCGGCTGCCGCGGAGACCACCACGGTCTCGCCGGCCTTGGGCTGGCCGATCCGCAAGAGACCGAAATAGGCGGTGAAGCCGGGCATCCCGAGCACTCCGATGGCGGTCGAGATGGGCGCCAGCCGGGGATCCACCTTGGCCAGACGATCGTCACCCAGGCGACCGATGGCGAACTCCTGCCAGCCGTGATTGCCGGAAACGATGTCACCCGCCTCGTACTCGGGGATCCTGGAAGCGACGACTTGGCTCACGGTTCCGCCGATCATCAACCCGCCCAGCCGTACGGGGGGCGCATAGGACTTCGCATCGTTCATGCGGCCCCGCATGTAGGGATCCAGCGATAGCCACAGCGTCTTCAGCAACATCTCGCCCTCGCCGGGATCCGCGATCGTCGTCGTGACCAGCTCGAAGTCGTCTTCTACGGGCTCGCCCACCGGGCGGCGGCGGAGCACGATCTGTCGGTTCTGTCTCTGGGTCATGTGGATCTCCTCAGGGTGCAGCGATTCTCACCTGGTAGCGATCGCGAAGCTCCTTGATGGCTCTCTGGAGCGCCTTCTCGCCCCGCTCGGCCAGGAGGGCGTAGCGGACCTCGTTGCGCACCGCACCGAGGGGGAGGGGCGCTCCGGGCGTCCGCTCGCGAACCCAGACCAGATGGAGCCCGTAGGAAGAGGGGAGCGGACCTTCCCAGCTTCCCGGACGGAGATCCATCACGCGTCCGGCAAATTCGGGGCCGAACAGCTTCGCCAGCTCCCTTTCGGAGCGGAGTGCCCCGTTGCCGGACGCGAGGAAAGGATCGCCCAGCCTGTCCCGGAACTCCGGTCCACTCCCCTCTCTCTGGAGCCTGGCGAGAAGCACTCGGGCATCTGCCGCGGCCGAGCTGCCTCGCCTCGCCGGGTCGACGAAGACGTGGGAGAAGCTCACACGGGGTGGCGACGAGAAGCGCTCGGGGTGCCGCGCGAGATACGACAGTAGCTCGGCTTCGGTGGGCTCGTCCGCCTTGGCGCGGGCTTCGATGGCGAGGCGCATCCTCTGGATCAAGCGCCGACGGACCACCAGGTCGCTGCGCTCCATGCCGAGGCTGAGTGCTTCCTGGAAGAGCGCCTCCGGACTCCTCTCGTCTTCCGGGTTCAGGAAGCGCATGTTTCGCACCAGACGCCGTCGGACGACCTCATCCCGCCCGGCGAGCCCGAGAGCGAGGGCCTCGCGGTAGAGCATCTCCTCGGCAGCCTCGGCGTCGACGAGCGCGCGGAGCTCCGCCTGGTCGGGTAGCCGCCCCATGCTGGCCAGCGCTGTCCGCCGGATGACGGCGAGCTGATCGGAAGAGATCTCGATCAGGGTCGGCTCCGGATCTTCGTCCCGATCGAGGAGCCAGCGGTCGGCGGCGAAGATCAACGCGCCGAGCAGGAGGAACTGAAGGAACGGGCGCATGGAAGATCGCTGCTCCGATCTGGCGAGAGGCAAGAACGCAAAGAACGTCCTCGCCAATGCAGCATTCTAGAGAATCGGACGCCCCCGTGGGGAGACTTCTCCGTAGCCTACCCATGAATCCGTATGACGATCCTCATATCACCCCCCTCCCGGATGTTGCACAAATAGAGACGGAAGCTTGTGGAAGGAGATCGAGGGTGGCAGCGATTCGTGGCGACTGGGCGGACAGGTACCGTGAGAAGTGGAGCTGGGACTCGGTGACGTGGGGGACCCACGCGGTGGATTGCTACCCCGGGGGCTGTCCCTTCCGGGTCTACACCAAGAACGGGAAGATCGTCCGCGAGGAGCAGTCCGGCAGCCACCATCCGATCGAAGAGGGCATTCCGGACATGAACCCGATGGGCTGCCAGAAGGGGGCCTGCTGGAGCCACTGCCACTACTCGCCGGACCGGGTCACCAAGCCCCTGAAGCGGGTCGGCGAGCGCGGTGAGGGCAAGTTCGAGGAGGTCTCCTGGGACCAGGCACTCACCGAGATTGCGGACGGCATCCTCGACGCCATCGAGGACCAGGGTCCGGAGTCGGTCATCACACCGCTGACGCCGGAGCTCGGAGCGCAGGGCGCGCGTGCCTGGACCGGCTTCATCGGCACGCCGATGACGGACGGCGATGCGGAGTTTCAGGACTTCAGCCCCGGATACCACCTGACCTGGGGGCTCTACAACCCCGTCTCCACCATGGACGACTGGTTCCTGGCCGACCTCACCCTGATCTGGCACGCGAATCCGGTCTACACCAACATCCACTGGTACCACTACGTGGCCGAGTCCCGATACAACGGCGGCGAAGTGGTGACGATCGCGCCGGACTACAGCCCTTCGGCGATACACGCCGACTACCACCTGCCGGTGCGGATCGGCACCGACGCGGCCCTGGCGCTGGCGATGTGCAAGGTGATCATCGACGGCGATCTGTACGACAAGCAGTTCGTGCAGGAACAGACCGACATGCCGTTGCTGGTCCGCAAGGACACCGGGCGCTTCCTGCGCGGCAACGAGGTCTACCAGGGGGACCGCGAAGACCAGTTCTTCTGGTGGGACACCTCTTCCAACACGCTGACGGCAGCGCCGCGGCACACGTTGGCTTCGGCGGACGTCGATCCGGCTCTCGAAGGCAGCTACTCGGTGGTGCTGGCGGACTGGAGCACGGTGGAGGTGGAGCCGGTCTTCGCCCGGCTCCGCCGCCACCTGGAGGACTACACGCCGGAGAAGGCCGGTGAGATCTGCCAGCTCCACCCGGACAACATTCGCCGGCTGGCCCGCAAGGTGGCGACGCGGAAGACCAAGATCTTCATCGGCTGGAACTCGGGCAAGTACTACCACGGCGACCTGATGGAGCGGTCGATGGCGCTCTTGCTGGGGCTCACCGGCAACTGGGGCAAGAAGGGCACCGGCACCCGCTCCTGGGCGATCATGGGAATGGACGGCGAGATGATGATGCCCGCCAAAGAGGGCAGAGGGCAGGAGGCGGCCCAGAAGACGATCGCGGGCATGATCGCCATGCGGCGTCTGGTGGGATCCACCGACCCGACCATGACCAAGGAGATGATCCAGAACCGCATGCTCGAGATGGTGACCGAGATGGGTGAGCTCGGCGCCCCGGTTCCGCCCGCCTTCCTCTGGTACTACCAGATGGGGTACAAGGAGCGCTGGAACGACCCCGAGAACAACGACCCCACCATGAAGCGGTCCTTCGACGAGTACGTCACCGAGGCGATCGAGAAGGGTTGGTGGGGTACCAGCTACTCGAAGGCGTATCAGACCATCGAGCCGCGGGTGCTGTTCGAGGCCGGTGGCAACTACCTCCGACGCAATCGCGGTGGTCAAAAGCTTCTGCTCGAGCACTTCTGGCCCAAGCTGACACTGGTGGTGTCGGTCGACTACCGCATCACCACCACCGGGCTCTACTCCGACTACATCCTCCCGGCGGCGCAGCATTATGAGAAGATCGGTCACGCCATGCTCTCGGTGCACCATCTCAACTGGGTGCTGACGGACCACGCGACCCCACCGCTAGGTGAGGCCAAGCCGGACATCGAGATCTCGATGGCGCTTCTGGCCGCGCTGGAGCGCCGTGCGGCAGCCCGGGGGTTGGAGAAGTTCACGGACTACAAGGGGCTCACCCACGAGCTGGTGGGCATGCGCGACCGCTTGACGCTGAACGGTACCGTCACGGACGAGGAGACGTACTGGGACGAGGCGCTCCAGGACACCGCGACCTACGGGCTCCTGCCCGAAGGCGCGAACCTCGCGACCCTGCGCGAGAAGGGCCACGTGCGCTTCACCAACTGGGGAATGGTGGGCCACGGACAGTCGCAGGGCTCGACGATCAAGCCCGACGAGGTCCACAACCCGCTGCGCTGGCACACCGAGGACAAGCTTCCCTACGACACGTTGGTGCGCCGGGCTCAGTACTACATCGACCACGAGTGGTTCCTGGAGGCCGGCGAGGAGCTGCCGACCCACAAGGAGCCGACCAACGTGGGCGGGGGGCAGCGGCGCTTCCTGATGACCAGCGGCCACAATCGCTGGAGCATCCACTCGATGAACATGACCAACAACATCATCCAGAACACTCATCGCGGTGAGCCCTTCGTCTTCATCAACGATCGGGACGCCGCCGATCTCGGCATCGGCAACGGCGACAGGGTGAGGCTGGTGAGCAACGAGGGCGATTCCATCAACGAGGCGAAGATCTCGCCCGCGGTCCGTCCCGGCCAGGTGATTCTCTACAACGGCTTCGAGCCCTACCAGCACGAGAACTGGTACAGCCAGGCGGATCTGGAGGCAGGTCACGTGAAGCACCTGGGCTTCGCCGGTGGCTACGGCCACCTCAAGTTCCGGCTCTTCTCCTGGCAGCCGATCCCGGCCGACCGGGCCGTGCACGTGAGACATCGAGAAGGTTCCCTAGACGCTCTTCTCAGCAGCCGGTCGAGTTTCTGGTGTCGGGTTGCCGGGCGGAGGTCCGCAACCGGGGCTCCAGCCATTCGCTACATTGGCCCGTAAGCGGAGGCGGGAGAGATGTACTCAGGAATCATGCGCGGGACCTTCGAGGTCACGCGAGTGGAGCGGAAGCCCGACCTGCTCACCTACGAGGTCGAGCTCAGCGAGGAGCTGGCCGAGGGACTGGGGCCAGGGGCGAGCGTTTCGATCGACGGCGTCTGCCAGACGGTGGTGGCGCGGTCGGGCAATCGCGTGACCTTCGACGCCATCCAGGAGACCCTCGACCTCACCACCCTGGACTCCCTCGAGCTCGGCGCCGGAGTCGCCGTCGAGCGCAGCACCCGGGTGGGCGACGAGATCGGCGGGCACGACGTCGCCGGTCATGTGATCGGGACCGGGGAGATCGTCAAGGTGCACCACGAGGGCGATGTCTGCGACATCCGCATCCGCGTTCCGAAGGAATGGATGAACTACATCTTCAAGAAGGGCTTCATTGCCGTCGACGGTGCGAGCATGACCGTGGGTGAGATCGACCGCGAGGGAGGCTTCGAGCTTCACCTGATTCCCGAGACCCTGCGCCTCACCAACCTCGGCAGGAAGGCGCCGGGCGACCGGGTCAACATCGAGCTCGACGCCCGGACCGTGGCCATCGTCGACACCGTCGAGCGCGTCGTCGAGGAGCGCTTCGCGCGCGAGCAGAACGCGGGAAGCGGCTAGAGCTAGCGCCCTTTGAAGACGGGATCTCGTCGCTCGAGGAGAGCCCGGATCCCCTCGCGCGCATCTTCGGTCTCGAGCGTGCGCGACTGGGCGTGCGCCTCGAGCTCCGCGGCGCGGCGAGGATCCCAGTCGATGCCGCGATAGACGGAGCGCTTGGTCCAGCGCACCGCCAGTGGCGCGCAGCCGGCGATTTCGCGCGCCAGCTCCCGGGCCTTCTCCAGGACCTGCTCCGCATCGACGGCGTAGTTGGCGAGACCCAGCTCGGCGGCCTCGGCGCCGCTGATGATCCGTCCGGTCAGCAGCAGCTCCGTCGCGCGGGGTAGCCCGAGCAGGCGCGGGAGAATGTAGGTCGTTGCCATGCCGGGGTGCAGACCCAGCCGCACGAAGTTGGCGCCGTAGCGGGCCTCGCGATTGGCCACGCGGAGGTCGCAGACGACGGCGAGCCCCAGGCCACCGCCGATGGCGTGTCCCTGCATGGCGGCGATCGTGGGCACCTCGATCTCGAGCAGCGAAAGGAAGGGGCTGTAGATCTCGAAGGTGCGTTCGTTGGGTGCCCGAACCGCGCAGTATCGACTTCCTGCTGTGCCTGGCTCTTGAAGTCGGCACCCGCGCAGAAGCTTCTTCCGCGCCCCGTGATGATGACGCAACGCAGCTCCTCCTCTGCTCGGGCTCGCGCCACCGCCTCCCGCAGTCCTTCCAGCACGTCCTGCGTCATGCTGTTTCGGTTCTCGGGCCGATTGAGCGTGATCTCGGCGATCTGGTGGTCGGATTCGTAGAGGACGGCCGGTTCGGTCATGAGAGTCTCCTGTGGAGGCCATCGTACGGGGACGTCGTTGAACCTTAGACGTCCCCGTACCTTCGGATCGAATGATCAGCTGGCTGCGCGACCGACTGCGTGCAATGCGTTTCGACCCGCCGGAGCTATCCGGGGCGCTCGGCTTCCTGCTGGGTCTCGGATCCGCCCTGCTCCTGCTACCAGGGCAGCGGCGTCCGTAGTAGCGAGCTGGTGAGCAATGCCGGCTAGCGGGGCGCGTGGGACAGGACCCGTCAGCTCGACCAGTCGGCTCTGGTCGTGGACCAGGAAGCGCTCGAGCTGGGAAACCAGCTCCCGGAAGAAGGGCATTGGATCCTGGGCCTCGAGGCGCTCCCGCAGCTGCGGGACCCAGCGACCCGGGTGACGCGCGGCGAAGTCGCGCTGGGCGCGCCTGAAAGGGCCGGGATCCTCTCCACCGTGCAGAGCCTCGGCTTCCCGGAAGGCGAGAAAGTGGAGGAACTCGAGCTCCGTGGTGATGTGATCCGGCATCTCGCGCGGAGAATCCGAGAGGGTGAGTCCGAAGTGATTGTAGAAGCGGATCGCCTCCTCCATCGTCTTCATGCGCGCGCCGCTGTAGAGACCCCCGTAGAGGGGGCAAGGTGGTCCCGAGGCGCCGACGTCGAAGAGCCGGGTGTACTCGACGGCCAGATCGTCCTCTTCCTCCCCGGCATTCCCGAGTGCAGCCCAGTCGGAGTCTTGAAGCAGGGAGGGGTCGAGGGCGCTCAGGGTTTGACGGATCTGCTCCGCCAGCTCCCCGGATCGGATCGCCTCGCCGAACGCCTTGTCGGGATACTCGAAGAGACGGGCGAAGAGCTCGTAGGTACGGCTCCGCGCAGCGGCCGTCTTCTCCTTCTCACCCGTGAGTTCCGTCAGCGTCGAATCACTCATTGGAGATCCACATCTCGGCTCAGACCCCGGTCCACTCGATGGTGGCGGGGTCGCGGTCGAAGCCTCCGAACATCTCGGTCCAGCGGTATGCGATCAGGAGATCCATCAGCTCCGACTTTCCACCGGCGCGCGTCTTGGCCATCTCCGCCTTCAGGATCTCCAAGGTCTCCAGCACCACCGGGCCGAACAGGTAGACCAGGTACTCGTCGGGAATGCGCGGCTGCGACTCGTCGATCTCACCGTTCTCGTCGAAGCGCGGCGGCGCCAGCGGCGGCACGTAGAAGACGTTGGGCTCGGTGCCAAAGTCCGGATGCAGGGGGATCGCCGCCTTCCAGTGGTCCACCAGCTTGTAGATCGGGGCGTTCTTGTCGTCCCGGTAGCCGACGAAGCGGATCCGGCCCGGGACACTGGCGGGCACAGGCGGTGGTGACCTTCTTCTCGATGCGGGGAAACAGAAGATGCACTTCTGCGCCACCTTGGTGGTGTGGTTGAAGTAGATCTTCTTGTAGGGACACGCCTCGATGCAGAAGCGGTAGCCGCGGCAGCGGTCCTCGTCGATCAGGACGATGCCGTCCTCCTCGCGCTTGATGATGGCCTTGCGGGGACACGACGCCATGCAGGCCGGGTTGGTGCAGTGGTTGCAGATGCGCGGCAGATAGAAGTAGTAGGCGTTGGGATACTCGCCGCCGCCCTGGTCCTCGTCCCAGTTGGGACCCCAGTCGGGCTGCTCCCCCACCACCTGGAGATGGGCCTTCTGGCCCTGGCCGCCGAAGAAGACCTCCTCGTGGTTGAACTTCCAGGCGTCCCCGAAGTCCCGACGCGAGGGCAGCTGCCCCGGACGCGCCGCACCTCCTCCCGGAACCCGCCCCCCGACTGCTCCCAGTCGCGCGGCGTCCCGCGCCCGGGCTGGGTGTTCACGGAGTCCACCACATGTACTCCATGCCCTCGTCGCGGGTCCACAGACGCTTGCAGGCAATCGTGCAGGTCTGACAGCCGAGGCACTTGTTCAGATCCAATACCATCGCCAGCTGCCGCTGGATCTCCCCCGCCATCGCTACCTCCTCGCCGTGGGCAAGCGCTCACGGATCCGATGCATCGATCCGAGGCTAGGCTACCCGCGGAGGGGGATGACATGACATGGGTCATACCCTGGCGAGCGCGAACTGGGCCCAAAAACCCACAGGTGCGGCCGCGATGGACTCACGCGAGGTGGGCGGCTAACAAAGGGTGCCAAGAGCCGCGGCCGGTCCTGACGCAAGGGTCGCCACGCCCGCCGCCGCAGGACCGAGGACGCGACGATGCCGGCCGATTTCTTCGACACTCCCGAGCACGAGCTCTTTCGCGAGACCGCGCGCAAGTTCGCCGAGGAAAAGCTGGCTCCCCGGGCGCGCGAGTTCGATGAGATGGGCCGCATGGACAAGAGCCTGTTCCGGATGATGGGCGACCTGGACATGCTCGGGCTGCGCTACGACCCCAAATGGGGCGGCGCGGGGCTCGACTGGTCCTTTACCGCGGTCCTCTTCGAGGAGATCGCGCGCTGCGACAATGCGGGTGTGACCATGGCGATCAGCGCGTCCACACCGACATGGCGACGCCTTCGCTGCACGATTTCGGCTCCGACGAGCTACGGCAGCGTTTCCTGGTGCCATCGATCAAGGGCGAAATGGTGGGTGCCATCGCGGTCACCGAGCCCGACGCGGGATCCGATGTGGCCGGGATCAAGACCCGGGCGGTGCGCGACGGGGACAGCTGGGTGATCAACGGGAGCAAGATCTACATCACCAATGCCGCGATTGCCGACTGGATGTGCGTGCTGGTCGTCAACGATCCTGAGGCCGGCTACGGAGGCTTCTCGCAGGTCTGTGCCGACGGATACCCCGGGCTTCTCGTATCAGCTCCTGGACAAGATCGGCAATCGGGGCTCGGATACCGGACAGCTCTTCTTCGAGGACGTGCGAGTGCCGATCGCCAACACCATCGGCGAGGTCGGGCGCGGCTTCCAGCAGCAGATGCAGCAGTTCCAGGACGAGCGGCTGATCGCCTGCATCATGGCCAACGCGGGCGCCGAGCTCCTGTGGGAGACGACCAAGAGCTACTGCGAGGAGCGCATTCTCTTCGGCAAGCCGCTCAGCAAGATGCAGGTCGCGCAGTTCAAGTTCGTGGAGATGATGACGCAGATCGTTGCTGCCAAGGAGCTGACCAACGCGTGCGTCCGCAAGCGCCTCGCAAACCAGGACGCCACCCGTGAGATCTCCATGGCGAAGCTCTTCAGCGGCCGGATGAGCCGGTTCGTTTCCGACGAGTGCCTTCAGCTGCACGGTGGCTACGGGTACGTGGAGAGCGCCGCCGGACGCTCCTCGTCGATAGCCGGCTGATCAGCATCGGTGGCGGCGCGGACGAAGTCATGATGCACTATCTCGCCAAGATGTTCGGGCTCTGAGCGGGGGCCGCGCCAGATGGAGATCCTTCGAAGCCACGCCGACACGCGTTCGGAGACCTACCGGGAGAACCGGGCCGGGTTTCTCGAGCAGATCGCACTCCTGAACGAGCAGCTCGAGCTGGTGCGCGCGGGCGGCGGTGAGAAGTACGTGAAGCGTCACATCGGGCAGGGGCAAGCTGATGGCGCGAGAGCGCATCGAGCTGCTGCTCGACCGGGACTCTCCCTTTCTCGAGATCGCGCCGCTGGCGGCTTGGGGCACGGATTTCCATCTCGGGGGCAGCGTCATCTCGGGCATCGGCGTCGTCTCCGGCGTCGAGTGCGTGGTCACTGCCAACGAGCCTACGGTGAGAGGCGGCAGCCTCAACCCCTACAGCGTGACCAAGAGCACCCGCACCATGGAGATCTGCCAGCAGAATCGCCTGCCGATGGTGAACCTCACCGAATCCGGAGGGGCGGACCTGCCGTTCCAGTCGGAGATCTTCGTGCGGGGTGGACATGGCTTCCGCGAGCTCACCCGCCGATCCGCCGAGCGCATTCCCACCATCTGCCTGGTCTTCGGCTCGTCCACGGCCGGCGGTGCCTACATCCCCGGCATGTCGGACTACGTGGTGATGGTGAAGCAGGGGGCGAAGGTGTTCCTCGGCGGGCCGCCGCTGGTGAAGATGGCGATTCACGAAGACAGCACGAGGAAGAGCTGGGTGGTGCCGAGATGCACAGCCGCATCTCGGGCGTGTCGGACTACCTGGCGGCGGACGAGCACGACGCGATTCGTCTGGGGCGGGAGATCGTGGCGCAGCTGAACT